>CP085710.1:3814096-5085462 GCA_023823795.1 Bacillus sp. F19
CGATGTACATGGCACGGTCTGCATGTCTGATGAGGTCAAGCGGTCCCTCTGCATCATAAGGAGCAGTTGCGTATCCTATACTTGCGGTGATTGAGATGGAATGTCGCCTGCCGAAGGTTTGAATGTCCTGGTCAATCATGAATGGCCGGTTCGCAATGGTTTTTCGAATTCCTTCAGCGAAGGCAAAGCATGCCATCTTGTCCACATTTGGGAGGAGAATGACGAATTCTTCACCGCCATACCGCGCAACGGTGCCCCGGTCTCCAATAAACTTTACAAGCCGGTCTGAGAGTGCAATCAGGATTTCATTTCCCGCCTGATGGCCGTACGTATCATTTACTTTTTTGAAGTGGTCAATGTCCAGCAGAATGAGAGATAAATGATTCAGCTGATAGCTGCCAAGTTTCATATACTCCGATTCAAGCAGCTTCTCCATGTACCGATAGTTATAGAGACCTGTGAGCGCACAGCGTTCACTTTGTTTTTTCGTCTCCTCATAGCTTCTTGCATTGTCAATCGCAACGCCGAGATAGGCAGTTAACAAATCAACAATCATCAGCTGTGAATGGTCGTAGGACCGTTTTTTGTTAGAGGCAAGAACGACAATGCCTACGACTTTTTGGTTTCTGACAATCGGGACGCCAATCATGCTTTCAATGGTTTCAGGCAGCAGCGTTTTCTCAAGCTTTGCCCAATGTTCCCTTTTTTTGTAAAGGACGCTTTTCTTTTTTGCATACACTAATCCGCTGATTCCAAGATGGACAGAGAGCGTTTCTTTCGTACCAGTTAAAATCTGTCCATTTTCAAGCTTTCTGATAACTTTGAGCTCGTAGTCATTCAAGACATCAATGATATAAGCATAATCCGCATTGATCATGGAGGTCAGTTTGTCAATATAGACATCCAGTACTTCTTTTACTTCCAGTCTTTCTGTAAGCTGATGCCCGATCTCACTTGCTTGCTGAAGATATGAATTCAATCGCTGGCTATTGGACAGCAGGAGCAGAATAAAGGAGATTCCGACGAACGGTATTCCCACATAGAACAAAGCTTCTAAACCTAAATCTGCATATAATATGTACAGCATTATTCCCACCGGCAGGAACATGAGCGTCGTGAAAATCTCCCATAAAAAATCCTTCGAAAAAAATTCTTCTTTGTTTTTATAGAAAAAGCCTCTGATCACATGCTGAAGAAAAAAGTGATTTGTCAGGCAAATTGTGAACGCATATATGATAACTTTAAATAAAAACTCAAGAGTGAAATCTGTTTTTCCATGTGTTCCGCCAATGGCATAATAGACAGCAGCCCCTGCAACAGAGACGATTAGAAACATCAATGAATTTGTAGGATAGCGGTGGATTTCTCTTAAACCTACGCGAAGCTTGATAAGAAGAACAGTAAGGGAAACCTGCATTAGAATAATTTCAACAAATGGCCCGAAAAGCAGGAAGACGGAAATTGAAACACCCTGAGCGAAAAAAACAGGAGTTTCGTTCACGATAATAGGAAAGATGGAAACAATACACATTAATAACAGGAATGTTGCAATAGCCAGTTCATTACCCGCTATCATCGGCGGCCAAAAATAATAAGCTGCACATAAAGCTGCCGGAAATAGAATGGCCCACGACACCCATAATACAATCTTAAGATTTTTTTCCATGTACTGTTCCCCCCTCTCCCTATCTTTAAAATTATTATTTTTATATTTTAACAAAAATTCAGATATCTGTCATTTATATTCAGGACTATCAACCTAATCTTTCGATAAGAAATTTCGACAAAAAGGCCTAACTTCTGAGATAAAGTAAAGAGAACCCGTCACTAGGAAAACATCTTTTACTTCGCCTGCTTCCATCATTTTTAGAAAAGCAGCTTTCCAATCATCTTCAAAATCCTTTTTTCCATGTCTGCATGCCTGAAAAAGCTCTTTAGCAGAAGCAGCTCTTGGAAAATCAAAAGTCGTAAAATACATCCTATCCGCAATTGATGAGAGGATATCAATCATCGGAGTGTATTCCTTATCTTTTAAAGCCGAAAAGAGAATATGAATCTTTTTGCCGTGATAATGACGCTTCATCGCAGCAGTCAGGCTCTCTGCACCCTCTTTATTATGAGCCCCGTCCACAATGACCGCTGGATACTCTGACAGCTGTTCAAATCTGCCGTTCCAGCTGGTCTGCAAAAGTCCTTTAATCATATGCTGCTCGTCAATATGAAATAATTCCTCCGAACGCAGATAATCAAGTGCCATCACTGCAAGAGCCGCATTCTGAACTTGATGCTCTCCGCGCATCGATATTTCAAGGTTTTTATAATAGCTGAACGGCGTCTTCATTTCGAATCTCTCTCCCCTGGGAAGGGGCTGATGAGTCAAAACCGGAAACGCATCATGATAAAGGGCAGAGTTCATGTCCTTTGCCTTTTGCTTTATTACATTTAATGCCCGTTCATCTGTAACAGATGTCAGCATAGGAATGCCCTCCTTGATGATTCCCGCTTTTTCAAGGGCGATTTCTTCTATTGTATTGCCGAGAATATTCATGTGATCATAACCGATGCTTGTAATCATTGTTAAGATTGGTTCTGCAATATTGGTTGAATCATATGTGCCGCCAAGACCTGTTTCCAGCAGCAGAATATCTGTTTTTTCATGTCTTCCAAAATAATAGAAAGCCATTGCTGTGATTACTTCAAATTCGGTCGGTCCGCCAAGCTCCGTGTCTTCAAGTTCATCTGCAAGAGGCCTGATCATATTTACTAAAAACAGCATTTCTTCATCAGATATAGGTTTGCCGTTCATGCTGATTCTCTCGTTGAAAGTTTCCAAGAACGGAGATGTGAACGTTCCTGTCGTGTACCCTGCTTCTTGAAGAACATTGCGCATATATGCAATGGTTGACCCCTTGCCATTTGTGCCTGCAACATGAACTACGCGAATTTGTTTATGGGGATTATTTAATTTTTCCATCATCCAGGTCATCCGCTTTAATCCGGGTTTAATGCCGAATCTGAGACGCGAATGGATCCAATCTACCGCTTCCTCGTAAGTTTGAAACATGAACATCTCCCCTTTTCTCTCTATTTACATGAAAACTCGGGTGTGATTCTGCCGATCACAACCCGAGCCTATTAAAAAGCTTACCCTTTTAATTCACTAATTCTAGAAAGAACAGCTTCTCTTTTCTCTACATAATCGCTTTCTTTCGCACGTTCTTCCTCAATTACTTTTTCAGGTGCTTTTTTCACAAAGCCTTCGTTGCTCAGTTTCTTTTGAACACGCTCGACTTCTTTATTCAATTTATCAAGCTCTTTTTGAAGACGTGAGATTTCTTCATCAATATTGATTAAGCCTTCAAGCGGGAAAATAAGCTCAGCACCCGTTACGACAAAAGTCATCGCTTTTTCGCCTGATTCTGCATCCGTGCTGATTGAAAGGCTGCTTGTGTTGCAGAAACGCTCAATGTATGCACGATTATCATCAAGCTGCTGACCAACATCCGCATTTTTCGCTTTAATCAGCATTGGAATCTGCTTGCTCATCGGAGTATTTACCTCGGCTCGGACATTTCTTACAGAACGGATTACTTCAACAAGCAATTTCATATCTGCAGCAGCTTTTTCGTCCGTTAATGAAGCATTCACTTCAGGCCATTTTGCAATTGTAATGGATTCTCCGTCGTGAGGAAGGTTCTGCCATATTTCCTCGGTAATGAAAGGCATGAATGGGTGAAGAAGTCTCATTGTGTTATCAAGAACATATGCAAGAATGGAACGAGTTGTTTTCTTCGCTTCTTCATTTTCCCCATATAGCGGAAGCTTCGCCATTTCGATATACCAGTCACAGAAATCATCCCAGATAAAGTTATAAAGCAGGCGGCCTACTTCACCGAATTCATATTTATCAGCAAGCTTGGTCACATGCTCAATTGTTTCGTTTAATCGAGTAAGAATCCATTTGTCCGCTACTGATTTTTCTCCGCTGATATCGATCTCTTCATATTTCAGGCCATCCATGTTCATTAAAGCAAAGCGTGAAGCATTCCAGATCTTATTTGCAAAGTTCCAAGTCGCTTCTACCTTTTCATAGCTGAAACGCAAGTCCTGGCCCGGAGAGCTTCCTGTAGACAGGAAGTAGCGCAATGAATCTGCGCCATATTTCTCGATTACTTCCATTGGATCAACGCCGTTTCCAAGAGATTTACTCATTTTGCGGCCTTGCTCATCGCGTACAAGCCCGTGAATCAGCACATCTTTAAATGGACGCTGACCTGTAAATTCAAGACCCTGGAAAATCATGCGTGAAACCCAGAAGAAGATAATATCGTATCCTGTTACGAGCACATCTGTCGGATAGAAGCGCTGATAATCGATCGATTCTGTGTCAGGCCAGCCCATTGTCGAGAACGGCCATAGCGCAGAACTGAACCACGTATCAAGAACATCTGTATCCTGCTCCCAGTTTTCAAGATCTGCAGGCGGTGAGTGATCGACATGAACCTCACCTGTTTCTTTGTTATACCAAGCCGGAATTCTGTGTCCCCACCAAAGCTGTCTTGAAATACACCAGTCACGGATATTTTCCATCCAGCGCATATACGTATTTTCAAATCGGTTTGGCACAAAGTTTACTTTCTCTTCTTTGCCTTGAAGCTCGATTGCTGCATCAGCAAGCGGCTGCATTTTAACAAACCATTGTGTTGAAAGATATGGTTCAACAACTGCGCCGCTTCGTTCACTGTGTCCTACAGAATGAAGATGCTCTTCAATTTTGAATAAAACATCCATACCTTGAAGGTCTTTAACGATTTGCCTGCGGCATTCAAAACGGTCAAGACCATTGTATTTTCCTGCGTTAGCATTCATTGTTCCGTCTTCATTCATAACAAGAACACGTTCTAAGTCGTGGCGGTTTCCGATTTCAAAATCGTTCGGATCATGTGCAGGCGTAATTTTAACTGCCCCTGATCCAAATTCCATATCCACATAGTCGTCGCCGACAATCGGAATCTCGCGGCCAACGATTGGAAGAATAACTGTTTTTCCGATCAAATGCTTGTAGCGGTCATCTTCCGGATGAACGGCAACTGCTGTATCGCCAAGCATTGTTTCAGGACGGGTTGTAGCGATTTCAATATGTCCTGATCCGTCAGAAAGAGGATAGCGCATATGGTAAAAAGCGCCTTGAACATCTTTGTAGATAACTTCAATGTCCGATAAAGCCGTTTTCGTTTGTGGATCCCAGTTGATAATATATTCACCGCGGTAAATAAGTCCTTTTTTATATAGAGATACAAATACTTCATTTACCGCTTTTGATAAACCTTCATCTAAAGTAAAACGCTCTCTGGAGTAATCAAGTCCAAGCCCAAGTTTAGACCATTGAGTACGAATATGAGATGCATACTCTTCTTTCCACTTCCATGTTTCTTCAACGAATTTTTCCCGTCCAAGATCATAGCGTGATTTGCCTTCCTCGCGCAGCTTGCCTTCTACTTTTGCCTGAGTGGCAATTCCTGCATGGTCCATGCCCGGAAGCCATAGTACGTCATAGCCCTGCATTCTTTTCATGCGGGTTACAATGTCTTGAAGCGTTGTGTCCCACGCGTGCCCAAGATGAAGCTTGCCCGTAACGTTAGGCGGCGGAATAACGATAGTATAAGGCTGTTTTTCCTGGTCATTGGTCGCTTCAAAGTATTTGCCCTTCAGCCAGAACTCATAGCGGTCACGCTCAATTGCCTGCGGATCATATTTTGTAGAGAGTGTTTGTTCATTGTTCTCCATTTTTCTTCCTCCTTAAAAATAAACCGGTGATGAAACAATAAAAAAACTCCAATCATCCAATAAAAGGACGAAAGGAGTTGATTTCGCGGTGCCACCTTTTTTCATAGGCAAAAATAAGCCTATGCTCTCAAATGGGATAACGGCGTTCATGCCGATTCTCTCTACTGCAAGTTTTCAAGAGAATTACTCAAGGGCGACCTTCAAGCGAGCTAGTTTAAGAAATCTTTCAGCACATGATTTCTCTCTCTAAAAACAGCTTTCTGCTTTACTCTTCCCTGTCAATGTATGTTGATTTTTTTAATAAAAGCATATATGTATTATTGTATACAATCTTATCATTTTACGTCAATCATCTTCTCCAAATTTCCTTCGCTTTATTCACAAGAATCACAAATTTGGGTAAATGCACATATCTTGTTAGCATGAACCATCAGGTTAGGAGAATTTATATGCGCAGAAAAATTAATTACTACAATATGTCACCATGGGTAAAGCAGTTTAAAGTAATCGCAGGCCAGTTCATCGTTCCGATTACGATTTTCCAGACGGTACGGACCTTGATCTTCCCGTCTCCAGTAGATCTGATTCTTTTATCTCTGTTGATATTGCTTGGATTAGCCCTTCACATGGAGTGGATTTAAAGAACCCAATCAAAGAGATGATTGGGATTTTTTTATGATGATTGCTCTGCCTCTATTTTTTTATTCTCTTCAATTTGCGTCACTTTCATAACAAAATATTCAATGTTTTTAAAAGTCCAGTAGGCTTTGGTGAGATCCTGATTCCGTTTGAGCTGAGGGACACTCCGGTTTGACTCATTCATATGTTTTTTCAAATTTCTGTAGATAAAATCCGGGTATGCAAGATAGCAAATGAATAAAAGCATTTCTTCTTCCCGGAACGGAAAATGCTGCTGATACGTATAGAGCCAATCCACACAATCATCATCTGCAAATGGATACGTATGGAACGTACGATGATAGAAGAGAAGCAGATCGTCAATGGGAGATGAGTATCTGGACTGTTCAAAGTTTGTTAAAAATCCAGTACCCTGTTCATCATATAAAAAGTGATGAATGGAAGCTCTCCCATGAATAATAACCTGGCGGGTATCTTCTTTTTCCTTCATCATTTCATACCATTCATCAAGTTTCTTCCGCGCAAAATCAGTCGCTCTTGCTGTTTCAAAATAATAAGTAACCGCCTGCAGTTCAAAAGGGGACAAGTACCATTTTTTTTCGCATTCTTCCACATATTTTTCGTATGCGGCTTTGTTGTCATCCCACTGCTTTGATAACGTATCATAATGAACTTTAAGTGCATCCTGATTCAATTTTTCCGCAGCTGCTGTTTTCTGATGGAACACAGCGAGTTCCCTGAACATGTTTTTATGACGCTCATCTCTCTCCTCTTCAGGTTCATTGTGAAGCCATGGCATGATGTAATACCAGTTTTCTCCATCTGAGGTGAAAAATTGGCGGTGTTTATTTTTGAAGATCGGCACATAGCCGGAAAATCCTTTTTGATGAGCAGTATGAAGTGTTTCAATAAAATGGCCATTTCGGTTTGCTGTGACTCTTTTTAATGCATATGATGCTCCAGAGCTTGCATAGATTTTGGTCAGCTTATCACTGATTGACTCCGCGTACTCGCAAGTTAAATCATATTGGCCGATAACAGGCGCTAGCTTATCCATAATTTCTCTCACCACTCTATAACTCACCTTCCTTTAAGAAGGAATAAGTGAACGATTTTACCCTGTTTTCAGTAAAGAATGACAATTGATTCTTACAAAAAAAACAGCTGAGGAATACTCCTCCCCAAGCTGTCTGTCCATCTTAATGCGTGTTTGCATAAACCGGAATATATAAAGTCTGCCCTTCATGCACATCAGCAGTTGAGCTGAATTGGTTCACCCTGTGCAGCTGCTGCACTGTGATATTATAACGGTCGCATATGCTGTCAATTGTATCTCCCTGCTGAACAATGCAGATTTTCAGTTTTGAAAATTCCTCTTCATCCTCACGGCCAAAAAGCTTTGTTAAATACAGAGAGTTTTCGGTTTCCTTCGGCTGCTCCTGTTTTTTCGCTTCTTCTTTTCGGCTTTTTGGACTTTGTTTAGGCGGTGCTGAGTAAGATTCTTCGAAATCTGCTTCTGCTGGCCTCCCTGCACTATAATGAATTTCAGGCTGTGCGATTTCTTCTTCTATTGCCTGCTTTCTGACTTCTACATCAAAAGGCTGATAAACCTCTTCTTTTTCAGGAGTGTCGCTGATCTCAGCAAGTACAGCATCATAGCTTTCTGAATTTGCTTCCTGAGTCTCCTCTTCATGGAGCAAAGCCTGAGATGAACGGTACAGCGGCTCAAGCTCTTCTTCAGATGAGTGATTATATATGTGCTCTTCCTCTTCCTGAACTTCTTCAAATGAATCCTGACTTGAAATTCCGCTTATTTCTAAATCTGCAACAAGCTTCAGATTTCTGCTTTCAGATAGATCATAATCAAACGATTCAATCGTCACATATACTTCTTCTAAATCTCCAATTCTATTTCTTGGGATCGTAATATCCACTGGGAACCGGTGAACAAGCTGTGATATGCCATCATCCTCCCGGGTTTCAACACTGCTTACAAACCGGAGATTGGCATATTCAAATTCCTCTTCGTTATAATCCTCATCTATTTTGTACTCACCCGTTAACTGCAGTGCACCCCGAATGGAGATGTACTGGTCAAATTCCTGGATGGTGATGTCTGGATCTAATGAGATGGATAACAGCTCACCTACTTCCTGTCCCTTTTGAAACCAAACGGATTCTTCAACAGAAAACCGTAATGATGATTGTTGATCCTGTGACAACTTGAACTCCTCCTTTCAATGGCCTAACCAAATAAGCTATGACATTAAAGGTTTATGTTCCAGATTCAAAGATTATGATTGATTTTTAGAATATGACTTATTTCTATCAGGGGATATTGAATGGTAAAATGTGCATTTATGCTTTCTAAAAGTCAGTGTTTCAACTGAGCGCTGACAGGGAAAATAGTCTGTAACATAAAGGAAGGAGTGATCTGCAATGTCAAAAGATCAAGGTTTAAGCGATAAAATAAAAGGCAAGGTAAAACAGGCCAAGGGTGAAGATCTTTTCAGAGGGGATAAACCTACATTTCTTCCTTGAGCAATGGATTTATAGGATTTTTCCCCTTCTAAGTACTCTAAAACTGCATTTGATTTTTCGTCTATCGTATATTTAGTCAAAAAAACTGCACCTTCAATTGTTAGATGTTGTCTAACAATTGGGGTGCAGTTCAGCCAAAGACAGTTCTCTTTTTTATTTTATGAGATACCTGCTATACTAGAGGAAAAAACAGAGGAGATTCTATGAAACCCTTATTTTTTATTATTATTGCTTTGATCTTTTTAATTCAAATCCCTTTATGGTTTAATATTGTCGATGACTGGCTGATGGCTGTAGTCGGCTTAATCGGTCTCGCCATTATTTTTTCAAGCAAGTGGTTAAGCCGGAAATCCGGTTATAAAGAGAAATAAAAACAAACACCTGCACATTTTCTTAACGGTTCACTTGTGAGGTGCAAAAAGTAAGTTAGCAAGTAAATTTTGCTATCATTCATAAAAAATGGCTCGGAGTTTATCTCCAAGCCAATGTGATTTACTATGAGAGTTTGAAATCAAATTAAAAATGCACACTTCATTTCATATTTGAAATGAAGTGTGCATTTTTAATTTATTTCACTTCTTAGCAAACACTTTGTCTTCTTCAGAGGTTTCACTTACTTACTTTAATTTAGAAAAAGCTTTCTCTGCGGCATCAATGGTTTTATTCAAATCTTCATCTGTATGGGCTGTAGATAAGAATAGACCTTCAAATTGAGAAGGCGGAAGGAAGACACCTTCATTTGCCATTTCCTGGTAGAATTTCGAGAAAAAGTCTAAATTGGATGTTTTCGCAGTCTCAAAATTTGTTACTTTTTCATTTGTAAAGAAGAAACCGATCATTGAGCCGGCTCTGTTGAATGTGATAGGAATATCATGCTTTTTCGCTGCAGCCTTTAAGCCTTCTTCGAGTATATCTGCTTTGCGGCCAAATTCTTTATAAGAATCTGGTGTCAGCTGTTTTAAAGTTGCATATCCTGCAGTCATAGCAAGCGGATTTCCGGATAAGGTTCCTGCCTGATAAATTGGTCCGCTTGGAGCTATCTGCTTCATAATGTCTGCACGCCCGCCGTACGCTCCAACAGGCAATCCTCCGCCAATGACTTTTCCGAGACATGTAATATCAGGAGTTACACCGAAGTAGCCCTGTGCACAGCCATAATCAACACGGAAACCCGTCATCACTTCATCAAAAATAAGCAAAGATCCATATTGAGTTGTGATTTCTCTCAGGTTTTCCAAGAATCCTGGAAGCGGCGGCACGACTCCCATATTTCCTGCTACAGGTTCGACAATCACACCTGCAATATCGTCTCCGAATTGTTCAAATGCGTATTTGACGCTTTCTAAATCATTGTAAGGAACCGTAATCGTGTTTTTCGCAATCCCCTCCGGCACCCCGGGACTGTCTGGCAGACCAAGTGTTGCAACACCTGACCCTGCTTTGATTAATAAAGAATCACCATGCCCGTGGTAGCAGCCTTCAAATTTAAGAATTTTGTTTCGGCCGGTAAAACCGCGTGCAAGGCGCAATGCACTCATTGTGGCTTCTGTTCCTGAGCTTACCATGCGAATCACTTCAATTGAAGGGACGCGGTCGATTACAAGCTTTGCCAGTTCATTTTCGATTAATGTAGGAGCACCGAAGCTTGTGCCGGATTCCGTCACCTTTTTTATCGCTTCAACCACTTCATCATTTGTATGACCTAAAATAAGCGGTCCCCATGATAAAACATAATCAATATATTCGTTTTTATCGATATCATAAATCTTGGAGCCTTTTCCGCGTTCCATGAAGATAGGATCCATCGCAACCGATTTAAATGCGCGCACCGGGCTGTTTACACCGCCTGGCATTAATCCTTGCGCTTCTTTAAATGCCTGCTTTGATTTTTCATAATTGCGCATAAGAATTCTCCCTTACGATTAGTGTTGTTCCATAAGCCAGCGGGCAGCATCTTTTGCGTGATACGTCAAAATCATATCAACGCCCGCGCGTTTCATGCTGATCATCATTTCCATCACGATCGCTTTTTCATCAATCCAGCCGTTTTGTGCAGCCGCTTTGATCATGGCATATTCTCCGCTTACGTTATAAGCAACGATTGGAACATTGAAGTTGTTTTTTACATCACGGATGATATCAAGATACGATAAAGCAGGCTTTACAATTAAGAAGTCTGCGCCTTCCAGTAAATCGGATTCCGCTTCTCTGAGAGCTTCCATGCGGTTAGCAGGATCCATTTGGTACGTTTTGCGATCGCCAAATTGCGGTGTACTGTGAGCAGCATCGCGGAATGGGCCATAAAAGGCACTTGAATACTTGATTCCATATGACATAACCGGCACATCTTCAAAGCCTGCTTCGTCTAATCCGAGGCGGATTGCCGCAACAAAACCATCCATCATGTTAGATGGTGCGATAATGTCAGCTCCTGCTTTTGCCTGGCTTACGGCTGTACGTGCAAGCAGATCTAGTGTGGGGTCATTTAATATTTTGCCTTCTTTGACAATGCCGCAATGCCCGTGGTCAGTGAACTGACATAAACATGTATCGGCGATGACAACCAAATCGGGGAAGTTTTCTTTAATTTGAGTAATCGCTCTCTGAACAATCCCTTGATCATGATAGGCTTGTGAACCGACCTCGTCCTTTTCATCAGGCACACCAAACACGATAACCGATTTAATGCCCAGATCAGATACTTCCAGCATTTCTGCATTCAAATAATCAAGTGAAATCTGTTCAACGCCCGGCATTGTTTTTACTTCATTTCTCTTCTTTTCTCCCTCTACTACAAAGATTGGATAGATGAAGTCTTCAGCATGCAAGTGAGTTTCACGGACAATTGATCTCATGCTGCTTGTGGTGCGGAGTCTGCGGTGTCTTGTAAATTGAAGATCCATAGGTATTCATTTCCTTTCAGATTGAATATGAGTTTTCATTCTATTTATCATGGCATCGATTGTGTATATATTACAAACAATCCCCTTAAATCCGTAATTGGACAGGGTCTGGTGCGTGATTGGTCCGATGCTTACCAAAGTAACCCCAGATAGCAGCGAATCCAGATCCTTGTTTTTCATTACTTTCATAAAAGCATCTACGGTTGATGAGCTTGTAAATGTGATATAATCGAGCTCATTTTGCTTCAGTAAACGCTCGATTGTTTGTCCATCTTTTATATTATGTATTGTTTCATACAGCGCGGCATCTGTCACGGAGAAGCCCTTCTGAGTAAGCTTCCTGATTAATATATCACGGGCCAGATTTCCCCTGAACAGAAAAATATGCTGTGCGGTACTAGTCTTAGCTGCAATTTCCTCTGCTAATTGCTCTGCCACATATTCTTTTGGAATGATGGTGACCGGGAAGCCTCTGTCTTCTATTAATTTCTTTGTTTTTCTGCCGACTGCGGCAAAGGTGCATTCTGATAATTTGCTTATATGTATTTTATGTTCTGTCAGAAAGTCAAAAAAGTAAGCAACTCCATTTGTGCTTGTAAAAACAAGACAGTCCTTTGGTCTAATGCTGTCTATGATCTCATGGATTTGCTTTACATTCTTTGCCTTTTCAAAACGGATAAGCGGGGCAACAATGGGAACTCCGCCTGCCTTTATAATTTTCTCGGCAAATGTGGTCGCCTGTGTATGCTCTCTCGTAATTAAAATTTTCTTCCCGGAGAGGTCAGGAGCCATTATAGATCAAGCTCCTCTTTCACTCGGTCAATCAGGCCTTTTGCCCCCTGCCGGATCAGGCGGTCTGATACTTCTTTGCCGATAGCCTCTGGATCTTTTCCAACGATTCTTTCTTTATAAATCTCTTTTCCATCAGGTGAGGCAATTAACGCAGTAAGAGAGATTTCGTTATCAAAAGCAACTGTAGCATAGCCTGCAATCGGAACCTGACATCCGCCTTCCATGACGTGGAGGAATGTTCTCTCTGCCTGAACAGCGAGCTTTGTTGCTTCATCCATAAAATGAGACAAGAGTTCAAGCAGTTCGTGATCATCTTCTCTGCATTCAATTGAAAGTGCACCTTGCCCAACTGCTGGTACACAATCATTTGCATCTAAGAATTCTGTTACAACATCCTGACTCCATCCCATTCTGGCCAAACCAGCTGCAGCTAAAATGATAGCGTCATATTCTTCATGCTGAAGCTTTGCCAGACGAGTATCAATATTTCCCCGAATCCACTTAATCTCAAGATCCGGTCTCATCGCAAGCAGCTGTGCGCTTCTTCTTAAACTGCTCGTACCAACAATTGCGCCGTCAGGAAGCTCTGAAAGTTTTACATGGTTTTTTGAAATGAACGCATCTCTTGGATCCTCACGGAAAGGAATGCAGCCGATTGTCAGCCCGTCTGGTAATACAGCGGGCATATCTTTCATGCTATGTACAGCCATATCAATTTCCCCGTCAAGCATGGCTTGCTCAATTTCTTTGACAAAAAGACCTTTTCCGCCAACCTTTGACAGCGTCACATCTAATATCTGATCGCCCTTTGTCACAATTTCACGCACTTCAAAATCAAAAGGCAGCCCTATGTTTTTTAACTGATCGATCACCCAGTTCGTTTGAGTTAAAGCCAATTTGCTGCGTCTAGAACCTACAATTATTTTGCGCATAATGAGTACCTCCAAATTTCAGCCTGATGTATGGTGCATTTATTATGAATCCCATATATGAAACCGGGATAAACTTCCAAATAAAAAGAAATTAATCAATAAAATTAAAAAGGATGCTGCATTCAAGTAAGCAACCTGCTTACCCTGCCACTCTTTCACAATGCGGCTGTATAAGTAAAAACTATAAACGAGAAGCATCATAAAGGATCCAAGCACTTTTGCATCGTACCAGTGAAAATTTGGAAGTTTTAAATATGCCCAAATAACCCCTAGAATTAAACTTAATAACAGCATCGGTACTCCAATGACATTTAATACATATGACATATGATCAAGCTTTGCCAAATCGTCGATTCTCAGTAATTGCTTGCCCCACTTCTTCTTTTTAAGCAGGTTGAATTGAATCAAGTAAAGCAGCGAAAAAACGAATGACAGCGTGAATGCGCCATATGAGAGAATCGCCATCGTAATATGAATAAACAGCAGTTCAGAGATCAACTGCCCAGAAACTGCCGCCGATTCATACTGTGAAGGAGCAAATGTATGAATAGAGAGCATAATAAACCCTAAAACATTTGTAAAAAAGATAATAAAATCTACTCTCAAAAAACGGTTTAATACAACTGATAGTGTAACTAGCACCCACGAATAAAAGTACAAGCCTTCAGAAATATTTAATATTGGAAATCTTCCGGATGTAAACATTTGATAAAACAAAAAAATTGTTTGCAGCAGCCAAACAATAGAAAGCAACCCGAAGGCAATCTTGTTTGCCTTCCGGTTGTTATGAATAAAATCTATGAAAAAAAAGAGAACGCTAAACGCATATATAATAATGATTAATTCATTGATTCTTGTTAAACTCATCTCTGGCATAAATCAAATTCCTCTCACTTACGATTGAAGTGAAGCTTTTGCTTGATCAAATCGTGATCTTGAGCTGCTTAAAGAAATTGAGTTTTCTTGTCGTTTTTGCTCTTCTACCGCTTCTTCAATATCAAAGATTTTCATGAAGAGATCAAGCGTGTGATCTGCATCAGGAGCTGAAGACAATTCTTTCACCTTCAAGATTGGATCACGGAGCATTTGATTGATGATGCTTTTTGTGTGCTTGTTTAAAAGTTTTAATTCACGTTCAGTCAGGTTTGGCATTTTCCGTTCAAGGCTTTGCATTGTTTCTGCCTGTATACCAAGAGCTTTTTGTCGAAGAGCGGAAATGACTGGGACAACGCCAAGAGTGCTGAGCCACTGTTTAAAGGCAACAATTTCACCTTCAACCATAATTCCTATCTCTTCAGCTGCTTTTTGTCTTTCTTGAAGATTAGCATCCACAATTCCCTGCAGGTCATCAATATCATATAAGAAGACACTTTCAAGCTCATCCAGTCCCGGATCAAGATCACGGGGCACCGCAATGTCAACCATGAACAATGGTTTGCCTTTTCTAATCTTTTCCACTCCGGCCATCATGTCTTTTGTAACAACAAAATCTTTTGAGCCTGTTGAGCTGATTAAAATATCTGCTTCTACTAGAGCAGATTGCAATTCGCTCATGCTTTTCGCACTGCCGCTGAATTTCATCGCCAGATTCTCCGCTTTTTCAAGTGTACGGTTCATGACTGTCACTTTGCGCACACCGCTTCCGTGAAGATTCTGCACAGCGAGCTCTCCCATTTTGCCTGCACCGAGAATAAGAACATGCTTATTAGATATATCACCAAAGATTTTCTTTGCAAGCTCAACTGCTGCATAGCTGACAGAAACGGCATTTGCACCGATATCTGTTTCTGAATGTGCCTTTTTGGCAAGAGTAATGGCTTGTTTAAATAGGTGCTGAAAAACCGTTCCAATTGTGTCTTCCGTTTGCCCAAGCAAGAAGCTTGACCGGACTTGTCCAAGAATCTGGGTTTCACCAAGAACCATAGAATCGAGTCCGCACGAAACGCTGAATAAATGATCGATTGCTCCATCATTTTCATACATAGTTAAAAAAGGTGAAAAAGAATCTTTGTCGATTCCAAACCACTCTGATAAAAATGCTTTAATATAATAACGGCCAGTATGAAGCTGGTCCACAACGGTATAAATTTCTGTCCGATTACAAGTCGAAACAATGATATTCTCTAAGATGCTCTTTTTGTCTTTCAGAGCTTTCATCGCATCTCCGAGCTCATTCGGGTTAAACGTTAGTTTTTCGCGAATTTCGACAGGGGCAGTTTTATAATTTAAGCCAACAACTAAAATATGCATGATCCTATACACCCCACATACAAGAATACTATTACCATTATACCATGACCTGCATTTTTCTCTTTTTTTAAATGTGAACAGTTCTTGAAAGCTTGTTCGTCTATGGTATGATACTATTTAAAAGCAAAAGCTATTACATATTCGTCCACTTTGAACAATACCAAAAAAAGTGCTTACAATCAAGGAAATCGTTCTATTTAGAGGTGAAAATCAATGAAAAAATCGACAAATTTCTCTGCTCTCGCCCTGCTTGCTATCGGATTTTACTACTCTCTGCAAACCTTTCAAATCGAGCTGTTTGAAAACCAGCAGTCCTGGCAAACATTGCTCATCCTGTTTGGGCTGGTGTTTCTGATTAGCGGTCACTTCGATCAAGATGACAGCGCCATCCTGCCCGGCATACTCTTACTGGGACTCGGGATTCATTTTCATAGCATTGAACGTTTTCCAAATTGGCCCGAGCACGCACCTGCCATTACCTTAATAATCGGACTCGGCATGCTGCTGCGGGCAGCAAAAACCAAATCAGGCTATTTTCAAGGATTCATTTTACTCCTGCTCGCCGTTTTTCTCCACTCATTTGACTCGATTATAAACGGGCTCGGCTGGGTAGAACAAGGGATGCAGGTCATCCAGAAATTTTGGCCTGTCCTGCTAATTCTTGGAGGTTTTTACTTATTATTTATTAAAAGAAAGTAAATTATGTAAGACCAGGAATTTAAATGATGAACTCCCAGCCGCAGCCCCGCGGCTGGTTTTCTTTTCCCCTATAAAAAGAACCAGCCGCGGGGCTGGTTCCATCTTATTTCTTTAAATTTGTATAATGCTCAATTGCAGACCACGCTTCTACTTTACCCTGTCCAGTTTCTGAAGAGAAGCAAATCAGCGGATCATTTGGGTCCTTATCAAGTGTTTCTCTTACAACTTTCATATGCTTTTGCCATTTGCCTTTAGGAATTTTATCGGCTTTAGTGGCAACTACAATTGTCGGGATATCATGGTGCTTGAGAAACTCGTACATCATGACGTCATCTTTTGACGGTGCATGGCGAAGGTCTACAAGTAAAACTGCCGCACAAAGCTGTCTGCGCTTTGTGAAATACGTTTCAATCATTTTCCCCCATGCATCCCGCTCCGATTTAGAAACTTTTGCATAGCCATAGCCCGGCACATCGACAAAATGAAGCACTTCATTAATAATATAGAAATTTAAGGTTTGGGTTTTGCCTGGCTTGGATGACGTCCGCGCCAGGTTTTTCCGGTTCAGCAATTTATTGATAAACGACGATTTTCCTACGTTTGATCGTCCGGCAAGAGCAATTTCGGGCAAATCCAGATCTGGATATTGCTCGGGCTTTACTGCACTAATGACAATCTCGGAACTTGTTACTTTCATTCATTCTCTCCTACTAACGCATGCTGCAGCACTTCATCCAAATGTGATACAGGCACAAATGTTAAATCATTGCGGACACTCTCAGGGATATCTTCAATATCCTTTTCGTTGTCTTTTGGCATAATGATTTTTGTTAATCCTGCCCGGTGCGCACTCAGCGTTTTTTCTTTTAATCCGCCGATTGGCAGAACTCTTCCTCTTAATGTGATTTCTCCGGTCATGCCGACTTCTTTTCTTACTGGTCTTCCTGTCAGAGCTGAAACCAGCGCTGTGGCCATGGTAATTCCTGCTGAAGGACCATCTTTTGGCACGGCGCCTTCTGGAACATGAATATGAATGTCATGTTTTTCATGGAAATTCTCATCAATATTCAGCTCTTTTGCCCGTGAGCGAATAAAGCTGAACGCAGCCTGAGCCGATTCTTTCATGACATCGCCAAGTTTTCCGGTTAAAATCAGCTTGCCTTTTCCAGGTGATAAAGAAACTTCAATTGAGAGCGTGTCCCCGCCTACTGTGGTATAGGCTAGGCCTGTTGCAACTCCGATTTGATCTTCTAGTTCGGCCTGACCGTATCGGAACTTGTTCTTTCCTAAATAATCAGCAAGATTTTTATCTGTAATAATAATTTTCTTGCGTTCTTCTGAAACAATTTGTTTGGCAGCTTTTCGGCAGATCGCTGCAAGCTGTCTCTCAAGACTTCTGACACCTGCTTCACGGGTATGGTAACGAACAATATTTTGTAAGGCTGACTCGCGGATCTGCAGGTGTGATCTTTTCAATCCATGATCTTTAAGCTGTTTAGGCAGAAGATGATCCTTGGCAATATGGATTTTTTCAATTTCCGTGTATCCTGCAATCGTGATGATCTCCATCCGGTCACGCAGTGGTCCAGGAATTGTTGACAAGTTATTGGCGGTCGCAATAAACATGACTTTAGATAAATCATAGGTCTCTTCAATATAATGATCACTGAACGTATGATTTTGTTCAGGGTCAAGCACCTCGAGCAATGCAGAAGAAGGATCTCCTCTGAAATCATTGGACATTTTATCTATTTCATCCAGTAAAAAAACCGGATTAATGGTTCCTGCTTTTTTCATGCCCTGAATAATGCGTCCAGGCATTGCACCGACATATGTTCGGCGGTGACCGCGGATTTCAGATTCATCTCTTACTCCTCCAAGCGAGATTCGGACAAAGTTCCTGTCTAAAGATTTAGCAACCGAACGTGCAAGAGATGTTTTCCCTACTCCTGGAGGTCCTGATAAGCATAAAATCGGTCCTTTAAGAGAGTTTGTCAGTTTTTGTACAGCGAGGTATTCAAGCACACGGTCTTTTACTTTTTCAAGCCCGTAGTGATCTTCGTCCAAAATCGTTTCAGCACGTTTTAAATCAAGACGGTCAACAGTTGCATTAGACCACGGCAGTGAGATAAGCCATTCCAGATAATTGCGTACGACAGAACTCTCAGCTGAGGTTGACGGTACTTTTTCATAGCGTTCCAGTTCTTTCAAAGCAGTAAGTTTGACATGATCCGGCATGCCGGCATTCTCAATCTTTTCGCTCAGAATATCCACTTCACCTGTTTTGCCTTCTTTATCGCCAAGTTCTTTTTGAATGGCCTTCATTTGTTCGCGGAGATAATATTCCTTCTGCGTTCGCTCCATTGACCGTTTCACGCGCTGGCCGATTTTCTTTTCAAGCTGAAGTACTTCTTTTTCATTGTGAATGATTTCAATGACACGGTTTAACCGCTCTTTGATATCAAGAGTTTCAAGCACTTCCTGTTTTTCTTTCAATTTAAGCGGCAGGTGGGATGCGATTATGTCTGCCATTCTGCCTGGCTCATCAATATCTGTAACGGTTGAAAGGGTTTCGCCGGATATTTTCTTTGAAAGTTTTATGTATTGATCAAAGTGATCGAGCAGCGTTCTCATGAGCGCTTCATCTTCAGCGTCTTTTTCTGTGCTCTCTTCTAAGGAGTCGGCACCTACTGCAAAGTAGTCACCCTCATCTACATATTTTGTGATTTTCCCCCGCTGCATGCCTTCTACAAGGACTCGAATTGTTCCATTAGGCAGTTTCAGCATTTGTTTAATTTTCGTTAATGTTCCTACTTGAAAGATATCGTCTTCGGTTGGTTCATCAATTGAAATATCACGTTGAGTTGTTAAAAAGATTATATGATCATCCATCATCGCTTTCTCAAGCGCCTGTACGGATTTTTCGCGTCCTACATCAAGGTGAAGTACCATTGTCGGGTACACTAACAATCCTCTAAGAGGTAGGAGGGGGACGATTTTCTCTTCTTTTTTCGCCAACTTTCATACACCTCCATGACTATAGTATCAATCATTATAATATAATGAGTTCATTCTTGTACAATTCTAGCTCATCGGCAAAACCGTGTACCTTATGTAGTATACCCTTTCCGCGTTCAGAAGACTAAAGAAATTACTTCCTTGTGATAAAAAAGCGTAATCATCCGTTTAGTGCAGGCAGACAGATAAGAATCCGGCAGAAAAGTCCGGGTTTGACTTTTTTTCCAGATTTGTTCTGGTCGAGGAGTTGGGCGATGGAGCTGGATAATAATGAGCAAAATTCTTTACTTCATATATCACTTAAAAAACCCCGAGATTACCCGAGGTCTTGTTTTATTAATGATGTAATCGGCGCAGGCACTTCAGTTGGAGGATTAAGCAGCGCTGCATCGAACACTTCCTGCAAATTCGTAACCGGGATGATATGTATGCCTTCAACCGTTTTTAATATCGATTGCATATTCTCAGCTGGAATAATGACTGTTTTCGCACCTGCAAGCTTAGCTGCTTTAATCTTCGGCACAACCCCGCCAATCGGTTTTACGCTGCCATGAATGCTGATCTCTCCTGTCATGGCTACAGTATGATCGACTGGAATTTTGTGTATAGCCGAAAAAATGCCTGTTGCCATCGCAATTCCCGCTGAAGGTCCGTCTACAGGTATGCCTCCAGGGAAGTTTACATGGATATCATAATCATCTGCTTTTATGCCCATTGACCGCAAGACAGTTATGACATTTTCAATTGAACCTTTAGCCATGCTTTTTCTTCTGACCGATTTGCCTCTGTCTCCGATGCTCTCTTCTTCCACAATACCTGTGATATTAATGCTGCCTTTATCTTTGGCATGAATGACCGTTACTTCTATTTCAAGCAGGGAACCTGAATTCGGACCATGAACAGCAAGTCCATTGACGAGACCGACTTTTGCATCCGCATAGATCTTTTTATCATATCTCGGTGTAAGCTGACTTGAACTTACCACCCATTCAATATCCTGCATCGTGATTTCTGTTCGGTCTTCTGTCATCGCCATGCCTGCTGCGATTTGCATCATGTTGACAACCTCGCGTCCGTTTCTAACATATGAAGTTAATGTTGCTATGCTCGGCTCGCTTACTTTCATATTTACTTTGACTGCTGCTTTCCTTGCTACAACCGCAAGCTCAGCCTGCTCCAAATCTCTGAAGAAGACTTCCAGACACCGTGAGCGGATTGCAGGAGGAATTTCGTTTGGCGTTCTGGTCGTTGCCCCAATTAAACGAAAATCTGCCGGCAGTCCGTTTTGAAAAATATCATGAATGTGGTTTGGAATCTGTGTATTCTCTTCGCTATAATAGGCACTTTCTAAAAAGACTTTACGGTCTTCTAAAACCTTCAGCAGTTTGTTCATCTGTATCGGATGCAGTTCACCTATTTCATCTATGAAAAGTACGCCTCCGTGCGCATTCGTCACAGCACCCTGCTTGGGCTGGGGAATACCCGCCTGGCCCATCGCACCTGCCCCCTGATAAATAGGATCATGTACAGAACCAATAAGAGGATCTGCAATTCCTCTTTCATCAAACCGAGCTGTTGTTGCATCTAATTCAATAAAAACCGCTGCAGGTTTAAATGGTGACTTCATATTTCTTTTCGCTTCCTCAAGCACAAGTCTTGCAGCCGCAGTCTTGCCCACTCCTGGAGGACCGTATATGATTACATGCTGAGGATTGGGTCCGCATAAGGCTGCTTTAAGCGCCTTGATTCCGTCTTCTTGGCCTACAATATCTGAAAAGCTTTTAGGGCGAACTCTTTCTGCCAGAGGCTCCGATAATTTAATCGATCTCATCTTTTTTAATTGCTCCATCTCTTTCCGTGATTCGCGGTCGATTGATATCTTTTGTGTACGCTGATTTTTTAATAAGTTCCAAAAGTACAAGCCAATAATGACCCCGAAAAACAGTTGCACAAATAATGCAATTCCAGTCCAGCTCATAGTGGTCCCTCCTACTGCGATGTCATGTTTATAAGCTAGTATCTCCGAGGGTGTTGCGGAATAAACGTGATTATCCTAACTATAATTACGATATTAATGTATAAAAAAAGCAGTCTTTCAAATTTAAAAAGCCTTGCGGATAATCCCGCAAGGCTTTCAATATTAAGCAGAAGTTTTCGTATCTTCTTCAATAACTGTGCCGTCAGTCAGTACCAGCTTAGGCGGTACTTTATCTGTGACTGTTTCAGCAGTAATGATGCATTTCGTAATATCATCGCGTGATGGAAGCTCAAACATGACTTCAAGCATGAGTCCTTCAATAATAGAACGAAGTCCGCGCGCCCCTGTTTTGCGTTCAATTGCTTTTTTAGAAATTTCCATCAGCGCATTCTCTTCAAATTCAAGTTCTACGCCATCTAAATCAAGCATTTTTTGATATTGCTTTACAAGAGCATTCTTCGGTTTTGTCAGTATTTCAATCAGTGCTTCTTCATCTAATGGCTGAAGGCTTGCAATAATCGGCAGACGGCCAATGAATTCCGGAATAAGTCCGAAACGCAGAAGATCTTCCGGAAGCACTTTTGAAAGAAGCATTTTTTGGTCAAGCTCATCATCTTTTTTGTCAGAGCCGAAGCCAATAACCTTTTGGCCTAAACGGCGCTTAACAATTTGCTCGATGCCGTCAAAGGCTCCGCCGCAAATAAACAAGATGTTTGTAGTATCAATTTGAATGAATTCTTGATGAGGGTGTTTGCGTCCGCCCTGCGGAGGAACACTTGCAACCGTACCTTCAAGAATTTTAAGAAGTGCCTGCTGCACACCTTCACCTGAAACATCACGTGTAATCGACGGATTTTCAGACTTGCGGGCAACTTTATCAATTTCATCGATGTAAATAATGCCTTTTTCAGCTTTTTCTACATCATAATCAGCAGCTTGGATTAATTTTAAAAGAATGTTTTCAACATCTTCCCCAACATATCCAGCTTCCGTTAAAGATGTAGCATCAGCAATAGCAAAAGGAACATTCAAAATGCGGGCTAATGTTTGAGCAAGGAGCGTTTTTCCGCTTCCTGTCGGCCCAATCATCGCGATGTTACTCTTTGATAACTCTACTTCATCAATCTTGCTGTTGGAATTAATGCGTTTGTAGTGGTTATAAACAGCTACAGCAAGGCTCTTTTTCGCTTGTTCCTGCCCAATGACATATTCGTCTAATATTTCGCGAATTTCTTTCGGCTTAGGAACATCTTTAAATTCAACTTCTTCTTCTGTTCCCAGTTCTTCTTCAACGATCTCTGTGCATAATTCAATGCACTCGTCACATATATAGACACCTGGTCCAGCAACTAATTTACGAACCTGGTCTTGAGTTTTACCGCAAAACGAACACTTCAGCTGACCCTTTTCGTCATTAAATTTAAACATGTTTTCACCCCTTATATCTTTGTATCATCAAAGTACCCATACATCTTCATCTATAGGAGAAGCTGCTCTGGATGGATTATCTTTCTTATTCCTAAGTATAAAGGTAATGGGAATGAATATCACGCAACTTACCTTAACCGCTGGTCCGAAGCGGTTAAAGTCTGAAAAATTGGTATGTATTGCATTGTACCATAAGTATGTAGAGTACAGGAAATAAAACCACTCTGCCTGTGCAGATTAGAGTGTTTGTATATATAATTCGCTCTTTGGCTTCAAAATCCTTGCTCCCGCAAAAAAATGAATCTTTTTCTTAACCATATATGTATGTAGCATCCGGTAATTATATAGTACCCAATGCAATTAAAAATAAATCTATTTTGCAAAACAAGGCACGAATCATTTCGCGCCTTGTTTCTTTCCTATTTATTATGCAGCTTCTTTGCTGTTTTCAACAAGGAAGTCGACTGCTTTGCGCACTTTAAGATCTTCTTTTAATCCTTCTAAAGATCCAAGAGCTTGCTTGATGTTTTCAACAGGCATGTTGTACAATTCAGCCATTTTAGCAATCTCAGCATCTACTTCTTCATCAGTAACTTCGATGTTTTCTGCTTTAACAATTGCTTCAAGAGTCAAATTGTACTTCACGCGTTTAGAAGCATCTTCTTTCATTTGCTCTTTTAATGCATCTTCATCTTGACCAGAGAATTGGAAGTATAACTCAAGATTCATGCCTTGTGCTTGAAGACGCTGTTCGAACTCCTGCATCATGCGGTTAACTTCGTTTTCGATCAATACTTGAGGGATATCAACTTCTGCATTGTCAGAAGCTTTGTCTACAAGTGAGTCACGAAGTGTGTTTTCCGCTTCCGCTTTTCTAGTTTCTTCCAGGCGGGTTCTTGTTTTAGCTTTTAAAGCTTCTAGACTTTCCACTTCTTCATCTACGTCTTTAGCAAATTCATCATCTAAAGCAGGAAGTTCTTTTGCTTTGATTTCATGAAGCTTCACTTTGAAAGTTGCCGGCTTTCCAGCAAGGTTTTCAGCGTGGTATTCTTCAGGGAATGTTACTTCAACGTCTTTTTCTCCGCCAGCCTCGAGGCCTACAAGCTGATCTTCAAAGCCAGGAATGAAAGAGCCAGAACCGATTTCAAGTGTATAGTTTTCAGCTGTGCCGCCTTCGAATGCTTCGCCGTCGACGAATCCTTCGAAATCGATTACGACTGTATCGCCATTTTCAACAGCGCCTTCTTCTTTAACAACAAGTTCAGCATGACGCTCCTGCAATGTTTTAATTTCAGCATCCACATCTTCTTCAGATACTTCTGCATTCATTTTTTCTACTTCAAGGCCTTTGTATTCGCCTAATTTCACTTCTGGTTTCACAACAACTTTAGCAGTGAAAATTAAATTTTTGCCTTTTTCGATTTGTTCAACATCGATTTCAGGACGGTCGATTGGATCGATGCCAGCTTCTTCAACTGCTTGAGGATATACTTCAGGAAGAATGATATCTAAAGCATCTTGATAAAGTGACTCTACGCCAAAACGCTGTTCGAACATTCCGCGTGGTACTTTACCTTTGCGGAATCCTGGAATATTTACTTGCTTTGATACTTTTTTGAATGCTTCATCAAGGGCTTTGCTGAACGTTTCCGCATCAACTTCTACTGTCAGAACGCCTTGATTACCCTCTAACTTTTCCCATTTTGCAGACATATGTTTCCCTCCAAAAAATCTATTGAAATAGTGACATAATCTAGGTTAGGTTTGGCAAAGTATGCCTTGTCCATTTTAAACAAGTGCTTCCTTTGTTATACCCCTATGTAGATGATTTACTAAATCGGCCAGTGTAGTGTATGATGTCTGCGCGCATAAGGATACATTCCCTTTTATACGGCTGATCATCATTTTACAACCATTTTATTATAACATAGAAAAAATTCCTTTCAACATTTACGTTAGATTTGCAAATAAGAAATTTCTTCTATTTCATAAATTTTTCTTGCTGCTTCAATAAGCCTATTTTCTTTTACTTCATATAAATAGCTGACTTCTTCTGCAGGCGCTGCAATGCCGTGCATTTCATAGCCGGCATAATGAAGAGCAGCTGCCCACAGCCTCGCTTCGGCAGGTTCAGGCAAAAATGGAAATAACACATACAAATGACGGATCCATACTTCTTTTACTGCTTCAAACAGAGCAGGATTCTCCTGACCAAGAATATCATCCAGCACATTCAGGACTTTCTTGGTAAAAGGAAGCTCTGTTAGGTCTTCAAGCTCTGCAGGAATCATCGACATCGTTTTGCCGAACTTAACAATTTTCACTTCTTTTGCCACCTCATTCTCCATAAGCAAATGAAGAATCATTGATTGAACAACAGGATGGCTTCCTGCATTCTTTAAGATAGATTGAAGCTGCTGCATGTGTCTTGATACATTGCGGTCTTTTAAGGATTGAACATAGGCCACCTGCTGATTTATCGTATCAAGCAAATTTCTCGGTTCTGTATAGCTTTCATCTTCCTCGTCATCATCAATCGGAAAATCTTCGTCCTCCGTCATCTTCCGGCTGAAATCAAGAAGCTTGTAAAAATGCTCGGCCTGATCGTGAGGCAGGTGATTTTCCTGAAGCACAGCCTCTATCGTCTGCTGCACCTCGCTGTATTGTCTAAGCTGAATAAGGACCGTCAAATAAACCTGCAGCACGGTAAAATAGTCTCCGATATCTTCGTGGAGCATTTTTCGGCAAACGGACTTTGCTTCTTCAAGCTCTCCAAGCTCCATCAGGCATAATGCGATTCCGAGATGAATTTCAGCCCTTTCCTCTCCAAGCTCCAGCACTTCATAAAAGAGGGAGAGTGCTTCTTTAAACTGTTTATTTTTCAGCGCTTCCAATCCTTTATCAACTAAACGCTCGCTTAAGTTAGGAAAGGGAATAACTTTTCTCTGTTTTTTTCCATCCATCATTATAGGATCATCTCCGGCTTGCTATTTGCCTACAAGTGTACCAATGGACGGTTTAGAAAACAAGAAAAGAAGAGCCCGGATTTACGGCATCCAGACTCTTCTTGATTTTTCATAATCCGCAATCTGTTCTTCATACATGAAAGTAAGTGAAATTTCATCATGTCCGTTCAGCAGCATATCTTTCCAGTATGGATCGACCGTAAACGTATAAAGAACCGTTTCTCCATCGCGAATTTCTTGCTTTTCAAGGTCAATCGTGCACTCAAATTGAGGATTTGAGTTCTTCTCCATTAACTGCTGATGAAAATGTTCTTCTACTCTAATAGGAAGCAATCCATTTTTCAGGCAATTTTGATGAAAAATGTCTGCAAAAGATGGAGCAATGATGACTTTGAATCCATAATCCCCAAGTGCCCAAGGAGCATGCTCTCTGGATGATCCGCAGCCGAAATTCTCTCCTGCAACTAAGATGCTTGCACCTGCTGCTTCAGGCTTATTCAGTTCGAATTCAGGATTTTCTGTGCCGTCATTTAAATATCTCCAGTCAAAAAAAGCAAATCTCCCATATCCGGTCCGTTCAATCCTTTTTAAGAACTGCTTCGGAATAATCTGATCTGTATCGACATTCGACCTGTTTAAAACAGCAAGTTTACCTTTGTGCACTTGAAATGCTTCCACTTGCAATCCCTCCCGTAAGTTCTCTGACATCTACAAATCTGCCGTAAATCGCTGCCGCTGCAGCCATGGCCGGACTGACAAGATGTGTTCTGGCCCCTTTTCCCTGTCGTCCCTCAAAATTTCGATTTGACGTTGAAGCACAACGTTTCCCTTCAGGCACAATATCATCATTCATGCTTAAACACATACTGCAGCCTGATTCACGCCATTCAAATCCTGCGTTAATAAAAATATGATGAAGGCCTTCTTCTTCTGCCTGAAGCTTTACTTTTTGAGAACCGGGAACGACGATCGCTCTTACAGATGGATTTACCTGTCTATCCAGAATAACATCTGCAGCCTGACGCAGATCTGTTATTCTAGAATTTGTGCAGGATCCGATAAACACATAATCTATTTCAATATCCTGTACCCTGGTATCTGGTTCAAGCCCCATATAGAAATAAGCTCTCTCCGCTTCCTGCTTCTCTTCAACCTTATTGAACATGCTTGTGTTCGGCACTTTTTGATCAACAGCTACAGCCATGCCTGGATTCGTTCCCCAAGTAACCATTGGAGATATATCGGCAGCTTCAATGGCGATTTTATCGTCATATTCTGCCCCTGGATCACTCTTCAGGTTTTGCCAATAGGCAATTGCCTCCTTCAAGTCTTCTCCCTTTGGTGCAAATTGCCTGCCTTCAATATATGCAAATGTTGTTTCATCCGGAGCAATGAGTCCTGCACGCGCTCCCGCTTCAATTGACATATTGCAGACAGTCATCCGTTCGTCCATGGACATCTTTTCAATCGCTTCACCTGTGAATTCAATGACATATCCAGTTCCAAAGCGCACCCCGAAAGAACCGATTATATATAAAATAACATCTTTTGCTGTTACCCCTTTTTTCAAGGAGCCGTTTATATGGATGTTTAATGTTTTCGGTTTTTGCTGCCACAGCGTTTGTGTTGCCAGCACATGTTCTACTTCGCTGGTTCCTATTCCAAATGCCAGGGCCCCAAAGGCGCCATGTGTAGATGTATGACTGTCTCCGCAAACAATTGTTTTACCAGGCAGCGTAAGTCCAAGCTCAGGTCCGATTACATGCACAATTCCCTGATCTGTACTACCCAGGTCAGCAAGCCTGATTCCAAATTCACGGCAATTGGCCTCAAGTGCGCTTACCTGAAGTTTTGCAACTTCATCTTTAATCTCAAATCGGTTAACCGTTGGAATATTATGATCCATGGTAGCGAACGTATTTTCAGGCTTTCTTACCTTTCTTCCGTTCTGTCTTAAACCTTCAAACGCCTGTGGGGAGGTGACCTCATGAATCAGATGCAGATCTATATACAGAAGATCTGGCTGATCATCTTTCCGGCAGACAACATGATCATCCCATATTTTTTCTACTATTGTTCTGGCTTTCAAATGAATACCCCCTTTAAAGTTTAAAAGATTGGCGCTTTTCATATAGATGAAAAGCGCCGAAAAAGTTATGCATAAGCTTCCATAATGTTAAAAATGGCATGATCATCCGCTAGTGCTGCTTTAATTTCTTCAACAAGCTTGGTAGTAGAAAGCGGTGTTTCTCCTTTTCTTGTTAAATCGGCCGTTCTTTTGCCTGAATCCAGTACATGTTTGACAGCATTTTCGATCACTTCCGCCTCTTCTTCCATTTGGAAGGAGTGTCTCAGCATCATAGCTGCTGATAAAATCATGGCGACAGGATTTGCTTTGTCTTCACCCGCAATATCAGGAGCAGAGCCATGAACGGGCTCATAAAGATGGAGTCCTGTTGCACTCAAGCTAGCTGATGGCAGCATACCAAGGGATCCTGTAAGCATGGAAGCCTCGTCGCTTAAAATATCACCAAACATATTTTCCGTTACAATCACATCAAATTGTTTTGGATTATGAATAAGCGCCATCGCTGCATGATCGACAAGCATATGCTGAAGCTCTACATCAGGGAATTTCATTGCAACTTTTTCAGCAACTTCCCTCCACATTCGGCTTGATTCTAAAACATTCGCTTTATCAACAGAAGTCACTTTCTTTTTCCTTCCCTGTGCAAGCTGAAAAGCTCTTTCAATAATGCGTTCCATTTCATCCCGCTTATAAAACAGAGTATCCACTACCGTGTGCTCCCCGTTTTTCACATTCCGTTCGCTCGGTTTTCCAAAATACAGGCCGCCTGTTAATTCTCTGACAATCATGAAGTCGACGCCTTCCACATACTCCCGTTTAAGCGGAGAGGAATCGAGCAGGCTTTCAACTGTTTCAACAGGCCGGAGATTCGCGTACAAATCAAGCTCCTTCCGAAGAGCAAGCAGCCCTTTTTCAGGTCTTAAATGAGACGGATTCTTATCCCATTTCGGCCCTCCTACTGAACCAAGCAGAACTGCATCAGATTCTCTGCACATTTGCAGCGTTTCCTGCGGAAGCGGAGAATTCATTTCATCGATCGCCGCTCCTCCAATCATTCCATATTGAAAATGAAAACGATGATAGTAATGTTCTTCTATCGCTTTTAAAATTTCCACAGCACCATCCATAACTTCTTTTCCAATACCGTCGCCCGGCAATAATGCAATTTTCTTCTCCATTTATCTCTGCCTCCTTCATGATTTTATTAAACAGTAGCTTTTAGACTTTCCTGGGCCTGAGCCTTTAAAATGAGAATTCGATTGACAGCGTTCAAATAGGCTTTCGCAGAGGCTTCAAGAACATCCTGCGCCATTCCCCTGCCGCTGGATTCAGCGCCTCCGACCATGACTTTCACAAAGACTTGAGCAAAAGCATCCCGGCCGCTGCTGTTTGATTGAATCCGATAGTCCTGAAGTTTAATAGAAAAACCTGTGCACCTTTCAAGAGTATTGTAGATGGCCTCTACACTTCCTCCGCCAGTTGCTGCTTCCTGCACAAGCTGCTGCTCCTGGTTTTTCAAAGTAACTGTAGCAGTCGGCACCTGGGATGTTCCGTACTGAACCTGCAGGGATACAAGTTCAAACATATCCTCGCTTCTTTCTGCTTTTTCCTCTATTACAAGTGCGGCAATATCTTCATCTGTGAATTCTTTCTTTTTCTCAGACAGCGTTTTGAACGTTTTAAAGATTTTAAGAGATTCTTCTTCTGTTACATTGAAGCCAAGCTCGATCAGCTTGCTTTTAAATGCGTGACGGCCTGAATGCTTTCCAAGAACCATTGAATTTGTGCCGACTCCTACAAGCTCCGGAGAAATAATTTCGTACGTCGTTTTTTCCTTCAGTACACCATCCTGGTGAATACCTGATTCATGGGCAAAGGCGTTTTTTCCGACTACAGCTTTATTCGGCGGAATCATCATACCTGTCAGCTTGCTTACTAAATCGCTTGTTTTCTTGATTTCATCCAGCTTCATATTGGTTTTTGCACCAAAGTAATCTGAACGAATATGGAGGGCAACGCCGATTTCCTCAAGTGATGCATTTCCTGCACGCTCACCTATTCCATTAATAGTACCTTCAATTTGCCCTGCTCCATTTTCAATGGCTGCCAAGGAATTCGCAACAGCCATTCCAAGATCATCATGGCAATGTGCTGATAAAATAACGTTCTCAATGCCCTTAACATTTGATTTCAAATATTGAAAAATCTCTCCGTATTCTTTCGGATTAATATAGCCCACCGTATCCGGAATATTAATCACATTTGCACCAGCTGCAATCACTTCTTCAACGATTTTTGCCAAAAATGGAAGCTCGCTTCTGCATGCATCTTCTGCAGACCATTGAATAAGCGGAAAGAACTTCGATGCATATTTAACTGATTCAACAGCTGTTTCAATTACCTGCTCAGGAGATTGCTTTAATTTATATTTCATATGAATGGGCGATGTCGCAAGGAATACGTGAAGTCTCGGGTTTGCACCATCCTTCAGTGCGTCCCATGCAGCATCGATATCCGTTTTCAATGATCTTGCAAGTCCTGTAACAGAACAATTTTTAATGCTTCTCGCAATCTCCTGTACAGCTAAAAAATCTCCTTTTGAGGAAGCCGGAAACCCGGCCTCCATAATATCAACACCAAGACGTTCAAGCTGAAAGGCAATCTGCAGTTTTTCTTTTGCATTTAAATTAACTCCGGCTGATTGTTCGCCATCTCTTAGAGTTGTATCAAATAGGTTAATTTTTCGCACTTGCGACCACTTCTTTCCGTTTTGGCTTAACAAATGGCATCATTTCACGAAGCTTTCTCCCCACTACCTCAATTTGATGTTCATTTTCACGATTGTTGATGGCGTTGAACTGAGGGCGATTGACTTGGTTTTCAATGATCCAGTCTTTTGCAAATTTACCGGATTGAATATCATGCAAGACTTCCTTCATTGATTCTTTTACTCTTTCATCTACAACTCTTGGTCCAGATACGAAGTCTCCCCATTGTGCTGTATCCGAAATTGAATATCTCATTCCCGCCATTCCATCTTCATACATAAGGTCAACAATCAGCTTCAGCTCGTGCAGACACTCAAAATATGCAAGCTCTGGCTGATATCCCGCTTCTACTAATGTTTCAAATCCAGCTTTTACAAGAGATGTTAATCCTCCGCATAAAACCGCCTGCTCTCCGAAAAGGTCTGTTTCCGTCTCTTCTTTAAAGGTAGTTTCAAGCACTCCTGCGCGAGCTCCTCCGATTGCTTTTGCATAGGCTAATGCAAGATCCTTTGCCTTGCCTGTTACATCCTGATGGACTGCGAATAATGCAGGAACACCGGCACCATCCTCAAACGTTCTTCTGACAAGATGTCCAGGGCCTTTTGGAGCGACTAGAAATACGTCTACAAATTCAGGAGGAACAATCTGGTTAAAGTGAACGTTAAATCCGTGTGCAAATACCAATGCATTTCCAGGCTGGAGCTGGTCTTTGATTTCTGCTTCATATACTTTTTGCTGCTGTTCGTCAGGCAAGAGCACCATCACAACATCTGCTTGAGCTGCTGCTTCTTTAACCGTTGTAACCTCTACTCCGTCTGAAGCAGCCTTGTTAAATGAATTTCCTTTGCGAACGCCGACTACTACATCAATTCCGCTGTCCTTCAAGTTCAGTGCATGAGCATGACCCTGTGATCCGTAACCGATCACCGCAACCTTTTTACCTGATAAAACTTCCTCTTTAACATCACCGTTATAATATACTTTTACCATGTCCATTCTCTCCTTTTAATGTCAATTAGTTATACGATTGAATATGTTTTTGCGCCATTTGCAGAACGCTGTGTTCCTCTTGGGAAAGCGGTTGTGCCGGTTCTGGCAATTTCTTTGATTCCATAAGGTCTTAAAAGATCAATGATTGCTTCAATTTTTTCTGCTTCGCCTGTAACCTGAACAACTACGCTGTCACGGCTTATATCAATAACTGTTGCTCTGAAAGGCTCGATTACACCCTGAACTTCCATTCTGGTCGCTGGAGGTGCAATGACTTTTATGAGGGCGAGCTCTCTGGCGACAATTGATTGATTCGTAATATCCTGTACTTTTAAAACATCAATCTGTTTATTCAGCTGTTTTGTAATCTGTTCAACTTCTTTTTCGTCTTCAACGTGAATGACAAAGGTCATTCTTGAGATGCCTTCAATTTCTGCATGCCCGACTGTGATGCTTTCGATATTGTAATGTCTTTTTGTAAATAAACCGGTAATCCGATTAAGGACCCCTGAGCGATTGTTGACTGTCAGCGTAAGAATTCGCTTCACGGTTTAACACCCACCATTTCATGTAATCCTTTTCCTGGAGCAATCATCGGGTATACATTTTCCATCTGGCTTACATTTACGTTAATCAGAACAGGTTCATTTGATAAAAGAGCCTGTTTGAAAGCCGGAAAGTCTGCTTCAGTCTGAATTTTCAGTCCTTTCATGCCGTATGCTTCCGCTAATTTCACGAAATCAGGCTGCGATTGAAAAACAGATTGCGAATATCTTTCTTCATAGAAGATTTCCTGCCACTGTCTGACCATTCCAAGCACTCCGTTATTCAGTAAAATCACTTTAACCGGCAAATTAAGTTCGTGGATAACAGATAGTTCCTGAAGTGTCATTTGAAAACCGCCGTCTCCAAGGATCGCGATGACATTAGCATCCTTTTCAGCAAGCTGGGCTCCAATAGCTGCAGGCAATCCGAATCCCATTGTGCCGAGCCCCCCTGATGTAACCCAGCGATTAGGCTGCTGCAGGCGGTAGTACTGCGCTGCCCACATTTGGTGCTGACCGACATCTGTTGTAATAATTGCCTCTCCTTTTGTCCATTCATGAATGAGTTCAATCATATGCTGAGGTTTAAGCTCTTCATCTGATTTTTTGTACCATAATGGCAAGGACTTTTTATTATTCTGTAAGGCTGCATACCAATCATCATGCTGGCTTCGTTTGCCGTTTTGATGAATGAGATTTTCAAGAACAAGTTTTGCATCGCCAACAACTGGAATTTTGGTTTCAACCACTTTGCCGATTTCAGCAGGATCGATATCAATATGGGCAATCGTTGCACTTTTGGCAAAATGATTTAAGTTCCCTGTTACCCTGTCATCAAAGCGTGCACCGACACTGATTAATAAATCACATTCATATAACGCCATGTTTGCGGTATATGTACCGTGCATTCCGGCCATTCCAAGGAAGAGCGGATGATCTGCAGGAAAACTTCCCAGACCCAGCAGTGTGTTTACGACTGGTATGTGCTGCTGTTCGGCGTATTCTTTCAGCTGCTCGCTTCCTTTAGCATGAAGCACACCTGCTCCGGCTAAAATAACCGGCTTTTTAGCACTGCTGACTGCTTCGACAAGCTTTCTGATCTGAAGATAATTCGGTTCAGTTTTTGGCTGGTATCCCGGAAGATGAACGGGATTGTCGTAGTTGAAAATCCCTTCCGCTACTGCCATATCCTTTGGAACATCGATGAGTACCGGACCAGGTCTTCCTGTTGTTGCGATATGAAAAGCTTCTTTGATGATGCGCGGGAAATCATTTACATCCCGGACTTGATAATTATGCTTAGTAATCGGCATTGTGATTCCAAGTACATCCGCTTCCTGGAAAGCATCTGTTCCAATGACGGAAGATGCAACCTGACCTGTAAATACAACCAGCGGCAGGGAATCAATCATAGCATCTGTAAGTCCTGTAATCAGGTTCGTTGCGCCTGGCCCTGAGGTTGCAATGACGACTCCAGGTTTGCCTGAAACTCTCGCATAGCCCTCAGCTGCATGAATTCCGCCTTGCTCATGCCTTGTTAAAATGTGATACATGCCAGAGTTATAGAGTTTGTCATAGATTGGAAGAACAGCCCCTCCCGGATATCCGAAAATCACCTCTACTTTCTCCTGCTTTAAAGCTTCAATCATCATCATTGCCCCGGACATCGTTATCGTACACTTGGCAGACTTTGCATCCAATTGTACCTTCATACTCATTGATTATTGCCTCCTTTTTCCCGCTATCATCTAAAGCCTTATTTTTTTATCTGATTATTTCAAAATAAAAAACCTTCCCGCCCCAATATTGCCCACGTGTAATGTGAGTCAAAGGGGCGAGAAGGTTTGAAAACACTTTTCGCGGTACCACCCTTGTTCATGGTCTGCATTAGACCACCTTATGAAAGCTCCTGGCTTTCTTTTAATAACGAGTGCTGTGTAAATGACACCCGGCTGATTCTACTAAATTTCAAATCAGCACTCAGAGGCGAGTTCACTTAAAAAGGGACCACCGGTTCTCAGCTCCACCAGCTCTCTTTAGATCCTTGTTTTCTAAGCTACTTATCCTCTTCAGCGTTTTAAATTATTATTTTTATGTTTTTATTAGCTTACACTCAGGCTTGAACTGCTTCCTTTTACTTTTACACCATCTGAGATAACTTTTTCTCTGAAACACTCAAGCAGACGATTCGTATGCTCTCCAGGCTGCCCATCACCAATTTCCCTGCCGTCTACTTTTACTACAGCAATGACTTCAGCGGCAGTTCCAGTCAGGAAAACTTCATCAGCTGTATAAACATCATGTCTTGTGAAAGGTTCCTCACGCACATCGTAGCCAAGTTCTTCAGCTATTTCGATGATGACATTTCGGGTGACCCCTTCAAGTGCTCCCAAGTAACCAGGGGGAGTAAGGAGTTTTTTGTTTTTATAGATAAAGACATTATCAGCAGATCCTTCTGCAACGTAGCCTTGATCATTCAGCATCAGCGCTTCGCTTACATTTGCGAGATGTGCTTCAATTTTCACAAGCACGTTGTTCAGGTAGTTCAATGATTTTACTTTAGGACTTAAAACGTCCGGCCTATTGCGCCTTGTAGGCACTGTCACAATATCAATTCCTGTTTCATACAGATGTTTAGGGAAGATTGACAGCGGTTCTACAATAATGACAACATTTGCTTGCTTGCATTTATATGGATCAAGCCCAAGATCACCGACTCCTCTTGAGACAACAAGTCTGATATAAGCGTCATCTAAACCGTTTTTCTCAACGGTCTTTACCGTTAAATCCGTCATTTCCTCTAGCGTATAAGGCATGTTGAGTAAAATGGATCTCGCTGACTCATATAATCTTTTCATGTGCTCATTTAATCTGAAGATGTTGCCGCTGTATACTCTGATTCCTTCGAAAATACCATCTCCGTAAAGGAATCCGTGATCATACACCGAAATTTTCGCATCTTCTTTTTTTACAAATTCGTTATTCAGAAAAATCCATTGGTCACCCATAAAGAGCACACCTTTCTTTTAAAGTCTAAACGCGTTAATCAGTTGAATTCTAGTGTGTAAAAAAAATCCGTATAACGATTGTTATGGACTCTTTTAAATGAACCTCACATGTTCATGTAACTTATATTTGAGCCTATATTACGCCCATTAAATAGCGGTGTCAACCGTCTTTTTTCGAATTGTTAGATAATTTAGATTTGTTTGTGAATTTGTATACGCTTACATGCCTGTCATAAAAGGAAATTCAATTTTTTGAAGTTTTTTTAAAGTTTTTTTCTGTGAGATTGTCTGACAAGGTTTTGACTGATTTTATAAGGGGTAAATAGGGGAGAAAAAAATTTTTTGAACTTATTTTTTATAGAATTTTTTATCATACCCAGAATGAAATTTGTTAGAAAAAAAAGGATTTGAAAACCGATTTTCAGCCTGCCTGAATATAACAAACTTTTTTTGATCGATTAGGTTTTTAAAATCAACAAAAAAACTTCTTTCGATAAATCGAAAGAAGTTGTATGTATAAAGTATGGCGTCCCAGGAGAGATTCGAACTCCCGACCAACGGCTTAGAAGGCCGTTGCTCTATCCACTGAGCTACTGGGACATGTTTTTTTGTTAACATCGTTGATTATGTATCAGCGACATTTTTTATTATATGTTCCATCAGATTAAAAGTCAATAACTTTTTCTAAAATTTTATGAAAGAGGGGAAAAAATCCCTCTTTCATGATGAAGCCAGCTCAAACCTTTGTGAGAGGCCGGATACAGGAGATCCGTCCATCTCAAAAAAGGTAACTTGTGCAGAATGATTTTGTATTTCTAATATAACATATGTTTTTTCAGTTCGCATCCGCGGAAGTCTAATGCTGCCAGGGTTAATGAAGAGGATATGATCGACATATTCCGCTCCCGCCAAATGCGAATGACCAAAACAGACAATCTTCGCGCCATGCAAAACGGCACTGTACTTCAAATTCATAAGAGTCGACTTTACATTGTGCATATGGCCATGAGCAACAAAAAACCGATATCCTTCCACATCTTCAATGACTTCATTTGCAAACCTTGATTCAAAATCACAGTTTCCGCGTACAGAAGCATACCCCTGCATGGCAGGATGATCTGCCTCAAGTTCAGAATCCCCGCAATGAAACATCGCTTCTGTTTCCCCTTCATGACGTTTTCTGATCTCCTGAAGCTCATCCGTTAAGCCATGGCTGTCACTGATTATTAAAACTTTCACGTGTAAAACTCCCCATCGTCAGGCTTTAAGCAGTTTTGCAAGCTTTTGCAGCGCAACTGCGCGATGGCTGATTTTATTTTTCTCATCCTTTGTTAATTGCGCCATCGTTTTTGCTTTATCTTTCACTAAGAAAATGGGATCGTATCCGAATCCATTCCCGCCAATAGGCTCCTCTGTAATATAGCCCTCAACTGAACCTTCTACTGTGACGGTTTCACGGCCAGGTTCAGAAAGTGCCAGAGCGCACCGGAATCTTGCATTCCGTTCTTCCTTTGAAACACCCTTCAGCTGCAGCAGCACTTTTTCGATATTGGCTGCATCACTTTTCTCAGCTCCTGCATAGCGTGCTGAATAAACCCCAGGTTCACCGCCTAGATAATCTACTGATAGTCCGGAATCATCCGCAATGGCCATTTTTCCGTAAAACTTTGAAATGGCCTCCGCTTTTAAAACGGCATTTTCTTCAAACGTTGAACCAGTTTCTTCAACTTCTGGCGAATCTTCAAGGTCCAGTAATGAAATGGCCTTTAGATCATACTGAGATAAGATTGATTGAAATTCAATTAATTTGCCTGCATTTTTCGTTGCAATAATAACTTCCTTCATAATGATTCATCCCTTTCCATCTTTTTGATCGATGATTTTTAGAGCTAAATCACCAAGGGCCTCCATTTGAATAGAAATTAACGAGTTTATTCCTTTTTCAGCTAAATCAAGCAATTCATTCAGTTCTTCTCTTGAAAAAGTCGCTTCTTCTCCAGTTCCCTGAAGCTCAACGAATTTTCCGGAAGACGTCATGATGACATTCATATCGACTTCTGCTGATGAATCCTCAATATAGTTTAAATCTAAGATCTCTCCAAGCTTTGAATCCATTCCAACTGATGTCGCAGCCAGGAAATCCGTGATTGGCAGCGTGCTTAATTTTTTTTGAGACATCAGCTTTCCAAGTGCTAATGTCATAGCGACAAAAGCTCCGGTGATGGAAGCTGTGCGGGTCCCGCCATCTGCCTGGATCACATCACAGTCAATCCAGATTGTGCGTTCCCCTAACTTTTCAAGATCAACAACCGCACGCAGAGCTCGTCCGATCAAGCGCTGAATTTCCATTGTACGGCCAGTAATTTTACCTTTGGACGATTCTCTGATCGTCCGCTGTTCGGTAGCACGCGGCAGCATTGAATATTCCGCTGTGATCCATCCCTTACCTTCTCCCCGCATAAATGGAGGCACGCGATCTTCAATGCTTGCATTGCAAATCACCTTTGTATCACCAACACTGATTAACACTGAACCCTCAGGGTGCTTCACATAATCTGTCAGAATTTCAACTCGTCTTAATTCATCTTGTTTGCGTCCATCATGTCTCATCATATTCCTCCGATCAATCCTACTGCTGACCTAAGCTTTTGTCTTATGTATAAACAATAAAGAAGAGGCAGCTCTTATGTCCACCTCTTAGTTTATCTATATAGTATATCAAAAATCAGCGATTAAAAACTACCTGTGTTCACTTTGACTGGACGGGAGACAGGTTCTGTGATCTTTTTGCCTTCTTCATTAACAAGCTCGGCTTTCCCATCAACGGTCAAAACGACATTTTCAATTCCAGGCTGTTCTGTCAGTGATAAAACAAGAGAATTCAGAACATGTGTCGAAACCATTTTTTCCTCTCCATCTGCACTTCCATAGATAGATTCGTTAAAATTAAGGGTTACAGTGCCATCTTCAAGCTTAGGTTCTTCAAGCAGCTTCACATCCTGCTCCAAATCGGTTAACAATGCACGTGAGATGGAAGGTTCCTCAGTTAATTTTTTCACCACTGCTGCAATTGGATCCTCTTCGTCATTGCTGATTCGTGTTGTAACAGGTACATAGTAGGTCTGATCATTATGCTGAGCTGTATAGTAAACCGTCAGAGGTTTTGTATCCGTAATATCCATTACGCCCGCTGTATCAAGATTAATGCCGTCAGCTCGGCTCAGCTCGCTGTTGATCGGAGTGCCTCCGACAGGCATTTCATTTTGTTCATGACCGTTAATCATAATTTTGACTGTTTTCACAGAATCGAATTGAGTCAACGTCCATGTAATCGATTGAAGAATTTTCAATTCATCTTCAGCTTGATAGTTTTTAAACTCTTTAGAGAAATCTACGATGGCTGTACCATCTTTAACATTCACATCCACTTGAGTATCCTGCGGGATAACGGCTCTGAAGCCATCAGGAAGGATATTGCTGACAGGCCCGCCCTCTACAAGGTATTCAAGCACTTGCTTGGCTACGCCTTCTTCCTTAGGCAAATCAAATGTCTGGGCGACAACCAGCCCGTTGCTGTCAATTAAATATAACTGCCTAGAATAGGTTTGAGCCGACTCTTCTCCTTTTTCACCTTCTGCTGTTGTTTTTTCTTCTTTCAAAGTCTCTTCGTTCCCTTTATCAGCATCTTCAACATATGAAACATCTTGCGGAGGATCAATTTCCTTTGCTTTTTCCCCGCCGAATAATCCGCATCCTGACAAGAGCAGCGTCGATGTTACAACAGTAGCAGCAATCTTCATGTTTCTATTTTGAGACATACAATTCCCTCCTAAGGCAGTTTGTACTACTATGTATACGAGCTCTTTATTGAATTAGACCGATTTTGAAAAGAATTTTTGTACAGGCAAAAATCGTTCATCCAAACAAAAGAGGACCGGCTTCATATTTCGGATTGCTTGATCGTCAATAGTGAAAATCGTTTGCGGAAAAGTTTTTATGCCGTTATCCTGTTTCTTACAATCATTTTGAGGAATTTATTAGCTATCCGCTTGACGGCCCTCTCCCTCAGCTGCCTTACATAAGAGATATTCAGGGCCATAAAAGCAGGACCAGCTAATTGTGAGCTCAGCAGAAAAAGATCAGCTGACAATCAGAGAGCTGCTGGGATCCGCGGTCACTTCACAATAGCCGGAACAAAAAAAAGAGGAACCGCGATCGGCTCCTCTTTTTTATAAGGTAATGGATTTAACATTTTCAACTGGCTGCTCAAACAATTGAGAAGCAATTCTCTGAAAAAGCTCCTGTGATCCAGTCGTTAAAAATAAATGATGATTCTCTTCCTGTGTCGCATTTAAAGCATCTTTATAAGACAGGATTGTACTGACTTCACGGGCTGTTTCATCACCCGAGCTGATAATTTTCACCTTGGGACCCATATAATCCTCAATTAACGTCTTTAAGACCGGATAATGTGTACATCCCAGGATCAGCGTATCAATTGGCTGATCTATTAAAGGAAAAAGAGATTCCCGTACGATGGATACGGCATAATCATTTTCGTAATCTCCGCTTTCCACAAGCGGCACGAATGCCGGACATGCCAAGCTCTCAACTTCAACTGTCTTCTTTATCGTTTTAAGAGCCTTCTCATATGCACGGCTTGCAACTGTATTAACAGTTCCGATTACACCGATATGATTTTTTCTGGTGACTTTAATCGCTGTTCTGGCCCCAGGAAAAACGACCCCTACTACAGGGATATCAAGTTCTTCCTGGATTTCCTGCAAAGCGATCGCTGTTGCCGTATTGCAGGCTATCACAAGCATTTTTATATGATGATTTGATAAGAGATAATTCGTCATTTGCCAAGTAAATGAGCGCACCTCTTCCAGCGGTCTTGGTCCATATGGGCATCTTGCCGTATCACCTAAGTAGATGATGTCTTCGTTTGGTAACTGCCTCATGATTTCGCGTGCAACGGTCAGACCGCCGACACCGGAATCAATGACGCCAATTGCTCTATTCAAAAAATCGCCTCATTCTTCTCTCATTTCTAGGTGTAATTTCATTAATGAACTCTCAAGCTGGATAATTTCCTGCAAATCATAATTTTTGATTACATTCTTTAAGTATTGTTGACGCTTTTGTATAACTTCTTCAATGATGCGCTGCCCTTCTTCAAGAAGATGCACCCTCACAACTCTTCGGTCATTTGGGTCTTTAATCCTAACTACCAGTTTGTTTTTCTCCATTCGGTCAACAAGATCTGTTGTGGTGCTGCATGCAAGGTACATTTTATTAGATAATTCACCGACTGTCATGTCGCCATGTTCGGAAAGCCATTGCAGCGCTACGAATTGAGGCGGTGTAATCGGAAATTGATTAAGAATCTCCCTGCCCTTCTGTTTGACCATAACAGAAATATGCCTTAGGGATTTCTCCATATCAGCTACCATTTTATCACTTAATACATCATTTTGAACTGTCATCAGCAACCCTCACTCATTCAATCTGACCGCACGGAATGAAACTTAACAGAAGGAATGTGCGTATCATATCCATTTTCTATGTTTTTATGGAAAATTGCAAGTTTCATATTTTAGCTTACCGATATGAAAAATAAGAAAAAGCATAGTCAGATTAGCGCAGCCCCGCTTTTTTCTGCACAGAAATAATAACCGGCTACCCTTAAAATCAAGGTCAGCCGGTACGTATTAGAGCTCAAGTTCACCCATACGAAGGAGCTCAACAACAGCTTGTGATCTCCCCTTAACACCAAGCTTTTGCATCGCATTGGAAATATGGTTCCGAACCGTCTTTTCACTAATAAAGAGCTCGCCCGCTATTTCTTTCGTTGTTTTGTCTTGAACTAATAATTCGAATACTTCTCTCTCTCTTTTCGTGAGTAATGGCTTTGATTGAAACTCTTTCTCTTTCAAGAATTGTAACCCTCCTTGCTAGGTGCGAGCCGATCTAACGAATGGGTATAAGATTAGTCAACATATAGTATGTGAACACTGTAATGGCGGTGACAGGAATCTTTGATGAAAGCAAGAAATTCCGTGTCTATTTTTCAAGTGGCAAATATGGCAGACTGAGTAAGGATCTTTTTCTCCACTTCCAGAAACGGTACACTTTTTCCATTGTATTTAGATATTTGCACAACGGTGCCTCGTCCTGTAAAGCAAACTTCATTTTTTTCATTCACAGCACAATAATGCAGATCCATCGATGAATTTCCGATAGATGCCACTTTTACATAAAGGCGGATTTTCTCATCAAAAAAGACCTGTTTCACGTAATCACAATGAATATCTGCAACGACAGGAATCAGCTCCCCGTCTTTTTTCAGCCAGTTTTCCATAAGTTTTGCATGCTTAAAGAACTCAATGCGCGCTTCTTCAAAATATGAGATTGGCGCCGTATTGTTCATATGTCCAAACATATCTGTTTCGGAAAAACGCACTTTTATCGGTAAGTAAAAAGAAAAAGAATCTTTCCATTCCTGAAAAGGCTGCTGAATGTAAGATATTTGATTCATGATTGTTTCCTCATTTCTGCTTTAAGTAAAAAAACACCTCTTCATCGAAAGGAAGAGGTGTTTTCTTAATAAATGATTTCAAAATGGATATCTGTGTTTTAAACCTGATCGCTTCCGAAGAAATTACGGAATGCCTGGAACGTTGTATCTCTGTTGAGTGCAGCAATTGAAGTCGTTAAAGGAATGCCTTTAGGACATGACTGCACACAGTTCTGAGAGTTTCCGCAGTTGGCAAGACCTCCGTCTCCCATAATGGATTCCAGACGTTCTGCTTTATTTAATGCTCCAGTTGGGTGAGCATTAAACAAGCGGACTTGTGAAAGCGGAGCAGGACCGATGAAATCTGAATTGCTGTTTACATTCGGACAAGCCTCTAAGCAGACACCGCAAGTCATGCATTTTGATAATTCATATGCCCACTGACGTTTTTTCTCAGGCATACGCGGGCCAGGGCCTAAGTCATAGGTTCCATCAATTGGAATCCAGGCCTTTACTTTTTTCAGGGAATCAAACATTCTGCTGCGGTCAACCTGAAGGTCGCGGACAACAGGAAATGTTCTCATCGGCTGGAGGCGAATTGGCTGCTCGAGCTGGTCAACAAGGGCTGTACAAGACTGCCGCGGCTTGCCGTTAATCACCATAGAACATGCTCCGCACACCTCTTCGAGACAGTTCATATCCCAAGTAATCGGAGTTGTTTCTTTCCCTTGTGAGTTAACTGGATTTCGTCTGATCTCCATTAAAGCAGAAATCACATTCATATTTGGACGATAAGGAATCTCAAACGGTTCATCATAAGGGGCTGCTCCAGGCTGGTCTTGGCGAGTAATAATAAAACGAACTACTTTCTTTTCACTGTTCATTTTTTATTCCCCCTTTTTCTTCTTCGAATAGTCGCGTTTACGCGGTTCAATTAAGCTTACATCCACTTCTTCATAGCGGAACTTAGGAGCAGCTTTTTGACCGGCAAATGTGGCCATTGTCGTTTTTAGGAATTCTTCGTCATTACGTTCAGGGAAGTCCGGTTTGTAATGAGCACCGCGGCTTTCATTGCGGTTATAGGCACCAAGTGTCACAACACGGGACATTTGAAGCATGTTTTGCAATTGACGCGTAAACGTCGCACCCTGGTTGCTCCATTTCGCAGTATCATTGATGTTGATATTGTCATATCTTTCAAGAAGCTCTTGAATTTTTTCATCTGTTTTAAGAAGCTTATCGTTGTAACGGACAACCGTTACATTGTCAGTCATCCATTCGCCAAGCTCTTTATGAAGGACATAAGCATTTTCAGTGCCATTTAAGTTCATGATATTTTGCCATTTTTCTTCTTCCTGCTTCACATGACCGTCAAATAATGAAGAAGAGAGATCTTCAGCGGATACTTCAAGACCGCTCACATATTCAACTGCTTTTGGTCCGGCAACCATACCGCCGTAGATAGCAGACAATAATGAGTTTGCACCTAATCGGTTAGCTCCATGCATCGAGTAATCACACTCGCCTGCAGCAAATAATCCAGGGATATTCGTCATTTGATCATAATCAACCCATAGTCCGCCCATAGAATAATGAACAGCCGGGAAAATTTTCATTGGAAGCTTGCGGGGATCATCACCCATGAATTTCTCATAGATTTCAATGATTCCGCCAAGTTTGATATCAAGCTCTTTCGGATCTTTATGAGAAAGATCAAGGTAAACCATGTTCTCTCCATTGATTCCAAGCTTTTGTGAAACACACACGTCAAAAATTTCGCGTGTTGCAATATCACGAGGCACAAGGTTTCCATATGCAGGATATTTTTCCTCAAGGAAATACCAAGGCTTACCGTCTTTATACGTCCAGACGCGACCGCCTTCCCCGCGTGCTGACTCACTCATCAGGCGGAGCTTATCGTCTCCGGGAATAGCCGTTGGATGAATTTGAATAAATTCTCCATTTGCATAATGAACTCCTTGCTGATAGACGATTGAAGCAGCTGACCCCGTGTTGATGACAGAGTTCGTTGATTTTCCGAAAATGATTCCAGGTCCGCCTGTTGCCATAATAACTGCATCCGAGCGGAATGATTTCATTTCCATAGTTGTTAAGTCTTGTCCGGTAATTCCGCGGCAAACTCCATCTTCATCGATGACAGCACCAAGGAATTCCCAGCCTTCATACTTCGTTACTAATCCAGCAACCTCATAGCGTCGAACCTGCTCATCAAGCGCATATAGCAGCTGCTGGCCAGTTGTTGCGCCGGCAAATGCTGTACGGTGATGCTGTGTTCCTCCAAAGCGGCGGAAGTCAAGAAGACCTTCTGGAGTACGGTTGAACATAACTCCCATGCGGTCAAGTAAATGGATAATGGAAGGTGCAGCTTCGCACATTGCTTTTACAGGAGGCTGATTCGCAAGGAAGTCCCCGCCGTATACAGTATCATCGAAATGCTCCCAAGGAGAATCGCCTTCCCCTTTCGTGTTAACTGCTCCGTTAATTCCGCCCTGAGCACAAACGGAATGAGAGCGCTTTACAGGAACTAAAGAAAATAAATCTACATGAACGCCAGTTTCTGCAGCTTTGATCGTAGCCATTAGGCCCGCTAAGCCACCACCGACGACTATTATTCTACCTTTACTCATCTGGCCCACTCCCTTTGATTCTATTACCTATCAAACAAATGCAAAAATAGTACTGACTCCAACGTAAGATAAAGCCAGGAAAAGTGCGATCGTCACATAAGTTGAGATCAGCTGAGATCTTGGAGTCACAGTAATTCCCCAGCTCACAGCAAATGACCACAGTCCGTTTGCAAAGTGGAAAATCGTTGAAACAACACCTACTGCATAAAATACAATCATGAATGGATTACTGAAAATGGAGGCCATCATGTCAAAATTCACTTCGGCGCCAAATGCGGCTGCAATTCTTGTTTCCCATACATGCCAGGATACAAAGATTAATGTAATCACGCCTGAAATCCTTTGAAGCATAAACATCCAGTTGCGGAAGTAGCCAAACTTGCTTACATTATTTTTAGCTGTAAACGCAATGTAAATTCCATAGATCGCATGGTATAAAAGAGGCAGGAATATAATAAAAGTTTCCAGAACAACTCTAAATGGCAAGCTTTCCATAAAATGTGCAGCATTATTAAACGCTTCTTCTCCTCTTGTTGCAAAGTTATTTACAACAAGATGCTGAATTAAGAAGACGCCAACCGGGATAACTCCAAGCAAAGAATGAAGTCTGCGGTTTAAATATTCTCTGTTTCCAGCCATCTCACATTACCCCCTAGTAATATTAAAATCTTTTTTTTAATGTTTCTTCTATTCCCGGCAACCTTTTAAAAAATAAACATTGTATGATAAAATGTGACAAATTTATTGTACTCCCAACGAGTTACAGCGTCAAGAAAACGCGTTCATAAATTTTAATTTTGTGACAAGCCTTATTTTCCACCTATTTTTATTTTCCTGAAATACTTTCACATCCGTTTTAGAGCTTGTAATTTACTTTTATTGCATGTTCTTACCCGCCCTTCTTGATATATAATAAAGGCAGAAAGAGGGGAAGAATGTGAAAAAAACCAGCGAACAAATCGATATAACGCAGCTGAGGGATATGCAAGTGCCCGCATTCGCCTATGAGCTGTTAAGAGAGGTTCTTATTCCGGATATTCTCGGGAGAGAATCCGCATCTATGCTTTACTGGGCAGGTAAAAGCCTTGCGCGCAAATATCCTGCAGAATCAATAGAAGAGCTTATTGCTTTCTTTTCATTAGCCGGCTTTGGAACTCTTTCATTGGTACATAAGAAAAAAGATGAAATGGAATTTCAGCTTGAAGGCGAACTGATCAAAACAAGATTCAAAACGATGAAAGAGCCTTCTTTTCAGCTTGAAGCGGGATTTCTGGCACAGCAGGCGCAGCGAATGAACAAGCAGATAACAGAAACCTATGAACAAGTAAAAAAACGTGCGGATAAAGTGCACTTTACAGTGAAATGGGATTACAAAGACATGGAGTTCGACAACGATTAAAGGGATGGGTATTCATGATACCCACCCCTTTTTTATCTTATTTACAGCACTTTTGCAGGCTGCTGTGATAATTCAAAGGCATCATGCAGCGCTTCTACCGCCTTCACCATATCTTCATGGATGATCACAGTTGACACTTTAATTTCAGACGTGCTGACCATTTTCACTTCAATACCTTCTTCGGCAAGAACATGGAACATTTCTGCCGCCACTCCCGGATTTGAGACCATTCCAGAACCGACGATGGAGACTTTTGAAAGACCGCCTTCTGATTCTATTTTTTCAAAGCCAAGCTCGGATTGATAGGTTTCAAGAACATGAACGGTTTCTTCCACATCATCTGTTTTCACAGAAAAGGAGAGAGAGGCCAAGCTGCTGTCTGTCGAACTTTGAATAATAATATCCACATTAATTCCGTGGCTTGCAAGTGTTTTGAAAATAGTAGACAGGGTTTTGAGGCCGCTTGGCAATCCGCAAACCGTGATTCGTGATACTTGATCTTCAAACGCAATTCCTCTTACAACTAAATTCTGTTCCATCTTTGTTTCCTCCTCAATTAAAGTGCCTCTTTCTTTCTCTGAGCTTGATCTGACTTCCAAAGGAACTCCGTAATTTTTTGCAAATTCAACAGCACGGGGGTGAAGTACACCTGCGCCAAGATTCGCAAGCTCGAGCATTTCATCATATGAGATGCCGTCTAACTTTCTTGCACTTTTTACAAAACGTGGATCTGTCGTAAATACACCTGTTACATCTGTATAAATATCGCATTTATCTGCTTTAAGAGAAGCTGCCAGTGCAACAGCTGTCGTATCTGAACCGCCGCGGCCGAGCGTCGTTATTTCCTGTTTGTCTGCAAGTCCCTGAAAGCCTGCAACGACAACAACTTTTCCTGCTTGGAGCTGCTCATTGATTTTATCTGAATCAATCCCTGAAATTCTCGCATTGCTGTGGACATTTTCAGTCTTTATGCCAGCCTGCCAGCCTGTGTATGAAACAGCATCGTATCCTTGTGCCTGAAGAGCCATAGTCAAAAGAGAGATCGTCACTTGTTCACCAGTTGAAAGCAGCATGTCCATTTCGCGCTTGCTTGGTTTTTGAGTGATTACCGCTGCCAGGGAAACTAAATGATCCGTTGTTTTCCCCATTGCAGAAACAACAACTACGACATCATTCCCATTATTTTTTTCCTCGATTACTCTTCTTGCAGCATTCATGATTTTTTCCGGAGATCCAACAGATGTGCCTCCAAATTTTTGTACAACTAAACCCATATCAGCCTCTCACCTTTCCAGTTAAATTGATCGTCAGCAGGTAAAAGGGAGAATCTCAGAAAACGCAAAAAAAGCAATGAGATTCCCTATCTCATTGCTTGCATAAACGAATAATGAAACTTCATTCATACAATGAGATAGCGCTCCAAGAAAAATACATCTTCTTGACAATTTTACGTCTATTAAACGCAAAACCAGCAAAAGAAAGAAATGGCTCTTTATTTGCTTCGGCGACTCTCCCCTTTCACCCATCTTCAAAGGAATCCATTTTCCTCAGAAGGGCTACTCTTGAAGTTCGCACCTCTACCATCATTTAACGAACTAAACGATCTGGTTATGAAATTAGTTAAAATTGTAGCAAAGAATTTGACTTCATGCAATCTATTCTTGCAATTTTGCTGCAATAAGCTGTGCTGTGTTTGCCGGAATCCCTGCAGCAATCAGCTCCTCAAGGCTTGCTTCTTTCATTTTTTTCACGGATCCGAAATGCTTCAGCAGGGTTTTGCGCCGCTTTTCCCCTACTCCCGGTATATCATCCAAAATCGATTGAAAGGCTGTTTTTCCTCTTGTCTGTCTGTGAAAAGTAATCGCAAAGCGATGCACTTCATCCTGGATACGCTGCAGCAGATAAAACTCCTGGCTGTTGCGTTCAAGTTCAATAACAGTTGGCGGACTTCCGATCATTAAATTAGAGGTCCGGTGCTTCTCATCCTTCACAAGTCCTGCAACAGGGATCGATAAACCCAGTTCATTTTCCAGAACGTCCTGTGCTGCAGCCAGATGCCCCTTGCCTCCGTCAATGATTATCAAATCTGGAAGCGGCAGTGACTCTTTCAACACCCTCGTGTACCTTCTGCGGACAACTTCACGCATGGACTCGTAATCATCAGGTCCCTGCACTGTTTTAATTTTGTACTTGCGGTATTCTTTTTTGGACGGCTTTCCATCTATAAACACAATCATTGCAGATACAGGGTCTGTCCCTTGAATATTTGAATTATCAAATGCTTCGATTCTTGCAGGTGTATAGATACCCATTTTTTCTCCAAGCTGATCAATTGCTTTGATTGTTCTTTCTTCATCACGCTCGATGAGAGAAAATTTTTCTTTTAAAGCAATCTTGGCATTTTGATGTGCAAGCAATACAAGATCCTTTTTCTTTCCGCGCTTAGGGTGAATGGCTGAAACATGAAGAAGCTGCTCTGCCATTTCATGGTCCACACTTTCAGGCAGCAGAATTTCTTTAGGCAGAATATGATTGTTTTTGGAGTAAAATTGGCCAAGAAATGTTAAGAATTCTTCTTCTGGCTCCTGATACAGCGGAAACATGGCAATATCACGTTCTATCAATTTTCCCTGACGGATGAAGAAAACCTGAACGCACATCCATCCTTTATCATAGGAATAGCCAAACACATCACGATCGACAAAATCATTCAGCGCCATTTTCTGTTTTTCCATGGTTGCATCAATATAGGCGATGGAATCACGATATTCCTTTGCCCGTTCGAAATCCAAATTTTCAGCAGCAGCAAGCATCTTCTTTGAAAGTTCTTCTTTAATCTGCTTGAAACCGCCTTTTAAAAAACGGGACATCTCATCGACCATTTGACGGTTTTGCTCTTGTGTCACCTTATAGACACACGGGGCCAGACACTGACCCATATGATAATAAAGGCAAACGCGGTCTGGAAGCGTTGAACATTTTCTAAGCGGATATAGCCGGTCCAGCAATTTTTTCGTCTCTCTCGCAGCCTGTACGTTAGGATATGGACCAAAGTATTTTCCATGATCTTTTTTGACATTCCTTGTGACAATAAGACGCGGATGACGTTCAGCTGTTATTTTAATAAATGGATACGTTTTATCATCCTTTAGCATGACGTTGTATTTAGGATCATGCTTTTTAATTAGATTTAATTCTAAGATCAGCGCCTCGATGTTTGAAGATGTGACGATATATTCAAAATCCTTGATTTCATTTACAAGCCTTTGGGTTTTACCGTCATGTGAGCCGGTAAAGTAAGAACGCACCCTGTTTTTAAGCACTTTTGCTTTTCCCACATAGATAATGGTTCCGAATCGGTCTTTCATTAAATAACAGCCCGGCTGATCTGGCAGAAGTGCCAGCTTTTCTTTTATTAGTTGTTCCATAGCGGACACTCCGTTTCCCTGAAGTTAAGCGCAGAATAAATATCGATCAATTACGACTAGTTATTCCTTTTATTGTACCATTTTAGAGCGCCGGAGTCTTTTCTTTACGTCCATGGGTGACTTACCTTGCCTCCAAGGCGCCAAATCATTTCCTGAGCAATAATTGACAATTTTTTTGACAGCTGTCCTGTCTTCAAAAATAAAAAAAAGATCCAGATAAACCGGATCTTTTTTTATTAAGCGTGCTTATTTAAAAGTTCTGCTAATGCTTCTTTAGGCTGGAAGCCGACTGTTTTGTCAACAACTTCGCCATTTTTGAAAACAAGCAATGTAGGAATACTCATAACGCCGTATTTGCCTGCAGTTTCTTGGTTTTCATCAACATCAAGCTTAACGATTTTCACTTTATCGCCCAGTTCCTGATCAAGCTCTTCAAGGACCGGAGCAATCATTTTACAAGGTCCGCACCAAGGAGCCCAAAAGTCTGCCAGAACGACACCTTGGCTAGTTTCAGTTGTAAAGGTTTGATCTGTTACATTAGTAATTGCCATTATATTTTCCTCCTAATTATTCAAGTGATGCTTAAAGTATAGCATTAAAGAATGTGACCTGCTAATTTTTTGCTCACTATTCCTTTTCCCTTACTTTGTGATGAAAAACATTTTTTCATTCAAATCAAAAACACGCCCCTAAGTGCGTGTTTTTATGAAAATGATATTATGAATGAACTTTTAATTTTTTAAACTCTTCTGTTAACATAGGAACAACTTCAAATAAATCTCCTACAATTCCATAATCGGCTATTTTGAAAATGTTTGCTTCAGGATCTTTATTAATTGCCACAATAATCTTTGAGTTAGACATTCCGGCTAAATGCTGGATTGCTCCAGAAATACCGCATGCAATGTATAGATCAGGAGTTACCACTTTTCCTGTTTGGCCGATTTGCAGGGAGTAGTCGCAATAATCAGCATCGCAGGCACCGCGGGAAGCTCCAACTGCTCCGCCGAGAACATCTGATAGTTCCTTCAGCGGATTAAAGCCTTCTGTGCTTTTTACTCCGCGTCCGCCGGCTACAATGACTTTAGCTTCAGAAAGGTCCACGCCTTCTGTTGCTTTGCGCACCACTTCTTTTACGATTGTGCGAAGATCTTTGATCTCTGCGGAAACAGAAGAAACTTCACCCGTTCTTGTTTCATCCTTTTCAAGCGGAGCAATGTTATTTGGTCTGATTGTTGCAAAAATTGTTCCGTCTGTCACAATCTTTTTCTCGAAAGCTTTTCCTGAATAGATCGGACGGGTGAAAACGATATTTCCGCCTGCTGCTTCTAAATCTGTAGCATCTGAAATAAGACCGGATCCAATCTTAGCAGCAATTTTTGGGGATAAGTCTTTTCCAAGAGCTGTATGCCCGAAAACAAGACCTTCCGGTTTTTCAGCTTCAATAACAGCAAGCAATGCCTGTGAATAGCCGTCAGGTGTATACGTTTTCAATTTCTCATCTTCAACTGTAATGACACGGTCTGCGCCATAATGAATCATTTCTTCAGCTAACGATGCAACACTGTCTCCTACTAAAACGGCTGAAACCTCGCCACCTTCAGAAATCGTTTTACCTGCAGCAATTGCTTCAAAAGAAACATTGCGCAATGATTGATCGCGTACTTCTCCCAATACCAGTACTTTTCTTGCCATTATAAAGTCCCCCTGTTATACGTTTGATTGAAAAATATGCTTTTAGGTAAATACTTAGATTACTTTTGCTTCGTTGCGAAGAAGTGATACTAATTCCTTCACTTGTGCATCCAGATCGCCCTGAAGTACTTTACCCGCTTCTTTTTTAGGCGGCATATAAATTTCGATTGTCTTTGTTTTAGGTTCAACATCATCTTCTTCAAGATCGAGATCATCCAGTTCCAATTCTTCTAAAGGCTTTTTCTTTGCTTTCATAATACCCGGCAAAGATGGATAACGAGGCTCATTCAATCCCTGCTGTGCTGTTACAAGCAATGGCAATGTTGTTTCAATTACTTCTGAATCACCTTCAACATCGCGGACGACTGTTGCTTTGTTTCCGTCAATCTCAAGCTTTGTAATCGTTGTTACATAAGGAATATTCAGAAGTTCAGCCAGACGAGGTCCTACTTGTCCGGATCCGCCATCAATCGCCACATTTCCTCCTATGATAAGATCTGCATCTTTATCCTTGAAGTATTCAGCAAGAATTTTGGAGGTTGTAAATTGATCTCCATCTTCAAGGTCATCTTCCGTATTAATTAACACAGCCTTGTCACACCCCATAGCAAGTGCTGTACGCAATTCTTTTTCAGATTCTTCACCGCCGATTGTCACTACTGTTACTTCACCGCTGTTTGCATCGCGAATCTGAATTGCTTCTTCAATGGCATATTCATCATAAGGATTAATAATGAATTCAGCGCCATCTTCATTGATTTTGCCGTTTTGAAGCGTTATTTTTTCTTCCGTATCAAACGTTTTCTTCATGATTACATAAATATTCATGTCCATCCCCCTATTTACGTTAAGCATTCAATTTAGTTGTATAGAAAAAACGTCAGGAACGTTTTATCAAATAATTTATTCGCCTTTAAACTGAGGCTGTCTTTTCTCAAGAAAAGCACTGATTCCTTCTTTTGCATCTGCGCTTTCAAATACAGTCCCGAAATAGCCCGCTTCTTTTTTCACCCGTTCATGATACGGAAGGGTTTTAGAAGCATTGATTAAATCAATGGCTGCACTGACAGATATCGGACTTTTCGCAGCAAATTTCTTTGCAAGCTTCATCGTTTCATCTAATAAGGATTCTTCTGCAAAAGCATGGTTGGCAAGACCGTACTTGACTGCCTCTGCTCCTGAAATCGGTTCACTTGTCAGCAGCATTTCAAGAGCTTTTGCTTCTCCAACATACTTAGGAAGACGCTGCGATCCTGCGAAGCCTGGAATAAGTCCAAGCTGAAGCTCAGGCAGCCCAAGCTTTGCATTCTCAGTGACAAGTCTTACATGGCAGCTCATTGCAAGCTCAAGGCCCCCGCCTAGAGCAGCACCATGAATTGACGCGATGACAGGTTTTGAAAATGTTTCAATTCTCTCAAAAAGTTTCTGTCCGTTTGCAGCAAGCTTAGAGAACTCTTCACCATTCGGCACTGAAATAAATTCCTTTATGTCAGCCCCTGCAGAGAAGAATCGTCCCTCGCCATTAATGACAATGACCCTGACTTCTTTATTCGCTTCAAACTCATCCATAAGGGATGAAAGCTCTTTCAAAACATAAGATGAAAGGGCATTTGCGGGAGGTTGGTGAATGGTTACGACCGCAACATAATCTTCTACTTTAACATTTAAATAACTCACAGCTCAGGCCTCCTTATGTATTTAAACTATTACGTTAGGGAGGGTTTTCTTAAACCCTTCCGCAGCCTTTGATCATGAGTTCATGAACGCTTCCTGCAAGTGCAGTTAAATCATATTTCTGATCATTCATGACCCATGTTGTCACCGTTTCATCAATGGTTCCAAATATCATCTGCCTCGCTAAGCGAATATCCAGGGCTTCACTGAATTCGGATGTTTCTTTTCCTGTTTGAATAATCGAATCAAGAATATTTAAATATCCTTTCAGAACCTCGTTGATTCTCAGGCGCAATTCTTTATTTGACTGCCTGAGTTCAAGCTGGGTAACGATGGCAAGATGATGATCTTCGGCTAAAAGAGAAAAATGTTTTTCTATCAACATGTATAACTTCTCCGCCGCCGTGTCCTTTCCTGCTATTTCTTGTTGAATTTTTTCGATAAATACGCCCATTTTTTCCTGAAACAAGGAAATCAGGATGTCTTCTTTATTCTTAAAATAAAGATAAATGGTTCCGTCTGCGACTCCCGCCTGCTTGGCAATCTTTGAAACCTGTGCATGATGATAGCCGTTTTCAGCGATGACAATGGCAGCTGCATCTATAATTTGGAGATATTTTGGTCTTTTCTGTTTCAATATCAAATCGTCCCTTCAAACTGAATGAATAATCATTCATAATTTAATCATAAAATTACATCATCCATCTGTCAAGAAGAAAGATGATTTTATCTACATTATGATAGATGAAATGAACCATCTCAGCAATAGGATGAGATGGTTCTTTTATATTTTCTATTCTTATTGCTCTTCATTTTATTGAATAAGGCCATTTATATAAACGGTTTTCTGATTAATTGGCATTTTTCAGTTTTTCTTTTTCTTCTTCTACAAGTGAGCGCCTCAAAATTTTTCCGACTGCTGTTTTTGGCAGCTCTTTGCGGAATTCATAGATTCTTGGGATCTTGTAAGCTGCCATATGCTTGCGGGCAAATTCATCAAATTCCTGCTCAGTCGCCACAGCCCCTTCTTTTAAAACGATATATGCCTTCACCGTTTCTCCCCGGTAAGGATCGGGAATACCGGCTACTACTACTTCCTGCACTTTTTCGTGCTCATATAAAACCTCTTCGATTTCACGCGGATAAATATTGAATCCCCCGGCGATAATCATATCTTTTTTCCGGTCAACGATATAGAAATATCCTTCTTCGTCCATATAGCCAATGTCACCGGTTAAAAGCCAGCCGTCTCTTAATACGGCATCAGTTTCCTCTTGTTTTTTCCAATACCCTTTCATAACCTGCGGACCTCTCACAGCAATTTCTCCAAGCTCATTGTATTTTGCCTGCTTGCCTGTTTCAAAAGACAGAATAATAGAGTCTGTATTAGGCCATGGCACACCGATGCTTCCTTTTTTCCGGTGCGACCAGAGGAAGTTGGAGTGCGTAACAGGGGATGCTTCTGACAAGCCGTATCCTTCCACAAGCTTACCGCCAGTTTCGCGCTCGAATTTCTCCTGAACTTCTGCCGGAAGAGGAGCTGATCCGCTTATACACGATTCCACGGATGAAAGATCATAGTTTTTCAGATCCGGATGATTTAGTAATGCAATATAAATAGTAGGAGCTCCCGGGAACAGTGTCGGTTTTAATTTATCAATAGCTTTAAGCGTATCTGTCGCATCGAATTTGGGAAGCAGGATCATTTTAAAGCCTTGCATAATCGATAGGTTCATAACCGCTGTCATCCCGTAAACATGGAAAAACGGCAATATGCCAAGCACGGATTCTTCTCCGCGTTTGCATTTATACATCCAGGATGAGCACATGGACGTATTTGCAACCAGATTTTCATGCGTCAGCATAACTCCTTTTGGAAAACCGGTTGTTCCTCCTGTATACTGCAGCAAGGCAATATCCTCTTTAGGATTTGTTTCTATTTCCTCAATAGACGTGTGCTGCCGTTTCATGATTTCTTTGAATAAATGCGTGTGTCCGCTGTGCTCTATTTTTACCACGATTTGATTTTGCTTTTTCTGCACAAAAGGGTACAGAAGATTTTTCGGGAAAGGGAGATAATCTTTTATGCTTGTTGCAATAATATGCTCAATGCTTGTCAGCGCTTTCATTTTTGAGACTTTTGGGTAAAGGAGATCAAGTGTAATGATGTATTTCGCATCAGAATCATTCAGTTGATACTCAAGCTCCCTTTCCATGTACAGAGGATTTGTTTGAACGACAATACCTCCCGCAAATAAGATTCCATAGTAAGCAATCACTGCCTGTGGACAATTCGGGAGCATAATGGATACTCTTTCGTCTTTCTTTAATCCAAGTTCCTGGAGGTAGCCTGCAAGTTTTAAAGATTGTTCATAAATCTCTGTAAAAGTCAGTTCCTTGCCTAAAAAGTGAATAGCTGTTTTTGTCGGAAATTCTTGTGCTGCTTGTGCGAGATAAGATTGAAGAGGCTTGTTGTCAATTTCAGCATAATGAGGTATTTCTTCAGGATATAGATGAAGCCAAGGTTTTTGAACTTCCATTTCATTTCCTCCCTTTGTCGCCATTATGACTTTTGGCTTATAAAGAAAGTATACCAAAGTTATATTTAGAATATAGAATGTTTTTGAATTATTTTAAATGGATTAATAAAAGCGCAAACGCCCGTTTAGCCGGCAGGAAAGCCTTGGTTTGACTTTTCCCGCGGATTTGTTTTGGCCGAGGAGTTGGGCGCATCGGCTTACCATGAATGCGAAGAACTTTATACATATCTTATTTAAAAAAATCCGGATTCATGTCATGAAATCCGGATTTTCTTCATAATATTAAATTTTTCAAGCGAAAAAAACCATAAAGATAATGCCTATTACAATAAACAAACCGCATACTCCAAACAGTACTTTTGCTAATGTTTCCACTGTTTTCTCCCCTTAAATGCCTGCGCCGATAACGTAGGATAGACCAATTGAAATCACCATTGAAATAAAGCCTACCGCACGATTGTCATTTTGAATTTCATCATCTATTCTGAATTTAGGCGTTAAAAACTCATAGATAAAATAGCCAAAAAGCAATAATATGAAGCCAAACATCCCCCAGCCAACCATCTCAAGCAGGGTATCATGCTGCCCAATTGAAAAACGGAACACATTGGCAATTCCAAATATCTTTCCGCCCGTCGTCATTGCAACTGCAAGATTCCCTTTTTGAATTTCTTCCCAGTTATTATATTTCGTCACCAGTTCAAAAATGGTCAAAAACACAACAATGCATAAGATGACTACGCTAAAATACGCTGCTGTCTGAACGAATTCATTCTCCCAAAATTGATTCATTTCTAATCTCCCATATTTCGATTATTTTAATTCAACAATCGTAACGCCTGAACCGCCCTCGCCGGATTCCCCGTACCGGGTGCTCTTAACGTTTCTATGCTTTTTCAAGTATTCCTGCACTCCTGTTCGAAGTGCTCCAGTCCCTTTGCCGTGAATAATTGAAATTCTCGGATAGCCGGCGAGCACAGCATCGTCCATATATTTTTCTACTCTGAGAAGAGCATTCTCATACCGTTCGCCTCTTAAATCAAGTTCGAGGGAGACATGATAATCCTTGCCTTTTACCATTGCAAGAGGCTTGGTTTCAACAGGCTTAGGTCTGCTGATGTACTGCAGATCATCTTCTTTCACCTTCATTTTCAGAATGCCGATTTGCACCTGCCATTCTTGGCCGCCTACTTTTGACAGCAGATGCCCTTTTTGGTTGAAGCTGATGACTTTCACTTCATCGCCCTCTGCATACTGATGCTTCTGCGGCTTGCTTTTTGGCTGCTTGCTGCTTTTTTCAAACTCAGGCACCGCTTCTTCAAGACGTTTTTTGGCTTCGATTAATTCATGTTCTTTAATACCTGTCCGGTTTTCTTTTTGCATCTTTCTTAATTCGCGGATAATGGAGTCTGCTTCCGCTTTTGCAGCTTCCACTTTTTCTGCCGCTTTCTTTTCTGCCTGTTCGTAAAGCTTATCGCGCTCTTCGTTAAAAGAAAGAATTTGATTTTGCAGCTCTGAATGAAGCTTTTCTGCATCTTTGCGCAGCTGTTCTGCTTCAGTAAGCTCTGTGTCAGAGCGTTTTTTGCTCTCTTCAAGCGAAGCAATCATTGAATCTACTTCATTGCTCTCTGCACTCATATGAGATTTTGCTCGGTCTATGACAGTTTGCATAAGACCTAGCCGCTTTGAAATTTCAAATGCATTGCTTCGGCCGGGAACGCCGATTAAAAGCTTATATGTGGGGCTTAATGTTTCAATATTGAATTCAACACTTGCATTGACAACACCTTCACGGTTATATCCGTATGCTTTCAGTTCAGGATAATGCGTTGTGGCGATCACTCTTGCCCCGCGATGATGAACTTCATCCAAAATGGAGATAGCAAGTGCAGCTCCTTCCTGCGGATCTGTTCCTGCACCCAGCTCATCGAATAGGACGAGGCTGTTATTGTCAACGCGTTTTAAAATATCAACAATGTTTACCATGTGAGAAGAAAACGTACTTAAGCTTTGTTCAATTGACTGTTCGTCTCCGATATCAGCATATACATTTTCAAATACAGCCATTTCAGAACCGTCAAGAGATGGAATCTGCAGGCCGGATTGCGCCATCAATGTAAATAGACCGACCGTTTTAAGGGTTACTGTTTTTCCGCCTGTATTCGGACCTGTTATAACAATTGTCGTAAATTCACTGCCAAGTTCAATGTCATTTGCGACAACTTCCTCGGCATTCAAAAGCGGATGTCTTGCTTTAAACAGCTTAATTCTTCCGCTGTTATTCATTTCTGGCTTTGAAGCTTTTATTTTTTTTGCGTACGCTGCTTTCGTAAACATAAAATCCATTTCGCTCAGCGCTTCCACATTAATATAAAGGGGATCAGCTTCTTCAGCCACTTTCACAGTAATTTCTGTTAAAATGCGGTCAATTTCGATTTTCTCTTTCATGCGCGCCTGCTGAAGCGTGTTGTTTAAGTCAACCACTGCCTGAGGCTCGATGAATAAGGTTGCTCCTGATGAAGACTGATCATGGACAATACCTCCGTATGCTGAACGGTATTCCTGCTTAACAGGAATCACATACCTGTCATTACGTATGGTAATAATCGCGTCAGAAAGCATTTTTTGAGCAGATGAGGACCGGATCATCGACTCAAGCTTTTCTCTAACCCTGGACTCTGTTGTTCTTAATGATGTCCGGATTGATCGAAGAGCATCGCTTGCTCCGTCCAGAACCTCTCCATTATCACCAATACAGTGAAGAATGTGCTGTTCTAACTCCTGCAGTGGCTGAATTTCAGCCGCGAATCCGTCCAAATGAGGGATGTCAATTCCATTTTCCACCATGTCCTCAATAAACCGTTTCATGTGCTTGCCTGCATAAAGAGTTCCGGCAATCTCCATCAGCTCATGCGGATTCAGCATTCCGCCGATTTGAGACCGTTTAATGCTTTGGCGAATATCAACGAGACCGCCTAGGGGAGCATTGCCTTTCAGCCTTAGGACTTTTGCAGCCTCATCAGTCTGCTCCTGCCATTTCCTTACCTCATCATAATCAGTGGATGGAACAAGCTTCTCCACTTTTCCCTTTGCTAAAGAAGAAGATATATGCTTTAGAAGCTGTTCTTTAACTTTATTTAATTCTAATACTTTAAACACACGCTGCTGCACGGTATACAGCCTCCTTGCTGTCATTTAGGCTATTTATTATGCCTGTTAAAAAAGGATTGCAGTTGATTCAGATCCCAAGTATTGATTACGTTCTCTGCTTTCACCCATCCTTTAATTGCTGTTGAAACACCTGTTTTCATATCTTCAAGCATGTCTATATTATGTGCATCTGTATTAATTGCAAGTTTTACACCTGATTCATGTGCTTTTTTAATGTGCTCAGCACTCAAATCCAATCTGTTCGGATTTGCATTCAGCTCTAAAACAGTATTCGTTTCTTTTGCAAGCTGAATCAGCATCTCAACATCCGGCTCATATCCGTTTCTCTTGCCTATTAGTCTGCCTGTAGGGTGTGCGATCATATCCACATGATGACTTTCAAGAGCCGTCTTCAGGCGCTGCATAATGATCTCCTGTGATTGAGAAAAGCTGGAATGAATGGATGCAATGACAAAGTCCATGCCTTCTAATACTTCATCATCATAATCAAGAGTGCCATCCGGCAGAATGTCCATTTCAACTCCTGCAAAGATTTTAAAATCCTCATATTGTTCATTTAATTTGTCAATCTCATCCCGCTGAGCTTTCAATCGTTCAGGAGTCAGGCCATTTGCCACTTTAAGATACTGGGAATGATCCGTAATAGCCATATACTCATACCCGCGCATTCTGCACGCTTCTGCCATTTCACTGATTGTAAAAGCTCCATCGCTCCAAGTTGAGTGCATATGAAGATCGCCTTTTATATCATCGGCAGATATCAGCTTGGTCTCCTTCAGGTATTTTTCTACTTCTGTTCCGTCTTCTCGGATTTCAGGCGGAAAGAAAGGAAGATCAAAGTGAGCGTAAAATTCTTCTTCTGTTGAAAAAGTTGTGATTTCACCTGTCTCACTATTTTCCACACCATATTCGCTTATTTTTTCGCCGCGTTCCTTTGCAAGCTGCCGCATTTTTACGTTGTGATCCTTTGAACCGGTAAAATGATGAAGTGTGGTAGCAAATTCATCAAGAGTAACTAAACGAAAATCTACACCGATTTCATATTCATATTGCAGCTGAACAGAGACCTTTGTGTCTCCGTTTGCAATGATTTCAGAGAGATTAGGGATTTTTATGAGCTGATCTCTGACATACTGGGGGTGTTCCGTTGCGATAATAAAATCCAAATCTTTGACGGTCTCTCTCATTCGTCTGAGACTGCCTGCCCTGCTGTACTTTTGAACCTCTTCACACGATTCCAAATACGTCTCAATTTCCTCTGCAATCGGCAGAGCAAATGATAACGGCAGCCTTTCAGGACGCGTTCCAATTTCAGCAATCGCAGCAAGAATTTTTTCTTCTGTTTTTTTCCCGAATCCGGCAAGACTCTGAACCTTTTCTTCAAGACAAGCTTTTTTTAGAGATTCAACGTCCGTTACCCCAAGCTCTTTATAGAGCTTTGCAATTTTTTTGCCGCCAAGTCCTGGGAGTTTCAACAATGGAATCAGCCCTTGCGGAACTTCTGACTGAAGCTGCTCAAGAGTTTCAGATTTGCCTGTTTGAATAAACCCAGTGATAACCGCAGCTGTTCCTTTTCCGATTCCTGCGATTTTTGTAAAATCCTCAATTGAAGACAAGCTCCGCTCATCTGTTTCGAGTGCATTGGCAGCTTTGCGGAAAGCAGCAATCTTAAATGGATTTTCTCCTTTTAGTTCCATGTGTACAGCTATATATTCAAGTAATTTAATCACATCTTTTTTATGTACGCACATTGTTCCTTCACCTCGGGTCAAGTCGTTTTTCCATCTATCTTGGTTCATTTAAAATGATACAAATTTTTTCAGCAAAAGTACAACAGAAGAGATAAAGGGCTTTTTACCAAAAAAACTTCTCCTAATTGGAGGAGAAGTTAATTCGGTGCGTATTGCAGCCATAATTCCTGAACTTTATCAGAAAAATACGGCGTGTGATGAACGATTACTTTTGCAAGTCCTGAATCCCCCATTGCTGACTGTACTTCCGGAACCGGAAGCAGCCCGCCAATAAACAGCAAGATAAAAAGAATTAAATAGATTTCAAGAAATCCCAAAATGGCGCCAGCCCATTTATTCAGCTGTTTAAGGATTGGAAGGTATGTAACAAAATCAAGCATAGATCCTACTACTTGCATCAAGATCTTTGTGCCGATAAATAAAATGACAAACGCTACGGCTCTATAGTAGGCATCTTCAAGATTTCCGCCTGTAAAAAAGGAAATAGCCGATCCGCTCTCGCCAAGCGTTGGGTATGGAACCCACAGCTCTAACTTTGGCGCCAAAACACCAAAGTATTTATATGCTACAATATAGGCGATGATAAACCCAGTAAGATGTATGAATTGAAGAATAAAGCCGCGTTTTATTCCGACTAATAGGCCCATTGCCAGGATGATGAAAAGTGCAATATCAAGCATTTACCGCGTCAATCCTTTTCTATGATTTGTTTCTCTAGTTTTTCAAATTCATCTCTTAATTTTAAATAGTCATGCACAACATTCACTGCAGTTAAGACTGCCAGCTTATTAATATCAAGATTAGGACTTTTGCTGCTGATTTCACGCATTTTATCATCAACAATAGAAGCCACCAGGCGCACATGACTTGTGCTTTCCGTGCCTACTATTGAAAATTGCTGTCCATATATATCAACTGTCGTTTTCTTTTTTGAGTGGTTATCCAACGAAAAATCCTCCATTCTTGAGAATCCTAATCTTTATCATAACATGATATCTAGTATAATGAAAAGATAATGCCGATCAATATCTAGTATCAATCATTATTTTAAAAGAGGTGTCATCTCTTGTCCAATGCCGTTATTAAAATCGATCAGCCGACCATCCTGAAAATGAAATCCTACTACTCTTCGGATTTGGGCACAAAGCTCCCGCCGGGTGCAGTATTTACCGCTAAATCAAATGGATGTACCATTACTGCCTATAAGTCAGGAAAAGTTCTGTTTCAAGGTAATCTGGCAGCGGAAGAAGCAGAAAAGTGGTCTAAGCCTGAGCAAAAGACTACTAAGAAAACTTCGAAGCCACTTACTGTTTTTAGTCCGCCGGCCAACATATCCTCTCTCTCCATCATAGGATCGGATGAAGTCGGAACCGGTGATTTCTTCGGCCCGATCACCGTGGTTGCAGCCTATGTGAAAAAAGAGCAGATTCCGCTGCTTCAGGAATTAGGCGTAAAAGATTCGAAGCATTTAAATGATAAACAAATTACAGCCATTGCCAAAAATCTGCTGTCTATCGTACCCTACAGTCTGCTGGTCCTGCATAATGAAAAATACAATCAGCTGCAGAGCACTGGTATGTCACAAGGGAAAATGAAGGCTATCCTTCATAATCAGGCAATCAACAAACTTTACGACAAAATTGAGCCGGAAGTGCCGGAAGCTGTGCTGATCGATCAATTTGCAGAGCCTTCCATCTATTTCAAGCATCTTAGCGGAAATTCCTACCGTAAAGAAAATACTTTTTTCAGCACAAAAGCAGAAGGAATACACCTTGCGGTTGCAGCTGCTTCTATTTTGGCAAGATACGCCTTCCTTAAGGAGATGGATCGTCTGTCTGAAAAAGCCGGCATGACACTTCCTAAAGGGGCTGGAGCGAAGGTTGACGAAGCTGCAGCAGCAATAATTGTGAAAAAAGGGGAAAGCACATTAAAAAGCTTAACAAAGTTTCATTTTGCCAATACAGACAAAGCAAAAAAATTGGCTGCAAGAAAAAAAGGATAGATGAAACCTCATAAAAACAGCGGCAAAATCTCAATGATTTTGCCGCTGTTTTTTCACGATTTGTTCCAAGGAAATAAGAGACTCTCTATTTAATAGACTTTCAAACTTTCCCTTCGAGTATGGAATTTTCCCAATCACAGGCACCCCGCTCAAGATTTCAATCATCCGCACATTGTCCTGTTCCATTAAAGACTCTTCCTCAGACACATTGTTGATGATAAATCCAAGGATCGATATATCATTTTTCTTTGCATATTCTGCTGTCAGCAATGAATGATTTATCGTTCCAAGCGAGGGATGAGTGACAATCAGGACAGGAATGTCGAGCTCTTTAATTAGATCTTTCGTTAAATAGATTTCATCTTCATTTTCAGCAATAGGGACTGCGAGACCGCCTGCACCTTCTACGATCACAAGATCATTTTCCTTTTGAAGCTTGAGATATTGATTGACCAAACGGTTCTTATCGATTTTAACACCTGATATTTTTGCGGCTAAATGGGGTGACACGGGTTCTTCCAGACAGTATGTACAAAGCTCTTCTTGCTGGTAGGGCAGATTTGCAGCCAGACGATATTCTTCAATATCCTCTGCGACAAGAATACCCTCCTCCCGCCTTCCGCCACTTTGAACTGGTTTGTACGGTACGGCTTTTATACCGGAACGCTGAAGAATTCCGAGTAAATACGCCGTTACAAACGTTTTGCCAATGCCTGTGTCTGTGCCTGTAACAAATACTCCGCTCATCCTTTAGCTGCCCCAAAATAGGATACTTGACCTTTTTCTAACGGCCTGCGCACAGATTTATACAATCTTAATGCTAATAGCGATGCTCCAAAACAAAGAAGCAAGTCGCCGAATATACTCAGCAAAAAACCGCTGTAAAATGCTGCACCAAAAGAAATGCCTGTTCCAATCCAGGTGTTTAACGAGAGATATAAATAGCCTACGCCGAACAAATACACAATGATAAGACCAGTAAAATGGGCGAACAGAAAATGCTTCAGCTTCGGCTGATTGCATCTCTCAAGGATATAGCCAATGACAAAACTGGCGGCAGCAAATCCCATTAAATAACCGAATGTCGGCTGAAAAATATAGGAAAGCCCTCCACCGTTTGAAAATACCGGCAGTCCGGAAAGTCCGATTGCAATATAAAGACATTGACTCATTGATCCAAGCTTGCTGCCCAGCAGAGCACCTGCAAGGTAGACAAATAGAATCTGCAATGTAAATGGAATAACAGGCATCGGTATTTTAATAAATGCTCCTACTGCTGTTAAAGCTGCAAACATTGATACAACTGAAATGGAATAAACCGACAGCGAACGCTTCATCCTTTTTCTTCCTTTCCTTCTATTTGTCTTTATTTTATCTGCAGCAAAACATATATGTCAACTTAATTATTTTTTTAGTTGACATATGTTGTTTGCGGTCTATACGATAGAGTTATAACAATATTCTTAGAAGGGGGCAAACCATGTATAAAAGTCCGGCACTCACTGAAATCACCTACGAAGAACTGGCAGCTAAGAACAAGCAATATATTTGGCATCCTTTTACCCAAATGAAAGATTACATAGAGGATCAGCCTGTTATTATCGCTGAAGGAAAAGGCCTAAAACTAATTGACGTAAACGGCAAAGACTATTGGGATGGCGTCTCTTCCATCTGGTTAAATGTGCACGGCCACAATGTAAGAGAATTAAATGAAGCTATCACTCAGCAGCTGGATAAAGTAGCACACTCCACCCTGCTTGGAATGGCCAATGTTCCTGCCATTCTTTTGGCTGAAAAAGTCATTAAACTTATGCCAGATGGCCTCAGCAAAGTGTTTTATTCAGACTCAGGTGCAACTTCTGTAGAGATTGCTGTTAAAATGGCCTTTCAATACTGGCAGCATAAAGGAAAAGAAACTAAGAGACAATTTATCACTATGAAGGAAGCTTATCATGGAGATACGATTGGCGCGGTTTCAGTGGGAGCCATCGACCTGTTTCATAAAGCCTATTCATCCCTGCTTTTTGACTGCATTAAAATTCCTTATCCAACGGTATACCGTTCACCATACGGCAATTCTGAAACAGTCATCGTTCATGAATTGTTAAAAGAGTTAGAGACTCTGTTGGCACAGCGTTCTGATGAAATTGCTGCTCTGATTATTGAACCAATTGTACAAGGTGCAAGCGGAATTATTGTGATGCCTGAAGGTTATCTGAGAGGCGTGAGAGAGCTTTGTACCAAATATGAGGTTCTTATGATAGCGGATGAAGTCGCTACGGGGTTTGGCAGAACAGGGAAAATGTTTGCATGTGAGCACGAACATGTAACTCCTGATTTTTTAACAGCCGGAAAAGGATTGACAGGCGGATATCTCCCTGTCGCAATTACAGTTGCTTCTGAAGAGATTTACACTGCATTTTTAGGAGACTATGAGGAGCAAAAAACGTTTTTCCATGGCCACAGTTACACCGGAAACCCTTTAGGGTGTGCTGTTGCCATTGCAAATCTTGAATTAATAGAGAAGCGGAATTTAATACAGGAAGTGGAGATCATGTCAGAATATCTGGCAAGTCAATTAACAGCTTTTTCACAATTAGCCCACGTGGGTGATATTCGGCAAAAAGGATTTATGATCGGGATAGAATTAGTAAGGGATAAGGATACAGCCGAGCCGTTTGATTGGAAGGACAGGGTGGGAGTTAAAGTCTGCAGACGTGCTAGAGAGCTCGGCATGCTCCTCAGACCACTGGGAAATGTCATTGTGTTTATGCCGCCGCTTGCAGCTGCAAAAGAGGAATTGGACGAGATGACTGACATACTTTATCAGTCTATCAGAGACGTTACTGAGAAAAACTGAATGCAAAAAAGCAGTGAAATCTCATTAGATTTCACTGCTTTTCACTTCATTCATTAACCTCTCAGCACAGCTGCGTATTTCTCTTCAACTGCACGAAGCACTTTTTCATGAGCTTTCGTTACTTCTTCATCCGTTAATGTGCGCTCCGGGTCGAAATAGCGCAGAGAGAAGGCGAGAGACTTTTTATTTTCTTCCAGTTTATCGCCTTCATATAGATCGAATACAGACACTTCTTTTAGAAGCTTTCCGCCTGCTTCAGAAATCGTTTCTTTAAGATCGCCTGCGACAATTTCTCTGTCAACAACAAGGGCAATATCCCGTGTCATTGAAGGAAAGCGAGGGATCACAGAAAACTTTAATTCTTCCAGATTCGCCTCCAGCAGCTGCTGTAAAGCAAGTTCAAATACATATGTTTCAGTTAGATCCATTTGTTTTTGAAGCTTTGGATGAACTTGGCCGATGAATCCGGCAGTGATCCCATTTAGCAAGATTTCTGCCGTACGTCCAGGATGCAGCCCATCGCGCTTAGCTTGTTTGTATATGATTTGCTCTTTCAGCCCAAGGACATCAAACAATCCATCAAGAATTCCTTTTACTACATAGAAATCAACAGGCTTCTTTTCTCCCTGCCATTGATTTAAATGCCACAAACCAGTAATAGCACCGCTTAGTCGTTCTTTTTCAACAGGCTGTTCGCCTGCTCCATTTGAAATGAAAACCGAACTCATTTCATAAAGCGCTACTTGGTCATTTTGACGAGCAAGATTGTATTTCAGCGTTTCCAGCAAATGCGGAACCAAGCTTAAGCGGAGGACGCTTCGCTCTTCGCTCATCGGCATAGCAAGACGAGTATAATCTGATGCTTCAAGAGCAAATTGAGATGCTTTTTCTTCACTTGTTAAAGAATACGTAATCGCCTGGTACAAGCCTGCTCCTTCCAGATAACGGCGTGCTTTGCGGCGGTTTGACTGATATTCAGTCAGTCTGCCTGGTGAAGAAGCGCTGACCGGGAATGTTGATGGAATATTATCATAGCCATACAGTCTTGCTACTTCTTCAATTAAATCTTCTTCAATCGTAATGTCTCCGCGTCTTGTCGGAACAGTAACCGTAAACGTTCCGTTATCTTCCTTTACTTCAAAGCCAAGACGAGTGAAGATCGACTGAATTTCATTTACTGAAATGTTCATGCCGAGCACTTTGTTGATTTTATCCGCATGAATGCTGACAACAGCAGGCTCTGCTTCTAAGTAGTTCACTTCTGAAGATCCATTTAATACTTCTCCGCCTGCAAGCTCCATCATTAATTGTGCTGCACGTTCTGCTGCAGCGCGGACACGGTTTGGATCAACGCCCTTTTCAAAACGTGCACTAGCTTCACTGCGCAGCCCATGATCCTTGGAAGCTTTGCGGACGGTTTGACCGTTGAAGTACGCAGACTCAAGCAGGATCGTTGTTGTATCTGAATGAACTTCAGAATTTTCTCCACCCATCACGCCTGCTAGAGCAACAGGCTCTTTCCCATTTGTTATCACAAGGTGTTCAGGAGTAAGAACACGTTTCTGTCCATCTAATGTAATGATTTCTTCCCCTGCTTCAGCAAGGCGAACAAGAATTTCTTTTGAACCTAAGCGGTCATAGTCAAAGGCATGCAAAGGCTGACCGTATTCGATTAATACATAGTTGGTAATATCCACAACATTATTGTGCGGACGAATTCCTGCAGCCATTAACCTTGTTTGAAGCCAAAGAGGTGATGGAGCAATTCGTACATTGCGGATCACTTTAGCAACATATAAAGGATTCTCTTCTTTGGCCTTTACGGTTACAGAAATAAAATCTGATGCCTTTTCAGAAGCTTCCTCATGTGTAAGATCAGGATATGTGACACTTCTTCCTAAAATCGCAGCTACCTCATGTGCAACACCAAGCATGCTTAAGCAATCTGAACGGTTCGGAGTTAACCCCAGTTCAAGAATCTGATCATCACGGCTCAGCTCAGCTAGAGCATCTGCACCTGGCTGAACGTCATTCGGGAAAACAAAAATCCCTTCAGAAAATTCTTTTGCCACAAGCTTCGACTCAATTCCGAGCTCCTGAAGAGAACAAATCATTCCGTTTGATTCTTCACCGCGCAGCTTAGCTTTTTTAATCTTAAAGTTTCCAGGAAGAACTGCACCCACAGTTGCAACTGCTACTTTTTGGCCTTTATCGACATTTGCAGCACCGCAAATGATTTGTACAGGCAGTTCTCCCCCGACATCGACTAAACATTTGTTCAGTTTATCTGCATTAGGGTGTTGTTCTTTTTCAAGAACTTGACCGATGACAACACCGCTCATACCCTCGTTCAGTGCTTCAACTCCTTCTACTTCAATCCCGCTTCTAGTGATTTTTTCTGCCAGTTCTTCTGCTGATATTCCGCTGAGATCAACGTAATTCTGCAGCCATTTATATGAAACAAACATCGGTAAACCTCCTTTTATGCTCTTTTAAATTGTTTTAAGAATCGTACATCATTTGTGTAATAGTGGCGAATATCGTCAATGCCGTATTTCAGCATGGCAATGCGCTCAGGTCCCATTCCAAATGCAAATCCGCTGTATTTTTTCGAGTCAAATCCAGCCATTTCAAGCACGTTCGGATGAACCATTCCTGCACCTAAAATTTCAATCCAGCCAGTGCCCTTACATACATTGCATCCATGTCCTCCGCATGCAAAGCATGAAACATCAATCTCGACTGAAGGCTCTGTAAATGGGAAGAAACTTGGGCGCAAACGAATTTCTCTGTCCTCACCAAACATCTTTTTAGCAAAGGCTTCCAGTGTTCCTTTTAAATCGCTCATGCTGATGTTTTCATCAATCACTAACCCTTCAATTTGAGTGAATTGATGAGAATGTGTCGCATCGTCGTTGTCGCGGCGGTACACTTTACCCGGACAAATAATTTTAACAGGACCTTGCCCTTTATACTTTTGCATCGTTCTAGCCTGAACAGGGGATGTGTGTGTACGAAGCAGCGTTTCATCTGTAATGTAGAATGAATCCTGCATATCCCGGGCAGGATGTCCTTTAGGAAGGTTCAATGCTTCAAAGTTAAAATAATCCGTTTCAACTTCAGGGCCTTCTTCTACTGAATAGCCCATTCCGAGGAAAAGATCTTCAATTTCCTCAATAACAGCTGTGATAGGATGATGGTTTCCAGATCGGACCGGGCGTCCAGGAAGAGTTACATCGATTGTTTCTGCTGCCAATTTTTCCTCAACCGCAGCTTCCTCCAGTCCCTCCTGTTTTGCTGCAATGCTTGTTGCAATGCTTTCGCGGACCTCATTTGCAAGGGCACCCATTAACGGACGCTCTTCTGCAGATAGTTTTCCCATACCGCGAAGCGCTTCTGTAATCGGTCCTTTTTTGCCTAAGTATGAGACACGGATGTCATTCAGGCTTTTTAAATCATTAGCAGTTTGTATTTTTTCAAGTGCTTCTAACTGAAGCTGTTTCAGTTGCTCCTGCATGCTGTTTCCTCCTTTATTTCAAATGATTGCTCATTTTTTTCCAAAATAAAAAACCCGCCCCAAAAAGGGACGAGTTGAATATCGCGGTACCACCCTTGTTAACAGCCCAAAAAGAAACAGCTGTTCACTTCGTTCTAAGATAACGGAATTGATCCGGAACATCTTTACATTCAAAAACCGAATGGTCCTGATGCCAGCTAAAGAGGTGAATTCATTTACTGCTGTCAAAAAAATGCTCTCAGTCACCGGCATTTTCTCCCTGATTGACGCTCCCGTAAACTACTCTTCTCTATCATCGCTGTTAGAGTATGTAACTGTATCTTATTATAATGAAAAGAATATGTTCATGCAACACCGAAAAGCGGAACCGACTGATCAGACCCGACAGACAGATAAGAAATCACCCGAAAAGTCCGGGTTTGACTTTTTGGGGGATTTTGTTCTGGCCGAGGGGCTAGGAGGTGAAGCTGGACATCTCGAAAAGCGGAATCGCCGTTTAGCTCCGACAGACAGATAAGGATCCGACAGAAAAGGCGCTTTTTGACTTTACTGGCGGATCCGTTCTGGCCGAGGAGCTGGGTGATGGAGCTGGACAACACCGAAAAGCGGAACCGACTGATCAGACTCGGGCAGACAGATAAGAAATCACCCGAAAAGTCCGGGTTTGACTTTTTGGGGGATTTTGTTCTGGCCGAGGGGCTAGGAGGTGAAGCTGGACATCTCGAAAAGCGGAATCGCCGTTTAGCTCCGACAGACAGATAAGGATCCGACAGAAAAGGCGCTTTTTGACTTTACTGGCGGATCCTTTCTGGCCGAGGAGTTGGGCGATGGAACTGGACAAAACCGCGAAAAGCGGCATGCCATCTAAAATCTCTAATATAACTGCCAATTCAGCTCAGATTGGGATGAACAATTAGCCGAATTTGGAGTTTTATTAGCCAAAACTTCATATTTTCTAGCGGAAATTCCGTTTTATTTAGCGGATTTTGGAGTTATTTTAGCCGTTCATTTTTTTGATGCAGCCTATTTTTTATTAATTCATCCGTTTTGTTTTAAATTTAGCAAAAAGGCTGATTTATTAGCCGGACCCGCCGCAATATATTAGGAGTTGATAAAATCCCGTTCTTATTGATCCCCTATACAATGATACAAAAGAATGCCTGCTGCAATTCCTGCATTTAAGGATTCTGCTTTTCCTAGAATCGGAATGTACAGATTTTGATCAGTGAGCTGTAGATATTCTTTATTTACTCCGCTTCCCTCATTGCCAATAAGCAGACCAAATGAAGCTGCTGCTTCGGTTTTGCGGTAATCAACACCATTTTGAAGCGAGGTTCCGTATATAGAGACATTTTGCAGTTTAAGCTCTGAGATTGCCTCATTCAATTTTCTTTTTACAATTGGAATATGAAAAATTGATCCCTGACTGGAACGGACAACCTTTGAATTGTATGCATCCACAGTTCCGTCTCCAAGAATGACTCCATCCATCCCTGCTGCATCTGCAGTCCTGATGATTGTTCCCAGATTGCCCGGGTCCTGAATGGCATCTATCAGCACGACCTTTTTCCAGGCACTGATTTCGTGCTTTTCTGATTGAAAACAGACTGCAGCTGCACCCTGTGGCGATTCTGTTTCAGAGATAGCTTTCATGATTTCTTTCGTTACATATATAATCGGCAGATCATCCGCATTCCAATGAGATGGAATGGATGCTTCTTCTGAAATGATCAATTCTTTAATCACTGATTTATCTTTTAAGGCTTCTTCTACTAAATGCAAGCCTTCAATTAAAAATGTATTCGTTGTGTCTCGTTCTTTTTTGGTATGTAATTTACGCCACTGCTTTACCTTTTGATTTTGTACAGATTCAATTCGTTTCACGAGTACTGCTCCTTTATAGCTGCTTTTCATCTATTTAATTATTGGATCTTTTAATATTCTGCTTTTATCTTTTGTCCAGCTGCACTGCCAAAAGACTTCGCCATAAAAGTCATAACCGGGCTTTTATAGCTGAGCTTTATCTATCTGTCTGAGTTAAACGGGCGATATCACTTTTCTTTATTATATCTTATAAAACATACATAAAAAACACAAACTAACACAGGATATAGATAGGTAAATATTATATGATGTGGAGTGATTATGTTGGATTTAAATCTAAGAAATGCCATTATCTCAAATGTATCAGGCAATGACCAAGGTCAGCTTGAGGATACGATTGTAGATGCGATTCAAAACGGCGAAGAAAAAATGCTTCCTGGCTTAGGCGTTCTGTTCGAAGTGATCTGGCAGAATTCCAGCGAAGATGAGAAAAATGAAATGCTGACGATTCTTGAAGAAGGTTTAAAGAAGAAATAAATGCTGGGCAGACTGCCCAGCATTTTTATGTTATTTAATCAAAGGTAATCGTTTTAACGGTGTCTTCGTCTAAACGTTTAATAACCTCAGTAATTAATTTCACTGCATTTTCATAATCATCCCGATGCAGCATGGCAGCATGAGAGTGGATATATCTAGTAGCAATCGTAATGGAAAGAGCAGGAACACCATTCGCTGTCATATGGATTGCGCCTGAATCTGTTCCTCCGCCTGCAATCGCGTCAAATTGATATGGGATGCTGAGTTCATCGGCAACACCGACAACAAAATCACGCAATCCTTTATGAGACACCATTGATGCGTCATAAAGAATAATTTGCGGACCTTCACCCATTTTACTTGATGCTTCTTTCTCTGAAATTCCTGGTGTATCACCAGCGATTCCAACATCAACGCCAAATCCAATATCAGGCTGTATCGCATGTGCCGACGTACGTGCTCCGCGAAGCCCTACTTCTTCTTGAATCGTACCCACACCATATACAACGTTTGGATGTTCAGCATCTTTCAGTCCTTTTAGGACATCAATTGCAATTGCACAGCCGATGCGGTTATCCCACGCTTTCGCAAGCAGCATCTTTTGATTGTTCATAACCGTAAATTCAAAATACGGGACGATTTGATCTCCAGGCAAGACACCGAACTCCATTGCTTCTTCACGGCTTGATGCCCCTATATCAATAAACATATCTTTAATGTCGACCGGTTTTTTTCTCACTTCAGGAGGAAGGATGTGCGGCGGTTTAGAACCGATAACACCTGTAACATCCCCTTTTTTTGTAGTGATCGTCACACGCTGTGCAAGCATAACCTGTGACCACCATCCGCCTACCGTCTGAAAACGAAGAAATCCTTTATCATCAATTTGCGTGACCATAAAGCCAACTTCATCTAAGTGGCCGGCAACCATAATTTTCGGGCCGCCTTCTTTGCCTGTTTTTTTGGCGATTAAGCTCCCAAGACCATCTGTCGTAACCTCATCGGCATATGCCGTTATGTATTTCTTCATGACTTCTCTCGGCTCTCTTTCATTGCCGGGAATGCCTTTTGCATCTGTTAAATCTTTCAGCATCTGCAGTGTTTCATCTAATTTCGCCATTCATTTACCTCCCTCTTTTACTATTTCCTATTATACTAAACGCTGGAAAGTAATTCAAAATCTTAATAGCCCTGTTTTTGACGATCATGGTTTACTTCATTCTTTTTAACATAAGCAGTCTCAACTTCTTCAGCCGAAAATCCAAGAACTTTTCCAAGCAAAAGGTACTGCTGAAACATTTCAAGATAGTGTGCTTCAGAATGGCTTTTTTCAAACTGCGCTATCTTTTCATATACATGAACAAAATGTGCTGTTAAAGAAATTTCCTCATCGAGCAATTCAAATTCATACCCCTCTGTCATGCCAATCTCAATTCCAAGCGATAAAATGAAATGTATGCCATCTACATACTCCTCAAGAATGACGCTTGTTTCAGCTGGAGGTTTTAAACTCCAAAATTTAAAGCACCTTGTTTCATTGGCAAGTTCGCCAACTTCAACTAGCAAAGCTAAAATTTTCTTTTCAAGCAGCGGTTCCTCTTCCAGGCCGTGCTGTTTTTCAATTTTCAAATCAAGGTTCTTCTGCATCTCAAACAATTTCAAAAAATTCACTGTTCATCACTCCTATACTCCGCCAAGTTTACCACTTACACTTGTTTACTTCAAAAAAATTTAATCATACATAAAAAAACTGAAACCTTATGAATGCTTCAATCGTATTGTAACAAAATACGTTTGGGAGGCACTGCCATGATAGTAATCCTGTTACGATTACTTTTGCTTGTTCTTTTTGTCTTTGTCCTATATTCCCTTGCAAAATATGTGCTGAATCCCAAGCGGAGGCTTGAGCTTGCACAAGAAAAAAAGCAGTTTTTTCTGCTTGATGAACGTGACAACGTGCGCAAAAACTTCTTGTTAACTTACAAGGGTGTTTTGTTCGAAGGCGAGAAATACCTTGGAACAACAGATCAGGCGTTTGAGGTTGTATCCATCTTTATTTGGACCGGCACCCTAAGTAAACTTCAAGGGCTCTCCCTCTCTGATTTTGAATTTGTAGAAGAAAAAGTGAGGGAACGATATCCTCATGCTGCTCTTAATTGGAAAAGTCCCGTGAAAGAATTCTTGTTAAAAAGCCAAAAGCCGTGACAGAGGTCACGGCTTTTGCATGGTTTTTGCAAAAAAATCATGCCATTTAATAATTACTCTTTTTTCTCTCAGCAAATAGACAAATAAAATCAGCGTTCCAATTAATACAATTGTTGTAACAAGAGAGAATTTCCCAAAGTATGCCCCGAAGGATGTAAAACAAAAAGCTGCAGGTATATGAGTCCAAAAAGAAAGCTTTGCGTAGTCTTTAAATGAAGTCGACCGATCAAGGATACATAACGATAAAATGGAAAAGTTAACGAACGGGATCATTCTGAGAACAATAATTTGCCCTACAGAAAGTCTTGTATAGTTTCCAAGCCATTTTTTCTTTAACCCTGAAAAACGCTCCAAAAAAGAAGGAAATTGTTTTGATAGGGTATAAAAACTTATGCTTGCGACAGTAAGGCCAATAATGGAATAAAAGGTCCCAAATTGAGTGCCGAATAAAATTCCGCCAATGATGCAGATGACAACTACAGGAATGAATAAAAATTGCCTTAAAATGTGCATAAAGATAAAAAAAAGCGGGGCTAGAAAGCCTGTTGACTGAACCGTTGAAACGACTGCAGAAGTTGCAAGATCGATTGTCCTCACCTCTTTCGTGCAGTTCATAAGATGACTTTTTGTGAGAATCGTGTGTACTAAATTGTATCTAATTCAATGGAGGATTATGACATCTTATATAAAAAATAGCCGAACAGGACGAGATGAATAATCATTAAAGCAGGCAGACCGACAACAAAAGATTGATGCTTCGTTTTGTGCCTGAACGCGTTCATTCCAATTGTCAGCCCGACCGCTCCCCCAATGAAGCCAATAAGCCAAAGATTGCTTTCTTTAATTCTCCATTGTCCCTTTTTAGCTTTATTTTTATCTGCTCCCATTAAATAAAAGCCGTAAATATTCAGCAAGATGTAATAACTGATCAAAAGCGCCATCATCATCATCCTTTCTATAAGAAAAGTGCAAGTGCTTGTTTAGCTCTGGCATGACAGATCAGCAGCAAAGTCCGATTTTGACTATTTTGACGGATTTGTTCTGGCCGAGGATCTAGGCTTGCCATCAATGCTTAAAATTATATACTTTCTTATCTTCTTTAAAATAATGAGAAAAAAGGCCATTCTCAAACGGTGAGAATGACCTTTCTGAAGCGATTAGCTGTTTAATTTTGCTTTAGCAGCGTCTGCTAATTGAGCGAATGCTTGAGCATCAGTTACAGCAAGCTCAGCAAGCATTTTGCGGTTTACTTCGATGCCAGCAAGCTTTAAACCATGCATTAAACGGCTGTAAGAAAGACCATTCAAGCGAGCAGCTGCGTTGATACGAGTAATCCAAAGCTGACGGAAATCGCGTTTTTTCTGACGGCGATCGCGGTAAGCATACATTAATGATTTCATTACTTGCTGGTTAGCAACTTTGTATAATGTATGTTTTGAACCGTAATAACCTTTAGCTAATTTAAGAACTTTTTTACGTCTTTGACGTGAGACAGTACCGCCTTTTACTCTTGGCATGTCAATTCCCTCCTATGTGAAAACGAATTATTTAATATTATCTAATAAATGACGGATGCGTTTGAAGTCGCCTTTGCTTACTAAAGTGCCTTTGCGAAGTTTGCGTTTTGCTTTTGTAGATTTGTTAGCAAATAAATGGCTAGTGTAAGCGTGTGAACGTTTTAATTTACCTGATCCAGTCTTTTTGAAACGCTTTGCAGCGCCGCGATGAGTTTTCATTTTTGGCATAAGGTATTCCTCCTCGTATCTTTACTTTTCTACTTTAGGTGCTAGAACCAAGAACATGCTGCGTCCATCCATTTTCGGATGAGACTCAATTGTACTTAAATCTTCACAAGCTTTAGAAAAACGGTCTAAAACACGTTGACCAATTTCTTTATGAGTGATTGCACGGCCTTTAAAACGGATAGAAGCTTTCACTTTGTCTCCTTTTTCTAGGAACTTGCGTGCATTCTTAAGTTTTGTGTTAAAATCATGCTCATCAATTGTCGGGCTGAAGCGAACCTCTTTAATACTGATGATCTTTTGATTTTTACGTGCTTCTTTATCTTTCTTTTGCTGCTCAAAACGGAATTTGCCGTAGTCCATAATACGACATACAGGTGGTTTCGCGTTTGCAGCAACTAAAACTAAATCAAGATTCGATCTGGCAGCAATCTCAAGCGCCTCTTGGCGAGATTTAATTCCAAGCTGGTCGCCATTTGCACCAATCAGACGAACCTCACGAGCGCGAATTCCATCGTTTACCATCATGTCTTTGCTAATAATTAGCCACCTCCAAGGATTTTTAACTGAACAGATGAATTGTTTGTGCTACACTTTCTTGAAAAACAAAAAAGTGTGGGCGCACAAAACACCCACACTACGATTTAGTATACTAAGTATATATAGTCGTAAACCTGCAGACTGCAATGATGCGTCGATCAGGTGAGAAGCGGGTGCTTCTGCTTGCAAGACAAACTTCTATTCAATTACCCTGCAAATTATATCACGAAAAAATTTCCGCTGTCAAGTCATGCTGGTTTTATTGCAACAAAATGAATTGTATCAAACATTTACTGGATGTGCAATACTTTTTTTCTAGAAGATTTTATCTCTTCACTTCTTTTACGATTCCTTCGATAAATTCTTTAAGAGCAATTGTCTCTGATTTTTGTTCTCCGTATTTGCGGACATTAACGGCAGATTCAGCCGCTTCATTGTCACCGACAACAAGCATATAAGGTGTTTTCTGAATTTGCGCCTCTCGGATTTTATAGCCGATCTTTTCATCGCGTGCGTCAAGCTCTACGCGGATTCCTTCAGCCTGCAGCAGTTCTTGAACTTTTTTTGCATAATCAAGGTGCACAGAAGGTGAAACTGGAATCACCTGCACTTGTGTCGGAGCGAGCCAAGTCGGGAAAGCCCCTTTGTATTCTTCAATCAAGAATGCAACAAAGCGTTCCATTGTTGATACTACCCCGCGGTGAATAACAACTGGGCGGTGCTGTTTGCCGTCCTCGCCGACATAATTTAAATCAAAACGCTCCGGCAATAAGAAGTCAAGCTGAACAGTAGAAAGCGTTTCATCTTTTCCAAGCGCTGTGCGGACTTGTACATCAAGCTTTGGACCATAAAAAGCTGCTTCGCCGTCTGCTTCAAAATAATCAAGCTGAAGCTCATCCATTGCTGACTTCAGCATGCTTTGAGCTTTTTCCCACATCGCATCATCATCAAAGTATTTTTCCTTATCCTCTGGATCGCGGTAAGAAAGACGGAATGAATAATCATCGATTCCAAAATCTTTATATACTTCTTCAATCAATCTCACAACTCGGATAAACTCGTCTTTAATTTGATCCGGACGGACAAAGATATGTGCATCATTAAGTGTCATCGCACGCACGCGCTGAAGCCCGCTGAGTGCACCTGACATTTCATAGCGGTGCATTGTACCCAGCTCGGCTACACGGATTGGAAGCTCGCGGTAACTGTGAATATCATGCTTGTAAACCATCATGTGATGCGGACAGTTCATTGGACGAAGAACTAAATCCTCATTATCCATAGACATTGCAGGGAACATGTCATCCTGGTAATGATCCCAGTGACCTGATGTTTTGTACAGCTCCACACTTCCCAGAACAGGAGTGTAAACGTGCTGATAGCCCAGGCGCTCTTCTTTATCCACAATGTAGCGCTCGACGATGCGCCGGATTGTCGCACCTTTTGGAAGCCAGATCGGGAGACCCTGACCTACTTTTTGTGATGTAGTGAATAAGCTCAGTTCTTTTCCCAGCTTGCGGTGATCGCGCTCTTTCGCTTCTTCTAATAAACGAAGATGCTCATCTAAGTCAGCTTTTTTAATAAAAGCTGTGCCATAAATGCGCTGCAGCATTTTATTGTTGCTGTCTCCGCGCCAGTATGCACCCGCTACACTTAAAAGTTTAAACTCTTTTAATTTTCCAGTTGAAGGAACATGAATTCCGCGGCAAAGATCGAAAAATTCACCCTGCTCGTAGATTGTCACCTTTTCGCCTTCTGGGATAGCATCAAGCAGTTCTAGTTTCAGGTTATCGCCAATCTCTTCATAGATGGCTTTTGCTTCTTCCCGCGTTACTTCCTTGCGGACAACCTCAATGTTTTCATTGATGATTTTTTTCATTTCTTTTTCTATTGCCGGAAGATCTTCAACAGAAATCGATTGGTCCATATCAATGTCATAATAGAATCCATTCTCGATAACCGGTCCAATTCCAAGCTTCACATCTTTGTAGATCCTTTTTATAGCCTGCGCGAGTACATGTGCAGAACTGTGACGGATAATCTCTAATGCATCAGAACTGTCCAATGTGACAATTTCAATGCTGCCATCTTGATCGATTGGTGTTTTCAAGTCAATTAATTCACCATTGAATTTACCTGCCAATGATTTTTTTCTAAGCCCCGGGCTGATGGATGCCGCAATATCTTCAGTTGTTGTGCCTGCCTGATATTCCTTTACAGCTCCGTCCGGAAATGAAATTTTTACAGCGTCTGACATCCTTGTCACTCCTTAAATATAATTTTTAAAAAAATAAAAAACTCGTCCCTATAGTAAGGGACGAGTGATTATTCGCCGTGGTTCCACCCTTGTTTCCATCCACAAAGTACAGTGAATGGCTCAAAAAAATCTGTAACGGGAATACCCGTCAGCAATTACTGGGCAGCATGCCTTTCAAAGCTGAAGTTTAGAGGTGGTAAGCGAGTTATTCATGCCAGGAAGCTCTCAGCCGTGACTTCCCTCTCTTTGCGCCGTGATAACACCCTCATGTCCTCATCGTAACTTATCATGTATTTACTACGTATTATAGAATCATTTCCTGGGGAAATCAAGATTATTCAGCTTTTTTTTATAAGATAAGATAGTATCCGCATTGGTGTCTGGCTCCGTCTCCCAACTCCTCGGCCAGAACAAATCCGCCAAAAAGTCAAACCCGGACTTTTCTGCCTGATTCTTATCTGTCATGCCTGAGCTAAACGGGCGTTTCCGCTTTTCTTAAATACCGGCCATTATTCTGGGATAAATGTTTACCCGCTCCAAAAAAATATTCTGTATTGTCCGTACCATGCCAAAGTCTGGTGAATCGGTATATAAATGAATTTTGTTTGGAGCGATTGACACCAGCGGCGCCAAAAGCGAGGCATCAATGTACATAGGATGCTGATGAATAAAAGACCTGTCAATATACTTCATCAGCTCATCCTGGCTCAGTTCAGCAAAATGTTCATTGTAAACTGTCAGCTCTTTTTCATGCACGATGTGAAGCACGTTCACTTTCGTTTTCCTGTTCATGGCATAATCTCTTAAACTTTGAATAAATGTCTGATATTCCTGCTCGAGCTTGTACTCTTCGATCGCAATCTCAATATATTTATTTAAACGCTCCACATACTGGTGAAGACGGAATTTTATAAAGGATGGAAGAGCAAAAGACAGATTAGGCCTGATGAAATCGGCCAGAGCTTCATAGATGGGAGTTTCCCTTAGCGGAAGCTGATCAACTTTCGGAATCTCGCTGCGTTCTCCTTCAATAATCGCCTCGGCAATATGTATTATTTGCTGCTGTTCCTCCGGCTCTTGAAAATAGAATTTGTCTTTGATGATGGACAGCATCAGGTGAGATTCTTTGTACTTCAGGATGTAGCGGACGATCACCGGAATCAGAAGGACGTTAATCATCTCACCTGGATCATTGCTTACAATCTGGATTCCATGTTCCTTTATTCTAACAATCTCGGCTTTCCATTTATCACGCTCATGATCAAGCATATTGTGGACTGTTTCTGCTTCATGCGGAGAATTGAAAAATATTTCGATCATGGTTGTCCCCCCTTTTTAGCCAATACCTGATTTCATGTATATGGCGGAGAACCGTTAAATAGAATCGTTTTTTAAAGGAATTAGAAAAGCGCAAGCGCCATTCCGGTCTGATCGAGGATCTGTGCGATCCGCCTGCCATCAAATCGCAGCATTTTTACTTTCTTAAAAATAAATAAAAAACACAGTCCCTGTAGAACTGTGTCTTGCACTGCTTATTTATCTCTCCCGCCAATTTCGTCCTTTTAACTCATAAGGATCGGCAAGATATTTAATTCTCTCCATGATCCGCGCTGATTTGACAGGTTCTTCTTCCCCGCGCTGTGTAACACTTAAATGACTCTGCAGATCTTTCATGCTGAAGTTTGATGTGAAAAATGTCGGAAGATTTTCAAGCATGCGATATTGAAGAATAGAGCCTAATATATCATCCCGAATCCAGCTGGACATCGCTTCTGCGCCAATGTCATCGAGCATAAGCACTTTCACTTTTTTAACGGCATCAATCTTGTCTTCAAGTGAATTGTCATGGAGTGAGCTCTTCAGCTCTCTCATAAATTCGGGAACATAGACGAGCATGGAAGGGATTTTTTTCTTGGCGAGCTCGTTCGCAATGGCTCCAAGTATATAGGTTTTGCCGACTCCAAACGAACCGTATAGATACATTCCCTTTACATGTTTTCCTGCTTCATATTCTTCGCTGAAGCTAAGCACCATATTGACAACTCTTATTCTGCTGTCTTCTTTAAGGTCAATATCTTCAAGTTTCGCATTAAGAATATCACGGGGAATAAACATGGATTTAATTAAAGCCTGATGTTTTTTCCGTTCATCCTCCGCTTCCTTCATTGGACAAACCTCATATTTTAAATCAATCGTTTTTCCCTGAAGAATGAGCTGAGGATGATACCCCTCAACTAAATTCTTGCACTCTGACAGGCTTGGGCAATCTGCACACCGCTTGCTTTGGCCGATATATTCATACAGCTTGATTAGACTTCTGTTAATCATCTCATCGTTAATTTCTGTACGATGTTCACTCAGAAATTTTTGAATATCGGGATTCTTCATAATTTGTGCTTTCATCGCACTCATCCGTTTTTGAAAATCCTCACGGCCCGCAAGTCCGCTTAACGTTTTATTTATCGATTCCACTTGGATTCACCTCCAATTGTTAATCTGACTGCTGCTGTCTGTATTGTTTTATTTTTTCTTCAAGCCTTTTCCGCTCAAGATCCACTTCTGTTTGGTTGATTTCTTCTTTTGGATCGGGTTTTTCCAGGTCTTCTTTAAGCCACTGAGGAAGCTTCTCTTTCCGTATCAGCTTTCTGCCTGTTTTAGAAACGGTTTTCTTTTCGGCCCACTCCTGGTATTGGCGATGCTCCTGCTTTGCGAGCTCCATAGCTGATTTCACAGTGGATACTTGTTTTCTTGCCCAGTGACTTGCAATTTTTTGCACATACGTTTTCGATAGCTTCATATCTGTTTTTAACATAACATAGTAAATTAAAACATTGACGACGCCAGGATGAAGCTTTTGCTTAAACATCACTTCTTCAACGATCTGTAAATCTGCAGCTGCCGGCTCAATTCCGTCTGCCAGATCCATTAAAAATTGCTTTGGCGATATTGAATCCAGCTGTCTGATCAGCATTTCCTCCTGAGACAGTTCTTTTTTTGAGGAAGTATCAGATCTTAGTAAAACCGGCTGGGTTTTATCGGCAAGTGCAGGCAATTTTTCGCCGTGTTCAAACTGATACCAGTCTCTTGCAGCTTTTCTCAAACTGTCGATCTGGATTGTTTCATTTGCGTCAATTGCATTCATCACGACATTTTTCATTTCCATTGCACCTATGCCATACAAGTAAGAAAGCTTTTTAATGGTTTCTTTCACTTTCTTTGTTATGGATTTTCTGGGAATGACAGCTTCAGACAAACCTGCAAAAAATAAATCAAAATCAAACACTTCATCTGTCATCTGAGGCGATGCGGCTTCTCCAGAATGATAAAATTCTGATCCTTTTTCAGGTTCAAGGTCTTCCTGCACCTCATCTGTAAGTCTGGAAATCATTTCACTCGGCTGAAGAGATTTAAATACCTCATTAAACGGCCTGGTAATCTGGACAAGATCAGAAGACAGACTGCTGTCTGCAAAAAACTTTTTCAGCTGATTGTATTTGTTTTTCCCTACGCGATTATATAAATAAATGTTTAATACCCCATCCTGAAAAAAATCAGCAGGCTTTAGGGGAGGCATTAATTCGTAGATGTACAGCTTTGTGTCACTTTGTTCCTTTTGATACGTTTTTAATAATCCTATGCCCTCAAGTTTAATCCGCTCTTCATAGATTTCTCTCAGGTTGCTTTGCATGAGGGACATCAGTCCATGATGTGTCGTTTCTTCGCTCCACATCCGGTCCTGTTCAAGCTCCGCCCAAAGCGTCATATAAAGACCATAGCATTTTGCACCTAATAGCGGCTGATAAAGCAGCGTCAAAACTTTCCTGTCAAAATCCTGCAGGACACCATTCATTTTGACCAAATACCGATCAACAGGCAATAACTGATTCCAATGCTTGTCCATTACTTTCCCTCTATTTCATAAGTTGAAAAAAGAGCCTGAAGCGATTCCTTCACGAGCTCTTTATTTCACCTTTTTAATCAGCTCTGATAACTCTTGAATGAAAACATTGATATCTTTAAATTGACGGTAAACTGAAGCAAACCGGACGTATGCAACTTCATCAACGTGCGCAAGTCTGTCCATTACCATCTCGCCAATATCTTCACTGTTTACTTCTGAGATTCCTTGATTTCTTAATTCCTTTTCAATATCCTGGACGATTTCCTCTAAGTTCGTAAGAGGCACAGGGCGTTTTTCGCAAGCCTTAATCAAGCCCCGCAGAATTTTGTCCTTGCTGAACTCTTCTCTAACGCCTTCTTTTTTCACAACAATCAGAGGAATTTCTTCCACTTTTTCAAAGGTTGTGAACCGATATTGGCATTCCTCGCATTCACGTCGTCTTCGAATCGATTTCCCTTCATCAACAGGCCGAGAGTCAAGCACTCTTGTTCCATTATGCTGACATGTTGGACATTTCATACTACCAGCTCCAATCCAAAAGCATCAGGGTTGTTTCTTTATTTTTTTATGAAAATAAATGACATGCTGCAAGAATCACTTTGGATTCAGTCCGGTTCCTATAAACGGCAGTGCCTTGTTCAGCTTTTCATAGGCATCAATAATCAGCTTTCGGCTGAATCCGAAATCGCTTGCCAATCTAGTGTCTGCTGATACATTAAAATCAATAGCTGTTTCATAAGGTCTCACCGAAACGATGGTTATAATCATCAATGCTTTTTTCGGCTTGTCAATCACAATGCTGATTTCGCCTCGATCTTCTGAAACTGATGTAACCGTCGCACCGGGCTGTTTGCTGAATGTATTTTCAACAGCTTCAATTGCCTTTTTTGCAGTTGTTTTATAATAATGGCTTTTTAATGCGTCGTCATAATGATTTTCGGATGTTTCTTGATCTGTAGAAAGAAAAACCTTCATTTTTCGCAGCATGCTCATAGTCGAAGTAAAGCTCCTTTTATTGTTTTCTATATGTAAACTTGTAATTCTTAGACAAAAGTGCAGGTGTTTTATAATAAAATAGCATTTCTGAAACATAAGAAAAAAGAGGTGCAGCTGCACCTCTTTTATTTTACATTAAAATGATTCATCATTAAAGAGCTTTTACTTGAGCTTGTTTAACTTGTACAGGACCCATGCCGCGCGGAATTTCAATATTCTCGCGAGTTTGTGCTCCAAGAGCTTCTGCAATGTAGTCTGCAGCAATATTTGGATTTAAGTCACCGCATGTGTAAACATCGATGCTTGCATATCCGTGCTCAGGGAAGCTGTGGATGGTTAAATGCGATTCAGAGATGATAACAACTCCGCTTACACCTTGTGGAGCAAATTTATGAAAGGCAACCTCGCGTACTTCGGCACCTGATTTTAAAGCAGCATTTACAAACGTTTTTTCAATGTATTCCATGTCGTTCAGCTTATCAAAGTCGCATCCCCATAATTCTGAGATAACGTGTCGTCCCATTGTTTCCATTTTTAATGGATCCCCCTTTAGCAAAATTAGTTTACATGAATTCTTCGCAAATGGTTTGTTCAACTACCACGGGGGAAAGTTAGTCCAAAGAGGTCCTAACCCTTTAAGTAGCCACAAGGCCGTGCTTAGTAAGAAGTTCACGAAAAATAGTATACTTCCTTTAGTTTCTTTTTGCAACAAACTTTTTTTAAAAAAACTGCAGCACAGTTTCTCACATGAACCGCAGAGCCCTCCAAAACTGATTTTAGAGAAGCCCATTTTTTCGAAATATCCTCTTTTTTTTGTTGTGATGGTTAAATTTATGAAACTGTGAACGTTTGTTTTAACCGCTTAATGCGGATTTATAACCTTATCTGGACGCATAGAGCTGCTTCACATTCGTTAATCCATCTATTCACATTCCCCAAGCTCAGGTTCATTAGACATTAAAAAAAACAGGCTGTCAGCGCAGCCTGTTTCCATCTTATCATCCTATTAAACTGCAGACAGCCGCTTCATTTTTGAAGCAACAAACTGAACTAGGTCAACGACTCTGCAAGAATATCCCCATTCATTGTCATACCAGGCCAGCACTTTTATTTTTCGGCCCGCCATCACAATTGTTGATAAACCATCAATGATTGCAGAGTGGGGGTTTGTATTGAAATCTACAGAAACAAGCGGTTCTGTCGTGAAGTCCAGCACTCCTTGCAAAGGACCGCTTGCAGCAGTCATAAATGCAGAACTTACTTCTTCAACCGTTACATCCCTCTTGACATCCACCACAAGATCTACAAGCGAAACATTAGGTGTTGGCACTCTGAGCGCCATCCCATGCAGTTTTCCCTGAAGATGCGGCAATACGAGTGACAGTGCCTTTGCTGCTCCTGTCGTTGTTGGAATTATGGACTGGCCGCAGGATCTTGCTCTGCGAAGGTCTTTATGAGGGTTATCTATGTTTTTTTGATCATTTGTGTAAGCATGTACTGTCGTCATTAATCCGTTTTCAATTCCGAATTGCTCGTCAAGTACTTTTACAACTGGCGCGAGACAGTTTGTTGTGCAAGAAGCATTTGAAATAATGACGTGCTGATCATTATTGTAAGCCTCTTCATTTACTCCCATCACAATTGTTACATCTTCGTTTTTGCCGGGTGCCGTCAGGACTACTTTTTTAGCCCCTGCTTGTACATGGTACATGGCTTTTTCGCCGTCATTGAACTTACCTGTTGCTTCAATGACGATATCAATATCCATCAATCCCCATGGCAAATCCCTGGGATCTCTGAAATTTAACAGCTGGATTTTTTGTCCATTTACAAGTAGATAATCATCGAATGGAATAACTTCTCCCTCGAATTTCCCGTGATTTGTATCATATTTTATCATGTGCGCCAACGTCTCAGCCGGATAACTGGCGTTAATCGCTACAATCGATAAATCCTCTTCAAAGATTGCTTTTCTAAATACCATTCTCCCAATGCGACCAAAACCGTTAATGGCAATCTTCGCTTTCATACCATTACCCCTTCCGGATTATGTGATATACTAATATATGCTCAATTTCATAAATAGTATATCACATTTAACTAGTAATAGGATGATTAATTTCGTTTTTTTTCAAAAAAAAAGAATCAGGCTTCAAATAGAAGCAAGATTCCATTTTTTCATTAACTCTTTAAATTGTCTTTTCGTAGACTGAAGCGAGCCATTGTTATCGATCACTTCATCTGCTTTGTCCTTCTTATCCTTCAGAGGCAGCTGTGACTGTATTCGCCACTCGGCTTCCTGTTTTGTCAATTGATTCCGGTTCATTAGACGCTCAAGCTGCACATGGGGATCAACATATACGACAACTGTTACGTCTGCCATATGTGCTAAATTGCTTTCGAATAAGAGAGGAATATCGAGCACAACCGCAGGCTCATTTCTTCTTTCGGCATCCTCTTTTTGTTTCAGCATTTCCCTGCGGACTGCAGGATGAACGATGCCGTTCAATTTTTTTCGCTCTGTTTCATCTTGAAAGACGATGCTGCCTAACTTTTCACGGTCAATTGCACCATCATCTTTTAAGATGCTGCGCCCAAATGTTTCTACCACTGAATGGTAAGCAGGTTCTCCTGCTTCCACTACTTGTTTGGCGATTACATCTGCATCTATTACCGGTATATTTGCATCCTTGAACATGTTTGAGACTGTGCTTTTTCCGCTGGCTATGCCTCCAGTCAATCCAATCGCCAATGTCACTTTGAATCCCCCTTCCCCTACAGCTTCCAGATGCCTAAAATAATCAGCAGGACACCTGGTAAAAAAGTGAGTTTATCCATCCAGGCAAACCGTGAAAAGAGATGGCCTGATTTTATCCCAAACGCTACAAACAATGAGCTCATAACAGCTACCAGCAAGCTTGTTAATATAGGCGAATATCCTAAAAGAGCAGCTCCAATTCCTGCTCCAAATGCATCAAGTGATAACGCAAAACCCAGCAGCAGGGCCTCTACTCCTGTAATGGTTCCTGATTTATCAATATCCGCCGCAGTAGGCCTGCTTAATATATTAATCACGATTCCGAACGTTTTAATCTCTAAGTTGAGCAGTGTTTTCTCCGATTCTTCCTGCGTCATTTCTTTTACCGGCCGGAAAAACTGATAAAGAACCCACGCTCCAATGGCAATTAGGATTATGCCTCCAAGTTTTCCAGTCAGGCTATGGGGGAGAAATGACGTAAGCAGATGACCTGCTCCCATCGCTAAAAGCAAAGTCACTGCCGAACAGCAGGCAATAATAACGATTGATTTAAACGGCATGCTCATTTTTCTTAATCCATAAGTAAACCCGACTGAAAAACTATCCAAACTTACTGCAAATGCCAATAAAAAGAGTGATGCAGCTGCAACCATAAACCATGCCCCTTCCGCAAAAAGCTACGGTAGTATATGACAATGGCCTATGAGTTGTTAAAGCCTCATCGCTGGCAATTTTCGCAATAGTGTGTTCCTCTGCCCCCTACAGCTGTTTTTATCAGCGTTTTTCCGCAAACTTTACACGGCTCATTTGTTCTTCCGTAAACAAACAGTTCAAGCTGGAACATACCAATCTGCCCTTGTGTGTTGACGTAGGATCTTATGGTGCTGCCGCCTTTTTCAACCGCCTCACTTAAAGTAAGAATAATCTCATTGTGAAGCTTTACGATTTCCTCATCTGATAATTCGTTTGAAGGGCGTTCAGGATGAATGCCCGCCCGGAATAAAGCCTCATCAACATATATATTCCCAAGTCCAACCATCACTTTTTGATCCAGCAGGACAACTTTTATTTTCCGATTTGTTTTTTGGAGCTTTTCGCTTAGATAACTCACAGTAAAATTCTCAGAAAAAGGCTCAGGTCCTAAATGAGATAAGGGAAGATAGAGTTCCTCCTCTCCCTTTTTGAAAAGATGCATTGTTCCAAACTTGCGTACATCCTTATATCTCAGTTCTGTACCGTCTGTCATCGCAAAAACAACATGTGTATGTTTATCAATCGGGTCAGAGTCCTTGTATAGACCGTATCTTCCTTCCATTCTCAGATGTGAAACGAGCACATAGTCATCAAGGAAAAATTTCAGGAACTTTCCCCTTCTCCCTACATCATGGATTGTCTGACCAACGACAGCATCCTGAAATTGCTCGGTCACTTCCGGTCTTTTAATGATTTTAGGCCAATGAATATAAACGGCTGCGATTGTTTTTCCTTTTACAAGTTCAATAAGTGTCCATCTTACGGTTTCAACCTCTGGCAGTTCAGGCATCCTATCACTTCCTTATTTTGCGTCATACCAAGATGATCCGAATGAATAATCAACTTTAAGCGGCACCTTTAGTTCAACGGCATGCTCCATCACTTGCGGAACCAACTTTTCAAGAATTTCGATTTCAGCTTTAGGCGCTTCAAAGATCAATTCATCATGCACCTGCAGCAATAATCGTGTTTTCAGGTTCTTTTCTTTCAGCTGTGCAGCCATATCAATCATCGCTTTTTTAATGATATCAGCGGCGCTTCCCTGTATCGGAGTATTCATAGCCGTTCTCTCGGCAAAACTGCGCACATTGAAATTTCTGCTTGTAATCTCTGGAATGTAACGGCGGCGCTGCAGCAGTGTTTTTACATAGCCATTTTGCTTTGCTTCCTGAACGATTTCTTCCATATACTCTTTGACACCTTCGAAGCTTTCCAGGTAACGTTTAATAAATTCACCCGCTTCTTTACGAGTGATATTTAAGCTTTGAGATAAACCATAATCACTTATGCCGTAAACAATACCAAAGTTTACGGCTTTTGCCTGTCTTCTCATATTTGAAGTCACGGCTTCCGCTTCAACATGAAACACATCCATTGCCGTTTTCGTATGAATGTCCAGATCATTTTGAAAGGCTTCAATTAAATTGATGTCACCTGCTATATGGGCAAGAACTCTAAGCTCAATTTGAGAATAGTCTGCAGCAAACATCACCCAGTCTGGTTCAGAAGGGACAAAGGCCTGGCGGATTTTACGCCCTTCTTCTAACCGGATCGGTATGTTCTGCAGATTTGGATCTGTCGAGCTTAAACGCCCTGTCTGCGTTAATGTCTGAACATATCTTGTATGGACTTTATTTGTGTCGCGGTGAACAACTTTCAGCAGCCCTTCAATATAAGTTGACTGCAGCTTCCCCAGCTGACGGTAATGGAGGATTTCCGTAACGATCTCATGCTTGTCTGCAAGTTTTTCAAGAACATCAGCAGAAGTAGAATATCCTGTTTTTGTCTTCTTTACGGCTGGAAGCTGAAGCTTATCAAATAAAATCACGCCGAGCTGCTTCGGAGAATTAATGTTGAACGCTTCCCCTGCTAATCGATGGATATTTTCTTCAAGAGTTTTTAACCGTTCAGTCAGCTGCTGGCCCATATCATTTAAACGGTTCACATCCACCGTTACACCTGTTGCTTCCATATCAGCCAAAATGATCGAAAGCGGCATTTCAAGATCCTGATAAAGCTCAAGCTGTTCATTCTCCTCCAGTTCAAGCTGAAGTTTTTCCCTGACTGTTTGAAGAGCTTTTCCTTTCCGAACCAGATGCTCTGCTAGCCTTTCAGTGTCCGGAATCCTCCGCTTGGCCCCTTTTCCATATACTGTATCATTAGACTGAACGATATGTATTCCTTTATGACGGGCAACACTTGCAGCATCATCAAACGTTTGAGAAGGATCGAGGATGTATGCCGCAAGCAAAACATCAAATTCAACCGCATTCAGGTCAATTCCCTGCCAGTGAAGAGCCACAATCGATTGTTTAGCATCGTAGACGGTTTTGCGCTTCGTATCGTCTGATGCCCATTTTGAAAACTTTTCAGATTTTAAAGCAAGATCGGTCGGAACATAAAAGTTTCCGTTCTCATTTATAATCGCAAGACCGATAATGTCGCTGTTATGATAATTCTCTTCCAATACTTCCACGATTAGAACAGCTTCATCTGTAAGGAGGTCATCTGTTATTTCTTCTGCCATTTCATATTGGACATCCTCGATTGGCTGTTCCTCAATGCCTGCCTCCGCTCCAAGCTTATCGAGCAGCGAATTGAATCCAAGCTCTTTGTATATCTCAATTACATTCTTTACATCGTATCCCCCGTACTGCACATCAGCCAATGTGATTTCTACCGGTGCATCACAGTTGATTGTTGCAAGCTCCTTGCTCATAATGGCCTGGTCCTTATTTTCTTCGAGTTTCTCTTTTAACTTATTACCGGTCACCTGATCAAGAGATTCAAGGAGCCGCTCAAGCGTTTCGTACTCCTTAAGAAGCTTAATCGCCGTCTTCTCTCCCACTCCCGGAACTCCGGGGATATTATCCGAGCTATCACCCATTAACCCTTTCATATCCACAATCTGAGCCGGAACAAGTCCATATTTCTCCTGAACAAACTCCGGTGTATAAGAATCAACGTCAGTAATTCCTTTTCTAGTAATATCAACAGTGATATGCTTTGAAACAAGCTGCGTTAAATCTTTATCGCCGGAGATGACTTTCACTTCAAATCCATCCTTCTCGGCTTGTCTTGATAGAGTTCCTATAATGTCATCTGCTTCAAAATTTGGAAGTTCATATCGTGATATGCTGTAGGCATCCAGCAGCTCGCGGATAAACGGAAACTGCTCCGACAGCTCAGGCGGTGTCTTTTGTCTGCCGCCCTTATATTCTTTATACGTTTCATGTCTGAAAGTAGTTTTCCCGGCATCAAATGCAACTAGAAGGTGGGAAGGTTTTTCATCCTCAAGAATTTTCATAAGTATCATTGTAAATCCATATATAGCATTGGTATGTACACCCTTATCGTTATTCAGCAGCGGCAATGCAAAAAAAGCGCGATAGGCAATGCTGTTCCCGTCAATAAGAACGAGTTTTTTTGTCATTCAAATGAACCTCCTGTATTAAAAAAATGCACCTATAAACTATGTTTTTTATATAAAAAAACCCATGATTTATCTTTCTCTATTCTACCATGACAGGCAGATAGAAAGAAAATCAAGGGCTTATTATTTCTATAAAGGTGTTAAAGATTATTCCGTCCCGCCCATCAGTGTTTTTGCATACTCTGAGTCAAACGGCATAATGATGACTGTTTCATTGTCGATAGTTTTCTTGTAGGATTCCAGAGTGCGGTACAGTTCATAGAATTCAGGATCTTTTGAATACGAACTGTTGTATACCTTACCTGCTTCCTTTTCACCTTGACTTCGAATGACGTCTGCGTCTGCAGCCGCTTTAGCAAGCATTTCTTTTACGTTCCGGTCTGTCTCTGCAATGATCGTATTTTTTCGGGCATCTCCCATAGATAAATACTCCTGGGCTGTAGACTGACGTTCTGAGATCATTCTGGTGTAAACCGATTCCTCATTATCTTCAGGAAGATCTGTTCGTTTAATCCTGACGTCCGTTACACTGATGCCGTATCCATCTTTTTCAAGAAGTGAATTCACAATCTCTGTTACTTTATCGTTAATGCTTCCCCGGGAGGATTTTTCATCGTTGATGATCTCATCATAGTTCAATTTCCCAAGTTCAGAACGAACAGTAGAGAACGTAAATTCAGCCATCTTTGTTTCAGCATTGACAAGTGTTCTTGCATTGGCAATCAATTTTTTTGGGTCATCTACTTTCCACACAGCATAGTTATCTATCAAAATGCGCTTTTTATCTTTTGTGTTAATTTCCGCCTCTTCTACATCAAAAGTCATTTGGTATTTCGGAATCGAAGATACCGTTTGTACAAATGGTATTTTTATGTGCAGGCCTGGTTTTTCAATGATTTTAACAACTTCCCCAAACTGGCGGATTACTTTGTACTCATTTTCTTTAACGACAAAAAGATTTGTCAGCAGCACAACAGCAAGGATCAGCGTTAAAATGAACCAGATCCCCGTGCGGATATACTTCCGGTATCCGCTGAAATCTCTGCTCTTATCTTTCATTTTGACTAGATTATCATTGGCCATTTTTATCACTTCCTTTTTCATCTGCTGCTTTTGGCATAGCCTCTGTTTGTTTTTGCATTTCTCCGATCGGGAAATACTTCATTGTGTTGCCGTCATCTTTCATGAAATAAATGCTTGCCCCCGGCAGTACTTGATCAATGGTTTCAAGGATTAATCGTTTTTCAGTGATTCCCTTTGCATTCTGATACTCACCCAGAATGGCATTGAAAGTAGCCACCTCACCGCGTGCTTTCTCAATTCTTGCGGTTTTATCCCCTTCAGCTTTTGAGATTAATGCATTTTTTTCTCCCTCTGCCTCTTGAGTACGCTGATTTGAATATTTCTTTGCTTCATTTATTTTTGTATTCATCGTTTCACGGGCACTTGTTACATCTGTAAAGGCTTTGCGAACCTCATCATTCGGCAGATCAACATCCTGCAGTTTCACAGCAAGGACTGAAATACCGATATCATATTTTTCAACGAGGGAGATTAAAAGCTCCTGTACATCTTCCTCGATTTCAACTTTTCCGGATGTCAGTGCATCATCAATTATGGAACTTCCGATAATACTTCTTAATGATGCAGATGTAGCATCATATAAAATTTCCTGAGGATCCTCAGAGTTAAATAAATATTTTTCAGGATTGGTTATTTTCCATTGCACAACCATATCAGCCAAAACAATATTTTCATCACCAGTGATCATTTTTGTGTCTTTTGGGAATGACTTCACATCTCCATCCTTCTCTGTGTAGCCAAACTTAAGACTGAATGTTTCTTTTGACAGTTTTTCTACAGTTTGAATCGGCCACGGCATTTTAAAATGAAGTCCAGGTTCACTTATGCCTTCTTCCACTTCACCAAAAGTAATAATAACAGCCTGATCCGATTCATCTACCGTATACCAGGTTGTAAAAGCGATAATAGCTAAAACAATAACTAATAAGACAGCTCCGATTATTGTATAAATGCGCTTGATGCTGATCATTTCTACGCCCCCTTTTTCCCTTCTCAAATATTTACGCAAATCCCAAGAAAAGGTTTCACTTTTTTTGTAAGCATTTTTATCTAAATACGAACAAAAAAAGGGACGAGAACAGGGAATGTTCTCGTCCAAAAGATTGGCTCCTTGGATGAAGGGGTTTTCACTTATTATATTAACAGCACTTTATTAAGCAAAATTAAATGTGATGTAAATATAATGTAAACCTAATCTAAATGATTATTTTTATTGAGTTTTACTGTGAACGTCGTTCCTTCACCTACCGTGCTGTTTACAAAAATCTGGCCCTTATGCGCTTCAACCAAATGCTTCACAATAGCAAGCCCAAGGCCCGTTCCTCCCGAGTTCCGGCTTCTCGCTTTATCTACTCTGTAAAAACGTTCAAAAATCCTCGGAATCTCTTCTTTTTCAATTCCAATGCCTGTATCGCTGACAATAAAGGTTGCGTAACTTTCACCGTCTTTTAATGACACCTGAACTCTGCCGCCTTTAGGGGTATAGTTCAAAGCATTACTTATGAGATTAATAAAGATTTGCTTCAGACGGTACACATCCCCATACACATAGAGTTCGCCGGAATTTACATGCAGTGATAACTCAATTTCTTTCTCATCTGCTTTGCTTTTAAGAATGATAATGACCTCTTCAAGGATTTCCTTTGCATTGCAGTTTTGAAGATTGAGCTTGAAGCCCTGTTGTTCAATTTTCGATAAATCAAGCAAATCCTGAATCAGCGTTTGCAGTCTGTCGCTTTCTTTTAAAATGATTGATAGAAAATACTCCAGAGTCTGTTTGTCCTCAAGTGCACCATCAAGCAAGGTCTCAGTAAAGCCTTTTATGGATGTGATTGGCGTTTTCAGCTCATGAGATACATTTGCAACAAAGTCTTTTCTCATTTGCTCAAGCTTTTTCAGTTCCGTAATATCATGAAATACCAGAACGATGCCTTTCCATTCATCGTTTGTGCCAATAATCGGCGCACCATAGACTTCAAAATGCCTGCGCTCTATTTTCAGCGGAAGATGCAGCTGTTTTCTCGCCTTAATTTCAGTCATAAAGATGTGCTCGACTAAATCCACAATTTCTTTATGCTGGAATGCTTCATAATACAGCTTATATAAAAAGTCGGTGGATTCAATATTGAATAATTCTTTGTATGCACGATTGACAAGATTGATATATCCTCTGCCATCAATCAAAATCAATCCGCTGCCCATGTTTTCTATTAGAGTCTGAAGACGATCCTGCTGCATTTCCTGGGCACGGTTCATATCCTGAAGATTTCTTGCAAGTATATTTATTGATTGACTCAGCATGCCTGTTTCATCCAGATGATCTTCATACGTTCTCGCTTTATAGTTGCCTTTTGCAAGCTCCATGGCCACATTTGTTGCAGATTCAATTGGTCTTGTATAGCGCGACGTAATTCTTACCGCAAGCAGAAGAATAACGAGAAGAGCCAAACCAAGGCTTGCAATGAGAAGAAACCAGATCTGCTGATTGATTTTCTTAAAGGAGTTTTCTGTAGAGCTCAGGACAATGTATCCTTGCTTCACATCCTTTTCAATGTAAGGCAAACCGTAAAAATAAAGATTGTCTTCTTCAATATTGAGTTTGAATCCTTTATTGGTATTTCGGTGTTTCAGCAGAATTTCTTTCGCAATGGCATCATGGTCTTGCAAAAAAGGCCCTGCATCCTTTAAAACGTTTCCGTTTCGATCATAAATTGTAATATGGGAATTGATTGTATCACTGTAATGTTGAAGAAACGAATCGAAATCAGGAGACGTAAACCCTTTTTCCTGAATTAAAAGCTCAGTTATTTTTGCCTCTTCTTTTATCCGCTCCTGAAAAGAATTCATATAATAACTGCCGAATATTTGACCAAGAAGAAGCCCGAGACCAACTAAAACAGCAATAATCAGTGTGATAAGAGCAAATATCAGCCGTGAGCGAAACCTATTCATCCATTCTAGGCTCCTCGAGCTTGTATCCTAGTCCCCTTATCGTTTTTATGTAAAGAGGTTTTTTTGTGTTTCGTTCAATTTTTTCACGCAAGTGGCTGATATGAACATCAACGATTCGGGTATCTCCGGCGAAATCATAGTTCCATACTGCGCTCAGCAGCTGGTCCCTTGTAAGCACACGTCCCTTATGTCTGGCTAAATAAACAAGAAGTTCGAATTCTTTAGGCGTCAGCTCAAGACGTTCATCTCCGTAATATGCCTCATAATGTTCCGGGAGGATCTTCAGATCTCCAATCATCATTCTTTCAGAAGTATCAAGCTCCTTGATTTCTGTATCTGCTGAAGTCTGAGTTCTCCTTAAGATAGCCTTTACCCTCGCAACTACTTCTCTTGGACTGAAAGGCTTTGTCATATAATCATCTGCGCCCAGTTCTAATCCCAAAACTTTATCAAATTCATCATCCTTAGCCGTCAGCATCAGAATCGGCACCATGATTTTCTTTTGTCTAAGCTGTTTGCATACCTCAATGCCGTCCATTTTAGGAAGCATGAGATCTAGCACCATTAAATCAGGCGATTCATTTAAACCCTTTTCAAGACCTTCTTCTCCATCGATTGCTGTAATGACTTCAAAACCCGCTTGAATAAGATTGTATTGAAGCAGGGTTAATATTGATTGTTCATCATCTACGACCAGAATTTTCTTACTCATATAAGCCTCCACCAAATAGTTTTACCCCAAACAATCCAAAACGCTTTATCTCTTTTTATATCTCCATTATAGAGGATAGATGCAATTGAACAAACGTTTTCTTTCAGATCGTGCAGATCCTGTTTTAAATAGATAGGTTACTATTCATTAGAATGACCAATAAAAAGCAGACAAATTCCTATTGGATTCATAAAGGAGAAGAACAAAAGTACATGTATCCTAATTGATATTTATTAAAATAAAATACCAGCATCCGAATAGGACGCTGGTATGGTAGGTTTAAAAGTTTTCAAGAGCATGTCCGTCCATTGAAGAAAGCTGAACTGGCGGTACGACAATGATCGTTCCTTCGATAACAGTCACTTCTTTTTCATTTAGCGCTTCTACACGCAAGGTAATTTGATTTTCTGTTTTATTAACATCTGTGACTTCAAAGAAAAACTGAATCATGCTGTAATGATAGACTGGCAGGGGAAACGAGAGGTTCTGCTTCAGGATATGGCTTCCTGGTCCCGGCAAATATTTCGAAACTGCAGATGTAATAATTCCTGTCAGCATGATACTTGGTACAATCGGTTTTTCATAAGGTGTTAAAGAGGCATAGTCATGCTGAATGTACAGCGGGTTTGCGTCATTTGTCAGTCCAAGATACAGGAGCAGATCTTTATCTTCAATCTTTTCAGTAAGCGTTAATTTTTCGCCTGTTGTGATCTCTTCTATTTGTCTCCCAAGTTTTCTTTTTTTGCCAAGAAGCATTTTCGGTCACCTCCAAAATTGAAAACGTTTACAATTCGTTTTGTAAAGAAGCTGGGGATCTCTCCCCAACTTCAGTTTATTACGAAAGAACTTTCATTACGCTTTTTACAGAGTCCGCAGACTTTGTTAAAGCTTCTTTTTCGTCATTTGTTAATTCAAGTTCAATAATTTGCTCAAGCCCGTTACCGCCAAGGATAGTTGGCACGCCCAGGTAAATTCCTTCATAGCCATACTCGCCTTCTAAGTAGACAATCGCAGGGATTACGCGGCGCTGATCTTTAAGGATCGCTTCTGACATTTCAACTAATGAAGCTGCTGGAGCGTAATACGCGCTGCCATTGCCTAATAAGTTAACAATCTCTCCGCCGCCTTTGCGTGTTCTCTCAACGATTGCTTCTAAACGGTCTTTCGGGATCAGTGTTTCAAGCGGAATACCGCCGGCATATGAGTAGCGTACAAGCGGCACCATATCGTCTCCGTGTCCGCCTAGTACAAAACCTGTTACATCCTTCACAGAAAGATTCAGCTCTTGAGCAACGAATGTACGGAAGCGCGCTGTATCAAGTACTCCTGATTGTCCGATAACACGGCTTTTCGGGAATCCTGATTCTTTATACACAGTGTATGTCATTGCATCAACAGGATTTGTTAATACGATAATAATTGTATTTGGAGAGTATTTTACAATTTCTTGTGAAACACTCTTCATAATTTTTTGGTTTGTTTGAACTAGATCATCGCGGCTCATTCCAGGTTTGCGGGCGATGCCTGCTGTAATGATGACAATATCAGAATCAGCTGTATCGGCATAATCGCTTGTTCCGATAATATTTGCATCAAACCCTTGAACAGGGCTTGCTTCAAGCATATCTAAAGCTTTTCCTTTAGTAGGATTCTCAAGTTGCGGAATATCGACTAATACAACATCTGAAAGTTCTTTTTGAGCTAACAAAAATGCCGTAGTCGCACCAGTAAAGCCAGCACCTATGACTGATACCTTTTTACGTTTCATTCCCAATCAAAACATCCCCTTTACTATACATGATAAGGCTATTTTTCTTAAAAGAAAAATAGCCTGAACTTGTTTACTTACATTTTGCTGATTAAAGCATCAGCGAACTCAGAGCATTTTACTTCTTTAGCGCCGTCCATCAAACGGGCAAAGTCATACGTAACTACTTTATCTGAGATTGATTTTTCCATTGCGTCAACAACTAATTTAGCTGCTTCATTCCAGCCTAAGTGCTCAAGCATTAACACACCTGACAGAATAACAGATGATGGATTTACTTTATCAAGTCCCGCATATTTAGGAGCTGTGCCATGAGTAGCTTCGAAGATAGCATGTCCAGTTTCATAGTTGATATTTGCTCCAGGAGCAATACCGATTCCGCCAACTTGAGCAGCAAGGGCATCAGAAATGTAATCTCCGTTTAAGTTCATTGTTGCAACTACGTCAAATTCACGCGGACGAGTTAAGATCTGCTGTAGGAAGATATCTGCAATCGAATCTTTTACGATGATTTTGCCTGCAGCTTCTGCATCCTGCTGTGCTTTGTCTGCAGCATCCTTGCCGTCTTTTTCTACGATGCGGTCGTATTCAGCCCAAGTAAATACTTGATCTCCGAATTCTTTTTCAGCCAGTTCATAGCCCCAGTTCTTGAAAGCACCTTCAGTATATTTCATGATGTTTCCTTTATGAACGAGTGTAACTGATTTGCGGCCTTCTTTAATTGCATAATTGATTGCTGCACGCACCAGACGCTGAGTTCCCTCTTCAGAAACAGGTTTAATGCCGATGCCTGAAGTTTCAGGGAAACGGATTTTATTAACGCCTAACTCATTTTTAAGGAAAGAAATCAATTTTTCTACTTCTTCTGATCCTTTAGCATACTCAATTCCAGCATAGATATCTTCCGTATTTTCACGGAAAATCACCATGTCTGTATCTTCAGGGCGCTTAATCGGAGAAGGAACTCCATTAAAATAGCGTACAGGACGAAGACAAGTGAACAAGTCAAGCTCTTGACGAAGAGCAACGTTCAATGAGCGGATTCCTCCGCCTACTGGAGTAGTTAAAGGTCCTTTAATAGCAATGAAATATTCGCGGATTACTTCAAGTGTTTCTTCAGGAAGCCATTCTCCAGTTTTGTTAAATGCTTTTTCTCCAGCTAAAACTTCTTTCCACTCAATTTTCTTTTCGCCATTATATGCTTTATCAACTGCTGCCTCTAAAACGCGTGAAGCAGCCGCCCAGATATCAGGACCAATTCCGTCCCCTTCGATAAATGGGATGATAGGATTGTTAGGTACGTTTAATACTCCATCTGCAACTGTAATTTTTTGTCCTTGTGTCAAAATAATGACCTCCTGTTATGTAATTTAGAAAAGCGGAATCGCCTGGTCAGCTCCGACAGACAGATCAGAAATCACCCCAAAAGTCCATTTTTGACTTTTTGGGGGATTTTATTCTGGCCGAGGAGTCAGGCAGTGGGCTTTACTTGAAAAGCTAAAACTGCGGGCTTCTGATTCTTCAATAAGTGGCCGTTTCAGTTTCACCTGAAAAGGGCCTCTTGTGTGATTAAGGGAGATCAGCCCCGCTGGTCCATTGGCACGTATTTCTGCATATTCGGTCCTGTGTAATCTGCACGCGGGCGAATCAGACGGTTGTTCTCATATTGCTCGAGAATATGAGCGAGCCATCCTGATACACGGCTCACAGCAAAGATAGGCGTGAATAAATCATGATCAATGCCTAAGCTGTGGTACATGGATGCAGAATAGAAATCTACGTTTGGCGGAATGGATTTTTCACTTGTTACAACTTCTTCAATTTTAGTAGAAATTTCAAACCATTTTGGCTCACCTGTAAGATTCGTCAATTTTTCAGACATTTCCTTCAGATGTTTCGCTCTCGGATCTCCCTGGCGATACACACGGTGTCCAAAGCCCATAATTTTTTCTTTTCTGGAGAATTTTTCATGCAAGTATGACTCAACGTTATTAATGTCTCCAATTTCTTTGAGCATTTTCATTACCGCTTCATTTGCTCCGCCATGCAAAGGTCCCTTAAGAGCGCCGATTGCTGCAGTTACGCCAGAATAAACATCTGATAATGTTGCTACACACACGCGTGCTGTAAATGTAGATGCATTCAGTTCATGATCGGCATGAAGGACTAATGCTTTATTAAAAGCTTCCACTGCAACACTGCTCGGCTCTTCTCCAGTTAAAGTATACAGGAAATTCACTGCTAAACTAGCATCTGATTTTGGTTTAATAGGCTCAAGTCCTTTGCGGATACGGGCGAATGCTGAAACAATTGTCGGCAGCTTTGCCTGAAGACGGATCGCTTTGCGGTAGTTAGCTTCCGGATCCATTACATCTGCTTCACTGTCAAATAAGCCAAGAAGAGAAACAGCTGTACGGAGAGCTGCCATCGGATGCACAGATTTTAGATCGTATGATTTAAAGTGATCGACAACCTCCTGCGGTATTTCTGCATTTTCAGCAAGCTCTTTTTTAATTTCTGCAAGCTGGTCTTTCGTAGGAAGCTTTCTATGCCACAATAAATAAACGACCTCTTCGAAACTAGCATTCTCTGCTAAATCATCGATATTATACCCCGCATATGTAAGAGTATCATCAATAATCGAACTTACAGATGAAGTAGTAGCAACTACTCCTTCTAGACCCCGTGTTGTTGTCATGTAAATCTCTCCTTTGCAAAAATATCCCCATTGATCCGCTCTTCTCGTCAACAATAAAAGATAGCATTCTACAAACTGGTCTTTTTCTTTTTATTTGCCCAATCTTCCAATCGTTTAAACGACCGAGCGCTTGCTCAATACACAAGCATTTATTAAAAAGAAAATGCTTACATTTACAGCTAATATAATAGCCACATCGAATGTTATCTTCAATTGTGACTTTAATTAATAAGAAGGCGGAATTAAACTGCCTATACCCATTATAAACAATTATCTGATTTTTGTGAACGAAAAGAATTTCCAGTACCAAAAAATTTGTCAGAAAAATGATATTAAAGAAGAATAATGAGTTTTTAGGGCGCCTTCTCACTTATTGTATCAGAATTTATTATATTAACCAAAAAATTTAACTGTTTGCATCACTAAATAGGCAATACCCGCTCCAATCAGCGGACCGACTGCAACTCCCCCAAATAAAGACACCGCTAAAATAGTTCCGAAGACAAGAGCTGTTGTTATATGGGGATCTTCAGAAAGAAGCGTCAAGCCATTTTTGGCTATAAGGGCAACAGCAATTCCGGCTCCTAAAGCGATCCATGCATAGGATGATCTCATTGCCTCTGTCAGCTGCTTAAATCCAATATCACCGGTCGCAATCGGCACCAAAACGGCAATCATAATAACCGTTACGCCCCAATTGATTCCTTTTGCCTGGATATGCGGGAACAATTTAGTATCAAGGCCGGTCAGTTTGATAAAAAGTAAAAAGCCGACTGCAAACATTAATGATTGATTTTTGGCAAGAAATCCAACGATCAATAATATGATTAAAAATAGGACAGGTTGATTCATTCTCTTACATCCTTTCAAAACATGTTTCTACTAAGAAAAGCGGAACCGCCTGGTCAGCTCCGACAGACAGATAAGGATCCGACAGAAAAGGCGCTTTTTGCCTTTGCTGGCGGAGCCGTTCTGGCCGAGGAGTTAGGCGGTGGAGCTGGAAAACTTGAAAAGCGGAACCGCCTGGTCAGCTCCGACAGACAGATAAGGATCCGACAGAAAAGGCGCTTTTTGCCTTTGCTGGCGGAGCCGTTCTGGCCGAGGAGTTAGGCGGTGGAGCTGGACAACTTGAAAAGCGGAACCGCCTGGTCAGCTCCGGCAGACAGATAAGGATCCGACAGAAAAGGCGCTTTTTGCCTTTGCTGGCGGAGCCGTTCTGGCCGAGGAGTTAGGCGGTGGAGCTGGACAACTTGAAAAGCGGAACCGCCTGGTCAGCTCCGGCAGATAGATAAGGATCCGACAGAAAAGGCGCTTTTTGCCTTTGCTGGCGGAGCCGTTCTGGCCGAGGAGTTAGGCGGTGGAGCTGGACACGAGTACGGAAATTTATATCCTTTCTTACTATAAAAATTCCGAATGAAAAACAGGAGGGAAACATTTGAATGCATATTTAGTACAAGTTGCTGCCAGAGCACTTGCTGTTGCATGTATCATTGCCGCCGCTCTAGCCTCTGTTTATTATGTCTCGGCTCTTACTTACCCGTTTATTATAGGTCTCATTCTTGCGATTCTTATTAATCCAATGGTCAATCTGCTTGAAACAAAAATGGTCCGAAGTGCTGCTGTTTTTATTTCAATCGCATTCCTGTTTGTCATTTTCGCAGGAATCATAACTTTGCTTATCACAGAACTCGTAACGGGAACAACCTACCTGGCGTCGTCCGTTCCTGAGCATTTCAAAACTCTGGTTGTTTATATTGAGACATTCATTGGGGATCGTGTGCTTCCCATCTATGAAGATATTGCTGCTTTATTTAATACGCTTGATTCAAGTCAGCAGGCTACGATACTTGCCAACATTCAAAATGCAGGTGAACAAATCGGATCGAATGCAGCCGATTTTTTAAAAGGGCTGCTTGAGAATATTCCTCTGTTTATCAGCTGGCTGCCGAACGCCGCAACAGTGACGATTTTCTCCTTGCTGGCTGCTTTTTTTATCAGCAAAGACTGGTACAAATTTCAAAAGCTGCTGCGCAAGTATCTTCCTCTTAAAGCAAGAAAAAGCGGGAGAACGGTGGTTGATGATCTAAAAAAAGCTTTGCTTGGATTTATTAAAGCGCAGCTGATTTTAATCAGCATTACAACGATTATCGTATTAATAGGGTTACTCTTCCTGAGGGTGGATTATGCAATAACGATTGCTTTGTTAATTGGAACAGTTGATTTGCTTCCCTATCTCGGAACAGGCCTGGTTTTTGTTCCATGGATTGTTTATTCGGCATTCAGCGGCGATCTGCCATTTGCTATTGGTTTAGGTGTCTTATATCTGATTATATTGATTCAGCGTCAAATGATGGAGCCCAAGATTTTATCCTCAACGATTGGGCTTGATCCTCTTGCTACTCTGATTTCATTATTTGTTGGATTCAAACTGATTGGATTTCTCGGTTTAATTGTGGGGCCTGTGGCTTTAGTCATTTTTAATGCCCTTCATAATGCAAGAGTATTTGAAGATATTTGGACATTTATCACTGCTAAGAAATCGTGATAGCAAGCGAAAAAAAACCGCTGATGCAATATGCTCAAGCGGCTCTATCGTATGATCGTAAATCGATTTTGGTCAATCAGCCTGCTGATCCATTTTTGGAGAAGCGGCTTTACGAATTTCCTTGTTGCCGGTATTAATAAAACAAACCCAGTTAAATCTGTCAGGAAACCGGGTGATAATAGAAGCAAGCCCCCGACAAGTACACAAAGACCATCGATTATGGCATCACCAGGTATATTCCCAAAGCTTATTTCCCGCTGAACTTTTCGGATCGCTTCCATTCCCTGCTTCTTTGCAAGCCATGCTCCAGCTATTCCTGTAGCTATGATCATAAGGATAGTTGGAATGATTCCGATGGTTTTACCAGAGAAAAGCAGGATGCCGATTTCACAAGCTGGGATGATAATTAAAAACGGCAGTAAATATCTCATCTAATGCACCTCATTTTGTCGTATATAAAGATTATATGGAATGCATGCAAAAAAGAGAAGGAAAAGCCCTTCTCTTTTTTAATGTATTTTCTTAAAGAACACTTGCATGTCCTTGATAGATGGCACCGCGTGATCCATCAACTGTAATTTCCTGGCCATCTTTCAGGATAGAAGTTGCACCTTCAACTCCTACAATAACCGGAATTCCAAGGCTCAGGCCAACTACAGCAGCATGACTTGTTAATCCGCCTTCTTCAGTAATTAATGCTGAAGCTTTCTCTAATGCACCCATCATATCGCGATCTGTACTTTGAGAAACTAAAATAGCACCCTGAGTCATTTTTGATTCAGCATCAGAAGCTGAGCTTGCTACAACAACTTTGCCAAACGCTGTTTTGCGTCCGATTCCCTGCCCTTTAGCAATCACATCGCCAACAACATGAACTTTCATTAAGTTCGTTGTGCCAGTTTCGCCGATCGGAATGCCTGCAGTGATGACTATTAAATCACCATGTTTAACAATTCCTGACTCTAATGACTCTTCTACTGCCTGATCAAGCATTTCATCTGTTGATGTCGCTTTCTCACCATTACGCGGGTAGACTCCCCAAACAAGAGCAAGCTTGCGAGATACTGACTCACATGAAGTAACGGCAACGATCGGAGCTTTAGGGCGGTATTTAGAAATCATGCGGGCAGTATGACCGCTCTCAGTTGTTGCTACAATAGCAGAAGCCTGCAAGTTAAGGCCTGTATGCGCAACCGATTGTCCAATTGAATCCGTAATTGTCATATCAGCCTGTTCACTGCGTTTCGCAAGAATTTGCTTATAATCAAGCGCCTGTTCTGCACGTGAAGCAATGTTATTCATTGTTTGAACAGCTTCAACCGGATAAGAACCTGCAGCCGTTTCACCTGATAACATGATCGCATCTGTACCGTCAAAAATAGCATTTGCAACGTCACTTGCTTCTGCCCGCGTTGGACGCGGATTGCGCTGCATGCTGTCCAGCATTTGCGTAGCTGTAATGACCGGTTTGCCTAAAGCATTGCACTTTTTAATTAGTTCTTTTTGAACCAATGGCACTTCTTCAGCAGGAATTTCAACACCCAAGTCACCGCGTGCAACCATTAAACCATCTGAAACCTCAAGAATCTCGTCGATGTTGTCGACACCTTCCTGGTTTTCAATTTTAGGAATGATTTGAATATGGCCTGCATCGTGCTTTTCAAGCAATTCACGAATTTCAAGAACATCTGCTGCACGCCGTACGAATGACGCAGCGATGAAGTCTACTCCCTGCTCGATTCCAAAAACAATATCATTTGCATCTTTTTCTGTGATTCCTGGAAGCTTAACGCTTACGCCTGGAACGTTAACGCCTTTTTTATTTTTTAATGTTCCTGTGTTTAAAACCTTTGTTCTTATTTCTTTCGCTTCTTTATTCATTTCAAGAACTTCAAGTCCAATCAGTCCATCATCAAGCAAAATGATTGAGCCTGCATGTACATCATTAATTAATCCTTCGTATGAGATAGAGAACTTATCAGCAGTTCCAAGCACCTCAGTCATTGAAACGATCACTTCTGATCCTGCAACAAGCTCGATTGCACCTTCCTGCATGGAATGTGTGCGGATTTCAGGTCCTTTAGTATCCAAAAGGATTGCGATATCCTTATTAAGCTTTCCTGAAGCCTCGCGGATGTTTTTGATTCGTGCTCCGTGCTCTTCGAAATCTCCGTGTGAGAAGTTTAAGCGTGAAACGTTCATTCCGGCTTCCATTAATTGCGTAAGTTTTTCAACACTTTCACTTGCAGGGCCGATCGTACAGACTATTTTCGTTTTTCTCATTCGATATATTCCTCCTGTTAATAGGTATGAAAACGATACCAAACAGATATCATTTAGATGGATAATTCTTTTGAAAGCTGGTACATGTCCTTATCGACTGTATGCGGAGTATCTAAAATCTCAAGGATACCATTGTTTGTCAGTTTATTGCTTTGAATACCAACTGCACGTCCGCCTTTTCCTTCAAGCAATAATTCCACAGCATAAGCACCAAGACGGCTTGCAAGCACACGGTCAAAAGCAGTCGGTGATCCTCCGCGCTGTATATGTCCTAAAACAGATACGCGTGTTTCAAGGTTTGTAGCCTCTTCAATTTTTCTTCCGAATTCCACTCCGCTACCAACGCCTTCAGCCACGATGATAATACTGTGTTTTTTGCCCCGGTCTGTTCCATGCTTTAAACGTGCAAGGATATCTTCCATGTCATAGTCCACTTCCGGAATCAGAATGGTTTCTGCTCCGCCGGCAAGACCTGACCATAACGCAAGATCTCCAGCATGTCTTCCCATGACTTCAATCACGTATGTACGTTCATGTGATGTGGCAGTATCACGAATTTTATCTATAGCATCAATTACTGTATTAAGTGCAGTATCAAATCCAATGGTAAAATCAGTGCCTGGAATGTCATTATCAATGGTTCCCGGAACGCCTACACATGGAAAACCATGTTCAGTCAGCTTTTTGGCTCCCATATAAGAACCGTCTCCGCCGATGACAACTAAGCCTTCTATTCCATGTTTCTTTAATTGCTCGATTCCTTTTAATTGTCCCTCAACTGTTCTAAATTCAGGACAGCGTGCTGTATAGAGCTTTGTACCCCCGCGGTGGATAATATCTCCTACAGATCCAAGCTCAAGCTTTTCGATATGTCCAGCAATTAATCCAGAATAACCGTGATAAATTCCGTACACTTCTACATCATGATAGATCGCTTTACGTACAACTGCGCGCACGGCCGCGTTCATACCAGGCGAATCTCCTCCACTAGTTAATACGCCGATTTTTTTCATTTTTCTCACCCCAAAGTAGTATGTGATATTAAAATAACATGAAGAAATAGGCAACACAATAGACAAGAAACGACAAATGTCGAATTTTCACGTTACATTTAAACCATTCTCATTATACAATAAAACCTCTTGTTTTGAGGGGTTTTCAGCGAATCTTTGAAAATTAAATAAAGTAAACGCTTCCTTTTAGATTTGTCGAAAAATCTCATTAGTTCAAGGCTCTGCGATTACCATCATTTACTAGGCATATTCCCTTAAAAAAAGAAACGTGCTGCCTTCCTGGTTCGAAGGCTACACGTTAATCTATTTTACCCCAAGTATTTCTCCTGCAAACGAAACTTGACCGATTCTTTTAAACTTTTCATAACGATGCTGAACTAATTGAGGTCCATCCAGCTTTAACAATTCTTTAAGGGATGCATGAATGACTTTATCAATATTTTTTGCCTGTTCAGATACATCCCTGTGTGCGCCGCCTTTGACTTCATTGATAATATGATCGATGACGCCCAGCTTCTTCAGATCAGGTGCTGTGATTTTCATTGTTTCCGCGGCTTTTTTTGCCAGCCCTGCATCCTTCCATAAAAGAGCAGCTGCTCCTTCTGGCGATATAACAGAGTAAGTGGAGTTCTCAAGCATATGAATATGATTTCCTACTCCCAGCGCCAGCGCACCGCCGCTGCCGCCTTCCCCAATTACAATACAGATAACCGGAACAGATAATCCAGCCATTTCAAATAAGTTTTTGGCGATGGCTTCGCTTTGGCCCCGTTCTTCTGCTGCCTTACCGGGATAAGCCCCTTTTGTATCAATAAAGCAGATAATCGGACGGTTGAATTTTTCAGCCTGATGCATTAACCGCAAAGCTTTGCGGTAGCCTTCCGGATGAGGCATTCCGAAGTTCCGGCGAATATTCTCTTTCGTATCCTTGCCGCGCTGGTGGCCTATTACCGTTACTGGAAGCCCGTCGTACTTTGCGATGCCCCCTACAATAGCTTCATCGTCGCCGTAGTAGCGGTCACCATGAATTTCAAAGAAATTCGTAAAAAGTTTTTCAATATAATCCAAAGTTGTCGGGCGGTTAGGATGTCTTGCAATTTGCACTCGATCCCAAGGCTGCAAATTGGTATAAATATCTTTTTCAAGCTTTTCAAGACGGCCCTCAAGCTTCACAATCTCAGCTGAAAGGTCTACATCGGTATTTTTTGTAAATTCTTTAAGCTCTGAAATTTTCCCTCTTAACTCTGTTACAGGTTTTTCAAACTCCAGTTCTCCTACCATGATGATCCACCGCCTGACGTATGAAGTTCGAGGATGTTTGAAAGAGTGTCCTTCATATCCAATCGATTAATAACGGCATCAAGCTGGCCGTGTTTTAAAAGAAATTCTGCCGTCTGAAAATCTTCAGGCAGGTCTTCTCTGATTGTCTGTTCAATAATTCTTCTTCCTGCAAACCCAATCAATGCACGGGGTTCTGCAAAATTGTAATCGCCAAGAGAAGCAAAGCTCGCTGAAACTCCGCCTGTCGTCGGATGTGTCATAACAGAGATGATCAAACCTCCGTTATTGCTGAACATTTTTAGTGCAGAGCTCGTCTTGGCCATTTGCATTAAACTGAGAACACCTTCCTGCATTCTTGCACCGCCCGAAGCTGTAAAGATGATAAATGGCAGCTCACGGTCATTTGCACGCTCTATCGCTCTAGTAATCTTTTCGCCGACAACCGATCCCATGCTGCCCATTCTGAAGCTTGCATCCATGATGGCAACGACTGTGTGATTGCCGTTTATCGTGCCTTCTCCGGTCACAACCGCTTCATTTAAATTTGTTTTTTTGCGGTCTTTTTCTACTTTTTCCATATAACCTGGAAAATTAAGCGGATTTTCTGAAACCATTTCTTTATCGAACTCTGTAAATGAATGTTCATCAAATAAGCTTTTAATTCTTTCTCTGGCATTCATGGTGTGATGATGGCCGCAATTCATGCACACTCTCAAGTTTTTATTCAATTCTTTAGAATACATAATCTTTTTACAGCTAGGACACTTTGTCATTATTCCTTCTGGAACATCATACTTTGCCTGCTCAGAGGGAATGGATGCATATTTCTTCTTTTTCGAAAATAAATCCTTTAACAAAACGTTGCCTCCTTTTCTATGAAAATAATTCGGTGTCTTTAGAAAGATCGTCTGACTGATTAGAAATGATCTCTTTTAGCCATATCTATCTACTTTAACGAACCATCTTCAATTTTTTTGTAAAAAGGTGTCATGTCCTATTCGACATTTTCTTTAAACGATCGGAATTCATATTAATTCCAGCATCTATGTCAGCTACAGCGCCTAACTCCTCGGTCAGAGCTTTTTCTGCCTGTCGGAGCTTGACAAGGCGCTTGCGTTTTTCTTATTTGTTAGAGTGTAAAAAGATTCAAAAACCATCTTTTCATCTTTTGAAGCAAGTCCGTCAATTATTTTCTCATAAACGATGTCGCTGCCTGAGCCTGAATGATGATCTGTCTGTATTACTTTTAAATACTCATTCAGAACAGACCATATCCGGAGTAAAAGATAGTTGTCCGACAGCTGCATGAACTTAGCCATAATGTCCATATGTCCCAGGTTCTGCTCCTGAATAGCGATGGCGAGATTCTTTAACTCTTCTTCATTATTATCTTTCTCAAGCAATAGCTTTAATGCATTTGATTCCAAAAGAACATTCATTTCAATTAAATCTGCGATAGCATTCTTATCCTGTAAAATAAACGTTCCGAGAATTTCAACAAGACCATGTTCGCGGAAATTCTTAATATACGTTCCTTCACCGCGTCTTGTTTCAATCATCCCAAGCAGCTCGAGCGCCCGAAGTGCTTCTCTGACAGATGATCTCCCTGCATTTAAGCGTTCTGCGAGCTCTCGTTCAGATGGTATTTTATCTCCTGCTGATAGACCGTCTTCGTGGATAATGGACCTGATTTGACGAAGTATCTCAATATATACTTTCGACTTCGGTTCACTCACTGTACACCACTCACTTTGTTTCGATGATCGCTAACTGTTTAGTCTTCTCAGCTATTTCATTTGGGTCAGCCTTTAATCTTGCCACACCAGTTTCCATCGCCGCTGTAGCTACTGCTGCAGCTACAGCAGGAGCAACACGTGCATCGAATGGAGCTGGAATGACATAGTCAGCGGATAATTCTTCTGCGCTTATTAATGAAGCAATCGCTTCTACAGCGGCAATTTTCATTTGCTCGTTAATATGTGTAGCACGCACATCAAGTGCACCTCGGAAAATTCCCGGGAACGCAAGAACATTGTTGACTTGGTTTGGGAAATCTGAACGGCCGGTGCCAATAACCATCGCTCCTGCTTCTTTTGCATCACTTGGCATGATTTCCGGTACTGGATTCGCCATCGCGAAAATGATTGGATCGCTTTTCATCGTAGCAATCATTTCTTTTGTTAACGCACCCTCAACTGAAACGCCAATAAATACGTCCGCATCTTTAATGACATCTGCCAATGAGCCTTCAGCACGGTCACGGTTCGTAAATTTCGCTACTTCCGCCTTCACGTTATTCATGCCAAATGAACGTCCTTCAAAGATCGCCCCTTTTGAATCGCACATAATAATATCACGCACGCCATAGCGGTATAAAAGCTTGATAATTGCTATTCCTGCTGCACCTGCTCCATTTGCAACCACTTTAATGTTAGACATTTGTTTTCCTGTAAACTTAAGTGCATTCACAAGTCCTGCAACAGTAACAATAGCAGTTCCGTGCTGATCATCATGAAAAACAGGAATGTTTGTTTCTTTCTTCAATCTCTCTTCAATAACAAAACAATTTGGTGCTGCAATATCTTCAAGATTGATGCCTCCGAATGTAGGCTCAAGCAATTTGACCGTTTCTACAATTTTATCCACATCTGTCGTATTCAAACAAATCGGAAATGCATCAACTCCCGCAAAGCTTTTGAACAGTACCGCTTTGCCTTCCATTACAGGGAGTGCTGCCTCCGGCCCGATATTTCCAAGGCCAAGCACGGCAGTGCCATCTGATACTACTGCCACCATGTTGCCTTTCATTGTATAATCGTACACTTTATTTTTGTCGTCATATATTGCCTTACAAGGTTCAGCGACCCCTGGAGAATAAGCTAAGCTTAAGTCTTTAGCATTTCTGACTGGTACTTTTGATTTTGATTCTAGCTTTCCTTTATGAATTAGATGCATATGTAATGCTTCTTCTCGCAATGACATCTTCTCACTCCTTAGGGTCATATTGGAGGTGGTCTGACCACTCCAGCCAATAATAAATCATAACATATTTTTAGTTATTGTAAAGTCTTGTATTTTTTAACTTACCGTTTAAATGTGCCGAATCTAATCTTTCACTGCAATATTCTGATTGCCCAAAAGGTCTTTCAGCTCCGATAAACATCGGTCATTCGCATCCACAAAGTAGTCTCTTGGCAGCTGGACGGTTCTTTTGTCCTTCTCGTAATAAAGAAAAACAGGTGTGCTGCCGCGATGACGTTTGAGAGTATCTTGTACAGTCTGCAGTTTCCCTTCAGCCAGATGAGTCTCTTCGATTTTAAGGAATAGTGTTTTCGTTCTTTTCTCGAGATCCTGGGTGGTCTCTGCATCAGATATAATCAGCTGCATCCGATCGTTGCGATTCTCAATCTTCCCGCTTAGTACAGCGACTTTACCTTGAGAAAAAATATCCCCTGCTTTAGTATAAACAGACGGAAAAGCGACCGCTTCAAGTTCCCCGCTCTCATCACTTAATGCAAGAAAAGCCATAACTTCGCCTTTTTTTGTCCGGATTGTGCGTATCGCTGTAATAAATACCCCTACCTTTACCTTTTGATGAAGCAATTGCCGGGCATCACTGATTTTTACAATCCCAAACCGATTAAATAAGTATGAGTGCGCTGATGCAGGATGACTTGAAAAGTAAAATCCCAGTGCTTCCTTTTCGAATTTAAGCATTTCTTCAATTTTGAACGGTTCAACTTCTATATATTTCGGCTTTATACTGAATTCTTCCTCTTCTAAAAATAAATCATATTGATTTTCATCATCTGAAGAAAAAAGGGCAGCATGCTCGATAGCTAAATCAAGACTTGCAAGGAGCGTAGATCTTTCCACCTCAAACTCATCCATTGCTCCGGAAAAGACAAGAGATTCCATCACTTTTCGGTTGACGATTTTCGTTGATACCCTCACACAAAAATCAAATAGATCGGTAAATTCCCTTTTCTTTCTTGCCTGATATATTTCTTTAACAGCATTTGTTCCTACATTTTTAATTGCATTCAGACTAAACCGGATGCTGCCTTTTTCTACAATAAAAGGATATTCGCTCTTGTTAATAGACGGCGGCAAAACAGCCACACCGTGCTGCTTGGCCTCTCTAATATATTGAGCCACTTTTTCATCATTGCCGATCACACTTGTTAAAAGCGCCGCCATAAAATAAACAGGGTAATGGGCTTTCAAATAAGCAAGCTGAAACGAAATCATGCTGTAGGCAACTGCGTGGCTCCTGTTAAATCCGTAGTTGGCAAATTTAACAATTAAATCATAAATACTGTTTGCAGAGGCTTCATCATAGCCGTTATCTATGCAGCCTGATACAAAATGCTCTCTTTCCTGATCAAGCATTTCTTTAATTTTTTTCCCTACTGCTCTTCTCAATAAATCAGCTTCACCCAAAGAAAACCCAGCCATTTTCGAAGCTATTTCCATGATCTGCTCCTGATACACGATGACGCCATTGGTTGTCTTTAAGATAGGCTCTAAAGCAGGGTGCGGGTATTCGATCTTTTCTCTGTGATGCTTCCGATTTATAAATAGAGGAATATTTTCCATTGGACCCGGGCGAAAAAGGGCATTTACGGCCACTATATCCTCAAGATCCGTTGGTTTCAGCCTTCTAAGAACGCTCCGCATTCCATCAGACTCCAGCTGAAAGACCCCAGTTGTATCTCCTTGTCCGAGCAGTTCAAATGTTTTTTCATCCTTATATGAAATTTGGGAGAAATCGATTTTCTTTTTCTCATTCCGTTCAATAAGATTTGTTATTTTTTCGATCAGCGTCAAGTTTCTCAATCCAAGAAAATCCATTTTCAGCAATCCAAGGTCTTCAAGATAATCCATCGAAAACTGAGTTAAATAAATCCCATTATGCCCATCCTGTATGGGAATGATGTCCGTTAACGGCTCGCTGCTTAGCACTACCCCGGCAGCATGTGTGGATGTATGGCGCGGAAGCCCTTCTATCTTCATGGCCGTTCCATAAATTTTCTTATAAAGATCCGACTCCGAAAGAAGGTTTTGCAGATCTTTGGACTCTGAATAAGCCTGCTTTAAAGTCGTACCTGGTTTAGAAGGAATGAGCTTGGCCAGTACATCTGCTTCTTTTGCTGATGCTCCCATGACTCTTCCGACATCCCGAAGTGACGCTTTAGCTGCAAGCGTTCCGAATGTCACAATTTGAGCAACATGCATGGACCCGTATTTTTCTGCAACATAGGCAATCATTTCATCCCGTTTTGTATCTGGAAAATCAATATCTATATCGGGCATGTTGATTCGTTCCGGATTTAAAAACCGTTCAAATAAAAGATGGTGCTCTATCGGATCTACATCTGTAATCTTTAATACGTACGCTACAAGGGATCCTGCAGCAGACCCCCTCCCAGGCCCCGTCAAAATGTGATGATCGTGGGCATACTTCATAAAGTCCCAAACAATTAAGAAATAATCACTGAACTTCATTTGTTTAATAACATCCAGTTCATACTCGAGCCTTTTAAAATATGTATCCTTCGCTTCTGAAAAACGGTGTTTCAATCCTTGCAGGCAGAGTCTCTCCAAATATTCATCAGCGGATTGGCCGCCTGGTGCAGGGTATTTTGGAAGCTGTGTTTTTCCAAGCTCAAGTGATACATTACATTCATTTGCAATCTTCAGCGTGTTCTCCAAGGCTTCAGGACAATCTTGAAAAAGTTCAGCCATTTCAGACGGTGATTTAAAGTAATACTGATTCGAAGGCAATGCATAATCGCTGTCATCTTCCATTTTCGAACCATTTTTAATAGACAGCAAACAATTATGTGCAAAGGCATCCTCTTTTTCTATATAATGAACATCATTTGCTGCTACAAGCGGAAGGCCTGTCTGATTGCTTATTTGGAGCAGCTCTTCAGCCATTTTAAGATCCTCTTGAAGGAAATGCTTTTGAACAGATAAATAAAAGTCTCCTTCATTAAAAAGGCTTCTATATATCTTTAAAATCCTGACTGCTTCTTCACTGTTTCCCTCTTGTATATACTTTTCAGCTAGCCCAGTTCTACCAGGGGTAAAAGCCATTAAACCGCCGCTGTATGATTTCAGCCATCTGCTCTTAATTCCTTCAGGCGATTTTGTTTGAAGAACACTGCTGATTTTCAATAGATTCCGGTAGCCATCGTTATTTTTCGCAAGCAATACCAGCGGATACCCTGTACTTTCACCGGTCTCTTCTAAGATGACTGAAGCCGTCAGTCCGATAATCGGCTTTATGCCGTGTTTTTTGCATTGTTTATAAAAAGCAACCGCTCCATACATCGTGTGAAAATCTGTAATAGCGAGAGCCTTTAATTGAAATGATTCAGCTTTTTCAATTAACTTGTTAATTCTTGCTGAACTATTCAGCAGACTGTAGGCACTTTGAACTTGAAGGTGAACAAATGGCAATCTATGTTCCCATCCTTTCTGACAGCTGTATATTGTATAAAATTTTGTTCATCTATGTCTAGCTCCACCGCCTGATTCCTCGGGTCAGATCGGCTCCGCTTTTCTTACAATCTCATAGTAATATTATATTCCTGTTTGAAAAGTGACACAAATTGAAGATTTCTCATCACATACTTCCCTCTGTTTGTCCATATACATGTTAGTAAGGGGATGATGAAAAATGGAGGTTAAAGAAGCTTTTATACCAGCCTTTATTAATAGTTATTTTATAGCGCTCGGAGTAATCTTAGGCGGTTCAATCATCGGCGGCGTAGGAGCATACTTAGCCGGAGAGCCTCCTCTGTCAACGATTTACAGTCTTGCAAACAGATTGAAAATTTGGGCGCTTGTCGCTGCTATCGGCGGTACGTTTGATACGTTTTACAGCTTTGAAAGAGGATTTTTTGAAGGTGAAACACGTGATGTCATCAAACAGATTCTGCTTATTATCTCAGCAATGGGCGGGGCACAGACAGGCTGGCTTCTTATTTCATGGCTGACTCAGGAGCAGCCGCAATGAGAATACCGCCTTTATACAAAAGACCTTCCTGGCAGCGACTATTCGCAGGAATGGTTCTCGGCGCCGTCGTCAGCTGGTGTATCTTTCTCTACATTTACGGTGAATGGCAGGAAGAGCTTATTACCAAGATTGAAGATCAGGCATATACAATTGAGGAATTAAAAAAAACAAATATAAGCTATAAAGAAGAAATTGAGACTCTCAATAAAATCAATCAGGAAAAACTAAGAGTCCAAAACATCCATGTGACACTGATCAATGGGGAAAGGTATCAATTCACGTCACTTATGACCTATATGATCCAAGATCATGTAAAAGAGGATATTTCTGATGTCATTGCAAAGGATTTGGAAAGTGTATATAAAAGCCGGAAGCTGATGAAAAAAGCCATTGAAAATAAGGTATATAAAATTGATGACAAGCAATACAAGGTGGAAATTGAGGAAATGTTCATATACACCACCCTATTCATCGAGCTTAAAGTAGCATTCGCAAAGTAGAAACCGGGACTTACGAACCGAACAGATGGATCCTGTATAAGCATATCTAAATAAATTGAATTATTTTTTGAAATTTCAATTAATTAAATCGCACTCCCTCGCGTCTTTGGGGTAAAATGGTGATAGCATCAGACCCGATCACCCACTATAAAGAAGGAGGGAATGTGATGTATGTATTAAATCACAAAAAGATGGCCCGCGAAAAAGCAGAACGGCTGAAAGAAGGTTTCTCCGCTTATGCAGAGTCTGCGGAGCTCGCTTCATTAATTAAAAAAGAACTGCTTGCACAAAAACTGACCTTCCATGAAGATTCAACAGAATTTGGATATTGGTTTATTCCTGTAAAATAAAGCGATTAACCCTGACACACCTTTTCAAGATCTGCTAGAACCTGCTCTGCTTCTTCCCAGTTATAGATCGATGCCCCTGAAGCAAGCGGGTGCCCTCCGCCGCGATATTTCTTTGCCAATTCATTGATAATCGGCCCTTTAGATCTTAAGCGCACTCTAATTTGATCGGATTCCTCTACAAAGAAGACCCATGCCCGAAGACCTTCAATATTGCCAAGCATTCCAACCAATTGAGAAGCCTCAGATGCACTTACTTCAAATTTTTCAAGAATTTCTTTTGTAAGGATCATCGATGCAGCACCCGAAGATGACAGTTTAAAATTTTGCAGAACGTATCCGCTCAGCTTTGCTGCATTCACCTTTGTCTTATATAACCCATCATAAATTTCTGTGAAAGCAAAGTTATACTCAACTAGCTCACTTGCGTATCTCAGCGTTTTTTTCGTCGTGCTCGGAAAAAGAAAACGGCCTGTATCTCCCACTATGCCTGCATAAATAAGCTGAGCTGCTTTATCAGGCAAAACGAGTCCATCTTCTTTCCCTGAAAGGTAAAATTCATAAATCATTTCACTGACAGAACTTGCATTAGTATCAACCCATAAGAAATCTCCATACGGATCTTCATTAGGATGATGATCAATCTTAATTAATTTAGCGCCTTTATGGTAGCGCTGATCGCAAATACGCTCCTGATTGGCTGTATCACAGACAATCACTAAAGCGCCCTCAAAATCCTGGTCTGTTACGGTGTCCATCTTATACAAAAATTCAAGAGTCGGCTCCCCAAGTCCCGCAAGTAAAACTTTTTTATCAGGAAATGATGCTTTAATGATTTCAGCTAATCCGCACTGTGATCCGTATGCATCCGGATCAGGCCGCACATGCCGGTGAATAATGATCGATTGATATTCTTTTATGGCTGACAGTATTTCACTTTTCATATGTAATCTCCTTTGCATACCTGCTTATAGACTAATTAAATCATAAAAACCACCGTGCAGAAAAGCGAATCTTCTCTTTGGTTATGGCAATTCACTTCAAGAATGATTAAAATAGAGGATGTAAGTTTAATATGGAGGTTATACTTAATGCCTGTACTCGTAATTCTGATTATCTTTGCATTTTCCTTTTATCTCTTCTATAAAGTGAAATTCTACAGAACAAAAAAACCTATGGAGAAGCAGTGGCTCTCTGCAAAATCAAGCATTGCACTTGGAATTTTCGTCTTTTTCTTTGGACTCAATCAATTATTTCTTTTTCATTCAACTGTATCATTAGTCGTTGGAATCATTTTTATGATCGTCGGAATCGCCAGCAGCTGGGCAGGATATAAAGCTTATAAACATTATTTGCCTTTTGCCGTTAAGGAATCCAAACAAGGCTGATTAGAAAGCGGAAGCACCTTGGTCAGCGCAGGCATGGCGGATCTGCTCTGACCGAGGTGCTGGGAGCTGGGAGCTGCCACTTGCCATCCATACGCAAAATGTTATCCTTTCTTATTGCTTAAAAAAGAAAAAGGACGGCTCTCCGTCCTTTTTTATATTCCTGCATTAACTTCTCTCAATAAGCTGGACCATCATCATTGCTTTTCCAACAACAACGCCATTGCTGAACACTTCAACATCTATTTTTCCAAACTTGCGTCCGACTTCAAGTATTTTCGGATGAATCTCAAGTATACTATCCATCTGAACAGGTTTCATGAAATAAATGGTTATATTCTCAACAACAATTTCGCCTTTTTTTTGTGCTCGCAAATAGCGGTTGGTTGCTTCTGTGACGACTATTGTAAACACTCCATAAGAAATCGTGCCAAGATGATTGGTCATTTGGGGACTGACCTGAAAGCGATACACATTTGCCTTTTTTGCATCCTCGGCAATCACCACAAATTGGTTTGTCACAATATCATCCAGTTTTTCGCCGATTTGAGGTTGTCTTTGAATCATCTGCAGCGCCTGGAGCACGTCCTGACGGCTGATCATTCCTTCAAGACGATTGTTCTGATCGACAACCGGCAATACTTCGATGCCTTCCCAGACCATCATTTGTGCTGAAGATGCTACGGATGTTTTTCCGATAACGGTAATCGGGTTTTTCGTCATCACTTTTTCTACAAGGACATGGCGATCATACCCCATCACATCTTTAGATGTAACCATTCCCTGTACTTTTAAATTATGATCGACAACAGGAAAACGGCCGTGGCCTGTTTTATAATTATGCTGATACCATTCCTCAATTGGATCGGTTGTTTTCAGGCATACAGTCTTATCCAGCGATGTTAAGATGTCCTCTACAAGAACAATTTCTTTTTTAATAAGCTGATCGTAAATGGCCCTGTTGATCATGGTTGCAACAGTAAAGGTGTCATAGCTCGTTGAAATAATCGGAAGCTCTGCCTCATCGGCAATTTTTTTTACATGCTCGTCTGTGTCAAAGCCGCCTGTTATCAGCACGGCGGCACCCGCCTCAATTGCAAGCTGATGGGCATTCGTGCGGTTCCCTACAATCAGCAGGTTGCCTGCGCCTGTATAACGCATCATTGCTTCTAATTTCATTGCGCCGATGACAAACTTATTCAGCGTTTTATGAAGTCCCGCACGACCTCCAAGTACTTGTCCATCAACAATATTTACAACCTCAGCATAAGTGAGTTTTTCGATGTTTTCTTTTTTCTTTTTTTCAATGCGTATTGTTCCAACCCGCTCTATCGTGCTGACATACCCTTTGTTTTCTGCTTCTTTTATCGCACGATAAGCTGTACCCTCGCTCACACTCATATCTTTTGCAATCTGCCGGACCGAGATCTTTTCTCCGATCGGGAGGGAATCAATACGCTGCAGTATTTGTTCATGCTTCGTTGCCAAGCTTCTTCACCCTTTTTCATCAGCCATTCTAATCTTCCAATTTCATTATAAGGGTGTGAACGCTTTATATCAACGAGCGGCTGCACGCTGCTTTGTTTTTGCCTGGTATTTACGCACAGCTGAATGTTTTGTTAAACGTTTTTTAGGAGTATAAATCAGTCCCGTCATATTGCCGCCTATCACAAATAAAGCAAATATCAGCCAAACGAGAGAAAATAAGCTTTCAAGTGAACTGCTGCTTGAAAAATCCAGACGGGGCAAGGCAAAATACACAACAGCTCCCGCAAGTAAGATATAAAGAATACGCATCATTGACCAACTCCTTTTTACAGCTTGTTTCATTTTATGCGCTGGTGCTCTCATTCATGCGAAAACACCTGGGATATAAGAGAAGAAAAATAGACATAGAAAAAAGCGGAGGAATAACCCCCGCCTGCGTTTTTACAGTTTAATAGATTCTCCAGCTTCCATGACTTTTCCGGTTTTGCCTGAGAGCCTGCTGACAAATTCTTTTGGATCCTGTTCAATGACAGGAAACGTATTATAATGTATTGGAACTACGGTCTTTGCTTTAATCCACTTTGCTGCAATCGCCGCATCCTCAGGACCCATTGTAAAATTATCCCCGATTGGCAAAAAGGCAAGGTCTATATCTTCAAATTCGCCAAGAAGTTTCATGTCTGAATAGAGAGCTGTATCCCCTGCATGGTAAACCGTTTTCCCCTCTTTTTTAAAGAGAATTCCGGCTGGCATGCCTGTATAAATGATTTTTTGTTCCTCTTCCTCATAGCTAGAACCATGAAATGCCTGTGTTAATTTAACCGTTCCAAATTCAAATTTGTGCGATCCGCCAATGTGCATAGGATGAACATTTAATCCTTTCCATCCTAAATATGTAGCAAGTTCAAAAGGAGCAACAACCAGGGCATTGTTTTGTTTCGCAAGCTGAATGGTATCGCCGACGTGGTCATTATGACCATGCGTCAGTAAAATAACATCAACTTTCAAATCTTCAACCTTCAAGTCTGTCTGGCCATTTCCATTTATAAATGGATCAATGACAATCGTATGTTTATCCGTTTGAATTTTTACAACTGAATGTCCATGGTATGAAACCTTCATTTTCTCACTCCTAATCCTTTGATAATTTTATCGTACTAGATATGACCATTGATGTCACATTATAACCTCCCATAAAAATAGGAAACTAGAATATCCTTAAAAACTTGGCTCGAAGGCAAAGCGTTGACGGTGGTATACATACTGATATGCGTGGGTTGGCTACCACATTTCATTCCATCCGTCATGGAGCTGCCTCGGACTAACGGCGCACGTTCAGTTCTTCGACCTAGTGCATAGTTGAACATGAGGGTTCTCCTTCCCGGGGATTTGCCTCCGAGCCAAATCTTCAATCTCATCATAAATACCTAATTGGAAAAATTAACAGTCAGATTTACGCAGGGTAACATTAATTTACTTAAGCAACTTTCGATTCACTTACTTGTTTATTTTCAATGGCACAACCAATAGCCCAAATAAATCCAAGCAACTCTCTAGCAACAGCTACGACAGCTACTTTTCCACCTTTTCCTTTAGCAGAGATGCGATGATATTTCATATGAAGACGGTGTTGAGCCTTCCAAGAAATACGTTTTGCCTCTGGATCTTGACCTTCTTGACGTTTAAGCAATTCACCTTTAAGAGATGGTCGATGACGATATGACCAACAAACTTCTACTATAGATCGTCTAATCTGAGCGTTTCCCGTTTTAGTAATAGAACCTTGCCAACGATTGGACCCACTAGAGTACTCTTTAAGAACGAGACCAGCGTATGACATCAGTTGCCTTGGATTTGAAAAGCGAGAAAACTGCCCAATTTCAGCGACCAAAGTAACGGCTGTGACTTCTGCGACTCCTCTCAATGTTTGAAGGCTTGAATGACCGGAGCATGTTCACTTTGAATAGCTTCTTCATGAATTTGAGTTTCTAGTCGTTTCATACGCTCCTCAACCTCATAGATGGCATGAAGATATTCTTGAAAGACAATCCGTTGTGAAGGTCTATCAAAAGTTAATTTATTTAACCATTCTCGATGTTTTACCGTCCAATTACGAAGTCCTTGCGGAAAACGTATTTCATGGCGAAGTAAAAAGTGTACAAGTCTCTGACGAGAACTTTGTAAATCTTCTCGAGCATCATGACGAGCACGGATTAAATCACGCAGAGCTTCATGATCTTCATCTGGAACCCAAACAGAAGTAAGCTCTCCAGCACGAAGTAGCTGGGCCAATCGAATAGAATCTCTTTTATCTGTTTTCACACGGTCGCCCGAGCGCTTTGGGAAAAGGGAAGGTGCCACAACTATACATTCAATGTCCATAGATAGAAGTAATCGATAAATTCCATATCCAGAGAATCGGGCTTCATAACAAACTAGTAGATTTTCAGGATTTCCTACCTTTTTCATTAGTTTGCATATGTTTTCTGGATTATTTTGAATGGTCCCATGAAATCTAGGTTCGCCACGACCTGAATCTGCAATCGCAACAGCAATAGTATCTTTAGATACGTCAAACCAACAAATTTTTGTACATCCTTCATAGTAATCGGCTCCTTTTCGCGTGTAGCTCTACACTTGGGTTTTTATTTTGGTAGTAACATTATGACCAAGTGCAATCTACGTTAAGCGATGGGGCCGTTTCGTTCATTATGACTAACTGAGAATCTAATATAAATAGAGAAAAAGGATGACTAAAAAAATGTGTTATGTGCAACCTTTTAAGCCATCATCTTAATAAACTAACAGTGTGAAAATTTAAATTGGTACAATTTTACCTCTAATTTCACCTGATGGATTTTGTTCAGTATGAGCATTAGTATAAGTTAATTCTTGTTCCATGAATTTTAATAAATCTTCTACAGTTTCTATACCTACGTCATTTTCTACAATATCGTCATCCGTAATAGTTCCTGTAACAACGCCTCTTCTTGTCGTTATACCATTTTGCTCCTCAAGCGTTTCTAAGTCAGCACCAAAAAGGAACACTACTACAGGTCCATTTTCACCACGTTCACCAAAGTGGATGTGTGCTTGAACAAAGTTTTCAATGTTTTCAACTTCTAGTGCAAACTTTATCTTAGTTCTTTTTTTATTAGCTACAAATTTTGCAAAACCAAAAGCATTAGTTTCAACAGGAGGGACTTCATTTTCACCCTTTAATCTTGCTTTAAAGAATTTTAGCATGTTAATCACATCTCTTTCATATAATTAATACAGTCTATGTAAGGTAATATTGATTTGTATAGGTTGGGTAACTAAAGAATTTTTAGTTTAAACAATTGAATTGAAAATAAAAGATAATTATGTCAATCAGCACAAAAGGATCTTCGATTGAAGATCCTTTTTTCATTGCCGATAACATCGCTTATGTTGACTATATTTGTATAGAGGGGTCCAGACACATACCCATCAAGCTTGTGTTGTATTGCAACTTCGGCAGCTTTTTCTTTTGCGATATTTCTATTATGAATAGAGGATGCTGTACAACTTATTGTTAAAACTATAATTGCTACAATGATTAAAATTATTATATTATTCTTTTTTAATTTACCCACATTTTCCCTCCTAAAATTGTTTCATAGTTAATATGATAAATCTTTTTTAGGAGGGAGAAGGTTTAAAAAGAATGATATGTTATGTTTTTGTGTTCGAAAAGGCATTAAATTCCAGAAAGGAAATTTATAAAAAACATCATCAAACTGGGGAGAGTCTTGTTACTGAAGGCTTTTCCTATTCGTTATAGAATTAAAATTGAAAATAACATGATTGAAAGATGGTGTTATCGTTTTTTCAAAAGTGGAATTAGAAGTTTCCGTACCCCAATATAGTTTTTATCGCCCCAAGGGTATCATGGAAGTAGAATAGTTACAATGATATGAAGTGGATAGGCTGGAATTTCTACAAACTTCAAATGATCCCTTCCTGATGAGCTTTCATCGACGCCTGAACACGATCCCGAACTCCCATTTTCGAATAAATGCTAGATACATAATTTTTCACTGTTCCCTCTGATAAAAAAAGCCTCTGAGCAATTTCGCGATTATTTAATCCTTCGGATACGCAGTGAAGAATCTCCACTTCCCGTTCACTTAATCCGTATTGGGGAATCGATTTTTTTTCAGAGGCTTCTACAGCTAGAGGATTCTTTAATTGTCGTACCAGCATTTGAGCGATTTCTTGTGGGATCAGCGTCCCTCCTTGAAAAACCCATTTGATTCCTGCTGCCAAATCCTTCGGGTGAATGGCTTTTAGCAGGTATCCTTCTGCCCCCGCTGCTAAAGCATCGACGACAAAGTCAATTTCTTGGAATGTGGTCAAGATGATCACGCGAATATCCGACCATCTTCTTTTAATCTCTTCGGTTGCTTCTACTCCGTTCACTTTTGGCATATGTAAATCCATCAATACGACATCCGGTTTCTGTTCTTCACATAACTCAATCGCTGTTTGGCCGTTTTCAGCAAGACCAATGACTTCCAGCTCTGGCTCCATATCCAGAACGATATACAAACTTTCACGAATCAACTCTTGATCGTCAACGAGCAGTAATCGGATTTTTTTCATTTACGGATACTCCTTTCGGAACGGTCCATGTAACAGTCGTTCCCTTCCCTTTAGAAGATGAAATTGCCATAGTTCCTTGGATTGCTAAAAGTCGTTCTTTCATCGAATTGAGTCCAAACCCAGGGCTGATTTGGTCGGCCCCGATTCCATCATCTTTTACTAAAAGCTCGATACCATCTGCAGTAAAAGATAAAGTCACCTCAATCGTTTCAGCATTGCCATGACGCTTGGCATTGGTTAGCGCCTCCTGCAGGCAGCGGACCAATACTAGCCGGATCGGTTTCGACACGGCCGTTTCCTCTCCGTTCAGCTGAAACTGAACGTTGGTCTGTGTATGAACGGCAAACTCCCTTGCGCGTTGGGAGAGCTCATGATGAAGGGAATGCCCCTCATCATAGGGGGAAATTTGGTGAATACTCCTCCTCACCTCATCAAGTCCTTTCCTTGTCACGTTACTTAATGTGATTAACTTCTCCTTGGCTCGTTCGGGATCTTTTTCCAGTAAATAGATAACGGCATCCATTCCCATGATGACAGAGGTAAATGTATGACCGACTGTATCATGAAGCTCTTTTGCCATCCGATTTCTCTCCTCCAGAATTGTTACCTTTTCAATTTGTTCACTATACAGCTCCAAAGCACGATTCTGCTCCTTAATCTTCCGATACTGGCAAAGATTTTTTTCATATAATTGTTTCATTTGAATGCTTGTCTCGGAAAGTCTTTGAATGCAGTATCCCATCCCGAGAGCAAACGAAGCATTTAAAATTTGAAAGGCCAAATGGATATAAACATAGGTCAGATCTACGAAAAAAAATTCAGTAATAGGGACACCGATTACAAAGATCAGGATGATATACCACCATGTCCACCGGTGGGAAAGGAAGCCAACAATAATTAACGAAAAAGATAGGATATTGGCAAACATATGCATGGTATAACTTAGGTAGATTTCTAATAAACCATACGTCAAAAAAACGATGAACGGAAACCATTTTCGGTTAATATAACCAGATCTCCAAAACAGAAGCGGCAGGGCATAACTGATGGCCGTCCAGATGAAAAACTGGAAATATGGAACGGTTTCATTTTCTAATATGATAAAAGGATAAATCGAAACAAGCCCATATGAACAGGTATAGGTAATAAAAAAAAGCCATTCGATCCACAACCATTTTCTCTTCTCGACAAACTCCATGTTACTCCCCCTTATATTCTCATTCTAGTTAATTATTGGTAAAGAAAAAAGTGAAATTCGTCAGATGACCACAGTCATAAGAAAACAAAAAATATGACTCTCTTCATTACCTTCACCACTATAATCACAAGGAAAAGATAAGATACGCTGTTTCTCGGAAAGAGGAAATTCAGAGATTTATAGACATTAAACTCAAGGAGGAAGGAAATATGTTGAAACGTTATTTCAGACCTAGTGCTTCTATCATCGCAGTATTGCTGGCATTCTCGACCTTGCTCGGATCTGTCAGTGCGCAGCCAGCACAAGCTGCCAATCCTAAAGGTAATTCCGGGCCAGCGAATGCGGAAGAAATCCAAAAGTTTGCCGATCAATTTTTTAAAAAGGAAATGGAGAAACTCAAAATTCCTGGTGCCGTGTTTGCTGTCGTCAAAGACAACAAGGTACTTTTTCAAAAGGGATACGGCTACTCTAACTTGGAGAAAGGGATTAAGATGGATCCAGAAAACACCGTGTTTCGCGCGGCTTCGGTTGGAAAAGTCTTTACTGCCACAGCTGTCATGCAGCAAGTTGAACAAGGAAAAATTGATTTGAACGAAGATGTGAACTCCTATCTTGGAGACATCCAGTTGAAAAATAACGTGAATGAGCCGGTCACGATGAAACACCTGCTCTCCTTTACGACTGGATTTGATAACCCTGATAAAATTAACCCGGTTATTTTTGATCTCACAGAACGTCACGAGCTTCGCGATATCATCATCAAGGGGATGCCGACAGTCGTCCGGAAGCCAGGAGAATCTTATATGTACGATAATTACGCTTCTATGCTGCAAGGGTATATTGTGCAAAATTTGTCAGGAATGTCGTACCAGCAATACATGGATAAACATATTTTCCAGCCGCTTGGGATGAACAATAGCAATATTGTGATGACCCCACAAATCGAAGCGAAACTTGCAGCTGGGTATGATATAGATGGAAAGCCTATTCCTCCGTATACAATCGTACCTGCAGAAGCCCCTCAAGGAAGCATGTTTACTAGCGCGAGCGATATGACGAAGTTCATGTTAGCACAGTTAAATAACGGGAAACTTGGTAATACTCGAATTTTAAAACCAAAATCAACAAAAGAAATGCAAAAAATCCATTTTGCGGTTCATTCTAAAGTTCCGAATATGGGTTATGGCTTTGAAACATTTTTCCATGCTTCCCATAACGGACAAAAGGTTATTGGGAAAGGCGGAGATCTCCCTGGATACCATTCCTGGATGTGGCTCTTGCCGGAACAAAAGCTAGGTGCGTTTGTGTTTTTCAACAAGGATGACGCGAATTGGCCTGACATGCGCGCCCAGGTGTTCGGGGAATTTATGGACCGGTTTTATCCTGAAAAGGAAGAAAGGCCAACTTACTTAAAACCTACTTTAGAGGAGTTACGCAGATTTGAGGGGACTTACCGTGACCTAAGGTTGCCAGAGCATTGGGCGACAAAAATTACGGCATCCCCAGATGGAACACTAATAGTAGAGGATGCGGCTACAGGAAAACATATTGTACGTCAGTTGGAACCGCTCCTGTTTGAGGATGAAGATGGAAATCCGCTGGCCTTCAAAGAAAATGAGGACGGAACGATTGGCTATCTTTACTACGCTGACCCTGTCGCCATGGCACAAAAAATAGAGTGATAATAGCCTTATTCGGAACCCACTATTTTGGCACGTAAATGGATGGAAATGAAAAAATGGTAATTTAAAAGGTTCCTAGTTCATAGATTTCAGAAGTGGGTATTCGAGAACATGTTAGTAAGTTGTACCATACGATTTTTGAATCTCTAACTTTGAAAATGGAAAGAGTTGAGTTCTTAATGCTAAGGAAACAGCAGCACGTTTTATTGGCAAAGGTTTACTTATTACGGTTGCGGAGGTATTGAATTTACCTGAATTAATCTGTGGAATTGATAATGAAGAGTAAAAAAGAAAGGAGTAACTACACTTTCTTTTTTTACAAAAATATTTATTTATTAATAAATAAAAACAAAATAATTTGAGAGAAGTGATTATTCTTGTCAAAATTTATGAAAGCTGTTCGAAATGATGTTGTTGAACCGCCAATGAAAATATTTGAAGAAGAAAAATGGCTTGTCATCACAGGTATCTTCGGAATTATCCTTTCAGTAGGAATCGCTTTTTATATCTTTTTTCAAGGTCCCATTATTTTACCTGAAGGCAATATGGGCGATGCTTTCTCTTTTAATGCAGCAATCGGTATTTTTCTCCTTTCCATTGCTATGATTTTACCTTTTGCAAGACTGGGAACTCGTAAAAGGAAGACGATTCGATGGCTTTTTATTACAGCAGCCCTTTATTCCTATACAATTGAAACGGTTCAAAATTTTCGGGGTTTTAATCCAAGATTTTCTCTTGAAGGAACTATCGTTGATACGATCGGTGGGATGCTATTTGGAGTTGTTTCTTTATTGCTTGTAATCTTAACCTTATTGCTTATGATTCAGTTTTTTAGAATGAAACCTCCTTATGAAAGGCCATTTCTTATAATGGGAATTCGTTATGCATTTCTTTCTGTCCTAGTAGCCAATATTGCTGGAATATGGATGATATTGCTTCAAGAACGTTTTACAGGAGATGCGGGAAATCTAATCGTATTGCATGGAATTGGATTTCACGCTTTACAAACTTTAGTCCTACCAGGATTGCTTTTGGAAAAAACTCATGTTGATAAACGTTTGAAAAAATGGTTGATCCATTTTGGTAGTATTACTTGGATGCTATCGATAATATTGATAGGCTTCCAAACTGCATTGGGTCGCTCTGTTTTCGAACTAACTGCATTGCCAATCCTTGCGAGCATACTGTTGCTAGTTTGGCTTGGAACAACGATTGCTGCTTGTGTGCTTATGATATGGAAAAAGAGCTCAAATAAATCATTTTCCCATAATGACAATTTAGCGAATTAACCTCAGGTATAATACTCGGCATGCTGATTATGAAACCAAAATGAATTAATTTAATTATAAACACAAGCAAAGATTAAAAAAATAATTAAATGAAAAAGTATAGGAAAGCTTAAAGTATAGACTTCTCTTTCCTTTTCATTTTGATATTAGGTGACAGGGACCTAAAAAGCTTCTGTCACTACTGGTTATAACTAAGAGAAAGCTTTTATTCGGAGACAAGTATTCTAAATTGAATTTTGTATTTTGCAAAGAAGATGGCATGCGTTTAAGGGATAGAACAATTCAAACTGCATTTGAAAGACTAAAGAAAACTAGCAAGGTACCTAATATTAAAATTCACGATCTAAGGCATACTCATGCTGTAATGCTGCTGAAAGCAGAAGTTTCTTTAAAAGAGATTCAAGAAAGATTAGGACATAAGGATATTATGACAACCGGAAACATTTATTCCCATGTTACAAAATCAATGGAAGCCAAATCAATAAATAAATTCTCGGAGTATATGGCCGACTCAAACACATTTTAGCAAGGAATGTGGTCAAAATGTGGTCAGTTTTTATACCCCGAGAACTAATCAATTACCTAATAAGGAAAGTAGCGTAAAACCTTATTCCTCTAAGTGTTTTTCAAGCTTAGCTTTAACTTCTTCAAAACCTGGTTTCCCAAGTAAAGCAAACATCTTTTTAATGTTCGCTTTTTGTATTATTCTCCCAGCAGTGCTTTTGCATCTGAATAGGCTAATCCATGAGATTCCGCAACGGCTTCATAAGTTACAAACCCATTTAATGTATTGAGACCTTTTAAAAGCGGTTCATTCTCCAAGCAGGCTTTTTTATACCCTTTATTCGCAATCTGCACGGCATAAGGAACAGTTACATTTGTAAGGGCAATCGTTGATGTTCTTGGTACCGCTCCAGGCATATTGGCCACAGCATAGTGAAGGACGCCATGCTTTTCATACGTAGGATTGTCATGAGTTGTAATTCTGTCTGTAGTAGCAAAAATACCGCCTTGATCGATGGCAATATCAACAATGACTGAACCGGCCGTCATACTTTGGACCATTTCTTCGGATACAAGCTTTGGCGCTCTTGCCCCTGGAATCAGCACCGCTCCAATGACAAGATCCGATTGGCTGACAGCATAACCAATGTTATAGGGGTTTGACATAAGCGTGGTGATTTCTTTTCCAAAAATATCATCCAGCTGGCGCAGACGATCCGGATTCACATCGAGCATGGTAACATCGGCTCCAAGTCCGACGGCAATTTTGGCAGCGTTCGTTCCGGCTACGCCGCCTCCTATTATGGCCACTTTCCCGCGCTTCACTCCTGGAACTCCTGACAATAAAATACCCATTCCGCCTTTTGGCTTCTCTAAAAATTGGGCTCCAATTTGCGAGGCCATTCTTCCTGCCACTTCACTCATCGGTGTTAATAGAGGCAGTGAGCGGTTTGGAAGCTGAACGGTTTCATATGCTATTCCAACTACTTTCCGGTCAATCAGTGCACGCGTAAGCTCAGATTCAGCAGCAAGATGCAGATAGGTGAATAAAATTAAGCCTTCACGAAAATGCTGGTATTCAGACGGAAGGGGCTCCTTCACCTTCATAACCATATCCATCGCCCAGGCTTCTTCTGGCGAAGCTACAATTCTCGCACCTGCTTCAATATACTGATGATCCGGAAAACCAGACCCTTCCCCTGCGTTTTGCTCAATATAAACATCATGGCCCGCCTGAATAAGGGGGATGACGCCGGCAGGGGTCATTGCCACACGGTTCTCATTATTTTTAATTTCTTTAGGTATGCCGATTTTCATCGTTTTTCCTCCTATATCATTTCCAATTCATTCCGGTACAATTTTTAGTATTTCCTTAATTCATCATATGGAAACTTAGTATAAATTGGAAATACATTCTAGGAAATGTGCGTTTTTCTTACTATTTTAAATAGATTCCTCAATCTTTTTAAAAAATCCCAGCTAAGTTGAGGTGACATTATGGTCTTCGGTTCAATACATTGACAGCTCCGGTAGCCTCAATGACAGCGCCTGTAATCATATCTGAATTTTCACTGCATAAAAACGCAATCAGCCTTCCAATATCTTCTCCCGTTCCGGATCTGCCAATCGGAGTCTCCGGATCTCTTTTCTCTCTTGCCTGAGAAATAGTCGCTTCCTTCATCTCTCCTGTGATATTGCCAGGGCAGATCATATTTGCTGTAATGCCGTATTCTGCTTCCTCAATGGCAATGGTTTTTGTGAGAGAAGCAAGCCCGGTTTTTGCTGCACTGAAGGCTGAACGATGGAGCCAGCCGGATGATGAATCAGCTCCTTGAAAACCGTAGGTGATAATGCGCCCGTAGTGCTGTTTTCGCATGATGGGAATTACTTTTTTCAAAAGATGAAAGACAGCGGTCAAATTGCCGTCTATCATTTCATGCCATTCCTCATCCAGATAATCAGCCAGTTTTTTTCTTTCAAATATGTAAGGACCGGCATTATTAATTAAACAGTCGATGCGGCCAAACTTTTTGAATGCCTCATCGACTAAATAAAGCAGGTCTTCTTTTTTTGTTACGTCCCCTTTAATAAAGAGCATGCGGTCCTCAAGATGTGCATATTGTTTCTTTAGCTGCGCAGCGGCAGATTCATCACTACGGTAATTAATTGTGACAGAGTAGCCTTTATCCAGGAACAGCTCCGTCACTTTTCTTCCTAAACCTTTTGAACCAGCTGTTATGATGGCATGTCTCAACGTTAAAATCCTCCTCGGTGCACCGGGATATATTATACTTTTTATCTTTTTCATTGTATTGAAATGCAAGCAATCTTACAATACGAAAAGCGGAACAGCCTGTTTTGCGCAGGCAGACAGATAAGAGTTCACCCGAAAAGTCCGGGTTTGACTTTTTGGGGGAATTTGTTCTGGCCGAGGATTTGGCGGTGGAGCTGGACAGTACGAAAAGCGGAACAGCTCCTAGCGCAGGCGACTTGAATCAGCTGAAGGTCGTCAATTAAACTATTTAAAGGCTTCATACGGATCCTTTGGTTACCCGATTCATTGATTTTAGCTGTTTTGGGGACTCATACCCATCCTATGATTACCCTACTTATCAATTTTAGCTGTTTTGGGGACTCATACCCATCCTATGATTAACCAACTTATCGACTTTAGCTGTTTTGGGGTCTCATTCTCATCCTATGATTACCCAATTCATTGATTTTAGCTGTTTTGGGGACTCATACCCATCCTATGATTACCCAATTCATTGAATTTAACTGTTTTGGGGACTCATACCCATCCTATGATTACCCAACTTATCGAATTTAGCTGTTTTGGGGACTCATACCCATCCTATGATTACACAATTCATTGATTTTAGCTGTTTTGGGGACTCATACCCATCCTATGATTACACAACTTATCGACTTTAGCTGTTTTGAGGTCTCATTCGCATCCTATGATTACCCAATTCATTAATTTTAGCTGTTTTGGGGACTCATACCCATCCTATGATTACACAACTTATCGACTTTAGCTGTTTTGAGGTCTCATTCGCATCCTATGATTACCCAATTCATTAATTTTAGCTGTTTTGGGGACTCATACCCATCCTATGATTACCCTACTTATCAATTTTAGCTGTTTTGGGGACTCATACCCATCCTATGATTACCCTACTTATCGACTTTAGCTGTTTTGGGGTCTCATTCTCATCCTATGATTACCCAATTCATTGATTTTAGCTGTTTTGGGGACTCATACCCATCCTATGATTACCCTACTTATCAATTTTTAGCTGTTTTGGGGCTTCATACGTAATCTATGATTACCCGGTTCATTGATGTTAACTGATTTGGGGCTACATACGGATCCTATGATTACCCAATTATTGGAGTTTAAAGTTGGCTTTTTTAAGTAATACATCTAATGCAGGCAATTTTCTTCTTCCCGCATTGACGGTTATGGAAGGAGGACTTTTTTTATTTCAGGCTTTTTCTGCCTTTTTTGCTTGCTGGACAAGGATTTATTCTCTATTTGTATTTTACTACAAGGTCTGCAGGGCCTTCAGCCTTTGATGCCCGCAGAAACAAATTCTGCATTTTTGACGATGGCCCTTTATGCAAGCCGTGTTTTTGTTCAGTATATTTCAGGTGTCAGCGCCTCAGCTGATATGGCGAGATGCGCGAAATCTCCTAAGCATGGCTTTTTCGGCTTATACGCCTCAATCTTTTTGGATTTTTCCTGACAGTATGCTTTGGGGCTTTAGTGCCTTTTATTATAACCAGCTGAATCCATTCATATCAGCAAGCTCTTTATCCGATTCATGCCGATCGTGATGGTTATTTTCTTTTGATTTTATCCATTTTTTCCATTAATTTGAACAATGAGGGCAATTGTTTGCGGGATCTGTATATATTTCATTATTCCTGAACGTTTTTCACTAGGCTTTATCTTCTCTTGCTTGCTCTACTGGATCCTAATAAAAACAAGAAAAAAGTCATCATGATTGATGACTTTTTTCTTGTTTTCATGCGGCTTCACTATTCTATTTCTGCTTCTCTCGGCTGAAGATTTTCCTGAAGGAAATTTTGCTCGTATTGCTGCTCAACTACCCCGCTTGAATAAGCATCTGTAATAAGCTGTGAAGTTTCATTTTCACCCTCATAATCATAATAAGCAGATTGATTTTTCGGATCTTTTTCTTTTCCCATCGATATCAGCTCCTCGTATTCAGATAGTGTCTCTGTACTATCGTTTGTGAAAATGGACCTGTTTACGATGGTAAAACCTTCAAATTTTACTCAGTAATACTTTTTCAGCCTTAGCTATCGCTTCAATTACCTTTGAAAAACCTGTACCGCCATCACTGTTTCTTTTTGCAACAGCAGTGTATGGATCAATTGTTTCGAATATATCCGAAGTAAATAAAGAAGATGCATCCTGATATTCTTCGAGTGAAAGATCTTTTAAATAAATGCCTTTTTCAATGCACGTATAAACAAGTTTCCCAACTACTTCGTGTGCTTCTCTGAAAGGCATGCCTTTTTTCGCAAGATAATCAGCAAGCTCCGTCGCATTTGAAAAATCTTCTGTTGTAGCTTTCTTCATTTTCTCTTTTTTCACTTTCAGCGTTCCGATCATGCCAATAAATATCTGCAGACTTCCTTCTACTGTGCGGACTGTGTCAAACATGCCCTCTTTATCCTCCTGCATATCTTTGTTATATGCGAGCGGCAATCCTTTCAAGGTCGTCAGCAAAGCAAATAAATGGCCATAAACCCGTCCCGTTTTACCGCGGATTAATTCAGCCATATCCGGGTTTTTCTTCTGCGGCATCATTGAGCTTCCCGTTGCGTAAGTATCATCCAGCTCTACAAACTGAAATTCCTGGCTGCACCATAAAATCAGTTCTTCGCATAAGCGTGATAAGTGCATCATCATCAGGGAGCTGTTGCTTAGAAATTCAACAATAAAATCACGGTCGCTTACTCCGTCAAGGCTGTTTTCATAAATCCCTTCAAACTCAAGCAGTTCAGCAGTTAAGTGACGATCAATCGGAAACGTTGTCCCTGCAAGCGCCCCGCAGCCGAGCGGGGAAATATTTATGCGCTTTAAGGATTCATCAAAGCGCTGTTTATCCCGCTCAAGCATCCAGAAATAAGCTAAGAGGTGATGAGCAAACGATATCGGCTGTGCACGCTGAAGATGAGTATAACCAGGCAAAATCGTTTCTACATTCTCTTTTGCTTTTTCTAAAAGCGTCTGCTGAAATGCTGTAATCAGCTGGGTAATTTCCTTTACATGATTTTTCAAATAAAGGTGCATGTCTGTAGCAACTTGGTCGTTCCGGCTTCTGCCGGTATGCAGTTTCCCTCCGACAGGTCCGATTTCATCAATAAGCAGCTTTTCAAGATTTAAATGTATGTCTTCATAATCAACAGAAAACTGAAGCTCGCCGTTTTCAGCCTTTTCTTTTAAAAGAAGAAGGCCTGTTTTAATTTGCTCTGCTTCAGCAGGTTCGATGATCCCGCATTGTCCGAGCATGTGAACATGCGCAAGACTTCCCTGTATATCTTCTAGAACGAGTTCTTTATCAAATGAAATGGATGCTCCAAATTCATCCACCCATTTTTCAGGTGTTTTTTGAAAACGTCCACCCCACAGTTTTTTCATACGTTCACCTTCTTTTTTCCCTGTACCATGCTGCTTACTTTGGTAGGAAGTCCATAAAGAGAGATGAACCCAACTGCTGCCTGATGATCAAACGAATCCTCAGTTGTATATGTTGCAAGCTTTTCATCATAAAGAGAGTATGCAGATTTTCTTCCTTCAACAATGGCATGGCCTTTAAAGAGTTTTACCCGAACCGTTCCTGTTACATAAGTTTGGGTCTCTTTCAGGAATCCAAGCAGGGCATCCTTGAGCGGAGAAAACCATAAACCGTTATAAATGAGCTCTGTCAGCTTCATTTCAATAACAGGTTTAAAATGTGCCACTTCTTTTACAAGAGTCAGATCTTCTAATTCTTTATGAGCTTTAAGCAGCGTAATTGCAGCCGGACATTCATATACTTCACGCGATTTAATTCCAACAAGGCGGTTTTCTACATGATCAATTCTTCCGACTCCATGCTTGCCTGCAAGTGCATTTAAATGAAGAATTAACTCTGCCAGGGGATAAGAGGCACCATTTAATGAAACCGGCACACCCTGTTCAAATTCGATCTCCACCATGTCAGGTGTATCAGGTGTATTCTCAATGGAATTTGTCAGGTCATATGCTTCTTCGGGAGGAGCTGCCCATGGATCTTCAAGAACTCCGCACTCATTGCTTCGGCCCCATAAGTTCTGATCAATTGAAAACGGACTTCCTAGATTAATTGGAATAGGAATATTGTTTTCCTGTGCATATTGAATTTCTTCCTCACGCGACCAGCTCCACTCGCGGACTGGAGCAAGCACTTCAAGGTCAGGGTTCAAAGCTTTAATAGATACTTCAAACCGAACCTGATCATTGCCTTTTCCCGTACAGCCGTGCGCAACTGCGATGGCATTCTCCTGCTCAGCAACCTCTACAAGCTTTTTAGCTATCAACGGACGTGACAGGGCAGATATAAGCGGGTATTTCCCTTCATATAAAGCATGTGATTGAAGAGCAACCAATGCATATTCATCAGCAAATTCCTTTTTAGCATCAATTACGTATGATTTAGAAGCTCCGACCTGCAGCGCTTTGCTTTGAATAAATGCAAGGTCTTTTCCTTCGCCGACATCCAAACAGCATGCTATCACCTCATACCCTTGATCCTGAAGCCACTTGATTGCTACTGATGTATCTAACCCGCCTGAATAAGCCAACACTACTTTTTTATTTAAATTCAACTTAATTTCCCCTCTCAGATGTATAAATATTAATTAAGATTTATAACTATTCATTTGATAAATACCACTTTAACAAGTTATTCACTGTTTTTCAATAGGTTTCTCAAAACTTTTTATGAAATAATCGTGAACTTTATGCACGTGTCATGTAGAATAAAGGAAAGCTTACGCACGGGGGAATGACAATGAAACATTTTCGTTTTAGCGAGCGGCTTGGAATCAATCTTCCAAACCTCGAAATGGAGTGGGAAAAAATTCACCCCCATGAACAGGAAGCGATCCTGATGCAATGGGAAAAGATCCGGGGGAGCATACCGGATCAAATCGCAAAAATAGAAGAACAGATTAACTCGAAACAGGATGAACTGAACAATGAAGAGGATTTTTCAAGATCCTGCAGGCTTAACGCTGAAATATCCGAGCACGCATCTATTATTAATGATTTATGGCTGTGGTTCAGACTTCATCAGCATGTATCAGAACGTGTGCATTATTAAGGTATAGAAATAAGATAATTATGCATAAAAAAACATCACCTGAGACGGTGATGTTTTTAAGTGCATGATTTCAGATCTTTATTAACTTCTCTTACTACATGTCCCAATTCCGGAATGATCAGCTTTTCCATTGCCAGTTTAACAGCACCAGCCGAACCTGGCATAGAGAAGATAACTGTATCATCTGAAACGCCGCCTATAGCTCTGCTCAGGATGGCTGATGATCCAATGTCCTCCTGGTAGCTCAGCATTCTGAACAGCTCTCCAAAGCCTGGAATTTCTTTTTCAAGCAAGCTCTGAACTGCTTCAATAGTTACGTCTCTTTTTGCAATTCCAGTGCCTCCATTTAGAAGGATCACGTCAATCTTACTCGATTTGCACCCTCTGTTAACAGCGCTTTTAATTAACGTTTCTTCATCAGGAATGATTTCATATTGAACAACTTCATGACCTGCTTTTTTAATAAGTGCCGAGATTAGCTGACCGCTTTTATCCGTATCTGCCGTTCTAGTATCGCTGACCGTTATAACTTTGCAATATACCTTTGAAGGTGCCTGCAATTTATGTTCAATTGCACTCATAAATCGGCATCCTTTTTTTCAAGCAGCAGCCTGTAGCGGTAATATTGATGGGCGAAATCTGTAATTTGTCTTGTCAGCTGGTAATTGACACCGGCCCCAATGGCCATGCCGATCAAGGGAATACCGCCAATCATCTTTTTTCTCAGCATAGATATAGCTGATACTTTTACAAGCTGTTTAAGTAAATGATCAATGCTCGCCTGATTTGCAAGCTTGTCTTCTCCCTCATAAAAAAACGGATTTTCATCATTGTTATTCAGGTCTTCTGTCAAAGCAACCCATTGCTTATAGCGCAGATGCTTGGGAAGAAGTGCAGCATGGTAAACTTTTAAAGATGTCATCATTTCAAAAGGAGAATTCACTTCATAGCCGTAGCTTAGAGCCGTCATTTGTACAGCACGCAGGTTTAACAGCATTTGAGCTGGAAGATCAATCCCCATTAATAGGAATCCCCCTGTCCCTGCTAAACCGCCTTGAACGAATGAATAAAGACGATGCTTGGATAATTGTAAATCTGATATGTAATGCAGCTGATCTACACTGAGTTTTTTCATGTCATAAATGTGATGAATGTCTTCATCAAATGTTTTTGCCGTCATGAGCAGCTGCTGTCTTGCATCATGCTGCACATGTGAGTTTTGAATGAAAGAATGCAAATGAAAGAGGATATCGTCAAACTTATCGAAGAATTTCCGTTTGATCGGCTCTGGAATGCCGTTAAGCTTTCGGTTTAGCCACTTGTCATACGTGCGGCCAAAATCTGAGCGAAGATCCTCCCCCAAGTGCTGTTCCCACACTTGTATTTCTGCAAGCAACTGACTTTCCCGATTTGATAGCGTCATTTTCCTTCCTCCCGTTTTCAGACATCACCATTGTTATTTAATTATATCATATTGGATCGTGCAGTTTCATGGATGTTAGCAGGCTGCTTTTTGCTTGAATCAATTTAATAAGAGACCTGCGGCAACATATAATATGGCTGCAGGTAAAACAGGGCATTTCCACTAATGCAATTTGCTTTCATGAAAGGAAGAATTCAAAAAAAGACAGCCATCAATGATGACTGCCTTTCTATCGTTCAATTCTTATTTAGCAATGCGTTCAACATCGCGCGCAATCATAACTTCCTCATTTGTCGGAATTATGATGACTTTTACTGGTGAGTGAGGATAGCTTACGAACGCCTCTTCGCCGCGTACATGATTAAGTGCAGGATCCCAGTATACACCCATGAATTCTAATCCGCGAAGTACACGTTCGCGAATATTGATGCTGTTCTCACCGATTCCGGCTGTGAAGATGATGGCATCTACTCCTGACATGCGTGCTGCATAGGAACCGATATATTTGTGGATTCTGCTTGCAAATACTTCTAATGAAGTTCTTGCACGATCATTTCCCTCTTCTGCAGCTTTTTCGATGTCGCGAAGGTCGGATGATAATCCTGAAATTCCAAGCAGACCGCTTTTTTTGTTTAAAATGTCCAATACTTCTATTGCAGAATGACCAGTTTTCTCCATGATGAATGGAATTAAAGCAGGATCGATATTCCCTGAACGAGTTCCCATCGCTACACCAGCAAGCGGGGTAAAGCCCATAGATGTATCAATGGATTTTCCGCCTTCAATCGCAGCAATACTTGCACCGTTCCCTAAATGACAGGAAATAAGACGAAGCTGTTCAATCGGACGGCCTAATAATTCAGCTGCTCTTTCTGAAACATACTTATGAGATGTTCCGTGAAAACCGTATTTACGAATGCCAAATTTCTCATAATACTCGTATGGAAGGCTGTATAAGAAAGATTGTTCCGGCATTGTCTGATGAAAAGCTGTATCAAAAACAGCTACAGCAGGCACGTTTGGAAGAACCTCTTTAAATGCTTTGATACCGACAACGTTAGCCGGGTTATGAAGAGGAGCAAGTTCTGAAAGCTCTTCTATTTCTTTCAATGTTTCAGGAGTAATAAGTACGGAATCATCGAATTTTTCTCCGCCGTGAACAACACGGTGGCCAATTCCTTCAATTTCATCCAACGAACCGATAATTCCAAGCTCTGTTAATTTAGAAAGCAGAATTTTAACAGCAACAGCATGATCTGGAATATCTGTTGTTTCTGTTATTTTTTCCCCGTTTACTGAAATCGTAAATACGGCTTGATCTAAACCGATTCGTTCTACAAGACCAGCCGTTAAAACGTCCTCAGCCGGCATCTCGAATAATTGGAACTTCAAAGAAGAGCTCCCTGCATTAATTGCAATTACTTTTGCCATTATGTTTACCGCTCCTTTTTATATAAAGCACTTTGCATATTTAATAAGAAATGTTCTCTTCCTTATTCTTTACAAATGAACCCGAATATTATCTGCCTTTCTCATTTAAACATTGCATGTCAGACATTTCAAGTACATTTCCAGCTTGCAATCGTTTTCAGGTTATATTCGTTTTATTCAGATTTTTCAAGTGAAGCAGAACCTTTCAGGTTGTTTAAAAATTCATACAATGGCAGAGATGAAAATGTACCCTTTCATTTTTTTTACATCTGAAGAGAGGTGCTCAGCTCAGCAAAAAAACGGGGAGACTTCTGCTGTCTTCCCGTTTTTATTCCGAGCTATTTTATTTCAAATTGAAGCAGTAAATTTAATTTTTCATCCTAACTTCACTTTTTATTCTCAGCAAACCAGCTGTCCAGCTGTTTCATAATGGACTGCATGCCTGCTTTATCTGAGAACTTCGGAAGTTCGGCAAGCATTGCGTGTTTAGGAGCAGTGACGCCTTCTCCCTTTTTCTGAAGGATAAAAATGCTTTTAGCATGCTGTTTGTCTTTGAACAAAGACTCTGGCAGCTGAAGAAGGCCTTGGACTATGACATGTTCTTTTAAGTATTCCTTTAGCTTTGGAGCTTCTTTTGATTCAAATAAATGATTTGGCACGATAAAGAAAAGATATCCGCCTGCTTTTGTGTACTTAATGCTTTGCTCAATAAAGAGATGGTGGGAATAGGAGTGGCCGCTGTCTGCCTTGAGTTCAAATTTGTCTGCACCAACGTCATTCGGATAATAGCCGATCGGCAAATCACAAATGACATAATCTACAGGATCAATATAGAGGGGTTCCAGAGAATCCTGATTGTAAAACTGAACGGAGTGCTCTCCCAGATTTGCATTTAAAAAAGCAAGCTTTATAAGAAGGTCATCTACTTCTACGCCAAAGCTTTCCGTTTGCTCTTGCTTCAAGTGATTCAGAACAGTTGTTAATAAATTCCCAGTGCCCACAGCTGGATCGAGAAGGGAGATTTCTTTTTGATATGAAGCAAATTTATTAACTAGATATCCGGTGAACAAGCCCACCGTATCAGGGGTCATTTGGTGATTGGCATGGGCGCCTTCTTTCAGCCCTTTTAAGATAACGAGCTGGAACGCTTTGCGGATTTCTTCTTTTTCATATGAACGGATATTTAATTGCTCATATTTCTTTGCAAGGTTCTTTTTGGCGATTTCGCTCATATCCTCCTGAAGTACTTCATTTTGAAATAAATTCTCTCCAGTTTCGGCTACTGCCTCTATGTATGTACAATTTAATTCTTTTGAAATTAATTCGGCTGATTCGTTCATCAAACTAAACAGCTTCTCTACTTTCGAAACGGCTTGCATGGTCGTTTCCTCCTTCAATATTCGTATCCCCCATTCTACTGATCGGCATTATATATTTCAAGCCGCAAACCCCAAGTCCTGCTTTTTTGCATATAAAAAGAACCTCAGTGCCCCGGGGCCGTGAGGTTCTTTTGGCAATTATCAGTTTGCAGCTTTAGCAGCCTCAATTGCAGCATCGTAATTAGGGTGATCTGTTGCTTCACTTACGTATTCAACGTATGTCACTTTATCATTGCTGTCAACAACAAATACAGCACGGGCCAGCAGTCTTAATTCCTGGATATGTACACCGTACGCTTCGCCAAAAGAAAGATCGCGGTGATCAGAAACCGTTTGGACATTTTCAATGCCGTTAGCTGCACACCAGCGCTTTTGTGCAAAAGGAAGGTCTACACTGACAGTTAATACTTTTAAGTTATCCAATTTAGCTGCTTCTTCATTGAAACGGCGTGTTTGTGCATCACATACACCCGTATCAATGGAAGGTACAACAGATAGAATACGGACTTGACCTTTAGAATCAGATAATGAAACTTCAGACATATCATTTGCAAGCACGGTGAAATTCGGAGCCGTGTCCCCAACCTTTACCTCATTGCCAATAAGCGTTACCGGATTTTGTTTAAATGTAATAGATGCCATAAAAAAACTCCTCCCCAATAAGTATGTACAGTGTTAATATAGCTTGATTAAAGCGAGTTTGCAATGTTTACGTCTATCTATTTACAAAATATTTAAATTATTATAAAGGAAATAAACCTTTTCTCAAACATGTGACGCGGATTTCATAAAAAAGTGCCAGTCAATTAACTGACAGGCACCTGTTATTAAATATCAAAATCTTCTTTTTGCTGCTGCTGATCCCCTGATTGATTCTGATCACTGCGATTTTTTTTGAAAATCCCCTGAATTTTCTCTACTGCCTGAGGAGCAGTATCCAGAATTTTTTCGTATAAATGCGTGCTTTCATCTAAATGCAGCATCTTTACGCCATTTGTGCCGACAATTAAAAAAGCAATCGGAGTGATGGAAACACCGCCGCCGCTTCCTCCGCCAAAAGGTAATTTCTGACCGCCCGCTGACCCGCCTGTTCCTGTTCCTGTTCCTGTTCCATTATGCTTTTTTTCCTCGCTGCCTGAGGCGTTAAATTCACTTCCCCCAGCTGCAAAACCAAAGCCAACCTTTGAAACTGTTAAAATGACGCTGCCATCAGGTGTTTCTACAGGATCACCAACGATCGTGTTCACATCAATCATTTGTTTCAGATTTTCCATAGCTGTTTTCATAAGTCCTTGAATCGGATGATCACTCATGATAAGTAGCCTCCTCTAAGCTGGTTTATTTTTCTTTTCTTTAGAAAGAAAAGAAAGTTGCTGATTAATAATGGTTGGACGTCCGCCTCTCCAATATTTGAGCAAGCGTAATCCCGCCACTATAGCATGCCCTGTTCGAAAGTGAAGCATACATGAAAGGATTGTTTTTGAACTCATTTGATAAAAATTCGGTTCGATAGATAAGATTGGCCGGCTTTTCAGCTTCATATAAGTACTAATAATCGCAACAGCAGCGCCTTTTAATGTCCAGCCGGGACCAATAAGCATCCCTGTAGTCGCAGCATCTCCGGTTCCTAACTGAGAGCGCCATTCAAATTTAACAATTTGCACATGCTGTAAAAATTTTCGAATAATAGCATGTAAATGAACAATATGCTCAGTCAGTTCTTTAAAATCTTTTATATTCGTCAAAATATCATCAGGAGAGATTTTCTCATCTATTCCTTTCTGCTTGCTCGCCTTACCCATTTTTTTCTCTTCCTTTAAAATGAGATTTGGGCCATTGGGATCTACTTTTATTAGAGGGATTTTGATGGTATACTTCAGCAGCCCGAATACGGCTTTCAGCTTGACTTTTATTTCATCATCGTCACCTACATGTTTTAAATCGAAAATAACCGTTATTTTCATAAAAGCAAGGAAAAGAAAGAACAAAAAAAGTGCACATGCAATAATCCAGATCCATAACACCTTCATTCACAACCTTTCAATCTTTCATTATCACCCTCCTAAAAAAAAATAAACCTGCAGCCATTATTCGGCAGCAGGTTCATGTTTTTTCATATAATCCGTTATAACAGCTGTATCTGCAAAGAGATCATGTACTCCCTGCTTTTTAGGCGTAAAGGCAGTGACGGCATATCCGATCCATGTGAATTTTGAAATAAAACGTCCGATCAGCTCTCTGAATAATATGGTACTCCACGACAGCTTTTCATGCTTAAGAGATATGACCTTAAGCCCAAATACCATTTTCCCCAATGTCTGACCCAAGTACTTTGTCATCAAGACAAAGTACAGGTAGAAAGAGACAGCCGTACAAATTTGGATGGGGGAGAAAATGAAGTTGTCTGATATCGGAAGCTCAAGCCAAGTAAACAACGGATGAAAGACGATGCGATTTACGCTTCCAATGACAATTAAATCAATTAAATATGCCCAAAACCGGAGCCAGAAGCCTGCGTAATGAACATTCATTACTGGATGGCTTTCTTCTATTCTCTGAAGAGGCTGCTCATGGTTATGTCCTTCTTCATACGTAGCATCCATTTGCAAATCCTCCTCTTATTCTGAATACAGGTACATCATCCGCGGTGAATTAGATTGTGAGAAAAAGTGGTATAATCCCATCAGCTCAAATTCCTCGCTGAACACTTTATTGGCGCCAAGTGCAAGCAATGAATCGAGGCCTGCACTTGTTTTATATTCAATAACGTGAGCGCCTTCTAACTTCAGATCTTTTTTCATACCTTTAAGTGCATCATCGGAAAAACCAAGTTCATCAATTAAGTTTAATTCCTTAGCCTGACGTCCATCATAAATTCGTCCATCAGCAAGTTTGCGCACTTCCCCTTCAGACAAACCGCGTCCGTCGGCGATCACATCAACAAAGCCCTGATATGCATTATCAACCATCGTCTGCAGAATTTCTCTGTCTTCTGGCGTCATTTCACGTGCAGGAGACATAATGTCTTTAAACTCTCCGCTTTTCACCGTTTCAAATTTCACGCCGTACTTCTCTGCAAGACCGCTGTAGTTAATACCCTGCATGATAACTCCTAATGAGCCTGTCATTGTATCAGGCGCCGCATAGATTTTATCAGCTGGAGCTGAGATATAATATCCTCCAGAAGCAGCAGTGGTACCCATAGAAACATAGATACTTTTCTTGTGTTTTTCTTTTGCATCGATTAAATGCTTATGTATTTCTGCACTTTCAACGACACCTCCACCAGGAGAATTCACTTTCAGCATAATGCCGCGAACACTTTTATCTTCCGCAGCAGCATCAATCATATCTAAAAATTGCTGATGCTGATAACCCGCCGTTTCAAAAAATGAAGTGACATTTTCGCCTGTATCCTGAATGACTCCGTTTACTTCAAGGACAACAATTTTTTTAGATTCATTTCCGGGTTCCAAAACCGTTTCTGTAAACTCTTCATTCGCAGTGAGGGCATTTGTAAAAGCATTGCTGTTTGCCAAAGCCATATTGGTTAAGCTGACTACTACTGAAATACCAAACAGGACAGCAGCAATGACAAGAGCCCCCCATCGTTTTCCATTCATGATGATTCCTCCCTGATTTTCGCAAGACTTAACTGTTTTCGCATTTTATTGTTGTTTTTTAAAATTTGTTCCCGTCTACGGACTTATCTTACGCACTTTAAACAACCAATTTTACGAAAAGAGATCATAAAAAAACGTGCAATTCTTTCAATATTTATGTTAGAAATGGTAAACTAAACACCATAAAGTATTGTAACACCATTTGCTAAGATTGTGTAACTTTTCCAACATTAAGGAGGACTAACATGACAGATAATCGCCGCAACGTTTATTTTTATTACAAAAAAGAGGACGAACTCGTACATAAAGTGAAAGGGCTTACCTCTCTTGCTGAAGAACAGGGTTTTAACGTTGTAACGGATTCAAAACAGGCAAATATAATCGTAAGCATAGGCGGTGACGGCACGTTTCTTCAGGCTGTAAGAAAAACGAATTTCAGAGATGACTGTCTGTATGTAGGTATGTCAGTTAAAGGAACGGTAAGCCTATACTGTGACTTTAAAATCGAAGAAACAGATAAAATCATTGAAGCAATGAAAGAAGCGCAAATCGAAGTAAGACGCTATCCGATTCTCGATGTTACAATTGACGGCCATACGACCTTTCAGTGTCTGAATGAATGCTCCATTCGCTCTGGCATTATCAAAACGTTTGTCATTGATGTTTTCATTGACGACCTTCATTTTGAAACATTCAGAGGAGACGGCATGATTATTTCCACGCCAACAGGAAGCACCGCCTACAATAAATCTGTACAGGGTGCTGTAGTGGATCCGCTCCTTCCATGTCTTCAAGTAAGTGAGCTTGCGTCACTTAATAACAATAAATACCGAACACTCGGATCTCCATTCATCTTAAGCGCAGACAGAAAATTGACTCTGAAAATTGTCCAGGATGGTAATGACCATCCCGTAATCGGCATGGATAATGACGCACTAAGCATCCGCCACGTCGAAAAAATTGAACTGTCACTAAGTCACTCAATAATTAAAACGGTAAAACTAAAAGATAATTCATTCTGGGAAAAAGTGAAGCGGACGTTTTTATAATCAGAAAAGCGGAACCGACTGTTTAGCCCCGACAAGCAGATAAGGATTCACCTGAAAAGTCCGGGTTTGATTTTTTCGGAGAATCTGTTCTGACCGAGGGGGCAGGAGGTGGAGCTGGACGCCACGAAAAATAAATGCGTCTGGTCAGTTAATAATCTGCATAAAACGGAGTCGGTCTGGCAAAAAAACATTAATCGCATCTGCTTATTTAGCGGAAATCCCAGTTTTATTAGCGGTAATTTGATTTTATTTGCGGATTTATTGAATTTTCTAGCAGACGATTTTTTTCCTTTCGCCTATATTATTAGGATCTAGCTAAATCCTAATTTCCCAGCCGAAATGACCTTTAATTAGCCAAGATTCAGTGATTCATTGGATCCGAAAATTGGCCAAATTAAGTAGCACTGAAAGCTGTTCCAGCAGTCAAAAAAAGAGAAAGACATGCAGCTTAATTTGCATGTCTTTCTCTTTTATATACAATGGTATTGTCTACAACCGTCATAACCACTTCTGTTTCGAGCAATGCGTCATCTTTAAAAATATCCCGGTTCAGCACAGTGAAGTCAGCTGAAAATCCCTTTGCAATACATCCACGGTCATTTTCGTGATGTATGGCATAAGCGCTGCCTTTTGTGTAAAGCTCTACCGCTTCATACACAGAAAGCTTCTCTTCAGGCATATATACTTGTTGATCGTAAATGCTTTCTCGCTTGACTGCAGAATAAATTCCGAGAAGAGGATCAATTGGCTCAATAGGGGCATCTGAACCTCCTGCACATTTCAATCCTTCTGATATCAGCGTTTTCCAAGCGTAGCAATCCTTCATTCTATCCTCACCAATTCTGTCAATCACCCATGGAAAATCACTTGAGACGAATCGAGGCTGAATATCCAATAGAATCGGCAGTTTTTTGGCTCTTTCAATTAAGTCTCTTCTTAAGATTTGGGCATGTATGAGCCGGTCATGCTGATTCTTTTTCACAGGAGGATATGCTTCAATGGCATCAAGAGCCTTTTCGAAAGCTAAATCGCCAATCGTATGAATAGCCGCTTCCATTTTGTAGTTTCTTGCTGTTTGAATCAGACGTTTCAGGTTTTCATCAGAATGAATGCTCACTCCGTTTGTTTCAGGATCATCGTAGTACGGACCGCTTAATAGAGCTGTTCGCCCTCCAAGAGCACCGTCTGCAAAGAGCTTCATTGCCCCAAATTCAATAAATGGCCCAAGATTTCTTTCCTTTTGCTTAAATTCATCTGCCACTAAATGATGGATAAGCAAATGAGCTCTGAATTTCTTTTTTTCATGATTCATGACTTCATCATACGCCATCAATGTATTTTCAAGGCTTCCATAATAGGCCAAATCCTCTGTATGTCCGCCTACAAGACCTTTTTTGTGGCAATCCTCTATCGATTTCATCAATGCTTCTTTTAAGTAAGCATCAGATACTTGAGGCTGCGCCTGAAAAACAAGTTCTTGAGCCTGATCAAGCAAGTAGCCTGTCGGATTTCCGTCAGGATCTTTTACGATAACTCCGCCTTCAGGGTCTGGGGTAGCAGGAGTTATTCCGGCAAGTTTCATTGCTTTGGTATTAACGATGACTGCATGATGGCAAATTCGTTTCAGCATCAAAGGGTGAGAGCAAGTTACTTCATCAAGCTCTCTGCGATGAATAATCTTTTTATCCTCAAACTGATTTTCATTCCACCCTTCACCAACAATCCACGTTCCCGGCTCAAGTCCTTCTGCCCTCTCGCGAAGACTCTGAATGACCTGATCAGATGAAGTCATGCCAGTAAAATCCAAGCGGATCAGTTTTTCACCATGACCCATTAAATGCATATGGCTGTCTGTAAATCCCGGAATCATGATGCTGCCTTCAAGATTTATTTCATCCGTGCACGGGTAATCAGTCCGGAGTTTTTCCTCATCCCCGGCAGCCACTACAAGGCCATTTTCAACATAGACCGCTTCAGCCGTATCGTTTTCTTCTATTAAAGTATAAATTGTTCCGCCAAACCAAAGCGTGCCCACGGTGACATTCCTCCAGCTTTCTTTTTCAATATATGTTATCACTCGGCGCATGGAAAAACCAGACAGTGTCATCCGTCTGGTTTATTTGCCTATTATGCTTCTGCAAGCTCCTTCTGCCTTAATTCAATTCTTCTGATTTTGCCGGAAGTCGTTTTAGGCAATTCAGAAACAAATTCAATTTTGCGTGGGTATTTATAAGGGGCTGTCAGCTCTTTCACATGATCCTGCAATACAGGTATAAGTTCCGGCGAGCTCTCATCCACATCATCCTGCAGGACAACATACGCTTTTACGATGCTCCCGCGAAGCTCATCCGGACTTGCGACAACAGCGCACTCTTTTACAAAAGGATGTTTGACGAGTGCGTCTTCAACCTCAAACGGCCCAATTGTATATCCTGAACTGATGATGATATCATCCCGTCTTCCCTCAAACCAGAAATAGCCGTCTTCATCTTTTCTTGCTCTATCCCCGGTAATATAAAAGCTGCCTCTAAATTGCATAGCCGTGCGCTCGGCGTCTTTATAATATTCTTTAAATAAAGCTGGTGTATCAACATGGACCGCAATATCGCCTACATCTCCAACTTTGCAGATGTTTCCTTCATCATCAATGATTTCGACCTTATTTCCAGGAGTAGGCTTGCCCATTGAGCCTGGCTTTACTTCCATGCCCTTCATCACACCGACAAGCAGGGTATTTTCCGTCTGTCCGTATCCATCACGCACTTCGATGTTAAAGTAATTTCTAAATGTATTAATAACTTCCCTGTTTAAAGGCTCACCAGCTGAAACAGCACTGTGCAGAGAAGGAAGAGAGTATTCTTTTAAATTGTCTACCTTAGCCATCAGACGATATTCAGTCGGTGTGCAGCATAATACGTTAACGTTATAATCCTGCAGCAGCTGAAGATATTTCTTAGGCTCAAACCGCCCATTATAGACAAGTCCTGTTGCACCTGATCCAAGCACCGATAAGAAGGGACTCCAGATCCATTTTTGCCAGCCCGGTCCTGCCGTTGCCCATACCACATCATTTTCTTCAATGCTCAGCCAATTCGCAGCTGCTGTTTTTAAATGAGCAAAAGCCCAGCCGTGTGTATGTACGACCCCTTTGGGATTGCCTGTGGTGCCTGACGTGTAGGATAAAAAGGCATGACTGTCCCTTTTGGTCTCAGCAAGCTTTAGCTCCCCTGATTCCTTCGCTGCTTCATCTTCAAGAGAGTACCAGCCTTCAGCTTTTCCTCCAATTGAAAATTTAAGAAGGGAATCAAATTCATTTATTCCTTTGCATTCCTCTGTGAAATCCGTATAAGAGATGATGGCTTTCACATCTCCGTGGGTCACACGATATTGAAGATCTTTAGTGCGCAGCATTTCCGAGCTTGGGATGACAACAAAGCCAGCCTTTAATGCCCCTAAGTACGCTGCATAGGCTTCAGGAAAACGGGGAATGATGACAAGAATTTTATCTCCCTGCATTAGACCTTTATTTAATAAAGCGCTTCCAATTCTGTTTGCTTTATCAAGAAGCTGTTCGTATGTAAGCTCTTCTTTATCGCCTTTTTCATTCTCCCACTTCAATGCGATCCGGTCTGCATCTTTTGCATGCTTTTCTACTTCTTCTACTAGGTTATAGTTTTCTGGCGCAATTAGCTCATCTCTCAGCATTGTGACCCCTCCTTTGTTATCTCACAGCAATTATACATAATATTTTAACATTTTTGAATATTATTGCAAGATATCTTATATTTTTATTGAAATCCTAGTTTCAACAGCTCCATAAAAAAAGCGCGGAAACATCATCCGCGCTCTCTAGCTCAGCTTTGCTCATTCGATTCAACTGCGTTTTTAGGTTCATTTCTTCTTTTTCGGCCTTGCTTTTTAGACTTCTGGAGTTTTTGGTCCTGCTCCTGTCCGCCATCAAATTCAATATTTGGACGATTATTCTTTGTCATGATGAAAAACCTCCTCTATTTAAAATGCTCCGCAAGCATAAAAAAAGCGAATAGAAAAGAGCGGGGTATGATCCCCACCCTTCGTAGCCATATCTATTTAGTTCAATTATTTTGAAAAACCACTCATGTTTTGTTGAGCGAAAGATACTAAACGTTTAGTGATCTCTCCACCTACAGAACCGTTAGCACGAGAAGTTGTTTCAGCTCCTAAGTTCACTCCGAACTCAGTTGCGATTTCGTATTTCATTTGGTCGATCGCTTGTTGTGCACCTGGTACTACTAATTGGTTTGAGCTATTGTTGTTTGCCATGTGTTTTCACCTCCTTGTGAGTATAGATTGTGTAAAAACACATGGCTTCATTCAAACTAATTTTGGTAATTGTTCACAATTTTCTTGACTAAAATAACCTTTTTAATTCTTTATCTTCAGCAGACGAAATGACGATTACATCCGTATCTTCAACAGCTTTATCAATCAGCGGTTCAAAATCCAGGAAACTTTCGAACCTTTGTGCTTTTTCAAGTTTTGGTTTTGTAGTTGGCGACGCCGGTGTAAAGATGGTGCAGCAGTCTTCGTAAGGCAAAATGGAGGTATCATGTGTTCCAATTTGCTTTGCTATAGTTATGATATCCGTTTTATCATAAGTAATCAGCGGACGGATAATCGGCGTGCTCGTCACCTCATTTATAGCAAACATGCTTTCTAACGTTTGGCTTGCAACTTGTCCAAGGCTTTCTCCGGTAATTATAGCTAACCCGCCCTGTTTTTCGCGGATTCTGTCAGCTATTTTAAGCATCATCCGCCGTGTAGATGTCATGTTATAGCTTTCAGGCACTTGCTTTTGTATCGTTTCCTGTATTTCAGTAAACGGCACAATATAAAGCTTGATTTTCCCGCTAAAAGATGTAAGCTTTCTTGCCAGGTCAATCACCTTTTGCTTGGCACGTTCACTCGTATATGGAGGACTGAAGAAGTGAACCGCTTCAACATCCATACCGCGTTTCATTGCAAAGAAGCCTGCAACGGGACTGTCAATCCCTCCTGAGAGCATTAATACCGCTTTTCCGCTTGCCCCTGCAGGGAGACCGCCCGCTCCCTGATAATCTTTACAGGTCAAATAGGCAGCTTCCTCACGGACTTCAACTCTTAAATCAATATCAGGCTCATGCACATCCACTGTTAAGCCTTCCGAATTTTGCAGAATGTGGCTGCCGATTGCGTGATTAATTTCATTTGTAAGAAGCGGAAATGATTTATCCGCTCTTTTTGCAGATATTTTAAAGGAATCTCCAGGTTTATATTGCTCAGACATCAGCTCAAGTGCTCCATTTTTAATAGCCTCAAGCTCATTTTTTGTTTTTAAAGCTAAACTAAAAGAATGTATGCCGAAAACATTTTTCAGTTTTTCAAGAATCGGTTCGTGATTTTCACCGTGAAGCCTGATATACATACGGTCCCTGTTGCTGCTGTAGCCTAAGGCCGGAAACTCATGCAATACCAGTTTTATATTTTCTTTTAATTGATCGATAAACCGTTTTCGATTTTTTCCTTTTGTAGAAATTTCTCCATATCGAATTAAAATATGATCATAATTCATCTTACTACCTCGTTAATTTCGTTAATTTTTCAAGAGATTTCATAAGTGCATCCATAAATTCTTCCAGCTCTTCATTTGTATTTTCATAAGAAAGACTGATTCGGATCGAACTTGATGCGACAGCTTCTCCTTTTCCCATAGCGAGCAGTACTGTGCTGCTTTTTTTCCTTTTCGACGAACATGCAGAGGTTGTCGAGACAAAGATTCCGGATTGTTCAAGCATATGTAAAAGCACTTCTGCCTGAATACCTGGTGCAGAAAAATTAATAATATGGGGTGCAGACTTATTCGCAGATGTATTTACGGCAATACCTTCTATTTTATTTAATTTTTGGATCAGAATCGTTTTCATCGTTTGCAAATTCTCTATACATTTTTCATTTTTTTCCATGGACATTCTTAATGCTTTTGCCATTGATACCGCAAGTGCGATGCTCTCCGTGCCTGAACGGGCCTGCTTCTCCTGTGCCCCTCCCGACAAAAGGGGCTCGAATTTCATTCCTTTTCGGGCATACAAAACTCCGCAGCCATTAAGTGCATGAAATTTGTGGCCTGATATGGTACATAAATCAATCCCTTTAAGTGAAAGAGGAACTTTAGCCGCTCCCTGTACATGATCAACGTGAAAATAAATGTCCGGAAAATCATGCAGCAGCACGCTGATTTCTTCTATTGGCTGAATCGATCCTGTTTCATTATTTACATGCATGATTGATACTAAAATGGTTTCTTTTCTGATGTTTTTCTTAATATCTTCTACTTCAACAATTCCTTCTTCATTTACAGGCAGATACGTTACGTCAAAGTCAAATAGCTTTTGCAGCTGTCTGCAGCTTTCAATGACAGAAGGGTGTTCAATTTGTGTGGTGATAATATGGTTCCCTTTCTTTTTTAAAGAAAGTGCCGTCCCTTTTATAGCTAAATTATTTCCTTCAGTGCCCCCGGATGTAAAAATAATCTCTTGTTCATCTGCTCCTAAAAGACCAGCCATTTGTTTTCTTGCCTGTGCTAATAGATTTTCTGCTTCTGCACCGAGACCGTGCAGCGAGGAAGGATTGGCAAAATAACGGGTTGCAACATGTGCAAAAGCATGCAATACTTCTTCATATGGTTTTGTGGTTGCACTATTATCAAGATAAATCAAAATATTCAATCCTCCAATACATTGAAAAACAAGGAGTCCTTTAGACTATATATTTAAATAAAAAAGTAATGGTGTACGAAACAAACAATCATAATAACATAAAACCGACAAATAAGAAATAAATGTTTTACTATTTGACATATTAAATTTTTTGAATATAATAAAAACTGATTAAATATTATTTTTCGACAAATTTTTCAGATTGTGTGGTAGGATGAAAACGTATACATTTCTAATACTCAGTCTTCAGGGGGATTTTTCATGTCAAAATCATTGCCATTAAAAGAAACTTTAACTATAGGACTTATGCTCTTTGCCCTATTTTTCGGAGCAGGTAATTTAATCTTTCCGCCCAGTTTGGGCCAGCAAGCTGGTGTAAACATGTGGGAAGCGATCATTGGTTTTCTGATTACTGGTGTTGGACTCCCGCTCCTTGGGGTTGTCGCGATTAGCATATCAGGCAATGATGTTCAATCTCTGGCAGGCAGGGTTCATCCCGTTTTCGGTTTAGTATTTACGTTTGTTTTATATCTAGCCATTGGTCCTGTCTTTGCCATTCCAAGAACAGGAACGGTCACATATGAAGTAGGTATATTACCTTTCTTGCCCGCTGCAGCAGCAGACAGCAGTTTGCCTTTGTTTATATTCACTATTATCTTTTTTGGAATTACGCTTTGGCTGTCACTCAATCCTGCGAAGATTGTAGATACAGTCGGGAAGCTGTTAACCCCAATCTTACTGATTGTACTTGCACTAATCTCAGTTAAGATGTTCATAACACCTATGGGAGAAATGCAGGCTCCTAAAGGAGAATATGCAGATGGTGCCTTTTTCAAAGGATTTTTAGAAGGATATTTGACAATGGATACTCTTGCAGCATTAGTTTTCAGTATTGTTGTCATAAATGCGGTTAAAGAACGAGGGATAACAGACCGCGCGGCCATTGCAAAAATCTGTATCAGATGCGGATTAATTGCAGCTGCTGGTCTTGCTGCTGTTTATATTTCCCTTGCGTATTTGGGGGCTACGAGCGTCAGCCAAATTGGTTATTTTGATAACGGCGGTGCTGTTTTGTCTGAATCAGTCTATATCCTATTTGGTTCACTGGGAAATGTGATCTTAAGCACCGCTATTACATTTGCTTGTCTGACAACAAGTATTGGCCTGGTTTCAGCGTGCGGCAAATACTTTTCAATGGTCTTTCCAAATGTTTCATATAAACTGATCATCACAGTTATTTGTTTATTCAGTACACTTGTAGCAAACGCGGGATTAACGAAGCTGATTGCTGTTTCTGTTCCCATTTTGATTGCTTTATATCCGGTTGCAATTGTTCTGATCATTCTTTCTTTTCTTCATAGATATTTTAAAGGTGCACCTGAAGTTTACATCGGCAGTTTAATCCTGACAACAGTCATCAGCATTGCTGATGGATTAAAAGCTGGAGGTCTGCTCCCAGGCGCAATTGACGAGTGGCTGAAATCCATCGTTCCGTTATTCGACTACGGCATTGGATTTTTAGTCCCTGCTATCATTGGCGGAGTGATTGGGTTAATCATCTCCTCCACCCGGACTAATCAGAAAAACGGTGCAGCCTTTGCAAGCTCGCGAAGAAAATAGAAATGGATAAAAAACCTCCCGTACCTATTGGTACGGGAGGTTTTTTTATGAGGATGGTTTTGTTTCTTCATCCAGAATGATCTGAAGCTTTGAAAGTGAACCTGGCTCAACTTGTTCGAGAGCTGCGGCTGCTTTTTCAAGCGACTTGCTGTATTCATATTTCCGGAAATGAAATTCCGCCTCTTTTAACTGATCAGCTACTGTTCCATTTCTTCTTCTGTATTTATTGCCATATTGAATAACTTTTTCAGCCAAATATACTTGTTCAATCATTTCATCCGCCTGTTTAGAGAAAGTATCAATGTTCTTTGCAGCCTCATCTAGCATTGAATTAACCACAATCATATCCAATGGAATCTCTTCAAGCTTGCGTGAAACATGAGAAATCGATTGCTTTGCTTCCTGAAGCAGCTGCGCAAGACTCTTAGGCAGTCCAGGCACATTGCTTTTCTGGATTTTTCTGCTGGAGTCGTGAAGCTGCTTTCTTGCATCTGCCAATGCTTGTCTTGCTTCCCATTCTTCCTTGCGGAGTGCCTGAAGCAGCTCACTGAAATCCTGATGCTCGGTTTTGACAGAAGCAATATGCTTCTCAAGTTCTTCAAGCTCTTCTTTTAAAATAGAATGGGCAAGCTGTTCTGTCTGCAGGTTATTTTGAATATGCGAGAACTGCTTATAGAGAGAATTAATCTGTTTTTCCAGTTTTCTTTGTTTATCCAAATCAACTTCAGAAATCTGGTAGCTCTGTCTAACAAGTTCTGCTTCTTCCTGCGTTTCTTCACGCTTAGTGAGAAGCTCTGAAATCTGCTGATCAATCTTGCTTGTTGCCGCTTGCACATAATGATGGGCAAGAACTTCTTTTTCCAGCAGATCATAGAATGTGTCAATTGCTTCCTGAATTTCTTCTAAGCTTTCTTTTACTTCAGCTGTATTTGTTTCAGCGAGGAGCTCCATATGCTCTTCAAGCTGCTTCGTCATTTTGAGAAGCTCTGTTTCAAACTGAATATGCTTTAAATGGAAGCCATTATCCAGCATTTCCTGATAGCCCTCAGCAAGCTCTGCAAGCTGATTCGGAATAACAGTGTGACACTCTGCCAAAAGTTTTGGTATGTCATCAACCTTAGAGAGCAAGATCAGAATTTCTTCTTTCTGAACGAGCAGAATCTCTCTTGCAGCCAAATAGTTGCCTCCCTCAGTTTCTGCTTCAAACTGTTTTAAAGCTTCAACGATCTCACCAAGCTTTGCATCAAGCTTTACATGAGCTTTGCCAAACGTATGGCTGTGTGCAAGAAGCTTCTTTTTTGCTTTTTTCACATTTGCCCTTACGTCCTCTATCTCTGTGCTGTTCTTTTCTTCGCTCGTAATCAGCTCATTGATCTCAGATATGATGATTTCAATTGATTCATCAACAAGCTTCAGTGTTTTTTCGATGTGTTCCAAAACCTTCTTGGATTTAGTAAAACGGTATTTATCAGCATAGTCCTCTGCATCAAACAGAAGCTCCTCCACTTCAGGAAGCTGGGCAGTAATAATCTCATCCCATTCCTTCCTCCACCGTTCAAATAATTCTTCGGCTTGCCCTGTCATTTTCAAATCTTTGACTTTTGAAAGTTCATCTACAATCGACCGGTTCATACTCTCAATCTTCAAGGCTTCTAAACGATCTACTTCTTTGTATATGTTTCTTCTGATAACGTAGCCGACACTAAATAAAGCCAGCATAATGACAATAAGTCCAATAACGACTTCCATAATGAGCCCCCTCGTTGTGTTCCAGCAAATCGTCATAACAAGGTATAATATTTTTATATGAATGTAAGTAACGATTGTCGAATTCTTATGTAAAGTGTATTTATTTGTGAATGATGTTATTTCATTGTATTTATGATACCATGTAAACGACAATTTTTGACCGATAATTTAAATTTTTTTACATAATTTATCGCCATATTTCGCGGTTTTCGAGAGGTGTGACAAAGCATGAAAAAAAAAGACGGACATGTCCATACGCCATTTTGTCCTCATGGTACAGCAGACAGTCTTGAAATGTATATCGAAAAAGCTCTTAATATTGGGTTGGAAGAGATAACATTTACTGAGCATGCTCCCCTGCCTGATGGTTTTTCAGACCCTGTTCCTGATAATGACAGTGCAATGAGCAGGAGACTTTTAAATGACTATATCTCACAACTGTTAACAGTAAAAGAAAAATACTCAAAAGACATTAAGGTTAACATTGGATTTGAAATTGATTATATTGAGGGATTTGAACAAGAGACACAGGCATTTCTGGATGAATACAGCAAGTATGTTGATGATGCTGTGCTTTCGGTTCACTTTTTAAAAATAGGAGACCAATATTATTGCGTGGATTTTCATGAGAGTGCGTTTCCTCATATGATTGAAGCTGCAGGCAGCTTGAAATCACTTCATAAAAAATATTATGAAACCATGCTTGCGGCAGTAAAATCGAATCTTGGGCCATATAAACCGAAAAGGCTCGGGCATCTCACTCTCATCAATAAATTTCAAAAGCGGTTTCCTGCAGATTTTGATCTGAAAAACATGCAATATGACTTGCTGCTTGCCATTAAAGAACAGAACATGGAGCTTGATTTTAATGTTGCAGGATTAAGGAAAGATTTATGCGGGGCCATTTATCTTGATCAATGGATGATTAACGAGGCAAAAAAACAAAACATCCCTCTCGTATACGGGTCTGACGCCCATAGTGCAAAGGATGTTGGTGCACACTATTCCCTTTTTAATGAGGCTCTTTTCAAAGATTCCTATGCAGAATGATTGGGTGGAATCCAGTATTTCTTAAACAATAGCTTCTTTCTGTGCAGGTTCGCACAGCAAATGATCGATCCATATTTCAATTTCGTGGAAGTATTGTTTTACAAAATAGGTTTCATGTGTCTGTATATAGAGCACTTCAGTCATATATTGAGTCTGAAGGTAGGGCATATTCAGCAGGCTCTTTAGCTGCACTAAAATGTGCACCATTGGGGCCTTGCGGAAATAGCCGGTTTTAATGCCTTCTTCAAGAATGGCTTTTAAAAAATACTTTTCCTTCGTCAGATACGTGGTCATGACTTCTCTTATTAAAATTGAGTCCAGGGTAACTTCTCTAAGCACAAACCTCGCAAGTTGACGATTATGATGCTGGTAGTTTAAAATGTCCTGAATTAAGAGAAGAAGACAATTTTTCGGTGTTTCATGGCTCATGCGAATATAGCCTTCTTCAATGACAGAAAGGTATCCTTCATAATACTTGGAGACAAGGTACTCCAAGAGGCCGCCCTTTCCATTAAAATAGTAGGAGATATGAGCAACATTCACATTTGCTTTTTTGGCGATTTCCCTGACAGAAGTCCCATTAAAGCCCTGTGTGTTGAATAATGCAATAGCTGCGTCAATGATCTTTTCTTTCGTTTGATTGGGGACGGTCGGCTGCATTGACATAATTCTCACCCCTTTCATCATTACTATGTTATTTCAAGGAAGCAGGAGGTTTATCCTCTAATGTTTTCTCGACAATGTTTGTCCGGCTCTTTATAAATTGCTGAAAAATACACAAAGGTGGGGAATAACCGTGTTTCATGTCGAAAAATACAGCGGCAAACAAGAAGAAAATTATCAGCTGCTTATTAAGCAGCTGAAGGCTCTTTTAGAAGGAGAAAGCGATCAAATCGCCAATTTATCAAATGCTTCTGCATTATTGAATCAATTTTTGCACGAAGTGAACTGGGTCGGTTTCTATTTATATAAAGACAGCGAGCTTGTATTAGGGCCATTCCAGGGTCTTCCTGCATGTGTCAGAATCCCTATGGGCAGAGGAGTTTGCGGAACAGCCGCAGCCAATCAAAAGACTGAGCGCATCGCAGACGTTCACTCTTTCCCTGGCCATATTGCATGTGATGCAGCATCACAGTCTGAAATCGTGATACCAATTGTAAAAGATGGGCAGCTGTTCGGTGTGCTTGATATCGACAGCCCTGTAAAAAACCGTTTCAGTGAACTGGATCAAGAATATTTAGAAAAATTTACAGTGGCACTGACAGATTTTTTATAAGAATCACAAAACCGGAACCTTCAGGGTTCCGGTTTTTTATTTTCTCTCTAGTGCATGTTTTAAATCTTCCCAAATATCCTCGATGCTTTCAAGACCTACCGACAGCCGGACTAGATTATCTTCAATCCCCATTTGTTTTCTTTCATATTCCGGTATCACCGAATGTGTCATAGTTGCCGGGTGCTGAATCAAGGACTCTGCATCTCCGAGGCTAACAGCAATTTTTATCAGCCTGAGCGAGTTTAGGAAAGCTTGAGTTGCTGATTTATCATGGTATTTAAGTGTAAAGCTAATGAGTCCTCCGCCTTTTTTCATTTGCTTCTTAGCAAGAGCAATCTGCCCTGGTTCTCCCAAAAATGGATAGGCAACACGTTCAACAGCTGGATGAGCAAGCAGCCTTTTTGCAATTTCCCCTGCATTTTCACAGTGGCGATCCATTCGGACAGGCAATGTCTTCAAACCTCTAAGCAAAAGCCAGGCATCAAATGGAGACATAATGGCGCCGATATCTTTTCTTTCTGTCATTGCAAGCTGGTGAATGTATTCTTTCTTTCCTGCAACAAATCCTCCGATTACATCCCCATGGCCGCTAATATATTTTGTTGCGCTGTGCAGCACAATGTCGCAGCCGTGCAAAAGAGGCTGCTGAAGATATGGTGAACAAAATGTATTATCAACTATTACTTTTAATTTGCGTGACTTTGCAGCAGCGGTAACTGTTTCCAGATCAATCATCTGCATAGTAGGATTAATTGGCGTTTCAATATAAATGCATGAAGTCGTTGGTTTAATTGCAGCTGTTATTTCCTCTATACTGTTCAGTTCTGAAAATGAATACGTGACCCCAAATTTTTCTTCAAGCATTTTCAGCAATCCAAATGTACATCCATAGATTCCTTTAGAGCAAAGAATATGGGAACCTGTTTTGACCATAGACATGAGAACCGCTGATACAGCTCCCATACCGGAACCAAAAGCAAGTGCTGACTCAGCCTCTTCAAGTGCTGCTATTTTCTGTTCGGCTAATTGTACGGTTGGATTTCCTAATCGAGAATAAACATGACCTTCTTCTTCTCCTGCGAAACGCTTTTCTCCAGTTTCGGCCCGGTCAAATACAAATGTCGCTGTTTGATAAAGCGGAGGCGTTAAACTGTTATATGGGTCCATCATTTGTTTATGTCCGTGAATAACCTTTGTTTCAAAGCTGAATTCCTTCCCCATGTTCTCTCCTCCTTCTCTTCCTACATTCATTATCATATGATAGTTCTATAAATTTTGAAAGCGCTTTCTTTACAAAAGAAAAAAGATAGGCAGGAAACATTGTTTGAAGAGAAAAGATTAATTGATTCAAAACTTCGTCCTTGCTCATAGTAGAATGAAGTTTTTCTGTCAGCTGAGACAGTGATTTATGTTTTGCGTCGCTCTCCTTTTTATTAAACAGCCTGATAAAATAGGAAAGGAACTGATCACATTCACTTTGAAGTTTATCGTAAAACTCTTTACTGAATGAAATCTTTTCTTCTTCTTTTATCACTATAAGAAATTCTTCCAGAATTAATAGTTCAAACTCACGATCATGCATTTCTACTCGATTTTGCTGTTTAACAATGCGATTGAATTGATAAAAGCCGGCAGTTGCAGCCAGCAGAACAAACTTATGATTCTCATATTTAAAAAGCGCAACATCCTCTGAATTCATTGCCTCCTGCAGGGTGCTGACAAAATATTCTTCATGTGTTTTGCTGTTTTGCAGGCTTTCGCTGCTGATTTAATCAAAGAAAAGACTCTTAATAGACATTAACGTATACTCTGTTAAGTGTGTCACAAAAATCCCCGTATTGTCGAATCCTGCATTATTTATTTCAGTATAGCATAGAATATTTTCCAATTTATCTATTTAATGTTTTTTTCGAAAGATTCATCACTGCACCTTTTTCAAATGTTCCCTTGACTTTATATTATTAAAATCATATAATGTTCGTTGTGTAAAATAAATATTCGCAGCCTATTGATACCACTGATGTGATTTCATTTTGTTCCTCCATCGTGAGGTGTATCGTGTAACTCTCTGCTGCTGGAGCGAGGATATATGAAAACAAAATGTGCATGTCAGTCAGGATCAGTCTGTTTTTATTTTATGCCAAATAAAAACATGTAAGGAGGAGACATATATGTCTCGTTATACAGGTCCAAGTTGGAAACTTTCCCGCCGTCTGGGAATTTCATTAAGCGGAACAGGTAAAGAATTAGAAAAGCGTCCATTCGCGCCAGGTCAGCACGGCCCGACTCAACGCAAAAAATTATCTGAGTACGGCTTACAATTACAGGAAAAACAAAAGCTTCGCCACATGTTCGGTGTGAACGAGCGTCAATTCCGCAACACATTTGACAAAGCTGCTAAAATGACTGGTAAACACGGTGAAAACTTCATGATTCTTCTTGAGTCTCGTTTAGACAACGTTGTATATCGTCTTGGTTTAGCTCGCACTCGCCGTCAGGCACGTCAAATCGTTAACCATGGTCACATCATGGTTGATGGAAGCCGTGTAGACATTCCATCATTCCAAGTGAAACCAGGTCAAACAATCACTTTACGTGAAAAATCACGTAACCTTGACATCGTTAAAGAATCAATTGAAGTAAGTAACTTCGTTCCTGAATTCTTAACTTTCGATGCTGATAAATTAGAAGGTACTTTCACTCGCTTACCTGAGCGTTCTGAATTGCCGGCTGAAATTAGCGAAGCTCTTATCGTTGAGTTCTACTCACGTTAAGTAAAGTGGATCTTAAATAGCATTTATAAAAACCCTAGAAACGTTGATATAACGTACTTTCTAGGGTTTTTATTTTTTAATTTCTTTTAAAATAACCTAAATAAACACTTCTATTTGGGGGGATTGGGGGAGGTTTTGGGGGAATAAAAAAGTGGACAGATTACCTCCCCCTCCAACTGATAGTTTCATCGTTTATTAAAGGTATTACATCAGGTCAACATAGCTGAGGGAACTCCAACTTATTTGGCGTTCCTTAAGATAATACGTACGCACCCGTTAGTTCAACAAGCCCAATCTTAATTTAATTGTTTTTGAATTGAACTAAATCCTATAATTTTTTCAATACTGGTTAATTTTAAAAGTAAGAAACCTACCATAGTCCCTAATACATTTAATATAATATCATCAACATCCAACGCCCTGTTGGGTAATAGCAGTTGAATAATCTCTATATAAACCTACTAAAATCACAGTTAGCAAATTGTTTATTCTTTTGAATTTCAAAACAAGCATGAAACCTAACGGCATAAATAATATGATGTTTCCTAAAATATTTTTTAAGGGAACTATAAAATAAAAGTGATTTAATAACTCTTTAATACTTGAAAATGGCACAAAATTATTAGGTGAATCGTATTCAGAACCAGTAGCTATTTCAATAGGGAAAAGTGTTAGTCCTATTATTCCCATTACACTAATGAAATAGAAAAGATTCACTACTTCTCGCTTCAAGTCCAATTTCTTTTTAATGAAAATTATTATAACAGCTTTAAAGATTAACCATATAATCGTTATAGCAATTGCAGGGAGGAGTAAATAAATTCTCAAAATCACACATCCTTTTTTTGTAAAAATTTCACAATGAACAAATTATATCATTCCAAAGTGATATGTAACCAATAATAAAACTTTTTTTGTTCAACTCCCTCGGTTAGATGGACTCTTGCACCCGTGAACAAGCACCTTCTCTTCCATTTCAAATTATCTTAGAAGCTGCTAAAGAAGCAGGCTTATTTTAATTTAATCGATAGCTCACTTTTTGGGGAGGTATTTTATTTATTAATTCTTTAAAATATCAATTTCATTTAATAACTTTTCCCAATCTTACATCTTTTGTTTTGTCCTTGAATAATGTGTTAAAAAGTATTTAAGGAGTGGTTATTAATGGATATCCCTGTTACTGGATTCATGTATCATTCAGATGATTCAGACCCTATGCATTCCCATCAGCTCTTTATAACTTCATGGGATGGAAGGCCTATTCATACCCACGAATTTAAAGGCATTACATCTTTTGAAGACGGACACAGTCATCAATATGCTGGAACTACTGAACCTGCACCAAGTGGAGTCCAACATACACACAGATATTTTACTTTTACTTCTATTGATAACAGACATAGACATCAAATACGTGGTATAACTGGACCAGCAATTCCTGTTCCGAATGGTGGTCATTATCATGAATTTAGTGGTGTTACCACTGTCGATGGAACTACACCACATAGACACAGATATAGTGGAAGAACAAGTCTATAACATAAATTTCTTAACTCACCGATAAGGTGAGTTTTTATTATTAAGTGAATCAATTTTCACGATAATTATTCTTTACACCCCTTCTCAAATCGTAAGAATGCTAGTGTTTTGTCTGCTATTGAGTTCTACTCACATTAATTGAATTGCTAAGTTAACGAAATATTTAAAAGCTCTAAAAACCTTATTTTCTCTAGGTTTTTAGGGCTTTTTTATTTTTTGCATTGTAAACGTTGATAAAACGATTTCCAGGGATAAATCGACTGCAATTTCTATTCTTAAACCTTAAAACCGTTTTCTAGGCAAATTTCGCTTTCCTCTTTGGCATAGCAGCTGATAAAATATTACTTGTTTTGAAGAGCCTTAATTGTTGCTTTGTGAAACAGTAAGCCTTAATATAATTTTCTTTTACTTCATTAACAATGATAGTTCTTTGCGTAATTAATCCTTTTTCAGAAAGGTATATAATTTCAATCGGCATCTGCTGATTTTTTGATTTCTCCAATAAGACCTTCATAATATCAACTCCTTTATTCTCCTTTCACCATATGAGAACAAACGTTCTGTTACAACAAATATTACAAATTTATTTTCGTGTAATTTTTGGAAAAGGTAAGATATTATATATTTCAGCATTTTTCCTGCTGTTCTGATAAATTTTTCTCCAAACCGATTTGAAAAACTCCGCCTGTCTTCCTACACTAATTCTTCAATTTTCATGCCAAGTCTCAAGAGCTTTTTTCTAGTGATTTGCGTGATACACTGGAATTTTTTATAAAGAAGTCATAAACCGTTTTCTTTGCCTAAAAATAGCCCATTCTTTAAATCCTATTTCTTTTAGCACACTCTGCACCTCCTCAAATTCATCTCCGACACGTGCAGGGGTGTGGGCATCTGACCCGAATGTGACCTTCACTCCATGATAAAGCGCTCTTTCCAGTATTTCGTCAGAAGGATACCATCCTCCGCAAAATTTGTTTTTGCCGGATGTATTGATTTCAATCGCTACATCACACTCTGAAATGATGGTTAACGTCCGGTCCACCGCCTCGGTTTGAATCGCTGAAAATTCGGGATAATAACCTTTCATGGCGTCTATGTGACCAAGAATTTGAAATACGCCACTGTGGGCAGATTTCTGAATCAAGGTGTAATAGTTGTCCTTCGTCTTCTGTTTCTCCTGTTCAGTGAGCCCTTCCCAGCGATCTTTTTTAAAGATATTCAGCCCTTCTACATGATGTACCGATCCAATCACATAATCGAATGGATACTTTTCAAAATACTGCTTGTACATATGGATATGCTCCGGAAAAAAATCAGACTCTACACCGAGAAGAACTTCGATTTTGCCTTCATACTCTTTTTTCAGGCTCAGCACTTCCTTCACGTATTCTGGAAAATGACTTTTTGCCATCGCAATATTCGGATACAAATGGTCTTCTTCGCTGTATAGATATGGAGAATGGTCCGAAATGCCAATTATATCCAGTTTCTTTTCCAATGCCGCTTCCACGTAATCGCGAATGGAGCACTCTGCATGTCCGCATCTTTCATGGTGAGTATGGTAATCAAATTTCATTTTCTGCACCCCGCTTTTCTTTTATTAGTAGTGTATCAATTTTCCGTCATGCTAAAAAGACACCTATTTGTAAGGTGTCTTATCGATTAATCGAAGAATAAACGATGTTGGCGATTTTCTTAGACAGAGGTCCTGTGCTCGCATAGCTTCCGCTCGGGAGCTGTCCATTGTTTTGTTTGTTGGTGAGCAGGATGATCTGCAGGTTGTATTCCGGATCTATGATGACTTGAGTTCCTGTAAATCCTGTATGACCAAAGGCTTTTTCCGAATACTGGTCACCCATGTACCAGTTTTTCGCTTTCTCAAATCCATACCCTTGTCCGAACGCTTGATCAGAAGTAAAGGTGTTGACCGTTTCCTGATTGTAAATTTCCACTTTGCCATAGGACCCGCCATTCAGCATGACCTGTCCTAATACGGCTAAATCCTTTGCCGTTGAGAACAGACCGGCATGACCGGCAACCCCGCCGTTTCCATAAAAGCTGTTGCCATCATTCACTTCTCCAACGAGTGTATAGTCCCTCCAATAAGGAAACATGTCCGGATCTTCCTCTACATCGTATCCAAAGTCAGGATCATCAATCATTTTATACTCATATGGATTTCCCCATGAAGTGGCGGCGATTTTCTTTTTCTGCTTCGCATCAGGCGTGAACATCGTATTCTTCATTTTGAGAGGCTTGTAGATTTCGTTTTCCAAATATCGATCAAGGTGCTGCTTAGTGATTTTTTCAATTATAAATCCAAGTGTCATAAAACCGAAATCACTGTATTTCCGCTGCGTGCCTGTTTCATATTCAAGTGGCAGCTTATTAATATAGTTAAGTACTTCTTTTGAATTGCGGGCGTAAAGATAGGTAGGGTACCAAGGGGTTAATCCCGACGTATGCGTTAATAAATCTGCAATGGTCACATGCTCTTTTCCATTTTGACCAAATTCAGGAATGTATTTAGCTGCAGGATCGGATAGGGATAATTTATTCTCATACTCCAGCTTCATAATCCCCTGGGTTGTGCCCATCACTTTTGTAACAGAGGCTAAATCAAAAATATAATCCTTTTTCATTTTTCTGGGATGATCGAGAAGGTTCCCCATATCGTATTTTTGAGCATCACCGTATGCTTGTTCCTTGAGTATTTTTCCGTTTCTTGCAACGAGCACGACCACTCCGGGTGTAATTCCATCTTCTATTGCCCGGTAAACGGCACCGTCGATTTCTGATAGAATCTTTGGATCCATACCTTCTGTTTTAGAATTCCCATAGCTTAGTTTTCCTGGCTTTTCTTTAGCTGATACGCCGGCTGCAAATGGAGCTGTAAATAGGAAGATGATCATCAGATATACACCTATCTTTTTCATTCTTTGCCCTCCTTTTTAGTTCGCATTCAAGATTTCTCTCAAAAAACTTCTTCCATATTCAGGTGCGGGGATTTTGGTATATTCAGCCATGGTTGCCGCAATATCTGCCATCGTTTCCCGTTCTCCGATTGACACTGGCTTGACTTTGTTTCCAATCACAAGAATTGGCGTTTGCTCTCTTGTATGGTTGGAGTGGCCGATTGTCGGATCGTTTCCGTGATCAGCTGTGACGATCAGCAAATCATCATCTTCGAGTTTTTCCCGGAATGCTGCAAGAAAGGAATCGGATTCCTCAAGCACCGAGCGATACCACTCGCAATCCTGTTTGTGTCCCGCAAGATCGGTTTCCTGAACATTTATAAGAAAAATCGCATCCTTTTCTGCTTTCCGGTAGTGATGCTCAAAAGACGAAAGCACTTTGACGGTTTCAACAGCTGGGTCACTGAATCCCTTTGCCAAAACGACATCGGCGGTTTTCCCAATCCGGTAAACTGGCAGACCTTCCATCTCTGCCAGGTGGGCAAACTGTCTGCTGTAATCCACTCCAAATCCAAGATGCAGCACATGGTAGCCTTCGCCGTATACATGGGCATTCGGACTGTCCACTCCCCACTGACCGTTCGGCTTGTTCATTACGGCTGATAATATTTTTACAATAGACGTTTTTTCATTCCCAAATACGATGACCCTGCTCGTGTCCACGCATCTTCTTACAATTCTTGCAATCTCACATGCTTCTTCAAATGCAATTTGATTTAAATCGCATATTAAATTAATAATGTTTCCAGGTGAGGACTCCAGATTGTCGCCAATTAAAATACAGCCATTCACCAGTAAAAGCGGAGCTTCCGGAACCGGATACTCTGCACGGCAGCCGTTTTGGATCAGCTTCGACTTGATGCGCCTGCTGACTTCTTTCATCAGCCGTTTTTTAGGAACTCCAGGTTTGCTGCCCATCAGCTCCTGGTGCCCCATAAACGTATCCGCTCCGTCATGTGCAAGGTTGCTTTTTCCATAAGCAGCCGCTGGCAATCCGGTTCCATCAGCCAGCTGATTTAATCCGGAGTTATATAGAAAAGGAATGTTCAGTTCAGATGCTTCCTTCAAGTGTCGATATGTGTTCGCATTCATGTCCTCCGGCTTGGCAATTGCACAGTCCTGCATCGCTCCTATGCCGAAACCGTCCAAAATAAATAACGATACCTTTCCCATTTTCCCTACACCCCTCTCCTCTGAAAATGAACCACCTCAGGAGTTTTTGAATCTGCATTTTTAAGAAAAGCCACGTGGGATCTCGTAACAAAAATCTGCGTTCGGAAAGCGTAAAGAACCGTATCTCCAACATTCATCTTTGGACCCCGCTTCAAGCTTCCGTAGTAATCAATGTTTTCTGAAGAAGCCGGATGAACCGCTGTTTCCTGATCCAAGCGATCTCCAAAGAGTGCCTTTTTCATATTGGAACGGGCATAAAACCCGCCTGCAATGGTGTACGCCTGATCTTCATCCATATGCGAGATTTCCGATAAATAAGTCATGCACGGTTTCTCTATCAGATTTTCAGTATACGCATGCAGAGGAGTCGTTCCTGTCAAGGCATGCCCCGGCTCACCGTGCGTAATCCCATATTCGCGAAGAAGGGGGATCGTATGGCAGCTAGTGGAACTCGGCGCATTAAGATGAGTTACTTCTATTCCCTGGTTAGCAAGAATGTCTCTGGATTTTAGCAGGGTTTGCAAATTACTGGTGAATTCAAAATCGGTTTTGGCCTCGTTCAGCTGCAAGACCGGAAAACACGTTGCTCCAATGACGTTTATTCCCGACATCAGCTGCAGCTCACGTATACTCGACTCTAAGCTGTCAATTAAAAATCCGCCGTATTGACCCGGATAAATGAAATCATGCTGGCTAATCACCCTTAATATAACGTTCTGTTTCAGTCCCAGTTTGAAGGCTGCATCTGACAGCTGTCTGGCTCTTTCCAGGGAGAAAAGTGTGACCACTTCAGGCCGGAGCTGTTTTAGGACCATTTCCCATTGATGTTTTCCAGGCTGTACAAGATGACCGAGATTCCCTATTTTGCAGCCTGCCTCTGAAAGATTGAATGCTTCATCAATATCAACTGCAACCGCTTTCTCGATACCGTTTCGCTGGATGGTCTTCCCGACAAAACCGCTTCGTCCAATTTGTTTCGTCATATAAAACAGCTTAACGCTGTTTGTCTCGGCTGATTTTGCAAGAGCCCGTACATTTGCCTTGAATGAGTCCAAGTCGATGACGTACGTATTCGGAGGGATAGAACCACTCTGATGCAAGGCAGCTGCTGCCTTAATTAATGCAGGGTTTCGTTTCTGTATCATGTCTAAGAACAAGGCTGTCTCATCCCCTAACGATCTCATTAACTGAAAGCTCAAGTATCCGTAAAATGGTTTCCGCAGATGCTTTCATTGGATTGATTCTCAAACCGTATTCTCTTAAATGTGGCTGGCTTTCTAAAAAGCTCCCGGATACGCGATAAATCATTGGCAGGATATCGTACTTTGATTCTGCTCCGACTGGATAGGTTGCCGCTCCGAATGAAGAGGCTTTTTCAATCACTTTTGGTGCGATCGGTGCTGAAAGTTCAACAATTACATTCTTTGATTGAGAGTTTGTGATATACGCTTCTTTAACAAATGAAAAACCTCCATGATTAAGGTTTTCGCATAGCTGCTCCACCTGTTCATTCTGAATCGCCAGCATAACTGGAGCCACCGTCATGGCCCGCAGCAGTTCATGGGCTTCGTGCCCCTGGACCTGACCGCCTCCGGAATAATTGGTTTGATGTATTTTTTCAATGATTTCACTTGAACCGAGAATGAGGCCGATGCCTTCAGGGCCAAGCACTTTAAATCCCGAAAAAGTAGAAAGGTGCGCTCCATACTCAACTCCAATGCCCTTCATTTTCATTGCACAGTAGTTATCATCAACCAAAATGATGACATCCGGCCTTGACTTTTTAACAAGAACAATTATTTCTTCTAAATCATAAGTATCGGTCGGCTGCTGTCTTGCATGCTGAATGTAAAATACCTTTATATGCAGCTTTGTTTCTAATGCATTTTTCACATTGTTCATCTGATTGAAATTTACAGCCTCTTGCTTGAGTCCCATCATTCGAAACGTTTCTTTTGTGGTCATGTACATCGGTGCTTCATGGACAAAAATAGAATCTCCCGGTTCCGCTATCATACTAAGCGCAATCCTGATCGCACCGGAACCGCTTCCTCTCACAAGAGCGCAGTCCTCAGAATCAAACACGTTCGATAACACCTTCTCGGCAGCTGCTGTTGTTTTTGGGCGGTGATACTCCGGATGAAGCCCCACATCTCCTGTTTCAAAAAAGGCATTGTTTCGAAACACCTTCGTCATTTCATCAATCAGTTTGAATTGAAGTTCTTTTGCCTCTTCCATCGTCCGATTAATAAGTACGGAATTTGCATATTTTAACGCCATTTTCCATCATCCTTCCTAACCGATGCTGAATGCCTTTTGAGGATTGGTTACGAGCAGTTTATTTATAATAGAGCTGCTGACTCCATGGCTTATCAGTGCCGGTATAAACGATCGGAGAACAATATCATATCCCTGCCCTCCGTGTGACTTTAGATGAGATTTCCTTGTCAGGTCACTAGAGAGCAAGAGCTGATTTTCAAAACCTTTTTCAATAAATGTGAGCAAAGACCGGATTCGGTGTTCATCCGCCCGGTAATTTTCTTTGCCGATCGTATCCATCGCCGCAAATGCTCCGCTGTTCAATACTTCCAGTACAACTTCATCGTTCGTATTCAGATCCTGATGGCCGATGATCACCTTTTCAAGAAACAGACCTTCTTTTTGAAAAAGATCAATCTGCTCTAGGGCACAAGTGCCGAGCGTTGTATGGGTGGAGAGCGGAAGCTTTGTGGTTTTGGCCGCTTCGATGGCTCCATGGAAAAGCTCGGTTTCGATCGGTTTAAATTCATTCAGACTGCTTCCGATCTCACCGATTACCCCCGGTTTAATTCCCGTCTCTCCTATTCCCTCTTTGATTTCCGTGATCATCCACTCTGCAAATTGATCCCGATTCCATTCCTTTTTGTCATCCGGAATGAATGGATCCTTATAGCAGCCCGTACTCGCAATGATTTGCAGACCAGTTTTCCGGCTAATTTCCGCAAGCTGCTGAGCGTCTCTTCCCATCCCCTCATTTGTGACTTCTACAATCGCTTTGCCTCCAAGAGCGGCAAAACTTTCTAAGTCTTCCATGATGAGTTCAATATCCTGCAAGCAAGTATCTTCGTTCTTTTTCACTCTGCTTAAGTCCACATATAGATGTTCATGACAGGCACACACACCTAACTCCTGCGGCTCCAGTTTACCTAGAACGGTTTGAATATACATTGAAAAGCCTCCTTATCCTGCTTGCGGTATGTAGAGCCCAAGAAGTACCAGGATGTTTCCGATAATTCCTACTGCAATTGCTCCAACAGGCCCAACTGCCATACGGACGATTGGACGTCCAGCTGCTTCATTCAGTAAATAGATCCCGGCAATGGCGAAGAAGCCCAGACCTGGAACAATGGCATTCGCAGCATTTGCGCCTCCAATGAGAAGGGCCACTTCCAATACGCGCGTCATCGCTGTCCTGATGTTTTCACCAGATGCCCGAATACCGGGATAGCGGTCGAGAACTTTTGCTAATTGAGTCAAAATCATCACTTCCACGAAGATGATGACGGCTCCTAAAATAGCCGCGATGAATGGATTTGGGGAGAAAATTCCAGCCCCGAAAACGAAGGTAAACCCTACTGGACCATATACCCCTGTAGCAATCGCTGTACTTGCTATCAGCGGAACGAATCCGATAGCTTTTGCAAGAGAGGCAATACCGCCTTCGGCAATCTTCCCTTCCGATAGCAGGTTAAGAGAGATCGGGTCGCCGGCAATTAAAAGCTGGCTCGTAGCTGCGGCTACAAGTCCGCCGCTTATCATAAGCACCCATACATATTTTTTAATTTTCGAGACGCGTTCTGTGAACAATGCCGCTAAAGCGGACAGGCTCTTCTCATCCGACTTTTCCCGTACAGCAAATGCGATTAAGAAAATCATTCCGATGATAAGAGCAATCCCTTCCGGACTTAAAACAACTTGCGTCCCATTGATGCTGATCAGCTTTTCCGTGTTCGCAAAAACGATAAGCTGTCTTGCAATTGCCGCCACAATAAACGTCAGAATCCCTTTTTTAATTCCAAATTGAAGAGCAACAGCGATGGCTGGAAACACCATGAAGGAAACGACAACCGGTTCGCCGATTTTATTAAATCCTTCAGCGAAATTCAGCGGCAGCATCGCAAATGCATCGACGACAACCTGCAGACCATAGTAAATGCCAGCACCATATAAAGCTCCGGCAGCCCCTGCGAGCACGGAATTAATTTTTCCTCTGTTGAAAGCAAGACCAATGATGTCTGTACCAAGCAAAATACTATGAATAAGAATAATGCTTCCCGCAATTGAAATCGGAATCCCAAACCCAATGACAAGACCGAAACTCATGGCAAAGGCGGTTACCCCAAGCTCTTTTCGGCTCATCCGCCCTTCAAGATTTTCCGGAACAATCGGTCTGAGCCCATCGTTAAAGACCGCAATCCCCAGATTTGCCATGACGGCTGCTAGAGCCCCAATACAAGCCATTAAAATTACTTCTGCCATCTCTCTTCCCCCATCCCCATATCAATCTATTTGTTTTTTAATAAAGCCTCCATTAAATACTCAACAGCTTTCTCCTTGTGATCCCCAGTAAATCCAAAAGCTATTGCCCCCTGATCGACTGCTAACTGCACGTTTTCTTTTAGCGGCGTCTTGCCGGGCATAGAGATGGTTGCGCACTTTGGTTTTCCAAGCAGCGCTATTGCCATAGCCAAAGCTCCACCTCCTCCGGTATGGCAGGCGCCGACGTAATAATCCGCTCCCCCTGATTTCAGCAGCATCGCCGCTTCTAAATCAGCTTTCACGGTTACTTCTACCTGCTCTCCTCCGTATTTCTTAACTAAACTCTCAATCTCTTTTTTCTCTACCTGACCGCCTACTACAATTTTCATTCTTTATTCCTCCCTTTATGCTGTTAATGCTGTTACAAAGTGCATATATAGAAATTCTTTTTCTTCTTTTGGTATGGTGATGCTGCATTCAGTTTCAATCCATTTGACTCGTCTTTGCGCTTCTTCAAGATTTGGAGAATTATATATTTCCGCCATAATCGATGATGGCGGAGCATTCAGCGGTTCATTTCTCTCCACCCTTGTCACTGCCATGGCCAAATGAGTAATGAGCATTTGATAGTTAGCAGCTTCCGTTTGAGACAAATATGCATCAATCGTTTTATGGCAGATGATTTGAGCATTTTCTGTAATGGCATCCGTTGATTTTAGTATTTGGAGTCTTTCAAACAGTTCTTTCATGAGTGCGCTCCTCCCAATGTACAATAAATTGTATTTTGATTATAAAAGGGAATCTTAGTATTTCGGAATGTAATCCCCTTTTTCCACCAGTGTTTGTATTCTTTTAATCTCATGTAAATCCAAATGCTGCAGAATATACTCCGCCTTTTTGTTTTCTTTTCTAATGACGCAGACAGCTTCACCTATATTCAACTCTTCTTTTTTTGCTATTTCAGAGGAAAGCGGTATCGTATGGTATAACCCGCTGTCAATTTCATCAATGTTCCAAATGGTCGCATCAATCGTTTTCGCTCTTAAATGCTGTAGAAGATGCATGTAATTGAGCTCAACAAACTCTACCTGTTTTTCATTTGTTTCCGCTTTAACGAGAATTTTTTGATCGGTTGAATTATGGTCAATTCCTACCTTCATGCCATCTTTGATTTCAAGATTCCCCTTTTCGGAAAAGAATACCGCGTGCTTTGAAACATACGTATGGCTCCCGAAAGCGAGAGCGATAGAAAGATCCGGGTCCTGTTTCAATGCTTCTGCTGCTGAGAATTTGGAAACAAGGGCAAAGTCGTATCTCCCTTTGCTCACTTCATCAATTCTCAGTTTAGCCCCTCTCATGAAAGCAATGCTTAAATTCAATTGGTTTTCCTCAAATTGAGACGTAAGGCCGGATGCCAGCCCTTCATATTTTTTGGAATACGGCAAAGGCATCACTCCGGTCATTCTTTCAGCACCGCAATACTTGAACAAAGAGGGGATATTTTTCTTCCTTAAAAAGGTACCCATATGTCCTTTAGGTTCAAGACTAATGCTGCCGGTTTGCTCAAGATATTTCAGGGCTGTCTGTACTGTTCCCCTGCCAACATTAAACCTTTCTGAAAAATCTCCTACTTTTGGTATCCGCTCATTCAGTTCAATAAATAATAGATCCTCTGCTATCTTCTGCAAAATTAGCCCCTTTTTAGAAAGGAGCGACTCAAAAATCTCCATAGCACCACTCTTCGTACAATTATTTGTATATTCATTCATTGATGCAAATTTACCATATATTTAAGCTGTTTACAAGATTGATTTTTCTGAATACTTCGTGAAAAATGTATTGCCTGCTCCTTTCTATCTTTTTGTTAACGAAAATTAAACATAATGTGTAATGTATATCGTATAAATCAAGTTAATCTATAAAAAATCCTTTTAAAATAAAAAAATAGCACATCAATTAGACTGCTAATTGTTGTGCTATTCCTTAGGTTTATTGAAGTGTGGTTTGCACCTTTCAACCTAACCCGTTACAGCAAGCGAGGCTTTTCATCAGTTCTTGTATTGAATTAACGTGTACTTCTTCTTCCCTCTGCGGATAACAGTGAATTTTCCGTCAATGCGGTCGTCTGCTCCAAGGACTTTGTCCGTCTCCTGAATTCGCTCGCCATTGATGTATACCGCTCCATTTGAAACATCTTCTCGTGCCTGGCGTTTTGAGGGAGAGATTTTTGCATTGACAAGCAGGTCGATTAAGCCGATTTCTGCTTCTTCTGCTGTAAATGCAGGTACATCTTTAAAGCCCTGCTCAATCTCCTCCCCAGTCAGCTCTTTTATGTTTCCGCTGAAAAAAGCCTGAGAGATTTTGATTGCTTGCTCCAAAGATTCTTCTCCGTGTACTAACTTTGTCATATCCTCGGCAAGTGCTTTTTGTGCAGCGCGTTTTTCTGGTGCATTTGTCAGTTCCTGTTCAAGTGCCGTAATCTCTTCATGGGAAAGGAATGTAAAGAACTTGATGTATTTGATGACATCGCGGTCATCTGTATTGATCCAGAACTGGTAGAACTCATAAGGAGTCGTTTTTTCTTTATCGAGCCAGATAGCTCCGCCTTCTGTTTTACCGAATTTTGTACCGTCTGATTTTGTAACCAATGGAACTGTTAATCCAAATGCTTTTGAATTTCCCTCAGATTTTCGGATCAGCTCAAGTCCAGCCGTAATATTTCCCCACTGATCGCTTCCTCCAATTTGAAGCTTGCAGCCAGCTGATCTGTATAAATTTAAAAAGTCATATGACTGCAGAATCATGTAGCTGAACTCTGTGTAGGAAATTCCTGATTCAATTCTTGAAGACACCGTATCCTTTGCAAGCATGTAATTAATACCGAAATTTTTTCCTACATCCCTTAGGAATGTGATCAAATCCATAGATCCGATCCAGTCAAAGTTGTTGGCTAGAGTAGCAGGATTTTCACTTAAGGGATCAAAATCAAGGAAACGGGAAAGCTGATCTTTAATTTTGTTTGTCCACTCCTGCACAATATCAGAAGTATTAAGCGTCCTTTCTGCTTTCTTACCGCTTGGGTCGCCAATTAAGCCAGTTGCTCCGCCGACTAAGGCAATTGGGCGGTGTCCTGCCTGCTGAAAGCGGCGAAGAGTTAATATCGGAAGTAAATGCCCGATGTGCAGGCTGTCTGCCGTAGGATCGAAACCAGAATATAATTTTACTGATTCCTCTTCTAACAACTTTCTCAGACCTTCTTCGTCTGTCATTTGATTAATTAATCCTCTGAACTGCAAATCATTCAATAATTCACTCATTCTGATTAGCTCCTTTTTATCATAAAATACAAAAAACACCCCTTCAAAAATGAAGGGGCGTGATTACGCGGTACCACCCTACTTAGGAAAAAGATAAACTGATTCCTATCTCGGCATATATAACGGCATTCTAACCGTCTTTCGCTATTCGGCATTAGCTGCCTTTCACAAAAGAAGCTCCTGGAGGTAATTCATGATTCATCTGTGTACTGATTTTCATCGGCCATCAGCTTTCTAAAACAGGGAGATGTTCACTACTAATTCCATTCAAAGCATTTTCGAATTCTAATAAATCTTTTTTACCATATAGAATGTTCCTTGTCAAACGATTCATCAGCATCTGACAAGATCATACAAAAGTACTGTTTTTATATGATATAATTAAAGTGGGTGGATTGTATAGGGGGGATGATAAATATATGGATAAACTCAAAACTTGGTACAGCAAATTTATGCCTTACAAATATAAAACAGTAAAAGGGTTTAACATTACATACGGGGTCGTCTGGAACCTGATGCTGATCTTTCTTGTCATCGGTTTAATTGCCGCATCATTTGGCGGCGGACTCGGCGCAGGGTACTTTGCATCATTGGTTAAGGATGAACCTCTCCGCACTTATAGTTCCATGAAAAAAGATATTTATAATTACGAAGAAACCTCGCAGATTTATTTTTCTGATTCGGTGTATTTAGGAAAGCTCCGTGCAGATATTGAAAGACAGGAAGTAAAGATTGATGAAATTTCAAAGCATGTAAAGAATGCCGTAATTGCTACAGAGGATGAATTTTTTTATGAGCATGACGGGGTTGTTCCTAAAGCGATTATGCGCGCCCTTTTTCAGGAAGTGACAAATTCCTCTAATCGTTCTGGGGGAAGTACACTTACACAGCAGCTGATCAAAAATCAAATTCTAACAGATGAAGTTTCTTTTGACCGCAAAGCAAAAGAAATCCTGCTTGCTCTCCGCCTTGAGCGCTTCTTTGAAAAAGAGGAAATCCTGGAGGCTTATCTGAATGTAGCTGATCTGGGCAGAAATGCTTCCGGCCAAAATATAGCGGGAGTTCAGGCCGCTGCACAAGGTATTTTCGGTGTGGATGCGAAGAATTTAACTCTTCCTCAATCTGCTTTTATTGCAGGTCTGCCACAGAGTCCATTCGGCTATACCCCGTTTACAAACAGGGGAGAAATAAAGGAAAACCTAGATGCAGGAACGTCCAGGATGAAAACTGTTCTTAGACGCATGTATGCAAAAGGCTTCATCTCGCAAAAAGAATACGAAGAAGCAGTCAAATTTGATTTAAGGAAAAGTCTGGCCAAAGCCAAGCCTTCCTCCATAGAACAATATCCATGGCTCACTTACGAAATTGAAGAACGCGCCGTTGATATCATCTTAACGCAGCTGGCTGAAAAAGACGGCCACAAAATGGACGAACTGAAAAAAAATAAAGAATTGTACGCAGAATACAAAGCCCTTGCTGACCGGAACTTACGTCAAAACGGCTATAAAATTCATACAACCATTCAAAAAGATATTTATGACAAAATGAAAACCATTGCTGAATCGTATGAATACTACGGCAGCGATAAGACGGAAGTGAAGATAGACAAAGATACCGGGAAGAAAATACAGGTCCAGGAGCCCGTTGAGGTTGGAGCTGTTTTAATTGAGAATAAGACAGGGAAAATCATCAGCTTCGTCGGAGGAAGAAATCATAAAAGAGAACAAGTCAATCATGCGACAGATACTCCCCGATCAAACGGATCGACGATGAAGCCCCTGCTTGCTTATGCTCCTGCAATGGAAACCGGCGCCATCCAGCCAGGTTCGGTACTTGCAGATGTACCGCTGCAAATCGGCGAATGGAACCCTAAAAATTTCGATGGCCGCTTCCATGGATTTACAAGCGCCCGTTATGCACTTGAAAAGTCATATAATATACCTGCCATTAAGTCGTACTTAAAAGTGATGGATCAAAATCCTCTTAATTATTTAAAGAAAATGGGAGTCACAACTATCTCTAAAAATGATGGCGGTCCAGCTACTTCAATTGGAGGGCTTACTAATGGCATAACCGTAGAAGAAAACGTAAATGCCTATGCAACCTTTGCAAATGGCGGAAAGTTTATCGATGCTTATCTCATTGAAAAAATTGAAACAAAATCAGGCGAAGTCATTTATCAGCACAAATCAAAAGCAGTTGATGTATTTACACCTCAGACTTCCTACTTAACAATCGATATGATGCGCGATGTTATTAAACAAGGAACGGGTACAGCCGCTAAGAACTATCTCTCATTCAGTGCAGACTGGGCAGGAAAAACAGGAACAAGCCAGGAGTATAAAGATATATGGTTTGTCGGAACGAATCCAAATGTCTCGTTTGGAACGTGGATGGGATACGACACCCCTAAATCAGTTGAAAAAGATTATAAAGGCATGTCCTACAGCCGCAGAAACATTCTTTTATGGTCAAAGCTGATGAATGCAGCCCATGAAGTTAATCCGGGCCTTATTGCACCGAAAGAAACATTTAAAATGCCAGCCGGAATTGTTCAGAAATCATATTGCGCACTGTCCGGGGATCTGCCTTCTGCCATGTGCCAGCAGGCTGGACTTGTTGCTACAGACCTCTTTAATGCGAAGTTTGTTCCGACAAAAACAGATGACAGCTTAACATCAGGAAAGTATGTTTATGTAAAAGACAGAGCATACCAGGTACCCCCTTCTGCTCCTTCTGAATTTGTTCAGCAAGGTGTGATGTTAAAAAAAGAAATTCTGCAAAAGCATAATTTAAGCAGCTTCAGCGATTTAAAAGAACTGCTGCCAAACAAAACAAACTGGGGCAATATCGTTGTAACGGATGGAAATCAGATCCGAGACAACGGATCAGCTCCATCACAAGTATCCGGAGTAAGAATCAGCGGCGGTCGCCTGAGCTGGAACACGAACGGTGATTCAGATGTAATAGGATACCGCGTTTATGCTGCCGGTAACTTTTCTAAGAATTTCAGAAAAGTTGCAAGCATCCCAGCTTCGAAAAATCTGTCAGCTTCAATTGGAGGTTCACCTGCTGCCTACTATGTAGCAGCAGTTGACGTAGCAGGAAAAGAATCACCTGCTTCTGCAACCGTAACAAGCGGATCCTATCAAGCTCAGAAGCCGGCAACAAAGCCTGCTGATCCTAAGCCCAAAGATCCGAAACCAGCTGTACAAAAACCCGCGGATCCAATGCCTCCGGAAAAACCTGCAGATACCGGAGAGCAGACTCCTCCAGAAGAAAAACCGAATGGCTGACCTTATTCGCAGATTTCAGGATGGACGTTGCTGCCGCTGTACTGCGCAGAACACATTAAAATGCAAAAGTCATATTAATAGAATCCCAAAAAAAGCTTGCAGAATGTCTGCAAGCTTTTTTAATAGATGCTATTAATCTTCCATTGTCGACAAATCGCCAGTCGGCAAGTCGAGCTCCCACGCTTTTAAGACGCGGCGCATAATTTTTCCGCTTCGAGTTTTTGGCAGTTTATCGCGGAATTCAATTTCACGCGGAGCAGCGTGAGCAGCAAGTCCCTTTTTAACAAAGCTGCGAATTTCCTCTTTGAGATCATCTGTTGCTTCGTACCCATCCCGAAGCGCAACAAATGCTTTAATAATTTCCCCGCGGACTGGATCTGGTTTGCCGATTACACCAGCTTCGGCAATGGCAGGATGTTCAACAAGCTTGCTTTCGACCTCAAATGGTCCGACGCGCTCGCCTGATGTCATGATTACATCATCAATTCTTCCCTGGAACCAGAAGTAGCCGTCTTCATCCTTGTACGCTGAGTCACCCGAAACATACCAGTCCCCAGGCATAAAATAAGACTCGTACTTTTCTTTGTTGTTCCAGATTGTATGCATCATGGAAGGCCAGCCTTTTTTAATGGCCAGATTCCCCATGCGGTATGGCGGAACTTCATTGCCCTGGTCATCAACAATCGCAGCCTGAACGCCTGGAATTGGTTTCCCCATAGAACCCGGCTTGATTTCCATAGATGGATAGTTGCAGATTACCTGTGCACCCGTTTCTGTCATCCACCATGTATCATGAATACGATTGGCAAAGACTTTCATCCCCCATCTGACAACTTCAGGATTTAATGGTTCACCAACGCTCAAGATGTGTCTCAATGAACTAAGGTCAAACTGTTTCACCAGCTCATCCCCCGCACCCATAAGCATGCGGAATGCCGTTGGTGCACTGTACCATACCGTTACTCCGTAATTCTGGATCGTTTCATACCATTGTTCAGGCTTAAATCTGCCCCCTACGATGACGTTCGATGCTCCGTGCAGCCAAGGTCCAAAGATGCCGTAAACGGTCCCTGTGACCCAGCCTGGATCAGCTGTACACCAATAAACATCATCTTCTTTTAAATCAAGAACCCAGCTGCCGGTCTGATAATGCTGGATCATTGCCTGATGAACATGCAGAACACCTTTCGGCTTGCCTGTGGAACCGGATGTATAATGCAGCAGCAGGCCATCTGTTTTTTCTACCCATTCTATTTCAAGCTTTTTGCTTGCTGTCTTCATTCTTGTTAAGAAATCTATGTATGGACCATCTTCATGAACATTGTCCCCTACGAGAACAACATGCTTTAGAGCAGGCAGATCATTAAATGGAACTCTTTCCAGAAGCTCTGGAGTTGTGACAATGACTTTCGCCTCGCTGTCCTTCAGGCGGTCGCTCACTGCTCCCTCCATAAACGCCTCAAATAAAGGACCGACAATGGCACCCAGCTTAATTGCTCCAAGCACCGTAAAATACAATTCCGGAGTTCTTGGCATAAAGACGAATACACGGTCGCCTTTTTCTACGTCTGCACATTGACGAAGAATGTTTCCTGCTTTATTTGAGTGATCTTTCATCTCTTTAAACGTATACTTTTCTTCTCTTTCAGGGTCACGGTAATATAAGGCAACCTTGTTCTTCCGGAATGATTCTGCATGTTTGTCAATTGCTTCGTATGCAGCATTAATTCTTCCTGTTTCAGACCACGATAAATGCTTTTCTGCTTCTGCCCAATCAAAATTTTCGTAGGCTTTAGCATAGTCTTCTAGATTGTGGTTCCCCTTTGCTGCTGGCAGCGCTTCCAACTTCATCCTTAACTCCCCCTTATTCAGTATATACATTCTCTATTATAGAACAGATTCTATCTTTTCTCAATTTTTAAAAAAATCACAGTTTTTAAATGTAAACGCTTCATTTATTGTATTTTCTAGTATAATAGATTTATGTCCAGCATCAATAGAAGGCGGTGAATGAATGGAACATCCTAAAACTTATAACGCAAAAGAGATTAAAACTCCTTATGGGCCGCTTATTATAGAAGGTCCCATAAAAGCCGAGAAACTGGCAGGTCTTGAATTTCATCATGAGCTGGTAGCTTTCAGACAGCCTGAGCAGCAGCACAAAGCTTTAATTGAGATAGCTGCTCTGCCAGAAGGACGAATTATTATAGCCAGAAATCGCCATACCATCGTCGGGTATGTTACATATTTATATCCAGATCCACTGGAAAGATGGTCAGAAGGCAAGATGAAAAACCTGATTGAACTTGGCGCAATCGAGGTGATTCCTGAATACCGGGGCTATTCTGCCGGAAAAAATCTCCTGATGGTTTCCATGATGGATGATGCAATGGAAGATTATATTACCATTACAACAGAGTACTATTGGCACTGGGATTTAAAAGGTACAGGCCTTAATGTGTGGGAATACCGGAAAGTGATGGAGAAAATGATGAATGCCGGCGGCTTGGAGTGGTATGCAACAGATGAGCCCGAAATCAGCTCCCACCCAGCAAATTGCCTGATGGCTAAAATCGGAAAAAGAGTGGATCAGGATTCAATTCAGCAGTTCGATCAGCTCAGATTTAAAAACCGGTTTATGTACTGATCTTCTTTCGTTCACGCTTTAAAACAAAGGGGTTATAAGTATGATAGTTGAACAAATCATGAAGAAAGATATTGTGACACTCACACCTGATGCAACAATTGCAGAAGCAATTAAAAAAATGGCTGAACACAGGATTCGCCATATCCCGATTGTAGCTGAAAATGACCTCCTTGCCGGGATTGTCTCGGACCGGGACATTAAAGATGCAAGTCCTTCCATCTTTCAGCTGAGTGAAAATAAAGAAGCCTTGAATATACCTTTAAAATCAATCATGAAAACAGATGTCATTACAGGTCATCCTCTTGATTTTGTCGAGGAGATTTCCTCTATTTTTTATGAGCACAAAATTGGATGCCTGCCTATTATTAAGCATGGAAAATTAGTAGGGATTATAACAGAAACTGATTTGCTGCATACCTTTGTTCAGCTGACAGGGGCCAATCAGCCCGGCTCCCAAATCGAGGTAAAGGTTCCAAACGTGGCGGGCATGCTTTCTGAGGTGTCTGATGTTTTCAGAAAAAGCAAAGTAAACATTTCCAGTGTTCTTGTTTATCCTGACAAAGACGAACGGTTCAAAGTTCTTGTATTCAGAGTGCAGACCATGAATCCCATGGCATTGATTGAGGAGCTTGATAAAGAAGGATATACCGTATTATGGCCTAACATCCCGGGGATTTCATCATGAAAGAAAATATTTTCATCTATTCTCCTCTTTTTCAGCAATATAAGTTCAGCCAGGATCACCCGTTCAATCAGCTGCGGGTGGAATTAACATATGACCTTCTGAAAAAGATGAATGCATTGACAGATGATGAACTGGCAGCACCAAGAATAGCGACGGATGAAGAACTTGCTCTTGTTCACGATCAAAAGTACATTTATGCTGTCAAAAAAGCAGGTTCGGGAGAATTAGATCCAAAAGAAGCGCTTAATTATGGAATCGGGACTGAGGATACACCTATTTTCAAGAACATGCACGAAGCAAGCGCCCTGCTCGTTGGAGGTACTTTGACCGCAGTTGAACACGTAATGGAAGGCAAAGCTAAACGGGCTCTGAATCTCGGAGGCGGCCTTCATCACGGCTTCCGCGGAAAAGCTTCAGGCTTCTGCATTTACAATGACAGTTCCGTCGCGATCAAATATATACAGGAAAAATATCACGCAAAAGTGTTATACATTGATACAGATGCTCATCATGGCGATGGGGTCCAATGGACATTTTATGATGATCCAAGTGTCTGCACATTATCCATTCATGAAACGGGCCGCTATTTATTTCCTGGGACAGGCAATGTTACCGAACGGGGTACAGGACAGGGCTATGGCTACTCTTTTAACATTCCGCTTGATGCATTTACAGAAGATGAATCATGGATTGATGCCTACAGACAATCTATAAGAGAAATTGCCGCTTTCTTCAAGCCTGATGTCATTCTTACACAGAATGGAGCAGATGCGCATTTCTACGATCCTTTAACCCATTTTGCAACAACAACTGCCATTTTTAAGGAAATACCAAAAATAGCTCAGGAAATTGCGGATCAATATTGCGGCGGGAAATGGATTGCGGTTGGAGGCGGAGGCTATGATATTTGGAGAGTCGTCCCCCGGGCTTGGGCTATGATCTGGCTGCAGATGAAACAGCAGACTGTAAACGGACCTCTTCCTGAGGAATGGATCAAACGCTGGCAGCCAGAAGCACCTGTTACCCTTCCCTCTATATGGGAAGACAGCAAAGATCAATATAAAGCCATTCCAAGAAAGCTTGAAATAGAAGAAAAAAACGCACAAACTGTGGAGAAAGCTCTATTTCCACTCCGTCAAAATCAAGGAAAAGACAGAAAGACACTTTCATGAACAAAGGGGCAATATATTTATTTAACAATCCGCAGCCTATTAATTTTTATCATTTCCAAAAACATAAGTAAAAGCATGGACCAAACAATCCATGCTTTTACTTTTTGGTAAGGCTAACATCTGATTTCATCTTTTTTCATTATTAAAGAAAACAAAAAGAGCATCAGCTAAAACAGCCAATGCTCTTCAATATTAAGCTTTAGTGGATTGTCTGATTTCAATTCGATGCGGAAGCTCAACAATATGATTTTCAACTTCTTCTTTGTTCATCAGTTTAGTCAGAAGGCGCATCGCTACAGCACCGATATCATATGTCGGCTGGACAACTGTTGTTAATTGAGGACGAACCATAGTTGCTAATTTCGTATTATCAAACCCGATGATTTCAATATCGTTCGGAATAACATAGCCATTATCCTGCGCTGCATGAACGACTCCTAATGCCATTTCATCCGTGCCTGCAAAAATAGCTGTAGGCTTATCCGATAATTCGTTAATTTTTTCGAAGGCTTCTAGACCTGAATCATAGGTGTAGTCACCTTCCGTAATTAAGTCTTCATCAACGGTAATTCCTGCTTCAGTCAGCGCACGGCGGTATCCGTTCATTTTCATCTCTTTATTGATTGGTTCTTCCATTGGACCAGTCACATAGCCAATGCGTTTATGCCCTTTTTCAATCAGCATGGAAACAGCATCAAATGTTGCCTGTTCATAATTAATGTTAACTGATGGTGTTACCTCATTCACATCAATTGAAGCAGCAAGCACAATCGGTACAGGAGAGCGTTTAAATTCTTCTACATGCTCATCCGTAATATTCCCGCCCATGAAAACAATGCCATCTACTTGTTTGCCAAGCATTGTATTAAGCAAGTGTAATTCTTTATCACGGTTTTGATCTGAGTTGCTCAAAATAATGTTGTACTTGTACATTGTCGCAATATCTTCAATACCGCGTGCAAGCTCAGCATAGAATGTGCTTGAAATATCAGGAATAATAACGCCTACTGTTGTCGTCTTTTTGCTTGCAAGTCCACGTGCAACAGCATTCGGGCGATAGCCTAGACGATCAATTGCTTCTGATACTTTCTTGCGTGTTGTTGGTTTTACATTCGGATTGCCGTTTACAACCCGGGAAACAGTAGCCATTGAAACATTTGCTTCGCGGGCTACATCGTAAATTGTAATATTATTCATTTTCTTACACTCCTTCTGGTTCCTTATCTATGTATAGTTAGCATTTACAATTATTAAAGTAAAATGTCACCATAATGACGATTTATGTACATAATGATACGATACTATGAAAACGTAAGCAAACTATTTACAGTGTTTTTATCTAAGAAGATCTATTTTGTTCAAGATTGAGCAAACTCAATGATGAATTTCACTGTTTTTAATCTTAAAGAAAATACAGGAAAAGTGCAAGTCAATATCAAAAAGGGTGACTCGGGAGATAGAATGTTTACACATTCTACTCTGAGTCACCTGATTTTTGTTTTGTTATGCTTTTACTTTTGTTAATGGTCTAATTTCATTCATGAACTCTGCGAACTGATCGAAATCCATTTGCTGAGCTGAATCAGACAGCGCGACTGCAGGGTCCGGATGGACCTCAGCCATTACCCCGTCTGCACCAATCGCAAGCGCTGCTTTAGCACAAGGAATAAGCAAGTCGCGGCGGCCAGTTGAATGCGTAACATCAACCATTACCGGCAAATGTGTTTCTTGTTTTAGAATCGGCACAGCTGAAATATCAAGTGTATTTCGAGTGGCTGTTTCGTATGTGCGTATACCGCGTTCGCAAAGAATGATTTGATCGTTTCCTTGTGAAATAATGTACTCAGCTGCATTTACAAACTCATCAAGTGTAGCAGCAAGACCGCGTTTTAATAAAACAGGCTTTTTAACCGCACCGGCAGCTTTCAATAATTCGAAGTTTTGCATGTTGCGCGCTCCGATTTGGATAACATCAATGTATTGAATAGCCGTTTCGATGTCCGCAGGATTGACAATTTCGCTGATAACAGCCATATCATATTCATCTGCAACACGTTTTAAGATTTTTAAGCCTTCAAGACCAAGACCCTGGAAATCATAAGGGCTTGTGCGTGGCTTGAATGCTCCGCCGCGCAATAAGCGGATTCCCTGTTTTTTAGCCTCTTCTGCAACAGCAGCTACCTGCTCGTAGCTTTCAACTGCACAAGGCCCAACAATCAATACTTGGCTGCCGTCGCCGATTTTGACGCCTTTAACATCAACAATTGTATCTTCAGGCTTCTTTTTGCGTGATACAAGAAGCGCTTTGCGGTGATCGTCTTCCTGAAGCTCTAAGCTAGCTTTAAAGATTTCTTTAAAAATATGCTGCAATGTGGAGTCTTCGAAAGGTCCATCATTGTTCTCTTTAATTTTATTAAGCATTCTTCGCTCACGGACGGGATCATATCGATTAACGCCCTGCGCTTCCTTGGCTTTACCTATATCCTGTACTAACTTTCCTCGCTCATTAATCAGCTGTAAAATCTGCAGATTAATCTCTTCTGCTCTCACTCGCAATGCTTCTAACTCGGCGTTACTCATCTCTCTCATCCTTTCGCGTTTTTTAAAATTGAAGAAAATCTTATGAAAAGCCGAAATCCGGCTTGTACATGCATCCCTTCAAAACTAGTGGTTTAGCGTGATGCAAAGCTGCACCATCTTTCTTAAAAAAAGAAAATATGATACATTTTCTTTAGTAATTAGTGATAATTATATACAAATTCCTTCGTGTTGTCACGCATTTTTCTTTAACATTTAAACGCTTTTAAGTGATAAAGTGTTTTTGAGTGATCACAATACTGATTTATCTTGTTTTCCCGAGTTTTATAGTTTAATAAAAGAGGTGCTCATTTTGAGAAAAGATACTTATACATTTGCATCGGATATTGGCACCCGATCAGTAGTTGGTTTATTATTATCCGAAAAAGGCGGCGCCTTTGAAGTCATTGACACTGTTATTCAGGAACATGGAGAGCGCTCGATGCTTGATGGACAGATTCATGATGTCGATGTGACTATTCCATCAGAGGGAAGCAATGAATTCCTCCTGTTAAAAAATGAAAAAGAAACAGCATTTCATGAAGAATTGCTGCCTGGCGATCGGCTAAGTATTAAATGGTTCTGAGAAAAACGGAACCGACTGCTCAGGCAGATATGGATCCGCCAGAAAAGCCTTTACCGGCGGATCTTTCTGACCGAGGAGTTAGTAGGTGGACACCAAGAAAAAGAGGAGACGGCTGTCCGCCCTGACAGGCAGATCGTTCTGATCAAAATCTAAAAAGCCTGCTGCAAATTTGGCGGGCTTTTGTATTTGTATTACCTTTTATTTATAATCCAGCCGATAAATCAAAAATCGTTCAGATGGATTCCGGTCATTAAACCCAGGCAGAACGACTTCTTTTTTTAATTCAAAAGCTGTCTGGTTCTCTAAAAAAAAGAGATACTCATCTGAGCAATAGTACAGGATCAGCTCGATCTCCCGCCTTGCGTTTTCAACCGACTGCAGGATATTATTTATGACATTCATAAAAATTTCTTTAGAAAAGGGGTTAAAGAAATAAAATCGATTATCTGACGGATCGATTTTATACTCTTCCGCCAAGCAGCAATAAAACTGGATTTGCCCTTTCCTGCTCCTTGCTTTCTTCCAATAACGATCACGATTTTTAATCGCTTCCTGATAGAAAGCCTTGTCCATTTCGACCCCTTTGACAGTAGCATTGCTTAAATAATGTATATAGAAGTTGGATCTGCCTTTTCCGCATCCAAAATCAACAACATGATCACTGCTTTTCAGCTCATATTCACGAAATAACCACTCCAGTGCCGCATATGGTGTCGGTTCATAGCGGTGATAATGAAGTGACTTGCCGAACCCTTTCTGGCTGCCTTCCGTCTTAATATTTAATAATTGATCAAAAGCACGTTCATTCATTTACTTTCTCCTATTCATGTCCTGAACTCACATTAAAAATAACATAAAAATGGAACAGAGCAGTAAAGTCTCTGTCCCATCCTCCGCTTTATAATACGTTTTTAGTTAACGTTTCCTTTGTAATTTTCCAATGTGACTCGTTCCATGTGACCTGTTTGTCTTTGAAAAAAAGAGCCTGTGGTGATTCGTGCTTCACACTGTAAGTTTCTGCTATATAATTTGAAAGCGGTCTTGCTTCCTGGACATTCAGGTAATAGGCATTAACCGAGTCATGATCTTTCGCAAAAGCTTCGAATTGCTCGTAGGCTGTCTGTGCGATCGGACATGTTAAGCTATTTTTGAAAAATAAAAAGGATTCTCCGCTATCAGCGATTTGCTGAAATTCTTCCACTGTATCAATCTTAGTTTTCGGCATCTTGTTTCATTCACTCCTAAATTCAGGTTGGTCTGTTTATTGTACATGATTTCATTTGAAAATAAAAACAATCGGCAAAGCGATTAACTTTGCCGATTCATTGTACTATTTTTTTTCTGATAAAGCTTCTTTTGCATCTTCAATTTCTTTGTTTACTTGCTTTTTTAATTCTTCAGCATGCTGTGTAGAACCAGAAGATGGCTGAATCGTTTCATTAACAGGGCTTTGAACTGAAGAGTTAAGCTCTGGATCATCACTTGTTGCTTCAGGCGCCAAGTTTAGCTTTACGTCTTCAGGATTGTTTTCAGATTGCTCTTGATTTTGATCTTTAGAGCTTTTCAAATCACGGACTTTGTTCATGATTTGAGAAGACTGATCTGAAACAACCTGCGTCAGATTAGCTGACTTTTCTTTTGCAAGTGCCGCAAATTCATTGCTTTTCTCTAAAGCATCATTTGTGATTTTTCCTGTTCTTTCTTTAACAATCACTGCCTGCTCACCAATATTATCACGAAGTTCTTTACCTGATTTAGGTGCAAGGAATAGTGCAGTAGTTGCCCCTACTATTCCACCAACTAGTGTTCCGATAAGAAAATCTTTACTGTTGATTCCATCTTTACTCATGATAAATTCCTCCCTATTGCGATTCTTATTTTATATTTTTTAAAACGAATTCATAAACTTGGCTGTTTCTGCTGACGCTCATCTTTCTGCTTTTTCAGCTTCCATTTTCCCCAAACGTCCATTGCAACATTGCTCCATTGAACAACCTGGTTGATTTTATCCTGGTTTTTCTCAAGATTTGTACTAACTGATGCTGATACTTTCTGAACAGAATCATTGAAATTCTGAAGAGATGAACCAACACCCTGAACCGCGTAGACAACAGTGTTCAGCTTTTCTGATTTTTCCTGAATGTCCTCTGCCAAAGCATTTGTCTTATGTAGCAGCTGAGTCGTTTCAAGCGTTATTCCCTGGATTTGATTCTCAAGCCCTGCCAGTGTTCCGGCTACATTGTTTAGGGTAGAGGATAGGGATTTTAACGTTTTAGACAGGTAAACGACCAGTACTGTGAATGCAACTGCAATTAGTGCAACAGCTAAGTATAAAATAATTTCCAACTTCAGCACCTCCAATAAGCGATATTAACTGTTTCCCGCAAGTATTTAATTATAAACATAAAGATTTTTCATAAAGCTAGTATTCTACAAAAAAATTTGGATTCCTTTCCTATTATGGCCGTGTTTTTAAATTTTCAATAAATATTTTAAATTTTTTTCTGACATCGGTTACAATAGACATGTATTACTTATTCGTATACCGGGAGGAAAAAAAGTGAAAGACCCACGAATTCAAAAGCTCGCAAAGAACCTGATAAATTATTCAGTCAAGCTCCAAAAAGGAGAAAAAGTACTGATTGAAAACTTTGGCCTGCAAAGAGAATTAGTTACAGCGCTCGTCAATGAAGCATATGCTGCAGGCGGGTATCCATTTGTCTCTCTTAAAGATCAGCAGGTTGACCGCGCTCTCCTGCTCGGAGGACAGGAGGAACAGTATGGCATGATGGCCGAGTTTGAAGCAAACGTCATGAGCAAAATGGATGCCTATATCGGCCTTCGTTCAGGAGACAATATAAATGAGCATGCTGATGTGCCTGACGTGCAAATGAAGCTGCACGGCAGAACAATTGGCCAAAAGGTGCATCGTGATATTCGCGTCCCTAAAACAAGATGGGTTGTTTTGCGTTATCCTAATTCTTCAATGGCTCAGCTTGCTAAGATGAGCACAGAAGCATTTGAAGATTTTTATTTCGATGTGTGCAATCTTGATTATGGAAAAATGGATAAAGCTATGGACGCACTTGCTGAATTAATGAACAAAACGGATGAAGTAAGAATTACAGGTCCAGGAACGGATTTGGTTTTCTCGATCAAAGACATTCCTGCTGTTAAATGTGCTGGGGAAATGAATATTCCAGACGGTGAGGTTTATACAGCTCCAGTTCGTGATTCTGTCAATGGAACAATTACATACAATACTCCGTCCCCATATAACGGCTTTACCTTTGAAAACGTGAAGCTTACGTTTAAAGATGGAAAAATTATTGAGGCTTCTGCAAATGATACAGAACGCATCAACAGCATTTTCGATACCGATGAAGGAGCAAGATATATTGGCGAATTTGCAATTGGCGTGAATCCTTACATTCAGCATCCAATGCAGGATATTCTTTTTGATGAAAAAATCGACGGCAGTTTCCATTTCACTCCTGGACAATGCTATGACGATGCATTTAATGATAACCATTCTAACATTCATTGGGATATGGTAAACATTCAGCGCCCTGAATATGGAGGCGGAGAAATGTATTTTGACGGCGTCCTAGTCCGTAAAGACGGCCGTTTTGTAATTGAGGAATTAGAAGGATTAAATCCTGAAAACCTGAAATAAGCATATAAACAAAAAAACATGGGCTTTAGCCCATGTTTCAGACTGTCGACAAATCCCCCCTTTTTGGGGGATTTGTCGGCAGTTTTTTTATATAATGAAAATAGAACAATACAGAGGTGATTTGGATGTTGTCTAAAAATAATCAAATGAATCGCGATCAACTAGAAATGATTACACTTGAACAGTTGGTGCCGGAAGATCACTTAGTCCGTAAAATTGAACAAGCTCTCGATTTTTCTTTCATCTATCCATTAGTAGAGAAAGTCTATTCCGCAGATCGAGGTCGTCCAAGTATTGATCCGGTCATATTGATTAAAATGACCTTCATCCAATACCTTTTCGGTATTCGATCCATGAGAAGAACCATTGAAGAGATTGAAACCAACTTAGCCTACCGTTGGTTTTTGGGTTTTGGTTTTCATGACAAGGTGCCCCACTTCTCAACATTCGGTAAAAACTATGAACGGCGCTTTAAGGATACAGATCTGTTTGAGCAGATATTTTACCGCATCTTAAAAGAGGCGATTGATAAGAAACTGGTCAATGGAGAACAGGTATTTATTGATTCAACTCACGTAAAGGCTAGTGCTAATAAACGAAAGTATCAGAAAAAAATCGTACGAAAAGAAACGAAATCATATGAGGAAAGGCTCCAAAACGAACTCAATCTAGACCGCGAAGAAAACGGAAAAAAGCCTTTTCCCCCAGATAAATTTGAACCGGAAGAGAAAGAGATTAAAGAAAGTACGACGGATCCGGAAAGTGGCTATTACGTAAAAGATGAAAGAACAAAACAGTTCGCTTACTCATTTCACGCAGCCTCTGACGAAAAAGGATTTGTTCTGGGGACAATCGTTACGCCTGGTAACGTGCACGACAGTGCAATATTCGAGCCTCTACTTGATCAAGTAACTGAGCTTCACAAGAAACCTGCTGCTGTTGCTGCCGATGCTGCTTACAAGAACCCTGCTCTTGCTCACTATTTGAACGAAAAAGAAATTCGTCCGGTTTTTCCTTATACACGGCCAAAAACAAAAGATGGATTTTTCAAGAAAAGTGATTATGTGTATGACGAACATTTTGATTGTTACATATGCCCGCACGATCAAGTGCTTCCTTACAGAACTACTACGAAAAAAGGATACAGACAATACTCTTCCGATCCGAAGGTTTGTGAAAATTGCCCATTCCTAAGCCAATGTACGGAGAGCCAAAATCATCAGAAATTGATTGAAAGGCATCTCTGGCAAGAATACTTAGATGAAGCTGAACACCTTCGTCATACAGAAGAGAACAAAACAATTTATGCAAAACGCAAAGAAACGATAGAGCGTGTCTTTGCAGATGCAAAAGAAAAGCATGGTATGCGTTGGACAACGTTGAGAGGACTCAAAAAATTGTCCATGCAGGCGATGCTTACTTTTGCTGCCATGAACTTGAAAAAGTTGGCATCCTGGACATGGAAGCCAGCGAAAGCGGTATAAAAATAGTCAACGAATAGGCCTACAAACATCAAATTAGCCCCAGAAATGACAAAAAGCATTCGGATAGAGCTCATCCGAATGCCTTTTGTCTACAAACTGAAATATGGGCTTTAGCCCATGTTTTTTATGCAAGAGCCTTTTCGTAGGCCTGCTGGTATTTTTGAATGTCTCCTGCTCCCATGAAAACGAGAACGCCATTTTCATGCTGCTTTAAGACGGCTGTTTCTTCTTCATCAATTAATGATGCACGGTCGATTTTATTTTGAAGATCTTGAATGGACAGTTTTCCAATGTTTTCGCGGGCAGAGCCAAATATGTCGCAAAGATAGACAGTATCTGCTTTCTGCAGGCTGTCCGCAAATTCCTCTAAAAACGATTGTGTGCGTGTAAAGGTATGCGGCTGGAAGACCGCAACGATTTCACGGTCCGGATATTTCTGTCTTGCTGCGTCAATTGTTGCTGTGATTTCAGTAGGATGATGCGCATAGTCATCGATCAGAACTTGATTGCCGATTTTCTTCTCGTTAAAACGGCGCTTTACGCCTTCGAACGTTTGAAGCTGAGCCTGAATCACTTCTGCATCAATCTCTTCATAATGGCAAAGCGCAATAACAGAAAGTGCGTTCAGTACACTGTGATCGCCAAAAGTCGGAATTTTAAAAGATGCATAAAAAGTGTTTCTGACAAACACATCAAAACTTGTTCCATCAGTCGCTTTTACAACATTGCGGGCCTGGAAATCATTTTCTTCACTGAAGCCGTAATAAACGACAGGCACATTTGCCTGAATATGCTGAAGATACTCATCGTCACCGCAGGCAATAATGCCTTTTTTGACTTGCATAGCCATCTCTTGAAATGCTTTGAACACATCATCGATGCTGCTGAAGTAATCCGGATGATCGAAATCGATATTCGTCATGATCGCATAATCCGGATAATAAGACAAGAAATGTCTGCGATATTCACAAGCTTCAAAAACAAAGTATTCGCTTTGTTCCATGCCTCTTCCAGTTCCATCTCCAATTAAAAATGAAGTTGGCTTTGCTCCCTGAATGACGTGGGCAAGCAATCCTGTAGTCGAGGTTTTGCCGTGGGCACCTGTAATGCCGACACTTGTAAACTTCTCCATAAACTCGCCTAAGAACTTATGATAGCGAATCACCTTAAGCCCGAGGCTGTGTGCTTCCTCAATTTCAGGATGCGAGTCAGGAAACGCATTTCCCGCTATAATAGTTAATCCTTGTTTGATATTGTCTTTTGAAAATGGAAAAAGCGGAATACCGCGCTGTTCTAAAGCTATTTGAGTGAAAATAGTTTTTTCAATATCAGATCCCTGAACCTCATAGTTCATATCATGCAGAATCTGTGCAAGGGCGCTCATTCCAGTCCCTTTTATTCCAACGAAATGGTAAACAGTCATAAATAGAACCTCCAACAAACGTCTATCTGTTTGACATTATATGATTCTTATCTCAATTTGCAACTCCAAGTTTAATTAGAATGCATAAGATAGCGGATATGTAGTATAGCTTACGATTTAACATTATAGCAGAATGCAATATAGATAACTATAAGAAAAGCGGCTGCTCATGAATGACACATAAATCAGACATGTTAGGTTTTTTAAATAAATACATGGCGGGTCAATTTATCCTGCCCAATGCATATTATACGATATCTATGAACTTGGCAAGTGCGGAATATAATGTAAATGTTTTCCTGATCCTCTAAACATTACGGGCAGTTGCTTCTGAGTATGTCTTAAATCGAGAAGAAAAATTGGGGAAACTGCTTTAAAAGCAGTTTTCCCAATTCCTGAAGATAATACCTTCTTCAGACAAATATTTTTGTTTCGAAGAATATTTCCCCTAAACTGTGAGTTCTTCTGTTTATATGATGCTTGGATATCATCAGCTCTCCAGACCCAGTCTCCATTACATTCCGCTTTCCTGAATGGTTTCAAGGTCCTGCTCAGAAATTAGGACTTCACGGGGTTTACTTCCTCTTGCTTCTGAAATAATTCCCTGCTTTTCCATCATATCCATAAGTCTTGCTGCACGGTTATAGCCGATTCTGAATCTTCTTTGCAGACTTGATGCAGATGCCCCTCCCTGATCAACCACATATTCACACGCTTCAAGCAGCAGTTCATCTTCCTCGCTTTCTATACTGGACTTTTTCATCAATTCTTCCTGCTCAAATAAAAAGACCGGCTTCATATGTTTTTTGGCATGGTTAACGACCCGTTCAATTTCTTCATCTGATACAAAATTCCCCTGAATACGGACAGCTTTAGATGTGCCATTTTCTAAAAAGAGCATATCCCCTTTACCGAGCAATTTTTCTGCTCCGGCTGAGTCAATAATTGTCCGTGAATCAACCTGAGATGATACAGAAAAAGCAATTCTGGTCGGGATATTTGACTTAATTAATCCAGTTATGACATCAACTGAAGGCCTTTGTGTAGCAACTATTAGATGAATTCCGCACGCTCTTGCTTTTTGAGCAATGCGGCAGATCGCTTCTTCTACGTCAGCAGGAGCTGCCATCATTAAATCAGCAAGCTCATCAATGACAATGACCAAGTATGGCATATGCTCACCGCTATTATGTTTTGCCGCAAGTTCATTATAGCGGGAAATGTCCCTTGCTCCCGCATGAGCAAATAGCTCATATCTTCTTTCCATTTCTTCTACAGCCCATTTCAATGCTCCAGTAGCAGCTTTTACATCCGTAATAACCGGACTTACTAGATGAGGAACATTGTGATACGGGGCTAGCTCGACCATTTTTGGGTCAATCAGAAGCAGCTTCACTTCATGAGGGGAAGCTTTGTACAGAAGGCTCACCAGGATTGTATTAATACACACGCTTTTACCGGAACCAGTCGCTCCAGCAATTAGTCCATGCGGCATTTTTTTAAGATCTGTCACAACAGCCTGACCAGAAATATCAAGGCCCAGGGCAGCCGTCAGCGGAGATGGATTATTTCTGAACTCCGCACTTCTTAAGATTTCTCGCAAATAGACCATTTTGCTGTGTCTGTTCGGAACTTCAATGCCGATTCTGTTCTTGCCGGGTATAGGCGCTTCTATGCGGATATCTTTAGCTGATAAGCTCAGTTTGATATCATCTGTTAAATTTGTAATCTTATTTACTTTCACTCCAGGTTCAGGCTGGACTTCAAGACGTGTCACAGCAGGCCCCTGTGTAACATGAACAACTCTTGCTTTTACATTGAAGTTTTCAAGCGTCACATTCAGCAATTCTGTTTGTTCTCTAAGCCAATCCACATCATCTACATATTCCTTAGGCGGAATGTTCAAAAGCTGCAATGACGGGAAAAGATAGGATGATCCAGAATTCGAAGAGCCTTCTGACTTTTGGATTTTTTGTTTATCTCTTCCAAACATCATGACATTAAACGGAACGGTTGATCTTGTTGATCGATTTTCTATCACTTTTTCTGCAGGATTTTCATTCGATCTTTCAGTTCTGTTAATGGCTGGTTCATCTGTTACACGATTTTCCTCTTCCTTTTCATAATGATGCTTATCAGCAGTGGCCGTATGCAGCTTTAGCTCATCGTCGCTTGCAGTCAGAACGTCTGGCTCTGGAACTTCTGCATGCTCCTCGTTTGGCGTCCATTCAGTGAGCGTTTGTTTCTCTTCGTTTTCATCAATAAGGCTGAAGTCTTCTTCTGACTTTACTATAGGCGGATGTGCATATTCAGCCATAACGATTTCTGTTTCCTCAGCCGTTACCGCTACCTCTTTATTTTCATATGGCAGCGTGAGTGTATCTTCTGTTATTACATTTACATGTTCAACAGTATCACTGTTGATTTCTTCATGATCTTCATCAGATGCAAAGGAAAGAAATGGGGTTTCCTTTTCTTTATCCAGACTTTTATCTGGAATAATTGATTTTTGCAAGCTGTTTTCTGGAATGATTTCAGATACAGAATCCGCGGCTTCCGTTTTTAAAATGGCTGGATCATCTTTTTCCAGCTTTTCATGCAGGGCTGCTGCCGGAATTCTCACGTCTTGGATTTCCCTCATTCTCGCAGCTTCTCTTTTCAGGAGCTCAGCACGTTTATGTTCATTTAACTTTGACAGAACGGATTCAGTAGATTGAGCGGCTTGCTGAAAGCTTTTAAATAAACTTGAACCCGGCTCGCTGCCAGTTTGATTTGCTTCATCTCTTGGACTAATTCGATACTCTAATGGTTCTTGATTGTCTCTAGGCCTGAAGCCGTAAATAGGCGAAGGAATCTCTGTTGGATGAAAAGGCCTCTTTGAATCTGTATTTGTCTTTATTCTGGCTGCTTTTCCCGGCATATGCCCTGTGCTGCTAAGTTTTTGAGGTTTCGTTCTTTCGATCTTTGCACTTGCTGAACTTTTCCTTCTAGGTTCTGAACGAGTTTTTTGATTATCAGGAATCATCGGAAATTTGAAGTTTCCTTTAGGATATTGATAGGCTACTTTTGTTTCTACATTTTTCACATTCGAAGTTTGAGTTTTGGGCGGTACTGGTGCTCTATGTACAGGTTGCTGCTGTTCTGGAATTTGCCTTTTTTCAGCTGCTGCTTGTTCTAATTGCTTATCTGTCTCTGTTTCACCGGCGAAATAATTGATCATTTTTGAAAACCAACTCATAAAAACCACTCTTTCAAAGGTTTCTTCTTAATTACTATTCTATTGTAACAGTTAATCCTATCTTTTAAAGATGAAAAAAGCCACTAGAAAATTTCCTAGTGGCTTTTTTCATCTTTAAATAGATTGTTCGATTTAGACAATAGGTTTATGGGAGTCCATTATTTTTTAAAAAAATCTGTGCCGATTTCATAATGATCATCTAAAACTAAAATTCCTTTTTCCTGAGGAGCATCGGGAAGATTTAATTCCTTCGCAGAGCAGATCATGCCGCTTGATGCAACACCTCTGAGCTCAGCATCTTTTATCACAAGGCCGCTTGGCATAACTGCTCCGGCTTTAGCAACAACAACCTTTTGTCCGCTGTCTACATTAGGTGCACCGCACACGATTTGAAGTTTTTCACTGCCTGTATTAACTTGACATACGCTTAATTTATCGGCATTTGGATGTTTTTCTTTTGTTTCTACGAACCCAACTACAAATTTGGGTGATAGATCAGCTTGCAGCTGTTCCTCAAATCCATTTTGATTAAGGCATTCATTCAATTTGCTGAGCAGATTCTCAGTCAATTCAATAACCCCGGCGCTGCTCTCAATTTCAAGATAAGAAGATGCGTTAAAAAGATTGAATCCGGCCGTTTCGCCTGAGGCACTGCTGTAAATTCGCACTGCATCTCCCTTTTTTACAAACGCTCTGTCTTCTGGCGGCAATTCAGCCGCTGAAATCATCAGTGTATCGCCTACACCTTCTTTGTTATAAAATACGCGCATCATTGTTTACCTTCCTCTTCCTTTTTTGCCCGATTCTTTGCAAGAATAAATATAGGTTCCAGCTCATTGTTTTCATACAGAAAAGATAGAGCTGTAATTGGGACCCTGCCGCTTGCAAAAAAGCTCATGGCCATCTGGCCTAAAATATCGTAACCTGTATCATTTCGGATGTCTGCGATAATCAGAACATCCTGATGCGGTACTGCAATGGCCATCGCACCCTGCATTTTTTCATGGAAAGAATCAAGGATGGTGTCATTAAGCAGACGGCTTGCATCATAGCCATCATTGGCATTTAAAAAGTAAAAAACATTTCCTGCAGCATGATCTTCTTTTACACTTGTTTGCAGGGACCTGAGATTGAACCTTGCCATTTCTTTAATTTTGCTGAACGTCCAGTTCTCTCTTTCCATCATTTTCATATCGATCAAACGATAGGAATTCCCAAGATCAAGCGCATAATAGATTCTCGTTTCAGCTGTATGTTTTTCGTGTATCAGCAAAACGCCATCAGAGGATTCGACTGGAAAAGATGTTGATCTGATAACCGGGAAAATCCCTTTTTCTTTGCCTGTCAGTTCCTGTTCCTCATTCATAACTGTCAAAGCTTCCTCGATGTAATAAACCAATTCATCAACAGCCGCATCTTTTTTCTCTTCCCATTTTGCAATAATGCCAGGCAGAGATATCGTGATGCCTTTTTTAGTAGCATCATCTTCAACACGCAATTGATCCTTTTCTCTATCAAAATGGCTCGTCCAGTCTTTATGTTTTAAGCGCTCCTTGATTGTCTCCGCCATTTTCCTTGAAGTCATTTTCATGAATCATTCCGCTCCCTACCGGTTAGTAACTGTTTTATGATGATAATCCGTCTATAAATTCCTGAATCTGCTCTTTCGTTTTACGGTCTTTGTTCACATAACGGCCACTTTCCTGTCCGTTGTGGAATCCGACAAAACTAGGAATTCCGAATACATTTAATTCAGCACATAGATCGATAAATTCGTCCCTGTCTACATAATAAAATGTGAATTTGTTATTTTCAGCCTGCAGTTCCGGCAGAAACGGGTCAATAAAACGGCAATCAGGACACCAGTCAGCTGAAAACATAAGAATCACGTTTTCTTTTTGAATTACCTCGTTATAATGAGCCATTGATTGTAATTTTTCCATTGTTAAAACCTCCAATAATATCATTTCCAATTTGTGCATTCATCATATCGCATCATACCAAAAGTATCCTTGAGTTACCAATAGTTTAGCCTTCAGTAAAAAAAATCCCCTTTGCAGAGCAAAGGGGGATTTCTATTATTAATAGTTGACAGAAGACACAATTTCCATCATTTGTTCGGCTGTATCTGCAACACTGCGGCCGTCTGTTTGCGTTGTCATTTTAACTCCGCCGATTCCCGCCGAAACCTCATACTCATCCTCTTCAAGTTTATCCACAAGTACGTATCCGAATCGATCTTTATCCTTAAAGGTTTCTTCTACTATTGGATCATTATATTGCTCAAGCAGCGAATCATAAAAAACGGTACTGTCCTCTTTTTCTTTATCATTTACAAATAGTATAAATTGCTCATCCTCCCGTTTGAAAATCAAGTTATTATTTTTTGCAGATGCGACTTTATAGCCTTCCGGCAAATGATATTTAAAAGACCCGCTCTCTTCATTGGCAGCAGCCGGCTTGCTTGTAAAAGTCTTTTTTGTCTGATCTATCGTTGCAGTTTGCATTTCTTCTTCATTTATTGAACAGGCTAATAAGGAAAAAAGAAAAGCAAAGATCATGACTGCTAGAATTTTCTTCAAGAAAAACCCTCCTTATTCAATAGGAAAATAAGACCCTTTTCTATAATAACTCTTTCATTTTAGACTTGACAAGAGAGCTTTGTTTTATGAAAAGAAAAACAGGGTAATGAATTTTTAAAAAAGAGGTGAACTTTTAAGTGAATATAAATGTTTACTTGGCAGGAGAAATACATAGTAATTGGAGAAACGAAGTAAAAAAGAAGGCCCAAAATCTCCCGGTAACTTTTACAGGACCAATGGAAAACCATGATCGGTCTGATTTTATTGGAGAAGAAATATTAGGTTCACAGCCAAATGCTATTTTAAAAGACGAAGCTGCATCCAGAATTAATAATTTCAGAACAAAAGTTTTGATGGATAAAGCGGATATTGTAATGGCTTTATTTGGAGAAAAATATAAACAGTGGAATACTGCAATGGATGCAACAAGTGCATTATCCAGCAAAAAACCGTTAATTATCATAAGACCGGTGAACCTGCATCACCCGCTTAAAGAACTTTCTTCCAAAGCTGATGTAACGGTAGAAACAATTGATCAGGCCATTGCAGTGTTATCCTATCTTTTTGAACAAGAGTAGCGGCCTATCTGCCGCTGCTCTTTTTATGCATGTAAAAATATTGGCCAAATAACAGCTTAGAAATGTGAGTAAACATTTCTTTCCGATTCACCATGCCATTTGTAAATATCCCGATTGCCCCTTCATTATGACTGACATTATATTGATTCGCATATTGATCCATGACGATTCCAAGCTCAACGCCCGACTTCACCTTCTTACCAACCTCATCAGGCAGAAGGATTCTGGCGCCGCCTGCAATAATTGGTCTGATATCGCCTCCTGCAACGGCTCCCCAATTGCATAAATAAAAACCTTGATTTGTCTCAATGATACCTCCTTCAAGACCTATGCCAAGATCAGCCTGCTCCATTTCCCTGGCATTTTCTGCACGGTTAATGGCGCCTTGTATGGTTTCCTCATCTGAAAACGGCTGGTCAGATACTCCAGATGGAACTTTGACACTTTTGAATGTAAATTGCTCAAAATCAGATAGAGATGCCTTTACCGCATTAACTTTGGCCGGATTTAAGGTTCCAATAGCTATTTTCATCTATTTCTTTCTCCTTTATATAAAGAAAAGCGCAAGCGCACGTTTAGCTCGGGCATGACAGATAAGAAACCGGCTGACTTTTTTGTGAGATTTTGTTCTGGCCGGGGAGGGCGATTCCGCTTGTCATCATTGCGCAAAATTTTATACTTTCTTATCTCTTAAAAAAGGAAACCACCTCAGTGATTTCCGCTTCTTAACTTTATGAATTCTGCTTTATTGTATCCAATGTCGTTTGATCACAAGCTTTTACAAGCGAGACAATTAATTCTTTTGCAGCAGCATAGTCGTCAATATGGACAATAGAAGCTGCTGTATGAATATAACGCGAGCAGATGCCAATAACTGCAGAAGGAACACCATCATTTGAAGTATGAACACGACCTGCATCTGTTCCGCCTTGTGACACGAAATACTGATAAGGAATATTGTTTGATTCTGCCGTGTCTAAAACAAATTCCCTCATTCCTCTATGTGTCACCATTGTACGGTCTAAAATACGGAGCAGGGCGCCTTTGCCCAGCTGGCCGAATTCATGCTTCGCTCCGCTCATATCATTGGCAGGACTCGCATCAAGAGCAAAGAACAAATCAGGCTGAATCATATTGGCAGCGGTTTGTGCTCCTCTAAGCCCTACCTCTTCCTGTACGGTTGCACCAGAATAAAGAGTACTTGGAAGTGTTTCGTTTTTCAGCTCTTTTAACAATTCAATCGACAATCCGCATCCATAACGGTTATCCCATGCCTTAGCCATAATCTTTTTAGGATTGGCCATTGGAGTAAATGGACAAACAGGAAGAATTTGCTGTCCTGGCTTAATGCCCAGTTCTGCTGCATCTTCATCTGAATCCGCTCCAATATCAACAAGCATATTTTTAATCTGCATCGGTTTGTTCCGCTGATCTTCACTTAATAAATGAGGTGGAATCGATCCGATTACTCCGGGAATCGCCCCTTGATCTGTTATGATCTCAACGCGCTGTGCAAGAAGCACCTGGCTCCACCAGCCTCCAAGCGTCTGGAACCTTATCATTCCGTTTTTCGTTACACCCGTTACCATGAACCCTACTTCATCCATGTGCCCTGCAACCATAATCTTGGGACCTTCTGATTGACCGTGCATCACCCCAAAAATACTGCCTAACCGATCTTGAACAATCTCATCTGAGTACTTGCTGAGCTCTGAACGCATGAATTTACGCACGGCATGCTCGTTACCCGGTGCACCCGGAAGCTCCGTCAATGTCTTAAAAAGCTCTAACGTCTCTTGGTTCATCCATCATATCCCCTTTACGTATGTATTCTTTTATTTTACAGAAAGTTATCCTTTCGTGCTACTAAATAAAAGCAAACCGGCTGTTCAGACCCGACAGGCAGATTAGGACATATCAACCAACTTTCAGGATTTATCAGCCAAAATCAGAAATAAAACTACCTGCATTGGAATTTTATCAGCGTGTATTTTATCCACCTGTTTTTCATTTTATTAACCAAACCATTCTGATAGCCCTGCCAAGAAAAGTTCCGGTAAAGATAGCAGGCTTTCCAAACAAATTCTGCTTCTTAAAAAGACATAACCACACTTAACAAGAAAAGGAATCTTCTGTATACTTAAATCAATGTGTTAAGGATGGAGGAGATCGTTTATGAATTGCAGAAAAGCATTCATTGGTATTGGAATTGGCCTGGCTGCTGCATACATATTTAAGGATCAATTAAAGCCGGCATATATTACTTCTGAAAAAGCTCTAACTGTTGTGAAAAATGCATTTAAGGAAAAAGGTCCAATCAATGGATCATGGATTTATACAATCCGCGAGTCCTATACCGATTCTGGAGAGACATACAGTATTTACAAAGCGGGAATTACCAGAACGGCTGACTCTGAGCTCGAACAATATGAAGCTTTTGTAGATGCAAAAAGCGGGAATATCCTTCACGTAGAACAAATTGCATAAGCCATAACATAAAAAACCAGACTGAACATGCATAATGGCATGGAGACACTGTTCTCCATGCCATTTTTTTATTCTGGTCGATTTCTTTTCACATTATCGATGATTTCTTTTTTTTCATTGAATTTGATTGCCCGGTAAAAAGAATCATGATAAAAAGACAGCCAAGTCTGTTTTTCATTGGCAAACCCGAGCCATTTTTGCTTCTGCTGTATTGAATTCATTGGATAATCATCGTATGCAAGCACCCATAAAGGATTGCTGTGGGCATGCGTCGGCATGAGGTCTGCCATATGAAGAATCATTTCTCCATTATCTTCTATTTTAACAATGCTGTGACCGTCACTATGGCCGCCAGTGTGAATCATTTCAATGCCTGGCACTGGTTCTGTTTTTCCTTCAAAAGGAACGACTTGTTTTTCGATTGCCAGCCAATTATCTTTCCAGTATGTATTGGCTGAACGAATATTAGGTTCTCTCATTTCATTCCATTCAATAGATGAAGTAATGATTTTTGCATGTGGAAATACAGACACAAGTTCATCATTTTCAAGCTTTGTCAGACCGGAAACATGATCGAAATGCAAATGCGTCATCAGGACATAATCAATATCTTCAGCTTTCAGACCCAATTCATTTAATGAAGCGATTACATTTGATTCGGCTGTCACACCAAAATTCCGCTTTTGCTTATCGGTAAGTCTTCCTGAGCCAATGCCGCTGTCAATCAGCAAATGGATGCCCTCTTTTTGAACAAGGATTGGATCTGTGCGAAGCTCAATCTGATTGAGCTCATTAACAGGATATTTTTTTGACCAGAGCGGTTTTGGAACGACCCCAAACATTGCGCCTCCATCAAGATAAGTTACCCCGCCGTCAAGCCATGTTAACGTTGTTTGACCTATTTTTAAAGTTTCCATATTATCCCCTCCGTTTCCATCATAACAAAAAAACCCGCGTCCGTGGACATGGGTTACTTTTTTATATATTTCACTTCAGAGCGATAAATTCTTTGCCCTTTTTGTGAAAATTTTTCTTCATATTCCGTCATGATGTTGCCTTCATACTCACTATTGTGCAAATCTAAGCTTACATATGTTAAGAGCAGTCCATAGGCTGAGAAGCTTTGAAGTGAATACTCGAACAATCCCTGATTATCTGTTTTAAAATGAATTTCACCTTCATCAACCAAGATATCTTCATATCTCTTAAGAAATGCCTTAAAGGTTAATCTCCGTTTTTCGTGTCTCGTCTTCGGCCATGGATCAGAGAAATTCAAATAAACTCTCTCAATTTCGCCCTTGGCAAAAATGTCAGTCAGATCCTCTGCATTCTCATTGAGGAGCAGAATGTTTGTTCGTTCTGCCTGGGCTGCTCTTTGAAGAGCACCAACAATGACACTTTCAGACAATTCAATCCCAATATAATTAATGTTTGGGTTAGCGCTAGACATTCCAACAACAAATTGCCCTTTTCCTGTCCCTACCTCAATATGGATCGGGTTATCATTCCCAAAAAGTTCATTCCATTTTCCTTTATACTCTTTAGGATTCTGAATCACAATATTTGAATGCCCGGCAATGAAATCATTGGCCCACGGCTTATTCCGCAATCGCATGATGCACACCTCTATCGATTTAATGTCGCCATAAAAGATATCATGAAATGGGTGGGTGCGCAAGAGAAATTCCATGTTAAAATCTGTATTTTATAATAGGTTTTATCAGCGCAAACCTGAGTTCTATCAGCATAAATCTAAGGTTTATCCGTGTAAATCAAGGTTTTATAAGCGTAGGCAAAATCAAAAGCAAATAGCTGAGCGGATTTAACTGCAACAAAAAATGACCAGGCCCTGCTTGGATCTGGTCATTTTTATTCAGAATGAAATGGCTTCTTCCTGCACAAGTTAAGACAAGAATCTGTAAAGGAGTGCTTGCCATGCCGCTGGAATATCAGCATCAAGTTGAATTATTAAAGGATATATTGACAGAACATCAAAGTGACTGCTGCGGAACAGTTGCAGAATGTGAACAACTGGAGCGTGTCATCAAATCACTGATGGTGAATACAAACATTCATCAGGATTTAAAAAACGTACTGCAAAATATTTATTCTTACAGTCAGGATGGAAAAAATTCTTCAGAACTGAATTCATATATAACATCTCAGCAAAATGTTCTTACACAATGGATTGATGATATTGATTCATTTTCTTAATTTAACTTAGAAATCATTTGACGCAGGTAGTTATGCCATTCATTTGTTTCCTTTTCATTGTGTTTTGCGCGATACCAAAGGGTATAAGTAATCGTTTGCGCAAGCACATACCAGAACATTCTCCCAAGAAGCTGATCGGTCAAGTTCAGGCCATATGTAGAAAGCCAGCTTTCCCAGTCTTTTTCGTCGATATACCAGTATAAAAGCATGCCGATATCAATTGCTGGATCTGCAATTAAGGCCCCGTCCCAGTCAATCAGATATAGCTGTTCATCATTGGATAACAGCCAATTATTATGATTCACATCACAATGACAGACAACTTTATCATCACAATCCACATATGGAAGATTGGATTCAAGATAATGAATAGCCTGCATGACTTCTGGGAGATAAAAGTTTTCGAACTCAACCGTTTGCTTTAAATCCTCTAAAATAATTGAAGGAGTAAGCGGTTGTTTTCCCAGACGTTTCAGCATATCCAGCAGTTCCTTGGAATGATGGATTTTATGCAGCAGTTCCGCTACATTTTCACCTTTCATATCACTTGGCTTCAGTTCACGTCCGCTTAGCCAGTGCTGTGCTGTAATAACATCGCCATTTTCCAGCCTTTTTGTCCATACCAGCTTAGGAACAATTCCTTCAGCAGACAGAACGGCCAAGAATGGAGAACTATTTCGTTTTAAGAACAATTTTTGCCCTTCTCGCTGTGCAAAATATGCATCGCCTGTTGCTCCGCCAGCAGGAGATAGCTCCCACTCGCTTCCTAGTAGTTGTTCCAACCAGTTCACCTTCAATTTCAACCCAACATTTCATTTATAAGTTTGGAATAGGGAAAGCATCAGGGCACACGCGAACATGATCGAATAAAGTGTACAGCCTGTTTCCTTCACCTTATATATTTTTCATTAAGTCAATTAAAAAAGACAGCTATTCTAAGATGAAAAATCTGTTACAGATAGCTATCCTTTTAAATTTTATCGTTTCCAAGCAATTTTAGTCAAGAAAAACCGAAAACCTACTTTTGGAATAAGACAAAAGTCCCTATTTCTTTCACCTCAAATGATTCGCTTACATGCTTGGCTGAGTTTACTTCTCTCTGAAAAATGAATGGACTTGAGGCAAGTTCCCATTCACCTTTCCAGGGCAGAGGTATAACCTTGCCATTTCGATGACTGCAATGAATAACCGCAATCTTTCTCCATGGCCCATACGCACCTACATCGTTTAAGCAGTACGCGAAAATGCCATCCCCATTCATAAATATCTGATAATGTCTGCTTATTTCTTGTGAGGACCTTAGCCTGAATGCTCCATGAGACTTCCTCAGAGAAATAAGATGCTGAATATATCTGACATCATTTGCATATTGCTCTCTTTCATTCCAGTTTAGCTGATTGATCTCATCAGGTGAGTTATAGCTGTTCTCCACGCCTTGTTTTGTTCGGTAAAACTCCTGCCCGCTATGCAGAAATGGAATTCCCTGTGCAAGAATGACCATACCCGCAGCAAGCTTCTGCCTAAACCGTTTATATTCAACTGGCTCATTTGGAAGACACAAATTCATCTTATCCCATAGCGTATGATTATCATGCGATTCTACATAATTGATGGATTGTGCAGGACTTGTGAAATGTGCAATAGAACCGCTCATGATTTTTGCAAGCATTTCCGGATTTCCAGAGTTGCCAAGAATAAATCCTTTGTCCAACACTTCAAACGTGCTTCCTTTAATATTGTCTCTGAACTGATCGTTGAAAAATGCGATGCCAGGCATTTTACCCGCATTTGCAATGATGGCTTTTTCTTCATATGGAAGCGGGGTAAGCAAATCCCAGCCTTCTCCTAAAATAAGAATATCAGGTTTTAACCGCTTACAAATATCGTTCACCTTATTCATTGTGTGAATATCCAATATCCCCATTAAATCAAAGCGAAAACCGTCAACATCATATTCCTTCAGCCAAAAAGTGATTGAATCTACAATAAACTTGCTGGCCATTTTCATTTCTGAAGCAAAATCATTGCCTACTCCAGTACCATTTGAAGGAAGCCCATTCTGGTCATGACGAAAGAAATATCCCGGAACAATTTTTTCAAAAGAGGAATTTTCTCTGATGTAAACATGATTGTAAACCACATCCATAATGACTCTTATGCCGTTTGCATGAATAGCCTTGATGGCTGTTTTTAATTCCTTTATTCTTGTATATGGATTTTCCGGGTCAGATGAGTAGCTGCCTTCTGGAGCATTAAAATGAAGCGGGTTGTATCCCCAATTGTAATGCTCCAGAACATTCTGCTCATTGACTCCTTCAAAATCGTTGAAAGGGAGCAATTCCAAATGGGTAATGCCAAGTTCTTTCAGATAGGATATGCCTGATGTCATTCCCATCCCTGTTTTTGTGTCAGTTTCTGTGAATGCTGCATATTTGCCTTTTTGGTTAATACCGCTGTTTGGATGGATGGTAAAATCACGTATATGCGCTTCATAGATAATGGCATCCGTTAATTGAGCAAGAGGAGCTGGTTTTCGTTTCTCTACCACTGTTTGACCAAAATCTGCGATGACTCCATAAACGCCATTCATGGATACGGCTTTTGCATATGGATCAACCGCTTCATTCCAAATTAAATTAACACACACGAGATAAGTGTAGAAAACGCTGTCAAAATTACCCTTCAGTTCGATTGCCCAAATTCCGCTGTCATCTCGCTTTAGTGGAAGAGTTTCCTCCCGATGATCGCTTGGAAACAGTAATTTCACCCGTACACCTGTCGCAGTCGGAGCCCATAACTTCATTGTTACAGAGTCTTTGCTGAAACGGACCCCAAGGTCATCCCCTTCATAATAAAAGTGGTCATCAAATTCATCCGTCCGAATAACTGCACCGATTTGCAGATCTGTTTTATTATCTAGTTCATCACATATTTCACACAATTTTCCAAATGGTTTTATGGATGAATCCAGTCTGCATTGATATTTAACTCTGTTTTCAATATCCTGCTGACGCTCACATTGCAGCTTCAGCCGGGTTTCGCCATCCAAAAGAAAAAATGTTTTATTGTCAGAGGACTGCATGTCTTTTGGGATAAGGATTGTAATTAAGTCCATTTCATCAAGGTATGCATGATATGCACGTTGTACCGATAACATTTTAGTCACCTGCCTGCAAAAGTTGTTTCATCACATCAGTATACCCATTGAGAAACAACTTGATATTAGATTCACGTATAATACTTTATGCTTTTAGGTCTCAATGTGACTGTGACCGGTGTTTCCCCTATGTATTCTCCATCCGCATGAAGCATGAGCGGAGCAGCTGCAGCAATTTTTATTTCCTTTCCCGTGAACGTATGAACTTCTTTCAGCCGTGTATGCTTCCCAGCAAAAACCAGTCCAAAGAGCAGAAGCAGCTTTAATCTTCATAAATCATGCACAACGATGAGGTCAAGTACACCATCATCCGGTTTTGCAGCTGGAGAAATTCTCATGCCTCCCCCATAAAATGGGTGGTTGCATACTGCCGCAAGCCAGACATTTTCAAACACGTGATCCGTTTCATCAACAGTCAATGTGACGGTACTTGGCTGATAATTCATAAGCCCTTTCAGCAGGGCCGCTATATAAATTAAAGAACCTGCCCGTAATTTATTCATTAGTTTCTTCACTTCCATTTCGTTTGAAAGCTTCGCAACATATGCATCAAACCCTGCACCAATACTGTTTACAAAGAAACGGTTCACTTGGCCTGTATGATATTGACCTAGGTCAAATGTTTTTACTTGCCTTTTTAACCCGCGGAAAATTGATGAAGCTTCTTTAGAAGAATGGCCATACCCTCTCTTAAAGTCATTACCGGATCCAGCTGGAATAAACCCTATCTGCACATGATTAAATTCACTCATCCCATTTACGATTTCATGAATCGTGCCGTCTCCGCCGATTCCAATAACCGTCTTCAAGTGATAATCCTGAATCGTCGCTATTTGCCTGGCCAGAATTTCTGCATGACCTGAATAGTCAGTTAAAAAAGAACGATAGTCTATAGATTTAAGCTCGAGTTCAGCTTTTACCTTTTTCCAAACACGTAATGATCTGCCATTCCCGGCAAGGGGGTTAATGATAAAGTATATGCTGTTCTTCATCCTAATCTCCATTATCTTCAGCGATTTCATGAATATCTGTAGATATTCCCAGTCTAGTAAAATTATAGCTTTTTTTAGTGAAACTGTATGTACGAATCTATAAAAAAATACGCCTGCCGGCGCATTAATCGTTTCTGCAAAAAGAGTCAATCAAGCATTGGGACAAAAGTATCTCAGCAGCCTTCAGCTGTTCATGCTTAATTGGCGTTGTGGAATTTCTGTAAAATTGGAACCATCCGCTGAAATTCCTTTTATCTACAAGTGTTAAATCATATGGTGCCTGGGGAAACTCGATGAATCCGCTTTTGTACAGCAGTACCTTTTTCACTTCCAGATCGATCTTGCTTTCTCTTAGTAATTGCTTAACAATTGTTCCTGTTCGATTCAAACTGATTAAAGGAGAAAGCTGTTTTTTTTCATGATCTCCCGGATTCACTGTCCAGAAGCGTTCACTTGTGCCTTCAATAACGTCGTGCTGTCCCCCTTCGAGATAATGGATACATACGATTTCTCCAGGACTGATTAATATCGGATCAAGCCCAATGGACGTATTTTTTATTTTGAAAACAGGATTATACATAATGAGATGCTGATCAGGCAATTTTTGAAGAAGTTCAAGCAATCTCTCATTTTCATAAAAAGAAGCATCTGCATATGATTTTTCACGAATGGTAGACGTGGCCCATTTCATTTGGAACTGAAAGATGTGATTCATAAATTTCGCTTTTAATTCATCCAATGATTGCGGAACGGAGTGAAAGATGAATTCCATTGTGTCTGCTTGTTTCTCAGCAGCTGGAATGTTCAAATCGCATGAAACAATTTCTTCTTTTTTCCTTAATATATTACGGACCTTTCTGAGAAATTTTTTTTCCTCTTTCCCCTCTTCCCCATCCATTGTCTCTGTATGAGGTCTTACAAATTGCTGAAACTCATTATTTTCATAAGCAAGCTTGATCATTTGCCATTGCTGTTTCTTTAAACGCAGAAATTGGCTTTGGTAGCGGTATAAATCCATCTCGTACCTTGAAATGCAAGAATGGATCTTGATTAGTTGAGCCAATTTTTTTCAACTCCTTATAGGATGCTTAAAATAAATGGTGCGAGCAGCGGACAAATTATCGCTGTAAAGATGGCGCATAAAGTCATCGAAATCGAACTGATGGCTCCTTCAAGCTCACCCAGCTCCAGTGCTCTTGCCGTACCTGTGCCATGCGATGCTGCACCAAGTCCAATCCCTTTTGCTACTGAATGATGAATGCCCAAAAGCTGCAGCAAAGACGGTCCAAACATTGCGCCTGAAACACCTGCAATGACGACATAGATTGCAGCAAGCGCCGGTATACCGCCCATCATGTCTGCGATATCCATTGCAATTGGATTTGTCACTGATTTAGGGGCAAGAGACAAAATCAGCTCCTCATCCACATGAAAAAGCCCTGCAAGAAGTGTTCCGCTGCCTATGCCAATGATGCTTCCTGCAAAAACACTTGCTAGAATAGTAAAGGCATATTTTTTCAGAATACGGCGGCTTTCATATAAAGGATAGGCCAAAGCCACAACCGCAGGTCCAAGCAGCCGATCAATCCAGATTCCGCCTTTCAAGTATTCTGAATAAGTCGTTCCAGTGCTCAATAAAAGAAGAATGATTAAAAAAGTGCATGTCGCTATAGGCACAAGAATAGGCAGGGGATATTTTTTATAGAGCTGCCTCATGGCAGCATATATGACAATCGTTAACACTATGTAAAGGACAGCTGAAAACATTAAACTTCTCCGCTTTTTTCGGAAGCTTCCGTTCTCATGGTGAGCCGCTGACCTATTGCAGCGGACGAAATCATAACCACGGCCGTGCTGAAAAGAGCGACAAGCGCACTTACGATTCCTTTACCGCTGAACAGATCAAAATGATCGATTAAACCGACTGTGGCCGGTATAAAAAGCAGTGATAAATGACTTAACAGCATAGAACTTCCTTCTTTTAACATCGGGAGCCTGATCATTTTTAAAGAAAGGCAGAAAAACAGCAGAAACATTCCGATAATGCTTCCGGGCATAGATAGCTGCAAATGCCGCTGTATAAAAACTCCGGCCAGGTAAAAAAGATATAAACAAGCAATTTGAATTAATATTTTCATCCATTTCATAGTTATCCCTGCTTTGCATTTGTTGTTACACAGGATGACAGGCAAATCTTTTTCAGCGCAGCATCACGTTGTGTATGGAATGGTATTTAGGATTTTTATCAAGCTTTGTCTCAAAGAGATCCACACTAGTCACGGTAAAACTCATTTGTTCAGGTGAAGCTATCCGCTGATTTAAGAAATTTTCTTCTGAGATCCAATTCTTTGCGACGGTAACATGCGGAGTAAACGGGCGCGCATCCAGTTTGAAATCAGCATGTTTGCAAATCTGATAAACCTGGCTCCTGAGCTCTGCAAGCTTTTTTGAATCCTCTGTTCCCAGCCAGAAAATCCTTGGTGACTGCGGTCTCCCGAACGTCTGGAATGTGGTTGTCTGCAATTGGAAGGCATGATTATTTACAAGGGTCTTCTCAAGATCATGTTTCACCTGCTCTAATTGATTTTCTGATTGTGGATGTCCTAAAAATGCCAGAGTAAGATGATAATCAAGCGGATGCACCCAAGTTTTAAAATGTTTTTCTTCCCTTAAAGAAGACGCTTGATTATAAATGGATTTTGCCAATTCTTCAGGAAGTGATATACCTATAAAAAAGTGTTTCAAAGCTGTCATGTCAGTCTCCTTATTCACATTGAAGGCTGTTTATGCTATTGATCATAATGCCCTGCAGCCAACATTTGATTTTTTTCTGCCGAAATAAAACATCTTTCAACTTTTTTTTATAGTTTATCCACAAACGAGAAAAATCCCTTTCGTTTTCATCTTATCAAAGGTACAGGCAAGAATATAATCATGCGCATTGGATGGCTGCCGAAAAAATATATGCTATCATATCAAATAAAGGAGCTGATATAAATGCGTGTAGTTGAAAATATAGCAGATTTAATTGGCGATACTCCCTTGGTAAAATTAAATCGGCTGAATCCTGAAAACGGAGCGGACGTCTATTTGAAGCTTGAATTTTTCAATCCAAGCGGAAGTGTAAAGGACAGAGCTGCATTAAATATGATTCTAGAGGCTGAAAAACAGGGCCTTTTAAATAAGAATTCCACCATTATTGAGCCGACTTCAGGCAATACTGGCATTGGGCTTGCAATGAACGCTGCTGCAAGAGGCTATAAAGCCATACTCGTTATGCCTGACACGATGACACAGGAACGAATCAATCTATTGAAAGCATATGGCGCTAAAGTCGTGCTGACTCCTGGCGATGAGAAAATGACTGGTGCCATCAATAAAGCGAATGAACTTGCAAAAGAAATCCCGGGCAGCTTTGTTCCTATGCAGTTTGATAATGAAGCAAACTCAGATGCACACCGCAAATCAACCGCCATTGAAATCATTTCTGCAATGGACGGGCTTGGCAAAAAACTGTCTGCATTTGTGGCAACTGCCGGTACAGGCGGAACGATTACAGGAACTGGCGAAAGGCTGAAAGAGCATTATCCTGATTTAACGGTTCACGTTGTTGAGCCTGCAGGATCTCCTGTCCTGTCTGGCGGTAAGCCAGGCAAGCATAAGCTTGTAGGCACAAGTCCCGGATTCATACCTGACATTCTGAATCAGAACGTCTATAATGAAATATTCAAAATCAAAGACGAACAAGCTTACGACATTACCCGCCGTCTTTCTGCCGAAGAAGGCATATTAGTCGGCCCATCATCTGGTGCCGCCTGCTTTGCTGCACTGGAAGTAGCGAAACGCCTGACTCCTGATGATGTTGTCGTGTGCATCGCCTGCGACACAGGTGAACGCTATTTATCAAGTGATTTATTTCTCCAGGAATAAGAACAAAAACGCAGGCGCCAAGGCCCGCTCCGATAGGCAGATTCGTTCTGACCGAGGATCTAGGCGCCGGGCTTGACGTAAATACATTTATTTCAGTATCCACAACCGTTTGACTTTTATAATTTACTAAGCAACAGAAAGGAGCTGCCCGGCACTTATTCCGGAGCAGCTTTTCTCATTCTTATATTCATAATCGCTAATACAGCTAACGCGACCGTTGAAAGAATACCAAAAAACAAATAGACATATAGGATAGAAAAACCTTCGAGGATTAAACCTCCGAAAAATGTGCAAAACCAGTTTCCGAGACCATTCCCTACTGATGAATAGAGGGAAATGGCTGTCGCCCCTACAGAAATCGGCGCGAGCTCTCTAACATATTGAAGGGCTGCAGGAATAAACAGGCCTACAGACAATCCTTGAGCGATGGTTGTAAAATAAACAACTCCAAGCGGAGGCTCAAAGAAGTACAGAAACCATCTCAGGCTGGAAATAAAAGTTGCCATCATAAGAATATTCATCATCCCAAGTCTGCTGATCCAGCTGCTTGCGAATTTCATAAAAGGCGCCTCACTGCCTGCTGCAAGAAGAAAGGCTATGCCTATCCCTGTCAGTCCCCCGCCAAGCTCTGCCACAAAAATTCCAAAGTAAATATTGTTTGCTAAGATTGGTCCCAGCACAAGAAAAGCAACAAATAAAAACAAGAAATACCTTGGGACATTAGCAAGCTCTTTTATTCCTTCCCTGATGCTGATTTGCATTGTTTTCGTTTCATTCGGAAGCTGATAGGCGAAAAACACAGCAATAAATAAAATAAGGGCAAACGCATAGAAAATCATACTTAATGAAAAAAGCTCTGAAAGCTGTCCTACAGCCATAACGGCGACCGCAAATCCAACCGCACCCCACAGACGGATCGAACCGTACTCTGTTTTTGTTTTTTGAACGTAATTCATTGAGATGCTGTCTGATAATGGAATGAGCGCACTCTGTACAATCGCAAGGAGCGAAGCAATGGCAATCAGCCAAATATATGTATCTATCATTGAAAAAACAAGTCCAAAAATCCCTGCAAGCGTCAGCGCAATCGTTAATAAAACAGTCGGTTTTTGTGTCATGTCACTCAAAATCCCCCACAGAGGCTGAATCAAAATCATTACAACCGGACTGATGCTCATGATCATTCCTATTTGACTTCCAGAAAGCCCGACACTGTCTTTCAGATACACAGGAAGCAGCGGAAATAGCGAACCGAAAGCAAAAAAAACTAAAAAATAAAAAGAATAAAAGTGAACTCTAGTTGTACGATGCTCACTTTGCAATGAATATTCCAAAACAACAGCCTTCTTTCTTTAAGGTTCTTTTCTAACTTTCAAATTTAAACAAGAGAAGAACACATAACCCTTTTTAAATACGAAATTGATATTCGGGGAGCAGCCTTCTTAAAAAGCAAAACTCCCAGAAAAACCGCCCTCCGGTAACAGAGAGCGGCCAAAAAGCTTCTTCACTCATCCTACCACAACAGGCGGAATTCGTTAACATTATTTTGCCAATTCATAAATGGCTTGTGCATAAATGGCGGTAGCTTTAAGCAAATCGTCAATGATGACATATTCATCTTTTTGATGAGCAACATCAGGTCTTCCCGGAAACATCGGGCCAAACGCCACACCAGCCTTCAGAGAACGTGCATAGGTTCCGCCACCTATAGCTATTAATTCAGCACGCTCCCCTGTTTGTTCTTCATACACTTTTTTAAGTGTTTGAATTAATTCATGCTCTGCATCAACATAATGAGGCTTTGAATCACTTAGAGATGCTAACTGAAATTCGGTAATGGATTTCAATCCTTCGGAAATCCGCTCAACATCACCAGTTACAGGGTAGCGGATATTCACACCAAGCTCTCCTGATTTTTCACTATCATAAGAAATGATGCCAAGGTTCACAGTAAGCGGGCCGCTCACTTCATCTTCACATTGAATGCCAAGTTTCTCACCGCTCGTGTCATTGCTGAAGAAGGCAACAATTTGTCTGATAAATCGTTTCCCGTTATGATCCAATTCTTCATCTGCAAGGAAAAGGGAAAGGAGCAGACCGGCATTCTTGCCTGTGTGCGGCAAACTTCCATGTGCCGAAACACCCTCAGCTTTAAGTGTAAGCACTCCATTTTCTTCAGAAGCACTGCCTGTTATATCATATTGGTTTAAATATTTGTTATATTTTTCTGTAAGCCCCTGTGCATCATCAGACTGAATTAGAGCTTCAGCATGATCAGGAACCATGTTGAAGCGCCTTCCTGATTGAAAAGAAAGCAGTTTTGTCCCGCTTTTGCTGCTTAGTGCTTTATCAAAGAAATATGTAAGCTTTGCATCGATGATTCCTTTTTCAGCATTGATAATCGGAAAATCTGCATCAGGTGCAAAACCGAGTGCAGGCATTTCTTCATGTTTAAAATAGTGGTCCACACATCCCCAGTCACTTTCTTCATCTGTTCCAAGAATCATGCGGACTCTTTTGTTCAATGGCAATCCGAGGTCTTTTACGATTTTCATTGCATAATATGCAGCCATTGTAGGACCCTTATCATCAATGGCTCCGCGTGCAAAGATTTTTCCGTCTCTTATTTCCGCCCCAAAAGGATTACTGCTCCAGCCGTCACCCTCCGGCACAACATCAACGTGACACAGAATTCCGACGATATCTTCCCCTTGTCCCATTTCCAGGTGACCGGCATAGCCCTCGAGATTTTTTGAAATAAATCCGTCTTTTTCTCCCTTTTCAAGCATGTGAGTCAGAGCTTCATTAATTCCTTTTCCAAATGGAGAGCCTGCCTTGACTGTTTTTTTATCAAGCAAGCTTTTAATGCGCAAAAATTCTTGAGTGTCTTTAATGAAATCTTCTTTCCTGCTTAAAACTTCCTGCATCCAATCCATCTTTAAACCCCTTTTCATATTTATTTCAATAGGTCCTTACCTAGTAAGATACCAAAGGATGCGGACATAAGAAAGCTTGGACAGAAGAAACTAAAATGGATACAAAATGAAAATCCCTTGCATTTTACCTAAAAAACGAATATTATTATAAATGTTTTGTGAAAATGTTCGTTAATTGGAGGCTCTCATGTTTAAATTAAAAGAAAATCAAACGACTGTGCGAACAGAAATGCTGGCAGGACTTACAACGTTTTTAACTATGGTTTACATTGTCGTCGTTAATCCTATTATCCTTGCAGACGCAGGTGTTCCTTTTGACCAGGTGTTTACAGCAACCATTATCGCCGCTATTGTCGGTACATTGTGGATGGCGCTTGCAGCGAACTATCCAATTGCAATTGCTCCTGGTATGGGATTGAATGCATATTTTGCTTATTCAGTTGTCGGTGGTCATCAAGTCAGCTATCAGATTGCATTTGCATCCGTATTTGTAGCGGGTATTCTTTTTCTGATCTTATCTTTAACTCCGTTCCGCGAAAAATTGATTGAAGCGATTCCGGCTAATTTAAAATATGGCATTACAGCAGGAATCGGTCTTTTTATAGCCTTTATCGGCCTGCGTTTAACTGGAATTGTAACGGATCATCCGGAAAACCTTGTAACGCTTGGAGATTTGACTTCTCCTCCTGTCATCCTCGCACTTGTTGGACTTGCTGTTACGCTTGTATTAATGAGCTTAAATGTACATGGCGCCCTCTTTTTCGGGATGATCATTACTGGTATTATTGCATTCTTTACTGGGGAACTTTCTTTTAAAGAAGGATTCGTTTCCATGCCGAGCCTGCCGGAAGGATTTATCATCTTAAATCCTGTTGAAGCAATCGGGCAAGTGATTCAGCATGGCCTTTATGGCGTTGTATTCTCTTTCCTGCTTGTTACTATCTTTGATACAACTGGAACAATGATTGGGGTAGCTCAGCAAGCAGGTCTAATGAAAGGCAATGAACTGCCAAACGCCCGCAAAGCCCTATTGGCTGATTCTGCTGCAACGACAGTTGGGGCGATGTTCGGAACAAGTCCTACAACGGCTTACATTGAATCTTCTGCGGGGGTTGCTGCAGGAGGACGTACTGGACTTACGACTTTAACTGTCGCTGTACTATTTGGTTTAACTGCTTTCTTCAGTCCGCTTGTCGGCGCTGTCTCTGGAATTGCTGCCATCACGGCACCTGCATTAATTATTGTCGGAAGCTTAATGATGGGCAACATTGCAAAAATTAACTGGAATGAAATTGATGAAGCATTCCCTGCGTTTCTTGTCATTATCAGCATGCCTCTTACATCAAGCATTGCAACGGGCATTGCACTTGGATTCATTTCATACCCTCTTATGAAAATTGCAAAAGGGAAATGGAAAGAAGTTCATCTGTTTGTTTACATTTTCGCTGTTTTATTCTTTATACAGTTGGTTTTCCTGGGCGGGCATTAATAGTTTTTTGCGCAGGAAGTGAAAGAGGCTCACCCAAAAGTCGTGGACTTTTGGTTTTTTTTTATTGGAGTTTTACTGAATAAAAAATTTGATTTCTTCCGAGCCCAATCTGAAACAGCAATTTTATCAGTCAAAAAATGAATTGATACAGCCGAATTTTGAAAACTTTCGGCCTATTAAGGATTTTTTTAACGGTTAGAAAATTATTTCATAAAATGCCTAAAAGCATCCATACTAAAGATGGATGCTTTTTCATATAAAAACACAAAAATGTCATACTATTCAGAATTAACTACATATAGTAAAATATGATATATAAGTTTTAATTTTATGTAATTAGATTAAAACTATGTAAAATTTTTGTTAATTCGAGTATTTTACTAGTATGAAGCTGTCGAAATCGTGTAAAATATTGATGTAGCGTTCATTAGATAAATAAGAACAGTAACATCTGCAGTAGGGGACATCGTAGGTTGTAGTAGGCTATGCCGTACGATCAAATGATAAGGAGTGGTTTTTTGAAACCTTCAACAAACCGTATGCTAACTCGTATCAAATCTGTCTACATGTTTATCCATGAAAGAGGTACTGTGACAACTCAGCAGCTTGTCGACGAATTTGGTATTACACCACGAACCATTCAAAGAGATTTAAATGTGTTAGCGTATAATGACCTGGTTCGGAGCCCAAGCAGAGGCAAATGGACAATTACACAAAAGAAGGTTAGAAAAATGTCTTCTTAAAAAGAGACTGAACAATGGAAAATCGAAACGTTTTGTATACATAAGAAAACCAGCCAAATAAGGTGGCTGGTTTTTTTTCTGCTGATTTAACGTTATCGGAATGTATTTTTATAATTCAACCGCTTTAGCATACTGCAATGCTTCCACTTCTTCTTCTGTAAGCTCGCGGTACTCGCCTAACTCCAGGCTTTCATCAAGCAATAGCGGGCCCATGCTGATTCTTTTTAAATAGGTTACTTTTTTCCCGACAGCCTCAAACATTCGTTTCACCTGATGAAACTTGCCTTCTGTGATGGTAATGTGAATTTCCGACTGCTCGTCTGCAGAAAGAATCACAAGAGATGCCGGCTTTGTAACATATCCATCATCAAGCTCTACACCTTGTTTAAAAGCCGCAGCGTCCTCCTCAGTTACTTTTCCAAGGATTGATGCATAATACGTTTTCGGTACATGCTTTTTAGGAGACAGCAGCTGATGTGACAGCTGGCCATCATTTGTAAGCAGAAGAAGCCCCTCTGTATCTTTATCAAGACGCCCAACAGGAAACGGCTTGTAAACGGCGTCTTCCATTTCCAGCAAGTCAATAACGGTTTCCTGCACAGAATCCTCTGTGGCCGAGAGATAGCCCCCTGGTTTATTCAGCATTAAATAAATATGCTCCTTATAATCCACCGTCTCCCCATGCACGGTTATCCTTTGTTCAGCAGGATCAACATGTGTCTTGGCATCTTTAATAGTGACTCCATCCGCTTTTACGGCACCTGTCTTTAAAAGCTGTTTTACTTCTTTTCGGCTGCCATAGCCAATGTTTGATAATAATTTATCTATTCTCATAAACAATCTGCTCCTGACCTATTAAAAAGGAAGGCTCTTATTCAGCAGCCTTCCTCTTTCGATTTAAAAATGAAAAACGATTTCCGAACAGCTTTTCAAGCAAATGAGACCGGTAGGCAATGTATAAATAAGCACCTGCTCCAAGACCTATCGATATGATTAAAATAATCGTTGACGGAATCTTCCCATCTGAATAATCAATAAAAATAGACAACACGGACTGCGACACAGAAACGATCATTGCCATAAAGGCTGTCAGTATTCCAATGAAAACGGTTCTTTTAAAAAGAAGCCTGAAGGAATACTTGGCATGACGGTGAATCATGGCAAAGCTGTAAATGATTGAAGCTCCAAAGCCAAGGGCAGTGGCCATGATCGAGCCAAGTCCCTGAAACATCACAATCAAAGGCGCGTTAACAGCCATCTTAATGATTAATCCTAAGGCCAGTGAGATAACAGCAAGCTTTTGTTTGTTGATTCCTTGTAAAACAGCTGCAGTCACCGTGAAGAATGAAAACAGAATCGCGACTGGCGCAAACCATCTTAACAGCTCTGCACCTGCAGGGTTATCGTTGTAAAAAAGCATATATGCAGGTTCTGCAAGCACAGCCAGTCCTACAACAGCAGGCAATACTAAGAAAATGATAATCTGAAATGCCTGATCGATCTGCCGGGTCAACAACGGCATGTTTTTATCTACGAATGACTTAGTAATAGTAGGTACAAGTGTTAAACCAAACGCCGTTGCCAGTGATACTGGAATCATGACAAGCTTTGGCAGATATAACGTGACAATTGAGAAGATATTCGCCGAAATATCTGCAAAACCGGCTGATGTCATGGCTCTATTAAAAGTATTTGTGTCTACATAACCGTATAATGGAATCGCTAATCCAACGAATACGAATGGACCTGCATACGAGAAAAGCTCTTTGAACATTCCGCCTGTTGTAATATCACTGACAGGCACCAGATTCTCTCTCATAGCTTCAAGCGTATGCTTTCGTCTTTGCCAGTAAATGAAAAGGACAAGCAATCCACCTATTGCCCCGACAAAGGCGGCAAACGTTGCAAACCCTACTGCCGTTACAAGACTTCCATTAAAAACCTTCAATACGAGATAAGCGGCTATCAGCAAAAAAGCAATTCTGACTATTTGTTCAATCACCTGAGAAACAGCAGTAGGCCCCATTGACTGATGGCCTTGGAAAAAACCGCGTATTAAGCTCATGATTGGAACAACAATCAAAGCAAGACTGACCATCCGAATAACTAAAACCACGTCATCAACCGTAGTATTTCCAAGTTCTTGTTGTCCCAATGCACTTTCAGCAAAAAAAGGAGCCAAGAAATAAAGAATGGCAAACGCTATAAAACCAGTTCCAAACATGACGAATATACCGACTCTGAACATTTTCCTGCTCGTTGCATAATCACCGATGGAATTATATTTTGATACAAATTTTGAAACCGCCTGAGGAAACCCCATTGTGGCAATCCCCAGAAATACCGCATATTGGGCATATCCATACTGATAAAGTGCCCCCCCGTCTTCACCGATCAGGGCAAAGAATGGAATGACATAAATCATCCCTAATATTCTAGAAATATATGTGCCTAGCGTTAATACTAACGTCCCTCTTAACAATTTATTCGACATTTATGAAATCACCAATTTCTCTCTGAAGATTCAACTTTTCTATTTTAACACAATAAACACCCATAACAATAATGTTTGTACACAGCTTATCAGATTATAAAAAGGCCGTATTTTGATTTCTTCCAGTTTCAGCTATAATAGGTTAGAAAATCAGGTTTCCTGAAAGAAAAGGTTGTGAGCAAATGAAATATGATGTGGTTATTATCGGAGGCGGCCCTTCTGGTTTAATGGCGGCAATTGCTGCCGGAGAACAAGGCTCAAATGTACTCCTGCTTGATAAAGGAAATAAACTCGGAAGAAAACTCGCGATTTCCGGCGGCGGCCGCTGCAATGTAACGAACCGTCTGCCGATCGATGAAATTGTAAAGCATATCCCGGGAAATGGACGATTTTTATATAGCGCTTTTTCAGAATTCAGCAATGAAGATATCATTCGCTTTTTTGAAAACCTTGGCATACAGCTGAAAGAAGAAGATCACGGAAGGATGTTTCCTGTATCAGATAAGGCTCAGTCTGTTGTAGATGCCTTACTGGATCAGCTGAAAAAACTCCATGTGACAATAAGGACAAATGAACCTGTTGAAACCGTAGATTTTATAGAAGGCAAAGCCGCGGGAGTTCTTTTAAAGAACGGAGAGTACATCAGCACAAATGCTGTAGTTATTGCAGTCGGCGGTAAAAGTGTTCCCCACACAGGAAGCACGGGTGACGGCTATGCTTGGGCTGAAAAAGCCGGCCATACCATTACAGAGCTCTTTCCTACAGAAGTTCCGATTACTTCAAATGAACCATTCATTCAGGAAAAAACATTGCAGGGTCTGTCGCTCAGGAATGTTGCATTAAGTGTCCTGAATCCGAAAGGAAAAGTCATAAAGACTCACCAAATGGACATGATTTTCACCCACTTCGGCATATCAGGCCCAGCTGTCCTGCGCTGCAGTCAGTATGTTGTAAAAGCAATGAAAAAGTTCAAAACAACTTCCATTCCAATGAGCATCGATTCTTTTCCTGATCAAAATGCAAAGGAATTATTCCAGCAAACGGTTAAGCTGTTGAAAGCAGAACCTAAAAAGGCCGTTAAAAATGTATTAAAAGGATTTCTTTCTGAACGATATCTTCACTTTTTATTAGAGCGGAACGGAATTGACCAGCAGGTGACGTTTGCGAACTTATCTATGGAGAAATTGCGCGGATTTGTCAGAGACTGCAAGCAGTTTCAGTTCAACGTGCATGGAACACTGTCCATCGACAAAGCATTTGTAACAGGCGGAGGTGTATCCGTAAAAGAAATACACCCTAAACAAATGGCTTCCAAATTGATGAACGGTCTCTACTTTTGCGGAGAGATTCTTGATATTCATGGATATACCGGAGGATACAACATAACGTCTGCGCTTGTTACAGGCAGACTCGCAGGCAAAAATGCCGCAGAATATGTAAAGGAAGCGGCTATCTTATAGCTGCTTCCTTTTTTCAGGTTCTGTATAAGACTAGCGCTGAAAAACAATAAAGCTGCTCGCCATCTTCATTGCAGGCAGCTGCCACGTTGTACTTTATATCCACAAGCTGTTCGTCTGAAATGGATTTTAAAAAGTGGTTGATTTCACTTTCCAGATCTTTTTCATGCTCCTTATCAAAAACGGCTACCTTGTACATTTAACACCATCCCATATCATACCCTTCTGCATATTGCTGCTGAAGCTCACAATTCCGTTCATAAATCCGGTAAAACCTGTCCCCTTCTACAACAAATCCGCTTTCTAATTCATATTCCCGTCCCTCAGAAGTTATGACAAGCTTTCCGATATATTCCTTCCCAATGTACAATTCCATGAAATCCCCATGGAGCCTTGCAATCACCCGTTCCGTTACTTCAAGCTTGTGATATTCAGACATATCACATCCCTCCTTATTTTATTGTATTTTGAGAGGCTTAGGATTATGATAGCGTTTTCATTAAAGGGTTATATTTATTGCTCCTTAAACCGGGGTCGAACTATCCTGCGCTCAAAAAATGCCAAGACCTCATAAAAAAATCCCTGTTCTAAACAGGGATCCAATCTTAAGCTAATTCACTTTTGCGTTTTGTATCGCCTTTCCAGTCAAGCATGCCGCCGGCCATATTTGTGACATTATATCCTTGGTCCTGAAGGTATGCGCAGACATTTCCGCTGCGTCCGCCTGAGCGGCAGATGATAATATATTCATTATCTTTATCAAAAGCATCGAGTTTTTCTGGGATTTCTCCCATTCGAATGTGTTTCGCTTCTGGTATCATGCCTTCTTCTACTTCATCATCCTCGCGAACATCTACAAGATTCAATGTTTCGCCGCTTTTAAGTTTCTTATGTAATTCTTCTGTCGTAATTTCTTTCATTTAGATTACACCCTTTCACTAGCAGATGAGTTTATTATACCAAAGCAGACTGTGCTCATACCAGTTAAAGACATCTATGCGCGAGAACAGAAAAAGAAGAGGAGCTTTATCAGCACCTGCTTCTGCTCTTCTTATTGTCCAGCTCCACCTCCTAACTCCTCGGTCAGAACAAATTCGCCGAAAAAGTCAAACCCGGACTTTTCCGGCGAATTCTTATCTGCCTCTCGGAGCTGAACAGTCGGTTCCGCTTTTCCTATTAGTTTGCTACAATGTTTACTAGCTTTCCTGGCACCGCAATAATTTTACGGACCGTTTTCCCGTCTACTTGTTCTTTAACTGTGGCATCAGACAGGGCAATTTCCTGCATTTCTTCGCGTGTTGCATCTTTTGGAACATTTAATTTTGCTTTTAATTTGCCGTTGACCTGAACGACAATTTCAACTTCATCTTCAACTAATTTGCCTTCGTCATAAGCGGGCCATGTTTCATAAGAAACGGTTCCTTCATGTCCAAGCTTTTCCCATAGTTCCTCAGCAAGATGCGGAGCAACTGGAGACAATAATTTCACAAACCCTTCCATGTAGGCTTTTGGAAGTACTGTCGCTTTGTATGCATCGTTAATGAAGACCATCAATTGAGAAATGGCTGTGTTAAAGCGCAAGCCTTCGTAGTCTTCAGTTACTTTTTTAACCGTTTGATGATAGACACGCTCTAAGCTGTCAGACATTTCATCTGTAATTTTAGGACTTAATGCCCCGTTGTCTTCAACGAATAGACGCCATACACGGTCCAAGAAACGGCGAGCTCCGTCCAATCCTTTTTCAGACCATGCAATTGAGGCTTCAAGCGGACCCATGAACATTTCGTATAAACGCAGAGTATCCGCTCCGTGACTTGCTACGATGTCATCCGGATTAACGACGTTCCCTTTAGATTTACTCATTTTTTCATTGTTTTCACCAAGAATCATTCCCTGGTTAAACAATTTTTGGAATGGCTCTTTTGTCGGCACAATTCCAAGGTCGAATAAAACCTTATGCCAAAATCTTGCGTACAGTAAGTGAAGAACAGCATGCTCGGCTCCGCCGATATACGTATCAACAGGAAGCCACTCTTTTATTTTTTCAGGGTCAGCAAGATGCTCTGAATTCTTTGGATCAATGTAGCGCAAGTAGTACCAGCAGCTGCCGGCCCATTGTGGCATTGTATTTGTTTCGCGTCTTCCTTTTTTTCCAGTTTCAGGATCTGTCACATTCACCCATTCTTCAATCACGGCAAGCGGTGATTCACCTGTACCGGATGGACGAATTTCTGTTGTTTTCGGCAATGTTAACGGAAGCTGATCTTCTGGCACAGCAGACATTGTGCCGTCTTCCCAATGAATGATCGGGATTGGCTCACCCCAGTAGCGCTGACGGGAAAATAACCAGTCTCGAAGACGATACGTAATTTTCTTTTCGCCTTTTTGATTTGTTTCAAGCCAGTTAATCATGTTTTCTATGCCGTCCTGTTTATTCAAGCCATTTAGGAAATCAGAGTTTACATGAAGTCCATCGCCAGTGTAAGGTTCTTCCTCAACATTTCCGCCTTCTACTACTTCTTTAATAGGAAGGCCGAATGTTTTTGCAAACTCATAGTCTCTCTCATCATGAGCCGGAACTGCCATAATAGCTCCTGTTCCATAGCTGACTAAAACATAATCGGCAATCCAGATTGGCATTTTCTCGCCATTTGCCGGATTTATTGCATAGGCTCCTGTAAATACACCCGTTTTTTCTTTAGCTAAATCTGTTCGTTCTAGATCACTTTTGCTTTTCACTTTATCGATATAAGCTGCAACGGCTTCTTTTTGATCGGCAGTTGTAATTTCTTTAATAAGCGCATGCTCAGGTGCAAGTACTGCATAAGTAGCTCCGAACAGCGTATCGGGACGAGTAGTGAAGACAGTAAACGATTCATCATGACCGTCGATGACAAAATGAACGTGAGCACCTTCTGAGCGGCCAATCCAATTGCGCTGCATTTCTTTAATGCTCTCAGGCCAATCCACTTCATCTAAGTCTTCAATTAATCTGTCAGCATAAGCTGTAATTTTAAGCATCCATTGCTTCATTGGGCGGCGCTCAACAGGGTGTCCCCCGCGTTCACTTTTGCCATCAATAATTTCTTCGTTTGCCAAAACTGTTCCAAGTGCAGGACACCAGTTTACTGCCACTTCATCTACGTATGCCAAACCTTTTTTATATAATTGAAGGAAGATCCATTGTGTCCATTTGTAATACTCAGGATCTGTTGTATTGATTTCACGGTCCCAGTCATATGAAAAGCCAAGGCTCTGAATTTGACGGCGGAACGTATCAATATTTTTTGCTGTAAATTCAGCAGGATCATTACCTGTGTCGAGTGCGTACTGCTCAGCTGGAAGACCGAATGCATCCCAGCCCATCGGATGAAGAACATTGAACCCCTGCATCCGTTTAACACGGGACAAAATATCAGTTGCCGTGAAGCCTTCAGGGTGGCCAACGTGCAAGCCTGCACCTGATGGATATGGAAACATATCAAGGGCGTAAAATTTCGGTTTACCTTTGTCCTCTGTTGTTTTAAACGTTTTATTTTCAAGCCAGTAATTCTGCCATTTTTTCTCAACTTTCTCGTGCTTAAAACTCATATAAATCCTCCTCAGATTGGTGCGTTGCTCTTCGCTTTTAGTATTCAGTCTGAACGGCTGTCCCCCAGATTAAACCGCACAATAGAAAAAACCTCTCATCCCAATAAGGGACGAGAGGTTTCATTTCCCGCGGTACCACCCAATTTAGCGCCAACAATCAGGCACTCACTTAAGCATCCGTAACGTGGATCACGACAGACATTACTGTGCAGAAGTTCTGCAGTTCACGTCTGTAACTCAAAGGTGAGTTCACAGGCAATGGATGATTGACTCGCACCTTCCGTCAATTCTCTGAGCATCTTAAGTCTGTTACTATTCCTTATCACCGTTCATATCGTATACATTTATATATTGTATTTTATAGAAATTGTTTCTGTGATGCAAGTTGTTAAATGAAGAAAAATCGGAAATCGGATGATTGGCGGCAGATATGTTCATTTTCTGCGAAATGAGAAGTGTTAGGTTTTGAGAGATTAAGAAGTGAGTTTGCTGTCATCAGGAGATTATTTTGCTTGACGCTCATTGTCTTTTTCTGGCTGTACTGTGTTGTCCTGCTGCTGTCTGACAAAGTCAAAACTCCTTAATACCGCTTCCCCGCTGTAACCAGCGATAATAGAAAGCACGACAAGCTGAAATGAGGATGAGGGTTCTGTCGATAAAACAAGCAGGATAGAAGCTGTTATCCCCATTGCGATATCTTCCCAGAATCCTAAGTAGATAAATCGTTTTGTCATTCTTGGTTTTTCGATCCTTCCTTTCTTTTTGACATGTCCAAGTAAACCCATTAACCCCCCAATCAATGACGCCACAACTACTGTCTGCAGCATATGATCACCTTCCTAAAGCCGTAATAATTTCGGCACGCGACTTCAGGTACAAGATATTTAAGCTTCTCTTTGCTTGTACAGGTTTATGAAAAAATAGAAGCTTGTTTTACTTCCATTATATGTGAATGGAGGTTAAACAAGCTTGATTAAATAGAAGGAATTTTCAGGAAACTATTTATCGTACTTTTTCACTAGACCGAACGTTTTTTCGGTTTTCCACCTATGTGATAAGTACCATTCATTACGGCACCGTGCAGCTTCCTGAATTTTCAAACGGCAAATATGTAAATCTATAAGCTTCTGACCCTCCAAAACCAGAGCATACTCAGCATTTTCAGACACTCGCCGCACTTTTTCAGCAATGAAAATTTATCAGCTTCTTTTAGTGAATTCTGATTTTGTTTGGGCACAATTCAAAGATTCAATTGGTACTCGCGCCGAAATAAAAAAGCGAGAATTCATTCCCGCTTCACCTTTGGTTATGTTAGGAGGTCAAAACTGCCTCTCCCAGTTTTTTACTCTTTAATTTTTTGTCATAGATTGATGTTGTAAACATTGCAAGAACCAGCAAGCCAATTAATACTATGAAAAGCATGTTCATTCCGTTCAGATCTACCAGCACACCCCCAAGCAGCGGACCAATCATTCTTCCGCCTGTGGCCGTACTGTTGACGAATCCCTGATAAAAACCTTCCCTTCCTTTAGGCGCAAGGTCATTCGCTATCGTTGGAACTGCTGGCCACACAAGCATTTCACCAACGGTCAAAATAATCATCGCTGCCATAAATCCGGTGAACTCTTCGGCAAATGAAACCACTGCAAAGGAAACGATAAAAATGACGAATCCTATCATCATCTGTTTTTTTATGGATTCAGCAAAATACTTAACAAGGGTATTCACTAAAGGCTGGGCAAACACAATTAATGCACCATTTACAGTCCATATTAAGCTGTATTGGGTAAGAGGGATGCCAAGTTCCTGAGTATGTGCAGCAATGGTGGATTGCCACTGTACGTATGCGACCCAACCCAGCAAATAGCCTGAGCAAAGAATGCTGAGTGCGGTAAATTTATCATTGTTTTTTACTTTGGATGACTGCTGCAAAATGGACGTTTGTACAGCTGGACGCGCTGCTATATTTCGATATCCGAAGAATGCAACAAAGAAAAAAACAGCATACAAGGCTGCATTGGCAATGAAGATATATTGAAATGAATACCCCGCAATTAATCCTCCAAGAGCTGCTCCGACAGCGACACCTGCATTTTGAGAGACATAGATGGCATTAAAAGCCTTCCTTCCGCCCTCTGGCCAAACCGTTCCCGCCAGTGCATACATTGACGGAAATACGATTCCGGATCCAAAACCTACCAGCGTCAAAAATAAGATATATGAAGGCCATCCATCAAAAAACACAAGACCTGAAATAGCAGCAAACGTAAGAATAATTCCGCTTAAGATTGAACGGTACCCGCCGTAGCGGTCAAATAAAACACCGCCAATCAAATTTCCTGCCACACTCGCAGCCGAGTTTAACATCAGAACCACTCCGGCAACGGTTAATGATTTGCCAAGATGATCATGAATGTAAATCGTATTTAATGGCCATAGAAACGATGATCCCGTTACATTGACCAGCATGCCAATAATCAATAGCCATAAAGAACGCGGCATGATAAAACCTCCTTCAAAAAACTCACAAAAAAGCACGAAAGCATCGCTATGCCTTCGCGTCTTTTTCTAATCCACCTGAAGATTGTAGTCCTTTTTTAGAGAGATTGCAATAAAGAAATCCGGAACACCGACAGACAGCTGTTCCGAAGTTTCGCATTTAGACGGTATCGTTAATTCACTAGCTAAAAAGGACCTTTTCCCAGCGGAATTTCAGCTTTTTTCAGCCGTTTTAGGACTTTACTTAGTTTTTGCTTTTTTTGATTTATCCGTTGCTTTGTTTAATTATTCGCTTTTTTCAAGTATCAGCTACACGCTATTCCAAGTACCCAAAACAGCAAATTGGGGCACTCTATTCAGGAAAAACACTATTCCAGGTACCCAAAACAGCTAATTGAGGTACTCCATTTGGCAAATGCGCTATTCCAGGTACCCAAAACAGCAAATTGGGGCACTCGATTTGGTAAAAACACTATTCCAGGTACCCAAAACAGCAAATTGGGGCACTCGATTTGGCAAAAACACTATTCCAGGTACCCAAAACAGCAAATTGGGGTACTCAATTTGGCAAAAATGCTATTCCAAGTACCCAAAACAGCAAATTGGGGCACTCCATTCAGGAAAAACACTATTCCAGGTACCCAAAACAGCAAATTGGGGCACTCTATCCTGCCACTTTATTCACTTATTAGATTCGGCTGCACCTCCTTTAATGCGGGGACTTTAAAAGCTATACAATTTTTCTTCCACCTTGAATGTAATAACCCCTCGGCTGTCTGCTGATTTTGCGGTAATTTTTGCAGAACCCTTGTACCCTTTTTCAAAGTAGCCGAATATCATTTCCTGTCTCAGCTTACCGTTTCGATCTGTGTAAACAAGCTGCATGAAGCTTTCATTGAAATCCTCATCAGGAAAAATCGTAATCTCATACTCCTCATTCGGTTTCAGTGCCGGTATGCGTATTTTTTTCTCATTATAATAATAAGTGATTTCCAAACCGCTGATTTCTTGTTCAGTCAAATTTTCAACGGAGATTTTCATTCCGCTGATGAACACATTTTTAATAGGCAAAATAAATAAGAGCATTAAGATAAACGCAATCAGCAAATTTTGAACCCACTTCTTCATCTCAATCCTCCTCTCCCCAAAAAAGCAGGGAAATTCTGCCTGATCCTCCTATAGTTCACGTCTCAGTGCTGAAAGCACATTAATTTTAGTTGCTTTCACCGCAGGCATAAAGCCTGAGATGACCGCGACTCCCACGCTGATGCCGCTTGCAATCAGCACAAGGCTAAGCGGAATAGAAGAGAAAGTGAAATCTACTCCCTCCATGCTTCCTTCCGAGACCGCCTCCAGGATGCGAGGGATTGCGAAGTTGGCAGCAAAACTGATTACGTACGCAATCGCGACACCAAGCAAGGCGCCAAGTATGCCGATAAATGCACTTTCAAGCAGAAAAATTCTTCTTATCATTCCCGGCTGCGCGCCAATGGCTTTCATGATTCCGATTTCCTGCGTTCGTTCTGTCACCGCCATTGTCATCGTATTAAAAATTCCGATTGAGGCGATAAGAACTGCTACTGTTCCGATAAATATCAGCCCGGCTTTAAACGCATTAAAGAATAAGTTGAGGTTATCGAGTTCTTCCGTGACGGAATACACAAGATAGCCTTTTTCTTTTAAACCGTCTGTCACTTCTTTTACTTGCTCAATACCTGTTGTGTAAACATATATCTCCGAATACTCTGGTTCTTCAAATTCCTCTGCTCCATCTGCTTTTTCAGCAAAAGCCCTCATCTCGCTTTTCCACTTTTCGCTGATGTAAATATTGGAGTCCTCCATAAAATCTCTTGCCGGCGCTTCTGCTACGCCTGCTATTTTAAACGTCCAGCTTTTTGTTTCCAATTTATCTTCTACTTGTTCTGTCATCGAAAACACAATCTCTTTTCCAATGAGGTCACCTTTAAATCCTTCTGGTGCTTCTTGTTTCGACTCAGGATTCTCATTTCTTTTTTCCAGTTGCTTTCTCTCAGCTTCCGTTAAAAGGGATTTTCCAAAATGATAGCCTACAATGATTTCTCTATCGCTTTTGGGAGCATTTCCAGACACAAGTTTCGTATTTCCCTTCAGCTCCTGCTCCATATTCGTAAGAACGGGACCCGCAAAGGCAGACGTCCGGTCCGAAAGTTTGACTTCTGTTTGGGCAGTCTGGGATACTCCTGATCTTCTTACGACTGCTGCCACATGTTTAGTATTTTCAAGCTCCTTAATCTGCTCTTTTGTTGCTTGTTCAACTTGACCGTCTGTTTCTTTTCCGCTGATTTGAATTTCATTTAGCTTCTGTGCGCTTAATAACTCCTCTTGCATGCTTTTTTGCATGCCGAATCCAACAGATGCGAGGACAATTAAAAAGGCGCAGCCTATCGTTGTAGCAAGAACGGTCATGAATATCCGCATCCGATTTTTTTTCATATTGCGTTTCACCAGGTTAAGCTGATCTTTAAATTTCAAGAGGAACGCCTCTTTCCTTTAACACGCCATCTTGTAGGATAAACTTGCGGTCACTGTATTCTGCGACCTCTTCATCATGAGTAATAATGAAGAAGGTGATTCCCTTTTCAGTGTTCAATTCTTTTATCAAATCAAGAATCTCTTTCTCTGTTTCAGAATCCAGGCTCCCTGTAGGCTCATCAGCAAGGATAATTTCCGGATTAGTAATCAGGGCTCGTCCAATTCCGACACGCTGCTGCTGCCCTCCGGAAAGCTCATTCGGATAATGGGTGAAGTGATTTTCCAATCCGATTCGGTACAGCATTTCAGTAACGAGTGTTTTCCGTTCAGATGATGGAATCCCTTTAAGAGTTAAAGGAAGTTCAATATTTTCAAATGTAGTAAGGCTTGGTATCAGCTGAAAGCTTTGAAAGATAAACCCGAATGTATTCAAACGAAATTCAGCCCACTCTTTTTCATTAAATTCAGTAACCTCCGTCCCGCCGACAATAATCTTTCCTGCTGTGGGAGGGATATAGCCTGAAATCAAGTTCAGCAAGGTCGATTTTCCGGAACCGCTTCTGCCGACAATCGAAACAATTTCCCCTTTTTTCACTTCCAGCGATATATCTTTCAGTACAGGAATTTCTTTTTCACTGCCTTTTTTCCCAACCTTAAAGGAGTGATTTAAATGTTCTGCCTTAATCATTCGTTCCCTCTCCTATGACTGCTTTGGTTTTTTATAGATTAAATAATAGCCGAGTAATATACTTATGACTGCCCCGATTAAAGCTCCAATTATATAGCCTGAGAAATTTCCGCTGGAACCATAACCGATTGAACTGAAACCCAGGACACCCAGCAGAATGACAATCATTTGAACCGGTAAATTCAGCTGATTCCATAAAAAGAAATTGCCGTTTCGCTCATTTGGATGCTTGATGAATGAAAAATGGCCAATGAGATAGAAAAGAATGGCCATACTGCCAGGAATCAAGAAATAGTATCTGTATTCGTAAGGGATATCCTGAAAAATCGTTCCTCCGAAAAATTGGAGAGCCGGAGTAAGTAAATACCCTGCATCATACCACTTTTCCATTTCCACATAGGTCTCATTGCTGAATGCCTGTACATTCTTTGTAATGACAAGTGTAAACAGCAGCGGAAGAACTGAAGCACTGATTGCTGTAAGCCCCTGTGCAAATGGAGTTCCGGTAAGTGCTCCGGCAGACAAGGTTAGCGTATAAAACATTGTAAGGGATGAAAAGTAGATAAAATAATAATTGAACAGCGGCTGTGATACAGCTATATCATGCCATTCAATGTAGCTGCCTGAAAGAATTAACGAAATGAGGGTTGAAAATAAGATCATTCCAAAAGCTAAAATCCATTTTACGAAGAATATTTGTGATCTCGTATATGGCAGGGCTAGAGTAAAATCCATGATTCCCTTTGCCCGTTCCGTTCCCATTTGGTTAATAGCAATAAAAAAGACAAACAATGAGCTAATGAAAAGAAGCGGATCTGCACCAAATTGAAAAACAAACGGCTCTGGCGTGTAACCAGGGTTATTTTTTACAAATTCCATATGACTTGAATACTGGGACCAAACCGCAAATGGCCCTGCAAACGAGTTAAAAATTAATAAGAAGAGAAACAGCGATCTTACTTGCTTAAACTCTTTTTCAAAAAGACCTCCTCCTACCATCTTCGCTTCCCTCCAAACTTAGCGATAAATACTTCTTCTAAATTAACCGGGAGCTGATTCCACACTTTCGGCTTTAACGATTTCAGCCAATCCTGGTTCTCTTTGTCATCACATTTTAAGAGAAGTGTGTAGAATACACCTGCGTAATCCAAAATGGAGATATTTCGTTCTCTGATTATAAGATGAACATCTTCTTCGAATACGGCCTGAATTTTCATGTAATCTTCTTTTACAGAGTCCATATCCATCACATTTGTAAGCGATTCTCCCTCCAAAAAACCGATCCGGCTGCAGATTCGCTCAATATCTTCTAAGCGATGTGATGTGATAAGAATCGCTGTTTCTCTTTCTGCGACCTCGTCGATCATCAGCTGAAGGAGGTCATGACGGGTGACAGCATCAATGCCATCTGTAGGCTCATCAAGCAGAATCACTGCAGGACGGGTGGCAAATGCAAGGATCAGGGACAGCTGTTTTTTCAAACCAGTTGATAATTCACGATATTTTTTTGTTTCCGGTATTCCGTATCTGTTGATTAATTCATTTGAGTAAGTCACATCAAAATCTGGATAGAGCGGCTTAAGTATCCGCACTAGTTCTCTGTATGTGTATCTGTCATAAAAAGGATTCTGAACAGACACGTAAATCACCTTCCGTTTAACAAGAGGATTTTCTTTAATGGAGACCCCCTCAAACAAAACCTCTCCTTCATCCGGCAAAATAATCTGCTGAATTAACCGTAAGATCGTGGTTTTTCCAGAGCCATTCCGGCCAAGTAATCCAAAGATTTCTCCTTTTTCAAGCTTCAGGGAGATGGAATCAAGAACTTTTTCTCCATCAAGCTTTTTCGAAAGATTCTTCAGTTCAATCATTTCTTCCACCTCTCATTTCCTCACTGATTTCCTCAATCCATTTATGGATAATTTCAATGTCTACACCTGCATAAACAGCGTCTACAATGAGCGGTTTCAACTGTTCTTTAATCATCTCCATCTTCCCCTGATCCAGTGTTATTTGGGCATTCTCCGATACAAACGTTCCTCTGCCCCTCAAAGTTTCAATAATGCCTCCCCGTTCTAATTCTTTATAGGCTTTGCTGACTGTATTTGGATTTGCAATAATCATCGTTGAGAGCTCTCTGACAGACGGCAGCTTTTCTCCGGGCTTTAATACTCCCTTTAAACAAAGCTCTTTTATTTGCTGTATGATTTGCTCATAAATCGCGGTTGAACTGCGCGGATCAATTTGAATCATCGGTCTCCCTTCTTTCTTTAACCGAGATATGTACTGTCTCTGTCGTATTGTGCGTACTAGTTAATATAGTACACATAATACAATATATTTTTTTACATACATTGTCAATTGGTTTTTATAAAATAAAACTGCCTCCATAACGGAAGCAGTTTTCAAGCTTATTCTGAACGCTGTTTTGATTTTACAGACTGACCGTGCTGCTCATACTTTTTTTTAGATTGCTTAACAGGATCAAAGTCTTTTCCAAATTCTACATCCTGATTATTAGAGCCGTTTCTTGTTTTTTGTTCAGGGTTATTCTGTTTTGAACGTTTTTTCATCTGACAGGCCTCCTAATGATCCAGTAAAATCATTTCATTTTGAAGCTGCTGAAGCTGAAGTCGCATTCTGTAAAGCTGTTCTTTTTGCTGATCGTTGGCGCTTAATGTCAAGGAATTGCACTCATTTACTGCATCTTCAAGCATTTGCTGAGCTTTTGTATACTCTGTGTCATTGTAATGCTCCTGCTTAGATCCTTCAGCGTATTGATTTCTGGCATAGTCATACGAATTTGAGCATCGGTCGAGACATTCAGTTACGGATTGTCTTGTTGCCATTTTGCAAACCCCCTATAAGTAAATGAAGCATTTCACTTCATTACGTATAGTTTGCACAACTTCAGAATTCAAATTACGGGAAAACAATTGGAAAAAGCTTTTCAGGTGTTTGTCATCTAGGCAAACACCATGATAAAATGCTCTGATGGCTATTTACGAATTAAGGAGGTTTTTCTAGTTTGAAGCAGATTAACCCTTTTCCATATGCATCAGATGAAAAAAGGTATCATACATGGAATTATCATTTAAGAAATCACTTTGGACATAAAGTGTTTAAGGTAGCATTAGACGGAGGATTTGACTGCCCCAATCGCGACGGTACAGCAGCATTTGGCGGCTGCACATTTTGCAGTGCAGCCGGTTCCGGAGATTTTGCGGGAAACCGCGCAGAGGATCTTGTTACTCAATTCAATCAAATAAAGGAAAAAATGCACGAAAAGTGGAAAAACGGAAAGTACATGGCCTATTTTCAAGCGTACACAAATACTCATGCACCTGTTGAGGTCCTCCGTGAGAAATTTGAGTCTGTTCTAAAATTGGATGGAGTTGTCGGGCTATCTATTGCCACAAGGCCTGACTGCCTGCCCGATGATGTTGTTGAGTATTTGGCCGAATTGAACGAAAGAACGTACCTGTGGGTGGAACTTGGGCTTCAGACTGTGCATGAGCGGACATCTTTGCTTATAAATCGTGCCCATGACTATGAGTGCTATCAAATAGGCGTTGAGAAGCTGCGAAAGCATAACATTCGTGTTTGCTCCCATATTATTAACGGACTTCCGCTTGAATCAAATGAAATGATGATGGACACAGCCCGTGCTGTGTCAAAGCTCGATGTTCAGGGCATTAAAATCCATCTTCTTCATTTACTAAAAGGGACTCCCATGGTAAAGCAGTATGAAAAAGGCAAGCTGGAATTTTTAACAAAAGAAGACTATGTAAGCTTAGTATGCGACCAGCTTGAAATTCTGCCTCCGGATATGATCGTTCACCGGATTACAGGAGATGGGCCGATTGATTTAATGATTGGCCCAATGTGGAGTGTGAATAAATGGGATGTTCTCAACTCAATTGATGCAGAACTTAAGAACCGCGGCAGTTCTCAGGGAAAATATTTTCAGAAAGAACAGGTAATCGCAGAATGAAATTAGAACGGGTGCTTCCTTTTGCAAAATCCATCTTAGCAAGGACTGTTACTCAAGGTGACATTGCAATAGACGCAACAATAGGAAACGGACATGACACGGTCTATCTAGCAGAGCTTGTCGGAGACAGCGGACATGTTTATGGATTTGATATCCAAGAGGATGCAATAAATGCTACATCATCAAGACTGTCCGATCACTCTATTACAGACCGTGTGACACTATTAAAAGAAAGCCATGAACATGCAGCTGACTGCTTGCCGAAGAGTATCTCTGGACGGGTAGCTTCAGCTATCTTTAATCTGGGCTATTTGCCTGGCGGCGATAAAGAAATCGTCACAAAGCCAGAGTCGACCATTCAGGCAATTGAACAGCTCTTTTCCTTGATGAAGCAGGGAGGAGTCATCATTCTTGTTATTTATCACGGACATCCTGGCGGAAAAATTGAACGTGATGCTATTTTGGAATATGCCTGTCAGCTGGATCAAAAAAAGGCGCACGTTCTGCAGTATCAATTTCTTAATCAGAAGAACAGTGCTCCATTTATTATTGCAATTGAAAAAATGCAGGCATAGAAAGAGACCGGGAGTAAGATCCCGGTCTCAGACTGTCGACAAATCCCCCCTTTTTGGGGGATTTGTCGGCAGTTTTTTTATATAATGAAAATAGAACAATACAGAGGTGATTTGGATGTTGTCTAAAAATAATCAAATGAATCGCGATCAACTAGAAATGATTACACTTGAACAGTTGGTGCCGGAAGATCACTTAGTCCGTAAAATTGAACAAGCTCTCGATTTTTCTTTCATCTATCCATTAGTAGAGAAAGTCTATTCCGCAGATCGAGGTCGTCCAAGTATTGATCCGGTCATATTGATTAAAATGACCTTCATCCAATACCTTTTCGGTATTCGATCCATGAGAAGAACCATTGAAGAGATTGAAACCAACTTAGCCTACCGTTGGTTTTTGGGTTTTGGTTTTCATGACAAGGTGCCCCACTTCTCAACATTCGGTAAAAACTATGAACGGCGCTTTAAGGATACAGATCTGTTTGAGCAGATATTTTACCGCATCTTAAAAGAGGCGATTGATAAGAAACTGGTCAATGGAGAACAGGTATTTATTGATTCAACTCACGTAAAGGCTAGTGCTAATAAACGAAAGTATCAGAAAAAGATCGTACGAAAAGAAACGAAATCATATGAGGAAAGGCTCCAAAACGAACTCAATCTAGACCGCGAAGAAAACGGAAAAAAGCCTTTTCCCCCAGATAAATTTGAACCGGAAGAGAAAGTGATTAAAGAAAGTACGACGGATCCGGAAAGTGGCTATTACGTAAAAGATGAAAGAACAAAACAGTTCGCTTACTCATTTCACACAGCCTCTGACGAAAAAGGATTTGTTCTGGGGACAATCGTTACGCCTGGTAACGTGCACGACAGTGCAATATTCGAGCCTCTACTTGATCAAGTAACTGAGCTTCACAAGAAACCTGTTGCTGTTGCTGCCGATGCTGCTTACAAGAACCCTGCTCTTGCTCACTATTTGAACGAAAAAGAAATTCGTCCGGTTTTTCCTTATACACGGCCAAAAACAAAAGATGGATTTTTCAAGAAAAGTGATTATGTGTATGACGAACATTTTGATTGTTACATATGCCCGCACGATCAAGTGCTTCCTTACAGAACTACTACGAAAAAAGGATACAGACAATACTCTTCCGATCCGAAGGTTTGTGAAAATTGCCCATTCCTAAGCCAATGTACGGAGAGCCAAAATCATCAGAAATTGATTGAAAGGCATCTCTGGCAAGAATACTTAGATGAAGCTGAACACCTTCGTCATACAGAAGAGAACAAAACAATTTATGCAAAACGCAAAGAAACGATAGAGCGTGTCTTTGCAGATGCAAAAGAAAAGCATGGTATGCGTTGGACAACGTTGAGAGGACTCAAAAAATTGTCCATGCAGGCGATGCTTACTTTTGCTGCCATGAACTTGAAAAAGTTGGCATCCTGGACATGGAAGCCAGCGAAAGCGGTATAAAAATAGTCAACGAATAGGCCTACAAACATCAAATTAGCCCCAGAAATGACAAAAAGCATTCGGATAGAGTTCATCCGAATGCCTTTTGTCTACAATCTGAGACCGGGAGTAAGATCCCGGTCTTTTTAAGAGCTTCTTGAGGCAGCAAGCTTCTGAATAGCACGGTATGCCCTCCCATTCCAGTAAAAGAACGAAGACGTTTTTCCGCCTAGTTTGATTAAATGTCTGGCAAGCTTTCCGAGATCTTTTCTTGAGGTTACTTTCTCGTCGGATAAATAAACGCCAAGCAGTCCTCTATGAATGAGTTTATGAAAGTTTTCATGAGGGATTCCGCTGAGGTTGGATTCAGCCTGCAGGACGAAATGCTCAAGCCTCTTCATCATTTCCTTCTCGGTCTCATAGTAATTGCAGAAATTCAAATCTCCGCCAATTCGATCTTCTTCTTGATCAATTAAATAGTCGAGCAGAATATGCAGGCCTTGAACGTATGGAAAATAGCTTTCACGGATCCGGAAGGCTTCCCTTTCGTTGAAGTCCTCTCTGAATGCGTAAGAGACCAGACAAAAAATGCCTAAAGTAGACCCCGCGCACGCAGAGAATTCATACCACTGCATATCCGGCAATCCATGTTTGTTTTTTTCAAACCATGTTTCAAGCCTCGGAATGCGCTCATCTATTTTTACATGCTTATGTACTTGTAAATCACAGTAATAACACGACAATTCGAGTAAATGTTCTGCAATTAGAGGGTAGTTGCCGAGTCTGCTTAATATATTTTGGCATGTAGATACGAGAGCGTGCAAGTATCCGCCGTCATTTTGATCTGTCCGGTAAGAATAATAATTTTTCAGCGGTGCTCCTGCACTCAGAGCATCATTCATTGCTTGGTGCAGCATCGCGAAATCCAATGGATCAAGTGATGTACTTCGATCACATAAATTATCAAGATAATCACTTATCGTCTGATAAGCGACAATAAATTCAATGCATTCATGCTTGTTAGCTTCTGACAAAAGCGCAAAAATCCCTCCGCCCTCACAGTGGAAGGATTTACCATTTATACTTGACAGCGCCTGATTTCTAAGCTCTGCGTTTGGAATCTGATTGGCTTTTTCTCTCCATTTATCCAGATGGACATGCACAACCGGAAAAATATCTTTATAAATTTTCGCCATTAATCGCAGCGGATGCTGCGGAATTGCCGTCAATAAGATCACCTCTTTATAATCAGCTCTCTAAATGCGCATCGACAAACGTTTGAGCGTACTTGAATACTTGATCCCGCTCAGGCTCATTAAAGATTTCATGATAGAAGCCTTTCCACTCTTTAAAAGCTTTTTCTGACAGAGCAGCGCGGTTGAACCAAGTTTTAACAGCAGAGCTGTCCACAACTTTATCATCACCGCCCTGCATGACAAGCAGCGGCAAATCAGGAAACTTCTTCACGTTTATATGCGCCTGCTCAATTGCTTTAATTAATTCACGATACCATCTTATCGACACTTTTGTCACATAAAGTGTGTCATTCTCATCTGCATCTCTCACTTCTTTGTTTCTTGTAGCTATGCTGACAGATAAGCCGGAATCAACTCTCAAGGCAGGTGCAATGATGTTTAAAGGCTTAGAAATCAGCTCCATTGCTTTGCTTGGCTTATACACGAGCCCAAGACATGGAGAAGATAAAATAACACCGTTAATATGCTGGTGCTTTTCCTGCATTGCCCGAATAACAATCAGGCCGCCCATGCTGTGGCCTAAGAGGAAAAGCGGCAGACCAAGCTTACGGGCTTCGTCCACCCATACATTAAATTCGATAATATACTCATCAAATGATAAGATATGGCCGCGTCTTCTTGTCGATGTACCCTGCCCCGGCAGATCCCCCATAATGACATGGTACCCGGAGCACTTCCACATTTCAACGAGCCAGCGGTAACGTCCGTGATGCTCTGCTGCACCATGGACAATCACAATAACACCCTTAGGATTTGAATCTTCACATTCCCATTTCCACATGATCTTGTTCACACCTTTCTTTTAAAAAATTAAGTTTTAGTTTGCTATAATAACGATGCATACATCTTACCTATATAAAGGAGATTGAAACTTATGATATACCCTTATAAAGAAAGCTTTCCGCAAATTTCAAATTCGGCATTCATCGCAAACTCCGCTGTAGTTACCGGTGACGTCATAATAGGTGATGAATCAAGCATTTGGTTTCATACGGTGATAAGAGGCGATGTTTCGCCGACAATTATAGGCAGCAGGGTTAATATACAGGATCAGTGCTGCCTCCATCAAAGCCCTGATGCGCCTCTAATTATTGAAGATGAGGTGACAGTCGGCCATCAGGTTATTTTACATAGTTCGATCATTAGAAAGCAATCATTGATCGGGATGGGTTCCATTATACTCGATGGGGCCGAAATAGGCGAAGGTGCTTTCATTGGGGCCGGCAGCTTAGTCCCTCAGGGAAAAAAGATTCCCCCAAATACACTTGCATTCGGCAGACCTGCAAAAGTAGTCCGCGAATTAAATGAGGAAGATCGAATAGACATGGAACGCATTCGCCGCGAGTATGCTGAAAAAGGTCAATATTATAAAAAGATCCAGGAAGACCAAGAATAAAATTTTCTCTCTCTTCATATAAGTTAACACCGGGAAAAGGGTGATTTCACCTTGCTGACTTTCCGTGAAATTGCTCTCTTCTGCGGTTTCACGGATTTTTTTTACCTTTCTTCGGCTGCAGATTCACCCCATGATTTCCCGCTTCATTTTGTAAATTATTTACTTGTAAATTTTACAATTCCTTATTATTTGCTAAATATTTTTGTTTTACAATGTGGTTAAACAGTGTTGAAAAGGAGCATCCGATTGATGACCAAACTAATGGAAAACATGTACGATTTCGAATGCAGATTGTTCCGCAGTGTAAACCGTCATTTCGACCGGAAATTTATGAATTGCTTTTTCAGAAGCATTACACATGCAGGCGGAGCTACCTTCACGATTTCAATTTGCCTTCTGCTTATTCTAATGACAGGCGGCGAAACACGCATGGCGGCAATCGCAAGTGCCGCAGCCTTACTCATCAGCCATCTGCCGGTAGCATTTGTCAAAAAACGCTATCCGAGAAAACGCCCTTATCTTGCTTTATTGGAAACAAAGGTTACGGCTAATCCGTTAGAAGATCATTCTTTTCCATCAGGACACACAACAGCCATTTTTTCAGTCATTATTCCATTTATATTAATCCTTCCACAGACAGCCATCCTGCTTCTTCCGCTCGGAATCAGCATTGGGGTGTCTAGAATGTATCTCGGCCTGCACTATCCCTCTGATGTACTGGCGGGATGTTTACTCGGCACTACCGGAGGCATGACTTGTTTTCTTCTTATAAATAAATATTTCGGAGCTTCTCTAATTCTCTAATTTCCGTTTCTGAACTTGAAATAAACTCAGGCTGCTGTAACTGATTTATGGAGGGATAAGATGAAAATTGCGATATTCACAGACACATTTGCACCGGATGTAAATGGTGTTGCGAGAACGTTAAAACGTCTTACCGATTATTTAGAAAGCAAAGGCCATGAATATAAAGTTTTTGCCCCCGAAAGCACAAAAGAATCTCTTTTTTCAAGTCATATTCACAGGTTTGCGAGCTCTTCTTTTTATTTATATCCAGAGTGCAGACTTGCTTGGCCGAACATGCTGCAAGTAAAGTCAGAGCTCATCAGATTTAAGCCTGATATTATTCATGTGGCCACTCCTTTTAACATTGGTCTATGCGGACTGCATTATGCCAAAAAATTAAATATCCCCATAGTCGGTTCTTATCATACTGACTTTGATCAATATTTACAGTTTTATGATCTGCACTTGTTCTCAAAGCTCTTGTGGAAATATATGCTTTGGTTCCACAGGCCTTTACAGAAAATCTTTGTCCCCTCCGAAGAAACCAAACAGCAGGTTCTAAATCAGGGATTTGAAAATGTTCATATCTGGTCAAGAGGCGTAGACTGCCAATTGTTTCATCCCAACTATTTGCGCAAAGAAATCATCCAGGAATATCAAATAAAAGAAAAATTCATTTTATCTTATGTCGGCAGACTTGCCCCGGAAAAAGATGTTGAGACATTAATGAAGATCTCTCATCAGCTACCTGAACACTTAAGAAGCAAAGTGCACTTTTTAATTGTGGGAGACGGACCTTCTAAAGAAGAAATGATGAAAGAATCACCGGATAATATGACCTTTGCAGGCTATGCAAGCGGTGAAAAGCTGGCGAAAATATATTCAGGTTCAGATCTCTTCATATTTCCCTCACCGACTGAAACCTTTGGAAACGTTGTTCTTGAATCACTTGCTGCCGGAACTCCTGTTATAGGGGCAAATTCCGGCGGGGTTAAAAATATTATTCAGCAAGGAAAAACCGGCTATTTATGTGAAACAGGATCGGCTGCCGAGTTTATAAGTGCCATTGACACCCTTTTGCAAAATGATGCCTTGAGGTATCAAATGGGAATGAGTGCCCGTGCTTATGCCCTCAGCCAAACTTGGGACAGCATTTTTGAAGGTTTACTGAATGCCTACAGCGAGGTACTGGATCAGCGTGAATTCATTCGTTATGCATAAGATAACCGCCCCATTCACGCAAGTAATTCAATCAGACTTAAACAATTTTGCAAGTAAAAAAGCTTGCAAAGACGTCTCTGCAAGCTGCCTCTTCGCGCAAGAGGCTTTTTTAAGTTGCGGCCAATTGCGCAGCATCATCAAAATGGCAGACATTTTCGATAAACACTTGGTGCCAAATCATAAACGTTAAGACGGTCCATATCTTCCTGCTGTGATCTGCCTCTCCCATACAATGCTGATCTAATAATAGTGCGGCATACGATTTATTAATTAGATCTCCCGTCCCGCTCTCCCATATGATCGCTTTTGCCCAGTCATACATCTCATTTTTCAGCCAATTCCGTATCGGAACAGGGAAACCCAGTTTTTTTCGATTTAGAACGTGCGGCGGTACAAGATCCCGGACAGCCTGGCGAAGCAGATATTTCGTTTCGCCGTGTTTGATTTTTAACTCATGCGGAATGGTTGAAGCAATTTTAAAAACTTCTTTATCCAGAAATGGCACCCTTAGTTCCAATGAATGCGCCATCGTCATTTTATCTGCTTTCACAAGAATATCCCCTTTGAGCCAGGTCATCACGTCAATATATTGCATTTTTGAGATGCTGTCTAAATGACTGACATCTTCATAAAGGCTCCCTGTTACATCAGTTGGATCAAAATGAACGTCTGCAGAAAGCAATTCATGTTTTTCGGCAGTTGAAAAGATGTTGGCATTTCCAATATACCGATCTTCTAAAAGGGTTGTCCCCCTCTCAATAAAGCTTTTCCCTTTCATTCCTTCAGGAAAAACAGCAGCCAGCTGTTTTAATCTTTGCTTAAAGCTATGAGGAAGATGACCAAAGACAGATAGATCTTGAGGTTCTTTGTAAATGTTATAGCCTGCAAAAAGCTCATCTGCTCCTTCCCCCGATAAAACGACTTTCACCTGCTGGCTTGCCTCACGTGCAATAAAATAAAGAGGAATAGAAGCAGGATCTGCCACTGGATCATCCATATGCCAAATGATTTTTGGAAGCTCCTTCATAAATTCCTTATGGTCAACGATATAGGAAAAATTCTCAACACCAAGCGCATTCGCTGTTTCTTTTGCTACATCGATTTCGCTGTAGCCTTCTTGCATAAAGCCGACAGAAAAGGTTTTAAGTGAAGGATGAAATTGCTTTGCAATGGATGCAATAATACTAGAATCCACTCCCCCTGACAGAAAAGATCCAACAGGCACATCGCTTCGCATATGGACTTTGACCGAATCAATTAAAGCCTCCTGAATTTTTTCTTTGAGCCTGGTTTCGTCAGCTGGACGCACAGGCGCAAGTTTCGGTTTCCAGTACCTTGTAAGCTGTAATGCCTCTCCTGTTTTTTTTGTAAAGAAATAGCCTGGAGGCACTTTCTTAATATGCTTATGCATCGTGCCCGGATCAGGTACATATTGAAATGAGAGATAGTGCTCAAAGGACTCTTCATTAATAAGGGGGGTTGGAAGATAATCCGTTAAGCTCTTAAGCTCCGAAGCAAAAAGATTCATTTCCCCGTTTTCTATGTAATATAGAGGCTTTATTCCAAAGTGATCTCTCGCACCGAATAAAAAGTGTTCCTGTCTGTCCCAAATCAGAAATGAAAACATTCCTCTTAAAAGTTGAAGCGTATCCTGGCCATAAATGCAAAAAAGCGCAACAATCACTTCTGTATCCGTATCCGTTTTCAACTTATATCCATGGGAAAAAATGATTTCTCTGAGCTCAATATAGTTATAAATTTCACCGTTAAACACAATGTAATAGCGGTCATCAGATCCATAAGCCATAGGCTGGTGTCCGCTTTTAACATCAATAATGCTTAACCGCTGAAAGGCCAGAAGAACCTGCTCATCTTGATAAATTCCGCTGTCATCAGGACCTCTGTGTTCTATTTTTTTGCTGGCCTTCTCAATGAATGTATTGAATAAAAGATTTCCTGCTTGTATACGATAATCAATAATTCCAACAAATCCGCACATCCTATTCGCCTCCAAAATTGTCTTTCCGCTTATAAAACGAAGACTAGGAAGGGATTGTTACATATTTTTACAAAATAAAACAAAAATTTCAATATTTTTGACAAAAAAAAGGATGAGAACTGCATACAGCAGTATTCTCATCCTTTTTCACTTATTATCGGTTTAATGCCTGCTCTTTAAGAGCTTCTGCTTTATCTGTTCTTTCCCATGGAAGGTCAAGATCATTACGGCCGAAGTGTCCGTAAGCAGCTGTTTGTTTGTAAATTGGACGGCGTAGATTCAGCATATTGATGATTCCTGCCGGACGAAGGTCAAAGTTAGCACGAACAACATCAACTAACACATCTTCCTTCACTTTCCCTGTTTCAAATGTATCGATTGCGATTGATACCGGCTGAGCCACACCAATTGCGTATGCAAGCTGAACTTCACATTTATCAGCAAGGCCAGCTGCTACAATGTTCTTAGCTACATAGCGTGCTGCATAAGCTGCAGATCGGTCAACTTTTGTTGGATCTTTACCAGAGAATGCACCGCCTCCGTGACGAGCATATCCTCCGTAAGTATCAACGATGATTTTACGGCCTGTTAAGCCTGCATCGCCCTGCGGTCCGCCGATTACGAAACGGCCAGTCGGGTTGATGAAGTATTTTGTATCTTCATCAATTAATTCTTTCGGTACTACCGGGTTAATAACATGCTCTTTTACGTTGCGCTGAATTTGCTCCAATGAAATTTCAGGGTGATGCTGAGTGGAAATAACAATTGTATCAATGCGAACAGGCTTGTCATTTTCATCATACTCAACTGTTACTTGAGTTTTGCCGTCAGGACGAAGGTACGGAAGAATTTCTTCTTTGCGGACTTCCGTTAAACGGCGTGCAAGTTTGTGGGCAAGTGAGATCGGCAGCGGCATTAATTCTTTCGTTTCGTTATTGGCAAAACCGAACATTAATCCTTGGTCACCTGCACCAATAGCTTCAATCTGCTCATCTGTCATTTTTCCTTCACGTGCTTCAAGCGCCTGATCAACACCCATCGCGATATCTGCTGACTGCTCATCAATTGAAGTAAGTACTGCACATGTTTCTGCATCAAAACCATATTTTGCACGAGTGTAGCCAATTTCTTTAACCGTTTCGCGAACGATTTTTGGAATGTCTACATAAGTAGAAGTTGTAATTTCACCAGCAACCAGAACAAGACCTGTTGTAACAGATGTTTCACAAGCTACACGGGCATTAGCATCTTTTTCTAGGATTGCATCTAAAATCGAGTCAGAAATTTGGTCACAAATTTTATCAGGATGACCTTCAGTTACAGACTCTGAAGTAAACAGACGACGTTGTTTAGTCATTAAAGTTTTCCTCCTCAAAAGGTTAGATGATACGGAACTCATTCCCTTTCATATTTTGACCATTCGGCAAAATATTTCAGTTGGCATGTTTTAGGAGTATCCACGAGTACTTTCAGGCAAAATATATTTGAAATAAAAAATCCTTTCCCGCGAGGAAAGGTTATTTACTAAAATCGTAGCCTTTCGCTCTTATCGATCAAGGGCTTTCGCCTTGCATCAGGTTAGCACCTTTGCTCGCAAAAATTCACGAATGAATTTTCAAGATAAAGCAGGTTGCTGGGTTTCATTGGGCCTGTCCCTCCACCAGCTCGGGATAAGAGAATCCGTTCAAGGACATATAATATCGTATATTTCCTTCAGGTGTCAACAAAAAATGACAAGGTTTTCGCATAAGATTTTTTGGTCCCTTTATATATGTTTCCACAAAATGCCGAAATAAAAACACTTCCTATTATATATGTATCATTTTTATCAAAAACGTTTCTTAAACCGTTCCATTTCATCAATTTGTACGTAGAATAAGTTAAATAGTATAGACTATTTATTTTAATGTGTTATACTAATCGAGAAGAGTCACTTAACATACAGTTAAAATAATAATTGAAATATAGGTAAAGGATGGGTATGAGATGAATTCAATCGAAATTACTAATGAGCTTGATGTTTTACTTAAAGGGGAAAATGCATTTCATAACTTATCAGTTCCCGTTCTTGTAGAGAAAGTATTAGAGCGCAATGAAGGTGCATTAACTTCAACGGGAGCAGTCCGTGCAACAACTGGCACTTACACAGGACGTTCACCTAAAGATAAATTTATTGTAAATGAAAATTCAACAAAAGACAAAATTGAGTGGGGTGCTGTTAATCAGCCTTTCTCTGAAACGGCATTTGAAAAATTGTACTTAAAAGTACTTTCATACTTAAAAGACCGCAATGAGCTCTTTGTTTTCAAAGGCTTTGCCGGAGCTGACGCAAAATACCGCCTGCCGATTCAGGTTGTAAATGAATTCGCCTGGCATAACCTTTTTGCACAGCAATTATTTATTCAGCCAGAGAGCGCTGATGAGCTGATTCAGCATGATAATCCATTCACGATCGTATCCGCACCAAACTTTAAAGCAGATCCGTCAGTAGATGGAACAAATTCTGAAACTTTTATCATCATTTCTTTTGAGAAAAGAACGATCTTAATCGGAGGTACGGAATATGCAGGAGAAATGAAAAAATCCATTTTCTCTGTCATGAACTACCTGCTTCCTGAAAGCGGTATCCTGCCGATGCACTGCTCTGCAAATGTTGGCCAGGAAGGCGATGTTGCCCTTTTCTTCGGTCTGTCGGGAACAGGAAAAACAACCCTGTCTGCTGATCCTAAGCGCAAATTAATCGGCGATGATGAGCACGGATGGTCAAATGCCGGTGTTTTTAATATCGAAGGAGGCTGTTATGCCAAGTGCATCAACCTCTCACGTGAAAAAGAACCTCAAATTTTTGATGCGATAAGATTCGGGTCAGTGCTTGAAAATGTAGTGCTTGATGATGACACAAGAATTGCTGACTATGACGATACCTTCTTTACTGAAAATACAAGAGCGGCCTATCCCCTTGATGCAATGGATAACATTGTGAAGCCTAGTATTGCAGGCCACCCGCATACGATTGTCTTTTTAACTGCTGACGCATTTGGAGTTCTTCCTCCTATCAGCAAATTAACAAAAGAACAGGCCATGTACCACTTCTTAAGCGGCTACACAAGCAAGCTTGCCGGAACAGAGCGAGGCATTACATCACCTCAGGCTACATTCTCTACGTGCTTTGGCTCGCCTTTCCTGCCGCTTCCTGCTACTGTTTATGCAGAGATGCTCGGGCGGAAAATTGATGAGCATCAGGCAAATGTATTCTTAGTCAACACAGGCTGGACTGGAGGAGAATACGGAACCGGCAAGCGCATGAAACTGAAATATACCCGTGCAATGGTTCTATCCGCTCTTGAAGGCGAATTAGACAACGTGGAAACTGTTACAGATGAAAACTTCGGACTGAAAATTCCAATTCACGTGCCTGGTGTGCCGGATGAAGTGCTGCAGCCAGTTAAAACTTGGGACAGCGTAGATGCGTATAATGAAAAAGCAAAAGAGCTAGCAGACAAGTTCAAACAGAATTTCAAAAAGTTCAAGCATGTTTCAGAAGAGATTGAAACTCTTGGGGGACCAACAGTATAAGCATTCCAAAGCTATGCCACACACTCTGGCATAGCTTTTTTTGATTTATCGCAGCTGGCTTGATAAATGGAAAAGAACTCAGACTGAATCCGGTCTGAACGTTTTTCCTTTTTTGAGATAGATCCATATGATAAAATTGTATAAAAAAGTAAATCAATCATTTCTTTAAGGGGATGATGTTTTTTTGTGAATTCAGTCCGTTTGGCAGCATCAATCAAAAAGGCATCTGCACGATTTGCAACCGGTTTGAAGAAGTTGGGATGTTTACTGCAGAAATTAAAGGAAACGAACCTGGAACTTTCATTAAACGCGGCAATTATATTTGCCAGGACCCTCATACGTGCAATCAGAATATCACTTCATTGACGAAGTTAAATGATTTTCTGGCCTGGATGAAAAAATAGCTCTTATAACCTAGGTGATCGGAATGGATGGGGAAAAAAGAATGAATGAACTCAATGGATTATTCCGAAAACGAATCGGCTTTCCTGAATACGCAAAAATCACTTTTCAAGATTTGGACGAAGTTCTTGAAAAAACGGCGAAGGCCATTCCATTTGAAAACTTATGCATCATAGATAACAAGACTTTAGAGATCAGCAAAGAGAACTTAATCTCTAAAGTGCTGATCAGGAAACAAGGCGGTCTTTGTTATGAGCTGAATCCCCTTTTCTATTTTTTCCTGATGGAAAACGATTTTCCTGCAAAATTGGTCCAAGGGATTGTTTATGATCATGCTGCAAAAGACTGGAGCAGAACCGGCAATACCCACGCAGCCATCCTCCTTATGGAAAATGAGCAAACCTATCTAATAGATACCGGGTTTGGGGGAAATCTGCCGCTTAAACCCGTTCCTTTGAATGGTAAAATCATTTCCTCTGAGAGAGGGCAATTCAGAATTACGAAGACTCCTGATCTACAAAAGGATCACTGCCTGGAAATGAAGCTGAAATATAAAGATAAGGAATGGAAAAAAGGATATGCTTTTGATTCTGAAAGCATTTATATGACTGAACTGAACGAAATTCAAGAAATCATCCTTGATTCAGCGGAATCACCTTTTAATAAAAATCGCTTGCTGACCAGATTTACTGAAAATGGAAACATCACATTGACAGACACATCCTTTACACAGTCTGTGAATGGTGAAGTGAAGAAAGAATCAATAGACAAAGCTAATTTTGAATCACTTGCTGAGAAATATTTTAACATGAAGTAAAACGCAAAAAAGCTGCCCGCCGGCAGCTTTTTTCGTATGAATGTTAATTTGTAGATTTCAGCGCAATCAGCTGGTAAGTCAAAATGGTTTTAGAATCAGAGAGCTCAAGTTTTTTAATCAGAGCCTGTCCGCTTACTTCCCCTTCTTTTGTTTTTCTGACTTCAACGGGAATCTCCAGCGGATAAATGCGATAGCCCTCTTTTTCGAGAGAAAAAAGATTCTCTTCTAATCGGTTTTCTCTCCCTTTTGTCACGATCATCGTGTTCAATTCTAAAGGCATACCCATCTTAATCACTCCTTTTTCATATAACGTTATTTTAACATATTTATTTAGCCCGATTCCTGATTTTATTGCTTTTTCATCCAAGAAGTCAGCTCTCTTACTACTTTTCGGTTAACTGCAGGAGGAAAATAATGCGTATATTCCTCAAAATACATCGTATCTGCTCTTTTTCCAAGTTCACCAAGTCTTTTTTCGAGCAGATAAGCATGTTCGACTGAAACGTTTTGATCCTGAGCACCATGAATAATAAGAATTGGAGCCTTTAATGCTTCCAGTTCATACAGCGGAGTTCTCCACTTGTATCTTTCAGGATATTTTGCAGGTGTCCCCCCTATCACCCGCTTCATCATTCTCCGCAAGTCTTCCCGTTCCTCGTATGTAAGAGCCATATCAGAAACACCTCCCCATGTAACTAATGAACGGATATCCGGATCTAAAATTCCTGCAAAAAGCGCCATCACTCCTCCTCTTGAAAATCCGAAGACATGGATTCGTTCCTGATCAACTTTAGGGTGGTTTTTTAAAAGCGTCAGAGCATGCAGCGCATCGTACCTGTCATCTCCTGCGAAGTCTTCATTCCCTTCTCCTCCCTGATTCCCCCGGTAAAACGGAGCCATCACGACAAAGCCTTCTGAAGCAAATTGCACAATCCGTCCGGCTCTTACCTTGCCTACATTTTTAATTCCGCCTCTTAAATAAAGAAAACCATCATACTTTCCTTCTTCAGCCGGCTCAGCAAGGAGCCCCTTTACCTTAAGCCCTTCGGAAAAATAGGTAACGAGCTGCAGTCTGATTTTAGGATTAGGCGACGGCAGCAGCTGACGCTCGATTATTGAACCATTTTCCATTTCCTTGCACCTCACAAAATCGTTTATGGGCATTCACACATTTTTTTCGCAATCATACATTATTTTAGGCGCTACAAAACTGGATACTCATTTTAATATTTTTTGATGGTGTCTGTCACCAAGGAGGATTTCATATGAAAAAAAGTCTCATTGGCTTTGCGGTACTCGCTCTTCTTATCTTTACACTAAGTGCGTGCAATCAAAACAAGCCAGAAAAAATCAGGTTGGCTGAGGTTACTCATTCCATCTTTTATGCTCCTTTATATGCAGCAATGTCTGAAGGTTTTTTTGAAGAAGAAGGCCTGAATGTTGAGCTGACAACGACATGGGGCGGAGATAAAACAATGACAGCTCTTCTCTCAGACGGAGCTGATATTGCACTTGTTGGCTCTGAAACATCGATTTACGTTTCTGCTCAAGGCACTAAAGATCCGGTTATCAATTTTGCCCAGCTAACACAAACGGATGGAACGTTCCTCGTCTCAAGAGAAAAAATCAAGAATTTCAGCTGGGATCAGCTTAAAGGCAGTACTTTCCTTGGTCAGCGCAAAGGCGGAATGCCGCAAATGGTTGGAGAATTTGTATTAAAGCAGCAGGGAATTGATCCGCAGAATGATTTAAATCTGATTCAAAATATTGATTTTGCTAATATTTCGAGTGCATTTGCTTCAGGAACCGGCGATTTCGTTCAGCTGTTTGAGCCTACTGCCAGCATTTTTGAAAAAGAAGGCACAGGCCACATTGTGGCATCATTCGGAAGAGAATCCGGTAAAGTTCCTTACACAACATTTATGGCAAAAGAAAGCTTTTTAAAAGAGGATTCAGAAGCTGCAGAAAAATTTACAAAAGCTATTTATAAAGCACAGCAATGGGTTGAAGAAAACAGCTCTGAAACCATTGCAAAAGCCATTGCCCCGCAATTTAAAGATACAGACCTTGAGATTATCACAACTGTAGTTGAACGCTATAAAGAGCAGGGATCTTTTGCGACTGATCCAATCCTTGATGAGGCTGAATGGACCAATCTTCAAAACATCATGGAAGAAGCGAACGAATTGCCGGAACGTATTGAACACGAGACTCTGGTTAATACGAAGTTCGCAGAAGACGCTGCAAAGTAAGGAGGTTTCAGCATGTCTTTCTTGACGATCCAGCATATCCACCATATGTATTTTACAAAAGAATCAGCAACCCTTGCATTAGAGGATATTGATTTACAAATAGAGGAAGGAGAATTCATCTCCTTTCTTGGCCCGAGCGGATGCGGCAAAACTACCCTGCTGTCCATAATCGCGGGCCTGATTTCACCAACAAAAGGAAGCATTTTAATGGAAGACAGACCAGTCAAAAAAGACTCCTCTGCCATTGGATATATGCTGCAGCAGGATTACCTGTTCCCGTGGAAAACGATTGAAGAAAACATTCTGCTCGGACTGAAAATCGGAGGTAACCTTTCAGCAAAAGCGAAAGAGAAAAGCCTTTCCCTTCTAAAAGATATGGGACTTGAGAATGTCGAGAAGAAATACCCCCGGCAGCTCTCGGGCGGCATGAGGCAGCGTGCAGCTCTGGTCAGAACGCTCTCTACAAACCCTAAGCTTCTTATGCTTGATGAACCTTTTTCAGCGCTTGATTATCAAACAAAGCTAAAGCTCGAAGACCTCGTCTGGAGCACATTGAAGGATTTCAGGAAAACAGCCCTGCTTGTCACACATGATATTGGCGAAGCCATCGCTATGAGTGACCGCATCTTTCTTCTTTCCTCTAAACCAGGCAGAATCGCTCAAATCTTTCACGTGCCAGAAGAATTAAAGAACCTTACACCATTTACCGCGAGACAGCATCCCTCCTTTACAGATCTTTTTCAGCACATTTGGAAGGAGCTGGATCAGCTTGATGGAAAAGAATGAATTAAACAGATTGCATCAATCTTATTTAAAAGGTTTGAAAAAAGAGAAAAACTGGGTAAAGTTTTATCAAATTCTTATCTTTATCACTTTTTTCTCACTATGGGAATTAGCTGGAAAGAGAGAGTGGATTGACCCCCTGCTGTTCAGTTATCCTTCTAAAATATGGAGCTTATTTTTGGAAAAGGCAGCTGATGGATCGCTCTTATCAAATTTGAGTGTCACCTTATTTGAAACCGTTCTTGGGTTTATAATCGGCACCCTGTCCGGCACTGTGCTTGCAGCTGTTCTCTGGTGGTCTAAGCGGCTGTCAAATATTCTTGATCCATACTTGGTCATTTTAAATGCCATGCCAAAGGTTGCGCTTGGACCTATATTAATCGTTGCACTTGGACCGGGTTATTTCTCTATTATTGCGATGGGCGCCATCATCTCTATCATTATAACAACAATCGTAGTTTATACGGCATTCAGAGAAATTGATTCTAACTACCTAAAGGTGCTTCAGACATTCGGCGCTTCAAAATGGCAGATGTTTAAAGAAGCCGTACTGCCCGCATCATTTCCTACGATTATTTCTACCTTGAAAGTTAATGTAGGACTCTCATGGGTTGGTGTCATAGTCGGAGAATTCCTGGTATCCGCAAAAGGTTTGGGCTACTTGATCATTTACGGCTTTCAGGTCTTCAACTTCACTCTCGTTCTTCTCTCGCTTATCATTATCGCCTGCTTTGCAACCATTATGTATCAGGCCGTTGAACTGCTGGAGAGAAAGCTGGTTAAGGATGATGAATAGCAAATACGGCCTGAACGGGCCGTATTTTTGTTTTACTGCTGGATTATCAGCCTTAATAGATCCTGTGACATTTTAATTATTCGTATCCCTAGTCTATTTGGCATTTGCTAGAATTGAAGGAAAATGATAGAATTTAACAGAAAGTTCCGGTTATTCCGCCTCTGTCTCTGGCCTTAACATTTGTTTCTTAAAAAATGATTAGGAGGGGTTGTAATGGAAAAGTCTATTAAATTAATCCCGTACAAAGTTGACAATCAGCTTGTAGAGGTACATCAAATCCCGGAAGGCGTGGATTTAATTCAAGCCCCCGCATTATGGAGCAAAGGATTTAAAGGCAAAGATGTTTTGATCGCAGTAATTGATACAGGGTGTGATGCTCAGCACCCGGATTTAAAGGGCAGAGTAATCGGCGGCCGCAACTTTACAGATGATGATAATGGAGATCCGGAAGTATTTAGAGACTACAACGGCCACGGAACTCATGTGTCCGGTACGATTGCTGCCGTAAATGCTGAATCAGGAGTTATTGGGGTAGCACCTGAAGCTAAGCTCCTTATTTTAAAAGCACTTGGCGGTGAAGAAGGTTCAGGTGCCTATGAGTGGATTATTAATGCCATTGAATATGCTATCTCAGAGAAGGCTGATATTATCTCGATGTCTCTCGGCGGACCAACAGACGTGCCTGAGCTTCATCAGGCCGTTCAGAAGGCTGTCCAAAATCAAATCCTTGTCGTATGTGCAGCTGGAAATGAAGGCGATGGCAACAGCAAAACATCTGAGTTTTCTTACCCTGGCTGCTATAATGAAGTCATTTCAGTCGGAGCAATCAGCCTTCAAAGAAAATCTTCTTACTTTACAAATTCCAATAATGAAATAGATGCCGTGGCACCAGGTGAGAAAATTATTTCTACCATTCCAGGCGGAAAATATGCCGTTTTCAGCGGAACATCGATGTCCGCACCGCACGTTTCAGGCGCTCTTGCATTAGTGAAACGCCTGTCTGAAAGTGAATTTGATCGAACGCTCACTGAACCTGAAATTTACGCACAGCTAATGAAACGAACCATTTCACTAGGTTTTCCAAAAAGCCTTGAGGGAAACGGGCTGATTTACTTGACTGCACCAGACCTGCTTGCCGATTTTCTTAAAAAAGAAAAAATCCCTTCAACAATTGATGTTTGACCATATTTTAAGGCTTTCGGATACCGAAAGCCTTTTTATTATTTATCATTTATACCTTTATAAGGAACCCCGTTCATTTTTGCAGCAGAATAAAAATTTGCATGATCACTGTTGAATCTTCTGTCTCGAAGAAAGACAAGCTCTTCTCCATCCTTAAATAACAGCTTCACCTGCCAGTTAACCGCCTCATCATCTGATTCTTCCGTGATAATTTCTTTAACATCCTTCCATTCGTAGCTAGTTTCAGCAAAAGACCATGGTTTGCTGAATATAATTTCATCATAAGTCACCACCTTATAGTGATCTGTACCAAGTCCAATCCCAATAACCCCAATAACAGCTAACGGCAATGCAGCCTTCCATAGTTTTTTCTGATTCAAATACATCAAAAAACTTGCAAGTGCGAAAATTCCAATTGATATTCCGTATATATACAGCACAAGCTTAGGCGTTTGGATTGTAGCTGTATTCATTGTGTGAAATAAAATGTTATGTATGGTATACGGAGCAATCAGGATCACAAAAAAACTTGAGACTGCTAATACTAAAGAAATGGCCATCCAAATGTATCTTGGTTCACTGTGAGTCATTTTTTAATCCCCCTGCTTTCATCTCTCCAATTAATATTACTATATTTTCCAATGGAACGTTTTATTTTTTAAACAAAAAAAATCCCGGCATCCAATACCGGAATCATACCAAATATTCAGCCAAGACTTTCTCCAGGCTCTTAACCAATACATTATCTTTCATAATAAAGCTGAACTTGCGATTCCTCCCGATATCCTCGGGCAGTGCTTCAAATAAGATTGGTCCTTTTGTTTCAAGATAGTCGGTTTGTGGGATAATCTCGCCAATTTCTGCGTAATAGATGTTTTTAATGATGGTTTTTTCTTTTCCGAGCACCTTATACTGTCCTATATATCTTAGTTTTGATACGGTTGCTCCTGTTTCTTCTTTTACTTCTCTTAACGCAGCATCATCAGGACTTTCTGAGTTTTCGACCTTGCCGCCGGGAAATTCATATCCGCGATCTCTATGAATCGTAAGCAGCCACTGATCCCCATACCGGCAAATGACCCAAACATGCTTAGGTTCTTTTGAAAATGGATATTCTTCAAAAGACAGATGAACTTCATTGTGATAATAATCTTTAAATCGAAACATTTCTATCCCTCAATTTCTATGTGTCCATAAAAATCTTATCACAATGAAAGAGTTTGTATAAGACCTATTGTTGTTCTTCAATCTTTTTTAGAATTCCCTGGGAACGAATGTGATTCTTGGCTTCTTCGTCTCCAAGCTTATAAATCATTTCATAAATTTTATAATTCGTTTGATCAATTGCATCATTCTGCCTGTCATAATGATATTCTAAATACGGTACATGGGCTCTGAAAAAACCCTGCCAGTCAGACGAATACACCTGATCAAAATACTCTCTGAGCGATGTAATTTCTTCTTCTGTCGCTTCAATCTTATAATCCCACGGAGCTGACGTGCTCAGCTGTGATATTTCACCGTTCGCAACCGTTACAAAATAAGTTTGCTTCGTATCTGACATTTCCTAAAAGCACCCCTTTACTTGTCCATTGTTTATTTTTTTCCTATTCATGAACAAATTATTCGGCACTCATTTTTTAAACAATTGCTCAATAAACTCTAAAATCCTAATTAAAAACTTCGGAACAGGCAGCTTCACATAATGAGCATTTCTTAAGATGTGGAGAGCTTCGAAAACTATATAGAAGCAGATCGTTCCATCACGCAGTATATAGTTCGTATTAAGCACCAAATCAATTAAATTTGCAACAGCCACGACTGAAATGATGATAACCTTTGCACCAAGCCTTGACATCGAATTTCTAAGCAAATTTCCAGTATTGGTTAGAGCATCTGCCAGAATAAATGTGACTAACTCAATGAACATTAACGAAAGCAGAATTAAAAAAATTTCATGAAGCTCGCCAACTATGAAGGTGAGCACGGAAAAATAAATGGATGTAAACATAAGCAAGCCCATTTCTGGACGAGACATCTTCTTGCCTTCCTTTCAAAAATAATAGATTCCATATATCTTATGTTTTCTCTCCCTCTTTGCTCTAGCAGATACCCCTTAGTGAAAAAATGTACTGAATGAGCCAGGGCAAAGCACATAAAAGACCGGTCCATTGTACACGGACCGGTCTTTTATGGCAGTTAAGTCTTTTTATCAATCTTGGTTCCAAGAGATGAATGATCTGGAAAGTCTGAACTTTTGTAAAATCCTCCATCTTGACTGTCACATTTGCTGCCTGCGTGGCCATTTGGCTTTGCAGCAAATTCATGCTTAATGTGTGCTGCAGCTGGCTGGCCTGACCAGCCATTATTGAACTTATCGTCATTATTATCCTTCTCTCTATTTTATCATTGGCAGACGTAACGGCAGGTTGAATTAAGTTGTCTTTGCTGATAAATAACTATATGGCGACTTTTTATTTATAGTGTCAATATGAAAAATACAAGATCTATTCAAGTAATTATTAGTGAGGATTTTCTTAAAGCAGGGCGTGGAAAATCTACTAGTTATGCCGGTATTCTATGACGCACTTTTTTCAGAGTGGAGGCGGTTTTTCTGCTTCATTCAACCGCTTTGATGCACTTTTTTCAAGGTGAAGACGATTTTTCTGTTTCATTCAACTGTTTTGAAGCACTTTTTTTCAGGATGAAGACGATTTTTCTGTTCCATTCAACCATTTTGATGCACTTTTTTCAAGGTGAAGACGATTTTTCTGTTTCATTCAACTGTTTTGAAGCACTTTTTTTCAGGGTGAAGACGATTTTTCTGTTCCATTCAACCACTTTGACGCACTTTTTTCAGGGTAAAGCGGTTTTTCTGTTCCATTCAAACGCTTTGACGCACTTTTTTTCAGGGTGAAGATGATTTTTTTGTTCCATTCAACCATTTTGATGCACTTTTTCCTGGGCATAGCGATTTGAATAAGGCTAACTTAAAGTATCCTCTAAGCGATTATTTTAAAATTTATTCAACAATGAAAAAAAGACTGCCCTGCGGCAGCCTCATTTTCCCAAGAATGATTTCAGCATCCAATTATGCTTTTCTAAACTTTGATGAATAGCAAGGAGCATGTCTCCTGTTGTTTCATCGCCGACCTCATCTGCAAGGTCCATACCTTCTTTCAGTTCATCGGCAACTTTTGAAAAATCATCATAGACCGTTTTCACCATTTGCTCTGCTGTCTCTTTGCCTTCTGCTTCGCTTACTGTGGAAAGCTCAAGACATTCCTTTAGAGTCGCTACAGGCGCTCCATCAAGTGCTAATAGCCGTTCTGCAAGTTCATCAATATGAACATGCGCTTCATTGTACAGCTCTTCGAATTTTTCATGCAGTGTAAAGAAGTTTTGACCTTTTACAAACCAATGATAATTATGTAATTTCTCATATAAAACGGTCCAGTTAGCTACTTGTTTATTTACTGTTTGCACTAATTTTTCAGACATTTTTTATCTCCTCCTTATGTACTTTTAAATTACCCCTTTTAAGATAAAATAAAACAGATTACTGCCTGATTTCTGATACAATTATGGTATACAGGGGGAGATTATCACATGTTTTATATTTTTGCGATCTGCATTATTATTATTATTATTGTGCTGCTGCTCAGTGTTCTGACTACGTCAAAAGCTTATAAATACGAGCATAAGATTGATCCTCTTCATAAAGAAGAATACACACAGGAATCAGATTCTAAAAAACATAACAAGGAAAACGTCTGACATGATCAGGCGTGTTTTTTTTTGGGGAATTTAAAAAGAAATCATGATAAAAGGACGATCATTTCGACAAAATGATTGAACATGCGTAATATTAAACAGCATTCTTTCAGTCTAAAAGTCACTATATTTTTCCAGATCCTTCAAAACGGATAATAGTCTTATATCAATAGGTTTATTTAACCGCAACACTAGCAAGAAATATGACGAATAATATTCATTCCCTCCATATTATTTATAATATAATGAAAATTAAGAAATCAAAGGGGGATATAAATAATGACATTGAAGAAAGTTATTTTTGCAGGCATCATGACCACGGCACTTTGTGCTTCTGCCGTATTTGCAGGGGCTGCACAAACAGGACAAGCTCAGTCACTTGAGAAGAAATACATAGTTATGTTCAAAAACGAGACTAATTTACCGTCCGGGTATAAAGACTTAGTAGAAGATGCTGGAGGAAAAATAAGCAGCACGCTTGAACATGTTGGTGCAGTAGAAGTTACTTCTTCAAATCCTGAATTCTTAAAAGAAGTTAAAAAATCCTCCCAGATCGCTGAAGCCGGCATTCAGAACAAGTTGTACCCTGAGACACCTGCAGTTGAAGCAGAATTAACGTTCCAGGAAGCTGAAAAAGCAGACCTGTATGAGACGCTTCAATGGGATATTAAGCAGGTTACAGACAACGGCGCCTCATGGAAACTTCCAGGCGGTACTGGAAAAGCAGCTTCCGGCGAAGATATTGTAGTAGGCATCATTGATACAGGGATTGATTACACTCACCCTGATTTAAAAGAAAACTACGCATACGGAAAATCTTTTGTTCCGGGTCTTACAGACCCTAAAGATGAAAACGGACATGGAACACACGTAGCCGGATCGATTGCAGCTAAAGGAAGAACAATGGGTGTCGGACCTGATTTAAAAGTAGCAGCATACCGTGTATTTGGACCAACAGGAGGAGCTGAAACGGCTCATATCGCTGAAGCCCTTATGGCGGCTGCCGATGATAATGTAGATGTAGTAAACATGTCCTTGGGCGGTTACGACTGGTACCAAAATCCTGAGTTCGCTACAAAAGATATCGTTGCTGATGTCCAGCTCTTTAATCGTGCAATTAAGTATGCCATTCAAAAAGGCGTAACAGTTGTAGGCTCTGCGGGCAACAACGCAGTAGATATCAGCAGTCCAGGCAAACTCTCTGGTGATGATAATGGAGCTACTCACAGAAGCCCGAGCAGCCAGAGCATGATTCGCGTTTCAGCTGCCGGAAAGCTTAAAAACTTGGCTTTCTACTCAAACTATGGCGTTGGGAAAATTGATGTGATTGCTCCAGGCGGCGATTTAGGGCCGAATTACAATCCAAGTACTGGGGCAGGCAGAGATAATACTTATCTATGTTTAGCCACTGTACCTGGAGGATACGGCTACAAAGCAGGTACATCAATGGCAGCTCCTAAAGCAGCTGCACTTGCAGGTGTTATCATCGCAAAGCATGGAAAAGATCAGCTCTCTCCGGCTCAAGTAAAGCACATTGTTCAATCTTCTTCTATCGATTTATTTAATAATGGATATGATGGCGAAGCAGGACATGGATTAATCAATGCTGTAAATGCTCTCAAATAAGATAAAAACCAGCAGGGAAATGAAAATTCCGCTGGTTTTTTCTGTTAATATTCCTCATAAACATAAGGTTCTTTTGGCTGTTCAATTTTTTCAATAGATTGGATCTCTACATTAGGAAGAACCCAGTCCTGGTATTTCACACTTTTAATGACACCGGAGACTTTCACCCACTCATCCTGCTGATATTTCTCTCCATCAGCAATCGAAGCAAGCGTTCCATATACTGATGCATCCGCAACACAGCACGATAGTCCGAACCGTGCTACCACGAATTGATCTTCTTTGAAGTCATCTTCCCGATAAACAAATCCGAGCATTTCTACTTCTTTACCGGAAAACTTTTCAGGGTTTTTATCCATAATGTTTGTCATGGCAATGTAATTCTCTTCCGTTAAAACAATTTTTTTCATCTTCAGCATTTTTGCTTCCAGCTCTTCATAGAATCCGTCTGGAGGAGCTTGGATTTGGAATCCGTCTGGATGTTCAAGAGGCACATCTGGACTGGATTCCGGCGATTGAGATTTTTCCTGAACTCTCTCTTCAAGCTGCTTCATATATTCATCAGGATCCTGTAAATAAAGATCGGCTAAGTCCTCATCCATTGGAGGCTCTTCACTTTTTGCCGTTTCTTGAGACTGGCTTAAACCTGATTTAAAGCCGCGTTTTGCGGCAATCGAACTGTCTAAAACCACATCAGGGAAGACAAAACCGGTCACAACCGGGAAGACAAACATGGAATAGATCATAATCGATTGAATCGGCGTGCTTTTCCCTGAATGATCAAAGCCGCAATTGCAGTATAATTCTTCTTCATTTTTACTGCCGCTTCTCCAAATCTGCACAACTCCCAAAAGCAAAAAGGTGATCACTGCAAAATAGATAAACGGCAGCATGCGGGGAGCAATAAAATTTTGAATATCTCCCGTTATGATCAGCTTAAAAAGGAGCATCGTAAACCCCATTAAGATAATTCCGCGCAGGTAGAGGTGAAAACGGTAATCTCTTTGTTTTTCCATTGCTTAAGGATTCCCTCCTTTATAAAATAAACTGCTGGTACACTAAGACGGACACATAAACGGCAGCCGTTACTATCCCAATAAAAGCTGCAACGAACTTCACTCTGAAAAAGGCAAACAGCATGATCGTATTCTTTAAATCGACCATTGGACCGTACACGAGAAAAGCAAGCAGCGAGCCTGCAGTGAATGTTCCTCCGAATGAAGCGGCAACAAACGCATCAGCTTCTGAACAAAGTGAGAGAATATAGGCGAATGCCATCATAATTGCTGGTGATAAAAAGTCGCTCGAACCTAGTTCTGCAAGCATAGACCGATCCAAGAATGTCTGGAAAATACTCGCAATAAATGCTCCCAGAATCAGATATTTACCCATTTCGAAAAACTCATCACTTGCATGGAAAAGCGTTTCCTTAAATTTGTTCACACCTTTAACAGGCTCTGCTCCCGCACCTCTTCCAACCAATTCTTCTCTTGTCCACTTCAGCTGATCGCGGTTTTTGAATAGTAGATACACAACGAATCCAACCAAAATGGAAACGACAAATGCGAGTCCCATCCGGCCGTAAACAATTTCTTTTGAAGACTGGAAAGCATAATATGTAGATGCAAAGACGACCGGATTTAATATCGGAGCAGCAACTAAAAAGACAATTCCGACATGAAGCGGCATCCCCTTTTTAATTAAGCGTCTGACGATCGGGACAATCGCACACTCGCAAACAGGAAAAATAATGCCGAGCAGGGCCGCGGGAAAAAGAGCAATAATTGCGTTCTTCGGCAAAAACCGCTGAATCATTTCCTCTGAGACAAACGATTGAATAAGAGCCGATACAAAAACACCAAGTAAAATAAATGGGATGGCCTCAAGCACGATGCTTAAGAAAATGGTATTTAAATTCAGAAATGCTTTTGGTGCATCAATCTGAAAATTCCCGAAATCTATGAAAATAAAAAGATAAATAAACAATCCTATTAATGCAAGAGCAAATGACTCTTTCACAATAGAAGAGGCTGGTTTTTTCATTATAAAACTCCAATCCTATTCTTTTCTCCTAGCACTATATCATATGGGGCTTGTCCTTAGATTATGCAAATTTAGTGAATTCATTTTTGTCGAATTGTGAAAATCATTCGTGATACCTGCCTCATCCCCTCTTTTTTAAGCATTTTTAATTGCCGTTATCTATCTTTGTAAAGTATACTCACTATTATTGAGGCACTTGAGAGGAGATCATCCATGATTAGAGAGATAACATTACCGCCGAAAAAAGAGAGACATAGACTCTTTGGCTCCGTTGAACCAGGTTTAAAAACGAAACCAACCGAAAAAGACAAAATGCCAGATCTGCAAAATTCAAAAAAAGACTTTCTTTTTCATATAAATGCAGTTGGAATCAGCAATGTGAAATATCCCGTTCAGATCATATCTGCATTAAGTCCAAAGGAACAAACAACCGTTGCTTCCTTTAAAATGACATCATCCATTTCTTATGAAGCGAAAGGCACAAACATGAGCCGATTTACAGAGCAGCTTGAGAAGTACCGTTTAAATGGAGGATTCACTCTTTCCCTAACAGAGCTTTTTGATTTTACTAAAGAGCTTGCCGGACGCCTTAAACAAAAGGATGCCGAAATTGAAGTTACCTTTCCATGGTTTTTTGAGCGAAAGGGGCCAAGCTCTGAGCTTGCCGGCTTGAACCATGCAACTGCAGGCTTAAAGATTAAGTATGAAGAAGGAAAAGGGTTCACAGCAAGCGCAAAGCTTACTTGCGCAGTAACAACTCTTTGTCCATGCTCAAAAGAAATCAGTGAATACAGTGCCCATAATCAGCGCGGGTTTATCACGATGGATGTAGAATTCACGGAAGACTATCGCGAGGAGCAGGACTGGAAAGAAGCACTGCTTGCAGCAGCAGAAACAAATGCAAGTGCCATGATCCATCCCGTCCTAAAGCGTCCTGATGAAAAAATGGTAACAGAAACAGCCTATGAAAATCCGCGTTTCGTAGAAGATATGGTGCGATTAGTAGCAGCAGACCTTTATGAGCTTGATTTTGTGGCTGCTTTTCATGTCGAATGCAGAAATGAAGAATCCATTCATCTTCATGATGCGGTTGCTGAGCTTTCTTATCGAAAATAATAAAAGGCGGGTGATCATGCATCACCCGCCTTTTCATTCCTGCCAGCTAGCTTTTTTCACTCCCGGGAGCTGTCCTTTGCGGGCATATTCTCTAAAAGCAATTCTTGAAAGCTTAAACTTGCGTATATATCCCCTCGGCCTTCCTGAGATTTCACAGCGATTCTTCAAGCGTGTGGGAGAGGAATCACGCGGCAGCTTCCTTAAAGCCTCCAAATCCCCCTCCTTTTTCAGCTGCGTTCTTAGTTCTCTATATTTTCCAGCCATTTCCTGACGTTTCAGTTCTTTCACTACATTGCTTTCCTGGCCAATCTTCTCTTCCTTTCATTTGCCAGGATGTTATGATAAGATAAATCGTAATAGTTACTATTTATATTTTAAACCATCTTTTTTTAAAAAGCAAATTTTCTGGTTTTGTTTTTATCATTTGGTGATATATATAATTGGAACCATTTTCGGCCTATAAGAATTCAGAAAATACTTGCTTTGCATACTAAATGCAAGTATAATTTAGTTGAGAATGATTATCATAATCATTTATATTGAGGTGAACGTTTCTTTATGAAAACAACGATTCATGGAGCTGCTGAATCAAGGAAAAATGAATTAATTGAACAGCTGCTTGATATGGGGATATATAGAACGGCAGAGGGCCAGCTTTATGAGCTCTGCGAAACTAAGCTTGAAAAGGAATTCAGCGACAGAATGCAGCGAAAGGGGAATAACGGATGAGAATTTTTAAAAAATCATTTAAGGAACTGGTTGAAGAAAATAAACAAACCATTTTAAATGACAAAATCCTGCTCGATAAAGTATACGAAAAAATCGATTTAAAGCAGAGTGTAAAGAAATAGACCCCTCTGCTTCACACGCAAAAAATCCGCTCAGAGCGGATTTTTTTGCATATTCATTATCTTATGGAAACACCACAGTCTTGTTTTCATAAACAAGCACTTTATCATCTAAATGCCAGCCTACCGCTCTTGAAAGAACAAGCTTCTCGACATCTCTTCCAATTCTCTTTAAATCCTTAATCTGATAACGATGACTGACACGCTCGACATCCTGTTCGATAATTGGACCCTGATCAAGCTCTTCTGTTACATAGTGCGCAGTAGCACCGATGATTTTCACACCGCGGTTATATGCCTGATTATACGGTTTCCCGCCGACGAATGCAGGAAGAAACGAATGATGAATATTGATGATTTGATTTTTATACTGCTCAATCATAACAGGCGGTATGATTTGCATGTAACGCGCAAGCACAACTGTATCCACATTGGCTTCTTCTAGTAATGAAAGATGGCGTTTAGCCGCTTCCTCCCTTGTATCCTTTGTTGCAGGTACATGATGATACGGAATGCCGTATAGCTTCACAATTTCTCTCATATCATCATGGTTGCTGACTACCATTGAGATTTCCGCAGACAGCTCTCCAAGCCGGAAACGCTGAAGAAGATCCTGCAGACAATGATCTTCTTTAGAAACAAAAATGGCAATTTTCTTTTTATCGCTGGCACAGGACATGCGCCATTTTATATGAAACGGTTCTGCTTTTTTTTCAAATCGGGTTCTGATCTCCTCAATCTTATCTTCAATCCCAAGCAGCTGAAATTCGATTCTCATAAAAAACAGGCCGCCTACAGGATCTGTTGAATGCTGATCCGAATGAATAATATTGGCTCCCTCATCTGCCAAAAAATGTGAGACCGCAGCCACAATTCCAGGCCGGTCCTCACATGAAATCAATAATCTTCCTATCATGAATAAACCCTCCTAAGTCCGTATGTTTCTCTAGAGCGGACATCTGTTTAAGCAATGAAAACAGTATAACGAAGTGGATATCGATTCGCAACAGATTCTTTTTAAGTTTTCTTTCACGTTCACAATAAAAAGAAGCACTGCGCTAAGTGCAGTGCTTCTCTAAAAAAATTATCCAAAAACTTTTGCAAGCTCTTTTTTATCCTGATCAAGCCAGAAGCGCATCAAGCGCTTTGCTCCTTCTAAATCGTGAAGCTTCGCCTGTCCGCATTGCTTTTCATTAGCAGCTGGAATTTCTGTAATTTCTATTGCATCTTTCAGCGTGTCGTCTAAAAGATCAATAATCTCTTCTACTGTCGGTTCCCCGCTGACTACTAAATAATAACCAGTCTGGCAGCCCATTGGAGAAATGTCGATAATGTCAAAATGATCGTATTTCTCTGAATGTGTGCGAATATTAAACGCAAGTAAATGCTCTAAAGTGTGAATCACATCCGGCTTCATGGACTGCTTGTTCGGCTGACAGAAACGGATATCAAATTTATTGACAAGACCGTCGCTTCCTACTTTGTGAACGCCGCAATGTCTTACATACGGTGCTTTTACTGCATTATGGTCAAGGTCAAAGCTTTCTACTGATGGCATCATTACCACTCCTTTTTAAAACTTCTCTTTCCATCATACAATTAATTCCGATAAAATTCATCTATTTTCTCCGAATTAATTCTTCCAATTTTAACTTCTTCTCTTCTTGCAGTATACTTAAGGCATAAGAAGAGGTGACATTTATGAAACAGCTATTCATTGCACTTATACGTTTTTACCAAAAATTTATTTCTCCGCTGAAGCCGCCGTCCTGCCGGTTTTATCCGACATGTTCTCATTACGGCCTGGAATCAGTTAAGAGATTCGGCGCACTTAAAGGCGGATATTTGACCGTTAAGCGGATCTTGAAATGCCAGCCCTTTCATCCGGGAGGATTTGACCCTGTACCTGAAAAAAAGAATCAGTCCAGATAGCCGTCTGCTACAAGGTCCAATTTTCCTGTGGACGGGTCGATGATCAATCCATGAACAGGTACATCATTTGGAAGCAGTGGATGGTTGCGAATAACGCTCACACTATGTTTTACACTTTCTTCAACGTTATCAAACCCTTTTAGCCATTCTTCTAAATGAATGCCTGAATAATTCAGGGTGTCAATTTTATCCTGGGAGATTCCGCGTTTCATGGCTTTCTCAAGAAAAGAAGCCGGATTAAGGCTGCTCATTCCGCAATCATAGTGGCCGACTACACATACTTCATCTGCCCCAAGTTCCATGACCGCTACCAGAATACTTCTCATGATGCTGCCGAAAGGATGAGCTACAATCGCACCGGCACTTTTCACAATTTTAACATCGCCATTTTTTATATTCATGGCCTGAGGAAGCAATTCTACTAGCCGAGTATCCATACAGGATAGAATAACCAGCTTTTTGTCAGGAAATTTGGTGGTCTGGAACTTTTCATAGTCGCGTTTCTCTACAAACTGGGTGTTATGCTCAATAATTTCATCTAACAATCTCATCTGCTATTCTCCTTATAAATCATTTTTTATTTAATATATCACAACACTTGTTTTTTAGGTTAGTTTTGCTATATGATGTATTTTATAAATCGTAATCATTATTATTTATTTTATAAAGGAGGAATTTTTCATGATAGACCAAATACCCGTCACCGTGCTGAGCGGATACTTAGGAGCAGGCAAGACAACCCTTTTAAAGCACATTCTTGAGAATAAAGAAGGCCGACGAATGGCGGTCATTGTAAACGATATGAGCGAAATTAATATAGATGCAAGCTTAATTAAACAGAATCCCATCAGCAGGACCGAAGAAAAATTGGTTGAGATGCAAAATGGCTGCATTTGCTGTACCCTTCGCGAAGATTTAATGGTGGAGGTAGAGCGCCTTGTTAAGAATGGCGATATTGATTACATTGTGATCGAATCATCCGGCATCAGTGAGCCTGTGCCTGTAGCCCAAACATTTACGTATATTGATGAAGAAGTCGGCATTGATCTTTCGCAAACCTGCCGTTTGGATACAATGGTGACAGTTGTTGACGGCAATCGCTTCTGGGAAGACTTCTCCTCAGGCGAAAATCTTCTTGACCGCAAGCATGGAACAGATGAAAACGACACTAGAGAAGTGATTGATTTGTTAATTGATCAAATTGAATTTGCCAATGTGCTTTTATTGAACAAAACCGACCTTTTAAACGAAGAAGACATTGATGAATTGTATGGGGTTCTAAGGAAACTGAATCCGGATGCCAAGATCCTGAAAACAGCATTCAGCAAAGTACCCGTATCAGAAATACTTAACACAAAGAGCTTTGATTTTGAAGAAGCAAGTCAATCTGCGGGTTGGATAAAGGAATTAAATGAAGAGCATACCCCTGAAACAGAAGAGTATGGAATTTCTTCCTTTGTCTACAGAAGACAAAAGCCCTTTCACCCTGAGCGCTTTATGAACTGGCTTGAAAATTGGCCTGCTGATGTTATTCGGGCAAAAGGATTTTTCTGGACCGCCACTAGAAATGACACGACAGGGCTTCTTTCACAGGCTGGTACGTCCATCATGATTCAAGGTGCAGGAGTATGGGTTGCCTCTTACTCAGAAGAAGAACAAAAACAAACGTTGACAGAAGAACCTGAACTGCTTGAACGCTGGGATGAAACATTTGGAGACCGCATGACTGAACTCGTTTTTATCGGAATTGATCTTTCAAAAGATGAAGTAGAGACCTCGCTTGACGGCTGTCTTCTGACGGATGAAGAAATGGCATCAGATTGGTCTGAATTAAAAGATCCACTGCCTGCCTTTTCATAATTATTTGAATCCTTTTTCTTTTTCGCTCTGAATTTTTCCGATTCTCAAATCGTAAGTATTACGATATAATGTGAAAGGACATATTGAAATTAACTTAATACCACATATATAAGGAGTAAATGATGAAAAAAACAGGACTGACAATGGCACTTGCGCTAATGCTTGGAACAGCACTTGCAGGGTGTGCAGATAATGATCAAAATGCAAAGGATAACGGTGAAGACAAGCTGAAGATTTATACAACCATCTTCCCTGTTCAGGACTTTACAAAGAAAATTGGCGGTGATGCTGTTGAAGTCGAAAGCATCTATCCCGCAAATGCAGATGCACATACATTTGAACCATCTACAAAAGATATGGTAGCTATCGCAGAGGGAGACGCATTTATTTATTCAGGCGTTGGTCTAGAAGGCTTCGCTGAAAAAGCAACCAAAACCCTAAAGTCTGAAAAAGTAAAAATCATTAAAGCAGGTAATGGCATTGAGCTTGCTGATGCTTCCCATGATGATGAAAATCATGAGGAGCATGCAGAAGAGGAAGGTCATGATGAGCACGCTGATGAAAAAAATCATACTGACCATGCTGATGAGGAAAGCCATGATGAGCACGCTGATGGTGATGCTCATGATCACGGAGATAAGGATCCGCATATTTGGCTGGATCCTGCCCTCTCTATTCAAATGGCTGAAAACATTAAAAATGGCTTAATTGAGCTTCAGCCAGATTCTAAAGATAAGTTTGAAAAGAATTTTGAAACACTAAAATCAGATTTAGAAAAATTGGATGCAGATTATAAAGAAACAATCGATGCCGCAGACAAAAAAGAAATTTTGGTATCACATGCCGCATACGGCTACTGGGAGGAGCGCTACGGCATTCAACAAATCAGCGTTCTCGGGTTATCGCCAACTCAGGAGCCATCACAAAAGCAGCTTCAATCCATTATTGAAACGGCAAAAGAACATCATATTAAATATATTATTTTTGAAAACAACGTAAAAAGCAAAATCGCAGATATCGTAAAGACAGAAATTGGAGCGGAGAGCCTGACCCTGACTAATCTTGAGTCAATCTCTGAAGAAGATGCCAAAAACAATGAGGACTACTTCAGTTTAATGGAACGAAATTTGGAAACACTTAGAACAGCATTATCGAAGTAAAAGGAACTACCGGCCTAGTTTAGCCGGTAGTTTTTATTTGGATATTTTTACTAAAAAGACTGATTAAATGAAGTTCTGATCTCTTCAGTATTCAAATTCTGTCCGATCAAAATCAAGACCGTTTTTTCTGTATCTACTTTAGTATCTGAAAGAACGGCTTTTTTTGCAGCGAACTGCATTTCCCGAGGCTCACTTTCTCCCTCTATGAGCAGATAGCCTTTTGCACGGATCAGTCCATTTATTCCTTTCAGCCATGTTTCAAGCTTTTTCAGCCGAACAGCTGGAAGGGCTGTTATTTTTACGGTTCCTATAGAATGATGATGGTGATGATGGTGATGATGCCCTGCTTCATCTGTCAGGGTTACAAGACTTTGCCTTTGCTCAGCAAGCTTTTCAAATGGAACATCCCCGTATGAGGCTGCAAGAACTTCAACACTTGGAGAGATCGCTTTTTCAATTTTATGTCTGACTTTTTTTTGTTCTTTTTCATTAACAATGTCTATTTTATTAAGAATGATAAAATCTGATGAAATAATTTGTTCTTTTAAAAGAGACCGGATTTCCTTAGAGCTTGCAAACATGCTTTGATAATCAAGATAGTGGCTTGTATCAACAATTCCGATCATTGACATAAGTTTAAATTCCTCAATCAGTTCCGGAGACAGCAGGATATCTTTTATCTCCAATGGATTAGCTACTCCCGTTCCCTCAATTAAAAGCACATCAACTTCTTCGCCTTCTAAGAAGCCTTTGAGTGTAGTTACGAGGTCAGCCTGAATGGTACAGCAAATGCATCCATTTAAAAGTTCATGAACGTTTTGATCCTCAAATAAATGCTTTTCAACATTTTCATCGCCAAGTTCATTTAAAATAATGCCGACTTGTTTTCCTCTCTTTTTAAACTCATCGGCCATCTTGCCTAAAACTGTCGTTTTTCCGCTGCCTAAAAAACCGCTGATGGTATATACAGGTATTCTTTTCATGTTCATGCCTCCTCTATATGTAAGAGTATCAAGTTTTGCAGTCATAAAAAAGATGCCCGTGAACAATTTGTTCCCAGGCCCCTTTGATGGATTACATATTGTATTTTTTCTTAAAGCGCTCTGCGCGTCCATCGCGGTCTGCGAATTTTTGACGGCCTGTGTAGAATGGATGCGTATCTGAGCTTACTTCTATTTTAATAAGAGGATAGGTATTGCCATCTTCCCATTCTGTTGTTTCGTTTGATTTCATTGTTGATCCGCTCAAGAATTTAAACCCGCTGTTTGTGTCCATATAAACAACTTTATGATAATCCGGATGGATTCCTTGTTTCATTGTAAAAGCACTCCCTTAATCGTAATTATTACGTTTTATATATTACATGGTTTGTCCTTGTTTGTCAATGTAAGTGAATTGCTTAGAATTCGATTCTATAAGTAAACTTAGAAATAAATGCGTCCCATTTTTACCGCATATTTCCTGAAATAATGAAGACAATAAGGGAAGATTATTACAACCTTGGGAAAGAAAGGCGGAAAAAAGATGGATGATCTTGTATTAGCCAGATCCTTGTTTGGGACGACAATGGGCTTTCATATAATCTTTGCATCACTTGGAGTAGGTCTTCCTCTCATGATTCTGATTGCAGAGCTTCTTTTTCAAAAAACAAAGGATCATGATTATGCGGTCATGGCGAAAAGATGGACAAAAGGTCAGGCGGTGCTCCTTGGTGTTGCCATTCCTACCGGGACGATCGCCGGTGTTCAGCTTGCTTTGTTATGGCCGGGCTTTATGGAGGTTATCGGACGTGTAATGGCGCTGCCTTTTCAAATAGAAATCTATGCTTTCTTTGTGGAAGCCTTATTTATGTCTATTTATGTTTATGCAGCCGACAGAATCTCGCCGCGAATGAGAATTGTCAGTGTTTCTCTTGTCTTGTTCGGAGCCGCAGCCTCAGCGATCTTAATTACAAATGTTCATGCATTTGAAGGCACTCCAGCTGGTTTCAGGATTGAAAATGGGGAAATTGTTGATGTTGATCCATGGGCAGCCTTTTTCAATCCCAGCTTTATTGTCACAGCAGGACATGTTGTTGTTTCAGCGTTTATGACCGGTGCATTTGTTATTGCTTCTATTTCTGCTTATAAAATGCTGAGAAATTTAAAAAACGACCGCCTTTACCGCTTTCATCGCAAAGCGTTAATGATGGGCCTGGTTGTGGGGGGAATATTCTCATTTATAACAGCATTGAACGGGCATGAATCAGCGCAAATGCTCCATGAATATCAGCCTGAAAAGCTCGCCGCTGCCGAAGGTTTATTTGAAACTCAAAGATATGCTCCCCTTGCAATTGGGGGTTTTACGGACCGGGAAACTCAGGAGGTTAAATGGGCCATTGAAATTCCGTGGGCTCTGAGCTTTTTAGCTGACAACAGCTTTAAAACCGAGGTTATTGGCTTGAATGATTTTCCTGAGGAATATTGGCCGCCGCTGTTTGTACATACGCTCTTTAATGCAATGGTTGGAATTGGCAGTCTGCTGATTTTCCTGTCACTTATCGGATTCTTCTGGTACAAGATATTAAAGCGACCTCATTTTCCTAAATGGATGCTTGTCTTATTTGTGCCTTCAGGGATCCTTTCCGTGCTAGCTATTGAGTTCGGCTGGATTTTCGCCTGCACGGGAAGACAGCCGTGGGTCATTTATCGTTTGCTGAAAACAGAGGATGTCGTGACAGCCTCTGGCCAAATTGGAACACTTTTTATTCTTTTCACATTGGTTTATGCGATATTAGGGCTCGCTGTTATTCTTGTTCTTGTCTATTACTTCAAACGAAATCCAGTTGAAAAAGAACTTGATAAGCCGGCGGGTGATGGTGATGGCGTCAGTGTTTATTAAAACGGCATTTACGGATATGGAGGCGTTACCGAAATGATTACAACAGATGCACTGCTTGCCATTACACTTGTATGGGGCTTTGTTTTTATCTATGCTGTCATGGCGACAATGGATTTCGGAGCAGGCTTTTGGTCGATGATCTACATTAATAAAGAAAAGACGAATGCAACCAATATCGCCAATCGTTATTTATCCCCTACTTGGGAAGTAACAAATGTCTTTATTGTAGCCATTGTCGTGGCACTGTTCAGCTTTTTTCCTGGAGCTACATTTATTCTCGGAACTGTCTTGCTGATTCCAGGAAGCATCATTCTTCTGCTTCTGGCAATTCGAAGCGGATTCCTTGTGTTCTCCCATTACTCTAAAGGGTATGAAAAAGCACTTACTTATGTTTCCGGTATTTCCGGTTTCATTATTCCCGCTATTTTATTGCTGGTGCTGCCTATCACTCATGGCGGGTTTATTGAGGTAGTGAACGGTTCACATCAGCTTCAGCTCGATCAATTATTTACAAGTCCAAACGCCTATGCCTTCATCGGATTCGCGATTACAAGCACACTTTTTCTGTCATCGCTGCTGCTTTCTGATTACTCAAATGTGGCTAATGAACCGGAAGCTTATAAAGTTTACCGCCGTGATGCTCTTATCTTAGGACCGTTATCCATCGTAATGGGTTTTCTGATTATACTGACCCTTCGCACCGAAGCAAACTGGCTTTATACGAACATGATGAAATTTTTGCCTTTTCTGATTGGATCTGTTGCGATGTTTATGATTGCGGGCGGTGCTCTTTTCTTACCATCGCAAAAAGACAAAAGAACGCTTGGGAGACCAAGAATCGCGGTTGTTGCCGTAACCATTCAATATTTACTTGCAAGCTACGCATACGGGCGGGCACACTTGCCTTATATGTTGTACCCTGATGTTTCCATTCAGGATGGCTTTACTCATCCCAACACCTTCCATGCAGTGTTTATTACTTATATAGTTGGATTTTCCATTCTCTTTCCTGGATTCTTTTACTTCTGGCGCTTGTTTATGAAGGACAAACGGTATTTGAAGCAAAATGAATCATGAAAAAACAAGGTGCAGCTGCACCTTGTTTTTTAAAATCCTGCGAATGAAAAAACACTTTACTAAGCAAAACTAACTGTTGAACCCTGAAGAAGGTATTGATGAATGCCAAGAGAAGTAATGTGTGAAGTTAATAACTGTGAGTATTGGGGCAGGGGCAATCTGTGTACAGCAGATGCCATCTATGTAGTCAGCCATAAAGGAGATACTGCTTCCCGCAGCGAGGAAACAGACTGCAAAACCTTTAAACCTCATGATCTTTAAGAAAAAGGGACAGCTTCACGCTGTCCTTTTTCTCTATTATTGATAATGAAAATCATTTTTATTCATACTTTACACAATCTTTATTCATTCAAGTTCGGCTGAAGCAAATTTTCTTCTTGAAAGGAGCTTCGATATTAGCCCATGTTTAGGTGAAAAGATAAATGTAAGGAAAAAGATCAGCCCTGCAGCAGTTGCCATTGCCCCTGCAATCGAGACATTCAGCCAAGTTGCTGCATAGTAGCCGGCAACAGCAGATAAAATCCCAATTATTGAACTGATGACCAGCATATGAAGCAATTTATCCGTCAGCAGATAAGCAGCTGATGCAGGTACAATAAGCATGGCTACAACTAAAATAGCCCCTACACTGTCAAATGATGCAACCGTAGTAATGGAGAGCATCCCCATTTGCAGATAATGTATGAGCAGCACAGGTATCCCAATTGCGACTGCCATCTGCGGGTCAAACGAAGAAATCTTAAATTCCTTATAAAAAAGAATGATGATCAATAGATTGATGAAAAAGACGGAACCAAGCATCCATACTGCTTTTGGACCCAAATCTACACCGGATATCGTGATCGTATCCCACGGCACAAATGTTATTTCTCCCATCAGCGCGTGATCCACATCCAGATGAATGTTTCCTCCAAATAAAGAAAGCAGGATAACGCCAATGGCAAATAGAGATGTAAAAACAACTCCGATTGCCGCATCTGATTGAACCCCTTTGGCATTTAAAATTTGTACAAGAAAGGCTGTAAGCAATCCGACAATAGCCGCTCCAATAAACATCGAGATCCCATCTAAGCTTCTGCTTACAAAATAAGCGCATACAATGCCAAGCAAAACAGAATGACTGATCGCATCTGCTAGCATAGCCATTTTTCTTAAGATCAGAAAACAGCCAATCATGGCACAGGTTACACCAACCAGTGAACCTGTAAGTAAGATCCATGCATCATAACTCATTGATACAGCCACTCCTTCCTGCTCAGGCTATTCTTCGATTTAGGAAGCAGCATTGGCTCTCTATGATGATCTTTTAACAGGTTCATTAATCGATCCTTCATATCGCCTGACATCATTTCAACATCAACATCATCACGGCTGGTAATTTGAAGCTGGGCAAGCTCCATTTCATGCATAAGATACATTTCATAAAGACGCTGATTTAAAGCAAGCTGATAGGAAAGCTGCAGGCCATTTTCTGTAAGCCTCCATTTATCCCCTTCTGCTTTCATGACAAGTCGTTTTTTCAAAAGCTCATTTAATGATTTGCTGACCAGACTGTTTGCAACTTTTCTTTTTTTCAATATGTCGTGGAGAGAGAGGGATGCAGCTGAATATTTGCCCCCTGCACTTTCTGTCAAATCGTAAAAAGACAGGAGCAGCTGCTCAATCGATGTTCTTTTTCTCAGCTTCATTTGCTTAATCGTTTTTGAAACAAGGCCGCGTTTCGGAGCAAAAATCAACGAGATTAGAAAGAGCAATGTAGCTGCAATGATAATCAGCGGACCAGTTGCCATTCCTTTTGTCGTTGTGCTCAGGAGCGTTCCGGCCACGCCGGAGATTCCGCCGATAATACCGGCAATAATCACCATATGACCCAGTTTATCTGTCCAATATCTCGCTGAGATGGCAGGAGTGATCAGCATAGCTGCCATTAAAATGACCCCTACTGTCTGAAGACCAATAACGACTGCACAAACAATTAAAACCATAAGCAGGCCATTTAAAAAGGATGTTGGAAGCCCAATTCCTTTTGCAAATTGAGGATCAAACGTCAGAATCTTAAATTCTTTAAAAAAGACAGCTGTCAGCAGGAGCAAAATAGCTGCAATCCACGTAATGATCTGAACATCCTGTCCGACCATTGAAGCTGCTTTTCCGAAAATAAAATCAGTCAAGCCGCTTTGATTTCCCCCGCGGTTGTGCTGAATGAAAGTCAACAGAACAATTCCAAATCCAAAGAATACGGACAAAACGAGACCAAGAGCTGAGTCTTCTTTAATTCGGGAATTATGAATGATAAATTGGATGAGCCATGCAGCAATCATCCCTGAAATGGCTGCTCCGACAAGAAACCAAATTAATGATTTGGAACCGTAAAGAAGGAATGCCATACACACACCCGGCAAGGCAGCATGTGCCATCGCATCTCCAATCAGACTTTGTTTCCTGAGGAGAGCAAAGCTTCCGAGAACTCCGCTTGCAAGTCCAAGCAGCATCGTGCCAAGCAAAACCCACTGCGTATTCTGATTTTGCAATTGATAGAATAGTTCATCCATCATCTTCACTCACTCCTGTTATGTTTCATCCACAAGCACACTTTGATCCTGTAAAAATGTGAGCCTGCCTCCGTATGTTTTTTGAAGATTATCCATGGTAAAGACTTCACTTGTTGGACCAAATGCAATCTTCCTTAAATTTAGGAGCAGAACCCAGTCGAAATATTCTTCAACTGTCTGCAGATCATGATGAACAACTAAAACCGTCTTTTGCCTTGCTTTTAATTCATTTAGAAGGGATATAATCGCTTTTTCAGTTGCCGCATCAACACCCACAAACGGTTCATCCATGAAATACACATCTGCATCCTGTGCGAGAGCTCTTGCTAAAAACACACGCTGCTGCTGTCCGCCTGAAAGCTGGCTGATTTGCCTGTCAGCGAAATCAAGCATGCCTACTTTTTCGAGACATCCCCGGGCAAATTCTGTATCCTTTTTCCCCGGACGCTTGAGCCAGCCAATATGTCCATATCGTCCCATCAGAACAACATCAAGTGCATTCGTGGGGAAATCCCAATCCACTGATCCGCGCTGAGGGACATAACCGACGCGTTTACGCTGTTTTTTATAATGATCACCATAGATTTCAACTTCTCCGGATGCGACTGGAATCAATCCTAAAACGGCTTTAATTAACGTGGATTTTCCGGCTCCATTTGGTCCGATAATCCCAATTAATTTTCCTTCAGGAACTTCAAACCCCACCTCTTGCAGAACTGGTTTGCGGTGATAGGCTACTGTCAAATTTTCAACAGTTACTGGATTCATAGAAAAACACCTGCCTTATTATTTCAATGATGAAACAATTGTATCGATATTGTGTTTAAACATTCCTAAATAGGTTCCTTCTTCTGTTCCTTCTTCACCCATGGCATCAGAATACAGCTGTCCGCCAATAACGACTTCATGGCCTCTCTTTTTTGAGCCTTCCACAACGGCGTTAATCGATTTTTCAGATATACTGCTTTCCACAAATACTGCTTTAATCTTACGGTCTGCCAGGACATCGACTAAATTTTGCACATCTCGGAGACCGTATTCAGAATCTGTGCTCAATCCTTGAAGACCCATCACTTCAAATCCATAGGCGTTTCCAAAGTAAGTAAATGCATCATGCGCTGTTACAAGCACTCTGCTTTCTGGAGGAATGGTTTGAACCTGTTCTTTCGCATATTGATCCATTTCTTGAAGCTTTTTCTTGTAAGCAGCTGCATTTTCTGCAAATTCATCCTTATTTTCAGGTGAAAGCTTGCTGAGCTCTTCTTCCACTATATCAACGGTATAAATCCATAAAGAGATATCAAACCATACATGAGGATCATGTATCTTGGCGTTCGTTTTATCATTAATTAATTTATTTTCGGGAATGGCACTTGCTACTGGCACAGTAGGCTTTTCATTCGACATTTTTTCAAAAATTTCACCCATCTTGCCTTCTAAGTGCAGACCGTTATAAAAAATAATGTCTGCCTCATTCAGCTTTTGAATATCTCCTTGTGAAGCCTGGTATAAGTGAGGATCAATTCCTGGACCCATTAACGATTTTACTTCTACTGCGTCGCCAGCAACATTTCGTGTGACATCTGCTATTTGTGCAGTTGTCGTTGTCACCTTGATCTTTCCGTTTCCATCCCCGCTCGCGCCCTGGCCGCAAGCTGTCATAATAGCAGACAGTGCCAGGATTGAAATCAGAATGAGTAATCTCTTTTTCATTCTTAATCCTCCTCTTTCCTTCGTCAACAAATGTTTCCCTTATGCAAATTTTTAAGTAAAAAAAGGACCTTCCTTCGCAAAAGCCATTTTATGAAAGAAAGTTAGGTTGCGTGCTAATAAGTTAGCTTGTTTCACGTTTTGTTGATGAGTATAATTATTTTGCCTATATGCAACAATTTAAAGCATTTTTATCTTTCTGTCAATCATTCTTTCTCGACAAAAAAAGGCCAGCTACATAAATAGCTGGTCTAAGATTGAAGCAGAGAGGGCTGATTGTCGAAATGATGTCTCTAGCATCATTCCTTTTATTTTTATCATGGAATGTGAAATTTTACAAAACCGCAAAATCTGATTTTGTAAGGGTAAAATCTGATTTTCACCTAAAGAAAAAATCGATTTCACTTCGCAAAACGTTCGGTATGTGTACAGTATTTTGCTAATTTGCTGCGACACACTTCAAATCCGAGCCCTGGCCCTCGAGGAACATCAATTTTCCCATTTTTCACGGTAACGGGGGGAGAAATGATATCTTCTTCCCAATATCGGGCAGAAGCAGAAATATCACCGGGTACCGTGAAATTCGGAAGGGATGCAAGAGCGATGTTATGTGCGCGTGATACCCCTGTCTCAAGCATTCCTCCTACCCAAACTGGAATGCTGTGCTGCAAGCAATAATCATGAATTTTCTTGGACTCCAAAAGACCGCCGACTCTTCCCGGCTTAATATTAATGACGCGGCAGCTGCCAAGCTGAATCGCTTTTTTCGCATCGTTCAGAGTAATGATGCTCTCATCAAGGCAAACCGGCGTTTCTAATTGCGACTGAAGAACAGCATGATCGATAATATCATCGTGTGCAAGCGGCTGTTCAATCATTAAGAGATTGTATTCATCAAGCTGCTTTAAAAGACTGATATCATCCAGCGTATAAGCAGAGTTGGCATCTGCCATTAAGGGAACATCCGGAAAGCTGATCCTGATTTCATGAAGCAGGACAGCATCTAATCCCGGCTTTATTTTCACCTTTATTCTTTTATATCCATCGCTGACATGCTTCCCTATCGTTTCAAGCATATGATCGATTGGAGCCATGCCCACTACTACACCGGAATCAATTTGATTGTTAGTTCCGCCCAGAATTGCTGCAAGCGGCTTGTCCTGCACCTTTGCATAAAGATCCCATACAGCACCTTCAATTGCTGCTTTAGCCATTTGATTTCTTCTAATATAAGAAAAAAAGTCAATAAATGCCTCCGGATTTTGATATGGTTTCTTAAGCAGCTCAGGGATCAGGAACGATTTCAGCATGTGATGACACGTTCCAATCGTTTCTTCTGTGTACCAAGGTGAAGAGAATGCAACAACTTCCCCCCAGCCAATCTGTCCGCTTCGATCACGTACTTCAATCAGCATGCTCTCTCTCTTAGAAACTGTTTCAATACTCGATTGAAATGGTGAAACAAGTTTCATTTCAAGGTGATGAAGTTTCACTTCCCGTACATCAATCATGAGGACCACCAAGAGCCTCTGCGAGCTTTCTGCGCACTAATTTATTTGAGGCATTTCTCGGAAGCTTACTTAAAAAGTGAATACGCTTTGGTATTTTATATTTTGCAAGCATAGCGGAACAATAGGAAATCAGTTCTTCCTCACTTACTGCAACATTTGCAGCAATGAAAGCATGCGGAACCTGACCCCATTTTGCATCAGGCATTCCGGTTACCCCGGCTTCAATGACCGAAGGATGAGAAAGAAGGGCAGCTTCTATTTCTGCAGGATAAATATTTTCTCCGCCTGAGACGATAAGATCTGATCGCCTGTCAAGGACATATAAAAAGCCTTCCTCATCCAAAAATCCCATATCTCCTGTTTGAAGCCATCCATTATGAATTTCTGCTTTCTTCCAATACCCTTTCGTTACGTTCGGTCCATGCACATGAATTTCTCCCTCTGTAAAAGGCGGGCAAGCAAGATCGTTCTTCATAATTTTAATCTCGCAGGGAAAAAGCGGTTTTCCTGCAGAACCAAGCTTTGTCAGACTGTACTCTGGTGATAGTGTGACAATTTGCGAGGATGTTTCTGTCATTCCGTATGTTTGATAAACCGGAATTTTTTTCATTTCACATTCTTTCAATAAAGGCATAGGTGCCGGCCCTCCGCCTAAAAGCATGCATCTGAAGGTTCTCGGATATGTGCTTTCTCCAAGGCTTTCCAGCATTTGAGAAAGCATTGTCTGGACAACTGAAACGATTGTCGCTCCTTTTTCCATGATGGCGAGGTTAGCTTTTGATGGGTGAAAGGATTCATGGAGGATGACGGTCATTCCATAGATTACCCCTCTCATTAGGATGGACAGCCCGCTGATATGAAAGAGCGGAACGGCACACAGCCACCTGTCATCATGATGAAGGCCCAGATTCAAAGATGAGCCGGCAGCGCTCCAATAATGATTGCCGTATGTTTGTAGAACACCCTTTGGTTTACCGGTAGTGCCTGATGTATACATAATTGTTGCTGTCTGATCTAACTGAAAGGAATATTCATATTGAACAGGTCCAGTTATAGTTGCTGCATGCTCTATGCTATCAATCGTTGTCCAGCTTGGATTCTCCCATTTATGATTAAGCGCTGCATCACAAATGAGAAATTTTGCTTCTGAATCCCTTAATTGCCAATCAAGCTCTGAGGCCGTCAATCTTGTATTTAACAGAACGGCTGTTGCTCCAATGTATGTAAGCGCATGAATAGCAGCAGCCATTTCTATACTGTTTTTCATAAGGATTGCAGCGTGCTGCCCTTTTCTGACGCCATGCTGATGATATGTAAATACCACTCGTTCTGTCAGCTCATGCAGCTCGCGAAACGTTACTGTTCTCTCCTCTGTCATCATGGCAGTTCGGTCAGGAGTTAAATAGGCACGCTGCTTTAACCAATTAGGCATTGTATTCATTTTTGTTCACCGCCTTTTATATAAGAAAGCAGCTTGATGAAATCATCAAGCTGCTGCATGTTATTTAAGGGAATCTTGGGAACTGCTTGAAGTCAGGGTTGCGTTTTTCTTTAAATGCATCTCTTCCTTCTTTTGCTTCATCCGTTGTATAGTACAGAAGAGTTGCGTCTCCTGCAAATTGCTGAATTCCTGCTAGGCCGTCTGTGTCTGCATTAAATGCAGCTTTAAGGAAACGAATGGCAGTCGGGCTTTTTTCCAAGATCTCCTCGCACCATTGAACCGTTTCATCTTCAAGCTTTTCTAAAGGCACAACCGTATTGACAAGACCCATGTCAAGCGCTTCCTGTGCATTGTATTGACGGCATAGGAACCAGATTTCGCGTGCTTTTTTATGTCCTACAATACGTGCAAGATATCCAGAACCATAGCCTGCATCAAAGCTGCCTACTTTTGGACCTGTTTGTCCGAAAACAGCATTGTCTGCCGCAATTGTTAAATCACAGACAATATGGAGCACGTGGCCGCCGCCGATTGCGTATCCTGCAACCATGGCAATAACCGGCTTTGGAATCACGCGGATTAAACGCTGCAGATCAAGAACATTCAAACGCGGAATTTGGTCTTCCCCAACATATCCGCCATGTCCGCGCACCTTTTGGTCGCCGCCTGAACAGAATGCTTTTCCGCCTGTCCCAGTTAAAATAATAACCCCAACATTTGCGTCATCTCTAGCATAAGCAAAAGCATCAATTAATTCCATTACCGTTTTCGGACGGAATGCATTATGTACCTCAGGACGATTAATCGAGATCTTGGCAATCCCATTATACGTTTCATATAAAATATCTTCGTACTTGCGTTCAGCAATCCATTCTACTGTCATTTCGCGTACTGCCTCCTTATGAATACGTTTACGTATTAATAAACTCATTTACTATTCTACCAAAGATTTGCGGTTGTTCCACATGAACCGCATGACCTGCACCAATTATTTTAATAAATGTCGAATATGGGAGCAATTCTTTCATCTCTTCTGCAATCCCGCAGAACTTTTCATCCATATCCCCGCTTATGAGCAGAACGGGAATTCTAAGAGAATCGAGGCTGTCCCATAAGGAATTCTGTGATCCGGTCCCCATTCCTAAGAGACTGTTTGCAAGCCCTGCCTCGTCATTTTTCAGCCTTTGGCTGCGCAGATTTTTTTGAACGTCCCAAGGCAAAGCTTTCAGAGAGGCAAACAGGGATATATTCTCCCAGAAATCTATAAAGGATTCCATTCCATTTTCTTTTATAAACTGAGAGAGCTTTCGATCATTTTCTTTTCTGCTCATTCTCTCAGCCTCCGTTTTTAATCCGGGAGATGCACTTTCCAGAACCAGCTTTTCAATCCGCTCGGGATGCTGGCTTGCATAGGATAATGCCAGTCTGCCTCCCATAGAATACCCTGCAAGAATTGCTTTATTAAGATGGAGCTCTTCAAAAATAGCCTGTAAATCCTTAACCGATTCATTCATACTGTAACGTTCAAACTCTGAAGGTGAATCTGTCAGCCCATGTCCGATAAGGTCAATTAAGATGACTTTATCATGTCTTAAGCTGAACATCTCCAGCAAAGGATGCCAGTTTTCAGTTGAGCCAGTAAATCCGTGGAGAAGAACTAAAGGTATTCCTTCTCCTTTTCCATACGTTTCAATATGATAGGAAACTCCTCTAATCGTCTTCTTCATTCGTATCATTTAAGGATCTTCTCTCTTATTTCCTGGGAAACACGATTCATCAATTCACGATGGATGCTGACACGGGTTTGACGATTTGTGCGCACTTCTATGATGTTCAAACCTTTTTTAATGACAGCATCTGACACTGCTGATCGGAATTCCTCCCATGTTGCCGGCAGTGTATATGAGGCGTCATAAAGATTGGCAGCATGTTTAAAATCAAGACCTGTTGGAGTACCGAATAAGGTTTCAAAATGCTTCTCTTCTTTTGACTGCGGAAGAAACGAAAAGATTCCCCCCCCATCGTTATTAATAAGAATGATGGTCAGATTAAGTTTGTGCATGTTAGCAGCAAGAAGTCCATTCATATCATGATAAAAGGACAGGTCCCCGATGACTAAAAAAGTTGGATAATCTGTGCGGGCACCAGCACTCATTCCAAGTGCTGTTGAAACGATCCCATCGATTCCATTTGCCCCTCGGTTGGCATAAACGGCAATGTCCTTTTCCGTGTTGAGGAAATAGTTATCAAGGTCCCGGATGGGCATGCTGTTTCCTGCTATCACTTGACACTCCTGGGGAAGCGCATGCTGCAATTCACGAAAGACATTCCCTTCAAATAGGTCGCCGCCTTTATCTTCGGCAGATCCTAATAACTCACGCGAAACAAGATTTACTTTTCTCCATAACTGCAGCCAATCCGTATCTTCCTGAGTCTTGACCTGTCTGATAAGTTCATGGCACAGCCAGCTCTCCTTGCATTCAATCATTTCCGCCGCCATTAAGGTCGGTTCCCTCCAGCCGCCTTGTCCATCGACAACAATTTGACGGATATCATCTGTACTCTTCAAGAATAAAAACAGCGGCTTTGAAACCGGCATAGCTCCGAACCGAATAATGATTTCAGGCTTAAGCTGATCTGTTATGTATTCATCCTTCATAAATGCATCATAGCATTCAATGACTGATGATTGATTATGAGCCCCTGTTCTTAAATGGGAAAGGGGATCAGCAAGAATCGGGTACTTCAGGACGGAGGATAGATGCACTGCTGCTTCAGCAAAATCAGGATCGCGCAGTTCTCCGCATATGATCAATCCCTTTTTTTCTTGTGAAAGGAGTTCAGCTAAGCGCAGTACATCACAAGCATCAATAATTGACGAACCTGCCGTTACTTGCACCTGTTTAGGACGATCATTCAGGCTTGTCCATAAATCTTCAGATTCTAAATCAGGTACAAGAGGTTCTCTGAACGGAAAATTCAGATGAACGGGTCCTGATGGAGAAGAAATGGCTTTGCCCGCTGCGCGTGCCGCCATTGTTCTTCCATAATGAAGAAGCTCAGCAGTATGCTCCGGAATAGCCATATCAGCAAACCATTTTGCATAGCGTCCGAACAGATGCAGCTGATCGATTGCCTGCGGAGCACCCACATCTCTAAGCTCATGCGGACGGTCCGCCGTTAAAACAAGCAAAGGCACTCTTGAATAGAATGCCTCAACAACTGCCGGAAAATAATTAGCTGCCGCCGTTCCTGATGTACAAAGCAAAGCAACAGGTCTTTGCTGCATCTTAGCCAGGCCAAGGGCAAAAAAACCTGCTGATCGTTCATCAATCAAAATATGAATGTTTATATCAGGATGCTCAGCCATCAGCATGGCCATAGGCGTTGATCTTGATCCGGGGCTAATAACCGCATCCCGAACACCCGCTTTAGTTAATTCATCAACAAAACTTGCTGCGTAAAGGGTTAAAGATTTATTTGCACTCATGTTTGACTCCTCCAAGCGCAGAGAGCATAGGCTTAAGCTTAATCAGTGTTTCCTGATATTCCATTTGAGGATCGGATTCTGCTACAATGCCGCATCCTGCAAACAGGGTTGCCTGATTGCCTTCAATTAAGCCGGATCTTATAGCTACTGCAAACTCACCGTTGTTTTCAGCATCAAGCCAGCCGACAGGACCGGCATACCAGCCGCGGTCCATAGGTTCTATCTCTCTGATCATTTCAACTGCAGCCATTTTCGGGTATCCGCCTAAGGCAGGTGTAGGATGAAGTTTTTCTACTAAGTTCAATAAGGAATACCCGGCCTTCATAGACCCTTCAATCGGTGTATACAAATGCTGAATGTTTTTCGTTTTCAATAATTGCGGGCGATCTGAAACCTTTACTTGGCTGCAGCATTCCTCAAACGAATCTTTAATCATTTTTACAACAATCGCGTGCTCAATCAGATTTTTTTCATCATTTAAAAGAGCTGTCCCAAGCTCCGTATCTTCTTGTTTGTTCTTCCCTCTTTTAATAGAACCGGCCAGACATGTTGAAAGCAGCCTGCTGTTTTCCTTTTTGATCAGACGTTCTGGTGTTGCACCAATAAAAGATTGACGGCCATTTTCAAAAGAAAAGATAAAGCTTGTAGGCTGCTCTTTCTCCAGTTTGTTTAAAGCTGAATAGATATTAATGTTGTGATCATACTTTAATTGTACTTCTCGTGCCAGCACCACTTTATCAAGCTCACCGCTCTTAATGGAATCTGTTGCTTTTTTTACTGCAGAAAGCCATGTTTCCGTATCTGCCTCTTTTAACGTGTAATTATTCACAGATTCTTCTCCGGCGCCTGAATTTCCTGTCAGGACTTCATTAGCAATCGTTGTAAAATGATTCGCACAAGATTCAAGATCATCAGCCGGCTTTATCACACGATTGATTGTCAGAAACGAATCTCCGTCTTTTACTGTAAGCATGACCGACGGCAAAAAGAATTTTGCCTCAGGGTATTTGTTCCAGCGCTCGTTTCTGCGATTATGCGGATCAAAAGAAAAACCGCCAAATAACAAAGCACCTGTCCCTATATGTGCGTGCGCAGCATCTTCATAATGCGCCATTTTTTTAAAGCGCTTCCAATCAGACTCAATCCGCCCAAAACGATCACTTTCGGCAGAATCATTTTCTACCGTGCATTCGTTTCCCAAGCCTGTAATCGTAAAGCGTGAACCAGGAGCTGCCCAATAAAACCGCTCGCCTAAAAAAAGCCGCTCGCCAGCCGCATAAAATTGGAGGGGGTTCATCGAATCATTCAACGTCTTGATCTGGCTTAATATGACCGGTTTATCAAACTGTCTGGCTTCCTCCAAAGCACGCTTTATAATCTCCGTAAATGTATGTTTTAATGCCGTAATCATTGGAAATCCCTCCAAAACCGAAAAATCGCTTATATTAAGATACACCTCAGGGGAAAGAGGTGTCAATAGTACTTGGGCAAAGAAATGGTATAATAGAAATAACGACTATTATCCTTATTATATTACTACCCTGGCAACATTAAAATCAAAAGCTATCGCTGAAGAAATTTCCCAGTGAGGGAATTAAATGATTGTTCAAACATTTGTAAAAGGATTGACACAATATTGTAAATTTCCTACACTTAATTCTGGGAAGCAAACGTGCTCCATTTGGTTATAAAAGGGGAGAAATCTTTGATGCATACACAATCACACACTACACAAAACGTGCCTTCCATCAAACCGGATAAAAGCTGGAAAGTATGGTGGATGCTGCTCCGTCCTCATACATTATCTGCAGCCTTTATTCCTGTTACGATTGGTACGGTTCTTGCTTTAAATGAAGGTCAGGTTCATATCTTATTATTTCTAGCTATGCTGATTGCATCCATCCTAATCCAGGCTGCAACCAACATGTTCAACGAATATTTCGATTTTAAGCGAGGACTTGATAATGAAAACTCAGTCGGAATTGGGGGAGCTATTGTCAGAAACGGTGTGAAACCGAAGACAGTTCTAAACCTTGCTTTCGCATTTTTCGGCGTCGCTGTCCTATTAGGCGTATATATTTGCATGAGTTCCACTTGGTGGATCGCTGTTATAGGATTAATCTGCATGGCTACAGGCTATTTTTATACAGGCGGCCCTATGCCAATTGCGTACACTCCATTTGGAGAGCTCGTTGCCGGTTTCTTTATGGGAATGGTAATTATCCTGCTTGCTTATTACATTCAAACTGGAACAATTTCACCGATCAGCATTATTATTTCCATTCCCATCGCTTTCCTGGTTGGAAACATCATGCTATCAAATAATATCCGCGACCTTGATGGTGATAAAGAAAATGGACGCAAGACCCTTGCGATCCTGATTGGACGCAAAAAAGCGATTATTTTCCTCGCTTCAATGTTCGCTGCTTCCTATGCTGTCATCTTAATCATGATTGCACTCGGCTATTTGTCCTTTTGGGCGCTTTTAGTCTTAATAAGCACCCCTAAAGCATACAGTGCCGTAAAAAAATTCTCAGGCAAATCATTGCCGCTGGAAATGATGCCTGCGATGAAAGCAACAGCTCAGACAAATATCCAATTTGGCTTTTTGCTCGCACTAGGTTTATTCATAAGCACGATCTAAATCTGCACGGCCCTTTGACGGGCCGTGTTTTTTTGTGCATTATTTACAATCATGATTTAGATGATTATGTTCATACTAAGAAAAGCAGAACACCCTTTTAGCTCCCTCATGATGATGATTTATTTTGTCCGAGGAGTCGGGGGATGGAGCTAGACACCATTGGCGAAAATTTATACACATTTAAAAAATACTTATTTTTTAAGGAAGGAGCGTGAATGGAATGCTTAACAGCGGTCAAATAGCTTCCTTTCGCTCACAGCTTGATGCAAGAAAAGCAGAAATCGAGCATCATCTGCAGGAAAACCAACATTTTGGACTTGAGCAAAGCTTCGGGCACGATTCTACTGGAGAGCTTTCAAGCTACGACAACCATCCGGGCGATGAGGGTACAGAGCTTTATGAGCGTGAAAAAGATATCGCTTTAAATGAGCATGTTGAGGAAGAATTAAGTGATATAAATCGAGCACTTGCAGCCATCGAAAAGGGAACTTACGGGGTATGCGAAGTATGCGGAACAGATATACCTGAAGGAAGACTTGAAGTGCTTCCGACTGCAACAACTTGCAAGGAACATTCCCCGGAGCAGGCTATTTCTCGCTCGAGACCGATTGAGGAAAGCATACTTGAGCCGGCATTCGGACAATTCGAATACGATGAAAGCGATTCGGAAGCTTATGATGCGGAGGACTCTTATCAGGACGTAGAGCGCTTCGGCAACTCTGAAACTCCTTCTGACATGGAATATCCTGTTGATTCATACAACGACGTATACATGGAGAACGATGACCCAACAGGGTATGTAGAGGATTATGAAAATTTCGCGGCTACAGATATTGAAGGAAAGAACGTAACCGTGTATCCAAACATACAGCATAGACAGTATGAACATACACTCGATGAAGAAGGACTGATGACTCCTTTCGGGGATCTTCCTGCATCAGAAAAAGAACCATATAGTGAGGAATAAAAGCAAAAGCGTCTTGTTAAGCTCCGAAAGCAAGATAAGAATCCGGCAGAAATCAGCGAATCGATTCTGATCAGGAGTTAGAAGAACATCAATTTTATGCTTTTCATAATCTTAAACAGAGTTTCCGCCCCGGAACTCTGTTTTAATTTGTTTCCGCGATTTTTTTCAGCTCCTTTGCCCGGTCTGAGATAAATTTTTGCATATACCTCTCTAGAAATAATAAATCTGCGGCTTTGCCCAAAAACCCTAATGGAGATTGATAGTCAAAATGATCAATCATCACTGTTTCATTTCCTGAAGCAACGAAAGTATGAGTATGAATAAAAGACTTAAATGCTCCTTTAACCATCATATCTTTAAATTCATAAGGTATGTTCATCTCTGTTATTTTGGAAGACAGTCTTTGCTTTATACCGAAGTGCACGGCTTCCCATTCTTCGAGAAGCCCGGAAGTTACACCGCCAACCGCTTTCTCTTTTGTTTTTTTAGTCGTTTTCGGATGGACTTCTACATTCCGTGCGAGGTCAAAGCAGACTTCGATTGGCGCTTTAATACTCTTATCCCCTTTATATGACGAACTTCTTTCATTATTAATGGAAAACAGAAGGGTTTTCTTTCTTTATGACGAATGTTTACAAAAAAAAGCAAAGAGGTGACCATTTTGAACGCACATGAAATTGATTACAAGATTTATGGAGATGACATGCAGTTTGTTGAAATTGAGCTCGATCCAAGTGAAAGTGTAGTAGCCGAGGCCGGGGGTATGATGATGATGGATGACGGCATTGATATGGAAACCATCTTTGGTGACGGATCAGAGCCAAAGGGTTTGATGAGCCGTTTAGTAGGTGCCGGTAAGCGTGTTATTACTGGAGAAAGTTTATTTATGACGGTCTTTACAAATAAAGCTGGGGGCAAAAAGCAAGTTTCATTTGCAGCGCCCTATCCAGGCAAAATCATTCCTGTCGACTTAAAAGAAATGCAGGGAAAGGTCGTTTGTCAAAAAGACGCTTTCCTCTGTGCTGCTAAAGGTGTGTCTGTCGGAATTGATTTTCAGAAAAAGTTAGGAACCGGTTTTTTTGGCGGTGAGGGATTCATTATGCAAAAATTAGAAGGAGACGGACTTGCTTTTCTGCATGCTGGAGGTACGATACATAAACGGCAGCTTGCACCTGGGGAACGCCTGAAAATCGATACAGGCTGTCTTGTCGCGATGACGCGGGACGTTCACTACAACATTGAATATGTCGGGAAAGTCAAAACGGCCTTCTTCGGCGGTGAAGGATTATTTTTTGCAACTGTACAAGGACCTGGGACAGTATGGGTACAATCACTCCCTTTCAGCCGTCTTGCTGACCGCATTTTTGCCAATGCTCCAAGCACCGGCGGGAACGCTTCAGGAGAAGGCAGTATTCTGGGCGGACTTGGACGATTGCTTGATGGAGATAATTGATAATTCGGTAGACGCATGAAATTTTCATGCGTTTTTTTCCTGACTTACTATCAATGCGATTATCAAAAGCTTGTACATCGAAATCTTGATTTTTTTTCGAAATCAGAGAACATATTGGCAAATCTTTAAAATACTAAACAGCAGAAAACCCGCTCAACAGGCGGGTTTTCAAATACTTAATGAATAACAGGAATCGGCTGGATATCCCAAATGCCATCAGCATACTCATGAATCGTCCGGTCACTTGAGAAATAACCAGAGTGAGCAATATTAAGAAGTGCTTTTTCAAGCCACTTATCTTGGTTTTTGTAAGCTTTTTCAAGTTGTTCCTGGGCATTGACATAGGATGCAAAGTCACGTAAAACAAAATATTGATCATTTTCATAAAGCAGAGAGTCTTTAATCGCTTCAAACTCATCTTCTGTATCAGGGAAGAATCCGTTTGTGAGCTGATCGACCACTTGTCTGATCCGCAGATCATGATGATAATACTCAGATGATCGATACCCGCCATTTTCGTAATAATTCAGAACCTCATCGGCATTTAAGCCAAAAGTGAAGATGTTTTCTTTTCCGACTTCTTCTAAAATTTCAATGTTCGCTCCGTCCAAAGTTCCCATTGTGAGCGCACCGTTCATCATGAATTTCATGTTTCCTGTTCCAGATGCCTCTTTACTGGCAGTTGAGATTTGTTCACTTACATCTGTCGCCGGGAAGATATGCTCTGCGAGCGAAACCCTGTAGTTTTCCATGAAAATGACTTTCATCATCTGCGAAACCTTAGGATCGCTGTTCACTTTATCTGCAAGCGAGTTAATTAGTTTAATGATCTTTTTCGCATAATAGTAGCCTGGGGATGCCTTGGCTCCAAATATAAACGTTCTTGGATAGATCGTAAAGTTTGAATCCTCTTTCAGCCTGTTATAAAGATACATGATGTGCAGCACATTTAACAGCTGTCGTTTATATGCATGAAGACGCTTAACCTGAACATCAAAAATCGAATGTTTATCGACGGCAATTCCCGTTTTCTTTTCGATAATGTCTGCAAGAATCGCTTTTCTTTTTCGTTTAACGGCTGCAAATTCTTCTTTTAAAAGCGGATTATAGATATGGCGTTTTAGTTCAATCATGAGGTACGGGTTTTTAATCCAGTCGGTCCCGATTGTTTCGGTAATGAGATTTGTCAATTCTGGATTGGCTTTAAGCAGCCATCTGCGGTGAGTGATTCCATTGGTTTTGTTATTGAACTTTTGAGGATAAATTTGATGGAACAATTTCATTTCCCGGTTTTTCAGAATGTCAGAATGGATCTTTGCGACTCCATTGACGCTGTGGCTTCCGACAATCGCTAAATGGGCCATTTTCACGTCACCGTGAGCGATAATCGCCATATTTTCAATACGCTTCCAATCTCCAGGGAAACGATTCCACAGATCTTTGCAGAATCTTTCGTTTAATTCCTCTACAATCATATAGATTCTTGGGAGCAGCGGCTTAAAGATATGCAGCGGCCATTTTTCAAGCGCTTCAGATAATGTCGTATGATTCGTATAAGATATCGTATTAAATGTAATATTCCAAGCTTCTTCCCATTCCATATGCTCTTCATCAAGCAAAATTCTCATCAGTTCCGGGATGGCAAGAACGGGATGAGTATCGTTTACATGGATGGCAACATGCTTGTGGAATTCATGCAGGGTATCATTCTTTTTAAGGTAAGACCGGACAATGGACTGCAAGCTTGCAGAGACAAGGAAATATTGCTGCTTAAGTCTGAGAATCTTTCCTTCGTCATGCGTGTCATCCGGATATAAAAACTCCGATACTGCTTCTGTTTCACGTTTATAAGCAAGAACATCACGGTGAGGCGGATTTGGAGAAGGCTCAGCGTTCCAAAGCCTCAGCGTATTAACTGTGCTCGTTTCATACCCAATCACAGGCATATCATAAGGTACAGCCATAATATTTTCAAAATGAACATGGCGGAAGTCAAGCTTACCATCTTCGTATACATGTTCAACTTTTCCCCAAAACGGAATCTCAATCGCCTGATCCGGCTTACGGACTTCCCATACATTTCCGTGTCGTAACCATTGCTCAGGCAACTCCACTTGATAGCCATCCACAATCTTCTGATCAAAAAGACCATGTTTATACCTGATGCCAAGACCATGTCCCGGCAAATTTAATGAAGCAAGCGAATCTAGAAAACAAGCAGCAAGGCGGCCTAAACCGCCATTGCCAAGACCTGCATCTGCTTCACTTTCTTCAATCTCTTCAAGGTTGATGCCAAGATCATCAAAGCCTTCAAGCACAACGTCACGAATGCCCAAATTTAAAAGATTTTGTCCGAGCAGTCTCCCAAGCAAAAACTCAATCGATAAATAATAAACTTGTTTGTTGTTGCTTGCCCGGTTCCATTCGTTCGTAGTAATCCAATTGCTGCTGATATGTTCTCTTACCATATTTCCAAGCGTTTGGTATTGATCACGTTTTGTTGATTCAGCAAATTTTTTTCCATAACTCATTTCCAAGCGCTTAAGAAAACTGTCTTTAAATTCATTTTTGTTAGAGAACATGACTCCCACTCCTAGTCATTAAATCAGCATATAGCTGGTTGTATTTAAACGCTGACTGCGCCCAACTGTAGTCTTCTTTCATCGCTGTTTTGACAAGGCTGTTCCAGATGGTTTTATTTTTATAAATAGAGCATGCGCGATTAACGGTGTTCTTCATATCGTGAGCATTGAAGTTGGTGAACGTAAAGCCATTCCCCTCGCCTGAATCATCGCGGTAGGATGTTACAGTATCATTCAGGCCGCCTGTTTCTCTTACAATCGGAATCGATCCGTACCGAAGAGCAATCAGCTGGCCAAGACCGCATGGTTCAAACTGCGAAGGCATTAAAAAGAAATCCGAGCCCGCATAGATGCGGTGGGCAAGCGGCTCATCAAATCCGATATATGCTTTGCACTTATCAGGATACAGCCACTCCATGTGCCTGAAGAAATCCTCGAACTTTTTCTCTCCGGTTCCAAGGATAATGATCTGCATATCTGATTGAAGCATTTCATGCAGGACGCGATCGACCAGATCAAGGCCCTTTTGCTGTGTTAAACGAGTGACCATTGTAAGAAGAGGCGTATCCTCTTTTTCCGGAAGGCCAAACATCTTCTGAAGCTCTTTTTTATTCTTTGCTTTGTTTTTGACAGAGTTTTCATCAAACGGAAACGCTATGTATGGATCGTCCTCCGGATTATAAATCGCATCATCAATTCCATTTAATATCCCTACAAGGGATGCTTCCTTCACCCGCAGCAGCCCATCAAGACGCTCACCGAAGTATGGGGTCTGAATCTCATTCTTGTAGGTAGGGCTTACTGTTGTAATCATATCTGAAGCCACAAGAGCTGCTTTCATAAAGTTCACAAAGCCATGGAATTCCAGCTGATCTGCATTAAAATACCGGTCATCAAGACCAAGTAAATCATGCAGAATATCTCTTGGGAAAATACCCTGAAATTGCAGGTTATGAATCGTAAAAACCGCTTTCATATTTTCATAAAACGATTGAGAAGCGTACTCTTCTTTTAATAGGAATGGCACCATGCCTGTATGCCAATCATGACAATGAATCACATCAGGCTGGAAATCGACTGCTTTAATCGAATCCAGAACAGCTCTAGAGAAAAAAGAGAAACGCTCCCCATCATCATAGTGGCCATATAAAGAATCACGCTTAAAATAATATTCATGATCGATAAAATAATACGTGACTCCTTCAAATTCCAGCTGTTCAATTCCGCAATATTGTCTTCTCCATCCGACAGGAACAACAATATCTTTGATTTTTTTCATTTTTGACCGGAACCGCTCCGGAATTTGACCGTATTTAGGTAAAATCACTCGAATATCTGTTCCAAGACGCTTTAATTCCTTGGGCAGCGCCCCTGCAACATCCGCCAGACCCCCTGATTTTACAAAAGGGACACATTCCGATACAACAAATAATACCTTCACGATTTCATCAGCTCTCCTTGTACTGTTCCTTTTCTAAGTACGATCGGCAGATCAGCAGATCCTTTTAATTCGATGCCGCTGCCTACTTTTACATCCTTATCAAGAACTACATTCTCAAGCACGCAATTTTCTCCAACTTGAGATTTTTGCATAATAATACCATTTTTTACAACTGTTCCTTTTCCGATATGAACAGCTCTGAAAATAATACTGTTTTCTACATACCCTTCAATCACGCTGCCGTTTGCGATCATTGAATTTTTCACAACAGCATTCTGTCCGTGTCTTGCAGGCGGCTCATCCTTCACCTTTGTTAAGATCGGACGGTTTTTAATAAATAACTGCTGCCACACTTCCGGCTTAATCATTTCTAAGCTGTGGCGGTAATAGCTTTCAATTGAATCAATAATGGCAACGTATCCATCAAACTCATAATCACAGATCATCATTTTATGAGTATTCTCCATGATTACTTGTGCAATGGTTTTATAACCCGTTTGATTATTGTCATGGATAAGATTCAGTAATAATTTTGTCGACATCACATACATATGCAGAGATTCGCCGTCTTTGCGGACTTCCGTAATATCGCAGCCTATTTTCACATGTTTCGCCAGAACATCTTTGAAATCAATGTTGCAGACTGTATAGCTGTTTGTGATCACCGCATATTCCTGCTTGCTTCTCAAGAAATAGTCAATGTGATCTGACAGCTGGCGAATGGATCCGAATTCACTATACTGATCATTTAAATGCGGAGACGGGAAAAAGAACAGCCCATCGCGCTTTCTATTAAGATCCCATTGCTTGCCTGACCCTAAATGATCCATCAGGGAACGATATTGGTACTTTGGAAAAATAGCTACACTTTCGATATCTGAATTCACCATATTTGATAAAATAAAATCAATTAATCTGTAACGCCCCGCAAACGGAATAGCAGCCATCGACCGATTTACCGTTAAGTCCTCGATGGCATTTGTATACGTTGTTGCATCAATAATTCCCAGCATCCTTTGATTCATAGCTGTTCCACCTCTCGCATTAGTTTATTTTCATCGGAAATAAATAGGGTTTCTCTGCTGTTTGCACATCGAACTTACCGGTTATGCTCCTGCCGTTTGCTCTACTAGCTCTTCCGTTACTAAAATGACTTCTTCAATATCTTTATCCGAGCGAATCACCATGCCATCCGGTACTACTAAACCTGATGGAACAATCGCATTTTCAATATATACATTATTGCCAATGACCGCATCCGGCATGACAACCGTGTTTTTCAGGAACGAATGCTGCCCTACTGTTACACCTTGGAATAAAACCGAATGGTGAATGGTTCCATAAACCACGCATCCTTCATTCACCAGAGATTCCGTTACTTCTGCACCATCTGATAAATATTGAGGCGGCTGATTCGGGTTCACAGAATATATCCGCCAGTTGTTATCAAACAAATCAAGTTCTGGCACTTCATTTAAGAGATCCATATTGGCTTCCCAAAGACTTTTAACCGTTCCGACATCTTTCCAATAGCCTTTAAATGGATAAGCCACAAGTTTTTTCTTTTCATCAAGCAGCAAAGGCAATACGTCTTTGCCAAAGTCATGACTTGAGTACGGATTCCGTTCATCCATCTCCAAAAAATCTTTTAATATCGACCATTTGAAAATATAAATACCCATTGATGCAAGGTTATTCTTAGGATTTTGAGGCTTCTCATCAAATTCGATAACTTCTAAATTTGCATCTGTATTTAAAATACCAAAGCGGCTTGCTTCTTCCCAAGGCACTACTTTAACAGAGATCGATACGTCTGCATCTTTTTCAACATGGTAATCAAGCATTTCCGAATAATCCATTTTATAGATGTGATCACCAGATAAAATCAGGACATACTCAGGATCATACTGTTTTAAGTAGTTCATGTTTTGATAGATGGCACTTGCCGTTCCTTTGTACCATTTAACCTCTGATGATTCTGCGTATGGAGGGAGTACTGTAACTGCTCCATTTTTACGGTCTAGGTCCCATGCACTGCCAATTCCGATATAAGAATTCAGGACAAGCGGCTGATATTGTGTCAGCACCCCAACTGTGTCTACACCTGAATTGCAGCAATTGCTTAATGTAAAGTCGATAATGCGGTACTTTCCGCCAAATGGAACTGCGGGTTTTGCAAGGTTTTGCGTTAACGAACTTAAACGACTACCCTTTCCTCCTGCCAATAACATTGCGACGCACTTTTTTTTCACCATGGTTGATTGTCTCCTCTCGTTTTTTAACTGCGCGTAAAATGGATATTCCATAAGGGGGAATGGTCATTGATATGTGATAAGGCTGATTATGCTTCATGCCTTCTAGTGCTTTAAGATCTTTCTTATTAACCTGGCCTGATCCTCCAAATACAGTGTCATCACTGTTCATGATTTCAATGTATTTTGTATCAGCCGGCACCCCCACTTTATAATCGTGGTAGGTTTGCGGTGTGAAGTTGCAGACTACAACGAGCTGCTCATTAGGCTTTAGGCCTCTTCTGATAAAGGAAAATATACTTTGCTCGGAATTATTCACATCAATCCATTCAAAGCCTTCATGAGAGTGGTCCTGCTCATACAGAGGGCGCTGTCTCTTATAAACAGCCAGCAGTTCCTTGAAATAGCTTCTTGCCTTTTGATGCATGTCAAAATCATCAAGCACCCAATCAAGCTGCTCAAGATCCTTCCACTCATCAAACTGGGCAAACTCCCCGCCCATAAACAGCAGCTTTTTGCCTGGATGAGTCATCATATACCCGAGCAGCAGACGATATTGAGCAAACTTCTGCCAATAATCACCCGGCATTTTATTCAGCAGCGAACGTTTTCCATGAACCACTTCATCATGTGAAAGCGGAAGGATAAAGTTCTCAGTAAAAGCATAGATCAATGAGAATGATACCTTGTGATGCAGGTGCTTCCTCTGTTCAGGCGGAGCTTCCATGTACTTGAGGATATCGTTCATCCAGCCCATGTTCCATTTATAGTTAAACCCAAGTCCTCCATCAGAGGTAGGTGATGTCACTAAAGGATAGTCTGTTGAGTCCTCTGCGATCATTAAAACACCAGGATCATACGCAAATACATTTTCATTCAGCTTTCTCAAAAAGCTCACTGCAAATGGATTCTCGTGAGGCTCTTCAGTATTCTGCCAGTTCAGCATATTTGCTACTGCATCCACTCTGAATCCATCAATATGATACTTTTCAAGCCAGAAAAGAGCATTTGAGATTAAGAAGCTCTGAACCTCAGGCTTTCCTAAATCAAAGTTAGCCGTACCCCAAACCTCATTCTCCCGGTCTTCATATCTCTTATATTCAAATGTCGGTTCCCCGTCGAAATAATAAAGCCCATGAGCATCCTTGCAGAAATGGCCAGGTACCCAGTCCATGATGACGCCAAGATTATTCTGATGACAAAGATCTATGAATTTCATTAGTTCATGAGGAGTTCCGTACCGGCTGGTAGCCGCATAATATCCTGTTCCCTGATACCCCCATGAACGATCATAAGGATGTTCAATAATAGGCAGAAGCTCAATGTGAGTAAATCCATGATCGAGAACATACGGAATCAATATATCTGCTAGCTCCAAATATGTATAAAGGCTTTCGTTTTCTTTCTTTTTCCAAGAACAAAGATTAAGCTCGTAAATATACATCGGACGGTTATAAATTTCCTTTTGACGCTTCTTCTTCTGCCACTTCTGATCGTTCCATTCATATCCTGCCAGATCATAAACAATTGAAGCGGTATTAGGTTTTACCTCAGCATAAAAAGCAAATGGATCAGATTTAAGAATTTTCTCATTTTTCTGTGTAATAATCTCGTATTTATACAGGTCTCCCTCTTTTATATCCTGAATAAAAGCAGACCAGATACCTTGATCATTCACTCTTTCAAGCTTGTGATTCGAGCCGTCCCAGTGATTAAAATCACCTGAAACCCGCACCTCAAGCGCATGAGGAGCCCAAACAGTAAACACAGTACCGCAAACACCGTTCCGTACGCTGCTGTGAGCACCAAATAATTCATGAGCTTTAAACAAATTTCCCTCATGGAAAAGATGAACCTCAAAATCAGTTGGCGTAGCAAGATTCATTCCTAATCACCCTTTCTATAAAGTTATCTTAATTCTAAATTCAATTAGAGGGAAGGATTACCTTTTTTGTAAGCGCTTCTACTTATTGACATGATATGTCATGAACCATTATTCATTTTTCAAAAAATTATTCTTTTAAAATAACTCTTAAAAAAATGTCGAATAAAGAAACGAAAGAAATAAGGATAATAGAAGAATTTGGCGAAATAAACATCAGTCAAATATACTAAATAATTCATTATGTGTAAGAAAATACAGGAATTTCTACCATGATATTCGAATAGTGTAATTCGAGTAAGTTATATCACAAAAACAGTTAATTCGACAAAACGAGTAAGAATTGTCGAAATCTTTTTATTCTTCGCTTTTGTTTTCTTATTACCATTACTTATACCTCTGTTTGTGATTAATGAAACCTTCACGCTCGATATTTTTATAAAAATTTATATTATTTGTTGAAAATATATTTTTTTGGCCGGGGAAAAGAAAGTGAATTATTTTTTTATAACCTGTGCTGAAGTTTTGATGAACGGAAGCTCCATTCGAGTTTTCAGAATGATTTTGAGTTGTTTTTTATAAGTGGAATTTATTCTGGCGAGCTGCAACACTATTTTTAAATAGTTGGAAGGGCAATCTGCGAGCAGGGGAATCATTTCGGATAGTAAGGCGAAAAGGCAGATACAGCTTGATTCATAACCAACAATGACTGCTACTTAAAAGATCCCATAATAGACTTGATCGATTTACAATCTAAGTTTCAGCATTTAAAATCAACAAAAAAGCGCTGCACTATGTGCAGCACTCTTTTAAGTATGACCCGTACGGGATTCGAACCCGTGTTACCGCCGTGAAAGGGCGGTGTCTTAACCGCTTGACCAACGGGCCAAAAACAGGCTTTCTGGCGGAGAAGGAGGGATTTGAACCCTCGCGCCGCTTACGCGACCTACACCCTTAGCAGGGGCGCCTCTTCAGCCACTTGAGTACTTCCCCAGATATGGCTCCGCAGGTAGGACTCGAACCTACGACCGATCGGTTAACAGCCGATAGCTCTACCACTGAGCTACTGCGGAATAATATTGAAACCTTATTTCAACAAAACAGAAATGGTGGGCCTAAATGGACTCGAACCATCGACCTCACGCTTATCAGGCGTGCGCTCTAACCAGCTGAGCTATAGGCCCATTATGGAGCGGGTGATGGGAATCGAACCCACGACATTAGCTTGGAAGGCTAGAGTTTTACCATTAAACTACACCCGCAATATGAATATAAAAATGGGGCGACTGATGGGAATCGAACCCACGAATGCCAGAGCCACAATCTGGTGCGTTAACCACTTCGCCACAACCGCCACTATTATATTTTTTAACATTTACATCATTAAGGTAAATGGTGGCTTGGGACGGAATCGAACCGCCGACACAAGGATTTTCAGTCCTTTGCTCTACCGACTGAGCTACCAAGCCATTTGTTTTAATTAAATCTTCACCGCATTTTACTAATACTGCGCAAATCAAGTAAAAATGGCGGTCCCGACCGGGATCGAACCGGCGATCTCCTGCGTGACAGGCAGGCATGTTAACCGCTACACCACGGGACCATTTGGTTGCGGGGACAGGATTTGAACCTGCGACCTTCGGGTTATGAGCCCGACGAGCTACCAGACTGCTCCACCCCGCGACAATAATAATCAAGCTCTTTCTCATCCGATTATGCTGTGTATCAACCGGTTTGCTGAAGTAAGATATTTCACTAATTTAAAATAATAATGGAGGAGGTAGAGGGATTCGAACCCCCGCGGGATTTGACTCCCCTGTCGGTTTTCAAGACCGATCCCTTCAGCCGGACTTGGGTATACCTCCGAAAGACTAAATAGAATGGTGGACCTTGTAGGACTCGAACCTACGACCGGACGGTTATGAGCCGTCTGCTCTAACCAACTGAGCTAAAGGTCCTTTTTTTTGGTAGCGGCGGAGGGAGTCGAACCCACGACCTCACGGGTATGAACCGTACGCTCTAGCCAGCTGAGCTACACCGCCCCAGGAACAAAGTCAATTAATTCTATTTAATTGGTGGAGCCTAGCGGGATCGAACCGCTGACCTCCTGCGTGCAAGGCAGGCGCTCTCCCAGCTGAGCTAAGGCCCCTAATTAAAAGTTGAAAATGGTCGGGAAGACAGGATTCGAACCTGCGACCCCTTGGTCCCAAACCAAGTGCTCTACCAAGCTGAGCTACTTCCCGTATATATGGCGCGCCCGATAGGAGTCGAACCCATAACCTTTTGATCCGTAGTCAAACGCTCTATCCAATTGAGCTACGGGCGCATATATGATATAAGTGGTGCCGAGGACCGGAATCGAACCGGTACGGTAGTCACCTACCGCAGGATTTTAAGTCCTGTGCGTCTGCCAGTTCCGCCACCCCGGCGCAAGTAAGAGCGGAAGACGGGATTCGAACCCGCGACCCCCACCTTGGCAAGGTGGTGTTCTACCACTGAACTACTTCCGCAAAATATGATGCGGGTGAAGGGACTCGAACCCCCACGTCAAAGACACTAGATCCTAAGTCTAGCGCGTCTGCCAATTCCGCCACACCCGCATATTAAGGAAAAATGGTGTGCCATGAAGGACTCGAACCTTCGACCCTCTGATTAAAAGTCAGATGCTCTACCGACTGAGCTAATGGCACTTAGTTAAGAAAACACTCTTTAGTTTTGCAAGACACCCAAATCTCAGAAAGATTATTCAAGGAGTGGCTCGATTTGTGTGCTGAAGCGTAAGCTTCGAAGATTACTCGGTCGTGCTCTGCCGACTGAGCTAATGGCACGTAATTAATTTATATCTTAATTCGGTTTCAGACCGAATGGTGCCGGCAAGAGGACTTGAACCCCCAACCTACTGATTACAAGTCAGTTGCTCTACCAATTGAGCTACACCGGCATATGAGGTAAGTAATACTTTTTTGCTAATCTCTTTTGCAGCATGTTAACAACAAGAATATATGGTGGAGGATGACGGGCTCGAACCGCCGACCCTCTGCTTGTAAGGCAGATGCTCTCCCAGCTGAGCTAATCCTCCGCTTGAATATTTTTGTCATTAGCCTGGCAACGTCCTACTCTCACAGGGGGAAACCCCCAACTACCATCGGCGCTAAAGAGCTTAACTTCCGTGTTCGGCATGGGAACGGGTGTGACCTCTTTGCCATCATCACCAGACATAGTGACAAAAATTATTATACTATGAAATCAAAAGATTTCAAGCTTTTTTTTTGAAAGAAGTTATTCTTTCAAAACTAAATAACGTTTGATAACAAGATTCACTTACATTTACACATATTAGACTGTGGTTAAGTCCTCGAACGATTAGTATCTGTCAGCTCCACACGTCACCGTGCTTCCACCTCAGACCTATCAACCTGATCATCTTTCAGGGTTCTTACTCACTAATGTGATGGGAAATCTCATCTTGAGGGGGGCTTCATGCTTAGATGCTTTCAGCACTTATCCCTTCCGCACATAGCTACCCAGCGATGCCTTTGGCAAGACAACTGGTACACCAGCGGTGCGTCCATCCCGGTCCTCTCGTACTAAGGACAGCTCCTCTCAAATTTCCTGCGCCCACGACGGATAGGGACCGAACTGTCTCACGACGTTCTGAACCCAGCTCGCGTACCGCTTTAATGGGCGAACAGCCCAACCCTTGGGACCGACTACAGCCCCAGGATGCGATGAGCCGACATCGAGGTGCCAAACCTCCCCGTCGATGTGGACTCTTGGGGGAGATAAGCCTGTTATCCCCGGGGTAGCTTTTATCCGTTGAGCGATGGCCCTTCCATGCGGAACCACCGGATCACTAAGCCCGACTTTCGTCCCTGCTCGACTTGTAGGTCTCGCAGTCAAGCTCCCTTGTGCCTTTACACTCTGCGAATGATTTCCAACCATTCTGAGGGAACCTTTGGGCGCCTCCGTTACATTTTAGGAGGCGACCGCCCCAGTCAAACTGCCCACCTGACACTGTCTCCCAGCCCGATCAGGGCTGTGGGTTAGAATTTCAATACAGCAAGGGTAGTATCCCACCAATGCCTCCACCGAAGCTGGCGCTCCGGCTTCCAAGGCTCCTACCTATCCTGTACAAGCTGTACCAAAATTCAATATCAGGCTACAGTAAAGCTCCACGGGGTCTTTCCGTCCTGTCGCGGGTAACCTGCATCTTCACAGGTACTATAATTTCACCGAGTCTCTCGTTGAGACAGTGCCCAGATCGTTACGCCTTTCGTGCGGGTCGGAACTTACCCGACAAGGAATTTCGCTACCTTAGGACCGTTATAGTTACGGCCGCCGTTTACTGGGGCTTCAATTCAAAGCTTCGCTTGCGCTAACCTCTCCTCTTAACCTTCCAGCACCGGGCAGGCGTCAGCCCCTATACTTCGCCTTGCGGCTTCGCAGAGACCTGTGTTTTTGCTAAACAGTCGCCTGGGCCTATTCACTGCGGCTTTTCAGGGCTATGAACCCTAAAAAGCACCCCTTCTCCCGAAGTTACGGGGTCATTTTGCCGAGTTCCTTAACGAGAGTTCTCTCGCTCACCTTAGGATTCTCTCCTCGCCTACCTGTGTCGGTTTGCGGTACGGGCACCTCTCACCTCGCTAGAGGCTTTTCTTGGCAGTGTGGAATCAGGAACTTCGGTACTAAATTTCCCTCGCCATCACAGCTCAGCCTTATATGAGAAGCGGATTTGCCTACTTCTCAGCCTAACTGCTTGGACGCGCATATCCAACAGCGCGCTTGCCCTATCCTCCTGCGTCCCCCCATTGCTCAAATGGTGAGGAGGTGGTACAGGAATATCAACCTGTTGTCCATCGCCTACGCCTTTCGGCCTCGGCTTAGGTCCCGACTAACCCTGAGCGGACGAGCCTTCCTCAGGAAACCTTAGGCATTCGGTGGAGGGGATTCTCACCCCTCTTTCGCTACTCATACCGGCATTCTCACTTCTAAGCGCTCCACCAGTCCTTACGGTCTAGCTTCAACGCCCTTAGAACGCTCTCCTACCACTGTTCGTAAGAACAGTCCACAGCTTCGGTGATACGTTTAGCCCCGGTACATTTTCGGCGCAGAGTCACTCGACCAGTGAGCTATTACGCACTCTTTAAATGGTGGCTGCTTCTAAGCCAACATCCTGGTTGTCTAAGCAACTCCACATCCTTTTCCACTTAACGTATACTTTGGGACCTTAGCTGGTGGTCTGGGCTGTTTCCCTCTTGACTACGGATCTTATCACTCGCAGTCTGACTCCCAAGGAGCAAGTCTTTGGCATTCGGAGTTTGACTGAATTCGGTAACCCGATGAGGGCCCCTAGTCCAATCAGTGCTCTACCTCCAAGACTCTCATACTTGAGGCTAGCCCTAAAGCTATTTCGGAGAGAACCAGCTATCTCCAGGTTCGATTGGAATTTCTCCGCTACCCACACCTCATCCCCGCACTTTTCAACGTGCGTGGGTTCGGGCCTCCATTCAGTGTTACCTGAACTTCACCCTGGACATGGGTAGATCACCTGGTTTCGGGTCTACGACCACGTACTAAAACGCCCTATTCAGACTCGCTTTCGCTGCGGCTCCGTCTCATCAACTTAACCTTGCACGGGATCGTAACTCGCCGGTTCATTCTACAAAGGCACGCCATCACCCATTAACGGGCTCTGACTACTTGTAAGCACACGGTTTCAGGATCTTTTCACTCCCCTTCCGGGGTGCTTTTCACCTTTCCCTCACGGTACTGGTTCACTATCGGTCACTAGGGAGTATTTAGCCTTGGGAGATGGTCCTCCCTGCTTCCGACGGGATTTCTCGTGTCCCGCCGTACTCAGGATCCACTCTGGAGGGAACGAAGTTTCGACTACAGGGTTATTACCTTCTCTGACGGACCTTTCCAGGTCGCTTCATCTACCCCGTTCCTTTGTAACTCCGTATAGAGTGTCCTACAACCCCAAGAGGCAAGCCTCTTGGTTTGGGCTAATTCCGTTTCGCTCGCCGCTACTTGGGAAATCGCGTTTGCTTTCTCTTCCTCCGGGTACTTAGATGTTTCAGTTCCCCGGGTCTGCCTTCATTATCCTATGTATTCAGATAAAGATACTGTTCCATTACGAACAGTGGGTTTCCCCATTCGGAAATCTCTGGATCAAAGCTTACTTACAGCTCCCCAAAGCATATCGGTGTTAGTCCCGTCCTTCATCGGCTCCTAGTGCCAAGGCATCCACCGTGCGCCCTTCATAACTTAACCTAAATGGTCAGTCGCATCATAAGATGCGTTTCGCATTTCGTTGTTTGTTTAGACATAAATGTCTAGAAAATCACTAATTATGGTAAGCGTAAATCTCAGTGAATTACTTGTTATCAATTACGTTATCTAGTTTTCAAAGAACAACCGACAAATCAGATGATTTGTCTTCTATCATAGAGAGAATGATCTCTCAAAACTAAACAAAAACCAAAAGCGTCCTCATATACCCTTAGAAAGGAGGTGATCCAGCCGCACCTTCCGATACGGCTACCTTGTTACGACTTCACCCCAATCATCTACCCCACCTTAGGCGGCTGGCTCCTTGCGGTTACCCCACCGACTTCGGGTGTTGCAAACTCTCGTGGTGTGACGGGCGGTGTGTACAAGGCCCGGGAACGTATTCACCGCGGCATGCTGATCCGCGATTACTAGCGATTCCAGCTTCATGCAGGCGAGTTGCAGCCTGCAATCCGAACTGAGAATGGTTTTATGGGATTGGCTAAACCTCGCGGTCTCGCAGCCCTTTGTACCATCCATTGTAGCACGTGTGTAGCCCAGGTCATAAGGGGCATGATGATTTGACGTCATCCCCACCTTCCTCCGGTTTGTCACCGGCAGTCACCTTAGAGTGCCCAACTGAATGCTGGCAACTAAGATCAAGGGTTGCGCTCGTTGCGGGACTTAACCCAACATCTCACGACACGAGCTGACGACAACCATGCACCACCTGTCACTTTGTCCCCCGAAGGGGAACCTTCTATCTCTAGAAGTGGCAAAGGATGTCAAGACCTGGTAAGGTTCTTCGCGTTGCTTCGAATTAAACCACATGCTCCACCGCTTGTGCGGGCCCCGTCAATTCCTTTGAGTTTCAGTCTTGCGACCGTACTCCCCAGGCGGAGTGCTTAATGCGTTAGCTGCAGCACTAAAGGGCGGAAACCCTCTAACACTTAGCACTCATCGTTTACGGCGTGGACTACCAGGGTATCTAATCCTGTTCGCTCCCCACGCTTTCGCGCCTCAGCGTCAGTTACAGACCAGAGAGTCGCCTTCGCCACTGGTGTTCCTCCACATCTCTACGCATTTCACCGCTACACGTGGAATTCCACTCTCCTCTTCTGCACTCAAGTTTCCCAGTTTCCAATGACCCTCCCCGGTTGAGCCGGGGGCTTTCACATCAGACTTAAGAAACCGCCTGCGCGCGCTTTACGCCCAATAATTCCGGACAACGCTTGCCACCTACGTATTACCGCGGCTGCTGGCACGTAGTTAGCCGTGGCTTTCTGGTTAGGTACCGTCAAGGTGCGAGCAGTTACTCTCGCACTTGTTCTTCCCTAACAACAGAGTTTTACGATCCGAAAACCTTCATCACTCACGCGGCGTTGCTCCGTCAGACTTTCGTCCATTGCGGAAGATTCCCTACTGCTGCCTCCCGTAGGAGTCTGGGCCGTGTCTCAGTCCCAGTGTGGCCGATCACCCTCTCAGGTCGGCTACGCATCGTTGCCTTGGTGAGCCATTACCTCACCAACTAGCTAATGCGCCGCGGGCCCATCTGTAAGTGACAGCCGAAACCGTCTTTCCAACTTGAACCATGCGGTTCAAGATACTATCCGGTATTAGCTCCGGTTTCCCGGAGTTATCCCAGTCTTACAGGCAGGTTGCCCACGTGTTACTCACCCGTCCGCCGCTAACCTCCGAAGAAGTTCGCTCGACTTGCATGTATTAGGCACGCCGCCAGCGTTCGTCCTGAGCCAGGATCAAACTCTCCGAAGAAAATTTGTGACTCAATTTGTTGCTGACTTCAAAAATTTAAAACGTTTGGTACGCTTTTGGTTTTGTTTAGTTTTCAAAGATCATTTGCCTCAAGCGAAGCTTTATTAATATAACATTTTGCCGTTTTAAAGTCAAGCGTTTATTTTGCTTTTCTTTTTTTCAGGCTGTGTTGCTTTTTCGCGTTTTTCGCGGCAACGAATAATAATATACCACGCTGAATCCCCCTTTGCAATAGCTTTTTTATCATTTTATAAAAAAAGATTTTAATTATCGAAAACGCACTGAATTTGTCTGAAATTCAGTGCGTCAATTTCTATTTGAATCAGGTCTGTTTTAAATGAAGAACATCAAGCAATCTCCTTTTAAGTAAAGCAAATTCAGAACTTGTAATGAGATTTTCTTTCCTTGGCCGTGTAAATTCTACGTTCACTTCTTCTATTATGCATCCAGGTCTTGGTGAGAGGATGAAGATTCTGTCTGACAGGAAGATGGCTTCATCCATATCATGTGTAATGAATATCACTGTCTGATCTGTTTCCTCGCATATTTGGATAAACCACTTCTGCAGTTCAAGTCTTGTCATCGCATCAAGCTTGCCGAACGGTTCATCTAATAGAAGGAGTTCTTTATTGTTTAGGTATGCTCTAAGGAAATTGGCGCGCTGCCTCATTCCGCCTGAGAGCATAAAGGGATAATGATCTTCATATCCTGCAAGTCCGAATTTCGGGAAAAGGCCGCGTGCTTGATTGCGCGCCTCATCTCTCCCGGTACCTTGTATTTCTAATGGAAGAATAACATTATCCAAAACCGTTCTCCATGGAAACAATACATCACTTTGGGGCATATAGCCGACAAGACCGGTTTTATTTGTAATATCTTCTCCATTGTACTTTACACGGCCTTTAGTCGGCTTATTGATGCCGGCTATTATATCAAGCAATGTGCTTTTTCCGCAGCCGCTTGGTCCAATAATGCTTACAAATTCGCCTTTTTTCACATTCAGGTCTGTCGGCATCAGGACATGCTGATCTCCAGAATAAGATTTGCTGATTTGAGAAAGAGTCAGCATGCTATTCCTTTCCTTCGGGCAGGAACTCATTTGTAAAAGCTTCACTTGGTTCAATGTTCTCTTCAATCAGCTTTCGTTCATACATCCAATCGGCATATCTATTCCAGACTTTTTCATCTTGAATGCCCCATTGCTTTGCTTTTCCCTGATACTGATCACTTAGCCACACTTGGCTTTCCTTTACTAGCTCAGCATTGATCTCAGGTACATTTTTAATCAGAATATCCGCTGCTTCTTCCGGCTCTTCAATGGCAAATTGATAACCCTTTGATGTGGCCTTCATGAAGGACTGAACCATTTCTTTGTCTTTTGCAATTTTGGATTCGCTTGTTGCAATAACTGGAGTGTAATAGTTTAATGCTGGATCAAGGTCTTTTAAATAGATGTAATTCAATTCAATTCCCTGGCGAGCAGCCTCAACCCCATCCCATCCCTGGAAAATCCACTGAAAGTCTGTATCGCGTCCAATCGACTTGAAAAAGTCTGTTGCTCCAAGCGTGACATAATCCACTTTTTCAAAGTCTGCATTCGATTTATCCATTACAGCTTTAATAACAGCTTCTTCTGTAGGAGAACCCCATCCCCCGTAACGTTTTCCTTCGAAGTCCTTTGGAGAAGTGATGTTTTCTTCTTTTAAAGAAGCGAATGCAGAAGTATTCTCCTGTATGATTGCTCCTATTGAAACAATCGGCACTCCAGTTGATCTTGCATGTGTAATATTCTCCTGATGGCTGACAGCAAAATCAACTTCACCAGAAGCAACGATCTGATCCGCACTGACTCCTTCACCAGGTTCAACTATTTCAACATCAAGACCTTCTTCTTTATAGAAGCCATTTTCTTTCGCTGCATAAATGCCTGTATGATTTGTGTTTGGAAACCAATCAAGCATAATCTTCACTTTTTTTAATTCCTCATTAGTGGTTTTTTCCGCTGATCCGCATCCAGATAAGATGAATACTAAACTAAATAGAATAAATAAGAGTTTTTTCATTTTTTCTCCCCCGTAGCTAGTTAGAATGCTTTTGCTGCTTATATTTCCAGGGCATCATGATTCTTGCCAGTATTTCAATGAGTGCAAAAATTATTAAGCTTAAACCTACTATTAAGACGATTGTTGCAAATACTTTATCTGTTTGAAACGACTGGGAAGATCGAGTCAATAGAATGCCGAGTCCTTTGCTTGCACCCAGCCACTCTCCGATAACCGCCCCCATCACACTGTATGTTCCGGCTATTTTTAACCCTGAAAAAAAGAAAGGTGTTGCAGCAGGAAGCTTCAATTTTAAAAACATCTGTCTGCGGCTGGCTCCAAGCGTTCTCATGAGCTTCACCATATCCCTGTCTATTAAACGGAAGCCGTCAGACAGATTGATGGCGATCGGAAAGAAACAAACGAGCGCCACGACAATTACTTTAGGAAAAATGCCGAATCCAAACCAGATGATAAGCAATGGAGCAAGCGCTATAATAGGAATGGTTTGCGAAAGAACAAGCAGCGGTTCAACTGCTTTTCGAATCCAATCTGACATGTCTATTAAGATAGCAATCAATACACCCGCTGTTACAGCGATCAATAAACCAAGCACTGCTTCAGACAGAGTCTGCACGATATGTCCGCCTATCGTTCCCCTCATTTCTGCAAGCGTGATGAAAATATGAGTCGGACGCGGCAGAATCCATTCTTCCACTTTTGATACGATGACAGCCAATTCCCACAAAAAGAGGAATGACAGCAGCACTATACCAGGAAGCGCAATTCCTGAAAGTGTTTTAACGATATTTCTTAAGTTTTTCATCCATTGTGACCCCTTCTTTTGGACGGTAATGAATTTTCATGTGAGTCATTACCTCAGAGGCACCGGCTGAAATACAGGCATCCTGCGCTTGCTTAACAATATTAATCAGTTCATCAAGCTCTCCCTCCATCACCGTCTCCATCGCACCGACCTCATATTTAACTCCTGATTGCTGAACAACCTCGATCGCTTTGTCGACGATTTCATATGTATTCCCTTCTGATGATTTAGGCAGCACCTGAAATGCTAGATTTACACTGGACATTTTTTATCCTCCTTAAAATTTATTAATATATGAATATCTGACCGAACCACAAAAAAGGCTGCCACTGGGGCAGCCTTAACGCATTCGCAAAGTTATGGAAAAATATGCATCTTCCGCATTCCCTCCGCTGGCATTACCCAGATCAGGTTAAAAGGTCGATACAAGAATCAGTATCCTCTCAGCCAAGTTCACTCAGCTCCCCTGCATATATTGGATTCATGGAAACTATAGCAAGATTTTGGACCCTTGTAAAGACGATAAAAGAGCTTCCCATTATTTTCTGAAAAAAATCAAAATTTAACCTTGTCGAATTTTGCAACTTCCTGTATAGTAGTGTCTAAATCATATATTGCATTTGACCACTTGGGGAGCCATTCGGCTGAGAGTGAACGTTGTGTTCAGACCCGTTGAACCTGTATAGTTAAAGCTTACGTAGGGATGTGGCGATGGATCTAGTGATAACCCAACCAAAGCAGTGCGTGGAAACCATCCGACATTCCCCGCATTGCTTTTTATTATGGAAAAAAACAGCCCCAGTCGAATGCCGAAAAGGGGAAAAGCTATGCAGACAAATAAACGTTAGTGCATCCAGTCCAGGGGTTTCTTGACTATTTTGTCGCATTTACCGTGGTAGGTGCCGGAGGAGTATTCTATAAACAAGTCCAAAGCTCTTTGAATCCTCTTAACAGAGGACGATTAATTGCTTACGTAGTGGCAGCAGCTTTTCTGGGAAGTTTCCTTAGATTTGCAGCACATACACTTGCTGGAGCTGTATTCTTTGCAGAATTTGCAGGTGATAAGCCCGTTCTGCTGTATTCAGCCGGCTATAACGCTTCCTACATGGTGCCTACATTTATCATTTGCTCAATCGTCTTAGTATTGATGCTCACTGCTTCTAAATCACTTGTCTTAAAAAGAAAATAGATTCTGCCAAAAGCACCGATGTTTTTTTCGGTGCTTTTTTTATCCTATCAAAATTTATATAATCCCTACCATTTATTTCTATTCCATCGCCCAATTCCTCGGTCGGAACGGATCCGCCTAAAAAGCCAAACCCGGACTTTTCCATCGGATCCTTATCCTTTTCTTGTCATAAACTCTCTATCATCGGCATGTACTAGTAGTAATAGATTGTTGAAAGTCTTGGAATAAAGTGTGGAAGTCTCGGAATTAAGTGTCAAAGTCTCGGAATTAGTTGAAAGTCTCGGAATTAAGTGTCAAAGTCTCGGAATTAGTTGAAAGTCTCGGAATTAAGTGTCAAAGTCTCGGAATTAGTTGAAAGTCTCGGAATTAAGTGTCAAAGTCTCGGAATTAAGTGTCAAAGTCTCGGAATTAAGGGGAGGGCAAATGATGAATCTATCCTACTCATTGATGATGATAACATTTATATTGTCGATTATTCATTTTCTATATGGTTATTTTGAAGCGATAAGGATCAGCAACGAAGAAGAATTAGTCAACGGCTGGTCAATGATTTTCTCTTTCCCGCTTGGGTTTGTATTCGCATATTTTGCTTCGGTATTTCATCAGCAGATTTTACCTCACTAAAAAGAAACGCGACACTGTCACGTTTCTTTTTTCATTGCCTCTATTAATTTCTCTATGTACGGATCCAATTTCTCAAATGAGTATCCAGCACTTTCAGCCTTTGACACATTCAGTGTCCAATCCCCTGATAATCCATAAGGTGAAGCATTCTCTTTCGCAATCTCACTTGTCACAATCGCTTTTTTCCCGACAGCACATCCGATTTTATGCAGAAGATCATTCAGTGACAGACTTTTTTCAAAAGCGGCATTGTAAGCACCCGTTAAGGTTTTTTCTCCAGCCATATACAAGAATCCCGCTGCGCCCTCAGATGAGGTATAGCTGTAAAAATATCCAGGATCTTCAATTCCAATCGGTTCCTCGTTCTTCACCTTTTTCACATGAAATAAAAAGCGTTCTGTATAATCATCTATTCCGATTACCAGAGCTGGTCTTACAGCGGCAACAGGGACATCCGCAGTCTGAAAAAGATAGGCTTCTGCACTGCGCTTCGCTTCCTGATAGCCGCTTAACCCTTTATAGGCTTTGCGCTCTTTAAAGGAAGGCTCATACGACAGCGGATCAAAGTCATCTTCTGTCTGCCCTCTCCCAAATTCATAGACTGCCATGGTCGATGTGAAAATATAATGCTTGATTTTGCCCTGAAGCGCTTCATAAGCAGATTTTGCTTCAAGCGGCGAAAAACACGATTGATCATAAACAACGTCCCATTTTTTGTTATCAAAGGCTTTAATCATTGATTCTTTGTTTTCACGATCGATAATCAGACGCTCTACGCCATCTCCAAAGTCATCATTTGTTCTTCCTCTTGTTGCAATCGTCACTTTTGCCCCATTTTTAAGCAGCTTTTGAACAAGTCTTTTGCCGAAAAATTGCGTTCCCCCCAGTATTAATGCTCGATTCACAGTGATTCCTCTTTCCTTTTCAATGCAGCTGACAGTTTCGTCAAATCACGCCATCCCAATGCGGTCTCCTGATGATCTGTTCCCTCAATTGTGTAGAAGTCCTCAGCGATCCTTTCAGGTAAAAAGCGTTCGTAGAATCCTTTTGAAGGATTCGCATTCATTACCCACAGCAGCATAGATTGATAGTTTTTCCGAAGCAGTTCATCTGCAGTTGCCTCTACAAGCCTGCGCCCGATGCCTGCTCCCTGCACTTCTTTTAATAGATAGATCGCATATAATTCTCCATCAATTCCATGTTCCTTTGACCGTTCTGGTCCGAAGCCTGCAAACCCTACTATTTGGCCATCCTGATTTTCTGCAACAAAAACAGTCTCCGGATCAATAGACCTCCACATTTTTTCTTTGCTTTCATATGTAAGACTTTCAAGATATGCATCTGCTACAATACCTTTATAGGTTGTTCTCCAGCTGTCCACGTGAACAACTGCAATTTGCTTCGCATCTTCTTTAACAGCTTTTCTTATCCTATAATTCATTTTCAACACTCCTTGCTGATAAAATTCGACAAGCGAAAATTAAATCCCTACCTCTAAAAGGAGTTTCTTTTCCAAAAACAGAATATGTTCATAGACTAAGACAAAACGGAGGCTGCAAGTGAAAATACTTCTGCATAGTTTCTTATCAATCCTGTATATCGTTTATTTCACCGGGGTGTTTTACGTCCTGTTTCTCTTTTTGAATATACCTGCAAGCGTAATCGCAGGAAGCGTTATGACGCTTTTGCTGCTTGGCTTGTTTATCTATTCTATATACGAGATGATCCACCGCAAAGAGAGGAATCTGCTCTTTTTCAAGGGACTGTCAGGATCCATCTTCCTTTCCATCACAACCATCAGTTTAATTATTACCTTGTTTTTCGTAGTCCTAATGAATGTGATGACGACTTATTTTAACTATCAAAATATCAGCCCCAGGGAGAAATTTGAGTTTCAGGTGAACGCTTTTTTGCCGATTGACCCTTACGAAGAATACAAAGAGTCTGCTGAAACGAAGAAAATTTCACATCTTACTGTTTACTATTCCTCTCTTGATAAAAGGGATATCCAGCTGGTTGAGGACGAATTCGATCACGCAAGGAGCATCAGCACCCGCTTGTTCGGCAAGATCGAGGATCAGCCCATTGACCTGATTCTGCTAGATGAATCGCCGGACTCGCTGCAGGAGCTTGAGTATTTGGATTATATGGGGTTTTACGATCATGTGAAAGAAACCATGGCCATCGTGATTCCGGATGATCTCGATACCGCATCTCCGCTTGTTGTGGAGACCTTTTACCATGAATATGCCCATTATTATATGGAGAAAGCATTAGAGAAAATGGAAATTGACTCGCTGAAAATTCCAATCTGGTTTAATGAAGGCGTTGCAGAATATGCTGGCTATAACGGAGAGGATGCAAAAATCCCTATTGACACGGTGATCCCTTTCGATAAGCTCAGAAATCCCGGAAGCTGGGCAAATGCATTGGAAGACAGTCCGGAAGCGGAAGTGTATACTCAAAGCTACTACGCCATTAAAATTTTGGCAGATGAATTTGGAGAAGACATTATCCGGGACCTTCTTCTTGAAACAGGTAAAACAAACAACTTTGAAGAAGCTTTAAAAAAGAAGACGAAGTATACGTTTAAAGATCTGGAAAAGAAAATCATGGAAAAACAAAAAAGGACTCGGAATTGAACTGCACCCCAATTGTTAGACAACATCTAACAATTGGAGGTGCAGTTTTTTTGACTAAATATACGATAGACGAAAAATCACATGCAGTTTTAGAGTACTTAGAAGGGGAAAAATCCTATAAATCTATTGCTCAAGAAAGAAATGTAGGTTTATCCCCTCTGAAAAGATGGGTCGCTCGCTATCTAAAACATGGGATGGAAGGACTTGTTTCATCCTATACAAATTACACTCTGCCCTTTAAACTAGAGGTACTTAAATATATGAACGAATATGGGGCATCGATCAACGAGACCGCTGTACACTATAACCTTCCTTCCGATTCTACACTTTTGAATTGGGCAAATCAGTTTAAGGAAGGAGGTATAGACGCCCTTAAACCAAAGAAAAAGGGGCGTCTATCCATGAAAAAAGAAACTAAGAAAAAATCGCCAGCTAATGGCTCTCAAGAAGCACTTCTTGCCGAATTAGAATACTTACGTGCAGAGAATGCCTATCTAAAAAAGTTGAATGCCTTAGTTCAAGAAAAGGATGCCTTACAAAAAAAGAAAAAGCGAAAGTAGTCCATGAACTAAGGAAACAATTTGATTTAAATCTGCTTCTATCCATTTCTAAAATGGCGCGGAGTACGTACTATTATTGGGTAAACGCCTTCGGGCGTGAGGATAAATACACAGAAATTAAATCCCTTATCAAAGAGATTTTCCATACGCATAAAGGGCGTTATGGGTATCGGCGTATCACCCTAGAATTACGTAATCGAGGTGCTCGCATCAATCATAAAACAGTTCTCAGATTGATGAATGAATTAGGATTGAAGTCATTGGTTTGCATGAAGAAATACCGTTCGTACAAAGGGAAAATCGGCAAGATTGCGCCCAACATTCTAGCACGTGATTTCAAGGCGGCAAAGTCCAATGAAAAATGGGTGACAGACGTCACAGAATTCCATATAGCTGGGGAGAAACTATACTTATCGGCCATTCTTGACCTGTTTAATGGAGAAATCATCGCCTATAATATCGAATCTCGGCCTGTTTATCCGCTCGTTTCCAAAATGCTGGATAAAGCCTTTGATCGCTTGGAATCGAAAGATTCACCCATTCTCCATTCAGATCAGGGCTGGCATTATCAGATGAAACAATACTCGCATGATTTGAAAAAACATAACATTACACAAAGCATGTCACGCAAAGGAAATTGTCTCGATAATGCGGTCATTGAAAACTTCTTTGGCTTAATAAAATCCGAATTACTCTATCTTCAAGAATTTAAAAGCATGGAGCATTTCAAACAAGAACTAGAAGAATATATCCATTACTACAATCATCAACGAATCAAGGTAAAATTAAAAGGCATGAGCCCGGTTGATTACCGGATTCATGCCCTCAAGGCTGCCTAAGTAAATAAAGTGTCTAACTTTTTGGGTTCACTTCAAATTGAGTCCTTTTTTGTTTACAGTGCTTGTTCACTGGAAATCTCTTCCACTTCTTTCTTTTCAAAAAGAAACAGCATGACGCCAATGATAATGATTGCTCCGCCAATTAATTGCGTAAGAATAACCGTCTCTTCAAGGAAGTAATACGCAAGAATAATCGATCCAACCGGCTCAAACAGAATCGCGACAGAAATGACATTTGTCGAAATCCATTTCAGCGACCAGTTGAATAGCGAATGCCCAAGCAATGTCGGTACAATCGCAAGCAGTAAAAAGTACAGCCAATCCTGCTTCGGAAAACCTGATAGCGGATAGCTTAATATCACACAGTAAAGGAATAGTGTCACAGAGCTGACCGCATAAACGATAAACGTATAAAGTGTCAATGTATGACGCTTTCTTACACCTTGGCCAAACAGCAGGTAAGCCGTGACCATCGCACAGGCCGCAAGTGCAAGAAAGTCTCCAAACAGCGCAAGCCCGCTAATCCGGAAATCTCCCCAGCTGATCACAACACTCCCTGCAATTGCAAGCATCGCACTGAGTATAGCCCTCGATGACACCCTCTCTTTAAAAAAGAAATAGGTTCCAATAAACGCAAACAGCGGCTGAAGGGTTACCAGTACAACCGAACTCGCTACAGAGGTGTAGTTCAGCGATTCGAACCAGAGAATAAAATGAAACGCAAGCAGCACACCCGCTAAAATCGAATAGCTCCAGTCTTTCTTCGTTAACGTTTTAATATAAGGCAGCGATTTTGCCAAAAACAGCGGCAGAACGATAAGCGTTGAGAAAAACAGGCGATAAAATGCGATAACTGGAGCAGGTGCAGAGGTCAGCTTTACGAAAATCGCAGATGTTGAGACCGCCGCAACTCCAATCGCGAGTGCCAGATAAGGATAAAATGTTGTTTTATTCATGATTGATCCCCTTTTGAAAATACGTCTCGTCTATTATACTCCAACTGCTACTGCATACATTAGGGAATAATAGTTTTCAAAACTTTCTAAAAATAGTTTATAATGAAAGCGTAATCATTCTTTTTGTCCAGGGAGGTCCCATGCAATCACTAAAAAATAAAACCATCGGCCAATTATTGAAGGAAACTGTGTCAAAATACGGAAGCCAGGATGCCGTTGTCTATTCAAAGGAAAACATCCGCTATACGTATGATGAGTTTTACAGCGAAACGACGAAGCTCGCAAAAGCCTTAATGGGTCTTGGCGTGAAAAAGGGTGAAAACATTGCCATCTGGGCAACCAACGTCCCTGAGTGGCTCCTGCTTCAGTTCGCATCTGCACGCATTGGCGCCGTACTTGTTACCGTCAACACAAGCTACCAAAGCAGCGAGCTTGAATACCTGCTGAAGCAGTCTGACTCCACCACTCTATTCTTAATTGACGGCTTTAAAGGAACATCTTATGTGGACATTGTCCGCTCCATCACGAATTCAGCTTCTGCAGAGAAATACAAACAAATTGAAGCACTGCCGCACTTAAAAAACCTCATTTACATAGGAAATCAGAAAGCACCCCATGAAATGTACAGCTGGAATGAGCTACTCGATCACGGATCTAGGGTTACAGATGAAGAGCTTGCCGAGCGTGAGAGCCTACTAACTCCTGAGGGCGTCATCAATATGCAATACACCTCAGGCACAACAGGCTTTCCTAAAGGTGTCATGCTTACTCATCACAATATTGTCAACAATGGGTTCCTTGTCGCAAGCTCAATGAATTTAACGAATCATGACCGTTTATGCATCCCGGTTCCATTCTTCCACTGCTTCGGCTGCGTACTTGGCGTTCTGGCATGTGTATCTGTCGGAGCAGCCATGGTGCCAATCGTTGAGTTTGATCCTGACCTTGTCCTTCAGACCGTTGAAAAAGAAAAATGCACAGGACTTCACGGAGTGCCAACAATGTTTATTGCTGAACTGAACTCTCCTAACTTTAAAAACTATGATCTCTCAACCTTGAGAACAGGGATAATGGCGGGCTCAACCTGTCCAATCGAAGTCATGAAAAAAGTCATCAATGAAATGGGCATGTCACAAGTAACGATTGCCTACGGCCAAACAGAGTCCTCACCTGTCATAACACAGACAACAGTGACAGACTCCATTGAACGCAAAGTTGAAACAGTCGGCAAAGCCCATCCTCATGTAGAAGTGAAAATCATTGACCCGCTTACAGGAGAGGAAACAGCACCAGGTGTTCAGGGAGAGCTTTGCACAAGGGGCTACCTCGTCATGAAAGGCTACTACAAAATGCCTGAAGCAACAGAAGAAGCGATTGATAAAGAAGGCTGGCTTCATACCGGTGATCTGGCTACGATGGATGAACACGGCTATGTCGTCATTACCGGTCGCCTGAAAGACATGATCATCCGCGGCGGTGAAAACGTCTACCCGCGTGAAATTGAAGAATTCCTTTATCGTCATGAAGATATCATGGATGTTCAGGTAATTGGCGTTCCTGATGAAAAATATGGAGAAAAAGTAGCTGCCTGCATCGTTCCAAAAGAAGGCATCACCCTGACTGCAGAAGACATTAAAGCATTCTGCAAAGGACAGCTCTCCCATTATAAAATTCCTGAATACTATTATTTCGTCAATGACTACCCGATGACCGCTTCAGGAAAAATCCAAAAATACAAGCTCAGAGAGCATGTAAAAAACCATTTAACACAGGAACTGTCAGGAAGAAGCTGAAAAGAGAACTTTGCACATCACTAGAATGAAGGTGAAGGGAGAGAGCAAGATGCTGGAACATTCACAGGCAGTACGCTCTGAATTACTGAACGAAGTCAAAAACATGACAGATAAACAGCTCAACCAAAAACCTTCACAGGACTTTTGGAGCCCAGGCCAAATCCTTCAACATCTCTACTTAATGGAGCGTGTCATCACAGGAGGCATGAAACAGGTTCTCATGTCGGGCGAAAAGAAAGAAGTAACCGAAAAACCGCTGGAATTGGTCATCGATCGTTCCCGCAAAGTCCCGGCACCCGAAAACCTCAAACCAGCCGAAGAATCATACGTAAAAGAAGAACTCTTATTAAAACTTGAAGAATCACGCAGGGAGCTGATTAACTTTGCAAAAACGGCACCCGTCCAAGCCCTGAACGAAAAAGCAATGAAGCACCCTCACCTTGGCGAGCTTTCCTTAAAGCAATGGGTTGAGTTTATTGGGTATCATGAAAAAAGGCATTTGCTGCAAATAGCAGAAGTGAAAAGTGAGGCTAATTAAGAAGTAAGAGGATTTTCCTCTTGCTTTTTTTCTTTTTTATAACAGTCATATCGTATAATAATGTAATTTAAGTGAAAAACCCGAGTATACAGACGCTGGAGAATTCATTGCCGATTTCCACGCTTTCTCTACCGAAACCACTGGCTGGGACCGAATCTACAGCTTAAACATGTCCGATCAAACCGCCCGCGCCGCCGCAGCAAAGCATATGCCTCACACTTCGTCCCGCTTGTTGAAGATCCAGCATTAAAAACGGACCTTGAATCCATTATCCGCCATCCCGAAAGTGTCATAAACGCCGACACCTTCCAAACCCTCCATCGCTATTTTCATGACTTGGATATCGTTTTTAATGGGTATGTGCATGTGGACTTTTTTGGAGTGATTGAGAGTGAGTGAGGCTTTTATAGTCTATTTTGAAATTAACAGTCAAAATATTTTTGTTTTGACTGTTAATTCCTATTGCAAGTATGCTTCAGAGGCGGTATAATTTATAATATCGCAAATGAAATTTTGCAGATTCCTTATTATACGGGGCATTAGCTCAGCTGGGAGAGCGCTACGCTGGCAGCGTAGAGGTCATCGGTTCGATCCCGTTATGCTCCATCTATTGATTTACCAACGTTTTTACAACGTAATATGTTCGGCAGCGTTACGGTACTAATTCCGACAGCGCAACGCCCTCTTGTACGGTGACATTATCGTATAGGAGGGCGTTTTTTATTTTGCATTCGGAGAACAGGCGCGGAAAGCGTGTTAAGACGGACAGAACGATTAAAGGTTCGCGCAAGAATATCTATTCGATCAGTGCGTTATTGGAGAAGGCTTATTTCGCAAAAAAGGCGGAAGGTTTAGCGGAAGGAACGCTATTCAGATATAAACATTCACATTCGCTTTTATTGGAATACTTAACGCAAAATGACGTCACTGATATTCGGGACTTGTCGCTAGATATCTGTCGCAAATTTGTTACATGGCTCCTAGAGGAACGCGTTAAAAATGACGGTCATAAATACAAGCCGGATTATGAAAAAACCAACGGAGTATCTCCTCGATATGCAAACGATATTATTAAGACGTTGAAAACATCATTCAGCGTGCTTGTAGCGGATGAATTAATCGTAGGGAATCCGTTTGAAAAGGTTAAAGTGGTAAAGCAGCCAGAAAAATTAATCGAGGTACTTTCGGTAGATGACCTGAAACGTTTATTAGGCGTAATGGATCGTAGAGATTATGCCTCCTTTCGCGATTATGTAGTAGTTAACGTAATACTAGATACGCTTTGTCGCGTTGGAGAAATACTGTCTTTGCGGCTTACAGACGTCGACTTATCTCGTAAAGAAATCGTTATCCAGGCGCAGAATACTAAGACACGCAAAGGACGAATACTCCCGATACAATCAAGAACTGCGCGGTTAATAGGCGAGCTTATTACCGAAGTATCCGAATTTGAGAGCGAATATATCTTCCTCGCGAATTACGGCGAGCTACTTACGACTAATAATTTCCGCAAAAGGTTATCGGCTCATGCGAAGAAGGCCGGCATTAAGAAGAAAGTTCATCCACATCTATTGCGCCATACAGCAGCGACTCTTTACCTCGAAGCTGGCGGTAATTTACGCTATCTTCAAGCGCTACTAGGACACACTGACCAACGGATGACGTCACGCTACACTCACATATCTAGGGCGTCAATTGCGGATAACCATAGCCTATACTCGCCGCTCAACCAAGTAGTTGGAAACTTAAATAAACCGCGTAAAACTAAGCGGTAATGTAGGGACGTCTCCGGACGTCTTTTATTTGTATTTGCCGGTATAATCCCACTTTCCCGCTTCAATCTTTTCGAGGTTATCCGATATCAGTTGGCGCAGTTCCTCCGGAAACGTTTCATCGTCCAATCGCTTTAACGGAACCTGCCATATTCCTCCGCGGCCAAAGTCCATCGCCTGGACAACGATATCTAAATTACCGTGAATGTCTGATTTCTTTTGCGTTAACATAATTGCGTAACTCAACGCAATCACCTCCGTATAGTTATTATATACGAATGTACGTTCTTTTATATAGCTCTAAAATATTTATTATATTTAAAGTTTTTCCAATTAATAGTATAATAAGTGCAACTTGATATATGGAGCTGGAGTAATGTCTAGATTTGGAATACTTGTTGGAAATGGTTTCACTTTAGATTATTCAATACCACGAGAATTACACTCTTCTTACCCATTAAGCACTTTCAGAAGTAGTAAAATAAGTTATAAAGATTTCATTAACAAGCTACCTGATGTAAAAAAGGACTTGTTACAACAAAAAGGAAGCTCTCATTTTAACCGAATAAGTGACTATATTGATAAAAACTGGTCAGACGCTAATAAAAACTGTCAACTAAGAAGATTCTTAGCACTAGCTTATTCAACTTTTCAACTTACTCTTGATAATCATGATATCAATGAGTGGAGATGGACTGACTGGTTAAGGGAAAATAAAGAAAATCTCGTTTGTGCTATATCTTTTAATTATGATTTAGTTCTTGAAAATGCATTTAGAGCGGCAGATACTTCATTTTATCGAGTTGGAACTAATGAAGATATAGGTAATATCCCAATTTTAAAACCACATGGATCACTTGATTTTGATCTTCCAGATAAAATTATTAGCTGCCCTATAGAACAGAGATGGAATATTTCAACTAAACTAAATGATGCGCAGTATGTTCAAACAATTCCAAAGTCTGACTGGTTGATACCAAGAATGGAAGCCGACATAATACCACCATCTTTGCATAACATACAATTAAGATTAAGTTGGATTCAAAAAATGTTTAATATTTATTTAGAGCAAGTCCGTCAAATGGATTCTTTTGTTATTGTAGGATCTTCGTATTGGGGAGTCGATAGAAATGAAATAGATTTCTTTTTAAAAAATTTAAAAAAAGGATCAAAAGTTTACATAATTGACCCTAATCCAAACATTGACCTTATAAGAAAAGTCCATTCCTTAGAGTTATTATTTTCGGAGCCAACTAAAAAAGGATTACCTTGGTAATTAAAAGCATCTACGTTATGTAGGTGTTTTTAATTTATCACAATGTAATCCTTTGAATATATACCATATTGATTTCCATCACATACTACAAGCCCAGTCTTCGGAGATAATACCTCCTTAACAATCCAAACACTTCCTAAAGGATACCTTATTTCACCCCAACCAGGATGATTTTCTCTGACTACCATTATTTTATCCCCGACATTGGCTGTTTTCTTTAATCCAGCTATGACAACCACCCCTTGGTTATATTGTATTCTCATTAATATTGTAATTCCATAGAAATATAATACTTATAACTCTTTTTTATTCTAAAGCATTAACATATTAGCATGTATTTTAAAAGCCCAGCCGAAGCCAGGCGTATATTTACTGTAGTCTAGCTTTCATTTCTTTGATTTTCTCTGCAACCTCATCGTCTGTAAGTGGGCGGTATTCTCTATTTATGGCGTCTGTGTTCGTAACTTCCGATTTATTAACGAGTAATCCCATGCGCTTATAGTAGAGCTCAAGCGCTTTGATGGATCCGAGTCCGTTCGCCCCGCCCCTTAAACATAACTCGCGTAGCATAGCGTCTGCTTCTGATTGGAAAGAATCCGTAACACGATATGAGATGGCGTTACAGTACGCTATAAACTTCGCATCCTTTGAACGCCAGTTGTAGAGTGTTTTCGTATCAATGCCGCATTCTTCCGCGATTTCATCATACGTCTTGGACTTGGCGCCTCCGATCGATTCGATATCGCCATTGACGAGCAGCCATGCAGCTTTTCTTTGGACTCCGCTTATCTGAACCTCTAATTGGTCAAATGTAAGATTGTTCATAATTTCCTCCTTTATATAATTACGTTGTGGTTTACTTCGTCTAACTCGGATTCGATTTCGTTATAGTAAGCGAGAGCTTCGTCATAATCACTTATCGAAGGTCCGGAATGATCTGCCTTTTCTTCTAATATCTCTTGTACCGATTTAGTATCGTAAATGTCCGTCATTATGTCATCGATGCGGAAAACGTTGGCGATCCCTCTAACTGCGGACTTAGCTTCGATACTTCCGTTTGAGTATAATTCCATCACATGCAGTAAATCTGTAGCGTTTACCCATTGACCGCAATGCTCCGGATTTATAGACATACGCAAAAGTTTCAAGTCATTCTCGTATTTATCGAAGTCGCCCATTTCTACTGGAAGATCGCTATAGAGTAAGACGTCAGCTAAGTCTGCTGCGAAACCAAATATCGGCTTTACTCGCTCAACTAGGATCGCACTTAACTCAGGCGATACAAAGTCGCGCGGCGCTTCCGGTTTCTGTCCTTTTGATAAACGAAGTGCTAATCGTTTCTCTTCATTTTCCTCAATAAGTTCATCTAATTTCTGAATCTCCGCAAATATATCTTCGTTTGTTTGACTACCTTCAGGTAAATAAGACATTACTTAAACCCCCTTCATGCCGCCTATGCGCGCTTTATAGCTGAGTTCTGTCGATAACTTACGCGAGATAATATCTGCCAATCCGTTTGGATCGCCTTGATCGACGTTTTGAAACAATCGCTTAATAGGCTGATATGTCTCCGATCGGCCTTGCTCAACTTTAGAGCGTTAATCTTGCGCAATCCCTCTGCGACTTTCTTTTCTGCATCCTTGAACGCGGCGATAATGATTTCGTCACTACCGGACTTACTGGCTACGGTTAACTGGCGACCTGGTACCGTAATGTTTTCGTCAATGATACGTTTAACATCGTGTAGAATTGTTCATTTTGTCAGCTCCTTTTCGGTAATAGAAAAAGGGCCTCCGATTATGGAGAACCCTTTGACCTTTTTAGAATTAAAAAGAACGCCGGTGAGGGCGTCCGATAAATGGCGCTATAGAATTACGAGTTCTTAACAATTCTTTAAATCTTTAAACAACTGTGGCTCTTTAAGAGCCTGTTTCAATGTTGTTTTTAAAATCTTATGAATTACTTTTGAAACATGATCAAACTTAACTAAAACCTTCAAATCGCCATTAAAGTCTGCAAAATCACCATGTGCAATATCACTACGATACTCATATAATTTGGCAATAACCTTTTCATATCGAACATCCCCAAAAAATTCAGAGAAATTTATCGGATCTTCAAAACGATTATTTAATAAATTTAACTTTGTTTTTATCTGGTGTGTAATAGAGACTTGGCCTTTATGAACTAATAACGCCTCTAAGATGGAGAACATCCCAAGTATATAAAAAGGAGATTGATTTGGAATATTCCTCAATTGATAATAATCATCTAGAGCTTTTGCAATATAAGTATATTCAACTTTATTAAATTGCTCTAATAAATTATAAATATCTTGAATTTCAATGATGTTAGTTTGGGAAATTTCTTTGAACTCATAATTTGCTCTAGTAGTATTTTCTGCTATAAAATTTGAATAGGAAAACTGCTGGTACATACTTACTAACTTGGGTAACTTTTCGAACAAACTGAATAAATCACTTGTTGAAAGAAGTAAGGCTAATTTTATATTAAATCTTGATTGTGATTCATTGTGCTCAACTATCCAATAATTCCAATCCTCAAAATTTTCAGTATGGTAATATCTAACATTGTCGTCTTCCTCACCCTTTATTAGCTCATAATTCATTGAGAAGAAACTAATGTTACCTGTTGTGTTTTTAATAAATTCTACCTGTTGTCTATTAGCTTTTTTCAAGTAATAATCTTGAATTAATTGAACTTCCTGTTCTTCCATTAATAACTTTATTCTGTCGCCGAGAAAAATGAAACCTTTGTTATTGGTCACTAAGATAATCTCCTTTTTGCTAATTATCTTACAACTATCAATTTTATTCAATTTGATAAATAAAAAGAGCCCTCGCGATGAGAGCTCCGATTGTGTTATTTCTTATTCGGTTTCTTCTGCTTGTTTTGCTTCAAAGTAACTCTCCGGATTATTCATTTGCTCGAATGTACCGCGCTCGAATTGTTGGCCTACGCTATCGGATACGGCAAAGTTAAAAATTCTTGCATCCATCATACCTTCGACGGCTTCGATAACTTCCTTCGCTTCTTTCTGTTCATCAGTTGCGAATGAGCTGTTTAATCTTCCGTATACTTCGCTAAGAGCAAGCTTTATTTCTCCGGCTTCTGCTCCTGTTGCGCTACTGATGATCGGAGTAATTACGCTAGAAAACTGACTGCAGAAATCACTCGCAATAAAAGGATCCGAGATTGATTTTACGAAGTCTTGGACTAGCGCTTTCGCAGATGAAGGCTTTAGCGATAGCATGACGTTTGTTCTAAGTTCCTCAACTTGTGCGCGGTACTTGGTCATCGTCTTTTCGTCAGGCTGTTTTAATGGCGCATCCAGGAGTTTTTCTGCGGTTGCTTTGGCTTTATTTAACTCGCCCTGATATTCATCTTTGATTTGCTTTGATAGCCTTAAAAGGTCTTCTTTGTAATCATCTTTAAGACTCTGGATTGCTAGGTCTTTACCAATCCTAGATAGTGTTTTACTTGTTCTGATTTGCGCGATATCAGCCTGCATCTTCTTCATTAATTCTAAATACTTAGTTGTTGAATTTTGCTTGATTAAGTGAGCTGCTTCGATATTTGTTTTCATGTGATAATCCCCTTTATAGTTGGTTTTTTAATAAATAAACGCCGAATCAATTAAGACTCGACGCGGTTATCTCTTATTCGGATTGTGTTGGTTGTGCTTATGATCCTTGAACGTCTTATGTGTCATCTGTAATCGTCTGAACGCTCCGTCTGCTGATCCCGGCAGTGATTGCGCAATCTTTACGGCAAGCATATCGCCCGACTTAACCTCTTCTAACCTTCCGTATAAGTCCTTCGCTTTTCTCGTTAATTCATCCGCAAATTTATGTCCATGTGTTGCCTCAGTAACACGGCTAATTTCCTGCAGTAACGCCAGCTTGCGAGTGTCCGTCATATAGGGTACTTGGGCGATCAGGCTGTCTAGCGTGACTCTGCCGTCTCCTAGTTTAATTGCGGTAACTGTCTCGGAAACTACATCTCTCGCTGCCTTGCGCTCATCATCTGAAATAAATCGGCGCTTGTTTGCCGCATCTCTCATCGCTTCCTCTTTCATAGCTTCAACGATTCCGGAATACTGACGATTGAGCTCCGTTACTTCCTTCTCTAATTCGGATTTCATTTCAGCAGCATAGAAATCGATGGCGCCTTCGACTTTATATTCCGGACGCGGACTTTTAATCATCTCGTCATACTTCTTTCGATATCTTGCTACCGCATTATTAATGCCGTTTTCTAGCTCATCTAATTTGTTAAACTCTACGACGATCCCATTTCCGCTACGCTCGATTTGATATGCTGAACTCGGATCCATTGACTGTAATGATTGACTAGGTAATCCGTTTACTTCGCTTGTTAAAAATACTTTCTTTTCCATGTGTAATTCCTCCGTTTTATAATTTTTCTACTATTGATGTTTTATATTTCTCGGAACAATGCGGCGATCAATCGGTCCTCTTTAAAAATCTCGGCTACAAGTTCGTAACCTTCAGTAAATGTCAGGCGGTGAATTTCGTATAAATTGGTAGTGTAAATCATAGCGCTGTACCTTCAATCATCGCTTTGTACGGCGAGTCTATATCGATAACTTCGTAACCTTCTTTAGTTGCGTATTTTATGGCGTCTTCTATCGTTGCCTCAATGATGCTTGCGAAGTAAGAGGACGGCCGGATAAGCGTCTCCTGTCCGTATATTTCTCCGGTTCCTATGTCGACAACTGATGTTTTTAATATTGATTTGTTAATAGCTTGATGGATTACGACTTGTTTCATTTGTGATCACTTCCTTTTGAGATAACGTCGATCTTGTCGTTAATCCCTTTTAGTTGGCTCAATAACTCATCTAATTGTTTAACCGCGTCTTTCTTCATCCCTCATCCATCCCCCATCATTTTTGTTTAGTTCAGTCCTAGCACTGTTTGAATCTGCTTGATTACTTTTTTAATCTCAACGTTCGCGTAATAATCTGCAGCCTTTAACTCTCCAAGCACGCGTAGAAAGTCAATCAGCAGTTCTGTGCGTTTTTTCTCCTCCATCCTCATCCATCCCCCTTTCGATTTATGTAGCGTCTCTCCACGTTTCAGCTTCATCAAGACATAATAAAAAGCCCCGCGATTGCGAAGGCTCTAGTTTCGTATTAATTTAAATTGTCGCTAAGAGTGAATAATGCCTTTGCTACAGCTAACGTCTCAGGTTTTCCCGCGAATACTAAGTCAGGGCTTATGATGACGCCTTTCTTACCGGCTGCCTTGTAGCTTGTTCCGTAATACCCGAATACCGGCTTACCTTCGTACTTGATTTTCTCGATTATGCTGACGAGATTTTCTGTCCGTTTGTATCCAAGTAATGCCGCAAGCTTCGATACTGACATCGGCTTGATTAGTTCTAAATTGCTTTCAGTCGGATTAAAGCAGATAACGTTGTAACCGAAGTTAACAAATGGCAATACAGCGTAGAGAGTCGCCAGCTGCTTAATCGTCCGTCCGTTATATGCGTGATAAAGCTCTCGCGCAGTATTCCGGAATAATCTAACGTAAGACTTATCGCTGATATCGTAGTTGTTTTCTTTCATATTACCGCGATAGAATAACGTCGGATTCATAAAAAGATGACCTGTTTCTTTATCTTCCGCGATTATCTCCGCATCCAATAGCCGATGAAAGAGCTCCGCAAATCCGCCGTGAGACATCCGCGTTAAGGTTTCTAGCCCTCTCCGGTCGATCGGTACGCCGTTATCGTACTTTAGCTGACCGTCACCCCATCCGGTATAAGTTCCGATAAACATAACCCTCGCGAAATCAGACTGAGTTAAATTGGGAAAAGTCGCGTCCATAGTCGAAAGTGAATTAAACATCGCGAATACAAACCCCCCGTTTTCATTTTCGTGGTCAGCCATATCTGAATTGTTCTTGAATGCCGTAACCTGTGCTTCCGTTGTTTTTAATACGATTTCTACGCGGTCAGATACATCGTTTCCTTCATTGTCAGTAATTACCCCGTTTTTAATGGTCGCATTCTGCTTAATAGATAGATGGCGCGCTTTTTGCTTAGTTGATAGGTTGCTCCATACCCTTTGTTCTTCCATCCCGTTTCTGCTCATTTTCTTTCCCCTTTCCAAAAAGTTCGTTTTTCATGAACAAATCAGCCAAAAGTTTCGTTTTTCGTGAACAAGCTAAAAGCGCCTTCAACCTTACAGCCGCAAGGGTTACAGCGTTTTTTGCGTTTGCTGGTATATCTTAGTCATCTAAGACCTTGCGCCTTCACATTCGTTCGGCGCCATACTTTTTCTCTTTAAAACCTTTTCGCAATAAGAATATATAATACATACCGTTGAGGGCGGTTTTACCCGAAACGGAGGGCGCCTTTTGCCCTGTTACTTACCGTTATTAAACGTTTTAATAAGATCGTCTAACTGGCGCAATAACTCCGGAGTAAGTCCGAATTCACCCGTTACCTTCTTGCGCACATCATCCGATATTATTCTTTCGCCGCGCTCAAGCTTCGTAATCAGCGACTGACTTACGTTAAGCCGGTCCGCCATCCCTTTTTGCGATAATCCGCTTAAACCGCGAATAACGTTTAAAAGCTCTGGGTTCATCCCGTGCATAATGCGTCATCCTTTCGTTTGTCATTTTTAGTACAATTAAGTAAATAAAAAGCGCCTTAATCCGTTAGGCATTCGGATCAAGATCCTCTATATAAAGGCTAGATAACTAAAGCCTTAAAAGTTGCATACTACTTTAAAAACCCTCTTCCCACATATTTAAAAATACTGCATTTTGTGACGTTATTTTACCTTCTTTCGAATCCTGGATAACTTTTTTCTAAATCCATCGTAAGAAACGCCCATCTTTTCCGCGATGTACTTGCTAGATATGCGCAGTTCTCCTTCTTCGTTGCATGTGTAGTTATCCGTTTCTCTACTGTCGAAGTCCGCTAGTACAATCTGCATGATTGCGTCCATGAAGTCGCGCTGACTCTTCGATAATTTATCCGCGTGTCCTCTATAGTCAACGCCTAGAATCGTCTCATACAAGTTCTCCGGAAAGTGAGGATTTATGATACTGCTGTTCGTTCTCCCATAACCACTCTTCCTGCGGATCCGGCGCAATCCATTCCTTTTAATCTCATCGTCGGAAAGCTTGCTGCTAAACGTTTGATTGATATACTTAACGATTTCACTGTCCGTCTTGCTTGCGTCAACATACTTTAGAGCGTATTCTAGCGCCTTTATTGCCGATTGATTAACTTCTGCTATACGAGCATCTTTCTCTTCCTTAGAACGCATCATAGATGAATAGAATTGTTCGAATAAGCTTTCGAAATGTGCACGCTGGCTCTTGTTAAACATATCTTCGAATCGCTCACCGATATCCTTTAACTGCGGCTTCAACTGTTCGAACAGGTCGGCCGTTAGGGTAAAGTAATACTGATAGTAATCTTTATCGTAGATTTCCGCGTCAAACTTAATGCCAAAGTCTATATAGATAATCGATAGTAGGCGCTGGAAATCCTTTTCGTAGCTGGCCCAAACGTGCTCCTCTTTACCGACACTTTTCATAATTAACTCGCGCATAGCTCTAATGCGATATGCAATGTAATCTTCCGGATTCTTTAGCGAGATCGTTATATCGCCGCTCGGACTCTTACCTTTAACCCTTTCGCGTGTCCAATTCTCCATGAAGCGCTGCTCTACCGCAGTCATAATTTTATTGATTATCGTTCTATCTCCGATCGCCTGATATCGTCTTATATCGTCCTGTATCGTCAAAGTAGTTCATCCCCCATCACCCATCAATTATAACGCAGAAAAAAGACAGTTGCCGCTGCCGTTTTTCTTGAATTTTCAATCTATTTATGGTATAATAAGTATATCATTTAAGACTTAAATAGTAATTTCAGAAGTTCGGGAACCGTGAGACTCGCCAAAGCCAACGGATCTTCGAGCTTTTTTGTTTTGCCCGCCAGGTTTAAATCAAAGCGATTGCCGTCGCTATCTACATCGATAAACACTACGTAATCTTCATTACTTACCGCATCTACTTCGCGGAAAACTATCTCGTCATCATTAATTTCATAAACGATTGTCGGAGCGATTAGATAACCGATTGCCGTCTCGGTAAAACGCTCTTTTGTATCGCTAAATCTGCCGTTAAATACTATCGTTATCTTGCGCGGTTGAAATTCCGTCATATCTCTATCGCTCCTAAAACTTCTTCTAGCGACATTGTGCTGTTTAATTGACGCCGTATCTCGCAGGATGTTCGGACCGCTTTACCGTACTGAGTTTCTACCGTCTGGACTTGATCGCGCAGCATATAGTACACCGGCTGAATCTTTTTCATTTCGTCCTTCACAACGCGTCTATGCGTAAGGGTAGTTTTAAGTTTCTGCATTAAATCGCGACCTTCTGCGCCATCTACTGAATCCAAGCGCTCGATATCGTGGTAAGTATCCGCCAGTTGTCTGTCGAGAGCAGATTGTAATCCGTTTAATTTTTCGAATCCTGATTTAACTTCCGCATTCAGCTGCGTTAGTTGTAGGAAAAATTGCTCCGAATAGCTCATACGTTTAGTTCGCTCCTTTACCCTTTTCGACATAACCGGATGCTCTCGCGATTGCAAAGATAAGGTCTGCAGCTGACATCGTTTCAAGCATCCATAAATCGAATTGTTCCGTATCAAACGCAATACCGTGAATGCTGAATACTTCATCAAGAATCAGTCCGGCAGAGTCAATCTTCTCAACCTTAATTTCGTTTTCGTAAATTGTTGCGACAAGACCGTCGGCCAGTTTTAGCGACACCTGTTGCTCCACATACACTTCATAAGGCTCAGGATCGTACCATGTGAAATGCGTATTCACTTCCTCGAAGCTTTCTTTCGGTTCGTTACTGATCCATTCAAATTTACTCATTTTACATTCCTCCAAAGTTTTTTTATGGAGTATTACGCCTTTCGTATAACTCCTAATTTGATTATATTACTACAGGAGTAATACGTCAACAGTATATTCGAACTTTTTTCGATTATTTTTAACTTGTGTAGTAATACGTGTGAGGTCTATGTATAATAGGGATAACGAAGCATAGGGAGAGGATTATTATGCCGTACAAGTTCTTCTTAAAGGAAGTATTAGAGGAAATCGATCAGTCCAGGAATTCAATCGCAGTTGAAGCGAAGGTCAGACCGGCGTCTTTATACGATATATACCACGGGAAAATGAAGAGGATTGAGCTCGAAAGCTTCGGCCGGATCCTTGATACGATTAACATGTTCGCGGAAAAGAAGGGAATCGATAAGCGCTATACGATCGAAAGCATTGTCCGGTATGAATACGAAGGCGAGGGCGTTAACTGACGTCAGAATACATAAAGAAGGCCCCGACAATGACGTCGAGGCTTTTTTATTTGGCGTATTAGTTGGCGCATACAGTCATTTGATTCGCCAGGATAAACCGCGCTATGTCAGGCTGGGATTGCGTTAAATGATGGCGTTATGATCGGGACTATACTACGCATATAACGGTGGAAACAGTTTTCCTATTAAGCACCCTTTACTGATTTCCTAATTACAATTACAGTTTCGAAGTATGATAGTATTGCTTGGAAATCGTCCTCTATATGTTCCCTAGAGTGCACTACGTAATCACCATTATTATATGGACTTATAATTATTTCTCTATCTTCAAAGAATATCGTGGCTCTTACTGCTTTTATACGGCTGCTGTAATACACATTATTATATTCCACATTCATCCTAACAATTGAATTTAAGTTAACCACTTCCCTAGAGATATCCATTTCCAACTGATGTTGATCTTCCGTTGGTTTAGCGGTGTAACTATAGATTTCTAAACTGTCTTCATTTGCGACCATAACCTTTCCCTCATAGTCAGCATTTGATAAATCAACTTCAATTCCAATAGGACTCGATTTACTATAAAAGTTTTCTTTAATAATTGCGCAGAATTTCCTTATAGCTAATTGATCCGAATAATTTAGTCTTGTTAATAACTTCAATGCTTATAACCTCCTTTTTTTGTAATGATTCGACAATTTTTTACCAAAAACCTCCTATAAATTAACATGAAATTAAAATATTTAATTTATAATTATATTTATTTATATCTTGGAGGGACAATATGAGTTTAGAGAGCGCGAATCGCAATATTTTAGAATTTATGAGGTTCGGTAAAATCCGCATTGATATCTTTGAATTTCCGGAATCATACGAAGTGGTTGCGAAGATCGGTCGCTGCAGCTATATTGCAAGAGGTTCCGATAAGTGGGAAACGATTAACAAGGCGCTTGCCCGTGTCGCTCGATTACACCGCGAAATGCAGGAGCCGAAGTAATCCCGAGGTTTGAAAATACTGCGCAAAATAAATCCGGCTTATGTCTAATTTTCACCGCGGATTTGTTTCGTATACTTGTTGAGTCATATGCAGGAGTCTATAAATTTATTTATTTGTAAAAATTATCTTTTTTTGTCTATTAATATCATTTTTTGATAAAATATAACTATTACAAATATCATATAGATTGGGGACAAATTATGGAAATTACTGGAGTGAAAAGAATAAGGAACTGTATGAATTATCTTATTGGTGTTGGAGACTCAGACGTATTTTATTTAGGAATTAAGATAGATGAAACAATTAAATCAAAATTAATCGAATTGGGGTTTAGTGACAAGCAAAATAATGGGGAGTCCCTATGCCCTAAAAATACCTATGGTTCAGTAAGTAAGTTTAATTCATTAGGTGGTCATCTTAAAAGACCTGATTTACCTAAACAAACCACTTATTATTCTTATTGGAGTGAATGGACTCTGAATGGATATTATTATAATGGGATCCAATTTCGCAGTAGAGAAATTATTCATAGAGAAATTATCCCTCCACCATCTTTCGAGTTAACCATTTTAGAAAAAGACCGTAACAAATATATAGTTATTGATAAGCTGTTTAATAACTCAGAGGAATTTTATAAAGAAATAACTCATGGAATAAATTTATTATTAGAGATATTCAAGTCAGCAACTGTGTATAAAGAAGATTTTTCGAATTTTACAACCACTACGAGACAGAAGTTAGATTGGATTGTCCTCCCGAGTGGGGACAGACCATGGGAAACCAGTACACCAGTTATAAAAGAATTTATTGATTCACTTTCAAGAAAGAATCAGCCTGTAATTGTGGATAGATGGTCTAAAATTAAAGAGCATAAGCCTGATAAAGAAATCTTAGGTACAAAAGGGTATAGAGGTTATATAGTTTTTGTTTTCAAAGAAAAAAACATTTCGATATTTGAGAGCGCTTTATATGGCAATGCAACTTATGTTTTTGAAGGTGACTGGGAAGATCTGTCTAAACTTACCAAAGCTGAAATAATAAATGAAAATCTATATAAAGACAGAATAATCCATACTAGAGAATGGTCAACTAAGATTAATAATTTACTTCAAGATCCTGCTTAATGCGGGATTTTTTTTATCCTGAGGTTTAAATTTTACTGCGCATAAGTTTTATACCCCTGGTGAAACGGATTTGAATTTTACCGCCCCGCCCCTTAATTCGATCGATTTGTAAACGACTGTCTTGCTCAGTTGTATGCATAACGCTGCATAGACACGACATTTCTTGTTTACATAATAGAACCTATAGGCAGTTGATACTTACGATGAACCGTGTCAGATCAACGTTTGTTTACTACGAAATATTATACGATATGCACGTTCTTATACATCGTAGTGATACCAACGGTTGCGAGCGCTACATCATCCGTTATTTCCCGCAATAACTGCATAAACTTTGCGCATGATCGACCGCCTTGACCCCGAGGTTTTGGCAGCGTCTCTCCGTCCGGACCACACAGCCGATAAAATGGGTAGTGTTGCACGGTGTGAGTGCGCTAATATCGGCAAATATCGGCAACTAAAGTAATGTTCCGTAATACTGTCATAGTCGCACGATAGACGTCATACATATGTAGTGTAACGCTAATCGAATTACGGGAGGCTATACGCTATGACTAAAGAGAACGCTATTATCTTACTTACGCAGGATAACGTTTACCTTACTGAAGAGGGCCGGTTAATGCTCGAATCACTACTTGCGGAGGAAAGCGAATGTGTTATCGCCCAACCGTAAGATATGACGATGTGTACCGCTCCTATATCAATTCCCTTTTCCGCGCTACTAATCTCGATCGCAATCAACTCATAAGACTTGCGCTATTCACTGCCGGTCACTCAGGCGAATATTACACAATCTTACGTCAGCACAAACGCAAAGACGTCCCTACCCTTCCCTCTCCGATATGGAAGCCGAATCAGCACGGTTATTGGACGGAGCAGGTATTCGCGGTAGAAGAGGAGGTGGATACGGATGCGAGACGTCAGCAAGCGCCAGAGAGACGAGAAAGGCCGCTTCACAATTCAGCCGAACCAATCCGAATTACTAACGCAGGAGGCATTAGATTCTCGCTGGAATAAAGTCGTCATTAAAAAGATCCCGGACACTCACGCAAGCTATCTGATTAAGCAGCGGTTGTTTACCGAGATAGAATCAGAGATTGCACTCATAATTAGTGCAACGCTTGTCTTATCGATATTCATTTAACTTTTACGGCCGGACGTTGAATCGTCTGGTCTATTTTTATCCGCGTTTTCTTTTGCGATTCTAATTAGTGCTGGCTTGATCGCATTGTAGAAGTTCTTTAACGCATCTTCTGACGGTTTATTCATATACGCTCACCTCCTTGTCGCGAAAAAAGTCGACAGCGTAACGGTATGAAACGTTGAAGCGTAACGGTGCTATGCGGTATAATGCGAGTATAATCGTATAAGAGGTCGTTGTAAAACCGTGTGCGCACGCCATTCTTGGCGAATGACATTTCGGAGAGGTATTAACGGACGCTGGCAGCGTAGAGGTCATCGGTTCGATCCCGTTATGCTCCATATCCGAAAACCCTTGTGCAGCAAGGGTTTTTTCTTTTTTTCCTACTTCTGTTTTTTGCTCCTGATAGGATACATCTTAGTAAACAAGGATCTCAAATGATGGCTTTTTTGATAGCCTGCCGATATTAATACATAGAGAAAAGATGTATTAATATCGGCAGGCTCATCTTGGAGAGGATATTCCATTATTCCTCTTCTCTAAAGTCAATCATCACTCCAACAACCTCTTTAGAAACGTTATATTTTACTTTCACTTCGTACATTCCGTCACCATAACCAGACATTGAAACCGCACCACCTGGAACAACTCCGCCCTGTGCATCAGAAGCAACTATATCACAACATGCAACATAATATTTTAATCCATCTTCAGCAATCTCAATGTCATTGACATTTTTCAATTCAAATTGGATAGTATCACCTCTACCAAATGCTTCCAGATCGAAAATTCCAGCTTGTGCAGAGTCAACTCCAATTAGTTTATCGCAATCATGCCATTTCCCACTCGGTTTGTTTTCTCCATAAAATACAAGTAAACTTTTAACCACTTCTTCATTAGAGTAAGAGATGGATGTTGTCCAATTCCCTTTTTTTACATTTGAAAGTATGATTTGCATCTCATTTTCATCATCCACCTGATAACATGGATCAGTAACAATTAACTCTCCACTTTCTACTGTAAAAGTACCAACTGTTTTGGGCTTATTAGTATTCGCTCTCGGTACATACCAATCAATAAATTGGCTTAATGTTGATGCTTTGCAATCGCTTATTCCAGTTTTATCATTCCAGAGATAGATTTGTTCCTGCATAAATCTTTTTCTAATACGGTAGCAGAGTATATCACCATTCATTTTTTCACCAATACAGATCATATCACTAGGTAAATTTTTCGGTCTTTTCTCTCGATTTCGTTTTACAATATCAAATCGTAAATTCTAAATGTTCATCTGTTGGAATAGGGAACAAAGTCCAATCACCAAATTTTGCTCCATTCGTTTCTAAAAAGAGTTCCTTGTATTCATCTGGAAAAATAGCACCAAGTTCTTTTTCTGTTTTTTTCAATTCAAGCAACGACACTCTTGGCACTTTCGAACTTGAATCAATCATGTTAATTACTTTCTTCATCTCTTCTCCTCAATGATAATATTCTAACGTGTTTCCAACTTAACTATATCTTATTTGCAATATTAATTTCTTATATACCTTTTAAGAATGCCTATTATTAACGTTGATTGTTGGGAAGTTTTTAATGAAGAACAAAAACAGGAATGGATCAAGGAGCTGACAGAGGTAACGGTTAACTTGTTTAACATCCCTCCAGACAAAGTTTTAGTTCTTTTAAGAGAGGTTCCACTATCGAATTGGGGGCAAGCAGGGACTGTAGCATCCGATCAAGATTTTTTAGCTATAAGCCGCATTACTGAACTGCCAATTAAATAAAAGACTAATAATCAAAAGGAATCCCTTTAGATTAAGGGATTCCTTATAAGTTAATTTAGGAAGGCAGTTGTTTTTCCAGGGATCTTGCATTTGAACAATTCAACTGGAGGATTTATGAGACGGTATCAGTTTTTAAGCAATTGTACTAATCTGTGTATTCAAAAACTCTGGATAAAAAAGATGCAGCTTTCTAACTGGAAATTTTACCAGCTTTTCGATATAAACCTGCAGGTCATGTTTAAATATTACTAACGATTTTAAAGCCGAAACGATTTCGGAGAAAATCAGGAAGACGTAATATTCTTCTACTGCAGTTCCACCAAACGTACTGGTCCTATGAATATATTCTCTTCCTCCCATACGTTCATAAAATCCAAGTTTCCTACTTTTTTGTCAATTGATTTCGATCCTCAACGTGTGGCGGTTCTTCCATCCAACCATTTTTGACCATAATTTTTCCACCTTGTTTTGCAAAATCAAAAATATTTTTTGCAAGCAGCGCCATTTTCGCCGGCAGATCACTTCGTAAACTAAAGGCGCCGCCAAGTGCATTACTTCCTAGCCCAAATGTACTTAACAAACTGGTATTATACATCATCAATTTATCGGAAAAAGGAGCAACGGTTGAATTGGTTGCTTTTCCGGCATGAGTGGCTGGTGGTTCAATGTAATCTTGACGTAAAAATTCACCTAACGATGTTTCGATTTTCTTTGCTAGTTCCATTCCTTTAATAAAATGGTTTCGGACCTCTTGATCATGTGCTACTTGCGCAAATCCGATCATTAATTGCATCCCCGTAAGGTTTGTCTCAATGGAATGATGAATAAGAGAAATCTCAATTGTATTTAAGGATCTTTCATTACTAAACCAATTCAACCCCCCGGACATATAATTTTTATCTTGTACAAACTTCACTTCCTTTGGCATCGAAACAAATGGGGGTCGAGAAAGAACACCTGTTTCTAAAAGAATATTTGTCGCTTGGTCATATGCCTCTTGTGCTTCAGTTGTTAAACGTCTGAAAAATTGTCTTATATCTTGACGGTAAGACATAGTCGAATAGAGCGCGTAAAGACCAGTTCCTAATTTAGCCATCATATGTAAATACATGACATCATACATAAAATCGAATAACTTGGGAGCCCCTTTATTCACGTCGTTTTCAGTAAACCCAACTGGAATAACCGCACCTTCCTGTTGAAAAATAGATTTCACAAACTCTACACTTTCAGCAGAACGTTCATAATAAGACTGCAGAATTTGCCGTGTTTCCTCTTTTTCAACGTGTTCAAGAAAGTATTCCAGAAATCTCATAATCATTGTTTTGTCTTGATACGTCATCCACAAGTTTCCTAATTCTGAAGATGTAATTGGGACTCGATTTGAACTGCTCATCTAAAGCCTCCTAACCCATTCGTTTTCTTTAACTTTACCAACTTGAAAAATTTTATTAATCCATCTTGTTTTTTTAGTATTAATTTAGAAAAGCACAAATCCAACGGGTGCTTATAATCACACGGCATGTCTTGGCTATTAGTGTTGGGAACACCGTCTATTTAGGGTATAGCAGCCAAAACGAAATAAGGGGCCATTGTAATTTTTATGCACTTTTCATCAAACATTCTTACTCCATAAACTGGCCTTTTAATGGAATTAAATGATCAAACTTTATTTTAAATCTACGTCTTTTATCTATTAAATCGAAAAGTTCTACATTACAGGAATGCTGCCTTTTTAGTTAATCAAAGAAAAATCAAACAACTTTATTATCCACTCAACATTTGGAAGTATTTTAAATACAACAAGTATATCTAAGTAATTTGGAACAAATATTATAACTGTTGCAAATCCAAAGGAGGTGGCTACAATGAACGCACAACGAGCACAGGAAATTACTTCTTCGCCAAGTATGATTAATGTAACCTATAATGGAGAAAGTATCTACATTGAGCACGTGGATGAACAAAATGGAAAAGCTACAATCCATCCCCTTGATGAACCAAATAATAAACAAAGTGTTTCTGTAACCAACTTAAAAGAACAGTAATTTGTTATATTTCCTAGATACATTAATAAACCTCTACCTACGGGTGGTGGTTTATTGGTCATGGAATAACTACAATATGGCCTCAGTCCTAAAATTGCTCAACTCACAATTCTCCTTTAACTAAACCAGCTAATAGGATGTCAATATCTTTCTCTAATTGTCGTTTTTCGGAGTTACAGAAGTTTATTTTCATGGTAGTTCTATAAAAAAAGCGAACCTTATTAAAGATTCGCTCCCTAATTTCAAGACCTATTTGACAACTATTTTTTTGTCTGTTACAATAAATTCCAATAAAAGCATACAAATTCGTTGATGAGAAAAAGTAGCGTTTCGTCTTGATCCACAGAGAGCTGACATTTTGGTGCAAGTCAGTGTTCGAGTGTCACGTGAAAATCCTCTCTGAGAAGTTAGGCCGAATCTTTTAGTAGGTCTGACCGGGTGTCTACCGTTAAAAGGAACACGTATGATTGTACGTTGCTAAGTGCTATTGATCGGATCAATAGAATTAGGGTGGTATCGCGGTTAACCCCGTCCCTTTATGGGACGGGGTTTTTGTATGCTTTTTAAAAAAATTTATAGGAGCGATATCTATGAACTCTAATGAAAGTAAAGAAACAGTTGTACAGCGTGAGGAACAAATACGTAATTATTGGTCAAAAGAAAATACTTTTAAACAATCTGTTCATATAAGAAAAGGTAAGGCACCTTTTGTTTTTTACGAAGGACCACCAACGGCAAATGGACTGCCCCATGTAGGTCATGCCTTTGGGCGAACGATTAAAGATGTCGTGGCACGGTACAAAACTATGCAGGGCTTTCAAGTGGAAAGAAAAGCCGGCTGGGATACACATGGTCTTCCGGTCGAGCTAGGTGTTGAAAAACAACTCGGTATTTCAGGAAAACATGAAATTGAACGCTATGGTGTAGAGTCGTTTATCAATAAATGCAAGGAGAGCGTATTCACCTATGAGAAGAAATGGCGATCATTTACAGAAGAGTTAGGCTATTGGGTTGATATGGACAGTCCTTATATGACATTAAGCAATGAGTACATTGAAAGTGTCTGGAACATTTTAAGTAAGGTTCATAAGGATCGTCTATTGTATAAAGGTCATCGCGTATCTCCATACTGCCCTAGCTGTCAAACTTCTTTAAGTTCCCATGAGGTAGCACAAGGCTATAAAGATGTAAAAGATTTATCGGCTACAGTAAAATTTAAACGTCTTGATGTGGAAGAAGAATATTTCTTAGGTTGGACAACGACACCTTGGACATTACCTGCAAACGTTGCACTAGCGATGAACCCCGCATTAACGTATGTGCGTGTCAAAAAAGAGAATGTGGTTTATATCATTGCCAAATCATTAGCAGAAAAAGTGCTTGGTGAAAATGCAAATGTCTTAAGTGAACATAGTGGCAAAGAATTTGAAGGAGTACATTATGCCCCACCATTTAATTACGTGTCTGTTGAGAACGGACATCATATCGTATTAGCCGATTATGTAACAGAAGATAGTGGAACAGGTATTGTTCATATTGCTCCTGCTTATGGTGAAGATGATTATAAAACCGTTAGGCAAAATGGTTTATCCTTTATCAATGTTGTTGATCAACAAGGACGTTACACAGCTGACGTTGTAGAGCTTTCAGGAAGATTTGTGAAAGACTGTGATGTTGATATCATTAAAATGCTTTCTGAACAAGACACTCTTTTTCATAAGGAAAAATACGAGCACAGCTACCCACATTGTTGGAGATGTGACTCTCCTTTACTTTACTACGCTACGGATAGCTGGTTTATCAAGATGTCGTCTTTAAAGGAGAAAATGCTTGCGAACAATGCAACTGTTGCTTGGTATCCAGAGCATATTAAAGATGGGCGTTTCGGTAACTTCCTTGAAAATCTGGTTGATTGGAATATAAGTAGAAATCGATACTGGGGAACACCTTTAAATGTTTGGATATGCTCGGATTGTCATCATGAAGAAGCACCTGGCAGTATCGAAGAACTACAAAAATTAGCGACAACACCGGTAACAAACGATATCGAGTTGCATAAGCCCTATATTGACCAAGTAAAGTGTACTTGCCCGAAATGTAAAAGTGTCATGCACCGAACGCCTGAAGTCATTGATGTATGGTTTGATAGTGGATCGATGCCATTTGCACAGCATCACTATCCATTTGGAAATAACGAAAAATTCGCATCACAATTCCCTGCTGATGTCGTCATCGAAGGAATTGACCAAACGAGAGGATTTTTCTACAGCCTACTCGCTGTTTCCACTCTATTTACAGGTAAAACACCGTATAAAAATGTCTTGTCACTTGGACACGTACTTGATGAGCATGGTCAGAAAATGTCTAAAAGTAAAGGAAATGCATTAGATCCTCTTGAACTCATAAGCGAATACGGTGCGGATGCACTTCGCTGGTCCTTCCTAGTCGATAGTTCACCTTGGAATCCGAAACGCTTTTCAAAAAAGATTGTGCAAGATGCAAAATCAAAACTAATTGACACGCTGGATAATACGTATAAGTTTTATGCGATGTACTCGAAAATAGATAGCTTTGTGTATGATGGACAGCAAACAGGTAAGAGAACAATCCTAGATGAATGGATACTTTCACGCCTGAATAGTACAGTCAGACTGGTTAATGGCTATATGGATCGCTTTCAATTTACTCAAGCAACACGCGAAATTGCAGCATTAGTCGATGAATTGAGCAATTGGTATGTACGGCGATCAAGAAATCGATTTTGGGCTTCTGGACTTTCTGAGGATAAACAAGCAGCTTACTCAACATTATTTGAAACGCTTACGACAATCAGTCGCTTATTAGCTCCATTTGTACCCTATATGGCAGAAGATATCCATTTGGAGTTACACAAAGACAGTGTTCATTTACAAGACTATCCAAAATCTAACGATTTAATGATCAATTCTGAGTTAGAGGCCGATATGCAAACCATTTTGAAAATAGTGGAACTCGGTCGTAGTATTCGTAATGCCAAAAACATGAAGGTTAAGCAGCCTTTACAGCAAATAATTGTATGGCGTAGTAACGGAGAACGTTTTTTAAACGCTTATACAGCAATCATTAAAGACGAACTTAATGTTAAAGATGTTGTTTATACAGAGGATATATCACAATATGAATCGAATATTTTTAAATTGAATTTTAAAACAGCAGGTGCTGCATTTGGTAAACTGGTAAACTCGATCAAAGAATATGTTGACCACATAACTGATAATGAGAAGAAGGTATTACTAGATCATGGCCAACTACAAATTGAAGTAAAGAATCAAACGGTAATATTAAAGAAGGAGCATATAAACGTTGAATATATAGTTTCATCTGGCTTTGAAATAGCAGGTGATCAGCAGTTAAGGGTGTTATTAGATATAAAACTCACACCTCAACTAGTGGAGGAAGGTCAAGTCAGAGAATTAATCAGAGCAGTACAAGATACACGAAAAAAATTAGATTTGCCTGTCGAGATGTATATATCGATCAAGATCTTCGCAACAGAGGATATTAAAGAAAAATTTCAACGTTTTGAGGGACTAATTAAAGAAAACGTACTTGTTCATCACATTAACTTTGGAATACTAAATGATTCCGAACAGCAGATTGAAGTGAAATTTGATGATGATATAATGAAGGTTTCGTTGGAATATTAGTTAATCGAATAAAAAGATGCACTGCAAACAGTTATATTTTAAAGGCTGTTCACAGTGCTTTTTTTTTACCACAATGCCCATATTCAAACAAGGAAAATATCCATGTTTAGAAATATCATTCTTCTTGCACTATCCTGCTTAAGGCAGCTCTGATCTGTAAGTAAACCAGCTCCTGGTTCTTAATCCAGTCAACCAATCCATAGATCAATGAATTGCGGCTCTCTTCATTTTTTTAACGAATGAGAGGGGTCTTCTTTGATATTGTCGTTTTTCGGAGTTACAGAAGTTTATTTTCATGGTAGTTAATAAGAAAGTTATTTGTCCTATTTTAACCTTCTGGTTGTTTATTCATATAATGTTGAAGACCTATCTGAAAAGGAGTGAAATCATATGGTATTTTTGCCACCACAAGGTCCAATGAGACAACAGCCACAATCGCCTCCCCCGACATTCATTCCACCCAAGCCTTCTGTATCCTATATAATTGACTGTTTATACCAAAACACATATGTTTGGCTAATAAATGGAGAACGCTTTTGGTTTTACCCAACTCGCGTCGAGTATGGTGAAATTTCTGGATATAGATGGAACGGTGTCTTCTGGGTGTTTTATGGTATTGATCCAAGATATATTGATGCTGTTGCCTGTCCTCCAACCCCTACTCTTTACTAAATGCAAAAGCCCCTTGTGGAAATTAAAAACCACAAGGCTTTTTTACATTTATGGCCTCAATAAAAATACGGGTTCATTGATCTATTCTTGAACTCCTTTATTATGATTAATATTTCAATCGCCTTCTTATTCCTGTTAAACTCCCTCTGCTAGATGAGTATTTCTCTCGAATGCTCGCTTATTCGCAGGATTTCAATCCACTTGATAGAATATGAATGAATGAATAAAAGGGGTTATGACCGTTTTGACAATGTGAAGGCAGATGGAAACAGAGGATTCAATATAAATCCTATAATATTCCATATGCTGCACGCATACTCCACGATGCCCCTGGAGGCTTTCCCTCCCATGTCTCAACGGGTCATGTTGACATGCCCTTTCATTCCTTCGTCATGCCTATCCAAGGGGTGGAGGCTGGTTTTGCTAACCTAACGGGTCATTGCCCTTTTGTTTAACACATCCAGTACTCCATGCTTTCTTTGAAATCCTACGAATAAGCCAATACTCGCGAACATCTACTCAAATGGCTATTTTTATGCTGCTTCTTGAGTGATTGGGAATACTCTCTCTGGTACATATTCAGAACCACTTCTAGCCATTCCTACCAAAACTCTAGCGAGTTTACCGCATAACTTCATGACGGATTTTATTTTCTTCATTTTTTTCACCTTCACATTTTTAGAATGAATCGCTTGAAATTCAGGATTATTCATGATGAGGCTCATCGTCGCAATAAACAGGAACCGTCTCAGTCGGGACCTTCCTCGTTTGGACAAAATAATTTGTCCTTTCCATTTACCAGAGCTCGCTTCGGAGAGATGCAGCCCAACATGGCGAAGTAGAGCATTACCGTGAGCGAATCCACTTAAATCACCTGATTCACCGAGAATTCCAGCTAATGTGATGGTGTGAATCCCTTTAATGGCAAGCATCTTTTCAGCAAAAGGTACCTGCATAAGCACATTTGTTACCTCTTGTTCAACGGCTTCAAGTTGGACAGTCGCAAGATCGTATTCCTCTAGTAACTGCTTCAATGGAACTTATGGGCGTTAAGAGCTGATTGAGTGCCGACAGATCGGTTTGCAAGAGTGATCAATGAATGAGCCTTGGCAGTTCCGGCATGTCTCTTCATAACTGTTTTCCATCCTTTCACGATATCATCGGCCTGTAATGAACGAAGTTCAAGTGGAGTAGGAAACAAGCGAAGCGTTGCGATGGCGCCTTTACTAGTCACGTCTTTAAATACGTCTCGAAACTCAGGAAAGACAATGTCGACCCATCGGTTAATCTGGTTGATTGAACTCACACGTCGTTTGTTTACCACGTCCCGATTTGACATGAGGACACGAAGTTTTTCAAATGATTCTGGCGTGTAATAAACGATTGTATAGTAACCATTCTTCACCATATCAGCAATCACAAGTGCATCTTTTTTATCGCTTTTTGATTGAGTATTATCTCTGTTTTCTTTGTTTCTTTTTACGCGATAAGGGTTTACAGTGACAACCTCTATACGTTTTTCAGATAACCATTTTGATAGATTCATCCAGTAATGACCGGTAGGTTCCATCCCGACGGTGGTTTTTCCTAGTTTATATATACGTTTAAGGGAATCAATCCACTGAAGAAATTTTGTAAATCCGCCTTCACTGTTTTCGAATGTCAAAGGATCACCTATTATAATACCCCGGTAGTTTACAGCTCTGGCAACGTGGAAGTGTTGAGCAATATCTACACCCACAACAAGATGGTGATCTGTAATTTTTTCAATCAGTTGATTTTGTTTGTTTTGCATTTTAAAATTCATAGTAGAGCTTCCTCCTTAAGATGGTTTAGATTGGTGTCTATTTCATCTTACTGAGGGGGCCTCTTTTTTTCAAAGTTGAAATTAACTCACTACAGGAATGCTAACTCAAATTAACTAGGGCTCTCAGTTATGAAAAATCCGAAAAGATTCAACTCATGTAATGACAGGAAAAAACAGCTAAGCATTAAAGCAGGAGAGGAATTAGATCCTAAAGTTTGCCAAGATTCATTCATCTCAATCTCTCCTTTAGCTGAATTTCAACCTTGAAGAACAATTCGTTGCACAAAATGAAGGAGTTCTAACATCTTAATTTAAACAATGGTTTAAAAGCATTCCCATTGAGGAGTGTTTTTTTGGTTCTTTAGTCGCTGAACAAAAGGGGAACGAACGCACTTTTTTAACACGTTTTCCCATGGGATAATTTTACTGTTAATCTTTTCCGTTGATTAACATTTTTTTATCAGAGGGGGTGTTCAAAAAAAGAAAGGCTGTAGGCAATGAATTTACCTTATGTATCCTTTTTCTTTAGTGATAGACGGCCAGCTGCTATTTCACCACAATTAATTCCTTTTTTACAAACTTAACAATCCGAGAATAATAAGAAGAATCTTTAGAGGGCAGACTTTATTATTGTCCTGATCCTTGTCATATCATTTGGAAAACATTAGGAGGATGTTAAATGAGGATGTCACGTTTGAAAACTGTCACGTTGAGTCTAACATTACTTGCTAGTTTGCTAGTTCCGAATATAACTTCAAATGCTGAACTGAAAGCAGAAGCTTCAAGTTCTAAAGAATCAGAAAAACCATTAGATGGCGTAAAAATGGTCGTAGAACCGATAAAAAATGAAAAGAAGAAAAATACAACTAATCAAGCGGTGATCAAGCTGAGTTCATCTGCAAATTCGGCGAAATACCGTGTCCATTTGCAAGCCAAAGGAGATGTGGAACTTCAGGGATTAACAAAATATGAAATCGAAGGTTCTGCACCAGGAGAAGAGGTGCAAAAGCAATTCTCTTACATAGTGAACGGAGAAGGAGCAGGATCGATCGAAGCAAACGTAGAGGTATTAGATACCCAAGGTATTGTGATAGCAGTAAAGCGCTCTAAGATTGACGTATTAGCAACGGAGGCAGGTGTTCTACAGGGGAACAGCGGCCTTTTTGCCTTGCAACTGCAAGAGTTAGAAACAAAGAGAACGTCTGGAAATTTGGACAAGGAAGAATATGAAACTGCGAAAAGGGATTTATTCCGCCAGGGCGCCAAAATAAATGTAGAGGAACAACAACGATTGACAGCAACGAGTGATGTCACCGTATCGGGTAAAATACTTTGGACAGATGGTTCTGGGAATACCCATCCAGCAGTAGGTGTTCCGGTGGAGATACTGGACGAGGACGATATCAGTGATGATCTCATTACAACCGTAAAAACAGATAATAACGGGAATTACAAGGCTACATTCGAGAATGATACAGGATTTTTCGAAGAAGGATATGACTTATTCGTACGTATCAAAGCAGAAGGCGAAGATTTCTCCGTTGAGCCGGATGGATGGTTTGAAGACGTCTATCAAATGGAAACCAATCCTAAGCAAGATGTGGAAAACGGCAGCAGTCATACCATGGATTTCACCTTAAACAATACTTCCGACAACCAGACTGCATTCGGCATTCATCAATCCATGCTGATGGCGACTAAATATGTAAGGGAAGTCAACGGTGAGGCTTTGGATGATCTTACCGTGTATTTTCCGACAAGCGATGATACCTCAAACTATGATGGCGACATAAACCTGCTCCAACTGGATCGTTTTGACTGGGATGTTATTCATCATGAATTCGGCCATCACGTTACAGACAGCCTAGACATTGAAGACAGCCCTGGAGGCAGCCATTCTTCAGGAGAAAATTTAGCAGATAGAATCGGTAAAGATGATGGAGTCCACCTTGCCTGGGGTGAAGGATGGCCTACTTATTTCGCAATTTCCCTTCAGAAGGAGATGAATGGTTCATCCCTAGGGCTTTCAAATGTGGGAGATACTCATTATCAAGATACTGAAGATAGTTCGCTTGTATATGACCTTGAAGCTCAAGATAGCTCAAGCCTGGGAGAAGACAACGAACTCTCTGTACAACGCGTTCTTTGGGATCTATACGATAGTAATAGTGACCATGGTGACAACGGCGTTGTTTTTGGAGATAAAAACATATGGGAAACATTAAAAAATGCGGAATCTGTTACACTCTCTGAAGCGATCCAAGCTTTTTACGAGGGGCGATCGATAGCTGAGATCATCAACATTGGTTCCATATTAACAGAACACAAGATCGCATCTGAACCAACTAAACCAGCAGACGGTCATGTTTTTACATTTAACCAATCCCAGATCCCTGTTTTCAATTGGGACGTAAATGGAAAAAGTAAAGAGTTTCCGAACAATTCGTTTGTCATAGAGTTTTATAACAGTACATTAGGCAAAAAAATCTTCTCCTCAAAAGAATTGAATACCGATTCCTATCAGCCAACGGCAGAAGAATGGAAACAAATTTTAGACGGGACTTCAGATCGTACAATACGCTGGGCAGTTAGGGCGAAACAAACAGCGGGTCATCTTACAGGTCCATATATAAGCTATAGCCGTCAAATCATGAAGAATCATGCCCCTGATGTAAAAAATGCAAAGCCAAACCCATCTAGACTCTGGCCTGTTGATGGAAGGATGGTCCCGATCAAAATTGAGGGTGTGGTGGACCCAGACCGTGACCCAGTAACGATTAAAATTAAAAGCATAAAGATAGATGAGCCTGCAAAAGGAACTGACATCGGTGGCATCGGAACAGATACGGCAAGAGTTCGTGCAACCCGTAACGGCAACGGAGATGGCCGGGAGTACCATATTACTTTTACCGCCGCAGATGATAAAGGTGGAGTTTCAACGGGAAAAGTAATCGTTTATGTTCCGCACGATCAAGGAAAATAAATGATTGACGAAGTAATAAAAAAGGAAAGGAGGAGGATCGTAAATCACGAAAATGAAATCACGTTTATTGACGACGGGAAAGTTTATCTTATTGTTCATGTTGATAATGGGGTGTTCACACAAACAAGGAGGGGATGTGAAGGAAACCCCTCCTCTTAAAGCCTTACTGATCTATCAAGATCGTGATTTTGCTAAACGAGAGAATGTCCTCATTACTGCAGAGTTACGTCTTTCTGAAGATAAATCAAGAAAAGTAAAAGTAAGAATAGAAGCTAGTGGTGTCATACAGGTTCAGGGGAAAACTTCTTACAAATACGAATTAGCTCCAAATGAAGTTACGAAAATACCTTTTCATCTTAACGTTAAAGGGCACGATACAGGGATGTTCCGCGTAAAGGTAGATGTGTACGACAATAACAATCAACACCTATACGGAAACTACCCAACACGTTTCGTACTATCGACACCTGAGGAGGTGCTCGTGGGCACTCAAGGGTACGATCGGTTGCGCCTTCAACACTTGGAGCATTTGCTGAAAAGGGGAAAGATTAACCAAGAGCAGTATGAAAAAGAAAAAAAGAAAATTAAATCGGGTGTGACCGATAAGTAGACACAGTAACATTTTAAAACTTAAATGATAAGCTAGGATGCTGACATGATTTTAAATAGTGCTTTTTCACTGAATAGCAAGAACCTGTTAGGAAGTAATATAAACAGGTTCTTTTTTTGTTTGTTGCTGACAGCTTGCTGAATTATTTATCAGTGTGAGATTTTCTATTATTCCTAAAGATTTAAATAGAAAAAGAGAATAAAACAATTCACTCTTTCCTCTTATTATTCTTAGAATTGAAGAAAAGCACCCGTTAGTGAAGATGGAACATTATTTTTTGTTAATTTTCCGCCCTTTGATTGGTAAAGTTTCAAAGCCTTTCCCTGTTCAGTTAGTGGATAATTCTTCACTTCACAGTAATAACTACCTTCTTGTACACCCTGATAATTCTTAGGAAACGAAATGATGCGGTTTCCATAGTTGACCTCCATATGTCCTCCTTTTGCATTATCGAATATGACGATTTCACAGTTCCCTTTGTATTGTTTCGTCTTATCAGCTAAAAGGTTAGGCAGGCCTAACAAAGAATAAACGAACAGGGACCCTGATAGGAAAAATAAAAAGGCAACTGTAAGAATGTCCTTGATCGGTATCTTATACGAATCTCCGTTTTTCCTTTTATTTTGTAAAAATGCCAAAGATAAGCCACCATCCCCACAAGCATTACAAATGACAAGATCAGTAAAAAGAAATACTGTGCCAATTTTCCTCAATTCCTTTTTTAGAGTTTTTTTTTAAACGTACCCCCGAACCAATGATGTTTCAATTCATTTGCTGCCAAATTAACCCACAATATTTTAATCTTGTTAAACTGCCATTAGTTTAACAAAAAATAAGCGATTACCTATTTAGCTTAGCAATCGCACGTAGTCTTATCTATTCAATATAATTTACGTTATTATTCTGACACCATTCTGTTGCAATTTGTTTAAAACGCTCGTCACGATAAGAATACCATTGATCTTCAATTCCAAAATCTATTACTTTATCCTTAAATCTTCTAAAGGCACCCTTTCCCTTAATTGCCCTTAATAAAGAATCTTGTTTACGTCGATCACTAACCGTTAGGCAATAGTCTTCCATGATTTCATATTCATTAACTTCATATTTAGTTGGTAACTCTATGTAATTTTCAAAGTTTTCAACAACATCATTCGCAACCATTATAATTTCTTGTTGCCATTCAGGTAAATGATCAACTGGTTTTTCATCTTCAACAGCTCTCAAATCATCAGATGTTACTAGAACTATTTCACCTGTTTTAATATTTAGTAATGAACGAGACTCTTCAAATTGTATTTCCATTTCTTCAACTATATCTTTAAGCTTTACTTGAATACTCATTATATTGGATCACCTTCTATATTTTTACTAATGCCACCCGTTAGTTCAAGTACGATGTTATTTAAAACTTACTCTAATTCACCTATAAACCAAATATCCCCTTTATAAATTTCCCCATCTTCATCAGTTATTTCTTCTTTTAATCCTAAAACATTCATATTTTCGGGGATATTTATTCCCATTCACTTTCAAAATTTCTTTATTTAAGCTTTTTATATTCTTTTTTCCAAATAGTAATGATTATGTCCTTTAGGATGATCTTTACTTACTCCTATCACTTTATATCCATGCTTCTTATAGAAATCTGGAGCTTGAAAACTAAATGTATCCAAGTTTATCAGTCGACAATCTTTTTCAATTGCAAATTCTTCAATATGTTTCATCAACTTGCTACCATAGCCTTCGTGTCTATATTCTTCAGAAACCCACAGAAAGTCAATGTGTAAGTGGTGCCAGAATGTTGTCGCCGTTACTCCTCCTACTATTTCTTCTTTTTCATTTTTCACTACAAAACTAATATTTTCCGAAGGAGTTTTTTCTTCATCTGAAAGATTTTTTAGGTTATGTTCAATCACTTTTTTTCTTATGTAATCACTATCTTCTTGTTTCCATTGTTTTATTATTTTCATTTTAAGTATCTCTCTCCTTTTTTAAATTTCTATTTTATTTATTCCATTTAATAATCAAATAGTCCTTTCTTATTCAACTAATTTGCCCTTTACTTCAATAAGAAGAGGCGACACTTTGTTAAGTAATCGCGCCCGATTGTGAAACATATTACTGGAATGCTGCCCTTAAGAAACTGTTCAGAAATATCATTCGCTCTTCTTGAAATAGTGTACAGGACGAATTTCAATACGAAAGCCAAATTCCTCTCCCTTACTCACTTGTGTTGTCGGATGCAGTGTGACAATCTGAATGGCTTCTTCAATGTCTTTTGCTTCTATTAGGAATACACTCCCAATCAATTCTTTGGTTTCTTTAAAAGGTCCATCAGTAACCGTTACGTTTCCGTTTACCCGACTCAAGCATTTTGTCTCCAATTCAAGACCAGCATCTATTATCACTTGACCTTTCTTGTAGAATTCCTCTAGGTGGGGCTGACATTCTCCCATAACAGCATCAATCTCTTCTTTTGGACGGGCGTCCATTTTTTCCGGATTAAAATAACCCATACATAGAAATATCATCTTAACCTCTCTTTAAAATTATAAAATTTGTTCATCTACTATAAAGGCGATCAGTAAACAGCGAAATCCACACAATAAAAAACTACTATTCTTCCCTACAATCGTCGACTTGTTTCAAAAAAAATTCCCTCAGACGCGTATTGGTGGTTAACGACGCCGCACGCATGTATTCTTCACACGCTTCGCAAAATTGTCCTAACTTCTGCAGAAAGTTGCCTCGAGTACTTGGTAATAAATAAATAGTTAAAATAGTCTTATTCCTTCTACTTAGAATACCAATACTTTTTTAAAATTTACAGTTTGATAAGTCATCTGATACTTAAAAGAAACATGGGTTTTTAGCGGAATTGTGATGACGAAACCTTGATTATTAAACAATATTTTGCAAAGGGAGACATAAAATACAACCAGTACATCAAGCTATTCTAAATGAATATCAACTTCTTTTTCTATTTCCATTTATACAGATTGTAACTTGTTTAGGTCATTTCATTTACGTTATGTCACATATATTTATTTAAATATTCTGATATTATTTACATATGCAAATTACTCAAGGTTTATTTTTCAGTTGAACAAACTAAAAAAGGAGGTTTTTAGATGGCCGATATCGTCTTTATAAATGGCCAAGTTGTTACAGCAGATTCTAGCAACCGAATTGCAGAAGCTGTAGCGATAACGGGCAACCGAATTGTTGCGGTAGGTCAGAACGAGAAAATTAAAAACTTGATTACAGATGCTGCAGCTGTAATTGATCTAAAAGGAAAGAGCTTGCTGCCTGGATTTATTGACTCTCATTTACATATTACTCTGCATGGTACGAACAAACTGGCAATCAATTGCAAAGAACCTCAAATGAAATCATTGGACGATATTTTTGATAAATTAAAACGCAAAGCACAGCAAACACCTAAGGGAGAATGGATACGCGCATGGGGGTTTAATGAGACAACCATTGCTGAACAACGCTATCCCACAAGAATAGAACTTGAAGAAATTTCTTCTGACCACCCTATTATGATTATGAGAACTTGTGCTCATCACTCGATAGTAAACAGCCAAGCTCTCAAAATCGCTGGAATAAACGAGAAAACACCTGACCCGCCAGGCGGAAAATTTGATCGTGACTGTTACGGAAACCTGAACGGTTTCTTAATTGAAACAGCTCATATGCAGATGTTAAACGCAGCCAAGTATAGTGAAATGGAGCTTAGAAAGGGAATTGCGTTAGCTTCAGATCACTACTTGGAAGCAGGAGACACAAGCATTCATGATGCCGGCGGAAATGATGCAGACAGTCTTAGAGCAATGCAATTGGCCGTTCAGGCAGGCGAGGTTAAAGTGCGAATCTACGCCATGCTGTCTTCCCTTAACCATTCGGCCAAATATGTAAGAAGGATTACGGATTCCGGCATGGTAACAGGACTTGGGAATGAGTATTTTAAAATAGGGCCTGCGAAGGTATTTACCGATGGGGCAAGCAGTGTTCCGACAATGGCTACAAGAGAGCCTTATACAAGCAATCCAAATGAATCCGGAGTCCTTTACTATGATCAGAATGAGCTGAATGAAGTCCTTGGAAAAGCTCATAAAAAAGGATTTCAAATAACAGCTCACGCTCAGGGAGACCGTGCTATAGACATGCTTCTTACATGTATGGAAACGGCTCTAAAAGAATTTCCGCGAGATAACCACCGCCACCGAATCGAACATGGCGGGCTTTCTATGCCAGACCTTATTAAACGGATGAAAAAGTTAAATGTCATTCCCATTCCGAATCCAAACTTCTTTTACGAATTTGGTGATGCATACATTAAGCATATAGGTGAGCGGGTGAATCAAATGTATCCATTGCGGGATTTATTGGATTCAGGGTTAGTCGTTGCCTGTGGATCGGACAACCCTGTGTCAGATCATAATCCTCTTCTTGGAATTCATTGTGCAGTGAATAGACGTTCCATGTCCGGTCAGGAGGCAGGTTTAAGTCAGCGGGTTGATGTTCTTGAAGCAATAAAAATGTACACCTGGAATGGGGCTTATGCAAGTTTTGAAGAAGAAATCAAAGGCAGTATTGAGCCTGGAAAACTGGCAGATTTAGTTGTACTGGATCAAGAAATCCTGACTATACCCACTGAACACATAAAAGAACTGAATGTCGAATCTACCATTATTGACGGAAAATTTGTCTATCAAAGTGAAACTTCTAATCTCTCTTATAACTAAACGTACACCAAGACTTAATAATTAATTTATAATTCAAAGGAGGTTCATTATGAAACCGATTTATCTGTTAGGATTGGTACCGTTTATTGGGATGCTTGGGCTATTGCCCATAGTCAATAGGGTTACTCCTTATGTGCTGGGCGTTCCGTTTATTCTGTTTTGGATTGTCATGTGGGTACTGCTCACTTCCGGCATTATGCTCATAATATTCAAACTGGATCCTGCAAATAAGGAAGGTGATTTTGAATGAATTCAGCAATGATTATTATTTTCGGATTTATCTTCCTCTCTATTTATCTGGGGATTCTGGCAAGAAAAGGAAAGGATATGGACTTGGAGCAGTGGACCGTTGGCAAACGGGGATTTGGCAGTCTCTTCGTCTTCCTCCTGATGGCTGGTGAAACATACACAACAGTTACTTTTCTTGGCGGAAGCGGGTGGGCCTACGATAAGGGTGGACCAGCACTTTATTTGGTTGCATATATTTCATTGATGTACGTCTTATCTTACTGGCTTCTCCCTGCAATCTGGAAATATGGGAAAGAAAACAATCTGGTTTCACAACCTGACTTTTATGTAAGCAAATATAAAAGCCCTGCGCTTGGAATAATTGTAGCCCTCATTGGGGTGCTTGCCATCATTCCGTACATCGTTCTTCAATTAAAAGGACTTGGCATTATTGTGTCAGAGGGGTCTTATGGAAAAATCTCACCCGCGCTTGCTATTTGGATTGGGGCAATCGCAATTACTATTTATGTCATGATTTCAGGCATTCACGGATCTGCCTGGACTGCCGTTCTTAAGGATATCTTGATCCTTATAGTAGTTGTATTCCTGGGAATTTACATTCCATTCCATTACTTCGGAGGCATACAGCCGATGTTTGAGGCAGTTGAAGCTGCCAAACCAGGATTCCTTGCACTTCCTGATAGCGGGTTTAGTATTTCATGGTTTATTTCAACTGTTCTGCTAACCGTGCTTGGTGTCTATATGTGGCCACATTTTTATGGCGCCATTTATTCAGCCAAAAACGGCAGGTCCTTCCGAAAAAATGCGATTATCAGCCCTTTATATACACTTATATTGTTGTTCGTTTTTCTTGTAGGATATACTGCTATCGTGAAAGTGCCGAATTTAAAAGGAACGGAAACCGATCTTGCTTTGCTCCGGATTTCCATTCAAACCTTCGATCCATGGTTTGTGGGGGTGATTGGAGCAGCTGGCTTATTAACAGCCCTTGTGCCAGGTTCCATGCTGCTTATGGCAGCATCTACCTCTTTATCTAAAAACGTATATAAAGTGTTTGTGCCAACAGCTACTGAAAAACAAGTATCCGTTCTGGCAAAACTGCTTGTCCCTGTTGTGACCCTTGTCTGTGTATACTTTACATTCAATGGGGGTGACAGCATCGTAACCCTCCTGTTAATGGGGTATAGTTTTGTCACACAATTGGCACCTGCCCTGCTTTTAAGCTTAATGAAGAATAATTTTGTAACGAAGCAAGGTGCGGCAGCTGGAATGATTATCGGAGTTGGGGTTGTGGCATATACGACCATTACACAAACAACACTTGCTACTCTTTTCCCTTCTCTGCCACAATTCGTTAAGGATATTAATGTAGGTGTTATTGCATTGAGCGTTAATGTTGCCACGATGTTGATTGTCAGCCTATTAACAAAGAATGTGGCTGTTTTAAAAGATTCTAACGCACCTATTGAAAGCACAAACTAAATGTAAAGCTATACCGCTGTTTTGTAATTGTAAAAAGTTGGAGCTTAAAATCGTTTAAGACCTTACTTGCTCCATAAACCCTGAAATTGTATAAATAACTCCATATTCTTAATGACATAGAAAAAAGCAGCTCCTATAAAGATTAAAGAGTTCCGTTTGAGATGCTTTTTCAAAATTAATAAGAAAAATGAGATTGGTTTTGACATTGAAATTGTCTTAGGTTAAATAAAAAAGACTCGTCATTGACGGGTCTTTTGACTTGTATGCGTCTATTTAGATTTATACGGATATTCCATTAAAGCCACTAATAAAAAGAAACACCCCTATTCAAGAATGACGTCCATTAATGGAATAACTAACTTTATTCAATAAAAATAAGGATCCCCAGTACAACTATTAACAAAGAAAATAAATAGACCCAGTCTTTTGTTACTATTTTAGTTGATTGATAATAGGTTCGGTGTCTTGTACCCGTAAATCCACGTGCTTCCATTGCTATAGCAATTCGTTCTGATTTTCGTATTCCTTGAGTAAACAGTGGTAAAGAGTACCTCATAAAAGCTTTCCAACTATTTTTTTGCTTATAGCCTCTTACTTTATGAGCAGTCTTCATTTGGTTTAGTTCAGATTGGAATAATGGGATAAAGCGGAACCCCGCTAATAGCCCATACGCCCATTTAGGTGAAAGTTTACATTGATGAATTAAACTCATAATGAACAAAGTTAAGTCTGTTGTAGAGGTGAATAATAGTCCATACGTTACAAACCCTAACATACGTAAAGCTAAAGTTAAGCCATGATTCATACTCTCTTCGGTGATATGGAACCAGGCCCATTTCCAAATTGTTTCTTGCCCTTCACCAAAAGCCGCCATCATCCAAAATACAAGAATAAAAAAACCTAAATAAGGAAAAAGCCTTTTCATGAGGAAGGTAATTCTCCATCCGCCTAAAAAAATCCCGAGTAATACCGCAAAAAACCATATCAAAAAAGTAACTTTTGGATGTGAAATTGTCATCAATATAAACATAATCAAAAAATGGGAAAGTAATTTGCATGAAGGATTTAGAGTAGAGAGGAATGAATGGTTAGTCTTCATAATAAATTACTCTCCTTTCGTGCATGCATCAATTGATAATGGAGCGGCGGAATTAACGCACTTTCACATAAAAGATTTTGATCAGAAAACAACCGATAAGGTGTCCCTTGATATGTCACTCTCCCCTTGTTGAAGAGAATTACTTTATCTGAAAAATCATCAACTAAATCCATATCGTGAGTCACCATGACAATGGTTGTTCCCTGTTCCTGTCTCTCTTTTAGGCGTTTAATAAGCTCTCTAGCTGTCTTTTCATCCTGACCGAAAGTTGGTTCGTCAAGTAATAATAAATTTTGATCAAACAATAACATAGTCGCAACACTTAACCGACGTTTTTGTCCTAAACTCAATGTAAAAGGGTGAGCATTGTGATAAGATTCCAATCCAAACTCCTGCATTAATTGTTTTGTTTTTGTATTAATTAGCTCTTCAGGCCAATTTCTTTGTCGGCCGCCAAAGGCAATTTCTTCAAATACAGTATCCGTTATAAATTGAAGTTCTGGATTTTGAAAAACAAAGCCCGCTTTTTCATATAATTCTCGATCTGACCATTTTTTCAGTTCAGTATCTTGAAAGTGAATTTTCCCTTTTTTAATTGGCTCCAAGCGTATAAGACTTTTTAAGAAGGTGCTTTTCCCGCTTCCATTTTCACCGACGATCGAAATCCATTCCCCTTTATGGATTCTTATATTAATGTCTCTCACTATTGCCTTCTTCCTATAACCAATTTCAACATTTTCGATGCTGATAAAAATATCCTCTTTTTTGTATTCTTTGGTTTTTAATATTGACTTCTTATCTCTTATATTTGAAAGTTTGATAGATAGCGGATGTGAACTATTATCAACAACTTCCATCCATTTTTCCGGAAATAATTTCGGCCGCCAAATACCAGCTTCTTTCATTTGATTATTAAAGTTCAGCAGAATCTCTTTTGGCTTTCCATCCCCGATAATACACCCACTTTCATTTATGATAACGACCCTATCCATCCATTCAATGCAGCCGTCTAATACATGTTCTACAAAAACCATCGTTTGGTTTGTCTTTTGGGAAATTTGATTCAATAAATCAAATATCTCGTTCCTGCCAGCAGGATCTAATTGGGCTGTTGGTTCATCAAAGAACAAGACTTCTGGTTCTAATGCTAATAAACAAGCTAATGCCAATCTTTGTTTCATACCACCGGATAATGTTTCAATTGGTGTTTTCTTATCTATCTTTAGCCCTACTTTATCCATCAAGTCAGAAATCATTTTGTCCATATCGTTTCGCGGAATAGACCGGTTTTCGAGACTAAAAGCAATCTCTTCACCCACATGAAGCATACAAAATTGAGAATCAGGATCTTGAAACATAACGCCGGCATCTTTCCTGAGGAATACTTCACCACTTACTTCTGCCTCAATATGCTCAGGGATAATACCTGCAAGAGCGGAAATCAAAGTAGATTTCCCACTCCCGCTAGGCCCTAGTATTAATACTTTCTCCCCTTTATTTATTGACAATGTAATACAACTGAGTATTTTTTCAGAACGATTATAAAAGCGAATAGATAGATCCTTACATCCCAGAAACATTTCCATTTAAGTTTTCCCTTTTCCTTTTTTCCTTCATAATTTCATATTGTTCTAAAACACCTGTTTTTGCGAGTGAGTCCACGACTACTTTAGCTAACCAACCACCGAGAATCATTCCGCTTATCACATGAATTACTAACGTAACAAAAAATACTTCTGTCGTGTAATATCCAAAACCGTTGGCAATTAAGTTATAGATCATGCTTCCAACCGCTGCAAGAGCCCCAGATAGCATTAATGTAAATAGGTTGTAGCGTTTATATCTGAATATCGCGAATGCGATTTCTGAACCAATACCTTGAAAGACACCAATTAAAAGGGCTGATAGACCAAAATGACTTCCTGTTAATAACTCTACTGCTGCCGCTGCAACCTCTGCAATAAGGGCCGCACCCGGTTTTCTGATAATATACGCTACAATTGGACTGGCAATCACCCAAATCCCAAACATAAAACCTGCACCCACCGGCCCCACAATAGCGGAAATCGGAATCCAAAGAGTAGACCATCCTAAATAAATAACTCCACAAGCCACTGCTAGAATAACAGCAAGAACTACTTCTTTCATCTTCCAGCTCATCACTTTACTGCCTCCATTTTCACAGGCCATTCTTCGAGTTTATAGGCCATATCCCAAAACATATATTCAAGCTGACAGCTTATTAAGAAATGTTCTTTCATCTTTTCTTTCTCTCTCTCTGTTGCTTCCTTTGCCCACTCATCTATACGGGCACAAAATTTAGTTGTGATCGAATCTGTACGATTACCATAAAAATTTATCCAGTCATAAAATGGATGAGAGCGATCTGGATTAACTTCATTTAATATTCTTTTCCCAATCTCCCAATACGTCCACGGACATGGTAATAAGACAGCTAAAATTTCCCCTAATGTTCCTTCGTGAGCAACTGTAAGCATATGACGTATGTAATGATGTGAAGATGGTGATAACGGATATCCTTGTAATTCCTCATATGGAACACCGGCTACTTGACAAAAGTTATTATGTGGATGGATTTCACTTTTTAATATAAATGAAATTTGCTGATTAAACATATCCATATCTTCACGATTCTCACACTTCGCGACCGCTATTCCATAGATTCTGATAAAGGAATTCAAATATTCAAAGTCCTGTTTAACATAATGAATTAATTGCTCCTTTTTTAATCCTCCATTGGCAATTCCTTTGACAAAAGGATGTTCGAAAATCGCATTAAAGATTTGATTTGCTTCCTTTCTTAGTTCTGCTGAAAAACTCATACATTTAGCCCCCTTATTGGTTATAACGGGAAGACACTATAGGGAGAGACTATAATTAAATACGAAAAAGCCGCTCCAAAAATGGAGCGGCAGAATAATTATATATATTCATACACTGACTCCACTTTCCTACGCTAGTATGAACTAGATCAGGTTCAAAGGGTCCAGGATAACTCCTGTCTCAGCCATAAAATGGCTCCCCTAGTGGTCTTCCTATTAATTTAATATTTACTGTACACATGCTTTATAATAAAGTCAATCAATTTGGCCTTAATATAATGAAAGAGCTCAATTCCAGCTGTATAATTGCAGCTGACATCAGACTTTTTAACTATCAAAAAGTGCAGTTCTCACTGCTTTAGTAAAATTTATTAGCTGTATATAATCTATATTATTATGTAAATTGAAATTTCATATTTTTATAACTTAGCTCTTTTACCGAAGGTTTGGGTGAAATACAATTTTAACTCAAACTTGAAGTTGAGGTATATAATTAATACCCTTCTTTCTGGCACTTGCATAAAATTCGACTGGTAATGTGATTAACTAAAATGCAGCTGCTGATGAAAAAAAATGATCACAGACCAACAAAATTTAGTACTTGTCGAGCCGCTGTTTAAATAAAACCTCCTGTATTCCTTTCTTTAACCCCGAGCCTGCAAGAAAAGCTTTTGTTTTTGAGTTTCATGGATATGCTATAGTAATTGAAGCGATTTCTTTTTAATAGCAACTTCTCTTCTCTCATATTTGATGAACACAATTGAATGACTTGTAGACATACTTGAACAGTAAACTAGAAAATCTGACCTATGGCAAATAGGTCAGCTTAAGTATCGCCTTTCTGCTCTCCATGCACTTAAGTAGATTTAGAGGGCTTTTATTTTTGATATTCAGATTTCATAGACAATAACCTTTCTTTTCACGTCCAAGCTGATAAAACCTTGACCTTACTTAGTGATAAGAACTGCCTGTGTGGCCTCTGATAATACTTTTTGGCTGACATGCCTAAGACCCACTTCTTTATTCTACTTAGTCCTCGGCTTCCCATAACGATAAGGTCAATGTTGTTCTTTTCTGAATACCCGCAAATGGATGCTGCTGGGTCACCATCTAATAGAGCTGTAGTAACCTTAATATCAGGAGATATTTCGTCTTTAGCTTTTCTAAATATAGCTTCACCTTTACCTATCTCAACTTCTTCAGCTCTTTCTACCTCTTCCTGAATAATTTGAGTGCCAGCTTCACTTACGGGGTATACTCCACCATAAAGTGGCAGATGGGTCTCGTTCTTAACATGAATCAATGTCAATTCTGCCCCATTGTTCATTGCTAGCTCATTTGCATGCTGTAACGCTTGCTTACTTCCCTCTGAACCATCAATAGCTACCAATATTCTCTTATAAATCATAACAACCTCTCCTTGATCTGAAGTATAGAGACATATTATTGCTTTATTTAATTACCTTAATTATTTACCCTATCTCTTCAGAACTAACACATATTGCCCTTAACTAAATAATATCTGTATCTGATTGATATAAACACAAAAAAACCTTCTCTTGAAAGAGAAGATTTTTTTCAAGGAATTATGAAATTTTGTTGCTTGTTAGCTTCAGCTTGTTAATCTTTAAGAACAGCTCCCACTGCTCTTCACTGTATATAAAATTGGTATTATACACGAAATTAACTTCGATTAATATTCGTTTCATTAAGGTCATATCCCTTTCTTTTAAAATTATTGTTTCTTCGATTGAAATTTTTCAAAGGCAACAATTTTTCAAGTAATGACTTTTATTACCACCCTAGCACTTCTCCAAAAGCACTCCTGTTCCTCCACAATCTGACTCTTAACTAAATTCTTGATGCAAAATTGCGAGCGATTGTGGATGATTTTTCTGCATTACCGTGCTGCAGAATACCCTTCTTTAAACTAATCTGCTTGCTTTTATTTACTTAATTTGCTAATATAACTAACGAACGTTCGTTAAATTTGAGGTGATATTTATTGAAAAGCAATGAAATTAAAAAGGCTGCTCTAAAATACTTCACAATTCACGGTTATGAAGGAGCATCTCTTTCTCTAATATCTGAAGAAGTCGGCATGAAAAAACAATCCATTTACGCCCATTTTAATGGTAAGGATGATCTTTTTCTGCAAGTTTTACGTGATGCGAAAGAGACGGAGCTGTCTTCAAAACTCCAATATTTAGTTGATGCAAAAAACCCAGAAAAAGATTTATACGGATTTCTACAATTGGTCATCAATCTTTTCCAACAAAATGAGCAGTTAAAGTTTTGGCTGCGTATGTCTTTTTTTCCGCCAGCCCATCTTGAAAAAGCAATTGCACGGGAAGTCATAGATATCGAGGAAAAGGTGCAGACGATACTGGAAAGAAAATTTCAGGATTGGATCAATGCTAAATTAATCGTCGGAGATGCAGCAATAATACCGACCTTTGCTTTCTTAGGAGTAGTCGATTCCATTATGCTAGAGCTTGTATACGGCAATGATGAGAAACGGCTGAAAGATAAATTAGCAGCCTCTTGGATAGTATTTTGGAGAGGTATTTCACATCAATGATTCATACAGAAAAAGGTGTTAATACATGAGGAAACCAATTAATAAACAAAAAGCGGTATTAATTATCCTGCTAAGCAATATATTCATTGCATTTCTGGGAATTGGACTCATCATACCCGTTATGCCGTCTTTTATGAATATCATGCATTTATCAGGAAGTACGATGGGCTATCTTGTTGCCGTATTTGCGGTAGCTCAACTGCTTATGTCACCATTCGCAGGTCGTTGGGTTGACCGTTACGGCAGAAAGAAAATCATCATATTCGGTTTATTCCTTTTTGGTGTTTCAGAACTTATCTTTGGTGTAGGCACGAATGTATCGGTGCTTTATATATCAAGGATTCTAGGGGGTATAAGTGCCGCCTTTATTATGCCAGGTGTTACTGCATATGTTGCAGATATTACGTCAGTTCAGGAACGGGCAAAAGCGATGGGCTATATTTCGGCCGCAATTAGCACTGGCTTTATTATAGGACCTGGTATCGGTGGCTTTATTGCAGAATATGGTGTACGCTTGCCCTTCTTCTTTGCAGCAGCCATTGCTTTTTTAGCATGCATTACATCGATATTTATTTTAAAAGAGCCGCTAACAAAGGAACAGCTTGCAGAAATTTCTGCTAATACAAAGCAAACAAACTTTATAAGCGATTTAAAAAGATCACTTAATCCGCTTTACTTTATTGCATTTATCATTGTATTTGTACTTGCTTTCGGTTTATCAGCATATGAAACTGTTTTTAGCCTATTTTCTGATCATAAGTTCGGCTTTACGCCTAAGGACCTTGCAGCTATTATTACAATAAGCTCAATCTTTGGAGTTGTTGTGCAAATATTTATGTTTGGAAAAATGGTAGATATACTCGGTGAAAAGAAAATGATCCAATTATGTTTAATTATAGGTTCAATATTGGCAGTGGCGTCCACCGTTGTCTCTAGCCTTTTAGGAGTACTAGTGGTAACTTGCTTCATCTTCCTCGCATTTGACTTGCTTCGTCCGGCATTGACGACATTTTTATCGAAAGCTGGCGGTAAAGAACAAGGATTTGTTGCAGGAATGAACTCAACATATACAAGCTTAGGTAATATCGTCGGGCCAGCCATGGGCGGAATACTTTTTGACGTAAACATCCACTATCCTTATCTTTTCGCAGCTGTCATTATGATCATTGGCCTTGGTATTACAGTCATGTGGAAAGAAAACCAATTGGCTGAAAGCTTAGCGGAATAATTAGAAAAGCACCAGACGCCCTAGAACAATTAAAGGCACAGATTATTCCTGCGATGATCATTCAAAGTAGCTTTCCTTGTGGAGCTACAAACCTAACTCCAAAACCTATACTCTTATCTTTGAATCTAAACCCCTTGTCCATATTGAACAAGAGGTTTAGATTTTAGTCCAGAATACCGAAAAAAACCCGTCTCTTAATGGAGAGGTTTTGTAACTTAGTCAGATGTACACTCTTTAATTTCACCCTGCAGACCGCCTAATGTAAAAAGAAGATCCCAACCATTAACTGGTTGAGGATCTTCTTTTTTATGATTAAAAAACCCTTAGTTGCTGCTTTGTCTTTTCAAACTTAAGTCTTGCTTGATAATAAACTTCTATAAGGTTGCTTATTTTTAATTTGATTTCTTCTACATTCCCATCACAATTTGAAATTACCTGTTCAATATTGCAGTGTAGGAATTCACTTAGAAGATTGTTTATTCTTTCGCTGTAAACATCTTTAAAGTATTTTGCAGAACCAAATTCAACTTGTTCCTGCTCTTTTTCAAATGTGAACAAATGAGGCAGCTCAATTTCTTCAATTGAAACGCTTTTTATTTCTTTATCCATGTAATCTCCCCCTTCGTAAACAGTACCACTTAAGAATATGAAGGGGAGGATATCTTTATAACCTAAAATTTGACTATAGAATTGGAAACTGAAGCATCATAATTCATCTTGATTCTTCACCACAATTTCATTTGGATCAATACCGTTTTTCTTTTTTTTATTTTTAGCCCAATTCACAAAAACTGTTATGATATAAATCCCGACTAGGAACATGATTATACCCAATAAAAGCGGAGCTGATATTACATCCATTACTACCACACCAATCTTTAATTTGTCTATTATCATTAGCTGTTTTACAATTTTCATACAAATTAATGTAAAATTTTACGAATTCAGATTGTATAAGTGACTGCGCAGTTTTATCCTGATATGCAATAAAAAAAGCCAACAAGTATTTGTCGACTTCATCCTACTTCACTATAGATCTGCAAATCTCCACGAGTTACGAATAGAACCACCTATCAGGGCGATAGATGGTTTTTCCATTTATTCCATTTCAGCATTGGCTCTGCAGACATTTTAACCGTTGAAAATATCTTCATTCTCGCCATAACTTAGCTTTGTAAACTCCCCTGTAACCAAGGGCGAGGTCGATAGGGACCAATCGGGATTTGGATTAGGCTGGTTTTTCCTTGATTATCCATCTTATATATTTCATCACTCAATTTCGCATCAAATCCTAGTAGTGGATGTCCTCCCATCTCGAGGGCTGAAGCCACTAACAATAATCGTTGCACGAGCATACCCGCTTCCATTTGCTGGATACGATACCCTCTGTACCCCAGTTCCGATATGAGGTGATCTTTGTTGCCTGCCACATGAAAGCAGAGTGGAACTTGGAATAAATTTACATTACCTACTGGCATTCCGTATTGTAAATGAAGTCGATGATCACCTGGATCTGCCTGTCGTAACGCATGATCATCGCAATCATAATAATAAGCACCGTCCGGAATGCCTTCTACATTATACAAACAGCCATACAGTGAGACACGCGGCTCGATTTTCTTATGTGCTTCATCCAAATCATTTCGATACAAGTATGCGGACGTTGCTTCCTGCAGAAGAGTTGCCAACTGCGATTGACTGACCTTTCCTAAGATGAAATCCATGTCCGGTGAAAATCGCTTTTGACATACCGAAGCCAGATCGTACGATAACCTCTTCATATGAGGGAGAGATAACGCTTGACTCTCAACATTCACATTCTCCCTCGCCTTTATTTGCCGAAACGATTGGGCTGATTCTAGCATGGACGCTTCATTCATCTTCGTTAACATCGGAAACGTTTTGATCCTCTGTGATCGGACGTAGTAATTAGGTTGAATTGCTTGCAGCTCTCGACACAGTTCAGCAGCAGAAACAAGCTCATCTCTGCCGCTCCCATTAGTAAACCAGCTTGTAGGTTCCACTGTCAGCGGGATAACTGCATACACACTCTCTTTTTCTTCGATTAGTCCAAGCAGATGGTTGATCGCCCGATCCAGATATTGGAAGTACACCCCCGAAGCAAAACCAAACCGTTTTGCTACTTCCAATAACTGTCCAATCAGCACCCCGGCATCTAACCCTTGCAGACGGTAGGCAAAGTTATTGTATTTATAGAAGTTTTTCCAAAACATTGTCGACACAAAAACGGTACCAAAACAAGCAGACACATCACAGCGATTACCAAGAGCCTTGGCTATATATGAATCGAAATTGCCTTCTCTCAACAGCACCAAGCGATGGTGTGCCACATCATAATGGTAAACACCAGCAGGCAAATCCTCCATCTTCAGATACACATACAATTCGTTTGGATATAACGCCCCGCCGGAAGGAACAAACCGCCGATACGACTGCATTAGTTCCGGTGCCTGATCTGCAGTGGAAAAAGCTGACTGGGAAAATTGAGTAAGGCCGAATACATACCAGAGAAAGTGACTGATTCTCCGAAGGTTAGGCTGTTCTGGTTCTTCCCATTCTTCAAGCGTCAGCGGTACTTCCAGAGATAATGAAAAAACAGGCAAGCCACGGTAAATCTTATACGGAAGCGGTGCATCTTCCCAATCCACTTCCCAGTCCGTTGGGCTTGCCTTGTCGATGTCAAAATGCAGATTGTGCAGAAATGTATCGAGACTCATCCTCCTGCCCCTCCTAGTTACCGTTTATGGAAACGGATGTGGATGTGGATTGAGCTGTTCAAGTGTGAGCGGCTGCTTGGTATATCCAAGTTCCATTGGTACCCTCAGCACCCTCTCAAGCCCTGTTACTCTCGTAAGGTGATGTCCGAATGTCATTGGCAGCATCCCCGGAATCAGCACTTTCACGCAATACAGTCCGTTTCGTTTCGTTTCCGATGTTGACTGATCCACCACAATCACATCGAGGTTCAATCGACGAAACTTCTGAAGAATGTCCTGCAGGTCATCGGTCAGATCTGCATGAGTCGATTTCCACTTGAATTCCTCATCAAACGACCGCAACGGACGATTATCGTCCAGCAAAAACTGCAGGCGCTCCTGCGCTTGCGGCAAACCGTACAGCATGCCATGATCATCCATCTTCTGCACCAAGGAAGAATCTTGCAGCATTCGCACAAACTCCTCATGGTCCGTCTCTAATTTCTCATCAAGCGTCAGCATCATGGCAGCCAACTCGTGAACCGTGCTTTTCACCGCCCGTACTGGATCCAGATGAGCTCCGGCTGCACAGATGATATTCACTCCCTTTTGCTTCCTGTTTTTTGCCATCGCCCAAACGCTTGGAATTCCGTGCTCCATCGTCGAGTTATAAATATGCAGATCATATCCCCCCACTGCCCGCACACGGTCGATCATTAACTGCAATTCTTTATCATTAGCCGAATAAGGATCAAGACGCGGGAGGGGCAGCTCTGCGTACCAAGTCATCAGGAACGAATCACGTTCCACCACTTCCAAAATACCGTAGAAAATGGCTTCCTCCAAACTTCCTCCTAATGCGCATCCGTTGGAAGTTTCATAGACAAATCCATGTCCGCACCCCAAGCTGTAATAGGCAAGCAGCTCTGGAACCAAAATTGGACGCTCTTGCAAAAACGAATAGCCCCATACCCAATTTATCGGACGATCAGGGTTAAACTGTTCAAATGGAAAACCAGGCCGGGCATACTGATCCTTCGCGTGCACTCCTACATTAATAGGATTGAGCGCTTGATCTTTCAGATTACGGTAACTATCATAGACCACCGTCCGCTTTCCACGGGGCGTTATACCGCAGGACCGCTCCAAGCCCTCCAAAATAGCAGTTAACTCACTTACTGCGTATGAATGAGTCCGTCCAGCTACTCCCTCATCCCCTGTGAATAACGGCAAATTCACACCTACATCAGCAAACGGCGGTACTAGGTCATACATTTTCCCATTCAAAATGCCCGTCCGGTGATCCAGATAGTCTTTCACTAGAACTTTACTTAGATCGTCCATCGAACGGCAGCGGTAACTGCCTTCCATTTTTGGACTTGGTTTTAGGGAAATTCGGGCTGCGTCCGGTGAATCATCAGGTAATTGACTGCAAACCGGACATAACGGATCGGGCAGAAAAGGATGCCATGAACCCTTTAATGTTTTCAGATTCATTAAAAATACCCGTCCTTCTGAGTACGCCATATCCCCTTGCAAGATCCTCTGAACCTCCGCCCCAAGCAGATAGGCGATCTGCATAAGCCCCGTGCTGGATGCCCACGCGTCACGCGGTATTCCATCGCCCGCAGCCAGCCTCTGCCCAATTTCCCACATCTCTTTACGGTCTCGTCCTGCCATGAGATGTCGCATGTCCGCACATTGGGAGCACCCCTGTGTATCCGGGCGAATCAGCGGTCCTACAACGCCTTCTCCAAATGAGACGAATCCACGCAGCCAAGGAATGCCGGTTGGACGTAACACTTCTTCCGCTTTTTGATGAACGGAAGGATTCCAGGCATCGTGCAACACTAGAACTAAATCAGTCGCTTCAGGTACTCCTGCCTCGAAATCAATATGTCGAACTACCTGGTATTGTGCTGATAATTCTTCACACAAGTGGTCAGCTAACATTCCTTCTCCGACAACCACTACGACTGCACTCACCGGGATTCCTCCTCTCGTAACAACGTACCATACACACCTACCGGTTCCTTTTTCAAAAATGGTTCCAATTCAAGTTCAAAAACCAAGATTCGCTTGCGGTTCCGTTTCAGGACCTGCATTGCGGACTGCAAAACCTTGGATATTTCTTCACTCGTACGGATTACAAGGCTTTGTGGTGCCTTTTCTGCCAGAAACACGGACGAATCCGGCAACGCTTGTGCCGATTGATTTTTTCCATTCATCAGCGCCTGTTGCAGCGCTTTTTGCAGCGCCATTGTTGTATTCAGATCTGCACTGCCATACCAGCGATCATTCGTGCCGACCCATACAACAGGGAAACCGGAGACTTCCTTACCCAAACCGATGATCGGTGCGCCCTGCATGGTGGTCAGTGCCTGTAAATAATACCGGCAACGTTCATCTTCTACATCACTTAACTGCACCCGGGAGACAACATTCTTCTGTTCCACCAGTTGTTTGTTCAGTTCCGCTGTTAAACACTTTTGCAATCCGCGGCAGACGCCTTCTGCAATTGTTTCTCCCGCTCCAACACCAACATATTCTCCGGTTTCTGCTTTCTGTCGTAGAGGAAGAGTGGCAACGAGCACATCGGCCATTTGAGACACATACGCTTCAATTCCAGTTAGACCCGCTTCTTTCCGTGCCTTCTCATGTGTCAATTCTGTACAGACAATGCTTGGCAGAAGCTCGGCTGGTCCCACAGACAACGGGTCAACTGCCTGTACGCGGCACTGTGCTAACGGTAATTGCTTTAAATCCTCCTCTTCTAAAATATGAAAAATACCAGATTCCGCAGATGTCAAATGGCTTAAATAGAGAAGCAGCCCGCCAAGCTCACCTTTGCCCGAACTCTGTTTGAGTCCCAAATCAAAATCTTGAATCCATTCAGCTGTAATACGTCCGGTCACAAGCGGATGAGGGATGAAATAATGCCAATTTCCTTCCAGCGTATCCGGATCAAGCAGGAAGAATTGATTCCCCTGTTCTGATTCAGTAACTCCCGTAACGTTTTTAAACAATTCAAACACGATCACATTGGCCAACATCGCTCCTGCTGTAGAAGTGAAACTTTGTAATTGCTCATCTTTACCAAACACTGATACGTGTATGCTGCGCCAAGCAGACTCCCAGCATCCTTCAGAGTCTGGATGAACCAGAGGACCTGCCAGACCCACCTGGTGCAGAAATAGAGCTGGGACAAACAGCTTTTTCTCTTCCCTGCAAATCTTATGAAGAGCTCGCAGTTCCTCTACATTGCCTTCCTGCGACACATACAAAATCGAATCAAACGACTTCACGATCTCCCGCCAAGAACTTTCCCCCTCCTTTTTCAGGATGACTTCCTCTACTGCTACCTCGGGGTCCGTTTTACGAGCATGTACCACCAATTCTTCTAACCGCATCCGATTGGTCGGTACTGAGTCCGTTATCAGCACATGGAACTTGGGCAATCCAGATTCAACCAACGAAGAAACCAACGAGACAAAAAAAGGGCCAGAGCCGATCGCAAGCACTTTGGCCTGACGATAGGCTTGAAAACGGTACGCACTTGAATCGCCGAAACTTTCTAAAAATTCAATTTGAGAAGCATAATTTTTAAGAACCTGATCTGCCAATTGATGAGGACGGTCTAGACTTGCATCCCGAACATACCCATTTTTATACAGAACTTCTGCAATTTCATATACACGATCTCGATATTGGTCCGGCAATCCGTGTGTCAAATTCCCCAATGTGTACTCTCCATTAAACATTGGCATCAGCTTGTTTACCCACTGATCGATCGTACTGCCTTTCATATGGAATGAACTTACATTATTTCGAAAATAAACACCGCTGTTTGGATCAGGGAGAAAAAAAGTGTCCCTTTTCACTTTCAGACGCATAGAAGGTTTCAAATTTGTCATTCCGCTCCTCCTTACCCGTGAGCTGTCCTCAAATCTATAGCATCATTTTTCATTTCACTATAAGCCTATGTACCGTAATTTGTCTCTTATGTCTCTTTAAAGAGAAAAACCCCTGCAATTCTGCAGGAGCTTTTCTCTTTAAGATCACTTATACGAAAATTATCAGCCGCCGCAGCGTCCCCCGCCGCAACGACCGCCACAATTACCGCCGCAGTGACCGCCGCAATTTCCACCGCATCTAAAGCAATTAGAGCAGCGAAAACAATTAAAGCATCGAAAACAATTAAAGCAGCGAAAACAATTAAAGCAATTAAAGCAGTTAAAGCAGCTAAAACATCGGAAAAAAACTCCAATTTGTCGATCTTGATCCATATTGTATTGGTTTGGATCCCAAGGAATGGCTTCGTTAGCCTGGAAATCACCAACATTCAACGATTGAAGTTCATTTTGGAAATAATTCATTTTTCATACCTCCGAATTTTATTTAATCAGGTTTCCTAACATAAAAGGGATTAGAACGAAAACAACTGTGTAACAAGAGAGACTCAACTAATACTTCAAATACTTTTCTCAACAAAATATGAAGACTGCTTGGGTATTGTTCCTGATTCAAATACCTATTTTTATTCGAAATAGTCATCCAGATTCTCTGCCCCTTCTTCCACTAACAGATTGAAGACTTCCTTAAACAGGTTATCAATTAATCCTTTCAACTTTTTGGAACGGAATCGATTGATTGTACGGTTTGAAATCCTCTGAGCCACATAAAGGGAAGATGTTGAGTCAGTTCTTATTTTAAGATCTTGATAATAAAAAAAAGGCTGACCCCAAAAAGGTCACTTTAAGTGTCCTTTTGGGTCAGCCCCTTTTCACTAGATTTATAGAATAAATTAAAGGTTTTTTTTGTTTTTTCATTTACATCTGCATAATAAACCCAGCTGAGCAATTTTTAAACTTGAACCTTTCCTTTTTCAAACTGAATTTCCATCCCTTTTTTACTCGATTCATAAATCGCAGTTAATATTTTCATCATTTCAACACCATCGTCCACTGAACTTAATGGGGATGATTCACCTAAGCAGCTTGAGATAAAACAATCAATTTCATTTTGAAATCCTGAAGCGAAATCGAAACCTGCGCTGTCAACCTGTGGGGTGATGTTCAAAATTGTATTGTATTTTTCCGTAATGATTTTGAATTCAGGATCGATTTCTGCTCCACCTTTATCACCATATAGTTTGATTATGCTTTCATCTTTTTGAGCATGGAGAGTATAACATACGTCTACAAGAAAAGAGGCACCGTTTTCAAAACGGATGATTGCATTCGCCAAATCCTCAACTGTGTTTTTGGTTGGATCATAATCAGCTGCTTTATAAAAAGATAGATTTTGAATGTTTGAACGATTTCCGAGCTTAGAATACGTGTTTCCGCTAATCGATTTTACTTTTGGCCTCCCCATTAGGTACCAGCATAAGTCAATGATATGGACTCCAACGTCAAGGAGAGGACCCCCTCCAGATATGTCCTTGTCAGAAAACCAGCCGCCTGGATTTCCTAGACGGCGAAGTGATGATGCCTTCGCATAATAAATGTTACCTATATCACCATTGTCGATGAACTTCTTTAAAGTATGGATGTTATTGTCATAGCGGCGTACGAAGCCAACCTGCAATACTTTTCCACTGTCTCCTGCAGCTTGTTTTACCTTTAGCGCTTCGTCTAATGTTTTACTTAATGGTTTTTCAACTAGTACATGCTTCCCATTTTCAAGTGCTGCAATTGCAATTTCTGCATGTGTATTATTCCATGTGCAAATACTGACTGCTTCAATTTCATCGTCATGAAGAAGCTCTCTGTATTCCGTATATACTTTTGAAGCACCATACTTTTTTGCTTTTAATCTTGCCCGTTCTTCATTTAAATCACAGACGGCGGTAAGCTCTGCCCGATCATTTTGTACATAAGATTGTAAATGCGCATCAGAAATTGATCCTGTTCCGATTACTCCTACCTTTACTTTTCTCATCTTATTATGCTCCCTTCTTTTGCGTCTGAAAAAATTCGTTTCACATTTTCCAAGGAAATTCTTGCCCCTTTTTTGCAATCTTCCATCCCTTCAAACTCTACTGATATGAAGCCATCATAGGCAGAATCCTTGATTATCTTTATGATTTCCCGAATATCAACATCCCCATTTCCAGCAATTGCACCCCGCAAATAATTCGATGAAGCTGTTTTAAACCAGCCTTCCCCGGGATTTTGAACAGCAGGACGATAATAAAAATCTTTGATATGAATCATGGAGGCGTATTAAATCGACTTCTTTACAGCAGACACAGGATTTTCTTCAACACAAAGGAAGTTTCCCACATCGAGTGTCGTTTTAAAGTTAGCTCTGTTTACTTCTTCCACTATCCTCAGCACTCTATTACTCGCTTGGATATAATAACCATGATTTTCAACACTAGTTGTGATCCCATATTTTTTTGCATGATCTGCAATCCGTTGACAAGCAGCAGCAATTGCAGGCAAATCTTGTTCAAAATGTTGAATCGATGTTTCATTTAATGGGCGTGATGCTACATCGTGGCGCATGAGTTTGACACCGAGCTGATTCGCTATATCTACTTCCTTCAATACTCTATCAATCTCAGCTTCATATGACTCTTCCGACTCTTTCACAAAGTTAGCCCCAATTGCATAGTTAGAAATTTCGATTCCAGTGTCCTCACATGTCTTGCAAATTTGCTCGATAAGCTCCTCATTGCCATTTATGGAAAAGTCTAAAGGAACAATTTCAATGTGTTCACTTCCATGATCTGCAGCCCACCGTATCACATCTAAAATGGTCATTTCCCCTGATCGAAGCGCCTCTTGTAAACTATAGGAACTTAGTCCAAATTTCATTTTTCTCACCGCCTATTCATTTTACTTTCTGACACCGCTTAGCGTAATTCCCTCAATCAGATATTTTTGCAGGAAAAGAAACAAAAGAATCATCGGTACAGTAGCCATTAATGCTCCAGCCATAAGCAGCGGATAATCAGTTGCATGTTGTCCCTGGAACGTTGCAATTCCAACTGAAAGAACTCTCATATCCTCTGAGTTCGTCATCGTTAACGGCCACAGGAAATCATTCCAAGAAGCAAGAATGGTGAAGATAGCCAGCGCTACAAGAGCCGGCTTTGATAATGGCAGGATAATTCTCCAATAAATGCCCCATAGTGTACAGCCGTCAATTTTCGCTGCCTCATCCAGCTCTTTTGGGATTGACATAAAGAATTGCCGCAGTAAAAAGACACCGAATGCACTAAACATTCCAGGAACAATTAATGCATAAAACGTGTTAATCCATCCTAGTTTGCTCATGATCACAAAGCTTGGAATCATGACTACTTGAGCAGGTACCATTAGAACGGATAAAAGGAGGATAAAAATAACATTTTTAAAAGGAAACTTTAAACGTGCAAAGGCAAATGCGGCTAATGAACATAATAATAATTGAGCAGCTGTTCTGCCGACTGTAACAAAGATTGTATTTGAGTAATATTTCAAATAATCAACCGCTGTAAAAACTTCCAGATAATTATCAAACTTCCACTCTTTAGGAAAAATTGTTGGCGGTACTTGCATCGATTCAGTAAATGTTTTTAGTGATGTTGATAACATCCACAAGAATGGGATCACCATTATAAAAGCTCCGAAGATTAACAAAATATGAATATACCACTTTTGTATTTTCATTTCCCATCTCTCCTTCCTTTAGGAATCATAGTGTACCCATTTATTTTGCAAACGCATCTGTATCACTGTAATAATTAAGATGATGATAAACAAAATGAATGCTTTGGCTGATGCATATCCCATTTCAAAGTATTTAAATCCGGATTCCCACACGCCATAAACAACTGTTCTCATTGGGTCAAGCAAAGAGTTCTCAGTGCCGACCATGATGAAGATCAAATCAAACATCTGCAGGGCGCTGATCATGGACATGACGAAGACGAAAAAAATGCTTGGCGTCAATAAAGGAACTGTTATATGAAAGAATTGACTTATTCTTGATGCACCATCTAGCTTGGCTGCTTCATAATAAGAGGTGCCGATCCCTTGAAGCCCTGCAAGTAAAAGCACTATATTGTTCCCGATGCTCATCCATACACTTACTAGAATAATAGAGATTAGTGCAATTTTTTCATCAAACAGCCATTCAGGCTGCGGGAGATGAAAGATTCCCAGCACATAATTTATTAACCCGAATTCTGAGTTATACAGCCATTTCCAAACCATACCCACGGCAACAGGCATAGTGACAACAGGTAAGAAATAGAGTGTCCTGTAAATAACCATTCCTTTTATTTTTTGGTTCAGCAGAACAGCTACAAGAACCGCTAAGACGATAGAGAGCGGAACAGAGAGAAAGGTAAAGATCACCGTGTTTTTCATGGAACGAATAAACGTTTCGTCCTTCATTAAATTCATCATATTCTCAAAGCCATTGAAAACTGGTGCTGTTAACCCATCCCATTCTGTAAAGGATAAATAAAATGAAGCAGCTGCTGGTACCATATAAAAAATAAAAAGACCAAGGACAACTGGAGCGATAAACAGATATGCGCCTATCGCTTCCTTATTTAGCTTCTTTCTTTTCTGTTTGATAACAACTGCCTCTTTTCTTTCAATCTTTAATGCTGGAGGATAGTTGTTCAACATAAACTCTCCTTTCAAGGAAAGGTAATAGAATACAGCATTCTATTACCTTTCGTTTTTATGTTTTACTTTTCGTTTTTAAGAATTTCATCCATTTCTTTTTGTACTGTTTCCGCTGCTTCATCAATTGATTTTTTTCCTAATAAGGCTTCCTTAAACTCTTTAACCTCAACATTTTGCCATTTTTCTGTATCCTTAGAAATTGGATAAGGAACTCCAAATTCTAAGGAATCTGTAAATACCTTAAGGTTGATTGAAGGGATTGATTCTACCCATAGGGATTCTGCCTCCTGATAAGCTGGAATGGAAAAACCAGATTCACCCATGTATTGACCTGCTTCTTTACCAGAAAGCTTTTTTAATAGTTCCCAAGCTAATTCTTCATGTTTGGTCTTGTCATTCATTGACCAGCTTAAGCCATGAACAATTGTTGCTTTTTGTTTGCCTTTAGGCAGAGGCGCTATGCCAAGATCTTCTCCCAGCATCTCATAATAGGTTGGAGCGATAACAGAAATGGCCGGTGCCATGGCTGCTTTACCTGAACCAAAAATCTGATCACCTTTTGTTTCAACCTGCGTTTTTGCGGAAGGAGAAATCCCTTTATCCATTAACCTTTTCGTGAATTCAAATGCTTCTTTTGTTTCTGGCAGGTTATATCCAGATTTTGTTTTGTCCTCGTTAATAACATAACCGCCAGCCTGGTGAATTAAGTTGTAGTAACCTTGCTGACTGAGGTTTGAAGCAATATATCCATAGATTTTCTTATCTTTGTCCGTTAATTTCTCTCCTACTTCTTCAATTGTCTCCCAGGTCCATGTTTCATCGGGATACGGAAGACCTGCATCATCAAACATTTTTTTGTTATAGTAAAGTCCTACTGAGTCTAAAAAGTATGGCATTCCATATAAGTGGTCTTCATACGTATATAAGTCCACTAATGCCGGTGTATAGACACTTGTATCAATCTTGTCTTTTTCAATAAGAGGCTGCAGATCTTTAATCAAACCGTTTGAAGCATATTGATGAAAGTTTGGTCCATTCATCCAAAAAATATCTGGTCCGCTGCCGCCCGCTGCACTTGTTTTTATCTTTGCCCAATAATCAGCAAAAGGCGTATAGGTAATGTTCACTTTTACATTTGGATGTTCTTTCTCGAATAATGCAACTGATTTATCCACAACTTCACTCACATTTTCGTCCCAGAGAGCAACATTTAAGGTTGCTTTTTCATCACCTGAAGATTTTTCATTTCCGCTGCAGCCTGCTAAAACCACTCCAAATATCAATATAATGCTCAATATGAACGAATAAGACTTTTTCATGTTCATCCCCCTATTCTCTTATTAATGTGATTACTGATTTTTCTTTTGCAGATTGGTAAGCGGCTTGAACCACCTCTAATGTACGAAGACCGTCTTCTCCTGAAATCGATGGAGTCCGCATTCCTTGTACACAATCAATGAAGTCATTTACAAGTCCAGAATCCATGTCGTCTCCCCATCCAATATGCTGTACCTTTTTCAGTTGGTCATTAAATAACACAAGATGCTGTTTAAAGGCATCGAGTGAGATTGTCCCTTTCGTTCCGACAATTTCCATCGTCACATCTCCCCATGTCGGGAATGTTTTCGGACGGGACCAGCTAGGATCGATCGTCACAATCGCACCTGACTCTAGTTCTAATGTGACAATTCCGCAATCCTCGACATCGATATCATAAAATCGGGTATCAAGTTCGGCATACGCTTTCTTCGCTTCTTCGTCTAACATCCACCTGATAAGATCCATCACATGAACAATATGGTCAACAGCTGCTCCTCCGCCTGATAGATCCTTTTGAACAAACCATCCCCCTGGCATTTGCCCATGATTTGTTGCATCAATTGCTACAATTTCTCCCAGTCCTCCACTGCGAATCACTTCTCTTACCTTTTGAACAGCAGGAACAAAACGAACGGGAAAGGCCACTTGCAGGATTACGCCGTGATCTTTGCATATGCCGATCATTTCTTTTGCATCCTTGACTTCTGTTGAAATTGGTTTTTCACACAAAATATGTTTTTTAGCCTTTGCCGCTTCAATTACATGGTTTTTATGGTTCGCGTTTTCTGAACAAATGACAACGGCTATAAGATCTGTTTGGAGGAAGCTAGTGAGATTCGAATAGTACTCGCAGTTAAAACGTTCAGCCATCATGCTTCCTCTTTCAATATCCTCATCCCAAATCGCTGTCAGTTCGACATCTGCATGTTCAGTTAAATGTTCGGCATAACTCACGGCATGCATATGTGCGAAACTGATGATACCTACTTTCATTTCAACACTCCCCCTTTCTTGAGTTGGATTGGCTGGCCAATTTTCACTGATTCTAATGCAGCTTCAACCATTTCAATCGCTTTAACGGCATCTGCTGCAGTTACAACGGCACTTCTCTTATTTTCAAGACAATCTGCGAAATGCTGAAGCTGATTTTCCAGAGGTGTTCGTTCAACAAGATAGCTCGGAACCGTAACTCTTTCTTGCTTTCTATCAATCTCGTGAAAAAGTTCTACTTCAACAGGGTCATGATCAGAACTTTTATACGTAATCATTCCTTCACTTCCAGCCAGCTCTAAGGAAGCTGAAAATTTAGTAATGCCCCAGGATAACGTTACATGGGCAATTGCGCCTGATGCAAAACGTAATGTGACAAGAGCATATTCAAGGTCTTCTCGTTTGACCTTTTTCGCCATTACACGTTCAACCTCACCGAATGTCCAATGGAGCCAATCAAAATCATGAATACCTAAATCTAATAGAACGCCACCGCTCTTGGATTCATCCCGATACCATTCATCACGGCCTTTTGGATAGGGACAGCCCCTTGATAATCTCATAACACCAGGCTTTCCAATTGCTCCATTTATGACTTGTTGTCTTGCTGCTTTGTATTCAGGAGAGAATCGCAGGACATGTCCTACGAATAGAGGTACATCGTATTTTTCACATAGATCCACAATTCTTCTTGCCGTTTTCGTATCAGCCGCTAATGGCTTTTCACAGATGACCGCTTTTCCAGCTTGCGCCGCAATCTTAATGACTTCCTCATGAAGGTGCGTTGGAACACAAACGTCAACAATATCAATAAGAAGCTGTTCAAGCGCTGCTTGTAAATCCTGGAAACCTTTTACGTTAAATTGTTCAGCAAGCTGAATGATGTTTTGTTCAGTCCGTCCGATAACGGCAACTACTTCGCAACTGCCTGCATTTTTCCAAGCTTCCAAATGCAAAGTTCCCATTGTACCTGTACCAACCACAGCCACTCTCCTCATTATTACACCTCATTTCTCATTTTATTGTTAACACACGGAAGAAGCTGACATAAATTCTGATAAATGAATGGCCTTGCCTGTTATACTGGATGCATTTGCAGCCAAAGTGACAGCTAACGTTTTCAGCCCTTCTCCGTATGGGGCCAACACTAACTCTTGATTGTTTAGGCGCACCGCATCAATAAAAGCACGATCCTGCTCTCCATAAAAATCATGGCTTGATTTATATGAAATCGTTTTGTCTTTATCAATGATGTGTAATGTTGAATTATCCAGCACTACTCTAAAGTCACGCCCTAATAGTTCAATGCCGGTATAATGATCTGCTTGTGTAAAGGAACTGGCAAGATGTCCGATCGCACCTGACTCTAACGTCATGCTAACAGATGTTACATCCGGTATATCGATATCTGGAATATCTCCCATCAGCTGCAATGCCATATTTGCATAAACAGTGTTCACATCACCCGCTAAATAACGGATTAAATCAAGTGTGTGTGTAGATTGTTCCACTAATTGCCCCCCTGACTTACTCATCAGGCGATACCAAGGGGTTTGAACAAATGATGTAATATAATGCCCTCGAACCATTGCAATTTCTTTACCCCGTAAATAATCTTTTGCCTTTGAGACTGTATCCAAATAGCGTAAGCAATAACCGGTTGCACAAATAATTCCTGCTTCCTCGATTACTTTGGCTTTTGCTGTAACAATTTCCAAATCAAGTCCCAGTGGTTTTTCAACCATCATATGAATACCACGTGCAGCAGCTTTTTCTTCAATATCTCCGTGTGCAAAAGGCGGTACGCAAACAAAAAGAGCATCAAGTGATTCGTTATCAAGCATCTCATCTACATTGGTGTAGCCATTTGCTCTATATTGATCTCCTGCTTGCTTAACCCGTTCGGCAGAAATATCACAGACTGCAGTGATTGTTGCATGTTCAATGCTGCTGATATTTTTCAAGTGGACGGAAGCAATTCCGCCAACTCCAATAAATCCAACTTTTACGTTTGCCATCTTTTTCTCCCCCTATACTCTTTGTGCCGCTGTTCCGCTTGCTAAAATCACATCCATATGCCGCGCCGTATCGTTTGCTAATTCATTTGGTGAAATATGATAAGGCGTTAATTCGGCTGTAATCACGTCGTGATAGCCAATCTCGCGAAGTGCTTCCATTACCGACGTCCAATTCACATCTCCAGATAAAAGCGGTACAAATCCTGTAATATTCCCCACTTTCGTTGAAAAATCTTTGACGTGGACTTTACGTATACGGTCCTTGAGTATTCGGATCCATTGTTCAGGATATCCGAATTGCAGGACGTTCCCGACATCAAAATAGGCACCTACATAGTCTGAATCAATCTCATCGATGTAACGGGCCATCTCAAGCGGTGACATTAAAAAGTGGTTCCAAACATTTTCAACACCAATATGTACCTCCTTCGTTTCTGCAACAGCTGACAGGTTCCGAAGCTCATTTTGACTAAGCTCATAACAAGCTCCATAGGATGTTTCTGCATTCACGAGTCCTGGAACAACTAAAATCGTATCGATTCCCATTACACTGGCTAGCTCTAATTGCTTCTTTACAATGTTCCTTCCGTGCTCCCGAACCCTTTCATCCGATGATGAAAGAGGTGCTTTCCACTGGAGAGCTGTCGATAAGCTAGGAAGTTTTAGACCATGCTTTTCTGCCTGCTTTACAATTATTTCTGCTTCCCGAGCGGTTGTATCTAATGTTAAGCCAATCCCATTTTTCTCATAAACATTCAGCTCCACCGCATCAAATCCAGCATTGGAACTATATTCAAAAACCTTCTCTAATGGCGTCCCCTCTGGGTAACACCATTGGTTAATTCCCTTCAACATATAAACCTCACCCCAATTTCCAATATTCAGATTTTTTAATGTGCACTAGATTACAGGCGATTGAAATTTTTCTTGTAAAAGAACAGCAGCGGCACCCAACATTTCAAATTCCGTACCAAGAGTCGTTGGACGAATCGTTATGTCTTCTCTTAAAACCGGAATGACATGCCTTGAAACATGCTGATGGATCGCCTCTAAAAAGATTGGATTCCCTTGAACAATCTCACCGCCAAGAATAATGACTTCCGGATTAAATAAATGGATATAATTAATGATTCCTGCAGCTAAATACGATACGACTTCATCTAAAATTTTCAGACATAGCTCGTCCCCCATATTTAAAGCTTTGATAAAAATAGCTGGAGTAATTTGGCTAATATCTTCCGGTACGAGTTCTTGGATCTTCGTTTGCTGTCCCCTTGTCATAATCGCGGATAAGATCTTCGAATAGATAGCCGGCCAGCGTACATAGCTCTCAAGGCAGCCTACATTTCCACACTCACATCTCACTCCGCTCCCCCGGTCAACCGTCGTATGACCCAATTCTCCAGAACTGCCTTTATGTCCCCGGTAAATTGAGCCGTTAATCATAAGTCCTGATCCTAGGCCGTCACCAACTGTAATATAAAGCAAATCTTTAAACTGACCATAAGGCCCAAAATGTTTCTCTGCTAAAACGAAAGCATTCGTATCATTATCCAAATAAGTCCGTAAACCAAATTGCTGCTCAACTAATTGTTTTAAAGGAACATCACGCAGATCCAATTTTGTATTATAAGAAATTATCCCTTTCTTTGCATCGACAATCCCTGGAGTAATAATAGTAATACCGACACATCTATTCATATATTCTATTTTTTCAAGAAACTGCCTGATCAGTTCCAATACATGATCAATGACCGATTGTCCGAAAAGAAGATTGGTTGAATAGATTTCCTTTCGGCGTATTTCAGCCTCTAAATTCATTTCCGCAATCTTTATAAAAGAATTAGTAATGGAGACTCCAATTATAAAATGACTATTTGGATCAAAGCGCAGCAACACCGGTTTCCTGCCCCCATTTGATACACCAATCCCATCTTCACGAACGTAACCTTCATTCATCAGTTCATTAACAGCTGAAGTAACTGTAGTAGGACTAATATTAATCCGTTTCGCAATTTCGCTTCTAGAAATAGGGGCTTGTTTTCGAATTATATCTAAGATAATAGAACGGTTTATCTCTTGTATTAGTTTTAAGTCCCCAGTTCTTCTCATTAAGGTATACACCCCTAACATATTCATTTTTCAATACATACTTTTTCCATTGGCTTTATTAAGATAGGATGATTAGGACTTATCATTCGTGATAGTAGAAGTAAATCTTTGTGATTTGAAGTGTGGTTTATTCTTTAGGTAATGTTTTTCTAGTAGTATTTGTATAATCATGATGGGGAGAAGGATTTATTGATTCCATTTGTGGTATATCTTTTGATGAAGGATGAAACACTTTCTTTTTCCAATGAGTTTATTAAGTGGAATTTCTCCTTCATTATAAACAGCATGCGCTCTACTAATAAATGGATAAATATATCTATTTTCTTAATTTTCTAAAAAAATATAAAAATAAGCATTATAGTTCATCAGCCATGTATCTCCTTCGTATTCTTTCTCTAATTCTCATCCCCCTTTCGACCTTAACTAGGGTAAAAACCGAATTAATAAATTTGTGGATACCTAGTTACATATGGAATTGATTTCACAAAAGCTCAATTTCATCTTTTATCTCTGTGAGTGCAATATCTGTAAATAAATAACCTAGTGCATTAGTTTGCTGTTATTCTCTCAAACTTATTGTTTTATTTTAATAGCTCTGAAAAATACCTGACTTAAATTACAAGCAATGCAATAATTAAGGCGCTAATAGAATCGTTTCTGAATAAAACGAATTACATGAATGTCTAAATGCCTGTTTTTTCAAAAAAAACGAAATCCTAAATGATTTCTAGTATTTTAGCATCATAAAATTATTTAGACCATTTTTTAAAAGATTGTTCAACCGATTCAGAAATGTAAACACAATTACGATCCCGATGGACTCCTAACGTGTTATCTCAAATGCAACGTACTGTTTATATTCTAAAAATGCACTTCCGAGTGACTAAAGGTTACGAATCTATAGAAGAGTTTATTGCACAAAAACGAACGTTATGAACGGATCAAAGTATTAAGCTTTCTTTATACATCTACATGCTTTTAGAGGGATGTCTCTTATTGGAAGGCAATAATCACACCTATCTGCGGAGGTTTATACTAAAGTTTCCTATCGATAAATCACTTAAATTTATTACCCTTCTTACAATTACCCTCATAAAAATACATTTTCCAAGAAAATATATGATATATTGTCTTTTTTAACCGAAGGAGTGTTTTTTTGGATATTTACAGTTTATTGCTCTTTTCTTTATGTATCATATTTCCAGTGATACATCTGATTCATAGTTTGCCTTGTTTCAAAAGGCAGACTGAGAAGTTAAAGTCTCCTGCAAAAGAGGATAAGGGCATCAGCATTTTAATTCCCTGCTACAATGAACAGGGAATTATCGCCACTTCTATTTTTAGTATGAAATCTCTGTCCTACTCAGCGTATGATGTCATTTACATTAATGATGGGTCTACTGATGACACTATGCTTCTGATGAACAAATTCCTGCAGCTGAAGCCAAGCTCTAAGCAGCCGCTTAGAAAAATAGCCCACCAAAAGATTCTGGGATTCTATCAATCTGAGCTTTACCCGAATATTTATGTAATTGATAAAGTGAATGGGGGGAAGGCAGACTCTTTAAACGCCGGAATTGAGTTTGCACAAAAAGAGCTGGTGATTACTCTTGATGCAGACACGATTTTGACAGATAAGGCGCTTCCTGTGGTGAATGATGCTTTTGAGGATGAGAACGTTGTTGCTGCAGGGGGAATGGTTCATGTGCTTCAGACGAAAACTGCTGAACCGTTGAAATCTTTATCTCTGCTTCGTGCAAATCTCCTTGTCAGCGTGCAAGCGCTCGACTTTCTTAAAGCCTTTTATATTACCAAAATGTCGCTTGCCCGCTTCCATGCTTTAGCGATCATTTCAGGTGCTTTTGGCATATTTAAAAAGCAAGTGCTGATCGAAGTCGGAGGATTTAGAACGACGATAGGAGAGGATATTGATATTACCTTGCGTATCCATAGACATATTTCCAATCATAAAAAGAAGAAAATTATCTTCATACCTGAAGCGGTCTGCTATACGGAGCTTCCGGAAAATTGGAAGGATTTATTTAAGCAGCGGATCCGCTGGCAAAAAGCCTTTATCGATTGCGTCATTCATTTCAGGGGATTTCTGGGAAAAACCCTGTTTAAGAAACCTGTTTCTTTCTTTTATTTGATCGAATCCTTCCTGGCGGGAACGATTGCAGCTTATGTAATGACTGGATTAATTGTTGTAAACGGAATGATTCATCCCCCATCTTCCTATTTGGACTACTTTTTGTTTTTTTCCATTTACATTGTGATATTCGGTTTGATATATGATCTAGCTGCTGTTCGAATGAGCAGACATTATGGCATTTCTTTTAAAAAGAGAGAAATTCCGAAATTGCTGGCGGCGATTCTTTTTGACGTACTGATCTACCGACTCGCCACGATGATATTCATTATGTACGGCAGCATTGCCTATTTCTTCAATCAGAATTGGAATAAGGTTGAGAGAACAGGCAGGGATTATCAGACTGATTCAGAAACAGCAGCTTAATAACAAAAAAAGGTGTCAAACCGGCACCTTTATTTCAGTTTAAATTCCTGCAGCCTCTTATTCTCAAGCTCTGCGACATACAAGTTCCACTCTGATCTACCGCTATATCATGCGGAATCTTCAATTCGCCTTCTACTTCCAAAACGCTACAGGATATTGCCTTTTTTATCAAGGACATGACTCTGCTTGTGAGGTTTTCCTTCGCTCCGTTCAAGAAATCTCCGCCGTTCACTACATATACTTTTTGCTACTCCTCTTGCTTCACCGGACAGCCGGATCACTTTCTGCATGCAGCCAGTCCTGAGTTGCCTGATTGACCAGCACCTGCTTTCCCAAATCCTCTGCCTGTGAGGTGACGGAGTTAATATAGATGGAGTATTGCTCCATCATTTCGACTGTTGAATCTTTTGTCTGATCTTCAATAACGGATGTAAACCATGCCGGAATTAGAAACGATAAAACAAGAAATGGAACGGTCAGGAGAATGGTAAAAATGATGAACAAGCGATTTCTCAGAGAATAAAACATGGAGCCTCCCGGGAACTTTTCAAAAGTTTCTGCTAGTTCTATTTCCTTAAAGTATAATACAAACCGGGGATGCCTGATTTGTATTTTTATAAACAATCCGTTTGGTAAAAAACGTCGGAAGTTAGACATCATTCCGTAAAAAAAGAAAAAAAAGCAGCTTAAAAGCAAGCTGCCTTTTTCCTCTTATTTCCGAATCCAAACCGCTCCAGCAGAGTTATCCTTCGCTTCGCCTACAACCTGGAATTTCAAGCCGTAGTTTGGAACTTTGCGTCCTGCGTCTGGAATGACTTCATTCATGTATGATCTTGAGTCATCGAAGAATGTAACTCCCTTTAAACCGTTGTAGCTGTATTCGCCGCGTGTTGGGCTGTTTACGTACCATGATGCAGATTTGTCATATGAGAATGCTGCGTCTGCGATTTGGTAGCGTGTTGATTGTGTTGTTGTCAGTTTTCCGTCTAGCAATCCGTATAATGGCTGCGGATGAGAGTCAACGACTCCAAGGAATCCTTCACCAGGATGCTTGCCAACCCAGTTGTCTGTGTAGCTGTCATCTGCATACCAGACAACCATGCCAGTATTGTATTTAGGTCCGCGGGAGAACGCTAATGCATTGTCAGATCCTGAGTAGTTTCTCCACTCAAGGTAGTAATGGTGCTTTGCAAGGTATGTTCCGTCGAATGCTTTGAAGCCATCTAATGTAAATTTAGACGTTCCTTCTGCATCGTCGCTGAAAACTTGCTCGCCATCAGCTGTAAGGACTGCGTTGTCTAAAGCAAACCCTTCAGGTGCAAGGCCGCCGTCTGTTAAGTAATCAAATACTAACTTTACTTTTTTGCCGGCAAATTCACTAAGGTCATAGGATTTGTCAATCCATTTTCCTTTTGTTGTTCCTTTAGTAGCGTCGCCATCTGTTACATCGCCGCCTAAGATTTCAAGAACTTTGGTGCCATCTGCTGTCTCTGCTTTTACGGTTAATGAGTCGCATGCGCAGCCGTATTCAATGTTATAGTTTGTTTTGTAAGTGAATGTAGCGCTTGTTTTTCCTGTTAAATCAAATTCAGGTGTTTCCATCACAGTGTGAACGTTATCGCCCTTTGTACTGTGATAGTATTTTTCCCCAAATTCAGGCTGAATTGTACTTTTCACTTGTTTCTCAGGAAGGTTTACTTTAACGATTCCTGGATTGTTTGATTTTGTGACACTTTGGTCGAGGAAAGTTGCTGTTCCTTCAGCTGTCACATCTTTGTAGTCAATTTCCTGGATGTTCGCCCAGTTTCCGCCCATAACTGTCTGGAAGTATTCTTTGTTTTGCGGGGAGAAGCTTGTCGGTTCTGTCCCTGCCGTTTGTCCATTCCAGCTTCCTCCGCTCATGATTGACCATGAAGCAACAGGCTCGCCGTTACCGCTGTACTGCGTGTCATATTCGTCAGGAAGACCTAAATCGTGACCGAATTCATGTGCGAATACACCGACTGCACCATCTTCTGGCTGGATCGTGTAGTCAAATGCAGCCATTTGTCCACCCCAATAAGGTACTTCTGCTTTTGTACCTTCAACTTTGTATACCCCGTCCAATGTCCAGCGGTGAGACCAGATTGCATTATTGCCCAATTTACCGCCGCCGGCTTCTTGTCCAGTTCCTGCATGTACAATCATAAGATGGTCAACAAGTCCGTCCGGCTCATTTTGATTGCTGTCTCCATCTAAATCATATAAATCGAACTTGTCATATTCAGCGAGGTCCATTCCAGATGCAGCTGCCGCATCCAGTGTATCTTTTACAAGGTCGCGAGGTCCAAGCGGTGCCAGGTTGTCATGGCCTCCAGCCGCATTGTCATCTCCATAATCAGCGGCTTTGCCCGCAACAGTCAGCCATTCAGAGACTGTGCCGTCAACTGTATAGCTTCCGCCTGATTGCTCTTCATAATATTGCTTGAATGTAGGTACTTTTTTACCGTCTAAAAGCTGAAACGGCTTGTCTCCGAAAAGCATTTTTTCATAATGTTCTTTGCTGAAATCATTCGAATACATGTAGCCATCTTCTTTGACAATATTGTTATGTTTGAAATCTTCAAACTCGACAAGCAAAATTAGGACTTTGTCTTCTCTTACAGTCCCATTGTATTCAGACTGCTTTGCCGGCTTTACATTTACAAAGTCGTCTTTTTTGCTTTTATCCAGCTTTTCATGACCTTTACTTAATTCCTTTGTCAGCTGTTCTTTCTGCTTTGTTAAGAAATCCTTTGATTTCATATCCATGTCCACTTTTGCCTCTTGATCATCTTCATGGAGATTTACTGTCGGTTTTTCGCCTTGCTTTTCCTCAATATATTTTTTCACGGCTGCAGCGACTTCCTTGTCACTTGCTTTTTGCGGAATGAGTCCTTGTTTTTTTAATGCATTTGCCAGGCGGTCTTCATTGATAATGTTCAGATCAATTGGTGCAGACAATGCTGTTTGAACGTCTGTTGGTACAGGTTCTTTCGCAAATGCAGCTGGCGCGAATAAGCTTGCGGCCAAACTTGTTGCCAGAAGTGATGTTCCGAATTTCTTGCTCCACTTTGTCAATACTACCCCTCCTATTTGTAAGAACATGTAGAATTTTCTGTTTTTTTCTACATATTTAAAGATAGCACAATCCGAATTAGATAGAATTGACCTTTTTTCCTATAATCGGAAAAATTTCACTAGAACAATAGATCAATAGGGATAAGCAGAACCTATTCCATTTAGCCTATAATCCTATTGCGAAAGCAGGGAAGAAGGACGATAATCCCCGGATTACCCCCAAAAAATAGTCATAGATTATAAATAGTGTATTGAGATACATAGGCGAATAAGCTGCTTAGGAGGGGAAAGATGGAATCATATGTGAAAGATTCTCTGCATCAATGGAAAGAGGACATGCTGAAGCAAAAGAATGAAATAGACACTGAATATGACAAAGTCAAAAGCGAACTTCAGTTATATTCCTATAAATTTGGCATTACAAAGCAAGTCATTCAATCTACTATAAACGATGAAATTATCAACAATATCAAAACAACCTATCAAAAACCATTCGAAGAAAAATTCAATGAGCTGAAGCTTTATATAAAAGAGCTGGAAGAGAAGCGCAGAGTTTATCAGATGTTTGTAGAGAAGATTGAGAAGGTTAGTGAGTCGGAGGAGAATTAACGGATTGAAATCATCTTTTTTAAGTGGCTCTGATCACCCAAAGAAAAGGACCATCAACGAAGTGAACCCAAAAAGTTAGACACTTTATTTACTTAGGTAGCCTTGAGGGCATGAATCCGGTAATCAACCGGGCTCATGCCTTTTAATTTTACCTTGATTCGTTGATGATTGTAGTAATGGATATATTCTTCTAGTTCTTGTTTGAAATGCTCCATGCTTTCAAATTCTTGAAGATAGAGTAATTCGGATTTTATGGTGATAAGGGTTTACTTGCAGCAGCTAATGCGGTCAAAGATACATACACAAAGGGCAAAATTGTAGAAGGTACAATAGGATCTGCGGATGTTTGGAATAATGAAGTGGATCGCATTAAATGGTTTTATACTAAGTATGGTTCGTCTGTAGAAGAAATGGAAGATGCCTCCGCTGCACAAATGGCTGAAGCTTACGATGTAGCATTCCTCAGTATCCGTGTCAACGTGTAGTTGTTGAGCGATATCCACACCAACAATAAGATGTGTATCGGAAATTCTTTCTATTAGTTGATTTTGTTTGTCTTGCATTTTAAAATTCATAGTAGGGCTTCCTCCTTAAGACTCTGAGTTAGATTGGACTCTATACTCGTATCTTACTGAGGGGCTCTATTTTTTTCAAACCTGATATTTAACGATCTACAGGAATGCTAAACTGCAAAGTGAACGGAACAACAAAAAAAGTTGCTTAAGCAACATGTTCACTGACCTTTTAGTTATCAGCTTGCTGTTTAATTAAAACCTTTAAAGTGATTTATTTTGGGAGTTTTAAGATTTTTTCTTTGATTTCATTAAAATTATTTCTCGGTTACTTCTACAATCTATGGAAATATCCCTCCCGAGCTGCAGAATTAGCGGATAATCTATACTATAAGGATCGCTGCCGGCTAAAAAATTGCAGCATAAAAAAACAGCCGGAGTAATCTTTTCCGGCTGTTTCCTATTGAAGATATTTCCCATGTTCAGGCACCGCAAGCTTTTCGAAATCCCTGCTTAATTCGGCCAGTCCTTTTCTCAAGACTTCGCCTGACATTGGCAGTCCATGGCCTGTAATAGCAGTTGATGGCTTAAGTGCTTCCAAGGTTTTCACTGAGTTCCAGGCAGCTTGCCAGTCTGTTGTGAAGTACCTTGGAGGACCTGAAATTTCCTGCTTTTGAGTAAACACCTTATAGAGTGAATCCTGTCTTACAGTTACAAACGCATCTCCTGCGATCAAAGTCCGGTCTTCTTCGCGATAGAAGGAAACATGGCCAGGTGTGTGACCAGGCGTATGGATCCATTTCCATTCTGTTAATCCTGGAATTTGTCCATTTTCTCCAAATGCCTGAACATGATCAGTTAGATTGATGGCATCATTCGGAAAAAGCGGTGACATCTTGGCGATCAAGCCGCCTTCAACGCTTCCATCCGGTTCCGGATAATCTTTTTGACCGGTCAGGTAAGGCAGTTCGAGTTCATGAGCATAGACTGGAACCTGCCACTGTTCAATGAGTTCAATGATGCCCCCCACATGATCAAAGTGCCCGTGTGTCAGCAATATTGCTTTTGGTGCAACTTCTACGCCAGCATGCGCTTCAAAAGCCGATTTAATCGTGTCTGCAGAGTGCGGCATGCCCGCATCAATCAAATACCAGTCATTGCCGCTTCTTAAAAAAACTACATTTACAATTTGATTGGTGTAGCAGTAGACCCCTGGCAGGACATCGAATTCCAGTCCGCTAGCAACAGATGTCATCGGCATCCATTTGTTCTCAAAGGAGCTCTCCATTTGGTCACTCATAGCTAATACCTCCTATGTATGGTTCAAAGGGTTAGTATCCTCAGGTCTGCCATTCTTTATTCACAAACTAGTATCTGCCTTGAAAACATCTGCTTCCTCACTGTACAGCGGTCTGCAATATGAAACCCTGCTTCTTCAACCATGTGATCCATCGTTTCACTTGTCACAATCACCGTTTTATTCGAAATTCGGCGGGCATGTTTTAAGATAGACATCTGCTCCTCAGGTGTGGCGTGGGTATAAAGGTTATAGGGCATATCAATAATGGCGACATCATACTTGCCTGTGACTTCTGAAATCGGTGCTGTCCTGACGTCGCATTCATAGCCGAAATGTGCGATGTTTTCTCTCGATCCATCTGTTACAAGCGGATTGATATCGCGTCCGATAATATCTATGCCCATGGATAATGCTTCTACAAGAACGGTTCCAATTCCGCAGCACGGATCGATCGCTTTTACACCAAAAGGATTTGGAACAGCAATATTGGCAACTGCCCTTGCAACCCTTGTACTTAGTGCAGTTGAATATTCACGCGGCTTTTTTAAATGATGCAGCCAGACCGGTTCGCTCCTGCGGTACTTTCCGAAATACCAGCGCCCTTCATGAGTTGTAATGCCAAACGTCTGATCTGGATTCCGGACATCTGCCTCTGCTTTAAAGGGCCAGCCAACCTGCCGCTCAATGTTTCTGCGCTCTTGATAACTAATTTGTTCATAATCTTCAAGATCATTGATTTTCAGAAAAATAATCTTAAACGTATCCGTTCCAATATCAATCTGCTCAACCTGCTTTACAATCTCAGAAAGCTCGTTTCCTTCATAGATGACTTCCAATCTCTCTTTCATAAAAGGACTTCTGCTTGGATCAATGTCAACATCACTTTTCAAACTGAATCCATCGGGCTGAAAGCCAAAAAATGAACGCATCTCCAAGTGACACAATAAAAGCTCCTCTTCTGTACACGCAAATGTATATATAAATGCCGGTTTTCGGCTAAGTTTATTCAATCTATTCCCATCCTTTAGCGCTTTAAAATATTCTTCCTTTCAAAACCATATCTGTATTTGCAGAGAAATGCAATTGTCCAGATGGGTAATTTCTTCTTTTTGAGCAAATGCTACGTATAAAAGGAGGCTGAGTGTCTTGAAAGAGAGAGAACCAATTAAAAGTCAAGAAGCTGATCAAACTTCAGAGGGTCTGAATCAGATTTTCGAGATCATAAATGCTAAAGGCGATGAAGGAGAATTAAAAGAGATCGTACAGACACCAGATGAACATTTGTTATGCAGCGACGATTTATTTGACCGCCAGCTTTTTGCGATTGTGGATGATACTGTACGTGAAGATGAAGAATAAATAGAAAAAAAGCGCACCTTCAAGTGAAAGTGCGTATTTTTATTCTAAAGGTATTAACTTAACCGGTGCCATCGTTTCAATGATATTGCCGTCATCGCAGAAAAACACATATTCCGGCACTGAGAATGAATCATTCCCAAGGATCGTGTTGACCGCTGCCATTCCGCTTGAATCATAGACGAAAAAATTGCTTCCACTGCTTTATACCTTCCTGCCGGCAAATCTTTTCCTGCACTTAACGTTTTGGGAGCTTCTTTACAAAAATTATATGGTTTAGACTGAACTTCTACCTTCTCGTTAGACAAAAAAATTGATTAAGGAAGCAGACTGAGTAAATTGAGGGCTATTTTTCATCAGCACCACTAGTATTTTGATTGTTTTCCTGAATAATCGTTTCCTGAATTTCCAACTCATCTTGGGGTTTTTCGTCAGCTCCAGCAGCCTTTTCCTGGCTTTTTAACATCTCTTCAGCTTTTATTGCAGCATCAGCAGCCAGTTGCAGGAGTGCCTGTTCTTCCAAAGCTTTATTTTCTGCGGCAGCCTGTTCCTGGCTTTTTAACATCTCTTTAGCTTTTATTTCAGCATCAGCTGCCAGTTGCAGGAGTACTTGTTCTTCTAAAGTTTTATTTTCTGCGGCAGCCTTTTTATTTGGTTCATTGCTTTTTTCATCTCGTTTTCGTTGTTTTAATTCTTCTTCCTTGAGCTTTTCAGCTTTTTCCTTCTCCTTTTTTTGTTGCTTGTTTAGTTCTTCATTTTTTAGTTTTTCAGCTTTTTTCTGCTCCTTTTTTTGTTGCTTGTTCAGTTCTTCATTTTTTAGTTTTTCAGCTTTCTTCCCATCTTGTTTTTGTTGTTTTTTTAGTTCTTTTTTCTTTAGTTTTTTGGCTTTCTTCTCATCTTGTCCGTCCTGGTTTTTCAGTTCTTCTTCCGGATTTTTCATGCTATTCCTCCCGTGTTATATTTACGGATTTTTGTTTGCAATTTATCTAATATTGATACCTTTTTCATTTTAGAAGTTAATTAGCTCAGATATTTTATGCTGGACTATTTTATATGTGATTCACATATAAAATAGTCCAGCATAATATAAATAAAGAGCAACTATATTAAGATATTCTGTTATTAGTCAATAATTAATAATTTTCAAATATAAAATAATTTTTAACCTTATCTTTTGTAATGATGTATCAGAAGCAATGGATAGTGATTTTACTCAAAGGGACCTCATTAGTATTCTTTTAGACGATTTTCTTTATCAAGCTAAAAGAAGAAGTAATCCTTACTACTTGTATCACTCACTAAATGAAAAAGGTGGACAAGAAATACATTACTAGGAAAAATGAATTAGAACAGCAAAAAACTCCGCCCACGATGAACGGAGTTTTCTTACTTTATTTATTCGCTTCATGAACTTTCAAAAGCTTGCCTTTAATCGTTGTATTCTTCATTGCTTTCAAAACGATTGGTCCTTTTCCATTTAGAATCTCTACATAAGAAACGTTTTCCTGAATGGTAATGATGCCAATGTCACCCGCTGTCATTCCGGGAATCTTGGCGATCGTTCCGACGAAATCAACTGCACGGATTTTCTTTTTCTTGCCTCCGTTGAAATAGATCTTCATAATTCCTTTATTCAGCTGGGCACTTTTGTCTTTTTTAATTTCAGGACGGGATGTTATTTTTTCTTCGAATGCACCTTTTGCTTTAGAAATATCTTCGCTCGAAGGGGGAAGTGTTCTAGGAATTTCAAAGCCAATATAATCTTCAATTTCGGTAAGGAATTTTTCCTCATATGGCGTAATGAAAGTAATCGCTTTTCCTGTTTTGCCTGCCCGGCCCGTTCTGCCAGTTCGGTGAACATAACTTTCTTTTTCAAGCGGCAGGTCATAGTTAATCACGTGTGTAATATTATCAATATCGATTCCTCTGGCGGCGACATCTGTCGCAACTAAATAGCGGAATTTCCCCCTTTTGAAATCATTCATGACAGCAAAGCGATCTTCCTGATAAAGGCCTCCATGAATTTTATCACAAGGATAATTGGCTCGGTCTAATTGCTTAAATACGGCATCAACCTGCTCTTGTGTTCTGCAGAAGATGATGCAGCTGTCAGGGTTTTCAACGACAGTCACAGCTTTAAGAAGCGGGAACTTCTCCTCTTCTCTCACCACAATTAATGAATGTTCAATTGATGCAGTCGTCAGTCCTGCAGCTTTTATCTCAATTTCAACCGGTTTTTTCATATATTTATGGCAGAGATTTTCTACATCCTTTGGTAAAGTAGCTGAAAAGAGCATTGTAACTCTGTCCGTCGGAAGCTCATCAATAATCGCTTCTACCTGGTCGATGAAGCCCATATTCAGCATTTCGTCCGCTTCGTCAATAATCAGATATTGCAGCTTTTCTAACGCAAGCGTTCCTTTTTCAATATGATCAAGGACTCTTCCGGGTGTTCCGACTACAACATGAGTCTTTTGCTTCAGCTCAATTTTCTGCCTGTCAAATGGCTGTTTGCCATATACGGCTGCCGCTTTTATCCGTTTGAACCTGCCGATGTTTGTTATATCCTCTTTTACCTGTGCAGCGAGCTCCCTTGTTGGAGTCAGAATTAAAGCCTGAGGCCTGTTTTCCTCCCACTCAACCATTTCACAGAGCGGAATGCCAAACGACGCCGTCTTCCCGCTCCCTGTTTGTGATTTCACGACAAGATCCTTCTTTTCTAAAGCGACAGGAATGACTTTATTCTGAACTTCTGTCGGTTCCGTATAATTTAAGCTATCCAGCGCTCTCACAATTTCCGCGCTTAATTTATAATCAATAAACCCTTTATTACTCATTTAGCATCCTCATTTTTTCTTGTGTTTTTTCAAGTATTTAACTCATGAATCATCATTATACTTGAAATAAGCTAATAGAGCGTGATAAATATTGGTTTTTGATTCATTTCACCTGCGGATGAAAAAACAAGAAAGTATAACCCTGCTTGCTTTTCCTGAGTTATCTTTAATTAATTATGATAAAAACGGCTGTATGACGTGATATTCTCGATTTGTTCCAGGTCCGGTTCATACCCGATTCCAGGACTTTCCGGAATATAAATGTATCCTTCTTTCATTTCCACTTCCGGAGTAATAATATCCTGCTTCCAATAATGAGAAGAAGGGGCTGTATCTCCAGGCAGAGTGAAGTTGTTCAGTGAAGTTATGGCAACATTATGAGCTCTGCCGATTCCCGCTTCAAGCATTCCGCCGCACCACATCGGAACATTGTGCAGCTCACATAAGTCATGAATTTTTTTTGATTCTGTGAGCCCGCCGACACGTCCGATTTTAAGATTGATAATCCTGCAGCTCCCAAGCTCAATCGCTTTTCTCGCATCTTCTGCACTATGTATGCTTTCGTCCAGACAAATAGGCGTTTTGAGATGAGCCTGCAGCCTTGCATGGTCAACGATGTCATTATGAGCCAGCGGCTGTTCAATCATTGTTAATCCGAATTCATCGAGTGCTTTTAGGTGATCTATATCATTCAGCGTATAGGCGCAGTTTGCGTCGGCCATTAGCTGAATATGCGGAAATTCCTGACGAATTAATCTAATGATATCAACATCCCAGCCCGGCATAATTTTCACTTTAATCCGCTTATATCCGGCCTTCAAATAACCATCGATTTGTTTTAGCATTTTCGCCTGAGATTGCTGGATGCCGACACTTACACCCACTTCGATTTTGTCTCTTGCACCGCCGAGCGCTTTCGCCAAAGTCATGTTTTTCTCTTTTGCATAGAGATCCCAAACAGCCATTTCAATCGCGGCTTTGGCATTGTAGTTACCGCGTATCTTTATAAATCGCTCTGACACCTCATCTGGATGAGTGACAGGCTCTTGATAAAGAAGCGGAATCAAGTGATCGCTCATCATATGCCAATTCGTTTTGACCGTTTCTTCATTATAGATTGGCTGCGTAATGGAAACAGATTCTCCCCAGCCTGATAACCCTGATCTCGATTTCACTTCAACTAAAATAATGTCTTTATCTTCTTCTGTTCCGACACTTGTGGTAAAAGGATGCAGCAGATCCATCTTGATTTGCCTTAGGATAATGCTTTTAATTTCCATTTCCTTGTCCCCCATTCTCTAATAGGTATAGATACTGGCCAATGTGACGCTTATCTTTCACTAAATCGGATACCACCCACCCCTGACTTAAATAATGGGAGAACACTTCGCCAGTTTTCTCTCTCCATTTTTTAGCAAGCTGAAAATCAGCCCTTTTGATTTCCTGAAACTGTGCCGGCACGGGAACGAAAATATGCGGACTATGCAGGGACAGGTCTGTTTTTTCCGGAAAAGGAAAATTGTCTATTTCATTTGTATAAAGAGCATATGGAATGTTTGCTTCTTTCACATCTACTTGTTTCACATTTACTTTGTTTTGCTTATTCAAATGCCATTCGACTAAAAAACGGTCTGTCGGTATACCGGCATTTAAATTGTCCGCCATTTCTCCGTAAACATTAGGGATATATTCCTTGGCAATTGCCCCCAGCTTATGTATGTTAAGATTTCCATTGACGGTTTCCAGCGGGTCGTATGTCCAGGTGATCCGGTCATATCCCATCTCAAGTGCTGTGTCTTTTTGTGCGATTTTCAGTTTTTCTCCGATTCCAAATTTGCGGTAATCTGGATGGATGCCTAAGCTGTGTGAAACGAGATACACTTTATTCCCGTCATATCCCGCAAAACTGTATTGAAAGCCGATGAGCTCATTTTTATAAAATGCGCCCAAAATAAATCCGCCGTTTTTCACCGCAGCCGCACTTTGATTAACAGGAACAGAATCCTCCATACTCCAGATTATTGCCTCAAGGCGCCTGACTTCTTCCAGCGCTTTTACCGTTTGAAGATTGCGGATAATCATTGATTCCTGCACTTCTTTTTTCAAGATACTATCACCCCTGTTTACCATCGCTGCTGATCTGCTTCCAGCAGCATTTGTGTTAAAATCTTCGTGCCATAAACTAAAGCCTCTTGATTAAATTGCATCTTTGGGTGATGCAAACCAGGCTTTAGGTCACAGCCGAGCCCAATCATCGTGGCAGCAATCGCCGGATTTTCCGCCGTATAAAAATGAAAGTCCTCTGCCCCGGGAGAAACACAGGCCTCTTCGGTATTCTCTTCGCCCAGTATTGAGACGATCGCTTTTCTTGCTATCTCAATCGCATGAAGATTCTTTACCGCTGCGGGTGAGTATTCCTCTACCTTTGAAGTAATTTCCGTCTCGGTTAACTCTTCAATTTTTGTAATCGTATGTTTCGCTTTTTCCAGAAGCATCTCCATCGTGTCATTCGATTCTGCTCTCAAATCAAGTGTAAAGCGAGCGTTCTCAGGAATCGAATTAGAGGCTTCTCCCCCATGCAGTTCCGTTATTTTAATTGAATAATGATCAGCTGCATTCAATTGAATTTGGCGTATCGCCCCGATTAACAGAGCGGCGGCTTCAAGCGGATTATTGCCCAGTTCTGGTCTGGCAGCGTGAGCGGGCACCCCCTTTATTACTCCTTTAATGCTTGCCGTTGAACTATGCAGAATAACTGGCGCGGCCTTTCCAAACGGAATTTCCATCACTGGACGCAAATGGATGCCGAAAAGAAACTTCACTTTCTGAAGGACGTTTTCCTCCATCATCTTAAGGGCACCCGCTGCCTTTTCTTCCGCCGGCTGGAAGATAAAACGGACCGTATGCTTCATCTTCTGTTTTGAGAGAGTGAGTGCGGTATACAGGACCATTGTGCTATGAGCATCGTGGCCGCAGGAGTGGTTGGGCACGACCGCCCCGTCCACTTCCTGAACCAGTGCATCCATATCTGCGCGGAGAGCAATAACATCTGACTGCTCCCCCTCAAGCTCTGCGATAAAACCGAAATGCCCTTCATAGGTTTGAATAATAAAGCCTGCATTTACTAGTTTTTCTTTTATATATTGTGAGGTTTTTTCCTCCTCCCAGCTCGGCTCTGCAAGCATATGCAGCTCATGATACGTTTTTATTATTTCTTCCTTGTGTTCGTCTGCAAAGTGCATTCCATGTAATTTCGGCACTCCATTCATTCAAATCCCACCCCTATGTTTGGTTTTACTCTAAAAATAATTCCTGATCCGTATAAAGCTTTTCTAATTTTTGCTGACGAAGGCTGATTCTGTCCCGATCCCGATGCTTAACACCTTCCATGATGACTTCCAGTAAACTGACAACAGAAGCAATCGAATGATCCCCCGAGTCCAGCTTCTCCTCCGTTGTTAACGTAATTTCAGCAAGCTGTCCAACAGGAGAAAACTGTCTGTTTGTAATGGCTATCACTTTTGCCCCTTGAGCTTGTGAGCATTTTGCAAGTTCTATGGATTCTTGCCGGTACCTTGGAAACGAGAAAATAATCACCGCAGAATTTTGATTCAGATCAAGAATATCTTCAAGTGAAAAGCCTGCTGGACTTGAAATTGCTACATTATCCCTATATTGCTTGAGGGTATAATGCAGCCAATAGGCAGCTCCGTAGGAACTTCCAAATCCGCCTATATAAATGCGGTCAGACTGTATAAAGTGATCAACCGTCTTCCAAATCTCACCCTCCTCGACCTGCATTAATAATTGCTGTAATACAGATATTTCTTTCTCGATGACCGTACTGAAAATGCTCATTTCATTAGGCTGTTTCAATTCTGCAGGCAATCCTTCAAGGCCTGCACCCTGTTTCATTTCCAGCCAATTCCTGCGCAGCGCCTCCTGCATGTCTGAATAACCTTTAAAACCTAGTGCATAGGCCAGACGAATAACGGTCGTCTCACTTACGCCTGCTCTTTTCCCTAATTGAAAAGCAGTGAGCAATACCCCTTCTTCCTTGTGCAGAGTAAGGAATTCAGCAGCTTTTTTCTGACCTTGCGATAAAGAAGAATAATTCTCCTTAATAATTTGAGAGATTGATTTTGGTTTCATGTCTGCTCCTTTTCATTCAGGTGAAGGAAAAACTTCATTTATTTTATTATATTAAATCCTATCCTTCATATTCAATCATTATTTTATTATTCAGAAATTAACCAATAAAAAATACGGCAAATTTCCATTTTTCGGAATATCTGCCGCATCTTATCAATCTGCTAATCTATTAATTTAATACCTTCACATTAACTTCTCTCTTACCGAATGCAACTGCAGAATCTTGTGTCGGGATGAAAACATCAATGCGGTTCCCATTAATTGCACCGCCAGTATCTTCTGCTGTTGCATAGCCGTAGCCTTCAACATATACCTTAGATCCAAGCGGAATGACGTTAGGGTCTACCGCGATTACTTTTTTATCAGGGTTCGCTTTTAAATCAACGCCTGTAGCAGTTGTTCCTGAGCAGCCTTCACAGCTTGCCGTGTATGCAGTAGCTATTACGGTTAATTCTTTTGCTACGTCTTCTTCACTGACGTCGTTTTCTGCCACTGCACTTGCAGAAGCTTCATTTACAGAAGGGTTTTGATCCTTCGGTTCTGGCTTAGCTTCCGGCTTTGGTTCTGGAGCGGGAGCTGGACTTGCATTGTCAGCATCACTGAAGATCACAAGCTCTTGACCAGGGTGGATGACATCTCCTGATAACTCGTTTTTCTCAGAAATATGCTCTACACTAGCGTCAAATTTCTCTGCGATGCTCCAAAGCGTATCGCCTGCAACAACTGTGTATACTTCTTCATCTGATATCTTTAATGTATTGTCTGCAATAATTATGTCTGATGTTAAATTGTTCCAGTTTTTAATATCATCTACTGAAACTTTGTGCTCCTGTGATAGGCTCCACAGAGTGTCTCCTTTATCTACTACGACTTCTTCTGCCTGCGCGCTAATTCCTGCTGTAGTTGTTAGAGCGGCTACAGCCGCTAATGAAAAGATAGTTTTTTTCATAATTTTTCTTCCTCCTTCAGCAATTTCGAATGTTTCCCATGTTATCACAAAAAAGAGGCTTATAAAAAACAGAGAGATAATAAATCTATTACAATTGTAACATCGCTATAACAATAACCTTACTAACAAACTGGAAATTTCCACTTTATTCCTTGTTTTCCTTCAAAAATCTCTTGCAATCTAGTTAATTAATCACCTTTTCACTATAATATTTCATTATATTAGCCCAGTTTGGTTTTCTGTCGTTTAGGGAAATTAAAAGGTACATTTGATAACATTTTCTGGCCTTTAAGATTAATAAAAGCTAATTAGATCATTTATTTAGTTTAGATTGAAACAATTTAAAAATGAAAATCGTCTTATTTATAAAAAGCACAAAGGGGTAATCAATAATGGGGAAATTCTTAAAGAAGATGGATATAACGAAACAAGACCTTATTTTTGGAATGGCAGGCTCTTTACTAATTGCATCATTTGTACAGTTTATTTCTTAGACGTCTTTCCTCAAGCAGGAAGATGTTTTTTTATTATTCTTTTTTTCTGTCCTGCTAGATTCACTCTCAAAACTTTTCTATAATAGCAGAAAAGTACAAGCAGCCGGGGTGAAACAGATGTTAGAGGGGAAACTGATTAAATTTTACCGCGAAAAAGAAGGATTCACACAAGGTGAACTCGTACAGGGCATTTGTTCTGTCACCCATTTAAGTAAAATTGAACGGGGCATTACGGAGTATTCGGGAGAGATCACTTTTTTACTATCAAAAGATTAAAAATTGATTTGGAAACAGAAGTGCCGCTATAACAAACTCGATGAAAAACTGACGGAATGGCACGAAGTGATGATCATGCAGATAACACAGGAAGTGGAAATTCTTAAAAATGAAATCGAACAGGAAACGCTAAAGGACTTGCCGGATTATTTAATTCTATACCGCTTATTGCTTTCTAAATATTATCTTTTTACGAATCAGCTGGAAAAAGCGAAACAGCTCATATTCACGCTTGGAAATCCGTTATTATCAATACATAGATTCAACTGCCCTAAACCACGCTTGTGTTGAAGTACCTTGCTTAGTCAATAAACGCGGAATCCAGCCAATTCATATTGGAGATTTGCCGCCTCATTTAGCAGCGATGAATATGACAAATATTAATGTCCAGCAGTTAGTTGTTGAAGCTGTTCTTACAGGAAATATAGACTGCGTTTATCAAGCGGTTATGCTTGATCCTCATACCTCGTCTGTTTTGTCACTGGACGAAATCTGGGATATGACTGCTGAGTTAATAGAAGCGCACGGTGATCGATTGCCAAAGTTTACAAAAGGAAGAAATCTTGCTAAGAAAGAAAAGGCAGTTTCTAAATCGCTGTAAACAAGAATTTGAAAAAGGAGGAGCCTAAGCCCTCCTTTTTTCTATTCTGATTGCTTCCTCCGCCTTTACCCGGTTTCTCCTGACCGCATATCCAACCGCAAGTGCCCAACCAATCAATATGAAGCCGTAAACAAATGGCACTACAGAAGCATCAACAGCCCAAGTAGTTAGAAGAGTTCTTGAATTTGTCAGAACAATAAATCCTCCAACCAGGACACCCAGAAGATAAGCCGGCAATTTTTTAACAAGCCATGCTGCAATCGGAGCTGCTACGATTCCTCCGATCATAAGAGCAAAAACCCAGTACCAGTTTACTTGCTCCCAGCCAAGTGCTATGAAAAATCCAAGGGTAGCAGAAACAGCGATGGCAAATTCGCTTGTGTCGACCGTTCCGACAACCTTTCGTGCAGATGACCCTTTTTGCGATAAAAGGACAGGAGTTGCAATCGGTCCCCACCCCCCGCCGCCTGTTGCATCTGCAAAGCCGGCAATTAACCCAAGGGGTATCGATTTTTTCCGTGTTAGTGGAAGGGATTCACTTTGCTCACGTGCTTCAAAATGAAATAAGAACCGCAGCATGACATAAAGACCCAATACCAAAAGAAAGATGGCTATAAAGGGTTTTGCCAAATCACCAGGCAAATTGCTCAAAAAGGCTGCTCCTGCAAAGGCCCCAATAGAACCTGGGATAATCAGTTTGTATACTGCCTGCTTATCAACATTCCCAAATTTTATATGTGAAGCACCTGAAGCGGCCGTTGTAACTACTTCTGCTAAATGAACGGAAGCAGAGGCAACTGCCGGGGCTATCCCAAACGTAAGCAGCATTGTTGTGGATGTAACACCATAGGCCATTCCTAAAGAACCATCAATAAGCTGTGCCAAAAAACCGATAAAAGCAAAAATAATTAATTTCCTCAAAGCAATTCCTCCCCACTTGGAAACGAAAAAGGCCCTTAACAAAATGTTAAGGACCTTTGGTTATCCAATCAGTCTGATTATTATAAATTTTTAATGTAATTTTATTATATATAATTCCTATGAGTTTACAAGGATTAATTTTCTGTTTTTTATTTCGGCCGCTCTTTTACATTTGCGATGTGTCTTATACTCCATCTCCATTTTTGGTCAAAATCCATTCAGCCTCTCATAGCCAGTTTCTGCGCGTTCACTTTATATATGTGCACGCTCGGGGAAATTTGTGCGCGTTCACCTTATATATGTGCACGCTCGGGGAAAGTTGTGCGCGTTCAGCCTGAATTTATACGCGATCTGCCAATTACATCCCAAATTAGCACGACTAAAAGCTTGATCAGATCCTTCACCGGTTGGGTCAGCACTCTACAAATTCATTTTTTTCTTAAATTTGAAAATCTGATAAACTAAGTGGAACACAAGATATAAGAAACGGAGTGTCTCCCCTTTGATACTAGGACCAAGAGTTTTAAAGACTGGATTATCAGTTACACTTGCTTTATTTATCTGCTCTATCTTTCAGCTTGAGCCGTCAGTATTTGCAGGAGTCGCAGCTATTTTTACGATTCAGCCCTCCATTTACCGCACATGGAAACAAGTACTTGATCAAGTACAGGCGAATACACTTGGAGCCTTGCTTGCTCTGTTTGCCATTTTCTTTTTCGGCAGCAATCCAATTGTGATCGGGGTTGTTGTAATTTCTGTTATTTTAATCAGCTTAAAGCTCAAAATGGAAGCGACCATTTCACTGACTTTAGTAACGGTCTTGGCGATTATGAGTGCTGCCGGCAATGAAGACTTCTTATTCGTCTGGAACCGATTCTTGATTATATTAATAGGCATTGCCTCTGCTTTTCTTGTTAATCTGCTGATTCTTCCGCCAAAGTATAAAGAAAATTACTTCGCAAAAGTTCAATCTGTTTTTGAAACCATGTCCCTGTTAATGAGGACAGCCATCTCAGATGAATTAACGGAGAAATATTTTCAGGAAAAACAAAAGGAATTTAGAACCGAGCTTCAAAAACTGGAGGATTTATACGAAATCTTTGACGAAGAACGGGAAAAGATGGCGAAGGTAAATCCGGTGAATGTCAGGGAACTGGTCGTTTTTAAACAAATGCTGAAAACCATTCAGCAGGCTGCAGACGTCTTAAAAGTCATTGAAGAACATTATTTTCAGAGCCGCAGCACAATGGTTGACGATCAGTTATTTGATTCCCAGATTGAACAATTAATAAAGTGGCATGAATATCTTCTCTTTAAGTATGAGGGGAAAATTAAGGTTAATGATCAGTTTGAAGATGACACCTTGATCCGCGAAAGCAGGATATTCCTTATTCAATTGATGGAGTCTGATTCTGATAAGCTTGAAAATCAGCGTTTGACTGTTGTTGCTTCAGCTATTTATGAATATGCGTTCCAATTGCACCGTCTTGATCAGCTTGTCGACCGGCTGGTAAAAAGAACATAAAATGAGGAAATAAAAATGCCCTTTATTGGGCTTTTTTTCATAAATCAAAGGATATCTCCGACTTTATGTCTAATTTAATAGGTATCAAAAGTTGTGAGGGATGAGAAATGGAAACCCTTAGCGAAAAAATCAAAGCTTCTGGCGGAGACCTTGCGGCTAGAACCATTGAGCTCTCTCCAAGTCTAAGAGAATATGAATCGATACTGAAGACTTTTTATCAAATTATCGGGGACTTTTTGCACAGTGAACAAGAAGAGCTTGAGCATATCTTCAGGTCCTACGCTAAATTATTTGCAGGAAGATTGATTAGCACACCCTCCACAGCAGATGGATCCATGAAAAGCGTCTCTGTTGTCCGGAAAGTTCTATTGGATTTTCTTGAAAGACAATCAGCAGACGTTCCCATTTCTGCGATTTTTAAGGTTCTGAAGAAACTTGATCCTCTGCTGCAGATGATGTCCGCTTCTATTTTGACCCACTATCATGAAAATCTTCTATTGGCAAAATTTGAACTGGATGAATCGAATAAAGATCTGCAGATTACTTTAAAGGAGCTTGCTGATCTCAAAAAAGCGCTGAATGAAGCCACTATTTTTGCCATTACAGATAAAAATGATGTGATTACATATGTTAATGATAAATTTTGCACAATCTCAAAATATGATAAGGAAGAGCTTATCGGTCAAAGTCATCATATCTTAAACTCATCCTTTCACCCAGCGGCATTTTTCGATGAAATCCTGACGACGATAAAGCATGGTCATGTATGGAAAGGCGAAATTCTTAACAGAGCAAAAGATGGTTCTGAATATTGGGTTGATACGACAGTCGTTCCCTTTTTAGATGATCATGGAAAAATCTATCAGCATATTTCCATTCAATACGATATTACAGATACGAAAAGAACGGAGGATATGCTTCGCAAAGCTGAAAAATTATCAATGGTAGGAGAGCTCGCTGCCGGCATCGCCCATGAAATCCGTAATCCAATGACCGCAATAAAAGGCTTTGTCCAATTATTGGACGAGTCATATGACGGAATGAAATATGCTGATACCATTTTAGCTGAAATTGAGCGGATCAATTTTATTGTCAGTGAATTTATGGTTTTTGCAAAACCTCATGCGACTTATTTCAGCAAGTGCAGCCTGCCTGAAATCGTTAATAGTGTGATAAAGCTATTAGAGCCTGAAGCGCTTTTGAAGAATGTTGTCATTTCCTTATCGGTTCCGTCTGATGAAGTTTCCATTTTCGGGGAAAGCAATCAATTAAAACAAGTCTTTTTAAATATGCTGAAAAATGCAATTGAATCCATGTCAGCAGGCGGAAACATTTATGTTTCCATTGAAAAAGATTCAAAACAAATCAAGGTTTCCATTCAAGATACAGGAATTGGACTGTCAGATGAAGAAATCCAAAAACTCGGCATACCCTTTTACACAACAAAGTCCAATGGAAATGGCCTCGGACTGATGGTAAGCTATAAAATTGTTCAAAATCATGGAGGGCAAATTGAGGTAACCAGCGCGGTAAATAAAGGAACATGCTTCACGCTTTTATTTCCTGTCAAATCAGATGGAGTTTAAAAGGGAAATAAAATGATCAGAATCAAAACGCTCTTCCTGGTAAACATCCCGTGAAGGATTCAATTTAGGTGTATAAATTTGATAATTTAATATTCTAACCCATTTTTTTTGCATCATATTCTCTCCTGTAAGTGAAATCCATGTAATGATTTTATTTTAAATGGTAGCCTCTTTTAAAAGTACAGAGTTCCTTAATTATTCTTTAATTTAATGTATGGTAATTAGTACTAAGTTACTATTATGATAGATGAAAGAAAATAATTTTTTATGTATTTCTTCCAAAAAAGATTTTTCACGTTTTAAATCGTAAGCATTATATACAACACTGATACAGTGTCACAGCAGAAAAGCGCTGTTCGGTATGTTATCTGTCTTTTATAAATCGAAATTGGATATTATTTACGAAAGGAATAAGCCAGGTTGAAAATCAGCATTTGCTAACAAAAAATTGTCGGTCAAGGAGATAAAAGGAAAGAATAATTTATCAGTCTCGACTCTATATTGCACTTCAAAAGAGAGGTAAGGGAAAAAGAGCATCTCATTTAAATGGGAAGCCCTTTCATTTTGCTATTTATTAAGATTCATAACTGTATCTTACAGTGAATACGGATCGTATTGCATGTGGTATTGAAGAATGTTTCTGTCATGGGTTCTTTGATCAAATACCAATACAGGATCTGGAACGCCTTCAGGACTAATAGCCTGAGTGCTTAGAAGGGTCGCTCCTTTTGGTAAAAGAATCATAACAGACATTTGAAATGGTCCTTGATTGACGCTGAAGCTTGGGCTTTCCTCATGTTGAAATATGCATTTCGTATGTTTTCTCTACTCTTGGGTGCTTTTTTGTATAGCCCTAAATAAAAGAGGAAAGTAATCCTTGATGATATAAATGGCTTTATACTCACTTAGTTCCCTTATTCGCAGCGTTTGCAGAATTTGAACGTAATCTGATCGAGGAACGCTCAGTTGCAGGACGAGCAGCTGCAAGAGCGCGTGGGCGTCTTGGTGGGCGACCGGAGAAGTTTGGACCAAAAGATATTGAAATGATGAAATCTTTAATTGAAAGTGGTACACCGATTAAAGATGTTGCGGAAAAGTGGAGCGTGTCTCGCACGACGATTTATCGCTATTTAGAAAAACAGTAAATCGGATGTGCAAATTAACACTTAAAACACACGCAAAATATCTCCAAAAGTTCCTCAACAATCGGGCCATTTAATTGAATAAGAATCTTAAACCAAATTGTATATTTATATTAACATTAGTATGGGATGGAGAGTTTGTGAAGGATTGTACTTAAACCAAAGTGGCAGAATAGTTTTAAAGACCTCCTTTTTAAAAGAGGTCTCTTAATTTTGGGGTTCCCATTGTTTATTATGAAGTAATTTAATAACTGGGTAACTATCAATTTCATTAAGGCCGAATAGATTCGGATTGATGTCAAAAGTTAAAGTATCAGTTCCCATGTATTTTGTGGTCTTTCCTGTCATAAAACCTATTTAAATGTCTCGTTATTTTCTCTTGTTTTCACTAAAAAATAGGCAGTAATCCAGGAAGTAATTGGAATAATCAGGGCTATGCCAATTCCAGCACAAAATATAGTGATCATTTCTGCACTAAATACTTTTGAATTTACGATATCGCCAACAGAATAAGATAAATCTTTAAACCAGATGAGCAATCCGAGATAGCCTCCAAAGAAGGCAAAAAATAACGTATTCGTATTGGTTCCTAAGATATCCTTCCCAATACTTATTCCAGATCTATATAAAGCTTTCCTACTAATTAGTGGATTATGATTCAATATTTCGCGCATTGGAGAGGCAATGGAAATCGCAACATCCGTAATCGCACCTATTGTACTCATAATAATCACGGCAGCTCCAATTTTAGCAAAATCCACTCCGATATAAAGGGAAAACATGCCAAGCTCCTCCGTTTCTTCCTCGCCAAATCCCTGAATCATTGCATTTTCTGTCACGAAGAGAATAAAAAAGAGTAAAATCACAATTGTGATAATAGTAGAAAAGAATGCTGTTGCTGTTTTACGATTCACTTCATTAATAAAAAAGAGAGTAATACAACTAATCAATGTAGATGCAATCACTGTTAAGATAATCGGATTAAGATATGGATCTGCCATAAAAATGATTGTTAGAAACAACACAGCAAAGTTTAAAAAGAGAGCAATAAAAGACCTAGCTCCTTTTTTTCCACCAATAAGTATCATCAATATAAATAAAATAGTTGCTAGCAACACTAATACATTCATTATCTTGCCCTCTTTCGATTAATGAAAAAAATAGAGGTATATAGACCGATTGGAATAGTTAACACGATTCCAATACCACCAGCTAGAGCTCTAGCCAATTCCAATGAAAGGTTCATGGAAAGGGTAAATCCCAATGGAGAAGCATTCTTCAAATACAAAATAAGCATTGGAATCGAACCACTTATATATGCAAAAAACAAAATATTTGTCATGGTTCCCATAATATCTTTCCCAATTTCCATTCCTGAAGTTTTAAGTGCTTTTATTGGTATGTTGTTATTCTTTTCATACAACCCATATATAGACGAAGACATTGTAATGGCTACATCCATTACAGCTCCTAAAGATCCTACTAATACCCCCGCCATAAACACCATTAGTGGAGGACGAGTTATAAATTGCATTTCTTCAAATCGAAGGCCATTTCCTGAAGTTAACCACATAACAAGATAGGTAATTAACAGCGATATAAACGTTCCTAGCAGAGTCGCAATAATAGCTGCATATGTTTTTCCATTAAAACCGTTAACGAGTAATAAAGAAATAAAAGTAAAGAAAATAGCACTTATACTGCAAATCAATACCAAACTGATGCCTGATGTATTCAGATAAATATCTAATGCATACGATAATAATGCAGCATTGACTGCCAAACTTATAATTGAAAACAGTCCTTGCTTTTTTCCAACGATAAGTAATGTCAAGATAAAAATCCAAGCTATAATCAAAACGTATTTATCACGTTTTACATCTTTTATGGTTCCAGTTAAACCTGTATTTTCTTCTGTGTTCGTATTAATCGAAACAAACAATTCATTTCCAACATGGTATTCTTGATCAAACGCTCTAGAGGATGAATACTCATTCGTTAAATGGATAAGCTGCCCTTTATTTTCTCCATTTTTTAACTCTGCTATTATACTCTGTGTGAATAGCTTATCTTCATTATTGTGTAAATCAACCATTTCAGAGGTATTTTCTAGTTTGGTATCAATAACTTCGGCTATTGGACGTTCATAGAATGAATAATTGTGATTAACAAAAAAAACAGAGGCGACAAAACAAAGTCCTATTATGGTGTACATAATAATTTGTTTATAATCCATTTTTTTAAATTTGTTTACTTTTAACATTCAAAAAAAACCCTCCAAGTATCAGGATAGAACAAAGTGTATAAAATTTAAGATTTATTGGTTTGATTATGTATGATTTTTTCTTATTAAGCAAACGGGCCATATTCTGAAGTAAAAAAAGGCAATTAGTTGGTTCATCTCGAAATGTATGTTATTCCGATTAAAGGGCCATTTTAATGGAATAAATCTTATTGAGCCGCGGGGAGTTTAGTTCAAAATAAAAACCATTCACAGATTCCACCATTTAATCATATTAAATTATGTTAAATGCTTATGTGGGCTGATGGTTTAATGAGTATTTGGGGAGCCGTTGTTTCAGGAACGATAGCATTTGCATCAACCAACTTAGACGATATTTTTGTTTTGATGACACTGTTTTCGCAACGTAATTCTAAATTTCGAGATCATCATATTGTTGTTGGTCAGTATCTTGGTATAGCTATTCTTACTACGCTTAGTATATAGCTGCTTATGGTGTTTTGCTTTTCCCAAAGGTTTGGATTGGATTACTCGGTCTAGTACCTATGTATTTCGGAATTAAGATGCTTGTCGAACAATGGAGAAATACAGGTTCTGCTTCAGATGAAGCTAAGGAACAGGATATACAGCTAAATGAAGATGAGAAAAACAATACAAAGAGATTATCATTTCTTTATGGTTTCCTTAGTCCATATAGTGTGAAAGTCGCAAGTATTACTGTCGCAAATGGAGGAGATAACATTGGAATTTATGTCCCTTTTTTTGCGACGAGTAGTTCCACTCAAATTTTAATTATTATCATTGTTTTTGCGGTTCTCGTTGCAGTTTGGTGTTACGCTGGATACAAAATAGCTCAAAATCCTTTGGTCAGTAATGTATTAGAAAGATACGGTCATATTTTTATTCCATTTGTTTTCATTAGTTTAGGGGTACACATCATTACTTCTAGTACATTAAGTTATTTCTATGAAAAGTTATTTCTTTAATGGAGGTAGAACGTGTCAGAAACACACTAATTCTTGTTCCACGGAGGGTTAATGTTCAATAAGTGTGTACCCTTTTCAACGGCCTGAGTAATTCCAGAATCGGGCGCGATTATTTAATATTAGGAGCCAGGCTCTTTTTCTTTTTCTGCTAACAGGGCAGGTTAGAAGTCTAATTCTCTAAGGCGTTTAAGTAAATGTTAAGGGTCTCACGGTTTTTAAAAAAAGAACACTTTCCTGTAATCATTTTATATTATAACTTTAGATAATACCTGTAGTTTTACTAAACAGGCTATTGAACATTTTTACTATTTGGCTGCTGAATAGATACATGTTGTGGTTTTTCTGGATAGGGTCGCTTACCTGGATCGTCAGGACCGGTAAGGTTATTTCTTTGATCCAAAACTTTCCCTGTATACTCAATAGGATTTATGTCTGCCATTGTTTTCACCTCCATTAATAGGATGGTTGAAAAATAAATTCACATGACAGGTAATTTTTCCTTTATCAATAAATGAGTTTTTATCTAGAGCATAATAATTAGTAAGCAGGTTGTGCTAAAGGGGAAGTACCCAAAATCTTATCGTGAAGGGCAACGATCTTTTATCAAACACTGTGAATTGCTTGATACACAATCGGGGGCTTTTCTGCAATTTCTAAAGCTTCTTTTATCTCGGATTATTGTTGAACGATCTTCCATTAAAGGGCGCGATTGCGGAACTGAACTGGCCCACAGAAATGAGACATGAAAAAAGCACCTATGCTGCCTGTTCCCGAAATTCTATCGGGGACAGGTAGTTTAATTTTGCCTGAAGTCGTATTGTATTGTAATAATAGATGAATTTTCTTACTTTTTCCACTACAATAGGGTTTGTAAGATCCTCTCGTGGCTGAGAGTAGAATTCTTCCGACTTTATCGTAGAGTGGAAGGATTCAATAACGGCGTTATCGAAGCAGTTGCCTTTCCGAGACATGCTTGTGATAATGCCGTTTTCTTTTGCTAAATTCTGAAAAGCATAGGAGGTATATTGCGATCCTTGATCACTATGAAGAATAACTCCCTTCACTTCAGATTGATTATCTAATGCATCCTTCAATGTGTCTAACACAAGGGTTACGTCTAGGCTTAGACCTATTCGATAGGCAATGATTTCATTATTATAAAGGTCCATGATACTAGATAAGTACATCATGGATTGACCAAATGGAAGATAAGTAATATCCGTAACCCACTTTTCATTAGGTTTTGATGCCTTAAAGTTTTGATCCAAGTTATTAGACACAACGATTCTGCTTTCCCCTAAAATCTTTCCTTTCCTTTTCGGTTTCACTCTACATTGCCAATTGTGCTTTTGCATAATTCGTTGAACCGTTTTTCTGTTAACCTTAATGTTATATTCTCTTAAAAGCCAAGCTTTCACCGTTCGGTGACCAATGAGATACTTATGTTTGATACAAATTTCTTTTATCTTGTTTTCCAACTTCGTTATTAACTTAATACCTTTCTTTAACCAACGATAGTAGCTAGACCTAGCAACTCCCATACATTCACATATTAATTGAATGGGATATTTCTCCTTCAAAATTTTTACGAGTTCTAGAATAACTTTTGGTACCAACTCCTTTCGATTTCTTGGTACTTTTTTAGAATTTCTACTTGGATACTTAATTGTTTATTTCTCTTTTTTAACTGCTCCACTTCACTTAATTCTTCCATTCCTTTACCATAGGAATATTGTTTTCTCACCCCTTGAGAAAACCGATAAGTTTCTCCATTTTCATACCATTTCATCCAGTTTTGAATTTGTCTTTTATTTTTTATATTTAACTTTTCTTGAATGATTTTATAAGTTAATCCTTTTTGTCTTAATTGAACTGCTTCCCACTTTATTTCTTCAGGGTAATGAACTATTTTCCCCATAAGAAAAACACCTCCAAAATCGTTTAGTTTACTAATACGTTTCAGGGGGTGCTTTTTCCTTGTCTCACTTAACTGGGTCTCTCCAACTGAAAGCTAGGTGTTTTTTGATTTAATGTATAAAAAAAATGATTGCTATTAAGGTAATCTCTTTTGTTTGTAAGGGAGCGTTAGCTTCCTCTGATGTAGTTACCATAACTGGGATTATCGGTAGTTAACGGATCGTAATTTAGGCTGCGAATAAGCTTCACATAAGGACCTATTACAAGCGATAAATATAGACTTAGATAAGCCTGGGAAGTCAATTGGGAGCAATGGTAAAAGAAAATATTGGAATATTGATTTTGGAGTGCCAGAAACTAATAAGATATTTTTAGTCACTATCCATGAGGGAAAAATTGATCAAGCACAGGATTTAACCGGGAAAGGTGATTCTCCTTATTCCAAAAAACAATTTACAAAATCGGAAGATATTAACTACGATTCGCCTGAATTACTTAAAAAATCACTAAAAATGGGCAGTATTTATCCAGGTAAAGATTGGGCAAAAGGTTATAATTTTTTGCTTAGAAAAGACACAGAGACAAATATTACCCTAATGTTAGTACTAGGTTGGAATAGCGACCAGACAAAAATGAAAGCAGCTGGCTTTAATGTAACAACAGGAGAATATATTCCGCCGCAGAATTGAATTTGTTTTGCTATTCGCCTTTGTTCAAACTTTATTTTGTAGTGCAAAACCCTACAATGGTGTAGGGCTTCTTATTAAAATACTTTATTATTTCGTTTCAGTCTCTGTACTCATAATTACTCCGCATGCTTGTCTGTCACCTGCATCCCCAGTTTTCATCGTTGTTTCATCAGGACCAGGTTTTCCGTCTGTTTGATAACGATCAGGTATATTGCCGAAGTTATCAGGATTTGAATGGACGATTACAGCCAGTTCTTCCTCTTTCAATTGGTTAATGGTTAGACGATCGAATGTTGCAGAATATGCAGCACTTCCATCCTCGTTGACATATAGGGAAGGCATGTCTCCGGCATGTCCGGAGTGCATTTTCTCATCCGGATTAAAGTGTCCGCCTGCTGTCGTGAAAGGACCTTCCTCGGCATCAGGTTCACAAACACCTTTTTCATGGATATGAAAACCATGGTGACCCTGCTCTAGACCTTCTATACTAGCAATTATCTGAATTTTACCGTCTTGTTCAAGAAAGCTTACAGTGCCAACAGTTTTATTCTCTACATCTTTAAGTTCTGCTTTAGCTTGAGGTTCCATCTGTTCTTCTAGGCTCTCGCTCGACTCAGCTATATTTTCCGTATTTGTCGTTTCTTTACCATTTGAATTATCTCCGCTGGCACATCCATTTAGCAACATAGCCATAGACATTGTTAACATTAGCTTCGTCCAATTTTTGCTCATTTGGCATCTCCTTTCCGTTTTTAGGTTTTATAACCATTTTATCAAGGGTAAACGATTAAATAAAGTTATATAACTGGTGAATTTCTGAACATATATGTTGGTGATAATCCTTCTAAAGAAATATATATATAAGTATAATTTTAAGGAGAGATTAGGTTCTTATTCACTATTCAACAAACGGGCGCTTTTCTTGAGTAAAGATAGTGTACTTTTTCTTGTATTTCAAGGGTTCTCACTGTTCGATAATTTGTTAATGTCTGCGATTAAAAAAATGTTCTTAGATTTATTTTCAATGGGTAAAGGATTTTTGTACGGCTTTGTATTTGTTAGGTTTTAATTTAGTTGAAGAATTAAATAACTTTATTATGGGGTCACGCCATTGGTGGGACCCCTTCTTCGTCTGAAAATGTCGTTTTAAATGCGACTGCCTATCCGGAGGTTCATTTATACTGCCCGATAGAAATATTGATTTTATAATGGCCGTAGACCAGAATCTCATCCTGCAGCTTGGACAGCTGATTTTGGTCAGGTACCTGGGCTTTTAAAATAAAACACGGCTCCCCGCTGACACGGTGAGCTTCTTTAATTTCATCTCGCTCCTGAATAAATTCCTGGAACTTCTTATGCCTGTAATCCTTCATCTTAACGATAATAAAAATGCAGTAAATGTTCCCCAGCAATTTTCCGTTCAGCCGGACCGTATACCCCTCTATGACCCCGATCTCCTCCAAACGCTGAATTCGATTTGATACGGCCACACCAGACAGATGGACAAGCTGCCCGATCTGTTTCCATTGCATTCTTGAGTTGCTTTGTAAACAGCGAATGATCTCCATATCGATGTGATCAATCATGTCAATCATCCTTTCATCGCTAAAGTACATCCTTTCATCACTAAAGTAAATGGGAGCAAACTCTTTCACCGATGTATGTAAAAGAAAAGGTACACATATTAGAATAATGATTAACCGGTTGTAGCTTTAGCGTACGTTTTTTCCGAAATGTTGTCTGTACCCCTTTTTACGGTCAAAGTATCTAAATCTAAATAATAGGGAGTGAAGAATTTGGTAGTAAAAAAACTTTGTCTTTCCGCAATATGTTTTCTTTTCGTTTTGATGGTAATGGTACCAGCGACATATGCAGCAGAAAAAGATTATACAATTGAATCGTTCCACTATTTAACTGTAGATGGAAAAGATATGAATTCCTTGGCCACAGTAAATAACAAGTCCAACAAAGACATAAAAATAACCATGGTTCTGCCTAAACAGAATAAAAAAGGCGATTGGTTAGCGTATGGATTTACGAGCAGAGAAACTTTGCAGGCATTTATCGAAAAAGATAAACAAAGACAGAAACTTCAAAACAGAGTCGCGCAAAACGAAATCGGGATCATGGCCAGCGGTCCTTGTTGTACCGATTTCTATGAGTATAAATATAAAGGTGGACAATATATTTATTGGAGATACGGGTTTACAAACTTGCCTTCCAGCTGGAATGACAGAATTTCCTCCTTAAGTACAGCGTCACCTTCTTATAGCTATTCGACGACGCTATGGGAGCATACTTCATATCATGGGTATGGAAGAGGAGTTTTGTTTAGACACTCTGATTGGTATGGTAAAACTGCTAATATGGCTTCGGATTGGGACAACAAAGCTTCGGCAATCGAAATCAAATATTAACGAGAGTTTTAAAACACTATTCTCTCATCGATTTAGAAGGAATGGGAGAATAGTGATTTTTTTGTAAGTTTCGTCGCAACTTTCACCCTGGCACAAGCCGCCTTTGACTTTAGGTGAATAAAAGGATCTTCGATTGAATATCCTTTTTCAATACCGATAACATCGCTTATAAGTATAATGGAATTAGAAAAAAATGGAATGGTTAAATATTCCTTGTTTTTAGGAGGATATATTTAAATATGCTTATATTTCTCATGTACATATTAACATCATATTTGATCGTACAATTTTTCTTTAGCATAGGTTATGCTGTTCTAATTATGTTTAAAGTAGCAGATGTAAACGAAAGAGATAATAAAATGTTAAGACATATAGGTATAGCAACGTTATCTGGTGCAATATCTCTTTACCTTCTGTTCGACCTTTTATGAGATTTATTGTTAACTCTATTCTACTAACTAACTGGGCGCATTAATTCAACAAGCACCATAAAAGGATCTTCCAAGTGAACTGCACCCCAATTGTTAGACACAACTAACAATTGGAGGTGCAGTTTTTTTATGACCAAATATTCTTTAGAAACAAAATTAACAGCTGTTAATGCTTAAAAAACGCCCCGTTCGAAAAAAAGTACACTTTTTCGAACGGGGTGTTTTTAAGGTCACGCAAATTTATGAAGGAACAAATGAAATTCAAAGAATCGTAATCTCCAAACATCTTTTGAACACATAAAAAAGCATGAAATTTCAATAATTGCCGAGAAAATTTTCTTCATAAAAGTCTGGCCGGCTGTTCCACTACGTAGGAAAACCGGCTTTTTACAATCCCTTATCGTTGTAAATTTGCGTTTGCTTGTAGTATCCTGAAAAAGAGTTTGCTTTTTTTAACTAATCTGATTCCAAACTCTTTCCATATTTAATGGGACATATACTTTATCCCCATGTATCTCCCTATGTATGATGGGGTTTTCAAAGCTGTTCTCTGAATAATAAGTTTCATTTTTACGCCTTCCTTTACGGTGTACTCCTAATATAATTTCAAAGCTTTCTCCTGAAGTCTTCATTGTACCTTTCTCCTTATACCTATGTTGTAAATTTCTGATTTTAGGATATGGTGTCCAATATATTCTATTTTTATCAAATAGATGTCAAATATCAAGACGGACTTTTGTTGTAAAACCCTTCGTTATTAATTTTATATTGTCCCTTTTCCTTTGGCTACGTTTGAATGTTGGAAAAAGACTGACCACATTTGGAAAGTACATGTAATCTCTATTTAATACTTGGGGTAGGGGTACCGCCACATCGTTATCAAGCTAAGCTCATGTAACGTCAATGATAAGCAAGATTGTTTCTTTTTTTCGAAAGTCTATATGTAGATGCTTTAAAGATTTGCATACGAAATAAACCCTAACGGGTTTCCTTTTTTGAATTAAGCCGCTTGATTATCAGACATGGTACAATTGTAAACGACACCTAATATATCAAAGACTGTTTTCTTCTCATATCGATGAGATTTTCGCCCGTTTTGCTGTAGGAGGTTGAACAGGCGAAGTAAAACCTTTGATAGCTCTTGGGTGTCTTTCTGTATAGCTTGGAAAAGAAGAAGAAAATAATCTTTAATCATATATATGGCCTTATACTCACTCAGTTCTCGTTTCTTTTTCATAAGAAGTAATTGCCGCATTTGAAACATGATAGAAGAACAGAGTAGAATGGCAATCAATTGTCCATACAAATGGCACTCCCATCTTTCTGGTTATATCTTTTTACACTGATCAATTTGAAAGAATGATTTCCACGTTTTAAATAAAATTTCGATTTGCCAACGTAAAGAGTACCAATCATGTACTTGTCCCATCGGGACAATATCTGTAGGAGTGTTTGTCATATATACATTGATACCACTGAGTCGTTTACTACGAGGAGAATACTTCATTCCTTTCTTTTTTTCTCTTACAGTTTGATCTTGTAATCGTTTTTGTTGTTGTTCTTTTGTTAGCCGATGAACAATCACACGAGTTGGTACTTTATCAGTCATTCCTACATAAGCGTCGGATATTTCGCATGTTTGTCCTGGTTGAAGTGAGTTCATTAAGACCTCCATATCTATCTGTATATACTCTGTACCTTTCTTGATTCTTCCATCTTGAAAATAATCAGGGTTGGGATTTTTTTGATAAATACGTGTATTTGATTTAATACGAGAGATATAGTAAGCCTTTTTATCTTGTATATGTTGAAGATCTTTCAAGTGAAAATAACCTAAATCACGGATACATAAATCATTCGCTGTCACAGTTGGGACACACAGAGAACCATAGGTTCGATCATGTTGTTTACCTGGACCTGTATGAATATGTAGGAACTGTCCACTTAATAGATCATACTCAAGCTGAATCTTCACCCCCGCTGTATGACTGCATCCTCCTGCACCTGGATAAACAGATGAAAATACATCGTGAAGTTGAAATGCAGTTGAATCTAGGATACGAATACGCTTGAAAATAGAAGTGTATGGAGAAGTGAGCAGCTTAGTTGAAGATAACTTTTGGTTGAGAAGTTCGGCTAACACTTGTTGTAGAAATTGCACGGATGTGGCATTAAATCGTTGATTCAGTCCCTCAGGACTGATGAGCACTTCTGTTGATGCCTCTAAACAGCTACATAACTGAGTTAAAGAGGTTTTAGCGACATTTTGACTCATCCATACACATAAAGCGACTAAATCTTTTGCTTGGTACTTACTGGTTCGTTGTACAAAACCAACATCTCTAGCAAGATCTCGTAAGAAATTTGGAGATAAGAAGTTTTGAATTTCTTGAGCAAATAGTTGTAATTCATCAGATACAGAAATAGACATACAAAAACGCCATCCTTTCCTATGAGTCTACAGAAAGAATAGCGTATTTTTTTCATTTTAGGGGGTATTTTGTTTTGTTAGCTTGATAGCGATGGGGTACCGCCAGCAAAACGCGGATTTACAACGTTAAGGACACTCCAGTATTAAAAAATCCCAATCTCTCAGTGATATAAATGAGAAATTGGGATTTAATTATTCAATTGCGCCCGATGATGGAAGATCGATTAACTTATATTAGTGAAAAGAGTTTAAAAAGATTATCGGCTCTTGTATATACATAGAATACGTTCAAAGTCTGGATACTTTTCATTTAATCTCGTTATCTTAAAACATTCATTGATCGATAAAAATCTACTGCACCTTTATCGATCAATGAATGTTTTTCACAGCCGAACTTAATCATTTTGCTACCTATCCCTTTTACTCTTCGCACTGGGGAGACTACAATATGTTTTATCTCACAACCATTTGAATTATTAAGTTCAATACCTATACAACCAACTATTTCCCCTTTAAGCTCAAATCCATATAATCTTCGCTTTAATGATTGTATGTATTTTTCATATTCTTGGTCAACTTTATGTTCTGAAGTCGCATAAGAAAGAAGTCTTCTTATGGTAGCTAGTTCTCCCCCATGTAGAGCTGTGGCTAAACCTCCAAATCTCTTGCTTTTTTTTTCGCCATTAGACGCTTATAAAAAGGAAAGCCAAACATATAATACCCTGAAAATGACAGCAGTATTAAGGATAAACCTGTCATAGTAAGGATACTGTATCTATACCAATTACCAAAGAAGGATCCATCATGCAAAGTAATGAGAAAAGTTGAGTAATCTGGATTTGTAGATAAAACTTTTCCCGTACTTGCATCGATTTGAACACCTTGACTGTTATTAAAGCGAACCTGGTAAACATTTGCACTTGGTCTATATTCAATTCTAAATATATCTTCAACCGATGCTACACTCGGAAGTCCCTGAGACGTGGCAATGGACACGACCTTATCCATAGGTATCGATTGACTTGGACTCGCCTCTTTCCCCGTCCTTAACTCATCAGCCACTCCGAGTGGTATCATATAAACAAGCAAGAGGCCTGTGACTGCTATAAACATAAAAACAACAGATAAAATTAATCCTGCCCATTTATGTACTTTTCGGCTTAATTGATACAACTTTACAGATTTGGACATTGTTCCATCACACTCCTTGACTTCTTTTTAATTAAACAATACAAAGGCCTATTACTAAATTTCTAAATTTTTCGCTTTTTTTCTTACCATTAGACGTTTATAAAGAGGAAAGCCAACCATGTAATATCCAGAGAATGAAAGTAAGATTAAGGATAAACCTGCCATCGCTACAGCACTGAATTTATACCAATTACCAAAGAAGCTTCCATCATGCATAGTAATGAGTAAGGTTGTGTAATCTGGTTTTTTAGATAAAATTTTCCCCGTGCTCGCATCCATTACAACTTCTTGATCGTTTGCTAGAACCCTGTAAACATGTGGACTTGCAGTCAATTCAATTCTTGAGATATCTTTGAACGACTTTACACTAGAAAACTCCTGAGAAGTAATGGATAGAACCTTATCAATAGGTATCGTTTGGCTTGGCTTGGCATTCCCCTCCACAGTATTAACACCCGAACCCAATCCAAGTTGTGTTGAAAAAACAATTAAAAGTCCTGTTACAGCTAAAAACATAAAAACAACAGATAAAATTAATCCTGCCCATTTATGTACTTTTCGACTTAATTGATATAACTTTACAGCATTTGACACTGTTCCTTCACCCCCTTTCTTGAAATTGTTTAAACCCTTTATAAATGCTCAAAAGAAAATAGGTGTGGACTAAATAATAGCAACATTTTTATGTCTTTTTTGTAAATCAGAGCATTTCTGAATTTTCCAAATCCGATCGTAATACCTTAATCGATTTTTTCAACCGCCCCACGAATTTCTTCAACTATCTCCTAATTATCAGTAGAAGCTTCTACTTTTTTTCCATCGTAAAGGACTATTTTAATTTGTATTTAGCGTAAGTCTAATACCTGTCAAAGTCCCATCAGATCTACCCTCTTTCTGTAAATTTGGCCAACCGTCTGAAACGTTAGTAATCTAAAGTGTAAAGGGGACTGAACCAGTTGAAACAATTACTGTTTCAGTGATACAGCCCCCTAAATTCCAATATACTATGGGCTCAATTCTAAAAGATTAATTCAACATATATATAAAATTAAAGTGGATTTGGATATGTTATTCAACTTTTCTCTTTGGTGAAGTGAACACTTTATCTCTTTTATATTCTTCCTCCCATTAATCGGCATTCTTAATCCCCAAAGCTTTGGGATAAATACTGGGTCTAGTATCCCTTGCTTTTTCTGATTTTCATAATCATTAGTAATTAATGTTGATTTATCTGAATATTCATTCAATTGATTAATCTCTACTACTAAAGCAAACTATTACAGATGGTGGCAAGGAGAAACTTTCATTATCTCGTGTGTTATTTTGTATTCTCCATTACTGGCACCCATACCCATGTTGAACCTTCCCTTTTAACACGCCCCACTCCTGGAAAAGGATAGTGGCACACAAACAATAAAGCTTCCTTCTCTATTGCATCCTGCAAAAAACGTTTTCGTGTTTTTAACCCTAGATCAGGTGACATTTCCGCACGAATATGAGAAGGAAGATGGTGCAACGATAACGGATCGTTTAAAATATCCGAAGCCACCAATAAATAGTTCCCTTCCGAATAGAGAGTGAGGGAAAGATGACCTGTTGTATGTCCAGGTGCAATAAGAAGATGAACACCAGGAACTATCTCGATATCTGATGCAATTACGGTCTTCTGGTTCCTTAAAGGCTCTAATTTTTTGAATTCCTTTGATTGAGGATTGCTTTCCCATAGGTCCCACTCATCTTTTCGTATGATATATTCTGCATTTGGAAAAGTCGGTGATCCGTCATACGAGAGGCCTCCAACATGGTCCATATGCCCATGAGTAATAATAACAATGTCGATATCCTCTGGATAGATCCCTTGTGTTTCTAACTGGCCAAGTAACTTCCCTGCTGTTGGTAGATGATCCTTTCCAAATCCTGCATCAATTAAAATGTTTTTGTCACCCGTATCTATAAACATGAAATTTAGTGGAACATGAAAATCAGTCGGAATGTGATGAATGATGTCCTCCGGCGTATTCGCGAAAAAGAAGTCCTTGGTAACTGGGAAGGCTCCATCTGATAGTACCATTAACCTAAATGTTCCTAGTTGAAAAGGGAATATTGTAGAGCTCATGTTATATTCTTTGAAACCATTTATAGTCCACATTAAAATGTTTTTTATGAACTATAAGGTATCGTATGCCTCCTCATCGTTTAAAATTTTGTCTAGTGCTTGCCAAGTCATTAACGCGCAATTGTGTCTTGCTTTTAATTGATGGACACCTTGAAGCGATAGACTATCACCTAGATCTACTCCGTCCACTACTTCTCCATGGACTAATAACTGCTCAAATGCTTTTCTAAAGGTATAAATCTCTTTAAGAGTCCTGTTTTGTATAAGCTCAGTCATCATAGATGCAGATGCCATACTTATGCTGCACCCCTCACCCAAGAACGTTGCTTTTTTGACCAGATCACAATCAAGATCTAAATATAACGTCATGACATCCCCACACGTAGGATTCTTATAATGGATACTCCGCACATTTTTTCCTGTTAACTCTTCGAAGTTTCTTTTATATCGATAATGATCCATGATAACTTGGCGGTACAGGTTATCTAGCATAATCATAAATCTCCTTTAACGAAATTAAATGGCTCTTCTGTTAGGATAGTATCGTTTTCGTTCTTCCAGGATATAGAGGTTAGTTTAGGTTGCTATGCAATGTTTAAATTGCTGCTCAAGCGCCTCTTTGTCTAAATTTTTCCCGATAAAGACAAGTTCACTGATCCTCGTTTCATTATCTTTCCACTTACGATCTGGACTCCCTGAAAACAACATATGCAGACCTTGGAAAACCAATCGCTCTTCTCTGTCCTGGATATATAAAATCCCCTTATAACGCAAGAGATCTTCTCCTTTCTCTCGAACAAGGTAACTCATCCATCGATTTACTTTTTCAAAGTCTAGTGGTTTCTCTTCCCTAAAGGCAATCGATGACACCTTATCATCATGATGGTGTTGGTGATGATCTTCCAAAAAATGAGGATCAATTTCAAGTTTACGGTTGAGATCGAATGTATGAATCCCGAGGATATCTTTTAGATTTATATTGCAATTTTGAGCATGCATTCTCTTAGCTGCTGGATTCATCTTGGAAATTCTTCGCTCTAAAAAGGTTTGATTATCTTCTGTTACTAAGTCTGTTTTATTTAAAATAATCACATCGGCAAATGCAATCTGCTCTTGTGCTTCATCATGACCATCTAAGTGCTTGGTGATGTGCTTACTGTCAACTACGGTGATTATACTATCTACTTCAAATTTTTCAGATAGTAATTCATCCATAAAAAAGGTTTGAGCAACAGGTGCTGGGTCAGCTAAACCCGTTGTTTCGATTAAAACTCGATTAAATTTTACGCTTCCTTGGTCCATTGAAAAAACTAGAGTCCTTAAGATTCGAATTAAATCTCCTCGTACTGTACAACAGATGCAGCCATTATTCATTTCTAAGATTTCTTCATCGGCATCAACGACTAGTTGATTGTCTATCCCTACTTCTCCATACTCATTAACAATAACGGCGATTTTTTGATTATGCTTTTCAGTAAGGATCCGATTTAAAAGAGTTGTTTTCCCTGCACCTAAATATCCCGTTAATATAGTAACAGGTATTTTATTTGATTTGATCAACGTCATCACTTCCTTTATCTACAATATTTTCGATACTTTTTTAACTTTTTCTGTGTCTTTTGGAATCCCAGTGACAACTTCCTCTTCGCGATTAAAACCATGTCCATGAAATGTATGGCTTACTTTCTCTAGATAATCTTCATTGGCAAGAAGAGAATCAACAAATGGAGAGGCATCTTCAGGTTTCAAATCCTTATACCATGTTCCTTTTGGATAATCGATGACAACGCATTTATCATGGCATCTTCCATTGCAACGGGTCCGCGTTGTGTGGATGGTATCATCCATCTCTCGTTCTGAGATTTCCTTTCGAATAGCTTGTGTTAGTTCTTCTGCTCCGACCTGATTACAACTGCTGCCATTGCAAATAAGGATATGATGCTTTGTATTGCTTAAATCCCATGTCGCCATATATGACTTCCCTCCATTAATAGGCCTCTTTTATTTTCGAAATGAAGACCTTTAATAAACTCATCTTGTTAAAGTTCAGATTAACATGTATCATTACTTCAAATCGTAATAATTACGATTTACAATGTTATTTTATCTCTTCTTTTCTTTATTAGCAAATGCAAAAACATTCCCATGGAATAAAAAGCTATCCAATCTATAAGGTTATGTTAGGTCAAATAACGATAAATGGTTCACGCGAAAAATTGAAGAATAGTCATCTTTTTTAAACATAGACATAAATCATTGGGTTAAATCGTATTCATTACGAATTATTTGTGAGGAGGAATGGAAATGAAAAAGGTATCCGTTTACGTGATAAATGGTTTTTTAGGCAGTGGGAAAACAACCATGTTGCTAAAGTTGGTAGAACAATATAAAAAAGAAAACAAGAAAGTGGCTATTATCTTAAATGAATTAGGGGCAGTTCATGTTGAAGGTCATTTGTTTAAGGGCCAGCAATTAATTGAGCTTTTAAATGGATGCATTTGCTGCACCATTCAAAATGATTTACACCTAACACTCCAATCTTTAATAATTCAGCATGAAAGTGAGCCCATTGATGTTTTGTTGATAGAAGGAACGGGAGTCGCCCATCCTCTTGAAATAGCAGAGGTCTTTACGCCTGCTTCTATGAAAAAAGTGTTTGATTTGAAATCAATCATCGGCATAGTGGATGCCAGCCACTTTTTAAATTACCTAAGTATTTTTTCAAGTTCAAAAGAAATTCGAACTCTAATGAAGGAGCAAGTACTACATTCATCTATTGTTCTACTAAATAAAATAGACTGTGTGGATGACGTGCTCCTCCCTAAAATTCACAAAAAAGTTGATTCGTTAAAAAAGAATGAGGTTCCCGTATTGATGACTTCCTACGGTGCCACCGATTTTAGTGAAATCCGAAAGGATCGCTTTGAACCTAAAAATTCAAGGCCCCCAACAACAGCCAATGATCATCACCATGAGCATGAGTCGCATCACAGTACCATAAAGACAATAAAAATGGAAAAAGTGCCCATGATGGACAAGCAGCTATTAACCAAGTGGCTAAACAATCTACCGAAAGACGTAATTCGTGTCAAAGGCCTCGTACAATTCAAGGGGGATTCACATCTTACACACATCCAGTATGCAGATAAGCTGGTACGTTATACATCAACAGAAAAAAGTGATCAGAGACAACCTATTTTAGTATTGATTGGAAAAGATTTGACCAAAGATCTGTTTCTTTCATTCCCCAATGATTTCTAACGTGAAGAGTAACAATCTAGTTTTATAAAAAGATTTTATAAAAAGAATGTTACCATTTTAGCCGATCTATCGTTCTAAACGATGGATTTTTTTATTACCCTATGCCAAGATTTCCCTTGTTCTTTTTAAAATTAAGTGGTAAATTATCAATGGTTAGCCTTAAATCGTAATTATTACGATTTGTAAAATATCAGAGAGTACACATATTTAAATGGATAGAAATGAGGAGAAACTATGAATCGATTAAACGTAAAAACAATGTTAGTAGCCATGGTTTGTTTTACAGTCATGGTGGGATGTAGCAATAAAGAGGATGTTACGTCAGGCCAAAATGAAGAAGCCACAAAATCAGAGGAGAAGCTACATGTCGTCACGACCTTTTATCCTATGTATGAGTTTACTAAAAACATTACTAAAGATAAGGCTCAAGTGGACCTCTTAATCCCTTCCAATATTGAACCACATGATTGGGAACCTACTCCGAAAGATATGGCTACCATTCAAAAGGCCGATCTACTCGTTTATAACAGTCCTTTTATGGAAACCTGGATTTCCTCTATCCAAGAAAGTTTGGATGAAGAACAACCCCTGTTTATCGAAGCGAGTGAGGGAATCAATTTAATGGAAGATACCGAACACGATCACCATGATGAAGAAGGCCATCATCATGACGAGGAGTCAGAGCACGATGATCAGGAGGCTGACCATCATGACGAGGATGAAAATCATCAAGAAGACAGTGAACAAATGGATCCACACGTCTGGTTAAGCCCTGTCCTTGCTCAAAAAGAGGTACAAACGATTACAGAATCTATAGTAAAACAAGACCCAAAAAATAAGGAATTTTATGAAAGAAATAGTAAAGAGTATATTCAACAATTGAAAGAACTAGATGAACTTTACCGAACAACACTGCAAAATGCTTCTAGCAAGGAAATGATTACCCAACATGCTGCCTTCGGGTATTTAGCAAAAGAGTATGGCCTAGCACAGGTACCAATTGCTGGATTATCTCCATCAGAAGAGCCAAGTCCATCTAAACTTGCTGAACTCAAGGAATTTGCTAAGAAGCATCAAATAAACGTGATTTACTTTGAAGAAACAACTTCTCCTAAAGTAGCTCAAACATTAGCTGGGGAATTAGGAGCTGAAACCGAGGTGTTAAATACATTAGAGGGTTTAAGCAAAGAAGATCAGGAGAAAGGGCTCAGTTATATTGAAGTAATGAAGAATAACTTAAAGTCCCTTGAAAAGTCGTTTAAATAAATTGAAGTAGATTAATGAATTTTAAAAAGTGTGCGTCAGAGAGGAATAGAAAAAGTGAAACTTGTTTCTTTGTCTAATGTCGTTTTTGGATATTCCCATACTCCATCATTAAACGGAGTGTCCTTTGAAATTCAAAGTGGTGAATTTGTTGGCGTTACCGGTCCTAATGGAGCGTCCAAATCAACATTGCTACGAGTCATGCTAGGTTTACTAAAACCTTGGGAAGGAACGGTAACACTAAGTAAAAATAATGCCGAAGGAAAACGCCTTACTATTGGGTACGTCCCCCAACAAATTGCCTCTTTTAACACGGGTTTTCCAAGTACAGTTTTGGAACTTGTGTGTTCTGGAAGATTTACTAAGTACAAATGGTTTAAAAGGTTAAACCGTGAAGATGAAGAAAAGATAGAAAATGCCTTAAAAATGGTGGGGATGTGGGAATTTCGTCATCATAAAATTGGTGCTTTATCTGGAGGCCAAAAGCAAAAAATAATTATTGCCAGAGTCCTTGCTGCCGATCCTGATTTATTGGTATTAGATGAACCGACAACTGGAATGGATGCAGAGAGCAGAAAAGGATTTTATGACTTTATGTCCCACCAGGTGAAAACACATAGTAGGACCATTGTGATTGTCACACATGAACAGAATGAAGCACAGAAATATTTAGATAAAATGATTCGTTTAGAGAGGGGTGAAAAAGGTGGATGGAAATGTTTAACTTGGAATTCATGCAGCGAGCATTTTGGGCAGGCGGATTAATAGCCATTCTTGCGCCTATATTAGGCGTATACCTCGTATTAAGAAGACAAGCCTTAATGGCAGATACGTTGTCCCATATATCTCTGGCTGGCGTAGCCATTGGTTTTTTTATTCATACAGATATTACCCTATCAAGCATTCTTGTTGTAATAGCAGGAGCAATAGGTATTGAATACATGAGGCGTGCCTATCAAAGCTATTCAGAGGTTTCAATTGCGATTTTAATGGCAGCAGGTCTATCCTTCGCCTTATTCTTAATTAGTATAAGTGAAGGTGGAATGACACCCAGCATTGAGCAGTATTTATTTGGATCGATTGTCACAATCAGCTGGGAACAACTTTATGTAATGGGTGGAGTCACCGCACTAACACTCCTTTACTTCTTTATGTTAAAGAGGCCACTATACTTAATGACATTCGATGAAGATACGGCTTTTACAAGTGGCATCAATACAAATCTATTGTCCCTATCCTTTAGTATTTTAGTTGGTTTAGCTATTTCAGTCATTATACCAACGATTGGCGTACTTTTAGTTTCAGCTCTATTGATTTTGCCGGCTGCTTTTGCAATCAGATTCGCAAAAGGGCTTAAAGTAGTTATTTTGACCGCTATTCTAATTGCCATTTTTAGCATCTTTTCAGGGTTAGCCTCTTCCTATACCTTAGGCACTCCCCCAGGTGCTACCATTACTTTATTATTGGTCATCATCTTATTCATTGGGTTTCTCAGTCAGAAGATAATACTAACTTTCAATAGAAAAATGAAGCGCAGAACACGCCAGCAAAGCTTGTAAGTATCCGTTACAGATAATTGTAGAAAATAGTGATCCGGAGGTACACGGTTATGATCCTGTCTAGTAAAACGATCTTAAAGAAAATAAAAGAAAAAGAGATTATTATTGAACCACTTATATCATCCCAGCTTCAACCGGCTTCTATTGATTTACGTATAGGAGGTCACTTTTTGGCCATCGATGAGCATTCTACCCCTCTCATTTCGCTGGACAAACCAGCTATGTATAAAGAAATTTGCAAAGAGCAGATTATTATACCGCCTAAAGCCTTCGTGTTAGGAACAACCATTGAATATATTCGCTTACCTGCTAATATGACAGCCTTTGTAGAAGGAAGAAGTTCGATTGGAAGATTAGGGTTGTTTATTCAAAACGCTGGATGGATTGATCCTGGTTTTGAAGGACACATCACTTTAGAACTTTACAACGCGAACTGTGTGCCCATTGAGTTAAAGGCAGGAAGGCGCTTGTGCCAATTAGTATTAGCTTGCTTGGATCAAGAAAGTACCCCCTATAAGGGCAAATACAATGGGCAAAATAAAGCAACGGAAAGCAGAATTTATCTTGATGAGGACACAGAAGAATTGAGTCAAAAGAGGAACAAGAAATTTAAAGAATTCGATTAATTGAATAGCTAATAATTCCACTCCTACTGTGTTAAACATTGTTTGGCAAATTATATCTCTAAAGAAAAGAGGAACTAAAATAAACCGCTCCACCGCGCACCCTTCTTATATACTCTTCTTTCTCGAGATATTCAAAATCCCTGCGGACTGTTTCGGTAGACACACCAAACATTTTTGTGATCGAAGACACCTTGACTGATTTATTTTTTCGCAAGCATTCCATTATATTTTCATGACGCTTATGAGCTAACAATATTTTCACCTGCTTTAGTTATTAGGCAAATTTGGTATTTCTTAATTTTTTTACTTATTCTATAAATAACACAAATTCGCATAAGTTCACAACCTAACTCATGTGAGATTTTTGTAAAGTTTTTACATGCAGATACGTACATACAAGCTTTCTCAGTATTTTTCTACAAAAATCCAATATAAATAAGATATGTTTGAATGAACATAATTTTTGGGAAAATAAAGAAATAACTAAAAGGGTGGTTGTTGGTTTGGAATAAAGTTTGATTAAAACTCACTTAAAAAAAATTCTTTAATCGAAAAATGCCCAAACATCCTAGCTTTTTTCAAAACTTCGCGTCTTTTTTATACACATCGTGACTTTATTTCAAATCCACACCCTTTACAGTAGGTCAAATAATGAAAAGCAAATCGAACCCCCTATTAAGGCTACCAAACGACTTGGAAACGAAGAGATAGTCGATTTGTTGAGTACGAATATGTGAGAATAGAAATTTCATTTCCAACATCTCCTATTTACAAATCTATAAAAGTAGATATAATTGTAGTTATGGAACCTTCATTAATTTATAAAGCATTATCAAATGATACTAGACGTCAAATCTTATTATGGCTAAAGAATCCAGAAAAGTTTTTTGACGAAAAGCCTTATTTAGAACAAGGAATTAGTTTTCAAGTTGGAGTATGTGTAGGAGATATCCAGCTCAAAACTGGCTTAGCCCAATCTGTTGTTTCTAGTTATTTATTAACGATGAAAAATGCAGGATTATTAGAATCCGAACGAATTGGGAAATGGACGTATTATCGGCGAAATGAAAAAAAAATACAAGAATTTTCCGATTATGTCCAAAACGAATTATAAAGTGAAACTTGAATCAGTGGGAGTTTTCTTCACCTCACTGATTCTTAGTCTTCTCGAATTCTGCTTTTACAGGAAGCCGGTTCTCCACCTCACCATTTTGCGAAAGGAACCTCCCTGCTCGTTCATGCAAGACAAATAGAAAGGAGGATTTTTTTAAAGATTTCATATCTAATTATACAGATATCTGTTATTGTGTGTTTAAATAAACAAGAGAACGATGACATTTTTAGCGATATCCCCTTGTAACAATACCCAACTATTTTTTACGTTAATGAATTGGATTCCTATAAATTTTAAGCATTTATGTATACATACTTTTTAAATCAATATAAGAATGGAGAATTTTATAAATGAAAAAAGTAGACCATCTACTTATTATTATGCTAGCAGTAGGTGTATTTGGAATTATTACAACAGAGATGAGTATTGTCGGCGTATTACCACAAATCACTCAAAAATTTGGAATTTCAACTGCACAAGCCGGATTATTAGTAAGTATATTTGCTCTAGTTGTTGCGATTTCTGGACCATTTTTAATACTGCTCGTATCTGGGATTAATCGTAAAATACTTTTATTAACAGCAATATCTATTTTTGCTATCTCTAATATGATTTACGCTTATACAACACAATTTGAAGTTATGCTCATTTTTCGTATTCTTCCAGCAGCACTTCACCCACTCTTCTTTTCAATCGCTCTTGTAACTGCTGCTAAACTTGTCCCTCCAGAAAAAAGCGGTCAAGCAGTTACAAAAGTTTTTACGGGAATTACTGTTGGATTTGCTTTAGGTGTACCATTGACTTCTTACCTTGCAGAACAGTTTTCATTAGAAATTGCGTTCATATTTGGAGCATTTGTAAATGCTCTCGCATTTATCGGAATATTGATTTTGCTTCCTTCTATGCCCGTTGAAGAAAAAATGTCTTTTGGCAAGCAAATTCGTATATTGCGTAAATCAGCATTATGGTTAAATATCGCAACTGTTACCTTTCTTTTTGCAGCCATGTTTTCAGTTTACAGTTACTTTGCCGAGTACCTTGCAAAAGTAACAGACATGAATAGCTCTCTCATCAGTATCATGCTATTCATATTTGGTGTCACTATGATTTTAGGTAATCATTTATTTGGAGTTTTTCTGCAAAAAAGTATAGTAAATACCGTAATATTTTTTCCGATTTTATATTCAGTCGTTTATTTATTGGTTAATTATTTAGGGTCTTATCTTGTTCCAATGATTTTTATGGTATTCATTTGGGGAATCGTACATTCCGGCGGTTTAATTGTTGGTCAAACATGGTTAATAAGTGAGGCAAAAGAAGCTCCGGAATTTGGCAATAGCTTATTCGTCTCGTTTTCCAACCTTGGAATTGCTTTAGGAACCTCTATTGGTGGCTCGTTCATTTCTCAATTAGGCATTCACCAGCTTATCTGGAGCGGATTCACATTTACACTGCTTTCGTTTTTATTGATCATCATAAAACTAAAATTTTTCAACTCTAGTAACCAAGTGGTGCTACCCCTTAATTAACAAATGCCTGAGTTACTTCATACAATATTCAAAAAAATGGAGTTGATCTTCATGGCGAGACGGATTGACGTATCTACATCAAAACATCAATTAAAACTTTTTGATGGAAACAGGCTTATAAAAGCTTACCCAATTGCAGTTGGGAAAATATTGTCACCAACACCTTCTGGGACATACACGATTATCAATAAACAACTCCATCCACCCGCACGATTTGGAGTGCTTTGGATGGGATTGTCAAAACCTCATTACGGTATACACGGAACAAATAACCCAGCTTCAATCGGTAAGAATGTCTCACATGGATGTATTAGAATGTTTAATCATGATGTTCTAGAATTATCATCTAGAGTTCCAATTGGTACTAGGGTTTCTATTCATAAATGACTCTGTTAATCTTGTACCCTTTACTACATAGTTTGTGTCTAATGTGTAGCTTCATCAGCTTTTACCGAAAAAACGAGAGAAAAATCCCTTGTTCTCCTTTTTCGGCTCTTGCTCTTGAGTTGCAGCGATCATTTTTTGATTACCCTCCTCTTGGTCAATAAACCAATTAGGGGTCCAGACACATGCCCATCAAGCTAAGAAACTCTAACACCTCAAAACGATAAAAATAAGGCCTGGTTTTTGTGAATTATTACATAAGGAATGGTTTTTTTCTGTTTGGTGATATTAGAAAATTTGCATTTACTGCTTAAGAATTTGCGTTAAATCTTCCTCGATAAAAAGAGTCCTCTGTAAGTCATTAACTTCATCTGCAACCCGTATACCTGATTCAATTGCACCTTGGATCCAACCGTGAACTGTTGAAGCGTGTTCACCGGCAAAGTGAACCCGACCTTCCGGAGAAGCAATATAGGGAGATAGTTCTGTTATCTGTTCCGGTTTAAACATAGCAAAAGCTCCACCGGAATACGGATTTCGAACCCAACTAAAGCCCGTTCCTGTTATAAACTCACGATACACCTGTTCCCCATGAATGGTGGCCAAATTTTTCAATGCATATTCCAGTCGATTTTCAGTATTCAAACTATCCCAAGGTAACGCATCATCTTCCCATGTATAACTAGCCAAAATGACACCTGGCCCGGATGATGTACCCACCCCATGGCTTGGATATTGAGTGTATGTAATAGGGAGGTCAGAAGCTGTGTTTCCCCCAAACATACCTTCTCTTTCCCAGAACCTGCTTTTAAACTGGATACCGGTTTTAGTGGAGCCAACATAATGTAGGTCACGGATCGCTTTCCATTTGTTTTCGGAAAAGGAATTCCGGGGTTCAACCTCGACAAATTGCAATATCGAAAAGGGAATGGTCACGATGGCAAGATCACCGGTGATTTGAAATGGTCTCAAGATTTTGGTATGGATAGAGTCAATCGTTACTTGGTTATGATGCTGTGTAATTTTCGTCACCTTATGCCCAAACATAATGTTATCCTTCAATTGTGGGAGAAATGCTTTAGGAAGTTGGTCGTTTCCACCCGGGATCTCATAGAAGCGAACATCAGGGGTAAATAAAATCATCAGTTCACGCAATAATTCCAGGAAAGAGAGCTCCGGGAATCCTCCCAGTGAAAGAAGTACTTTAATCATTTCGATAGCAGCCGGTGATAAAGTGACACCAAACGGGTTATATCTCAAAAATGCATCCATCGAGTATTTATCAAGTTCTTTTATGACCAAAGGCCAATTTCTCTGCGGGTTTTGGTTGATAAAATCTGTGATGGGTTTTATTGCTAATGTAAGCAATTCTGAAGCCGTTTTACCTCTTTCATGTGGAGCTACCGGAAACCTTAGAATATCAGGGTTCTGTTTATAAAACTTCAATCGGGTCTTAATTCCTCTAGCATAGATGATGTCGTTAGGAGTACTGTTAATAAACCGATTAACTGATAGGTGAAATTTTTTTATGTATTCCAATGTTAAATAATGAGTATGAGGAATACGCATTGCGCCTGCTTCAAGATATAATCCATCAGTAAAATCAGATTTCAACGTGTAGACACGACCTCCCATTCTTTCGTCTGCTTCAAGGATTGTAACATTGTGTCCGGCGTCCTTTAATAATGAAGCAGCGACAAGTCCTGACATCCCTGCGCCGACAATGATGATCTTTTTGGGGTTTTGTGTTTTGTTAAGTCCATTTCTGATGAACGAAACCATTTGATCGGGTGGTAATTGAGGAAATACGTAATTTAACATACTTTGTCTCCTTTGCAATTACTCAGCACACCCGATAGATGATAGTTATAAACCATTCTTTAAGGATGCTTACTATCATCCTATTCAACTCCCTCAACAGCATTCCACTGAAAACCAAAAAGATAAAACAGGCTTCATGAAGGTTTAATAAAATAAAGAGACCGTCGGTTGAACTGCACCCCAATTGTTAGACACCATCTAACAATTGGAGGTGCTGTTTTTTATGACAAAATATTCATTAGAGTTAAAAGTAAAAGCTGTTTTTGCTTATTTAGAAGGAAAGGATTATTTTTAATACGGTCGCCAATAGATATAATCATAATGGTTCCTATGAATAGAATAGCCATACAGTTTTGATCATTTTTCGTCGTTTCTAATGTCCGCTAATACTTATTGCGTGATTTGGTTCCATTGCTACACAGACCCCACAATAGTCGATCTTCCCTTCCGATTCCATTTTAGGTTTTATACGTTTTTAGGTCGCCTAAGAATTGTGCTCTCGCAAAATTTAGAGAATTGCTCCTTAGTTAGTACATCTCCGGCTTCTTTATACATAAGATTTCCTGGGTTTTTGTTGTGGTTAGGATTTTCTGGATCAGGATCTGGATCCTGTTTATTGTTATTACGATTGGAATAATTGAGAACATGTCCTATTTCATGAGAAAGAACTTGGGCTGGGGCGCCTTCACATATCAAAATTATATATGGTGCTCCACCCAGATCATATGCATATCCAACTGTGTTTGATTCTTGACCTCCATTGTTGAAAAAATTCCCTGGAATATAGATGATAATTACGTCGTAAGGGCAAAGGGAATTAGAAGATGTAGCTCTCCATTCATTCCATTTTATATAATATTCGTGTATTTTTTTTATAGTGGCAGGAGCTTCTTTACTCACATCTATTTCCTCCGAATTTGTGATTCCCACTGAAAATTCAGGCACCAAAGGGTTTCCCATAGGAGTAAGAGGAAATAGTACACAACGTGGCCAACATCCATCACACACCGTTGTTATTTTTTCAAAGTAATTCATATCTTCGTTAATTCTTTGGCGTAGCTTTTCAAAATCAATTTTTTCTCTATTAACATCGTGTAGCAATACGGTTATGTAGGGAACTTCGGGTTCTTCACCACGACAATCCACCATAATTAATCAACTCCTATAATTTTATCCACAGAATGTTGGTACTACGCTGTAAAGATGTATGTAAATATGGGTGAGCACTGGTTGCTCGTTCTTATATTATGGGGCGTTAGCCTATTAGGCCTAGTCACAGGGTTGCTGCTGTAGTCCGTCAGATGTTTTACATAAAATGTATATCTTACTCTGGATATTTGTTATCTGCTTCCTAAATGTAGTACCAAAAACGATGTTCAATAGTAAAAATGTTACCTTGTTTTAGGGAATGAGTTTTGGTACTGTAAATTAGCATTAATAGACTATTTGTTGATTAAGTAATGGTAATGCCCATAAACGGTCATTTATGTTACCAAATCACTTGTTTTGGTAACAATAAAACAGCCATTTCATAGCTTTAGACTCATGTGACGGATAAGAGCAGTAACCCTGTGATCAAGCCAATAAGGATTGAATATTATTTTTATAAATAAGATTGTGAAGTAATGTACAACTGTGCAATAAATAGTAAACCATGAGAATAGAAAAATGATATTTAAATCTAATTATTGGGTTTTTATGGTAAAATAAGATAACTTTAAATCATATGTAGAAGAAATGGAACAATTCCTTATAAACATTGAAAAACAATATGAGAATGATGAGTATCAAGACGAGGATAGTCATTTTATGCAAAGTATAGCTGTGTGATTAATATGGAACAACAAGCAACCACCTAATATTAATAGAGGAGAGGAATGCCTTATGAAAATACGTAGTCAAATTACATTTGCAAGTCTGGCCCTATTAATAACTGGAAGTTCCCTGCTATACACATCGCCAACCTCAATTGTAAAAGTAGAGCCCACTCAAAATGTATCTAGTTCGTTACAAACAAGCACTCAACGAGATCATAATTCCGTCAAGCAAGCAATGCGGGATACATTGCAACTTGGATTCCCAGGGATACTTGCTAAAACTTCTGAGGATGGAAAAACGTGGGGTTATGCCGCTGGGGTAGCGAATCTGAGCACCAAGAAACCAATGAAAACAGATTTTCGCTTTCGCATTGGCAGCGTGACGAAGACGTTCACCGCAACGGTTGTACTTCAATTAGCTGGAGAGAACCGCTTGAATCTAGACGACTCCATCGAAAAGTGGTTGCCTGGTGTCATTCAAGGAAACGGATATAATGGTAAACAGATTACCATCCGGCAGATATTGAACCATACAAGTGGTATCGCTGAATACTCAAGGTCAAAAGACGCTGATTTTATGGATACAAAAAAATCGTATTCGGCTGAAGAACTAGTGAAGATGGGGATTTCTCTGCCCCCAGACTTTGTCCCAGGAAAGGGCTGGTCTTATTCAAACACAGGATACGTATTACTGGGTATTCTTATTGAAAAAGTAACCGGAAACAGCTACGCGGAAGAGATTGAAAATCGGATTATTGAACCGCTTGAATTGTCGGATACATTCCTACCTGGCAATTCAAGCGTTATTCCAGGCACCAAGCATGCTCGGGGATATTCCCAACCAGACGAAGCAAGTGAGATAAAAGACGTTACTTATTATAACCCAAGTGCAGGTAGCTCGGCTGGAGATATGATTTCTACTGCTGACGACTTAAATAAATTCTTCTCTTCCTTGCTCGGTGGCAAATTACTGAAGGAACAGCAACTAAAACAAATGCTTACTACAGTTCCTACAGGAAGAGCAGGAATTGATGGATATGGTCTTGGAATCTTTGAAACTAAGCTTTCAAACGGTGTCTCGATATGGGGACACACAGGTGGCATTCTAGGGTTTTCTACTATTGCTGGAGGTACACTTGGAGGCAAGCATACGCTGGTCGTCAGTTTGAACAGTTTGGGTAGAGATAACAGTCCTAATCCTTTTAAAAATATTTTACTTGCTGAATTTAGCAAGTAGGCAAAAAGGGAAAATTTTGTCATAGTTTTTATAGTTAAAAATATACCTTTCTGGTTCAAAAGCCCCAACTTACTTTTAAAAACAGTTAGCTATTAAGCAAGAAAAAGTTAACTCCTTCTGGGGTCCAGACAACATTTTAACCTTTTTATACGTTAAGACATTTTATTTCATTTCATGATACATAATAGTCCTAATCTATACATTAAGTATCATTTAAAAATTATGAAGTGCTACTAAATAAACTTAACTGCCAAAAAACCTTAGTGTGGAGTGATAGAACCAGTTAAGAGATTTATAAAGTACTTGGATAACATGGATATTGTGAAGAAGTACACTTAAACTAAAGGAGGTTAGTTTAATAATAGATAGCATTATTACTTATGCAAAGTTTAATCTGCTTCCTTGTTAGTTTGATTTTTTCTCTTGACTTGAAATGCATTTCATAAATTAGATTGAAAGCAAGCTAATTTTTCAACGAAGGGAGAAGAAAGATGAACAGAAAAATTAACCTTCAACAGGATGAACGTATACTATCTACCCTTACGGGTTTATTGGAAATCTTTGATGGGATACAAAATATCTACTTTGGAGATTTGTTTTTAACCAATAAAAGATTATATTTAGTAACCGCTAAACTAATAAATATCGAAAAATCCTTCTGGTTTCAAGGAGAAATGAAAGATATTGAACATTCTACACTCATAATAGGAGAACATAGGATTACGGTAAAATGGGCATACAATGGAAACCTCCTTTACTTTATAAAAGCTTTTCAGAAATTGAATGTAAAAGGGTAGGATTCCTTGGATACTGATAAATGTGGGAGGTATGTGATGACAAATATTAACGATATCGCAAGATTAGCAGGTGTATCCGTCTCCACTGTGTCTAGAGTCCTTAACAATTATAAGTATGTTGCTAGTGATAAAAGAGAATCTGTTCTTAAAGTTATTGAAGAAATGAACTATACACCAAATAAAAATGCAATTGATTTAATTCGAGGAGAAACAAGAACAATAGGTGTTATTCTCCCATATAACAACAATCCAGCATTTGATCAAATATTAAACGGTATACTGAACAAGGCATTAGAGAATGATTTTTTGATTACGGTACTTCCTTCAAATTATAGTAAAGAAAAAGAATTGGAGTATTTGCAAAAATTAAAAAGCAAGCTGTATGATGGCATCATCATCACTTCAAGAGCAAATGATTGGGAAACGATCATTCCGTATAGCGATTATGGTTCAATCGTATCTTGTGAATATACGCAGCACAAGGAAATTGGATGTTCCTATATGGACCGCTATTCTTCTTATCTAGATGCCTTTCAATTATTAAAAAACAAAGGGCATAATGCGATAGCTTTTACAACTGCTAGACTAGAAAGTAATAGCACGAAGCAAATGATTGATGCTTATACTGAGATTTTTGGTGAACTTCAACCTGAATATCATATTTCAGCATGTCACTGCTTAGAAGACGGATATGAAGCAGCAAGGCAATTCCTGCATTTACCGAAAAGACCAACAGCTATCTATGCGAATGGAGATGAAGTGGCTGGTGGTATGTATTTATTTGCTAAGTCTCAACAATTGAAAATCCCTACTGATTTAGCAATCATTGGTCAAGAAAATCAACCAATTGGTATGGGTATGGGTATTTCTACAGTGGATCACCAGTTAACGAAAATCGGTGAACAAGCTTGTAGCCTAGTGATAAAAAAATCAAGAGAAAAAATTAAAATACCTTATCGCATTGTGGAAAGAGATTCTGTTTAAAGCCCCATCTTCTGGGGTAGAGGTAAGGCCCCAATATAATAAATGGCATCTCTATGTACACTTGGTATATATAATAATCAAAGATCAAAAAAATAGTAGCTTAAAGTGGTGAAAGAAAATGAGTAAAAAATTTATTGTTTTTGACATTGATGGAACATTACTAACGACAGAAATGAAGTTTCTCGACAGTACAAAACAAGCTTTGGTTTCTCTTAAAGGGGTCCAGACAACATTTTAACCTTTTTATACGTTAAGACATTTTATTTCATTTCATGATACATAATAGTCCTAATCTATACATTAAGTATCATTTAAAAATTATGAAGTGCTACTAAATAAACTTAACTGCCAAAAAACCTTAGTGTGCCAAGGGTTAGCAATATTTAGTCAATGATACATAAAAATACAATGAGTATCATTGACACGAAAGGAAGCTTAGCGTAATAAAAACTGACTTTCAACTTCCATAAATTGTCTCAACGTATATTTCCGTTAAAATGTTGGCGGTACCCCATCGCCATCAAGCTAATATTCCATATTTACCCCAAAACGAAAATTCTGAGCAATTTAGTAAAGAAGCTATGAAATTTTCATTTTGGGGGTAGTCCTTTCTCTTAGCTTGATAGGTATGTGTCTGGACCCCTAATTGGCGCTTTTTTTATCATTAAGGCCTATATTGGAAGTTTGAAAAAACCATGGACTCTGTCCAAACCTGCTGGGGAACTCTTCCCCAGCCCCCCCTTTAATTCAACTCCCCAACCCCTCGATCCTTGAGGGGCTCCCTCACCGGTAGGCAGGAACAAACGGTTGTTTGTTCAATGCCAAGAGGGTGTTTTTGCACATCCCCCCGAAAAGGTGGAATAACGAAATCAGTAACCTTTGTTAAGTTAGATTAAAACAAAGGTTGCTGATTTCAACCTTAATTCGTATTCCTTTACCCTTCTGTAGAATTTTCATACCTACTCTTTTCATGGCTCCCACAGCTGTTATCTTATTTTGTTTCCAATCGTGATAGGCGATTTAAATTTTTTATCAATTTCGAATTTCTTTCTGCCGAATTTGACTCCGTTTCGAATAGCTGCTCGAATCCCTTTTATCGTTAAGTCTCTTTATATAAATTTTACGTTAATCCTAGGATTTTTTTCTCTTTTCAATGAAAATTACGAACCGCATCGGCTGTTTTCTGGGAATAAGGGACTGTGATAATCACCCTTTCCTCGTTGAGATAATCCAATCATCATGCATCCAAAAATATATTCTGAAACTTTAGGACTGATTTCTTAACTTTACAAGATCATTAAAATGATTGTACTCTTACTTAACACTTCGTCTTTAATATTAGGGAGAAGGAGATGAAACAAACATGGATCAAGAAAAACTCAATATTTTGCAACGCATGATGAATCTAGACCACCTGAAATCTGGTGAGATGGACCGCCGGAGTTTTCTCAGTACTACAAGCAGGTTAGCCGTTCTATCCTTAGGATTGACGATCTCGAGTTCCCTTGTAGGAAACCGTTCAGTAGAAGCTGCGCCCCAATTTAAAGATTATCCGTTCACCTTAGGAGTCGCATCCGGTGAACCGCTTCCGGACGGAATCGTACTATGGACCCGATTGGCCCCTGACCCGCTTAATGGCGGTGGAATGAAGTCCCATGACGTTCCTGTAAGATGGGAAGTCGCTCTTGATGAAAGCTTTAAGCATGTTGTCAAGCATGGTGTGGAATATGCTAGACCGGAACTAGGTCACTCTATTCATGTGGAAGTGGAAGGCTTGGAGTCGAACCATGTGTACTATTACCGCTTTAAATCCGGTCCGGATATTAGCCCTATCGGCCGCACCAAGACCACACCGGCCTTTGGGGAAGATGTGGCGAAAATGACATTTGCTTTCGCCTCCTGCCAGCATTACCAAGAAGGCTACTTTACCGCTTATCGCCATATGGCAAAAGAAGACTTAGACTTAGTCGTTCATTTGGGAGACTATATTTACGAGGCTGGTCCTATGGACAATGCAATCCGAAAGCATAACGGACCGGAGATTATCACGCTGGACGATTACCGCAACAGGTATGCGCTTTACAAGAGCGATGCCGATTTAAGGGCAGCCCATGAGGCATTCCCTTGGCTGGTTTCGATGGACGATCATGAAGTGGAAAATAACTGGGCCGGCGGTATTCCTGAACAAGGCCAGTCCGTAGAAGACTTTGTTCTCCGTCGGGCCGCTGCTTTCCAAGCCTTCTATGAGCACATGCCCCTGCGGCGCAGCGCTCTTCCGAATGGGGCAAGCATGCAACTGTATAGGCGGCTCTCCTACGGCAAGTTAATCGATTTTCATGCCCTCGACACCCGCCAATACCGGGATGATCAGGCCAACGGAGACGGTTTCAAGCCGCCTTCATCCGAGTCCATGGATCCGAAACGGACGATGATCGGTGCTGAACAAGAGCGATGGCTGCTGAAAGGGCTGGGCAGCTCGAAAGCGGCATGGAATGTTCTGGCGCAGCAGGTCTACTTTTCCTATCGGGATTATAGTCCGGCGGAAGATGAACTTTTCAACATGGATACTTGGGACGGCTATCCCGCTTCCCGCGAACGCATCCTCGATTTTGTGCAAAAGAAGGGGATTTTCAATTTTGTCGTGCTCACCGGGGATGTCCATCAACACTGGGCCAGCGAAATTAAAGCGTCCAAGGATCCAGAGTCGGAAACAATCGGCGTGGAATTTGTCGGCTCATCCATCACCTCCGGCTTTGACGGCACCGATGAAGCTACAGGAATCTTCAAACGAATTTTAGCTGCCAATCCGCAGATTAAATTTTTTAATAACCAGCGCGGTTATGTACGTTGTACCGTAACCCCCGATAACTGGCAGAGCGACTACATGGTGCTTCCTTACGTAAGCAGACCGGATGCGCCGATTTCAACACGGGTTTCCTTCTTGGCGGAAAACGGAAAGCCGGGCTTAACGAAGATTTATGATGCCCTGGTTACAACTCCGTAACCTAAAATTCGATGGGAGTGAAGTGCTATGTTCACAAATATTGGGATCCCCGGTTTGATCTTAATTTTGGTCATTGCCTTAATCATTTTTGGCCCTTCCAAATTGCCTGAGATCGGTCGAGCGTTTGGTCATACCCTAAGTGAATTTAAGAGTGCTACCAAAGGTCTAGTGTCCGGTGAAGATAAAGAAGAAGTGAAGGTTGAAGAAAAAAAGCCAGAGGTCATTTCTGTGGACAAAAAGCAGGACAAGCCTGCCGTTTAATAAATAAAAGAATGTAGACGGGAACACTCGTCTACTTTTTTTGCGTTATTCAATTAAAACACCTGACTTAATGAAATGGTACTATGAAATGTTTTATAGGTTGGACAGAGCGAGAAAGCGCTCGTATTTTTCCTTCGAAGCCTATTGTTATTTGCACGATGTTATAGATAAATAAACATATATTTATATTCTTTTACATTAAATTAACAGTAATTTGTAATAGGTTAATATTTTATTAATTTTACTATAAGGGGTACCGCCACATACCCATCAAGCGAAGTTAAAATCATACCCTCAAAATGAAAAAACGCTATGCTTATCGTAAGAAGTTTACGAGAAAGGATGGCGTTTTTGATGAATCCTATCATTTCAAATGAACTAAATCTTTTCGCACAAGAGCTACAATACTTTTTATCTCCAGTAGTCCTACAGAACATATCCAAACAAGTTGGCTTTGTACAGCGATCTAGTAAGTATCAAGCAAACGAACTCATTGCCCTTTGCGTATGGCTCAGTCAGGAAATCGCTAGCACATCACTTACACATTTGTGCAGTCGGTTAGAAGCTTCCACTGGGGTACTAATTAGCCCAGAAGGACTGAATCAACGCTTTAATCCAGCAGCTGTCGCATTTCTTAGAGAAGTCTTTACTTCTCTTCTCTCAAAAAAACTCTGTTCAAATCAATCGCTTTCTGCACACATGATTTCTACTTTTAATCGTATCCGTATCTTAGATGCGACAGTGTTTCAACTGCCTGATCATTTCGCCACTGACTATCAAGGTTCAGGTGGGAGTAGTAATACGGCAGGCGTGAAAATCCAATTGGAATATGATTTACTGAGTGGTCAATTTCTTAACATGCAGCTTGGACCAGGAAAGAATAATGATAAAACATACGGTACCACCTGCCTTGAAACCGTTGAGGCAGGCGATTTATGTTTGCGTGATCTTGGTTACTTCGATTTAGGAGACTTACAAGCCATTCATGATAAAGAGGCTTACTATATCTCGCGGTTGAAGCTGAATACACGTATTTATATCAAAAACCCTGAGCCAGAATACTTCAAAAATGGCACGTTAAAAAAGCAAACAGAATACATCCAACTTGATATGACACAAATGATGTCTGGTCTAACACTTGGTGCAACGATGGAAATCCTCGATGCATACATTGGCCAAAATCAGAAGCTTCCAGCACGTGTCATTATCCATCGTTTAACTGATGATCAAACGCAAACACGCCTGAAAAACCAAGTGATACGTGAAATGAAGAAAGGCATTGTCATGAAGGATAAAATTAAACGTTTAATGGGCATGAATGTATATATTACAAACACGTCGCCAGAAGAAGTAACAACGAACTACGTGCATTCATTGTATTCACTTCGTTGGCAGATTGAGATTTTGTTTAAAACGTGGAAGTCATTCTTCGAAATTGATGAATGTAAAAATATGAAAAGAGAACGCCTAGAGTGCCATTTATATGGACAACTCATTGGCATTCTCCTCTGTTCTTCTACGATGTTTCAAATGCGACAGCTTCTGCTTGAAAAGAAAAAGCAGGAGCTGAGTGAATACAAAGCGATTTATATGATTAAAGATTACTTTCCATTACTGTTTAAGGCGATAGCAGTTGGTACAGAAGACCTTGGGTACCGCCACATACCCATCAAGCTAATAACGTAAATTACTAGATACGAAATAATCCTTGTTTCAAAACTAGCGAGTGATGGAAAAGTAAGCATGCCAAAAAAGCCTTTAAAAACGCGATTTTTTCGCTAGGCAGCTTGTCTATGCTTCACCGTCGTTTCATACACAACCCCTAGAATATCAAAGACGGTCATCTTCTTATACCGATGACATTTACGACCGTTCTTTTTGAGCAGCTGATAAAGGCGATGCAGAATTTTCAAATGGCGGTACCCCTTATTTGTCTTTTTCTTTCAGAGGCAGAGAGTCACCTAATTTTGTTTAGTGAGCACCACGAGTTCACCAAAGATAAAATAATGGAATTTTTGAAACATAGATGATTATCAATTAATTATCCATTTCTGATTTTCCAACTAGCCCATAGTACAACAGATGATCTAGATCACGAAGCATGGATGAGTTTGTATGCTGAAAAAATCCTGGTTTGGCTAAAGCTTCTTTAAACATCTGAATATAGAAAATGATGGATTCTAGTGAGATATCAGGATGTATTGAACCTTCCTTTTTTCCTTCTTCCACTAGCTTTTTGAAAAAAGGAAGTGTTCTTTTTCGATAAAATTCATCCATATGTGCTTTCATGGTCACATCGTCCAAGTGACTTTGTAGCAAGTTTATTTTTAGATTCTCTGCTGTTTCCTCTTGATCTATCATGATCTTTTTCATCTTCTCGTGAAAAGGGATATCTTGCGATAGGATAGTTTCATACTCAGCTATCCTATTTTCCATGATATAAAACAAGGTACTTCGAATCAATTGGTCTTTACTTTCAAAATAATTATAAATGGTTACAGGTGATACATTTGCTTTTTTGGCTACCTCTGAAATACTCATTTTTTTAGCTCCATATGTACACAACAAATCAAATGTTGTTCTTACAATCTGTTCTTTTTTCTTTTCCGTACGAAGTAAGTATCCATCCATTCCATCACCTCATAATTGAATGTTTTGTAATGATAATCAAAAATTTATACAAAACATATTCCCTTTTTGTCTATTCTAGCATAAAATGAATAATAATCATTAAATCATTTCATTTCACTCAAAAGAGGTGCTTCCTATGGGAAGGAAAAATCGTATTACTAGTATAGGGGAGAGAAAAAGTATTCCTGGACCACGATCTTTATTTGGATGGAAAATTAATATGTTGCGTTTTTATCGTAACCCATTTACCTATTCCCGCTGGTTACATGATACGTATGGAAATATTGTTGCACTGGGACAAGGAAAGAAACCATCCTATGTATTTGCCTTTGGTCCAGAGTTTAATCAACAGATTCTAACAGATCCAGATCTGTTTCAAATTAGTTCTTCTCTACTTAATGTACCAGAAGAATCTCTACTTGGAAAAATGTTTTATAACAATTTAATTTTAATGACAGGAGAAAAACACAAAAAACATCGTCGTCTGATGCAACCTGCTTTCCATCGTCAGCAAATTGTATCTTATTGCAACGATATGATTTCTCTAACTCATCGGCTTGGGGATGACTGGGAAAAGAAACCTCAAATTGAATTAAACCAAGAGATGAAAAAGTTGACACAACGTATTGCTGTTAAAACTTTATTTGGATTTTATAACGAAGAAGAATTAGATAAAATGGGTGAGTATATTCATAAGATGACAAAATCTCTCCTATGGGTTACCCTTGCTCCTGTTAATATTCCAGGAACTCCTTATCATCAAGCCTTGCGGAGTGCTGAGCAACTAGATAAGCATGTTCGAGACATGATAGAAAAAAAGCGATCAGAGGCAAACGCAACCGATGTACTTGCATCGTTGATTCAAGCTCGCGATGAAGACGGTTCTGGGCTAAGTAACGATGAACTAGTTGGACATACTTTTACTTTGTATGTCGCAGGTCACGAAACAACAGCAAATGCACTTACTTGGTCTATTTTTCTACTAAGCCAGCATCCTGAGATCCTGTCTAATCTTTTAGAAGAATTAGATGGTACATTAAAAGGTAGCGAACCATCTCTTGAAAATTTATCTTCTTTATCGTTGTTAGAAGGTGTCATAAAAGAAAGCCTACGACTCTTGCCACCTGCCGGAATAGGCGTAAGAATTACTTCTCAATCCTGTGAATTAGGTGGTTTTACGATTCCCAAAGGAACTAATGTTTTCTTCAACCAGATGATTACACATCGACTACCTGAACTTTATGATGAACCTGATCGTTTCAAACCAGAGCGCTGGAGTTCTATTAAGCGATCACCATACGAATATCTCCCATTTAGTGCTGGACAACACATGTGTATCGGTTGGAATTTTGCTACACAAGAAATGAAAGTAGTACTTGCAGTACTTCTGCAGCGGTTTCGTTTTGCAATGATTCCCAATTCAAAGATTACTCCCAATATGATGATGCGACCCATTCATGGAATACCTATGCATGTTGTTCCACAAGATGGTCAGTTCAGTAGAGTTCCTGTCCGTGGGGCAATTAACCAATATATTGATTTACCATTCTAGAAAACTCTGGTTCAATCGTTGTTCTGAAGTTTATTGCGGCTGGAAAGTGCTTGATGGAAAGGGCCTCTGTGCCCTTTTTACATTTTTTTCTATCTATCGTGCCGCTTTTGGACTTATCTCGGACTACCCCCGTTTATATATAACTAATATTGGACCACAAAAATAATAAAAAACGCCCCTAGTCTCCAAACATTTCAGAAGGGGGTCCTGATAGCAAACCGCGTTTTGCTGGCGGTACCCCAGAAGATCATCAGAACGATTTAAAAGCTGTTTCCGAACACTCCGAGTAGGCTTTTGAAAATTCAATGACAGGTAGTATTTTTTTAAAGGGCAAAAAAAATCTCCACCTTTCCCATTGATTTTTCAAATTTCTCGAGCAAACCCAAAAAGGAGGTGTTGATACTCGGCTTGTTCTGAAAAGTATAAAGCGAGAAACCGCCTGCCTACCGTTCACAATAGGTTTTTTTCGTTATTCAGATACGCAAAGAGCGACTGCCTCACACCCCAAAAAGAAGGGGAAAAACAAAACCTCCTAACTACATATCCCAAAAGTCTGTGTAATCAATGTTAGAATCATGTTTCCTTAATGATTTGATAATTTTCTTTGCATTTTTTATGCTCGGTTCAAACTCTTCTGGATCACATAGCCGACTAATAGTACTTTTGCTAACTCCACTTTCCTTTGCTATTTCCTGCTGTGTAATAGAATTTTTATCAAGGTATTTACCGAACCTCGAACGTTTTTTTCCTAAACCAAACCAACTCATATAAATCTCCCTCCCTTTGCTTATTAGTAGCCATTATGTCCAATACTCCAATTTTTAAAACTTTCTCCAATTCGTAGGAATAGTGGACAACCAGTACCTAATAGCATGTATCAGGACGTCAAAGAAAAGGCGTTACATAAGGGAGGAATTCATATGACAAAGGAATTGGCTATTTCACTACTTGAAGGTAAGGACGTCTATCTCACAGAGGAAGGCAAAAAGCTTCTAGAAAAGATGATAAAGGAAACATCTAAATAATGGTGTATCGCCCCACTGTCCGTTATGCAGATGAATTTAAGGATTACGTAGACGATTTATTCCATGCAACTAAATTAGATCGTAATCAAATAATGAGGGCAGCATTATTTGTAGCTGCCTTTTCTCCAAACTTTGAATTACTACTGAAACAATTTAAAAAGGCAGACGTCCCCCTTCCCCCTCCTAAATGGGATGCTGATCAACATGGATTCTGGCTGGATAGAAACCCACCAAAACAAGAGGGAGGTAAGGACGTCAATGCTAACAATCGAAGAGAAAATGATATTGGGAGAGTTTTTGGAACAGCTGCAGGATCACCCGAATATCAGGAGCAAAGAAATAGATGTGAGCCACAGATTACGAGACGAGAAGGGGAGATTTCTTCCGAACGAATCATCAGAAATCAAGGAGGAATTACCATTAAGATCGGATAGACCGAAAAAGATGATAAAAATTGAAGGTAGTTACAATTCATATCTAATAAAAGATCGATGGTTTACGGATGGTGAGATTGATACACTCATAGTTTTTGGTATCTTCGGAGTGTTGGCTATAATATTTTGATTCGTTGAGAAAAAAGCTCTCTATTTTCCGTTCTAAGGTATGGTTTTTAAAAAATGAATACTAAACCAGTGAAGGTCATTTTAATCAATATGACCGGATCAATACTTGGACGACCTCGATCTGCGGAATAGACTTTCTCTACTAATGGATAGATGAAAGAAAAATCGAGAGCTTGTTCAATTTTACGGACTAAGTGATCTTCCGGCACCAACTGTTCAAGTGTAATCATTTCTAGTTGATCGCGATTCATTTGATTATTTTTAGACAATATCCAAATCACCTCTGTATTGTTCTATTTTCATTATATAAAAAAACTGCCGACAAATCCCCCAAAAAGGGGTATGGAAACGATTCTGTATTTCAGGGGCCACTATGGGGATAAATACCATTTAATCAATTTTGATAAGTGTATTTGAGAAGCTGTAAATCCTTAAAAATCAATAAATCGCTACCTTATCAATAGAGTAAACCTTATTGATAAAAAATAGACTGAACGGTAAAAACCGATCAGTCTATAAATAATTATCTTATTCAATTAAAGCGCCCGATTGTTGAAATACTGTTCTTTAAATCTTTAAAAATTCTTATTGACTTAATAGCATTTTTTTTGCACTTTCCAAGCTGTCTTTTCCAATTCGGTTTTTTATAGGTGCAAATTCCTTTTCTCTTAGCACTTGTAATATAGACATGCTCTCAGCATATTGAAAAATATCGAAATAAAATCTTTCGAGCTTGTATCCATTTGGTTTGTTAGTTTTAATCGTTTGACCATTTTCATTGGTTGAGGGGATAATCTTATGAGCAAAGTGATAAGGAAGATTAACATCAACAGTTTTCTCAAGGAATGAAAGACGAAAAAGATGGATTCCAATGTTAGAATTATTAAAGTTTTTATCCTCACATTCTTCTTTACTCATTTCAGAATATTCAATAACAGCAGGTTTTCCGTTGGATAAACATAATACTCCTACTTTTTCATCTGGTTCTCTCTTTTCAACGGATTTACTTGATACCTCAGACCCTTTTTTATCCGCGAACCCAATAAACAAGGGATCTGCAACTTGAACGAGAGCATTATCAATATTATTGAAAAAAACCCACTGTATACCCTTCATTTTTAGTTCCTTAAGCACCCCGCTTGACTTCATTGAAGCAAATACCCCTCCGTTTCCGTTGGGTGCCATAAAGATTTTCGACTTACTCTCCAGAATAATTTTACCTTGAGGTGTCAATGAAGGAATAAGTCCTTGTTGAAAGAAAAAGATTTGGTTTGGATTACAATTAAAATAATTATTTTTGCTGAAAAATTTCTTTGTTTCCTTATCATTTATCGGGCTAGTCATAATATACCAAGGTATTATCGTATTTGTTTGTTCCTCTAGTTTTCGTAGTCTTTCAGCCTGCAATGCAAACAGAGACATTTGAGATGAACTGTCAATACTTATGGTACCTTTTGGTCCATCATGACCAAGCCGAGTGCCCTGTCCTCCTGCTAATAGTACAACTGCTACTTTCTTTTCTTTCAAAAGTTTAAATCCTTGTTCCTTATACATTCTTATTTCTGAATCGGTAAGATTTTGGACGGATTCAGATTCGATTGGGGTAATTTTATGCTTACTTTTGTTGCATGGATTAGATAATTTTTGGGATGCAATTTCTATTTCCTTGAAATCAATTTCACTTAATTGATTAAGTAATGAATCTTTCTCTACTTGATTTAACTCTTCATAAAAGGAAAGGAGATGGCCTTGTCCGTATTTATTTATTTTTTCTTTTACCAACTGATATTTTTCCAATTTTTAACTCCTCATTCTCTTCAAAATAATTTTGACTGTTTTCTTTGAATTAACCTACTATATTAAGTAGTTCTATATTTGAAAAAGTTTTCCTTGTTATATTAACTTATGTTTATTCTGCCTAGTTTAAATTTAATATTTAGCCTACTCCTTTATTCAACAATCTGGCCCTTTAAATGGAACAATTTTATTGTCATTTAACGTCTAATTTTTCATTTTTGGCTTTGTTTTCCATAGTGGCCCCTCATTCTTCGAATCGTTTCCGTACCCCAAAAAGGGGGGATTTGTCGACAGTCTGAAAAGTCCAGCTATATACTGGACTTTTCATTTATGCAGACTTCTGTACTTTATTCTCAACAAATTCTGACTGAACAGTACGCTTTGATTTTTTGATTTTCGGTACAGGTATAATAAAGCCGCTAAGCGGTATAAATTGCAGGAGCCGGATAAACAAGACTGCAATCAGCATGACCGCTAAAAACATCAGAGGTACATTTGCTACTGTCCAATAATCTTTCGGCATATGATTCGCAAATAGATACAAGATCATCGGATGAATGAGATAAATACCCATTGAATATTGCCCAATTAGCTTCAGTGGTTTATTAATCACTCTCCACTTCGACAGCAGAGGATAAATGCCTATTGTAGCAATACATAGGAGCGGAATGTTGATCAAATTTGTCAGCCTCCGGTTTGATACTTGTCCAGTAACCTTGTACTCTACAACTGCTCCTGCAGAAATAATCAGAGCAAGAGCAAGCATTTGCCAAGGACGTTTTGTTGCAAAACGGACAATTTCTTCCCAAAAGTAAGCTAGTACACCGCCAAATGCAAAATAAAACACCCAGATCGGCATAAATGTTTTACTGGCTAAAAACTCTCCAAAAGCCCCTTCTATTCCCGGGTTAAATCCAAATAATTTATAACTGATTATGAGAGCCATAAATGCAAAAACAAGCATTAGCGTCTTTGTCCGAAACAGCTTTTGTATAAAAGGGAAAATAAAATAAAACTGAACAACAATGGCAACAAAATAGAGATGATAAAAAGATTCTCCCATCAGAATCTTCTTTAATTCTTCCCAAAGATCTCCGACGGCCTGTTTATCATAATAGTAAGTAAGAACACGGTATACCAAGCTCCAGATCAGAAAAGGTATCAATATTTTAGAAAAGCGTGATTTGAGAAAGCTTCCCATTTCAAAGCCCTTCCTCTTTACCTGGTAAAAAAGGAGAAAACCGCTGATGACAGCGAATGTCGTAGTACCAAACCTGCCTAACTGATTAAGAAAATACGTAAACCAGTGCCATGTTTGTTCATTAGCATAATAATGTGTCGCAGTTACATGTACTCCTACTACTGCGATGCAGGCAAATGCCCTTAAAAAATGAATCTCAAAAATGTAATTTCTGCTTTTTTCACTCGTTGCACCTGTTGACTGAGCAGACATTCATTTTTTCCCTCCCTTTATTCTAAAGTCCCATTTTAGTTTAATAGGAATCATCATACAAGTGGTGGCTTTTGTAAAAAAGCGTTCTTTAGAATGGAATCTGCAAAGGTGACATATGATACAAGTTTTTATTTTGTAAGCGCTTTATCAACTGTGGCTGTTTGTAAGTTTTTATACCCATAAAAACTCCTTCTGAAAAAGTCGGTTGAATGGTCATTGGTATTTGGTAAATGTTTCTTTTTTCTGAGAAATGAAGGAATTTGTTTTCATTGCTAATGAATCTGAAGAATCACATTCCAAAATTAACACATCCTAACACTATCTTTTCAACAAAGGCGTGTTAATCAATGAAAAATACATACGAATGCATTATAATCGGCGCAGGTATTGCAGGTCTTCAGGCTGCTATACAGCTTGGGCGCTATAATCGCAGGGTACTGGTAATTGATTCAGGTTCAGGCCGTTCTTCTCTATGCAGGTGCTACCATAATATTTTAGGATGGCCTGAGGGCGTATCCGGAAAAACGCTTCGGGAGCTTGGTAAAGTTCAGGCAGAACGGTCAGGTGTTCATTTTTTAAATGGGTATGTAACAAGTGTCAGTAAAGCTGATTCTATCTTTCATGTGAAGACAGAAAATGGTGAGAGGCATGAGGCGATGAGAATTTTAATTGCAACCGGCTTAACTGATCGCCTGCCTCACATACCTAATTTGTACCCTTGTCTTGGGATAAGTATTTATGTTTGCCCTGACTGTGACGGCTATGAGGTGCAGGAAAAAAAAACCTTGGTGCTCGGATCAGGGACTTCTGGAGCAAATATGGCTCTCACTCTTACATATTGGACAAAAGATCTTACCTATATCAATCATGAAAAAGAGTATTTGCCTGAGGATATAAAAATGAAATTGCGTGAAAAAGGAATTGGCTGCGTGGATGAAGCTATTGATTCTGTGTTAGTAAATGGAACTTCTGCGTTTACAGGTGTTCAGCTCTCTGATGGAAGAAAGATATACGGTGACCGTGCATTTGCTGCGTTTGGAGGCAATACTGTTCATTCTGAATTGGCAGGAATGCTCGGAGCAGAAAGACTGGAGAACAAGCATGTGGTGGTGAATCCAAGGACTAAAGAGACAAGTGTCAAGCATGTCTGGGCTGCAGGAGATGTCGGAGTTCATTCCGAACAGGTTACGATTGCCATGGGAGACGGCTGTCAGGCCGCAATTTGGATTCACAAGAGTTTGCTTTAGTGTGGAGAAATTTCTAAAAATGGAAGATAAATAGGGAAAATAGGGAGATATATGGCTTGTATCCATTGATATAATACGAAAATCACTTGATAAATTGCATATTTAAAGCCGGCTCATCAGCCGGCTTTCTTCTAATTATATTTTTTAAAAATCAGCGTCGCATTATGACCGCCAAATCCAAGTGAATTGCTTAAAACAGCGTTCAGCTCCTGATTTCTTGCTTCATTCGGAACGTAATCCAAATCAAGTTCAGGATCGGCTGTCTCATAATTAATTGTAGGCGGAATCACCTTATCTCTAATAGCCATTACAGAAAAAATAGCTTCTATTGCACCTGCTGCACCCAGCAGGTGACCTGTCATGGACTTTGTTGAGGAAATCGGGAGCTTATAGGCATGACTGCCGAAGACGGCTTTGATAGCCTGTGTTTCGTAAAGATCGTTATAATGAGTGCTTGTGCCATGAGCATTAATATAATCAACATCTTCAGGCTTTAATTCTGCATCCTGCAGCGCCATTATCATCGAACGCTGACCGCCTTCGCCTTCTGGTGCAGGTGTTGTGATATGGAAAGCATCACCTGTTGCCCCATACCCGGCAATTTCTCCATAGATCTCCGCCCCCCTTGCCAATGCGTGCTGAAGCTCTTCAAGTATTAAAATGCCTGCCCCCTCTCCGATGACAAATCCATTTCTGTTTTTATCAAAAGGCCTTGAGGCTGTTTGAGGATCAGGATTTGTAGACAAGGCTGTCATATTTGAAAATCCGGCAACCGTCATTGGAGTAATCGCGGCTTCTGTTCCGCCGGTAATCATGACATCAGCATCTCCCCGCTGTATCACTTTAAAAGCATCGCCAATTGAATTTGCCCCGCTCGCACAGGCCGTTACTGTACAAGAGTTGATTCCTTTTGCACCAAGCTCAATAGAAACTCTCCCTGCTGCAAGGTCAGGAATCAGCATTGGAATAATAAAGGGGCTTACCCGTCTTACACCTTTGTCCAGAAATTTAATGTGCTGCTCTTCAAACTCTCCTAAACCTCCGATGCCTGAACCAATCCAGACTCCGACTCTCTCTGCATTGTTTTCATCAATTGTAAGTTCTGCATCTTTAACAGCCATTTTGCTTGCAGCTACAGCCAGCTGTGTAAACCTGCCCATTCTTCGTGCTTCTTTCATATCCATATACTCTTCGGGTTTAAAATCTTTTACTTCTGCAGCAACTTTCACGTTATAAATACTAGAATCAATATGAGATAAGGGTCCAATTCCGCTTATCCCTTTTATAATGCGATCAAAGCTTTCTTCCGCTGTATCTCCAACCGGAGTGACGGCTCCAAGACCTGTTACAACAACTCTTTTTTTCAAGCTAAATCCCCTCCCTGAAAATGTTTCTGTATAAAGTATTTTACCATCAAGCTTCAGGCACTTGCCACAAATCCTATCCATTAAAGAAATAACAGCTAATCATTGAAAAAATAGTTTAAAAGACTTAGTATTTAATTAGTAAAGGAATTTACTATTTTTACATATTTTTGAAATAATTTTATGATAAAATTTACCTAAGGAGTGAACAATTGAATGGGTGTTACGCTCAGCAAAGGTCAAAAAGTTGATTTAACAAAAACCAATCCTGGTCTTCAGAATGTCATTGTAGGATTAGGATGGGATGTGAGCCAGCATGGGTCTGCATACGATCTCGATGCTTCGGCGTTTTTGCTGGGACAATCCGGCAAAGTAAACAGTGATCTTGACTTCGTTTTTTATAATAATCCGAACGGCGGAAATAGCTCGATTCTATACACTGGTGATAATCGCACAGGCGCAGGACATCAGGATGATGAACAAATTCAGATTCATTTAACGGCTGTTCCTCAGTCCATCCACCGCATTGCCTTTACGATAACCATTCATGATGCACAAATGAAGCAGCAAAACTTCGGACAAGTCCAAAATGCATATGTGCGAATCTTTAATCCTCTTAATAATGAAGAGCTCATCCGATTTAATCTTGGCAGAGACTTCACTGTTGAAACAGCGATTGTGGCAGCAGAGCTTTATCGACATAACGGCGAATGGAAATTCAATGCGATTGCAAGCGGCTTCCAGGGCGGCCTTGCAGCATTGTGCCGCAATTTCGGAGTATCTGTTGATGATGAGCCTGCACCGGCGGCAGGAATTCATTCACAAGGATTTCAGCAAAACCAGACTCAGCCTTCATACTCTCAGCCTTCACCAGTATACGGGCAGCAGAATCAGGCTTTTGGACAGCAGAGTCCGTCCTATAATCAGCAAAATCCATCATTTGGTCAACCTGCATATGGTCAAACAAACCAATCTTATTCTCAGCCTCCTGCTCAAGGATCACATACATACAGCGGCGAAAACATCAGCTGTATCCGCTGTCATTCAACAAATGTCCGGACTGGTGAAAAAGGATTTGGTCTTGGAAAAGCGGCTGTCGGCGGTTTAATTCTGGGTCCTGTCGGTTTATTGGGAGGATTTATCGGAAAAAAAAAGCTGAAGTTCACATGCAACAGCTGCGGAAATTCCTGGTCTCCAAATCAGACGGATTATGCAGACTGGGCCAACCAGCAAAAAAGAAAAGCAATGGAATTGTTCCAGAAGTACAAGAGCCAGGACGTGCTTGAAGCTGTTGTTTCCGCATGCGCACTAGTAGGAATGGCAGATGGCAGATTAGATCCGGCTGAACGCCAAAAAATGATGGAATTTGTGAATCACAGTGAGGAATTGCGCGTTTTTGATACAAATAAAGTCATTCAGCAGTTCAATCTATATGTACAGCGAATTGAAAGGGATCCTATGATCGGCCGTGCTGAAGCATTTAAAGCACTTGGCAAAGTCAGATCAAAGCCTGAAATTGCAAGACTTGTTGCACGCTACTGCATCGCAATTGGCTTTGCTGATGGTCATTTCGACCACAATGAACAAAGAGTGGTAGCTGATATCTGCAATGAACTCGGATTGAATCCGAATGAATTTCTTTCTTAAAAAAAGCGGAAGCTCCGAAAGCCAGATAAGGATCCGACGGAAAAGTCCGGTTTTGAATTTATTGGAGGAGCCGTTCTGACCGGTGAGCTAGGCGCTAAAGCAAGACACGAATGAGCAAACCTATTTACTTGCTTTTCATATAAAAAAATGGAACCCCTGATCGATCAGAGGTTCTTTTTTACGTATAAAATAGTCTGTTACATTTTCTCACACAATTGGAGTGTTTATGATTTTTCTATAGTAGAATAAGAGAAAATCAGAAAAAAATTTATCCTTCCCTGATCATATAAACCCCTCTTCTTGGTTTTACGACAGAAGGATAGCGTTCGATAACCTTTACCATAAATGCGGAGGGAGACGATACCCGTTTGCCTGTTTGTGCTTCCAGATCATCTGCAATTTGTTTAGGAGTAGCTACTTTTCTGTTCCTTAAAAGGTGAAAAGCAGCTGCAATCAATTCATTTGACTCTTTTTTTGTATATCTCACAGTTCTCCATCCCTTTCTGATAAAAATCCTATTTTATTTATTTTACTTGGAAATCCCCCTTAAATCTACAACGTTTTAAAACGTTAAAGCGTTGATTCGTATTTTCACTATATTCCTATATTAACTTTTTATAACCTCATATTTTATAAAATTCTCAATCAGAAGGTTGCATATAATGATTCATATCACTTTTAGGCGGAGGTTTTCTATGGGCTCTCTTCTTATAAAAAATGCACAAATCATTTCGATGAATGAACAGAATGATATTTTTACAGGAGATATTTTCATAAAGAATGATCTGATTGCTGCGATTGGACCAAATCTGCAGAACCCTGCTGAAAAGGTCATTGATGCTGCCAACCGGACCATTATTCCTGGATTTGTTCAAACACATATTCACTTATGCCAGACGCTCTTCCGCGGCAGAGGAGATGATCTTGAATTATTGGATTGGCTGAAAAAAAGAATTTGGCCACTTGAAGCATCCCACGACGGGGAATCTGTCTATTATTCTGCGATGCTTGGAATTGGGGAATTGATTCAAAGCGGTACCACCACCATCGTTGATATGGAAACCGTACACCATACCGATTTTGCTTTTCAGGCCATTGCCGCAAGCGGAATCCGGGCGTTATCAGGCAAAGTCATGATGGATAAAGGATTTGACGTGCCTGCAGGACTTAGAGAGAAAACGGAGTCCTCTATCCAGGAAAGTGTTGATTTGCTGTTGAAATGGAATTTATATGATAACGGCAGGATCCGTTATGCTTTTTCTCCAAGGTTTGTCATTTCCTGCACTGAACAGCTGTTAAAGGAAGTAAGAGAGCTATCGATTGAACATGATGTGAAAGTACATACTCATGCTTCTGAAAATCAAGCAGAAATTAAGGTCGTGCTTGAAGAAACAGGCATGAGAAACATCGTCTATTTAGATCATCTCGGACTTGCGAATGAACGCCTGATTCTTGCCCACTGCGTCTGGCTTGATGAGAATGAGAAGCGGATTATTAAAGAACGCGGCATACATGTAAGCCATTGTCCCGGTTCAAATCTTAAACTCGCTTCCGGTATAGCAGATACAAAGGAACTTCTCGATATGAATGTGAGTTTAAGTCTTGGAGCTGATGGAGCTCCCTGCAATAATAACCTGGATATGTTTAATGAAATGAGGCTTGCTGCCCTTCTTCAAAAGCCGATTCATGGCCCTGCAGCCATGGATGCGAAAACGGTTTTTCAGATGGCGACGATTGGCGGAGCAAAGGCCGCTGGCTTAGAAAATGAAATCGGCAGCCTTGAGATTGGGAAAAAAGCAGATATGGTCATTCTGAATCTCAATCAGTTCCATACATACCCTTCAGAAGCAGATCCTATTTCAAGAATTGTTTACTCTGCCGGACGAGGAGATGTTGAGACAACAATCATCAATGGAAAAATCGTGATGGAAAACGGCATCATGAAAACAATGAATAAGGAACTCATATTAAGAGAAGCAAACCGCTCCATTCATCGCCTGCTGAAAAGAGCGGCATTGACTTAGTGAGGTATAATAGAATCATCACCTTAATAGAAATGAGTGAATGATTCTGAAAGATTTTATTAAGCTTATAGCTGAAATCGTTAATAATATACACGATATGATCAATGCGGCTGCCTACCAGACGCTTGGACTGAACGTGACAGATAAAGACCTGCATTTTTGGATTATGGGCATCATCGGAATGGGCGTATTTGTGTTCGTTTATCTATTATCCAAATGGCTGTCAAAGCTGCCATTTGGCATTACTGCTCTCTCATTCTTATATACACTGACATTTATGTTTGTTCTCGTATTTGGAATAGAAATACAGCAGGCCCTGACTAATAGAGGAAACATGGAATTTATAGATGCTATAGTTGGACTTTGGGGTTTTGTTGCCATGTTCTTGATTTATATTGGACTCATTCTTGCATTCTTGATCATCAGAGGTATTTTCAAGAGCGGCAAAAATAAGGATGTTGATCTGTAAAGAGCTCTCCTGCGGGGGCTCTTTTCTTTTTTGTGCTGTTATCGCTGCTTATCTGCCCAACAGTCTGTGCCTATTAAATGTTTATCAGTCTATTTTCAAGTTTTATCAGCGTAAATCGAGAGTTTATCAGATTTACCCTGAAACCACTCATTTCGGTGCTCCGCACCCCTTTTCCAAATTCAGCCTGTCCGCCTTTATTTTTCTATTTTCCCGCAACCAGCTCATACATATTTCGAAAAATTCTCCATACCTATTATTAAGCTCGTTTATTTTTTTGAACAACTTATGAAATCGCTTACAAAAGGAGGGGCTGTTTAAGTGAATATTTTACTATGCTGTGCTGCTGGGATGTCAACAAGCCTGCTTGTTTCTAAAATGGAGGCAAGCGCGAAGGAGCAAGCACTTGATTGCAGGATATGGGCTGTTGGCGCCAGTGAAGTGAACAAGCATTTGGATCAGGCGGATGTCCTGCTCGTCGGACCGCAAGTCCGCTATTTGCTGCCGCAATTAAAGACAAAGGGGCAGGAACGCGGAATTCCGGTTGATTCCATCAATATGCTTCATTATGGAACATGCAATGGTAAGGAAGTTCTAAATTTTGCGTTAGGACTTATTAATTCAGCTAAGGGGTGACTAGAATGGGAAAGGTCAATCGCTTCTTTGAGGAAAAATTTATGGCGGCAGCCGCAAAGGTTGCGGGGCAGCGGCATCTGCAGGCTTTAAGGGACGGTATTATTCTTACAATGCCGCTCATTATTATCGGTTCTGTGTTTTTAATACTCGGATTTCTTCCGATCAAAGGGTATCCGGAATTTATGGCAAGCGTGTTTGGGGACCAATGGCTGACAAAGCTTCTCTATCCAGTCGGGGCCACATTTGACATTATGGCGCTGATTGCATCTTTCGGGATTGCCTATCGCCTTGCTGAAACATATGGTGTTGATGCCCTTACAGCTGGTGCGGTTTCTGTTGCAGCATTCCTCTTGGCCACTCCCTACCAAGTTCCGTTTCTAGCAGAAGGTGCATCAGAAGCTGTTATGGTCGGCGGCGCCATTCCTGCCGCTTTAATGGGAAGCAAAGGACTGTTTGTTGCGATGCTTCTTGCCATCCTATCAACTGAAATATTCAGGTTCGTTATTCAGAAAAACCTTGTAATCAAAATGCCTGACGGTGTACCGCCGGCAGTAAGCCGTTCGTTTACCGCGCTCATCCCTGGATTCTTTATTCTTACATCTGTCTGGCTTTTGCGGTTACTCGTTGAAAATACGTCATTTGAAAGTCTTCATAATGTAGTCGGCATCCTTCTTGGTAAACCGCTCGGCGTCCTTGGAGGAAGTTTGATCGGAAGTCTTGTCGCCGTTATCCTGATTCAGCTTCTCTGGTCTACAGGACTTCACGGAGCAAGTATCGTCGGCGGAGTCATGGGGCCGATCTGGCTGACTTCTATGGATGAAAACAGGGTTGCCTTTCAAGCAGGAGAAGCTCTGCCAAATATTTTCACTCAGCAGTTCTTTGACCTATTCATCTATATTGGCGGATCGGGGGCCACGCTGTCACTGGTCTTCTGTATGCTCTTCCTTGCAAAAAGCCAGCAAATGAAACAGCTTGGGCGGCTGTCTATAGGACCGGGTGTGTTCAATATTAATGAGCCGGTCACGTTTGGAATGCCGATTGTCATGAATCCCCTGCTGATCATTCCATTTATCTTAACACCTATTGCGATTACAATCGCAACCTACATTTGCATGACGACTGGACTTGTCGCTAAACCAGCTGGAATCGGTGTTCCATGGACAATGCCTCCACTCTTTGGCGGGTACTTGGCAACTGGCGGAAAAATCTCGGGGCTCATTATGCAGCTGATTAATATGGTAATTGCCTTCTTTATCTATTATCCTTTCTTCCGCATGTGGGATAAACAGAAATTCAGCGAAGAAAATCAAGCTGCTTCATAATGGAGGGAATCTATGAATAAAGAACAGCTATATGAGCTTTCCTTCCATCTGATCGCCCATAGCGGCAATGCAAGAAGCCTTGCGATGGAAGCGATACAAGCATCCAAAAAAGGAAACTTTGAACTCGCTATTGAAAAACTTGAAGAAGCCGATAAGGAGTTCGTTAAAGCTCACCGGTTCCAAACAGAGCTGATTCAAAAAGAAGCCGGCGGTGAAAAGTACGACCTTCCTATCATCCTTGTCCATGCACAGGATCATTTAATGACAGCCATGACTGTCAAAGATCTTGCCATAGAAATCGTTGAAATTTATCAGCGGACAAAGAAGGTGTAAGCATGACGAATAAAAAAGGATTAAAGATCGCAACGATTGGCGGCGGTTCATCCTATACGCCTGAGCTGATTGAGGGGTTTATTAAACGCTATGATGAACTTCCCGTATCAGAGATATGGCTTGCAGATGTTCCAGAGGGAAAAAGAAAATTAGAGATCGTAGGTAGCCTCGCTAAACGAATGGTCGAAAAAGCAAATGTGCCAATTTCCATTCAGATGACACTTAATAGGCGCGAAGCATTGGAAAACGCAGATTTTGTTACCACTCAATTTCGTGTAGGACTTTTGGAAGCACGGGCAAAAGATGAACGTATTCCCCTTAAATATGGGGTTCTAGGCCAAGAAACAAATGGTCCTGGAGGCTTGTTTAAAGGTTTGCGCACCATTCCTGTTATCCTCAGCATCTGCAGGGAAATGGAAACCCTTTGCCCCGATGCCTGGCTGATCAATTTTACAAATCCAGCCGGAATGGTAACGGAGGCCGTCCTGAGATACAGCAATATCCGCAAGGTTGTTGGTCTATGCAATGTGCCGATCGGCATGGAAATGGGTGCGGCAAAGCTATTGAATGTGGAGCATAGCCAGATCCGGATTGATTTTGCGGGCTTAAATCACATGGTATATGGACTTGATGTGTATTTAGACGGGGTAAGCGTTAAACAGAAAGTGATTGATCTTATTACGCATCCAGAGCAATCCGTCACGATGCAGAATATCGTTGCGCTCGGATGGGAGCCTGAATTTTTAAAAGCCCTGAATGTATTCCCTTGCCCTTACCACCAGTATTATTACAAAACGAGGGAAATGGTTGAAAAAGAGATGAAAAATGCGGAAACCTCCGGCACACGTGCAGAAGTTGTGAAAAAGCTCGAGGATGAGCTGTTTGAACTCTATCAAAATGAGGAGCTTGCGATTAAACCTCCACAGCTCGAAAAACGCGGCGGTGCTTATTACAGTGATGCTGCTGTACGGCTGATTCACTCCATCTATACAGACAAACGGGACATTCAGCCAGTTAATACAATGAATAATGGGGCGATTGCAAGTCTTCCCCATGATTCTGCAATTGAAATCAGCTCTGTCATCACAAAGGATGGTCCTAAGCCGCTTGCCATTGGTGATCTGCCTGTTGCTGTCCGCGGTCTTGTTCAGCAAATAAAATCGTTTGAACGTGTCGCAGCAGAGGCCGCTGTTACCGGAAATTACAGTACAGCTTTGCTCGCAATGACGATTAATCCACTAGTCGCTTCCGATGCAACAGGTAAAAAAATACTTGATGAAATGCTTGAAGCTCATAAAGAGCATCTGCCTCAATTTTTCAAATGAAAAAGAACCGGCCTTCTTGGCCGGTTCTCCTCTTTTTATCCTCTGGCATAGGTAAATCCCTTCTGAAACCAAACGTAAAAAATCCGGATAATCACCAGGATCATAAAATTAACGGTATAAGTAAGCAGCCAGCTGTACCGGGTATACTCCATCAAATCTGTATATTCAGCAAGCAGCCACGCTGATAATTGAATGCCGAATGCGGTTAAAGAAAAGTAAAGGAATTTGTCCAAAAACCCTTTTTAGGACCGATTCAGCTGGGCATCGACTTCGGCAATCTTGCCACATTCGGGCAGCTGAAGCACGCTTTAAAGTTTTTATATAACAAGAATTAAAAAAAAGACGTTGAGCACGTCCTTTTTTTAGTCTTTATCTTTAAAGATTACCTGTTCCAGTGAAAGAAATTTACTTCCGCTCAAAACAAGACAAATTGACATAGCAAGTAATGCCACATCCAGCTCGTATCCGCCTATAAAACCGCTGCCAAGCTTAGCTGTAAAGATGGCTCCAAGCATAATCAGCCCAAAGAGCGCAGAAATAATTCGTGTACCAAGTCCAAGCATTAAGAGAATTCCTCCGGCTGCCTCTATTATGGCCACAGGATAAGCCAGAAAACCAGATACTCCTATACTGTCGAAAAATCCTGCTGTATTTTCGACTCCTCCCTGAAATTTCGTTAAGCCGTGCACGAAAAAAATAAATCCTAATGCGATGCGTACAATCAGACCGCCAAGTTCTGCATTCTTTGTCATATGTAAAACACTCCTTTTTATTTTACACTACATATCGTAGTTTAATTCCTTAAAAATTTTTAGGACAGCTCGATCAAAAACATCATCAGCAGCATGAAGAATACAAGCATTGAGACCGCGGCCTTTTTTAACGGCAGATCTAACGGTGTCTCTGCGAATGGATCAATAATTTTTTGGATTCTAAGATTAATCGCTGTATCTGCAAATGGTGCATACGAGAATGATAGAAGCTTCTTTTTTTGATTTTTTTTCAAGATTTTAAGCAGCGCACTTCCTAAATCTGCTGAAGATTGAAGTCTGCTGATGGCATAATGATCTGCCAGCAGTTCGCGGATCATTCTGTATTTTTGATAAAACCAGCCGAGAATCGGAATATACCACATCACAGATGAGCACACCGATAATACAAAAAGCTTCAAAGGATCCCTGTTTTTTTGATGATAAATTTCATGCAAAAGAACTGCGCGTCTTTCTCCTTCATCAAGCAAATTCAATAGTCCGGTAGAAAGAATGATTTTCGGACGAAAAAACCCCATCGTCAATGACAGAACAGCATCCTCGTCAATCACCTGGATAGTCTCTTTTGACAGAGAGAATTGCCGGTTGTATCGAAACGTTAAAGATCTGTTCATTCGTTTAGCCATTTTTTTATGAATGGTATGAGAGAGGTAAAGCTGTTTTATAATCTTGTAAACTGTCATGGATACGGTCGCATAAATTATCACTTCAAGTAAATATTCAAGCGACGTAAACCCCAAGGACTGAAGGGCTGTGCTGCACAATTGAATCAGATTAAACTCAATCGGCAGGCCGAGCAATTTTCGAAAAAGATAGATCGTCATTTGAATAAGCAGAATCATTGAGATGGACACACAAGCTAAAAATACTTGTTTTGATCTTTTTTCCCACATTCTATTTTTCCTTTTTCATTTCTTTTATTTTTTGCTCAAGCTTTGCAATCAAGCTCTCATCTGCTTCATCAATGCTGTCAATCATATGGCTTACGACTATTTGTCCAAACTCGTCAATCAGTCCGTTTGTCAGCTCTTTGGATTGTGCACAAAGAAACTCTTCTTTAGTCAGGACTGGACGGAACAGTGATCCTCTGCCCTCCAACCGCTTCGTTAGGACACCCTTTTCAACAAGGCGGTTCATGACTGTCATCACCGTGTTAAAGCTCATTTTTTTCTCTTTTTCAAGCTTCTGCTGAACGTCTTTTATCGACATCTCAGATGAATTCCAAAGGATATTCATTATCTTAGCCTCTAACGGGCCAAAAAACCGATTTAAGCCTTTTTCATTAAATTTAAAATGCTGGATTTTCACAATGACAACACCTCACACTACACATTGTAATGTGCAAATACTCCAGAGTCAAATGATTCTTAAAGTTGTTTCGGTCCAGTGGTAGATGGTAGATTAGTAGAAAGGGGGAAAAATTGAATGATTCTTACCGGTATGATTCTCGATGTGGAAACAACAGGCTTATCGCCCATTCAGGATGAAATGATTGAAATTGGTTTCCTGCTGTTCCGTTATGATACAGATACAGATGTCTTTTTAGAAACGCTTGAAGAGCACTCTTTTTTAAGAGAGCCTTTGTCTCTTTCAGCCAGAAAAAACTATGAATTTGCCTTTCGGATTCATTCGATTCCTTTTGAAGATGTTAAGGGCAAAATGTTCGATGATACAAAGATCAAGTCAGCGATCCATCAGGCTGATTTTATTATTGCTCATAATGCTTCATTTGACCGGAGCTTCACCGCTAAAATGTACCCTGAGCTTCATTCGAAGAAATGGTACTGCTCTGCCAGAAATATTCCGTGGAAGAAATACGGATATCAAAGTGCCAAGTTAATCAGCCTATTACATAACCACAAGCTTGCAGCTGTGCAGACTCATCGTGCACTGGATGATGTAAAACAGCTTCACCAGCTGCTGAAGTGCTCGAATTACGAAGGCACATCCTACTTGAATATCGCTTTAACAAAACATGCTTCTGCACCAAAGTCAAAGTCGATTAAATGTTTACTTTCCGGTGTAAAACAAAAAAGGGCAGACGGGATGAATCCGCAGGCATATCTGCCCCATATTACTCAAAACGAAACTTTGCTGTTAAAAAAAGAAGAGGAAACAGATCGGTTTCATGTGTATACCACGGGCCAAAACTATCTGGGCTTCATTGGCGCTGCCCAAAGCAAAAAATTAGCTGGCTATATGAAAGAATCTTTTCAGCTCACAGCAAAAGTTCTTGAAATACTTCTTAATGAAAAAGGAGAGCACGGCTGCAGGATTGAAATCAGCATCGAAGAACAGGCGAAGAAAAAAGAGCATTCATTTAACCGTTAAAAGAACAGCATGCAGCTGTTCTTTTTTTATATTTACAAATTGCCGGCAGGGTTTCTGAATAGACTGAATGTATCGTGAGAAATGAAATGGAGAAGACTGCTGATGACACATAAAACTCCTGATCTTTCTAAGTTTACAGATGCCTTTCCCATTATTCCGCTGCTGAGGCCTCATCAAAAAGGAAACAGCTTTACGTATTATAAAGTGAGAATGACCGAATGCAGACTATCTCTTCACCGCGAATTAAATCCTTCCACTCTGTGGTATTATGAAAACTCCTATCCAGGTCCTGTAATTGAGGTTGAAAGCGGAGAGAAAACCTATATAAAATGGATAAACAATCTAAAGCTGTTTTTTTACACCTTCCCATTCCGAAACAATGATCGTTTCAAAATACGTTTTAAACCCAATGCGTTTATGTTATCTATTTGGAACTGGCCTTTTCCGTTTGTTATGATTCCTAATTTAATGGACTTGCTTTTTAACCCTTTTAACATACTGATTAGATTGGGAAAAGGGATACAGCTATTCTTAAATTGATTTAAGTAATCTTGAAGTAAACTCTCCCAAGTGATTGCAGTAATGGTAAGCTCATCGACCAATTGCTGATATACTTTATCTTTCCAAACATACCCCCTGCAATCTAATTCTATAAACCTGGAAGTATATTTTTCTTTTGGTATATGACCTATCAGTTTATTCATTCTATCGTATTGGCCGGATATAAACTTCTGTACTGAGGCATCCCGATTTAACAACGTTCCATCTAAATCAAAGATGACTGCCTTAATCATTCTTGTATTCTCTCCCATAAACATAATTCTTGTTCCAGTTCAAAAGACGCCTTCTTATTAAAGAATGGCGCCTTTTTCTTGTTAAAAAGAAACCTATAATCACCAGAGATAAACGGGATTACATTTTTAAAATCGGTATCCATATTTCACTTTTAAACGCGGGTGAACTTGTATCTTTATTTTCATTCCACAGGATTTCCGGACCTTCTAGTTGTTCATAATTTGAGGATGGAAACCATTCGGAATAAATTCGTCCCCATACTTCTTGCAGCCTATCAGGAAATGGCCCGATTGCATCAAATACAGCCCATGTTGAGGCTGGAACTTCAAGCTGTGACAGGTTATCTGGACATTCCATAGTTGTTGCTGCGCCAATATAGTGATCAAGCTCCCCTTTTTCCTCCATCCTCCCTTCAGAAAAGTTCGTGGAGGCGCTAATTAGCCCAATAGGCTCCACATTAGAAAGTTTTTTTAGCTTATTGATCGTTTCAATATCTAAACTTCGCCACATAGAAGCAATCTCTGGATTAACCCCATTAAATTGAACATGAACTCTTTTCTTAATACCAACAATGCGAAATGCCTCTTTTTCTTCTATTCGGTAGTTCATTTCACTTCCTCCTTTAATTGATAACTGGAAGGTCATCCGTGGGAAAGCTTTAAGTGAATGGCCGCTATTTCTGGCTTCTGAAGGTGTGATTCCATGCAAATTTTGAAAAGCCCGTGCAAAAGAATCTGGTGAGCTGTATCTGTATTTCATTGCAATATCAATGACCTTTACGCCGCTGTCTATAAGCTCAAATGCTGCAAGTGTAAGCCGTCTGCGGCGGATGTATTCTGATAGCGAAATACCTGCAAGGAATGAAAACATCCTTTTAAAATGATATTCTGAGCATAAAGACAGCCTTGCAACTTCTTTAATGTCAATATCATCAGTAAGGTTTTCTTCAATGTACTGAATCGCTCTATTCATGTTCTTAAGCAAATCCATTCGGGTGACCTCCTTTATCAATAGATTAACAGGGGAAGACTGTTGCTGCCCGACATTTCGTGCTCACTTATGCAGGTTCTTATTATTCGTTTCTCACTATTAATTTTGATTACAATGCAATTGAACTTACCCATTAAACCTCCCCATCAATATAGTATTATAATAATTTCCATCAGATAATATTTTGTCTTTTTTCAAGACCCCTTCTACTTCAAAACCAAAGTCCTTATAAAGTTTTATAGCTTTTTCATTGATCTCCAGAACATTCAGCGTTATTTTCCTGATTTCATTAGAGTCTGCCCAATAGACAGATTCTTTTAAAAGGTTTTTTCCTATGCCATATCCCCAATATTCTTTTAATATACCGACTCCAAATTCTGCTTTATGGGAAATTCTTTTTAATTTCCCCCCTTCACATCTTGAAAAACCTACGATGCTTCCATTTACTTCTGCTACTAAAAATAGGTTATTCATCCTCTCTGTATCATCTTTAATAATCTGTTTAAATCCTGATTCATCTATGTACGCCTCTCCCTTTTCTCTATCTAAATTTTCTGTTTCCCCATCTATCTGCAATCTTAGATCAGACAAGTTTTTCGCATCTTCCTCTACTGCAGACCTTACAATATAACGTAAATCATGAACGTAAAACTCTTTTTGAATAACTCTCAAGTTCAGTGCCTCCATCTATATTATTTACTTCTCCTTCACTGGATTAACTGCCGTTTCTCCATAGCTGCTTCAACGAAAAAAGCATCAACCCTTCTCAGATCAATGCCCAGTAACTTTATTAAAAATATTAATTATATACGTTTTTTATTTATCAAAATGGTAACTATGGCCGTAACGATCAATAGTGGAATTGCATATATTTGTCCAACAAACAATTTCCATCCTAAGAAATTATAGCCTGGATAATCAGGAATTGAGATTACTATTATACAAACAATCAAATAGGCTAATACTGGCTGAATTATATTTTTTATCCGTTTAAGATCCTTTGGGTAATTAATAAAATTCAATAGAGTTAAAGGGAATTTTTAACTATACTGTGTGCCTGATATTAATTTTTTTTTATCTTCCACACTAATTGATCTGGCTCATCTTTTTCAAGGAATGTTAAGCGGTATATGTTTTTAAATCTATCATCAGCAAACTCTATTTTATTGTTGAGCTTCCATACGAGGATCCAGTATTCATTGAATAAGTCTTGTTCGTCAGTATTCTCCAAAGAGAAAATTTTCTCCTTGCCTACAACTTTACCGTTTCTTTTCTTGATTTCCATGTATACATCGATTGTAGACACCTCATGATGACATACGATGCTGCCCACATATTTCTTATTTGGGCTGCTTTTTTTTATAAGAGGATAGATATTCTGATAATCCAGTTGTTTGACTTTCTCATAAACTTCATCAAGAAGAGATGTGTCCCAGTTAAATTCACAAGCAGCAAGCTTCATCCCTTCGTGAACGATTTCTAAGGTTTTAACTTTCTTCTTCCTATCAGATAATTCTAAAAACGCCTGAACATCCACCTCTACAAATACAGGAAAATAATTAAATATGATGTGATCATAAGGATCCAACTGCTTTACTTTTTCCAGATTTTCTACACAGTTGATCTGAATTCCTCTATCATCCTTCGCCTGCAGTTTTGGCAGAAGACGGCTGTACAAAAATGATATACTCCTTGTCTGATTAAAGAATAGCCAATTCTGATCCATATCCGCTGGAACTAAAAGCTGAATATCTTTTATAATCGGCATAATAACAATCTCCTTATGGTCTATGTTGGAATCTTAAAGCCAGTCTTCTTCTTTATTTTCGTTATGCGATTGTACTCGTTAGCGAAGATCGTCGTGGAACATCTATGCTGCATGAATATACAAAGAAAACCCCTATTCTGGAAAAGATGGATATTTACTGCTTAGTAATTATTATTTCTTCTCTTTCGGGCATTGAGAAAGGGACCTGAAGTGAAAAACTTATCGGAAATTGGAGACCAAACTTTATATATCATTTTATTCCGTCAGTTAATAGAAAGAAACTTTTTCTGCCAATCTGCACGTTTACTTAATGCTGATTATTTCAAAACAAAACAATTTACTCAATACTTTATTTCATTAAGACGGGGAACCTTCGGAAATTTAAGAATTGGAAACTGCTGCTTTAATTGTCATTTCAAATTCCTCTTGGCAGTTGTACCTATGCCGTTGCATTAAGCCATCCAAACTCCACCTCCAATTGTTAATTGTGTCTAACAATTTGCATGCAGTTCATCAATCGGCTGCATATTTATTCAAATTATTCTAAAATAGCCTCCTTTCCCCAAAAATTGAATAATAGCCGAACAGTATATTTCTAATAATAGCCATTTTACTGGCTTAAGGGCACCCGATTTTCAAGCAGCTGTATTTATTTTTAAAAATTTAATTTTCATATAATACTAAATAGTGATAAAATAATGGAGATTTTATAATTCTGCAAACGCTTACTTATAAGGAGGCCTCCATGTTAAATCAGAATCAGGAATTGAAAAAAGAATTAAAAGAAAGGCATATTTTGATGATTGCCCTAGGCGGTGTAATCGGTACAGGACTATTCCTGAGCACCGGGTATACCATTGGCGAGGCGGGACCGGGAGGAGCAATTCTCGCATATCTGATTGGCGGCTTTGTCATGTATTTGACAATGCTTTGCCTCGGTGAATTGGCCGTTGCAAACCCAACTGTAGGATCTTATCAAACTTACGCAACGAAATTTATATCACCGGGAGCAGGCTATGTGGTAGGGTGGATGTCGTGGCTGAACTGGTCCGTCACAATCGGCCTGGAACTGCTTACGGTCAGTATTTTGATGAAGCGCTGGTTTCCAGATGTTGCGCCGTGGATTTGGTGCATCGTATTCGCCATCCTGCTTTTTGGCATCAATGCATTGTCTACAAAAAGCTTTGCAGAAGTTGAGTTTTGGTTTGCAGGTATCAAGGTAATTACCGTTATCGCTTTTATTCTTTTAGGCGGAGCAGCCATGTTTGGATTTCTTCAAATGGGGAGCGGGGAGCCTGCTCCATTTCTAAGCAATTTTACGGATCACGGAGGATTATTTCCAAATGGAATAGCGGCAATTTTAATTACGATGATCGGCGTGAATTTTTCTTTTCAGGGAACGGAACTCGTTGGAATCGCAGCGGGGGAGAGTGAGAATCCTGAAAAAACAATTCCAAAAGCCATCAATAGTACAGCTTGGCGCATTCTTATCTTCTTTATTCTCTCTGTTTTTGTATTGGCTGGACTGTTTCCATGGAAAGAAGCAGGACTTGTGGAAAGTCCGTTTGTGGTTGTATTTGATAACATTGGGATTCCATATGCGGCTGACATTATGAACTTTGTTATTATCACTGCAGTGTTATCGGTCGCAAACTCTGGATTATACGCTACATCCCGTATGCTCTGGTCGATGTCCAGACAGGGGATGATTCATGAAAGGTTCGGGAAGCTGAATAAAAGCGGAGTACCTATCAATGCTCTAGCTGCAAGCATGATTGTAGGCTGCTTGTGCCTATTGTGCGGTTTTTTTGCCGAAGACACAGTATACTTGTGGCTGCTGTCTATCGCAGGTTTTGGAGCAGTGTTTGTATGGGCATCCATCGCTCTTTCCAACTACTTAGGCAGGAAAAAGTTTTTGAGAAACGGCGGAAAGATCAGTGACCTGAAGTTCAGGACGCCGTTTTATCCGATCGTTCCTCTAGCTGCGCTGTCTGCCAATGTACTGGTGATGGTGAGCCTAGCTTTTATTCCAGACCAAAGAATGGCAATTTACTGCGGAATTCCTTTTCTGATAGCGTGCGCTTTATATTATCGTTTTTCAGCAAAGGACAAGATGGAGAAGAAGCGGCTCGTTCAAGAGCAGGACTTAATGGAATTGAATCGAGAAAAGATCTTATAGCAGGTAAAAAGAAAAAGGACCTAAAAGGTCCTTTCAGGCTGTCGACAAAGTCGACAGCTATTTTTATACCAAAAGTCAGGCACAAGATATTGTGGTCTTTTTACAAAAAGACATCTAAATATACGAATAAAACGAAAGAAAAAACCCTATTTCAACAATATGATATTAGAAAATAGGGTTTGTCTACACTCTGAAAGGACCTAAAAGGTCCTTTTCTTTTATTCAAACAGATATCTTAAATATTCTGGGGCTGATCCAATCACTCCTCCGTCAAGATTCGTTCTATGATTCTTCTAAACACTTATGAAATAGTCCTTTATTTTAATGTTATTATTACAAACTGCCCCTTTGGAACATTCTCGTCTATGTTTTTTGTCCTGCAAGAAACCCTCTGCTTAACACCTTGCTGCAGAATATCCAATCATTAGCAAAGCCTTTCCCGCTAATCATCATTCCAGCGTGAATATTCTTCTTAATCCATTTCCATAATCCTTTAAACATTTTAATTTCTTTATATGAGCAGTTTATTTCAATAACTGCAGCTGTCAAATTGTATGGTCCTTTTTAGTATCTTCTTTTAAATAAGAGGATATCACTTTAAAAATGTACGTTCTTCCTGGTTTGATTACAAGTACAATGACATTTATATGTGTTTTATATCATAAGATGAAAATATCATATTAAAGAAAGTATGGAGGAGACTTATGAAAGCAATAGTATGCACAAAATACGGATCACCAGATGTTCTTCAGCTTAAAGAGGTAGAAAAATCTTCTCCTAAGGACAATGAAATACTGGTAAAAGTTCATGCGACAACAGTTACAACTGGGGACTGCAGGGTCCGAAGTTTTGAAAGCCCCATCTTGTACTGGATCCCCATGCGAATAGTCTTAGGTCTCATCAAACCAAGAAAACCTATACTGGGTGTGGAATTAGCCGGAGTAATTGAAGCAATCGGCAAAGATGTAATACGATTTAAGAAAGGTGACCAGGTTTTTGCATTAACTGGGATGAGTTTTGGTGCTCATGCCGAGTATACATGTCTGCCTGAAAACGGATTGGCAGCAATAAAACCTGCCAATATGACCTTTGATGAAGCCGCTGCCGTTCCCTTTGGGGGAACTACAGCATTGCATTTTCTTAGAAAAGGAAACATCCAAAACGGACAAAAAGTTCTTATCTATGGAGCTTCTGGAGCTGTAGGAACTTCCGCTGTACAGCTTGCCAAGTACTTTGGGGCAGAAGTTACCGGAGTATGCGGCACCACAAATTTAGAATTGGTAAAATCTCTGGGAGCCGATAAGGTAATTGATTATACTCAAGAGGATTTTACGAAAAGAGGAGAGCTTTATGATATCATCTTTGATGCAGTTGGGAAAAACTCGAAATCAACTTGCAAGAAAGCCCTGACTCCAAATGGAAAATACGTATCAGTTGTAGGGCAAGGGATAGCAAAGGTACGCACTGAAGATTTAATTTTCCTTAGTGAGATTATTGAGACGGGGAAGATTAATTCCGCCATAGATAGACGCTATCCGCTCGAACAAATACCTGAGGCTCACAGATATGTAGAAAAAGGACATAAAAAGGGAAATGTAGTCATAACTTTGGATCCTCATAATAACAAAACCTGACAAAGCTCTGCACCTGATTTTCAACTGCACTTTTTACACAAAAAATCCACTTATGCTATAAGTGGATTTCCCCTTTTTTATCTGAGGTAACTCGATGATCGAAAACCTTGATTAGCATAAAGTAAAATCAAAAAGAAGGAACCTTTTTTAACTTATATAAACTTTCTTTCAATTTCAGCAAAAAACGCCTCAGATAATAATTTGAAATCCTTTTCACTCAATTTAATTTCATCTCCAATTTTGTAATTCAGTACTGACTTAGCTGGATCATACTTAATTGTTTTATCTGCACTCATTTTATTGTTGTTATTCATAATAGAATCACACAATATCCTCACTTCATTCAGTGGATTGCCATCTTTCTTTTCTAATCCTCTCATTCTATGACCAAAATAATCATTTAAAGCTAAAACCATGTTATTGAAGAAATTTGGTTCAAAAGATTCAATAGCAGAATTAAGTAGTTTCTCATTATGAGCACCAATACTTTCTCTCGGGTACCGTCACCAAATCTTTATAAGTCGAGAGCAATCTATTAATTTTTGAACGGCATTCGTCAATATATTCTTGGGGATAGTTTTTGACAGCAAGCATACTTTTCATTCCTTTCAGCCTATGCAGGCCTATTTAGCGTTTCAATTTCTCATTCTAGTATTCGTTAATGGCTGGTACATAGATAGCATTAGTGGTTCCAATCGCTTTATCAGCGAATCTCATCAGCAACCATCAAATCTTAACGTTACTTAACTAAAGCTGCTCTTAAATTAACACCATATTCCAAATATCCCTTTAAACATGTCAACATATAGACCCAACCCTCTTTATTATCTATCAGTTCACTAATTACCTCATCATCATTTTCTTTAAAACCTTCTTCGTTAACTTCAATAATTGTAATCGAGTTATCCAGCTCTTTTAGTGTAATTGTAACAATATGTCCCTCGCCCCAATGAAACACAATTTTCTTATTAATATCTATTTCGATTACCTCTATATCCCCTTGAGCATTGTATTCATCATACCTCAACGTAACCGTCTTGCCTTGTTCCCATCTTTCAGAACTTGATGAAAACCAAAAATTACCTATTTTAGAAGGGTCTACGAAGGCTTCAAATACTTCATTTGCTGGCCTTAATATTTTTAATTTCGTATTGTTGTTCATTTAAAATCAACTCTCTTCCGTTTAATTATTAATACTTAATAAGTAATAATCTCCCTATTCCAATTAATACAATTCTCGAGGGGCGGGTCAACTTATCTGATACTCAGAGCACATGCGCCAAGTCTGTTTTGCACTTTCCCTCGATTCTTTCTCTAGAACTCAGTCTGAGTAAGACTATTGGTATGAGAGGATCAAGACAGCTGCTTAGAATTATAACAATGTTTTGTAATACCCTTAAAAGTTAATTTCGATTTTCTTTCCATAAAACCTTCTATAGTTTAACAGACCTTTAATTAAAACTAGAAAGCATCACTCGGTATATTTTTTCAATTAAATTGATCTTCCTTTAATGAGACATCAACCTTCAGGCTGCTTCTTTTTTTAAATAAATAGGGTATATTAGTTAACATTTACTAAAATTATAATGTTTATAAAGAATTCTTTACTATACCAATACAGCTGCTTAATAAAACCAATTTGTTATTAAAGCAGTTGTTAAAAGTAGATTAGGTTGGGAAAATATCTGCCGGTAAGACTGAAATTTAAGGGGGAAAAGGAATGGTCAAGAAAAGTTTTAAACAGAAGCTATTACCTTTAGCAGTTGTGTCTTCTATTGCGATTGGCGGTTTAGCTACTACTCTGTCAACACCAACAGCAGAAGCAGAAAATAATCATAACAATGGAAAAGTAAAAAATGTCATCTTTATGGTTCCAGATGGATTTTCAGCTTCTTATGCAACAAACTATCGTTGGTTTAAAGGTGAGGAATCAATTATGGATTCTATGCTGGTTGGCATGCACCGTACATATTCAGCTAATTCAGAAGTAACTGATTCAGCTGCTGCAGGAACAGCAATGGCTACAGGTGTGAAAACAAACAATGGAATGATCAGTACATCACCTGATGGCAAAGAACTAAAAACAATTCTGGAAGCATCTGAAGAAGCAGGAAAAGCATCAGGTTTGGTTGCGACTTCAACGATTACGCATGCAACTCCGGCTGTTTTCGCTTCGCATGTTGCCTCACGTGTAAATGAAGCAGATATTGCACCACAATTGCTGGAAAATGAAGTAGACGTTATTCTTGGCGGCGGAAAGAAATACTTTCCTGATTCTCTTTTAAATGAAGCAAAAGAAGAAGGATACAAATTCGTTGACGACAGCAAGAAATTAGCTAATGCAGGAAAAACTGACAAGCTTATCGGTCTATTCGCTGAAGAAGGAATGGCTCCTGAGTTAGACCGCGATGAGATGAACCAGCCCAGCCTGGCAGAAATGACAGAAAAATCCCTAGACGTTCTTAAGAAGGATAAAGATGGTTTCTTCTTAATGGTGGAAGGAAGTCAGATTGATTGGGCAGGCCACGATCAGGATGCAGCTTGGGCAATGAAGGATTCAGAAGCATTTGAAGATGCATTAGCAGAAGTATTAGAATTTGCAAAAAAGGATAAAAATACGTTAGTAGTAGTAGCAGGAGATCATGATACGGGTGGTATGTCAGTTGGAGGTTACAGTAAAGGTGATGCAAAACTTGAAGTGCTTCGCAATGTAACTGCAACGGGCGATTTCATGGTAAGTAAGTTGAATGCTGACCGCAGCAACGCAAAAGAAGTCGTAAAACAATATGCAAACATCGACCTTACAGATGCGGAAAATCAAAAAATTAAAGCTGCCAGCATGCCTGATATCGCCATTAACGAAGTAATTTCTGAGCGTGCATTAGTTGGATGGTCGAGCACTAACCATACAGGGACAGATGTTCCTCTTTACGCATTCGGACCTGGCTCTAACTTATTTGGAGGTTTACACAATAACACAGATTTACCGCAATTAATGGCAAAAGCAATGAATGTTAAGTTTACACCATCTAAATAATGAATTTATGAGTGAAAGACAGCCCCCTTTAGTTAAAAAAGGTTTTACAAAAAAAGGACAACGTTGAACGTTGCCTTTTTTTATTACACTTTTTTTATTATTAACATCGAGTTAGCATTTGCCTGAAATTCATATGGCACTTTAACTTCTTCGACTGTACATCCATTATCAGCGAGATAACTTATTAATTTATCTAAATGCACGTATCGTTTTCCTTCCAAATCAACTAAAGGGAAAATGCGAATTTCCTCTTGAGTAACCCTCAATAACTCATTTAGCGCTGCTAAATGAAATTGGTAATCTAATCGGTCCGCATACATAAATAGAAAATGAGCGGAAAGAAGAATATCAAATTCTGCATCATTAAACGGTAAAGAAGGTAAAGTGACAGGAACGTATCGTTCACTCGATTCCCTCATATCCTTCGCACAATCTTTTAAGGCTCTCAGACGATGTTTTCTAAGATCATTTGTATCTTCAAAATAATTCCATATATAATTGTTTTTTGCCTTATCCATGAATTCCATAGTGTGTTCGATATCCTGCAGTCCTTTATTATAAAGATCTTCCTTTGAATGAAAATATGCAATATCAGCAGCTTTTACATCTAGATCTTGATAGTTGCCAACAGCAGTAAAGGAACAAGCTCCTGCTGGACAATCCAGTATTTTTTTCCCCTTCAGTGATTCTGCCGAAAGAGAAAACATATCCAAATACTCTTCAAAGGTTCTTCCAATAAAAACAATTCTTTCTAAATCTAACTTTATACTTTGCTCCACTAAGGTCACCTCTTACAAAAGAATTAAAATAAAACTAGCACAATTTATTGGAAAACTTAATCTTTATTTAGTATCTTATTTTACTATTCTACCTTTTAAAAATACCAATCTAATAATCAGCCACAACATATATTGTTATATTTTATTGCTCTCACTCATAAAGAATAAGTAGAAAAAATATAAGGGGGCAGATTCAATGAGAACAAATTACAGAAGATGGTCTGAATATCCTTACCAAGGAGAGCAAACCCCACCTAAAGCTTATATTGCACCAGCGTATTTTCCAATGTTTTTTATTTTCAGGCAAAGCAACAATAAATTCCTGGATCCCTTTCAGCAGCGTATTAATTGGCAAATTAAAAATCCTATTGAGGTTGATTGGGGAACAGAATTACATATCGTAGAACAAACATTATCATCCATAAACCCTCAACAAATACGCATCGCACAATACTGGGGGACGGTCGAAGTAACTCAGAATATGACTCCTATGATTTTCAGTTTAGCAAAAAAATATAGACTAGGATCACCGCATATTGCCAGAGTACTCGGATATTTTCACGCTGCTGTTAATGATGCCTTTGTGATGTCGTGGTATTTTAAATATCTTTGGGATGTGGCACGTCCAAATCAATATGGCAGAAACCTATCTCCTGTGTTGAGTACACCGCGTTTTCCATCCTACCCTTCTGCACACGCCACAGTTGCAGGATGTGCAGAATCGGTATTAAGTTATTTCTTTCCACCAGAAGCATCAGGAATAAAATACACAATGGAACAATGCGCTTTATCCCGTTTGTATGCTGGCGTACATTTTAAAGTAGATAATGATGAAGGGTTGAGATTAGGCAGGCAAATCGGCGGTATGGCTGTAAGTGTATTGAAAGCACAAAACCTCAACGATTTTCGATAGTATAAAAACCCTGTAATTTAGGTTAATTGACACGCAGAAAAAAAGCAGCAAGTTAAACTTCTGCTTTTCACTTATAAATCGCATGCCGCTGCTAGAACATCTTCTTGTTCAGCAACAATATCAAATAAAGCTCATCATGCTCCAAATCATTGGTACTCGATATTACCTGCCTTTTTTTCTTATTCTATTTTTTATAAAAGCAATACCTAGAAGTATAATTGGTATAATCACCTGAAACGGAAGATGCAAAAATAGTGTAACAATCTGTAAACCTTCCTGCAGATGACCAGAAAAATTACTCGCCATCGTTATAGACAAAATCAAAATGACGAGACCAATTGGGAAAACCATTCGAGAAGGTTCTTTGATGTTAAACAAGTTTGCAGTTCCTGAACAGCTGCATAACAAAAGATGCTTATTTTGAAGAAACCGCCAATAATAAGGGCTAGCATAAAATATACATCAAGCCGTTCCAAAAAATCTGCAACCTGGATCGTTTGTATTGTACTAAGCGGAGGAAACGCAGAAAGGGTAATAAGATCCACGCCTAGACCACTTAATCCCAAAGCAAACAAACCGGTAATTCTCGCCTTTTTCGATTTATTTAAATAAGGCATAATCATTGTAAATACGATGACTTCTCCAAAAGGGACATACAAGGTTTGAGTAATTGTGGCTTTTAAAACCGGGAAAATCCCTTCTTCAAGTACTGGTTATAAATTATTAATATCGATTAATCCTGAGACTACAACAAGGATGAAGCCTGTAATTGCGAGCAAGTACATTAATACAAACAACAATTCACCTGTTCTTGCTAATACCTCGATTCCTTTTCGAATGGTTTAGACAACAGCCACCGTCAATAATGCGTTTAGAATGAACAACGGTGTATCCGGATAAGCAAACGTTACCAATAATTCTCCAAAGTCTCGCAATACCCTTGCAGCGAGATATGTAAAATATAAAATTTAAAGAAAGGAAAGGCTGCGCCCGATAATTGAACAGACGAGAGCTGTAACAGTACTATTCTTTGTACATAGAAAATTCCCTGTCTTGAAACAAGGAGCAGGGAATCTTCCATCTTTATATAAATCATGGTAAATCATCCACGATGATTCCTGAGTGTACTCGTTTCACTTAGTGACCACTGAACCACATTCAAGAAGCTTTAAATAAAGCTAATAGCGTGAATTTTTATCCGATGCTTCTTAATTTTCCGCTGCCTTTCCCTGATTCGCTTGATTTGCCTTCGTGTTCCGCATCTTATAAATCGCAATCAGCAAAATAAACCAAACAGGTGTTATGAACAAGGCAACACGAGTATCTTCCGCAAGTGCCAGCACGACAAGAACGAACGCAAGAAAAGCAAGGATCAAGTAATTGGAAAATGGATAAAGCGGCAATTTAAATTTGTTCGTTTTTGCCAGGTCTGGTCTTGTTTTACGGTATTTCAAATGGCTGATGACAGTAATTCCCCAAATAAATATGAAACATACTGTAGAAATACTTGTAATCAGTGTGAATACGCCTTCTGGCATTACATAGTTCAAAACAACGGAAATTAGAATGACAACAGTTGAAAAGAACAATGCATTTGATGGTACTTTACGGGCATCAAGTTTTGCAAATGGTACAGGTGCATTTTTATCTTTGGCAAGTGAGTATACCATCCGGCTTGTACTGAAGATGGCGCTGTTACATGCCGACGCAGCCGATGTTAGGACGACAAAATTGACGATACCAGCAGCTGCAGCGATTCCAACTGCCACGAATACTTGGACGAATGGGCTTTCCGTTGGGATGATTGCGTTCCACGGATAAACACTCATAATGACAATAAGTGCGCCAATGTAGAAAATGATAATTCGAATAGGGATATTATTGATTGCTTTTGGGATAACTCTTTCCGGATCTTCTGTTTCACCAGCTGTAAGTCCTACAAGTTCAATGCCAACAAACGCAAACACAACCATCTGGAATGAGAGGATAAAGCCATTTATGCCATTTGGGAACATGCCGTCGTGGCTCCATAGATTCGTGAAACTGGCTGCGCCTGAATCAGTGGAAAAGCCTTTAATAATCATGAAAATACCGATAACAATTAGTGCTAGAATCGCGATGACTTTAATTAATGCGAACCAGAATTCCATTTCACCAAAAAGTTTTACGGTTGCAAGGTTCATAAATAGCAAAATAACAAGCGCAATTAATCCTGGCATCCACTGTGGTACACCAGGAAACCAATACTGGGTATAGAGACCAACTGCTGTTAAGTCGGCCATTGCGATTGAAATCCAGCAAAACCAGTAGGTCCAGCCGGTCATAAATGCTGCCATATTACCTAAATAGTCTCTTACAAAGTCAACAAAAGAATGATAGTTCAAATTGCTTAAGAGTAATTCTCCAAGTGCGCGCATGATTAAAAAACAAATAACGCCTGTAATCATGTAAGCAAATAAAATCGATGGTCCTGCTAAATGAATTGATTTTCCTGCTCCAAGAAATAACCCCGTTCCTATTGCCCCTCCGATAGCGATTAGTTGGACGTGCCTGTTTTTAAGGCCTCTCGACAATTCTTGTTCCTGCATATAATTTCCCACTCTCTACTATTTCTAGTCTTTTTGCATTTTGCTGATTATAAATATTTTAATAATAAATTTAAAATCAGATAATTGCAAATTAATATTTAAATAAAAGTTTAACATATTATTCAGTCAATTCGACCGCAAAAAATATTATCAATTTCGAATTCTTGCTACAAAAAGCTTTTTGCAATTTCAACAGCTAGATAAATCAGATCAAAATAAGGTATAAAAAAAAGAGGACCTTTTTACGCACTCAATTATTACGTTGTTACAGAGGTTTTTTAAGTTCGGATCAAAAAAACGGCAGGGAATCAAAATTGCGGCTATTACAAGCAGACAAAACAGGACTCTGGCTGAAATGGCCGACTTGATTTTTCCAGTTTTGTAAAAGCTGAAATTTTAAAATATAAAAAAATAAATATTATCCAATAATAAAGAGGTCAATTATTTAAAATAATTGACCTCTAAGTTTTTGATGATAATAAATGAGGAAAAGAATTTTTGAATTATTAAACCGGAAGCGCTTCCTCTGTCTTTACTTGCTGCAAGCTTGATTTCCCATCTTCCACAATGAATGAAGTGCGTGTTTCAATTGGTGCACCCGGTCTAGATACATATGGAACTACCAGATAATCTGTTTGCCATTTTTGCTGGGTTAGTTTGCACCGCACATAACCGCGTTGGTTACTAAAAAATTTAATATGCGGATTTTCTTGTAGTATTTGTTCAGTGTTGCTATTTACATCGGAACCGTCTCCACCAGAGGTAATAGATGTTCCGACAAACTCAACAGCCACATTTTTTGAGTTTTGATCATCAAAGTTCGCTTTAACCTCATTTGCCCAGCTCGTGTGAACATCCCCGGTCAAGACAACGGTATTGGAAATATTTTTCTCCTCTAAAAAGTCCAGAACACGTTGGCGTGCGCCAGGATATCCATCCCAAGCATCCATACTGTAGGACTCCTTCTCAGGACCAATCGCGCCATCACGTCTGGCAAAGAAGACTTGTTGTGCAAGAACCTTCCATTTTGCTTGTGATGAAGCAAGCCCATCTAATAACCAACGCTCCTGTTTTTCACCTAGAATGGTACGGGATGGATCCAGCGACTCAGGTGTTGGACTGTCCCATCCGTCACCATTAGCCTGATCATCTCTATATTGACGTGTATCAAGCATACTGATATCTACTAAATTTCCAAAGGAGAGTCGGCGGTATATTTGCATACTGCTTCCATTTGGAAAGGATGTACGTCGAAGAGGCATGTGTTCATAATAAGCTTGGAAGGCGATAGCCCTTCTTTTTAAGAAATCTTCCTCGGACTGTTTTGCAGGATCTTGGGGAACATCTCCAGCCCAGTTATTATCCACTTCATGGTCATCAAGTGTTACAAGCCACGGAAAATTGGCATGGGCGGCCTGTAAATCAGTGTCTAATTTATATAAGGCATAACGGTTGCGATAATCGTCAATCGTATAGATTTCTGGAAAATCTTTTTCGATAGGCCGAACACCGTTTGAGTTATGAGTACCTTCATAAATATAGTCCCCTAAATGGATAACCAAATCCAAGTCATCCTTGGCCATATGCTGATAAGCTGTGTAATAGCCAGTTGGCCAATTTTGGCAGGAAGCAAACGCGAAGTTTAACTTTTCTACCTGACTATGTAAAGCAGGAGCAGTCTTAGTTCGACCAACTGGACTGATCTCAGAACCGGCCTTAAAACGGTAATAATACCAACTTGAAGCATCCAAGCCATTGACTTCGACATGGACGGAATGTCCCAGTTGAGGCTTTGAAACCTCTGTTCCTCTTTTTACGACTTTTTTAAATTCTGGATCTAGAGAAACTTCCCATTGTACAGGGAATGGATGGGGTGACATGCCTCCTCCATTAAGTGGGTCTGGGGCAAGTCTTGTCCATAAAACAACACTATCTTGCAATGGGTCACCCGAAGCAATTCCTAGTGTAAAAGGATATGATAAGCCCTTAGACTGTGCAGAGACGAAATTCATCGGTATTGTGTTGACAATCGCAGCGCCAAGTACAATCCCAACTCCTTTTCCTGATTTCTTTAAAAAATTTCTGCGATTGAACTTTTTCGAATTATGGTTAGAATCTTTCACTTTTAGTCCTCCTTTTTTTACTCATTGACCATTTTATACAAGAACTATTTAGAAGTTATGACCTCATTGTGAAAGATTTGTAAAAAATAGAAAATTGTATATTAAAAATATTTTATCAGAAACAAGAAAAGAGCCCTTGTCAGGGCTTCGTATCATTTAAGGAGCAGTATCAGATATAAAGTGTGAGTTTTTACGCAAAATCCTTTTTATGTATTGTATAACTTTGTACAGGTTCAATGATTTCACGGATCGTTAGAAACGAATACGTACCCCTCCCATTCATTTGTACTTTTTCCCGCCACTCTTTGAATAAACGAGCCTGACTATAAGTCATCGCCTTTTTCGAATTTCAAATGAATTACCAGTTTATATGTTTTTTCGTTTGTTTGGGGTCATTTTCGTTCAAGTACTTTTGCAGTTCTGGCAGATCGTCTGTAGTAATAAGATCCACGCTAGCTTTTAAGAGCTCATCCCATATGGCTTTACGGTTTGGGAGCGGCAAATCTGGTGTTGCCCAAAAACGGACGATCTGCCCGTTTTTATGTGCCGTTGTAACGATGTGATAGTCTTATTGAAGAGATGTTGGCGAAATATTGAGGTCATGGGGGATGCAGCAGGCTTACATATCATTGTTAAAATTACCAGAAAGATTAAATACTTGAAAGCAGTTTTAATAACAGCAAGTATATTTAAGTAATTTGGAACAAATATTATAACTATTGAAAAACAAAAGGAGGTAACTACAATGAATGCACAACGAGCACAAGAAATTTCTTCTTCGCCAATTATGGCTAATGTAACCTATAATGGAGAAAGTATTTACATTGAGCACGTGGATGAACAAAATGGAAAAGCAACAATTCATTCACTAAAAGAACCAAATAATAAACAAAGTGTTTCTGTAACAAGCTTGACTGAACATTAATTTATGAAGTATTTCCCCCGAGAATGGCTTTCTTTATTAATTACGGCAGAACATTTGATTTCACCAAATAAGATTTTTTCTATTACATGGGCACTCATTGCTATAGCTGATTGCGCAGCTTTTAGGGATGTATTGAATGAAAAATGTATGGGCATTTTAATCCCGAAGGGGGTGTGCTTATGAAAAAAGAAAATCGCTCATCTGATGAACAAACACTTGCTGAAGGAATCAATACAGAAGATGAATTGAATAGAGACGCTACTGAAGAAGAAATTGATAAAGGCGATTACACGAAAGTAACCACTTTATCTCTTGATGAGAACGATCCAAGTTAAACAATAACACCGTATCTCACGGTGTTTTATTATGCTTTCAAGGCAAGTTGCAATCTATTGGATTAACCCCTTTAACAAACCCAACAGTGATTTCTGAATCGAGCAATTGGATTACAAATGAAAATGATGTAAATGATGAAAACTCACTATTTACTCATGATGCTAATGGTCTTTGATCAAAGGGAGTAAGGCAAGGCTGAATTGAGGAATTAAGCCAAAAACAATCTAATACCAAAAAAGAGCCAGCATGCAGGCCGCCTCCTTTTTGATTGGGTTTATCAGCTTATAACGCAAATGAATATCTGTTTCATGAAGAAAGGGTTTCAGTCTTCAGTAATTTTTTCCGATAGATAAAGGATGACAAATTGATACTGACTTCATAGATTAATACAAGCGGAACTAATACGAGTATGTCTGATATTAAATCAGGTGGTGTAATTAACACAGACGTTATAAGAATAACAAAATATGCGATTTTTCTGGATTTCTTTAACATCTGCGGATTTAGTATTCCTATAGAGGTTAAAAATAGAATGACTACAGGCAGTTCAAACAATATTCCAAAAGGAACGGTCAAGCTAATCAGAAAACTAAAGTACTTTTCTGACGTATAAAATTGCTGAAATCCTTCTCCTGCTAATTCTTGCATGAATGATAGAACAATAGGAAACACAAGAAAATAACCAAAGGTAATTCCGAGAATAAATAGTAAAAATAGTGCTGGAATTAGCATAAAGGTTGCTTTTTTTTCATGCTCTTGAAGAGCAGGTAAAACAAACCGCCAAACATGGTATGCAGCTAATGGAATGGTAAGAGCAATCGAACAGACAGCTGCTATCTTGAAATAAATCCATAAAACATCTCCTGGTCCAAGTAAGGCGAGCTTAAATTCTAAGTCTTTAACTAGCCACATATAGATTTGCTCTACAAAAGCAAATGATAAAGCAAAGAAGACCAAAAAACTTCCAAGGATATAGATAAGCCTTTTTCTCAATTCCTCCAAGTGTACCGTTAATGCAACTTCCTGATCCTTCATGTATTTCACCTCTTCAATGAAAAAGAAAAAAGATAAAATAATCCTTTTTCTCTTTTCAATATTTAAAGTTTTTCATCTTCCTTTTTAGAGTCTGAAGATACTAAATCCTTTGTGGCATTTTTAAATTCCTTTAACGTGTTGCCGAAAGCACGTCCAACTTCAGGAAGTTTTGATGGACCAAAAATTATTAGTGCAATGACTAAAATAAGAATTAGCCCTGGAATTCCGATGTTTTGTATCATTTCATTTTCGCTCCTTTATTTTTTGAAAGTATCAACAATCATGTCGAGCTCCAATGCCTGCCCCGACATAGGATTTGCCTTCCTTATAAAACAAGTTTCTTAAGGCTGGTACTGTGTTTGTCGGGGGTGAATTAGGCGCATATAATTTTCTTATTAAAATCCTGTAATAGCAACAACAGCCGGACGCGGCATATTGTCACCGCTGCGGTGCGGCCATTTGCTTGTAGGGTTTGCAAGGTCTTTTGTTTCTTCACCTGGATGCTGGATAGAAAGGAATAGTGCTTTCTCATCAGGAGTAAAACAAGGTCCTGTTAATTCTGCTTGAACTGGGGCTGAAGCAAATTGGAAAGCTTCTCCTTCGTTTTTCCCTTCTGTAGGGATAACAAATAGACCGTTGTTGCCGAATGGCTCCCAAATTTTTGTGTTAACACTTCCGCTTGAAATGTCTGTAACAGTCCAAAGGTTTCCATCTTCGTCGAATAACAGGTTATCTGGTGCACTAAACCCGCTTTGAATACCGCCTGCTGCAAAGATTGAAAACTGGAATTCCATTGAGCCGTGATCGTTATCTTTTTCAAAGAATCGAGTAATATGGCCGTGAAAGTTCCCATGATTACTGTTATTTGTATGAGCAATAAAGATTGAACCATCAAACGGACTGATTTCTAAGTCTTCTGGGCGATCTGTAGGTGTTCCGCCTAAAAGGAGAGCTGCTTCATGGCAGTTTACAACAACATCTGCCTGTGTCTGGAATTTTTTAAGCAGTTCAGTGTTTCCTTTAGCTGCTTTTTGAACAGCTTCAACCGTCAGGGCTACCCATCTTCCTTCTCCAAAATTAGCTACGTAAAGAGTTCCTTCTTCTAATAGTTTTGAATTCTCTTTTCCATCTTTTTGGTTATACTTATTTTTACTGATAAATTTATAGACACAGGCATCTCTCTTATCATCGCCCATGTACACAACAACTCGGTTATCTTTTGAAATACCCATGCATGTATTTTCATGATTAAAGCGGCCTAAAGCTGTGTGCTTGCGAACTTGATAGGCAGGATCAAATGGATCCACTTCAATTACCCATCCATAGTGTGTCTCGTCTAAGTTTGCCGAATTTGATGTAGATTCATAGTTTTCTTCACAGGATAAAACCGTGTTCCAAAGTGTCTTTCCGCCAGAGCAGTTCGCAAATGTACCTTGAACGATTTCTGCTCCGTTAACAGCTTTTGATCCTTTTGCAGGTCCGGTTAAAGCGAAAGGAGTAAGTCCTGTTACGCGGCGGGCATATTCAGATGACGTATCCATTTTCCAGCCATTTTTGTCTTTAACTACTTCGATAATCGAACCGCCTTGATTATAAAGCAATGTTTTTATCTGTTCGGAGTTGTAGCCGCCCTTAATTGTTTGACCGAAAACAAACAAATCTGAGATATATTCATGATTTACCCATAACAATCCTCGGTCCATTTCATCTTCATATGGAAAGAAGAGAGTAAAGTCGTTATTGTATCCGAATGTATCTCCTTTTTGATTAATCTTGTCGCCATATGCAGCAATAACTTCATATTTATAGCCTTTTGGAAGAACAAGATCATCCTTTGTTACTGGTTCGATTGGCTGGAATTTTAATGGACCGCTTTTTGGCCTTTTATATTCTGGATAGTGAAAAGGACCTTTTGCTTCTGCTGTTTTTACTAATCCATCAAGTCCTGTACTTGCTGCTGCTAGTGCAACAGTACCAGTTCCTAAGTATGTTAAAAATTTTTTTCGATTCAATACCGGGGGCATATATGAGCGCACCTCTTTCTATTAGTCATGCATATCTAATGATAGAGAAAAATAATTAAGCTGCATTTAAGTAATTGTAAAGATTCCTATTTTCTTATTTTCAGGAATATATTCATAGAGTTAACCTGATAAAAAAGTCACATACTTCTTTATATTCATTCCTGATTTTTACAAAATTATTTAAAATGAGTGTAGAAATACGGGGTTATATAGTCACTTTTTATGGAATATTTAAGTTGAGAATCATTTCGAAATGTAAATTCATTAAGTTTTTTGTAAGATTTCTTGTCGAAAATTAAGAAAAGGTATATTCTTCTTATATTTTATATATGAATTAAGTAAATTCTATTCAGCTCATATTCTATTTGTGTTAACAATATGTCTGTACTGGATAATACACATCTAAGGAGCGGTAACATTGAAATTCAGAATGCTGTAAGAGAAGCTGAAAAAGGATGAAGCAGAAGAGAAAGAAAAACGAAGATGGGGAGAGAATGATCCATAACTTCTGCTCTAATCATTCACTGTCAGAAATGTCCGATGGATAGGAAACTAGCAGAGAATATGATTAATAGAAATTCCTTGAATGAGGAGTTTGTTATAAAAGGTAAGGTAAACACACCTCTGAGGTAACTGTAAACATCAGTTGATATTAGAAGATTAAAAAACATAAAAAGGATTGCTGCTGCAATCCTTTTTTGACTGATAATATTCTGTATTATGTAAACTATCCTCACCATTTAAATATTCAATAAGGTCAAGTTTAAGTGCATCAGCTTCTATCAGCTGGTTTCATTCAATAACAAGAGGAATTAACACGCCTATCAACAACCGTCTTTCTCTAAAACTTTTCACCATTAGATATTCAAAATGTTATCCTCAAGTACAGCTGATTTATCTCCGTATACTTTTTCAATATGATGAAGACCCCAAGCAGATAAAGACTCGAGTATTCCTGTGACACTCCAGCCATACTCGCTTAGTTCATATTCCACTTTTGGAGGAACTTGATTATAGGTCATGCGATTGATGATTCCATCTTCCTTGAGCTCCCGAAGCTGCTGAGTCAGCATTTTTTGTATGATGCTGGGCATCAGCTTTTTCAGTTCTCCCGTCCGTTTTTTTCCCCGCATCAAATGACAAAGGATCACACATTTCCACTTTCCGCCTATTACTTCGAGAGCTGCTTCTACCGGAATGTTATACCGCTTTGTTTCTTTCATTTCATGTTCCTCCTTAGTAAAAGGGGTGTTTACTTTTATTATAGCCAACTGCTCTGAATATCCCCAAAATTAAGCGCATAGAAAAACCAATCCTGATGGGATTGGTTTAATTTTGATCAGCGGGATAAACAACACCAATTTGTTTTCTTGCTTCATCCATGACTTCCATTACCTTGATTGAATTCTCATAAGTATTAATTGTTGATTCATACAGGTCATTTTGGATTAAGTCGATGAATTCCTTCATTTCATAATACATGGTGTCTTCTTTTTGAGGTTTTGAAATATCCTCTAATCTGCCGTCCCGGTAGCGAATTTCCACTTTTTCAATTGTACTGATGCGGTCAATAATAATTGTACCTTCTTCACCCTGAATTTCCGATGGAAGTGCTGAGTCTGTTATCTTGGAATACATCATCACAGCATCTTTGTCTTTATATTGAAGAAGAATGCTTCCTTCGCCGTCAACACCAGAGCTTAATAGCAGCCCGCTCGCTTTAATGGTTTCCGGTTTTCCGAAAAGAACAATCGTTGGATACAGCGCATAGATTCCAATGTCCATCAGTGATCCGTTTGAGAATGTCGGATCAAATGCATTCAGCACGGTTCCTGAGCGATAGGCATCATAACGGGATGAGTATTGGCAATAGCTTGCTGTATATCTTCTCACTGTGCCAATTTTGTGCAGGTTTTCCTGAATGCTTTTAAAGTTAGGCAAGAATGTTGATTTCATCGCTTCCATAAGCAGTACGCGATTTTCTTTTGCAGCCTGTATCATTTCAGTAATCTCTTTAACGTTTGATGCAAGAGGCTTTTCACACAGCACGTGCTTTTTGTGATTCATGAATAAAATGGCCTGCTCAGCGTGCAATGAGTTGGGGCTCGCTATGTATACGGCATCAATTTCATCGCTTTTTGCCATACTCTCTAAATCTGTAAAGGTGGTCTTCACACCATATTTGGCAGCGAATTCTTCAGCCTTATCGCCATTTCTTGAATAGACAGCCTTCAGCGAAAAGTCCTCGATTTGCATCGCAGCTTTTAATAAGCGGTCAGTGATCCAGTTTGTTCCGATAATTCCAAAGCGTATCAATTTGCTTCCTCCTAAATACCTTGTTTGCTAACAATACCATATGTCATCTGCATACGTCTTATTTGACGCCTGCTCAAATCAGCTCTACTTCAACGGACTCAATACCTTTTACTTTTTTTATATCCTCATAAACATCTGATGTATAACGGTCATTTTTAATCAGCAGAATTAAGTCTACTGTTCTCAAATCACGGTCAATAACATCTTTAATCTTCACATACTTGATTTTCATATCTTTTTTGCGAAGCGAGTGTAAGATATCAGATATATTTACATTTACAGGAACGGTCAGCTTTACCTTTAATTCTTTCAGTCTCAGCGTTTTAGGACCAAGCTTCTTTACTAACGGAGCAATGATCTCAATGGACCCGATCATGAAAATAAGCGCAATAAGTGCTTCCTGATAAAAGCCGGCTCCAATGGCAATCCCAAGGCCAGCAGCTCCCCAGATCATCGCAGCAGTTGTAAGACCGCTGATGACATCATTGCTTCTGCGGAGAATCGCTCCCGCGCCTAAAAATCCGACGCCTGATACGATTTGCGCTGCAAGACGGAGCGGATCCATCGGACGATTATAATCGTTAGAAAACGTATAAGCTGCTTCAATTGAAATCACGGTCAAAAGACACGAGCTTACCGCAATGATAATTGTTGTTTTCAGTCCCAGCGGCTTTTTCTTAATTTCCCGCTCAAGTCCGATAATAATTCCGACTAAGAGGGATAAAAACAATTTTATGATTGTATGCTGATGTACAATAATATCCTCCAAGATCCCTCACCCTCTTCTTTGTCTATAGTTTGCTCTATTTTTATTTCAATCATTATACCATTCGGCAAGTACGGAATATATGCATATTTTGTCGGGCTTTTAAATAGGTCATGATTTTTGAGTTTATTCTAAGAGCCCTGATATTATTCAGTATGGGATTGACATTCGGACAATTTGGCTTGAACTGATACACCCGATTATTAAATCTTTCTGCCTAATTTAGAATCTATACAGCCTTTTTTCATGAAAAATTCATCTGCCCAAATCCGCCTTTATTTAGCCGGCATTATATTTTTTCAGCCAAAAAACTTAATATGCTTTCTGTTTTAAATAAAAAAGCACCCGCCCGGGTGCTTTTTTAATCATGCATTATTCTTCCTCAACTGTTCTCGTTTTTTTTCGGCTGAATTTACTCATCATCTCATAAACAATTGGCACAATTAGAAGTGTCAACAGCGTAGAGCTTGTTAAACCGCCGATTACTGTTACTCCGAGACCTTTTGAAATGATGCCGCTGCCGCCTTCGATTCCAATTGCAAGCGGAATGAGTGCTCCAATTGTGGCGATCGCTGTCATCAGAATTGGACGCAGACGTGTTGTTCCTGCTTCAAGCAATGCTTCTCTTGTAGACAGACCTTCACGTTCTTTGTGAATAACGCGGTCAATCAGGACAATTGCGTTTGTGACAACGATACCGATCAGCATCAATGCCCCAATCATTGCGTTAATACTGATGGTTTCTCCTGCAATCAATAATCCAACCAATGCACCGATTACGGTAAATGGAAGAGAGAACAGAATCGCAAAAGGCGCAAGTCCTCCGCCGAATGTAATCACAAGGACAAGGTACACAATGGCTATCGCAGCAAGCATGGCAAGGCCAAGCTGTGTAAAGGATTCCTGAATATCTTCTGTTACTCCGCCTGTGTCTATGTCAACACCCGTCGGCAAGTCAAGATCATCCACTTTCTTTTGTACTTCCGAAGATGCTTTTGCCACATCATCCGTTGTCAGTTCTCCGGAAACCTGTACGTAAATGCGGCCATCACGACGTGTTACAGTATCTGATGTTTTTCCTTCTTCAACTGTTACGACATCACCGATTTTCACTTCTTTCCCAAGCGGCGAAGTGATCGTTTTTTCGGTTAAATCATCTACATTTTCAAACGTTTCTTTCTCTGTTTGAAGATAAACGTTTAGTTCTTCTCCGTCTTTTTCAACTTGAGTCAGAACTGGACGCTCTCTTTGCGGGCTAAGCTCCATGCCGATTTGACCGGCTGTCAGGCCAAGCTTGCTGAGTTCTTCCTGATTGGCAACAAGGGTATATTCATCGTATGACTCGGCAAGGCTTGAACTTACATTTTTAAAGCTGCCATTGTCGTTTAGAATTTTTTCAATTTCCCCGACAGACGGTTCAATGTCTTCTAATTCATTTCCATATACAAAGAATTGAACTTGGTTGCTGCCGGCGCTCTGAGTGAAGTCCTGTGAAACCCATTCGCCCTGAGCAGTCTCAGCTTGAAGATCTTCAATTACTTTCTCTTTTTCCTTATCAAAATTCTCTGTATCATCTTCATATTCAATAAAGAATACGGCACTGTTTGAATCTCCAGGGCTCATTGGATTTTCGCTTCCTAATGAGAACTGAACTAAAGAAACATCTTTGCGGTCCATTAACAGGTTTTCTGCTTTTGTTACGACTTCTTCTACTTGTTCTTTTGTTTCACCAGGTGCAGGCTTATATGTTGCATAGACAAGCTTCTGTTCTTCTGACGGCAAGAAGCTGACGCCGATAGCCGGAACTAGGAATAAGCAGCCGACAAGCATTAAGACTGCAAGGCCTGATGTCATCCATTTATGATTTAAAGACCAGTTCAAAATGCTTCTGTATACACCAGTCATTTTTCCTGGTTTGTGTTCCTCATGCTTTTTAGCCGTTTCGCCGTATAGTCCTTTTTTGAAGAGGCTGTGTGCCAGCATTGGCACAATCGTAACGGCAACGACCAATGAAGCAAGCAATGCAAAAACGATGGTTAATGCAAATGGCAGGAATAATTCTCCAATCACTCCATTTACGAGAGCAAGCGGCAGGAATACTGCGATTGTTACAATTGTTGAAGACATAATCGGAATAAACATTTCCTTTGTAGCTTCTCGTACTAGGCTCATTCCTTTTAATTTCTCGCCCTGCAGTGACATTCTGCGGTAGATATTTTCTATGACAACGATTGAATCATCAACAACACGCCCGATTGCAACCGTCATTGCTCCAAGTGTCATAATATTAAGGGTAATATCCATTTGCTTTAATAAAAGAACAGCAATTAATAAAGATAACGGAATGGAAACAACTGAAATCAAGGTTGATTTGATATCTCTTAAGAATAAGAGGATAATGATAATTGCGAAAACAGCTCCAAATAATGCTTTGCTCAGCATCGTGCTGACCGATTCTTCAATAGGTTCAGCCTGATCGAGCGTGAAAAGGATCTCAAGGTTATCATACTTTTTTTCAAAACCGTCAAGCTCATCTTTTACAGCATTTGCAACATCAACTGTATTTGCATCTGCAGATTTTACGATTTGAAGACCGATTGCTTCTTCTCCGTTTGTTCTGGAAATGGATTCTGCTTCACCGACAGTTTTAATATCTGCAAGCTCTGACAGCTTTACCGTCGGGAGTTCTATATTCTGTGCTGCAGGAGGCATCTGGCCAGCTGCTGGTGCTTGAGCTGAGCCCTGTGCCTGCCCTGGATTCTGCTCTGATCCTGAGGCAGTCTGTCCCGGCATGCTGCTTTGACCTTGTCCAGAAGTATCTCCTCCACCCGGAGTAATCGGGATCTCCATATTCTTTAAATCTTCCATTGTCAGGATGTTTCCATCTACAATGACAGATTGTTCTTTATCCCCGAAAGTATACAATCCAAGCGGAAAATTCACATCAGAGCCTTTAATGATATTTTGAACAGTTTCTTCATCTAAACCGTATTCTTCAAGCTTCTCTTCTTTAAAAGAAAACTGGACTTCTTCTACTTGCTGACCTGCCACCTGAACAGAAGAAACACCTTCCAGTCCTTTTATTGCCGGAACCATTTCATCCTCTACAAGCGCAGTCAGATCACTCAAAGATCCTTCATCATCTGATATACTTAAGGCTAGAATCGGAAAGGCATTGATGCTGAGCCTTGAAACATCTGATTCATTCACTCCATCTGGAAAAGAGAGATCTGATACAGTGCTTTTCACTTCTTCTTCTGCTTTGTCCATATTTTTTTCAAATTCATATTCAATCTGAATGGATGAGGCATTTTGGAAGGATGTAGAGCTGACAACGTTCACTCCATTTAAATTTTGAACTGCCTGTTCTATAGGCTCTGTTACTTTTTCTGCTACTTCTTCCGGCGTAGCACCAGGATAAACAGTTGTGACTGTTACGATTGGTGTTGTGATGTTCGGAATTGTCTCAAGCTTCATATTCAAACCTGAGTAAAGACCTGCAACTGTCACAATAATAGTAAGAAGCCACACTGCAAATTTGTTCTTCAAAACAAAATTAATGATTTGTTTCATGTTGTCCTCCGGCAGTTTATTTTTTAAGTTTTAAGAAAGTATAAAGTGTGGCGCTTTGATGTCTAGCTCCAGCGCCCAACTCCTCGGCCCGAACAAATCCGTCAAAAAAGTCAAACCCGTACTTTTCTGCCGGATTCTTATCTGTCTGTCGGAGCTAAACGGGCGTTTACGCTTTTCTTATTGACTGACTGGTCATAATAATTAATAATATAAATGACCAGTTGGTTACAGTCAATCATATTTAACCATTTTAAAATGATTCTTTTTTAAATGTGAACATTCAGTCAGAAAGTTTTGCTTGACTTATATAGTAGCAGAAGCGATTCTGTTCTATACTCATTCTTTACTGTTATATAAGGAGAATACACGATGAAGGAAAAAGAAAAGCGGATTATTGAAGCGGCTATGAGCCTTTTCGCTAAAAAAGGGGTTACCTCAACGTCCATACAGGATATTGCGAACGAATGCGGAATTTCAAAAGGGTCTTTTTACCTTTATTTTAAATCGAAGGAAGCTCTCCTGCTTGAAACATTCAAATATCATTTTGAGCTGATTCATTCAAAAATGGAAGCTGTCAGACAGCGGGATCTCGAACCCCGCGCACTTTTAATCGCCCAGCTATCCTGCCAGCTGAGTGAGATTAATAAACATAAAGATTTCATTATTATGCAAATGAAGGAGAACGCCATACCAAATAACCCTTCAATGGCAGCTTTCATTCAAAAAATGAATGCAGATTCCAATCTTTTTGTTAAAAATGCGCTTCTAGCCATTTACGGCGAGTCCATTGAAGAATATATCTGGGATATAAGCACAATCCTTCAGGGCATGATTCATTCTTATTTAAAATTCATTATCTTTGAAAAAGCGGAATTGGATTTCGATGAACTCGCAGCTTTTCTTTTAAACCGGGTGGATGATGTTGCTTCAGGATTGAAGGTTTCAAAAGAGAAACCCATTCTTTCAAGTGAAAGAGAAAAAAATCTTTTCTCTTTATGTACAGCCATCGATCGGGATGAACTATTAGCCAAAATCGACCAAAGCAAGCAGCAGCTCTCAGGTGATCTTCTTGTCACGCTTGAGGTGCTGGAGGCAGAAATTAAAGAGGATTCACCTCGGACTGCTGTAATACAGGGGATGCTTGCGAACTTGAATCAAGATCCGGCTTTAGCAGAGCTTCAGAAGGGCATTGCTGCTTATTATCAAATTAAACTTTTATAGATCATTCTATTTCCATGCAAAAAAACGAGAGATCTCTTTTATAGAAATCTCTCGTTTTTTATGATGCTAATGAAATCAGTTTTTTCTTATACAAGACTGCAATAAAATTCATCATGGCAGCTGGTATTCTTTTAGGAAAATAAGTCTTGCGGTAGTATTTATTAAAAGCTGTCTTTAAATCGTCCCATTGTGTGCAATTTTTTGTTTGACGGAACCTTGCGACATCAATCATTTTGATCTCGCCCCCATCGGTAATGAATATATTGCGAAGGTGAATATCAGACGGGTTCAGCCCTCTTTCTTTAGCGTGCATAAGAGCTTTATCGATTTCTGCTATATGCTTATCAGTAATGGATATTCCCGTGCTGACACAATCAAAGAGAGTGCTTCCTTCTATATAATCTATGACTAAATAGTTTTCTCCCGCTTCATATAGATTGGGGTAATACTCAATCCCCTGAAGGGTCCTGTAAATTTCAGCTTCTTCCTTTGCAATATGAGTAAATGAAGGAAAGAACACCTTTAAAGCTTTATTCTCATTCGCAAGTTTAAAAACAAATGCGCTTCTGCCAGCTCCGATGAAGGTTAAGGAAGAATCATGGCCATATAGCTTGGCACGTGTCCCTTTTCCTCCTATTTTGACGCTATCTGCAAATTGCTTATATCCTTTCATCCTGAGAACCTCCTTTCCTCTTTACCTTGTTTCTCAAGATCCAAGCTGTTCAATTTGATCTAAGATGTTTTGCATTTCAGACACAGTTTTCACAATTTCTGTGTCTTCAAACAGCTGAAGATTCCACTCTCCGTTTTCAATTTGCTTCAGAGCAGAATCAATTCCGCTTTCAAGTGATTCACTGTAGATGACAAGCTGATTATGGGCATCCTCAGCAATTTCCGGCGCATCCGATTCTTTAAATGTATTTATTTCTTCCTTCATACTGTTTAAACTCTGCTCAAGCTCCGCTCTTGCTTCTTCGTTATTTACAGCCTCTTCAGCAAGAGCAGGAATCTCCTCTGCAAATGTGCTTGCCTCATTAATATAATCCTTTGCATCATTTGCGTACTGCAAAGAAGAATTAACGCCTTCAAGCAAAGAACACCCGCTTAGGAAAACGATGGATAAAACAGCCAATACTTTAAACATTTTCATCATCGTGCAGCTCCTTTAATTTCATTTTCGGAAAAAATAAAAGACGTCAGATCCAATTACTTGGTCATAACGTCTTTTTCGAAAGAGACTTCACCAAATAATCGGCAAAGGTCTCGCTAACAGCATCGCTGCCAGCAAAGCCGGGTAACATTCCCGTATTGACGACTTTGCTGTAAAAGCTACTCCCCTTTAAGGAAGAAATATTTAAGTTGCTATTATTATACAATTAATCAAGCTGCGCGGTCAATTTTATAGCTTCTTAACTATCCTTGCTGACAGATACTTTTTCTCCCATCACAAAATAAAAGCCGGCTGTTTTTATATCACGGAAGACACTGTGAAGACCTTCTTCTTCAAGCTTTGAAAATAACCGATCAGTGCTTAGCACATCAAAACTCAGCATCTCTTCTTTATTCAATCCAGAGATCCGGACATCATCCAAAAGGTGATCAAATTCTTCATCAGCAAACACATTGATGCCGATTTCATAAGCTACAGCTCCTGTATCAGAACCGTCTAGCTTGATTTCTTCTGATTTCAAATACCAAAAATCGTAATAGATGTGATCTGTCATAGTCGTTCCTCCCAGCAATTAAGCAGATAATCCTTATTATAACAAAAATAGAGGCTCCATGTAAGAATGGCCTATTCATCAAGTGAATATGCCATACATTTATTCTTTTACTTCTTTTTTCATAAATCCTACCATGACAGCTGTGATCAGTGATCCGATCAGGATTGCTGCAATGTATAACAATGGATTTCCATCAACAATCGGGATAACAAATGCCCCGCCATGAGGTGCGCGAAGTCCAATGCCAAAAATCATCGTAAGCGCTCCAGCTGCTGCAGATCCGATAACCGCGGCCGGGATAACACGTGCCGGGTCAGCTGCTGCAAATGGAATGGCTCCTTCTGTGATAAAAGATGCTCCCATGACGTAATTTGTTTTCCCTGCTTCCCGCTCTGCTTTTGTAAATTTCTTTTTAAAGAAAGTTGTTGAGAGAGCAAGACCAAGCGGAGGCACCATTCCGCCAGCCATAATGGCTGCATGCGGTGCAAAGTTGCCTGCGTCGATCATCGCAATTCCAAATGTAAAGGCCGCTTTGTTGATTGGACCTCCCATATCAACTGCCATCATTCCGCCTAAAATCAATCCAAGCAGCACAAGGTTTCCAGTTCCCATTCCTTTAAGCCAAACCGTTAATCCATCATTCAATGCTTTAACTGGCTCGATGACAATAAACATCATGATCAGACCTGTCAGTAAAATACCGAACAATGGATAAAGCAGTACAGGCTTTATGCCTTCAAGAGAATTCGGCAGCCCGCTGAATGCTTTCTTAAGTCCGACAACTAAGTAACCCGCAAGGAAACCGGCGATTAATCCGCCCAAGAAACCTGCTCCCCCTGTAGCTGCCATAAGACCACCGACCATACCTGGTGCAAATCCCGGACGGTCCGCAATACTCATCGCAATAAACCCGGCTAAAACCGGAATCATGAGATAAAAGGCATTGCCTCCGCCAATTGTGCTTAATGCTTCTGCGATTGGGTGGTAGGATGGATCATCTGGATTTGCGGCATTAATTCCAAAGATAAAGGAAATCGCAATCAAGATTCCTCCGCCCACGACAAACGGGAGCATGTTCGAAACACCATTCATTAGATGCTTATAAAAACCGCTTCTTCCTGATTTAGGTGAGTCAGCCATTTTCTTCTCACCGCTGCTTTTATAAACAGGCGCATCCTGATCCAGCGCTTTTTGAATTAATTCTTGAGGCTTTCGGATTCCTTGGGCAACAGGCACCTGAATGACATGCTTCCCTGCGAAACGATCCATTTCCACCTGTTTGTCAGCAGCTACGATAATTGCTTCGGCTTCTGCAATGTCTTCAGCTGACAAACCATTTTTAATTCCGCCGGATCCATTTGTTTCAACCTTGATGCTTACGCCCATCTCTTTCGCTTTTGCATTCAGGGCATCTGCAGCCATATATGTGTGTGCGATTCCAGTGGGACATGCTGTGACAGCAAGAATTTTCTTGCCTGAAGAGGATGATGCAGGTTCTTCTTCTGCTTCCGTCTCTTTTTCTTTTTGATCAACAGCAGCAAGAACTTCTGCTTTTGAAGCGGCCTCTTCAAGCTTCTTTTTAAAAGCCGGATCCATTACAAAACTTGAAAGTCTGGAAAGCGTTTGCAAATGTTCATTGTTTGCTCCTTCAGAAGCTGCAATCATGAAAAATAGATGAGCAGGCTGGCCATCGAGAGATTCATAGTCTATTCCTTCTGCAGAGCGGCCAAACGCTATTGCAGGTACTGACACTGCACTTGTTTTTGCATGAGGAATGGCAATCCCTTCTCCGATTCCTGTAGTGCTCTGCTCTTCCCTGGCCAAAATCGCTTTTTTATACTCTTCTTTATTTTTTAGCTTGCCTGCCCGATCAAGTGACTCAATGATTTCGTCGATAACATCCGCTTTTGATTCTGCATGCAAGTTTAGGATAATCGTATCGTTTGTTAATAAATCTGTAATCTTCATTTTTCTTCCCCCTTCAATGAATATCTAAATCTCATTGACATTTACTTCATTAATGAGCTCAGCTGCAAACTCTTTTGTAGTAAGATCTTCTGAAAAAGCAGTTGCGCTTCCGGTTGCAACGCCCTGCTTAAAGGCTTTTTTAAAATCTCCATGCTGTTTGAATCCTGCAATAAAGCCGGCAACAACTGAATCTCCTGCACCAACTGAATTCTTTACCTCTCCAGATGGTACATTGGCAAAATAAGCTACGTGCTGATTAATGAAAATGGCCCCTTTTTCAGCCATTGAAACAATAACATTCTGCACGCCCTCTTCAAGCAGCTTCTTCCCATAATAAACAGCTTCTTGGGCGCTGCTGACCTTTGTATCGAATAGCTCCCCTAATTCATGATGATTCGGCTTGATCAGGAAGGGATTGCTTGGGAATGTACTTCTTAATGCATTACCTGATGCATCAATGACAACTTTCACACCATTTTTCAAGCATTTATCTGCTATTTTTTTATAAAAGCTTTCGTCAAGAGCGGATGGAATACTCCCTGCTAAAACGAGTACATCCTCAGCCTGCAATTCATCGATTTTCCCGAGCAGCTCAAGCTTCTGCTCAGTTGTAATCTCTGGACCCTGGCCATTGATTTCTGTTTCTTTAACTGATTTAAGCTTGACGTTAATTCTCGTTTGATCTGAAACACTGATAAAATCATGTGTAATTCCCTCTGTTGAGAGGAACTCTTTAATGAATTGGCCTGTAAATCCTCCTGCAAAGCCAAGTGCTGTACTTTCTGTTCCCAGCCGCTTCAGAACTCTTGAAACATTGATTCCTTTCCCGCCCGGAAAAACGCTTGCGCTATCCGTGCGATTGAGGTGCCCTTCTTTAAAATCGTTTACCTCCACGACATAATCGATGGAAGGGTTCAGCGTACATGTATAAATCATGCTGTCACAACCTTTATCTCTGTCTTTTCTTTAATATCATAAGCTGTGTCTTCATCCAGTTCGTTCGTAATTACCGCTGCTTCGTGCAGGCCGGCAATTTTAGAGAACGAAATTTCATTGAATTTCGTATCATCTGCAAGAATAAATGCTTCTTGAGACAGGGTGATGGCAAGCCTCTTGATTGCTGCTTCCTCCGGGTCCGGTGTTGTATAGCCTGCTTCCGGATGAATGCCGTTCACACCCATAAAACATTTATCAAATCTGTATGCGTTGATTCCTGACTGTGCTCCACTGCCTACAAGCGCTCTTGTTTTCGGCTTTACAATGCCTCCAATCAGGTAGGTTGGGATCTGATTTTCAAGCAGCATTTCGAGATGTGAAACGCCATTTGTGACGACCGTTATTTCTTTGTCTTTTAAATATGGAATCATTTGCATGGTTGTCGTACCTGCGTCAATGTATATGCTGTCTCCGTTTTTCACAAGATCTGCTGCAAATTTGGCAATCCGTTCTTTTTCAGCAGCATTTTGTAAGGACTTTTCAATGACACTGAGCTCTTCACCCTTTTGATGAAAAAGAGAAGCTCCGCCGTGAACACGTTTTAATTTTTTCTCTTTTTGAAGCTGGCTTAAATCTCTTCGGATGGTTGACTCTGAAGAAGAAGTAGCATCAACTAATTCCTGTATCGTTGCGACCTGTTTTTCACCCAGGACCTTAATTATGATCCGGTGCCGTTCTGGTGTAATCATTCAGTACCCTCCAGCTAATCGTTCTAATTGCCTAAAATCTTTTCCTTGAAATCATTCTAACGTAAGCCCTTTCATAAATCAATCAAAAACTTTCAAAAACAATCATTATTAATCATTAATTCTATCATTCAATCAAAAATAGTCAAGAATCCTCTGATTTGCTCTTTTTATTTTCCAGATCTCCTAAATAAGTTGTCATACGCGGTCTATGAGTACCCAAAACTCGAATTTTTACCATTTCAGGGTGTCATAAAAACTCTATGAGTACCCAAAACTTGGATTTTTACCATTTTAGAGTGTCATTCGAACTCTATGAGTACCCAAAACTCGAATTTTTACCATTTCAGGGTGTCATAAAAACTCTATGAGTACCCAAAACTTGGATTTTTACCATTTTAGAGTGTCATTCGAACTCTATGAGTACCCAAAACTCGGATTTTTCTCATTTTAGGGTGTCATACGAACTCTATGAGTACCTAAAACTCGGATTTTTACCACTTTAGGGTGTCATACGCGGTCTATGAGTACCCAAAACTCGGATTTTTACCACTTTAGGGTGTCATACGAACTCTATGAGTACCCAAAACTCGGATTTTTACCACTTTAGGGTGTCATACGCGGTCTATGAGTACCCAAAACTCGGATTTTTACCACTTTAGGGTGTCATACGAACTCTATGAGTACCCAAAACTCGGATTTTTCTCATTTCAGGGTGTCATTCGAACTCTATGAGTACCCAAAACTTGGATTTTTACCATTTTAGAGTGTCATTCGAACTCTATGAGTACCCAAAACTCGGATTTTTCTCATTTTAGGGTGTCATACGAACTCTATGAGTACCTAAAACTCGGATTTTTACCACTTTAGGGTGTCATACGCGGTCTATGAGTACCCAAAACTCGGATTTTTACCACTTTAGGGTGTCATACGAACTCTATGAGTACCTAAAACTCGGATTTTTACCACTTTAGGGTGTCATACGCGGTCTATGAGTACCCAAAACTCGGATTTTTACCACTTTAGGGTGTCATACGAACTCTATGAGTACCCAAAACTCGGATTTTTACCACTTTAGGGTGTCATACGCGGTCTATGAGTACCCAAAACTCGGATTTTTACCACTTTAGGGTGTCATACGAACTCTATGAGTACCTAAAACTCGATTTTTCTCATTTCAGGGTGTCATTCGAACTCTATGAGTACCCAAAACTCGGATTTTTACCACTTTAGGGTGTCATACGCGGTCTATGAGTACCTAAAACTCGATTTTTCTCATTTCAGGGTGTCATACGAACTCTATGAGTACCCAAAACTCGGATTTTTCTCATTTCAGGGTGTCATTCGAACTCTATGAGTACCCAAAACTCGGATTTTTACCACTTTAGGGTGTCATACGAACTCTATGAGTACCCAAAACTCGGATTTTTCTCATTTTAGGGTGTCATACGAACTCTATGAGTACCTAAAACTCGGATTTTTACCACTTTAGGGTGTCATACGCGGTCTATGAGTACCCAAAACTCGGATTTTTACCACTTTAGGGTGTCATACGAACTCTATGAGTACCCAAAACTCGGATTTTTACCACTTTAGGGTGTCATACGCGGTCTATGAGTACCCAAAACTCGGATTTTTACCACTTTAGGGTGTCATACGAACTCTATGAGTACCCAAAACTCGGATTTTTACCACTTTAGGGTGTCATAACCGGTCTATGAGTACCCAAAACTCGGATTTTTCTTATTTTAGGGTGTCTTTCCTTTTCCAGCAAACATCTTTTCACAGCAAAAAAAGACCATCTGATCAAAATCAGACAGTCTCATTTAACCTTATATCATTCAGCTTTAATTGCTGAACCGCGAATTCCCTGTACATCGGATGAGATTCGAGCAGTTCCGAATGTGTGCCTGTTCCGGTGACTCTTCCTTTATCCAAAAAGATAATCTGATCAGCATCAATGACTGTGGACAGCCTGTGGGCAATGACGATCGTTGTTCGTCCGGACATTAAGTTTCCCAGTGCTTTTTGAACAACAATTTCAGAATGGCTATCAAGGCTTGAGGTTGCTTCATCGAGAAGGAGAATTTTAGGATCCCTTATAAGCGCTCTGGCAATACCGATGCGCTGACGCTGTCCACCTGAGAGTTTAACACCCCGTTCTCCTACTTGAGTATTATAGCCGGCAGGATATTCTTCAATGAACTGATCCGCATAGGCCATCTTCGCTGCTTTGGCTATTTCTGAGTCCGTCACTTCTCTTGTTAATCCATAACAGATATTTTCTTTAATTGTGCCTGATGTAATGGGACTTTCCTGAGAAACGTACCCAATTTGCTCTCTCCACGAAGCAAGGGTAAAGCTGTCTATTTGTTCATCCCCAAGAAATATAGCTCCTCCTGTCGGCAAGTAGTAACGTTCAACTAATGAGAACAGCGTTGTTTTTCCGCTTCCGCTCGGTCCGACAATAGCCGTGGTCTGACCCCGCTTAATCTCAAGAGTAACCTTGTTTAAAATTTTCTCTTCTTTTTTGTAGGCAAAATCAATCTCTTTAAATCGGATCGATTGGTGAATGTTCTCTACTTCCTTGCCTGAGTGAAGGTTTTCCTCATCTTCTTCAAGAATTTCAATGATCCGCGCAGAAGCACCCATTGCTTTTTGCAGCTGTGTAAAAAAAGCCGTAAATTGAGTCATTGGAATGACAATCTGAAAGAGATAAAGAATAAAAGCAATCAAATCTCCTGAGGACAGAACTCCGGCTTGAACTCTTAAGCCTCCGTAGCCAAGGATCACTACGAGGAGCGACATAATCACAAGTGAGATTAACGGGCCAATCCATGCATGAATTTTTGCTTCTGCCAGACCAAATTGAAAAAGGCGGCCAACTCCGCTTTTCCCTGAGCTGTACTCTCTATGTTCCGCATTGGAGGATTTCACCAATCGGACATGAGATAATACTTCACTTAATAACGCTGTAAAGCCCGCCGTTTCATCCTGAAGACCTTTAGAGACTTTGTACATTTTTCTTCCCAGCGGAAGCAGTATCAGAATGGAGAGAGGAATTAAGGCAAGCATGATTAACGTCATTTTCCAGTCCAGATAAAGGAGAATGCCGAAGGATCCTATTATGGCAATGATTCCTGTAAAGAAGTTTGTAATATGATCTGTAATTAAACCTTTTAAAATGGCCGTATCATTTGTCATCCGGCTGATCATTTCACCGGTTTTATGATCGTCGTAAAATCGAACAGGAAGGTGGATATGCTTTTTCCAAAGTCTTTCCCTTAATCGTGCAACGACATGCTGACCGACATGATTGAGCAGGTAAATCGAAACCCCGCTTGTAATGGCCTGTGCTATGAAAGCTGATATCAGCAGAAAAATATGTATACTGCCGAATTTGTCAAAGCTGAAATCATCAATTAAATTCTTCGTGAACAATGGGATGACCAGACCGACAACTGTGGATAAAACGCTGAGCGTACCTGCAATTGCCATTCTTATCTTTGAAGGCTTTGTATTTCGTATCAGCTGAAAGAATACCCGCCAGCTGCTACCTGTCTTTTGTAAAGTCATCTCATTCTGTCTCCTATCCTGCATGCTTGCGTGCTATCCTTTATTATACATTTTCCCTCATAAAAGTTTAAATTTGAAACTTCGTGTACTCTCCGCATGTATTTCCATAAAAAAGGAAATGATAAGGTGCATATCAATATATAGAAAGCAGCAGGAAAAAAGATGGATAATTATTCAGGCGCCAATCAGTACAGACGGTATAAAGCTCATTTAAGCATGTTTGGAACGACACAATTTCATTTGAGAAACCCGTACATTATTGCATGGTGGTCTGCAGCCCTTCCGGGATTTGGACATCTGCTCCTGTCAAAATATTCAAGAGGACTGCTTTTATTTGTATGGGAAGTATTTATTAATATGCAATCTCATTTAAACATCGCCATGGTTTACTCTTTTTGCGGAGAAATTGACAAGGCACGGGATGCACTTGATTACCGCTGGACTCTTCTTTATATTCCTGTTTACATATTTGCAATCTGGGACAGTTACCGGACTACGATTGATTCTAATCGTGTTTTTCTGCTTGCTGAACGGGAAAATGCCCCCTTCAATACGTTTTCAATAGGGGCTGTGGAAATCAATTATTTAGATAAAAGAAACCCCCGAATGGCCGTCATTTGGTCTTTTCTGATGCCGGGAACAGGGCAGCTTTATATTAACCGCCTCATTACAGGTTTTTTCGCTTTGATATGGACGGTTGTTTTTGTTTATTATTCTAAGTGCCTGCTTGCCGTTCATTATTTATTTTTGGGGCAAGTACAGCATGCTACAGATATTCTGAATCCTTCATGGCTGATGTTTGTGCCTTCTGTGTACGGTTTTGCGGCCTATGATGCTTATATAAATACGGTTGAGAATAATAAACTTTTTATTGATGAGCAGAGAAATTTTCTGGTGAAAAATTATCAGCAATACCGTGTTAAATTTCCAGACAGGGTTTGAGAGGCGATATCTATTGCAAGTTTTTGCTACGTTTGATCACTCCACATATCTAGAACTGGCCATTTCTCAAATGGAACAAGAAGGAATACCAAAAGAGAGGATACTGGCCGTCTCATTACAAACAACAGACGATTCAATGAAACTAATGGATTCGATTCATCACTCTGATGGAATCAGTTTGTTTGATACAGGCGCTGCACTCGCGACCGCTTTTGCTGTAATAGGCGTAAGCATTGGGTTCCGTTTAGCGTGGGGGCCGGTTTATTGGGGCCTGATCGGAGCTTGCAGCGGACTCTTGCTTGGATTTCTTCTCAATTTATTCTATTATCGGGTGATAAAAAAGAAAAAGGTTAAGCTTCGGTCTAAAATGAAAGAAACAGAAGTAGTTTTAGTGATTGAATGTCATGAGGATTTTTATAGAAGAATCGAACAAGTTCTTTCGGATAACTATGCCATCGCAATCGGCTCTGTAAAATAAAAAGCAGTTAGACTGAAGCTTTTCAGTAGCTAACTGCTTTTTTTATTAAGCTTCCAGCTCCAATTGTGATGAGCCGCTATTATTATACGTATCTGCATCTAATTCTTTTGTCACTTTTCCAGTTAAAACTCCAGCTGTCATGCTTCCGCTGACATTCAATGCCGTACGTCCCATATCAATAAGAGGTTCAACTGATATAAGCAGACCTGCCAAAGCAATTGGCATATTCATGGTTGAGAGGACAAGGATTGCGGCAAATGTAGCCCCTCCGCCAACTCCGGCAACTCCGAATGAACTGATGGCAACCACCGCAATTAATGTAAAGATGAAAGAAGGACTTAAAGGGTCGATGCCGACTGTCGGTGCAATCATAACTGCAAGCATTGCAGGATAGATGCCTGCGCAGCCATTTTGTCCGATGCTAAGACCGAAAGATCCTGCAAAGTTTGCGATTCCCTCTGGTACACCGAGTTTCTTAGTTTGTGTGCTGATATTCAAAGGAAGCGTTCCTGCGCTCGTACGTGAAGTAAAAGCAAACGTCAATACAGGAAGTACTTTTCTAACATATATGATTGGGTTAAGTCCAGCAAGTGTTAACAGCAGCAAGTGAATGATAAACATAATAAGCAGCGCAACGTAAGAAGCTAGGACAAATTTCCCGAGTTTTAAGATGGAATCAAGATCACTTGAAGCCACTGTTTTTGTCATGATGGCAAGCACGCCGTAAGGAGTAAGTCGAAGAATGAGCGTGACGACCCTCATGATGATGGCGTAAAATGCATCAACTATGTTTGCAAATAACTCTGCATGCTGCGGTTCTTTCCGTTTAACACCTAAGAATGCCAGACCTAAGATTGCAGCAAAAATTACAACCGCTATCGTTGATGTCGGACGTGCTCCAGTAAAATCAAGAAATGGATTTCCAGGCAGCAATTCAAGGATTTTTTGAGGGAATGTCTGATCCTGAATCTCAGTGTAAGTTGCATCAAGAGCTTCCCCTCTTGCTGTTTCTGCCTCACCCTGCTCAATTTGGACAGCTTCTAAATTAAAGCCAAGAGAAGTGCCAATGCCAATTGCAGCAGAAATTGCAGTCGTACCAACAAGAATTCCTAAAATAAGAACACTTATTTTACCGATGTTATTTGACAATTTCATCTTCGTAAATGCTGCCAGAATCGAAATGAAAACAAGCGGCATTACAATCATTTGAAGAAGCTTTACATAGCCGCTTCCAACAATATTAAACCAGTCAATCGATTCAAGCAGTACCTCATTTTCCGGTCCATAAATAAATTGAAAAGCAAACCCGAGAATAATTCCCAAACCGAGTGCAGAAAATACACGTTTTGAAAACGATACATGTTTTTTCTGCATAAAAAATAATAAAAAGATAAGACCAAGCAGCACCGCTATATTAATAATAACTAAAATAGATGACACTTTTTCTCCCCCTAACATTTTCCTTTATTATTTAATAAAATATAATGCAATTATTCCAATCAGTCAAGTAGGAATTACTGACACAGATGACTTGATTCATCATATGTTGATCCTTCAGGAAATATTCATCAGGGGTTCCAACTCTCAGGGTTCCCTCATAAATTATTAAATCAGCTTCATATTGGGAGGCGAATGATTGCTGTGATTAAAATACAGAATGCTTATCAAAGCAATAATATATTAAATACATCCATATTAACCGGCGAGCAAAAAGAGATCCTGGATTTAATGGTAAAGTATGAAGAAGTTTATTCCTATGAACATTTTAATCAGCTAAAATTCGAATTGGACTTAAGAATTGAAATTGTAAAAGCGGCAACAGCTTTGTATCAAAGCGGCGTAAAGTTCACCACCTTTGCATATTCCCGCTGCAACCCGGTACTGTGGAATCTGACAAGTCAAGGGGCGATTGTCATAAAGCAGGGAGTTCCGCCGTCCGAAGGGATCAGGGATCTTTATGCAAACGGGAAGCTTTATGGCTTTGAATGCGCGACCGCCATTGTGGCCGTATTTTACAAAGCGGTGCTTGAGATCATTGAAGAGCGTCATTTCAATCGGCTATTTGCCGGAATGATTCTCTATGACTGGCATTACGATGATGATCTGGGCGTTTTTACAAGAAGGGGAAACGATTTTTTGCCGGGTGACTGTGTATATTTTAAAAACCCGGATTTTGATCCTGAAAAGCCTCAGTGGCGCGGAGAAAATGCAATCGATATGGGACATGATCTCTATTACGGTCATGGAATTGGAATTAAAGATGCAGAAGGAATTATCGCTTCATTGAATAAATATCGGAAAGAGGGAGCCGTTCAGACTGCCTATCTGCTTTCACAGGTTACAAGACTGGATTACAGATATTTATATGTTTACAGGAAGGCAGGCAGAGAAAACCAGGGAGCTTTCCCGCTAGCTGATGATCAGAAAATCATTTCTAAGATAGGATCGGCTGTTTATCTAAAATAACAGACAAAAAGCTGCCTATTATTTAGGCAGCCCCAGCTGGTTCTTATCAAAATATTTGCGCTGCAAGTAGTATTGTTCTCGTCCGAGGTATTGATTGACAATCAGCTCCATCTTGCCAAGGTCATCTCTGGTAACGACCGGATCGAGCTCACTCCACTTTACAACTCTAATAAAATAGTATTCTTTAATGGGAATGAAAACAACGGGTGAATTCGGCCACTTATCAAACCAAAATTCAATTCTGCCGTGTTTTCTATAAGAATAATGAATGATTTTCATTTTCCATCACCTACAAACAGAATACACGTTCCGGTCCAAAAAGAAAAGAAACAATCGGTTTTCTTTTTTTACCCTGACAAGCCTTATTCAAACGTTCTTAAAATCGCTCTCACAGGACTTCCATCTCCATCTACAATCGGCAGCGGCAAAGCAATTAACTCATAATCTCCCTGTTCGGCTGCACTTAAATCAAGCCCCTCTAAAATGAAAATTGAATGCTCTAAAAATGAATGATGGGCAGGAAGCTCTTTGCTTTTCATAAAATCAACAGAAGGAACATCCACACCTATCAGCTTGACTCCGATTTCTTTCAAGTAAGCAGCTGCATCAGGGTGAAAATATGAGAACTCTTCCGGAAACCTTAACGGGTCATCCCACGAATCCGTTCGGATCAACAGCCTTTCTGTTTCAGAAAGACCTGCTTTTTTCAGCTCGTGCGCTGTTATCACTTCAACATCCTGAAGGTGTATCACTTTTGCTTTTCCGCAGTAGATTGATAGATCGAGCTCATGCACTTTTTTCCCCTCTGAATCAACATGAAAAGGTGCATCTATATGCGTACCGGTATGGATGCTCATTTCAAGTTTGCCTACATTAACGGATCCGCTTGCTTCTTTTGTCCACATTAATTCAAAGTCAAATGGCGTATCGCCGGGCCACGTTGGCGTGCTATTTTGAATAGGTCTTGAAATATCAATAATCATTATGCGATCACCTCACGCTTATTTTCATATTGTTCATATCTTTTTTCCCTCATAATGTCCTTTAGAAACTGTATAGTTTTCCAAATTTCTTCGTATGATGTATACAATGCAACGGGTGCCAGTCTGATAATGTTTGGTGAGCGGTAATCCGGGATGACGCCAGCCTGCTTTAATGCTTTGCAAATCCTTGCTGCTTCAGGGTGCACGAGAGCTACGTGGCCCCCGCGCCTGTCATCTTCAGCAGGGTTGATAATGCGAAAAGCAAATCCTGAAAGCTCAGAATCAATTAAATCCATCATAATTCTTGTCATATTCAGCGACTTTTTGCGGATGGCTGAAAGTGTAGCCTCTTTAAAAAGCTGAAGAGACACTGACAGAGGCGCAGTACTGAAAATATGGGGCGTTCCAATTTGATAGGCTCCGGCAGAGGCCGCAGGAGTAAAGGTGTGCTCCATATCAAATTGAGACTCTTTATTCGATCCAAACCATCCGCTTAAGCCCGGCATTTTCCCCAAGTGCTTTTCATGAACAAACAGTCCTGCAGATGCACCGGGTCCTCCGTTTAAATACTTGTAATTGCACCAGTAGGCAAAATCAACTCCCCATTTGTGAAACTCATGCGGCACTGCTCCTACTGAATGGCACCCGTCAAACCCAATCAAAATCCCGCGTTCGCTTGCGGCTTTCGTCAGCTTTTCTATATTCAAAAGCTGTCCGCTCCGGTAAAGAACGGTAGGCAAAACGACTAATGCAATTTCATTTGTCATACAAGCTATGATATCGTCCTCTTCAAGGGTATGGCCATTCCTGCTTTTCGCCTTAACTAAATGGACATTCGGATCGAGTCCTCTTAATGACAGCTGACTCTGCAGCGCATATATGTCAGATGGAAAGTTCAGGTCATCTGCAAGAATCTTCGTCCGCTCCTTCTCTGGATGAAAAAAGCTAGCAGCGAGCTGATGCAGATTGACTGTTGTTGATCCGGTCACAACCACCTCATCAGGCTTCGCCCCTATTAAAAATGCAGATTGCTCGCCAAGCGTTTCTGATAAGTAGTACCAAGGCTTTTCTCCTTGAGTCCAGCCGTCAATCCCAAACTCCTTCCAGGCATCAAGCATGGACATCAGTGCTGCCTCTGCCCTTTTTGAAGGCAATCCAAGGGAATTTCCATCTAAATAAATCACATCTTTTTTCAGATAAAACTCATTTCGAAAATGGGCAAGCTCATCTTTCTCATCAAGAGCTGCCGCCTTTTTAAGATCCATTTGCATCCACTCCCTTCCAGCTGGATTTTGTTACAGCGTTCACTTGTCCAATTAATCTGTCCAAAATCTCTTTCGCAGACATAGATTCAGTAATCAGTCTTAATCCCTGTCCTGCCCATAATGACATGTTTTCCGCATTGAGCTCTTGTGCAGCATGACTGCGCAAACTTTTTGTCATTTCATTTTGTACAGGATAAGGTAAAATGCTTTCTTCAAAAGGTTTCATCTTTTGAATAAAGTCATTTTCAATCCCGCGGGCGTATTTGCCGGAAAACGCTCTTGTCAAAACGGTCTCATCTTCATTGCTGCTTAGTACCTTTGCTTTGTAAGCAGAAGGGGCCCCGCTTTCTGTACATGGAATAAATACACTTCCCAGCTGGACTGCATCTGCACCAAGGATCAGCGCTGCTGCTATTCCTCTTGCATCTGCAATCCCCCCAGCTGCAATAATTGGAAGGTTTAGAGCGTCTGCAGCTTGAGGTACAAGAGCCATTGTGCCAATACAAGAATCAGCGGATCGTTTAAATGTACCTCGGTGTCCTCCTGCTTCGCTTCCCTGCATGACGATAACGTCTGCACCCCGCTCTTCGAACAAAATAGCCTCCTCCACTGTTGTTGCTGTACCAATCACAATCCGGCCTGCCCGTTTAAGCTCCCTGACTGCTTCTATGGAAGGAAGGCCAAAAGTAAAAGAACAGATCGGCACATCATTATGAAGAACAGCCTCAAGCTGCTTCTCATAATTTGATTGACTCTTTTCATTTGTGAATGAAATATCTTCCGCCAGCATGTTTAATTTTTCAAGGACACCCTTCATCGTCTGAATATCTTCTTTGCTGATCCCTACTTCTTTCTCAGGGACGAAAAGATTCACATTAAAGGGTTTGTCTGTTAAACCTTTTATTTCTTTTATTTGTTGATCAAGCTGAACGGACGTTAAATACCCTGCACCGACTGATCCCAATGCTCCGGCCTCACTGACCGCGCCGACCAGCTTCGGGACAGTTATTCCTCCTGCCATCGGTGCTTGAACAATTGGGTATTCAATCTTAAGCAGCCTGCTTATAGAGGTATGATTCCATGTCATACAGTTTTCCTCCCATCTCAGAAGAATGCTGTATATCTTCTTCTACATGGCGGCCTCTGTTCCCTGCCATACTAAAAGGAATACCCGCATAGAAGCAAATATCGAGTTCATTTTGGCTGATTATGCTAAAATGGTAAAAAATAGATTCAGATAGATTGAGTTGTCTTAGTTGGAAGAGTTATGCCCGCTTTGCAATCCCGAAATGATAGAAGATCAAAAAGCGGTTCTGTCCAATGAACATTGCGTCTTTTTGCAAATGCCGCAAAAAGTGCTGAAAGGCTCGGGCTTAATCGTTCCAAGAGAGCACAGGCCAACCGTTTTCGATTTATCAGAAGAAGAGTGGCACGCAACTTTCAGCCTGCTAAAAGGAAGTGAAGAAATGGCTCGATGATGAGGATCAGCCTGATGGCTATACGATTGGATGGAATTCAGGAGAAACAGGCGGACAGCATATTTTTCACGCCCACCTGCATGTTATTCCCCGTTTCAAAGACGAGCCTTATGCAGGACGCGGCATTCGCTCCTGGCTGAAGGATATAGACAATATGAGGCCCTCTATCCTAGATTAAGAAATGCCCTTTTAGGGTAAAAAATAAAAAAGAGAAGAAATAGAAAGGAGTTTTTATCGATGGCTATTGTTTATATAAGCATCGCGCTTGTAGTTTGTGCACTCATTTATTTAGGAACCTCTGCTTTTAAAACGTTTAAAAAAGCACAGCCTGCATTGCAGGATCTTCAGGAAACGGCTAACCGCATTCAAAGGCAAACAGAGGGCATACAAACTGAAACAACCAAGCTAACTGCCACACAGCAGAAAATCATGTCAGATGTTGAATACAAAAAACAGACAGTCCAGACAACAATTGAGATCGCCAAAGAAACTCCGGAAACAATTAAAGGCTTTAAAGAGTTTTTGCCGGCAAAAAAAAATGAACGGTTTACTCATAAGGTACGGGGATAAAAAGAAGGCGGCTCGTCTAAATGAGCCGCCTTCTTTTCTGATTTCGGGGAGCAGCTCTCACTGCTTCCTCCACCATGTTTCTCCGATTTTCATGACCTTAAGCAGCTCTTTATCAAGCGAAAGTCTTTCCCATTCTGAATACAGGCGCCCGAGGGCTTCTGGCCCTGTATCATCTGCCAGCCTGTATGCACCATAATGCATGGGGATAAATGGTCCTTTCGAATTTAAATCAAGAAACGCCTGAATCGCGTCTTCCGGATTTATGTGGGAAACCTTCATAAACCACTCCGGCTCATACGCTCCAATCGGCATTAGGACTGCATCGATATCGTATCTGCTCCAATCTCTTTAAATCCTCTGAAATAACCTGTATCACCAACGAAATATACAGTGTATAGCGTGACAGTATCCTCTATCACCCAGCCGCCCCAATGAGAAGAGTTGGTATCCCACAGCGTTCTCCTTGTCCAATGCTGAGCAGGAACAAAGGATAGTTTTGCGCCATTTACTTCAAATGAATCCCACCAATTTGCTTCTATTACCTGCTTATACCCTCTTCTTTTGAAAGCAGGTTTCAGGCCTTCCGGCACATAATACATCGGATTTCCTTTTAATTGTTTTATGCTCGAAAAATCAAGGTGGTCATAATGTCCATGCGAGATTAGAACAAAATCGATCTCAGGAAGATCCTGTATTTGAAGTCCGGGCTTTGTAAGCCGTTTTTGAACGCCCATTCTTTCTGCCCATACCGGATCAGTCAGGATATTCATTCCATTTAGCTGTATCAGAAAAGTAGAATGGCCGATCCAGGTGATGCTCATGTCTGATCGATTGCTTTTTAATTCAGCTTCAACTGTTTTGTCTGTTCGTTCAATTGATAGAGAAAGATCCTTTTGCTTGCTCCTTCTTTCTTTCATCCACTTTCTCAAATCGGAAAAGTTCTTCGTATTTTGAACATCGTCAAGATTTTAATACTTTTTCACAATGAAGACTGCACCTTTACATAAAAAGTACGTTCTCTCGGGCCGTCAAACTCACAGAAGTAAATTCCCTGCCACGTGCCGAGAACCAGCTGTCCGTCTGATACGATAACATGCTGCGTGGCGCCTACTGTGCTCGCTTTCATGTGAGCAGCAGTATTTCCTTCTGCATGCCGGTCTTTCTCATGGTGCCATGGATAGATTTCATCAAAACGTCTGATCATGTCTCTTTTTACGTCTGGATCAGCATTTTCATTAATTGTAATGCCTGCTGTAGTATGCGGGCAGTAAATAAGGACAGTTCCTTCTTTTATAGAAGCTTCTCTCACCAGTTTTTCAACACTTGAAGTCACATCTGCCATCTCGTCGCGTGAGTTTGTTTTTATAGTAAACCTTTTCAGCATTGCAAGTCCTCCTTACTTCTTTTGGTTGCATTGTATCATTAAGCATCCTAATCCGGCACGTTGGAGCTGCTCGCAAGCTTTGATCTGCTCACTTTCAAGGAAATTATCCACTTCATAACAAAACCCCCAAAAGGCATTCAGCCTTCTTGGGGGTATGTGGTTTAAAGAACGTAAACTCTTGTTTCAAATGGTTTCAATGTAAATGAAGTTGTGTGCTTATGTTCAGCAACTTCGTAGTTTTGAAGAATCAGCTGTTTTTTAGATAACGGCAGCTTGCTGTACTGGTAAAAAGCCGTTTTGTTGCTGATGTTTGAGATAACCAGTGCTTTTTTGCCTTCAAAAGTTCTTGTGTAAGCATAGATTTGCTTATCCTCTGGAAGAATCAAATCATAAGATCCATAAACGAAAACCAGATGCTCCTTGCGCAGGTCAATCATCTTTTTATAGAAATGATAAACAGAGTTCTCATCTTTTACCTGCTTTTCAACGTTAATTTTTTTATAGTTTTCATTCGCTCCAAACCACGGTGTGCCAGTAGAGAAGCCTCCATTTTTCTCTTCATTCCATTGCATAGGTGTACGGGAATTATCACGGCCCTTATGCCAGATAATTTCCATGATTTCTTCATGTGAACGTCCTTTTGCCGTTTCAATACGGTAAAGGTTTTTCATGGCTACATCATCATAATCATCAATTGACGGGAAATGAACATTTGTCATTCCAAGCTCCTGTCCCTGATAAATAAATGGAGTTCCCTGCATTAAGAAGTACATGGCTGCTAATGCTTTTGCACTTTCAGTCAAAAATTCCTTATCGTTGCCCCATGTTGATACAGAGCGGGCCTGGTCGTGATTTTCAAGAAATAATGCATTCCAGCCGGAACCGTCCAGCCCTTTTTGCCATTTTGTTAATGTTTCTTTTAACTTAATGAGGTCGACTGTTCCTTCTGTCCCATTATCCCACAATCCGAGGTGCTCGAATTGGAAGATCATGTTGAAGATTCCATTTGTATCGCCAACCCAATCTTCTGCCTGTTCAAGCTTAACGCCATTCGCTTCACCGACTGTCATGATATCATAACGCGCAAACGTTTGCGCTTTCAGCTCGCTGAGATGCTCCATAATGCCTTCTACATTCATGTGGTAATCAAAAGAGGAAACGAAATCCAGTCCGTTCGGATTAGGGAGGTCAGGGAAGCCGTCTTTTTTGTTAATATGAGAAATTGCATCTACTCGGAAGCCGTCAATGCCTTTATCAAGCCACCAGTTAATCATGTCGTATACAGCATGTCTCATTTCTTGGTTTTTCCAGTTTAAATCAGGCTGTTTTGTTGCGAATACATGCATGTAATATTGGTTTGTTGCTTCGTCAACCTCCCAGGCAGAACCGCTGAAAATACTTTCCCAGTTGTTTGGCTCTTTGTCGTTTTTGCCGTCGCGCCAGATGTACCAGTCACGTTTATCGTTCTCTTTTGAGGAGCGTGATTCGATGAACCAAGGATGCTCATCACTAGTATGATTCACTACCAGATCAAGGATCAGCTTCATGTCTCTCTTGTGCACTACAGCAAGAAGGTCATCAAAATCCTCCATTGTACCGAAGTCTGCCATAATATCCTGATAATCACTGATGTCGTACCCATTGTCAGCATTAGGTGATGTGAAAATTGGGCAAATCCAGATCACATCAATGCCGAAATCTTTTAAGTAATCTAATTTAGAAATAATCCCGCGGATATCGCCTATTCCGTCACCGTTGGAATCCATAAAGCTTCTAGGATATATTTGGTATGCAACCGCTTCTTTCCACCAAATCTTTTTCAACTTAAACACTCCTTTATATCAACCTTAACGTCAAGTAAGACGAATGAAAAATAGGTATAAAATGTTAAAAAGCAAAGTATTCGCTTACATTTATTAAAAGTTGTCATTACTAAAAAATATTATACTCTAATTATGTTAAAGATTGAACAATTTCCTTCGAATTCTTTCTAATTGTATTTATAGAAAAAAGAAGCAGATACATGCGATAGATACCTTCTTTTTAAACCATTTTGATATGTTGGAACTAAGTTCAGCTTATTTCTTCTTCGGCCAGTCTTTTCCTTCTGCTAATCTTGAAATCATCATGCTGCTGACATTATCACCGGCTGCATTGAGCATTAATTGTGCGTTTTTTTCAAAAAAATCGGACATGTTTTGTCAGTCATCTGCCATCTTTTTATTCCGAAAAAAACAGGCAATCATTCACGATTACCTGCTGAAGTTTCCATCTTCTTTTTAGCTTCAAGCGTTCTGATATGATGCCCTTCCATATCGGTTACGGTAAACTCGTAGCCGTCAGACATGATTTTCTCTCCTTTTTTCACATCGATTTTCTCTGTGAGCACCCAGCCCCCGATTGTGTCGACATCTTCAGAATCAATCTCGAGCTGAAGGAGATCATTTACTTCTTCAATAAGTGCTTTGCCGTCAAAAATGTAGTGATAATCGCTTTTCTTTTGAACATTAGGCAATTCGTCCACATCAAACTCATCGAGGATTTCTCCGACAATTTCTTCAAGAATGTCCTCTACTGTTACAAGCCCGGCTGTACCGCCATATTCATCTACCAGGATTGCCATATGGATTCGGTCTTTCTGCATTCTCAGCAATAAATCCTGAATGGGAATCGTTTCGATCACCTTGATTACGGGACGTATATAATTTTTAATCAGCACGCCATCTTTTGACATGTAAAGGGCATTTAAAATTTCTTTAATATTGATTAGACCAACAATGTTATCTTTATCTTCATGTTCGAGCGGATATCTTGTATATCTTTCGCTTCTCATGATCTCTAGATTCTCCTCGAAAGAATCTTCAAGGGATACCGTAATCATCTCTGTTCTTGGAACCATAATTTCTTTGGCAATTCTGTTGTCAAACTCAAAAATCTTATTGACGTATTTATATTCTAATTGATTGATTTCCCCGCTTTTTAAGCTTTCAGACAGAATAATCCGCAGCTCTTCTTCTGTATGGGCCACTTCATGCTCGGATGCTGCATGCAGACCGAAGAGCCTGACAATAAATAACGCAGAACCATTCAGCGTTTTTATAAAAGGATACATGATTTTGTAGAAGAAAATGAGCGGACGGGACAGAGTCATTGTCACCCGCTCGGCTTTTTGAATGGCAAGCGTTTTTGGAGCAAGCTCTCCAATAACTACATGCAAGTAAGTAATGGCAATAAAAGCTAGCACAAATGATAAAATGCCGGAAAGAGACGGGTTTATTCCCCATGAATCAAATAGCGGATGAAGCAGATCTTCAATTGTCGGCTCTCCAAGCCAGCCCAGTCCAAGAGCTGTAATCGTAATTCCCAGCTGGCAGGCAGATAAATATTCATCAAGACTGCCAGTCACTTTTTTTGCAGCAATGGCATTTTTATTTCCTTCTCCGACAAGCTGATCAATTCTGGAACTTCTCACCTTTACTATGGCAAATTCTGCAGCGACAAAAAAACCGGTTGCAGCAATTAACAGGGCTACCAATATCAAATTTGTAGCAATCAAAAGTTCCCTTATCCGTTAGCGGATAAGGTCACCTCCCTTCTATGGTGAAATCCATCTCGCTGAAATCTTCATATATACTTTCTATTCTTTACTAAATAGATGGCTTTTACCATCTCACTTATTTCCATATTCGCCTCAAACGAAGAAATTCTTGAAAATAGCCCCATACAGATACTGGTGACATTAAGATTTGATACGTTAAGACAAATAAGAATAAGCCGGCTGTATTTTTTCTGACTCTTAAATCAAGCTCCCTGAACACTTTTTTCTGGTAAGAGTAAATGCTGAAATAGCTGATTAAGGTAATCGGGAGAACAAATAGGGTCATCGGGCCGACGATCCAAAAATAACCAAAAAATGCGAGAATAAGTCCCGGAATCCAAAAAACTGTGTATGTAAAATCAAGGTATGGCATGATAAAGTTTATGCCCGTCAGAAATTTGGAGAACAGAACCGGCTGATGCCAAGGCTTCATTTCCTTTAAAGCTTCTATCATTCCCCTGTTCTGATAACCGTATCATCTGTTGAACCATTATCAACCACAATCACATGAATATCGCCTTCATAATCCTGTTTAGCGATGTAGTGAATCGTGGTCCCAATATTTCTTTCCTCATTTCTTGCAGCAATAATGACCGTAACCGGCACATCCGGGCTGAGGATCTTAAGCCTCGGCTGTCTGTCAATCCACAGACTGCATACCAAAAATGCATTTAAATATCCCGGAATATACGCAATCCCGGCGATAATAAGAATGGCAAGAGGAAGCCAGGTGATTTCTGCAAGTTCCCTGACCCACGGCAAAGAAATCAGAATCGAGGCGCTCATCCAAAGGATTGCGGCTGTCTGACTGATCCAAAACTTCTTTTTTACAGATACATATCTTTTTTTCATAAGTTATCAACCTCAGGTCATGCCTATTTCTTTTATCTTTTACAAAAGAAAAAATAACATGCCAGAAGACAAACTTCAGAACTTTCACCGATTGCCGAAAAAATAGAGCAAGATTGCACATACTACAGAGGAATACGTTTTGAACGGACATAAGGAAGTGAAACGATGAAATTGACTAAAGATGAAAAAAACGCACTCAGCGATGCAATTGATAAAATGAATGAAGGTCTTGATCTCTTTATCCAATTCTACAATGACGCAGAAGAGGATAAGCCTATAATCGAATTCAATGAGAAAACAATGTCTGCCATTGATAAAGCTATAGGTGTCTATGGAAAAGAGGCTGTCACAGATAAAATCAATTCCATTATCAGAGAGGTTCTTTCATTTCTTCCAAAAGATAAATAAGAGGTGAGTTTGGTGAAGTCTAATAAATTACTGATTGATTGGCTGAAATGGCCCGTGTATTTCAGAATTGTTTTGATCGTTATGCTGATTGTGCTTCTTTTCGGTCAGATTATTTCTCTTATTGAACCTGAAGTTTTTCCAACCGTGTTTGATGGAATCTGGTGGGCGCTTGTCACCGTATCCACCGTAGGCTTCGGAGACTATGTGCCTAAAACCGTAGCGGGGCGCTCTGTTGGAATGGTGCTCATTTTAATCGGAGCAGGATTTATCACAACTTATTTCGCAACATTGTCAGCGGCAGCTTTTCAAAAACAGCATTCTTATCTAAAAGGAGATACAGCTTATAAACATGGCAATCATATTGTGATTATCGGATGGAATGAGAAAACGAACGAACTGATTGAGACTTTCCAGAAAATAAAGCCATACAAAAACATTGTACTAATTGATGATACGCTTGAGGAATCTCCTCTTATTGAAAATCTTCATTTTATTAAAGGCAACCCGACAATAGACCGGACACTCGTGAGAGCGAATATCGAACATGCAGATGCAGCCATCATTACAGCCAATCAGCATAAAAATGAATCGGATGCAGATATGAACTCCATTCTCATTTTACTTGCTTTGAAAGGGATAAATCCTGATTTATATACAGTCATCGAGCTCGTAACGGGAATGCATGTGAATAACGCAAAGCGTGCCGGGGCAGATGAAATTATTAAATCGTATCAGCTGTCAAGTCATTTAATGATGAACAGCTACTTAGCAAAATACGGCTTATCGAGTGTGTACTCTGAACTGAATGCTGCAAAAGGAAACTATTTTAAAATCGAACCGATTCCACAAGAATTAATTGGAGAAACTTTTCATGCGGCAAGCCACGCACTGCTTGAAAAAGAGCTGCTGTTAATCGGCATCAAAAAAGGAGATAAGACGAAGTTGAACCCGCCTATCTCCCATATCCTGCAACAGGATGATCTTCTCATTCTGATTACCCATTAATCCAGCAATACCGCTTCAAGTTCTTTCACTAAATCCTTGCCAATATCGACATACTTTTCAGGGAACTCGGCATCCTTATCCTGAGGCTCCTGAAATTGATCAAATGAAGCTTTCACATTTCCGATATGAACATGATCATCAAGTCCGATTTTGTATTTATGTGAAAGCAGGTATGGATTTGTCAGCTTAACCGTTGTGTTTTGCGAGTCAAGCTGACCATCCACCGCTGTAAATGGCACACGAAGAAACTGATAGCCTTCTTCATCATCAATTTTGTAATCAAACGAACCATGATCATACTCCCAGCCTCCGCCGATTGCATAGCCAAGCGGCTTTAGCTGCTGTTCAAGATGGTAAAGCTTAAACGACTTTCCTTCAAGCTTTGACGGAATTTCAATCATAATTTCGACCTCCTTTTTTATTATGATTTACAACGTGGAGAGATTTTATAAAAAAAGCACAACGTATTGCGTTATAAAGCTTTATTAGAAATTCAAGGGAAAAATTAAAAGTTAATTTGTTTTCAATAGAGTTTCCTAAGTCTATAAAAGAAGATAAAAAAAAGATTGAAGAATTAGTTGCAGAATTAGTAAGAGAAGGGAAATCAATAAGAGAATGTGTTCAGCACTCTTTAAATAATCTCCATATTTAGCTGAATAGCAAAGTACTCTTCCAGGAAACGCAAGAAAGCCGGGGAAAGGTTTCAATCTCCCCGGCTCCTGTTTTATTTTTTTCAAACATGTATCATTTTTATCAGCCTTTTACTGCTTGTTCTGGCAAGCGCCCGATTGTTTAAGAACGAAAGTATGAAATTGATATGAATATTTCTCAACAATACTCAATTACTGCACTCTTAGCCTGAAGATAGGATATCTTATCTCACCCGAGATTATCCGAAAACTGTTCTTCTGAAATTACTCGTAACCCGTTTCTTTTTAGTAAAGCAGTTGTGACTCCATTTCCAACAATTTTCTTACCTATAAATTCACCATTGTAAATCATTGAACTTCCACAGGATGGGCTGTCCTCTTTAAGAACAACAATTGTTGCATTAACCTCTTTTGCTTTATTAAAAGTTACATAAGCTCCTTTTATGTACTGTTCAGTTACGTCTCTTCCTGATTTCTCGACTACTTTGGCATTCCCATCCAGTACATCTTCCCCGTTGCCGCCTATTATCTCCGCAGGTTCTCTTGGTGTTGAAAAACCGCCAAGCAATTCGGGACAAACGGTTATTGCTTTATTTTCTTCTATTAGTTTACTTATCTTGTTATCTAGACTATGCGTACCATTATACCTTACCTCTAAACCTGCTAAACAAGAACTCACTAATATCATTTCTTTCATATCCCCTCAAACTAATAGGACCTTCTTGTACAACAAAATGGTTCCAATTGTTCAATAAAACAGCATTATTTATGAAGTTATGCCAACCGTCAATTTAACAATTGATTGATTTACTATTAACTTTCGCTCCCTTTTATATCGTTAATTGCCTTTTCAAAACAAATATTGACTGTCCTTTTGTTTGAACGAGTTCGATGCATTGTATTAGCAGGTACAGTAAATATTTCACCTGGATATAATGAAACTGTTTCATTGTTTTCTAAGTCTATGAAAAGTTCACCTTCTAATACATAAAATAACTCGTCGCAATCCTCGTGTTTATGCCAGTGAAATTCTCCATTTATCACAGCTATTCTAAGAGCGTGGTCATTTACTTCACTTACAATAAAATTTGTGTAGTCCTTTTGGTCTTTTATTAATTCATTTAAGTTCATAACCTCTAATTGACCTTTTTTCATCATTCTCATACCTCTCCAATCTATTCTTTTTTTATTGACTAAATTCAGGCCATAGATCGAAAAAACCTTTATCTTTGTCAACTAAACGCGTCCGTTTCTTTAATATGACAATTTCCATTTTAAAGAAACTGCATAAGAAAAAATAGCCAAAGTATTTGATAACTTCTTCAGCCTATTTAGTCCCAGATTCGAACTCTGGGTATGCCTGCAGATCTTAGATAATCTAATAACTGACCAGTGTGGACAGATTCATGATAGGCCACACGCAGTAGCATATCTCCCAGACTTCTTATGTATCCAGATTCGGATCTGTCAATTTTTATGGTATCTAAATCTTCTTCAGAAAACGATTTAACTGTATCTATGAACTGTTTTCTATACAGGTCTGCAAACTCTAATTCTGCTTCTACTGATGTATAGGGAAGGTTTTCAAAGGGAGAATCAAAAGTAGAGAGGCTCCCTCTGTTTTTAATTGCCAAGTGATAGTAATGTTCACTTTCTAATACATGTCTAATCATTTCAAAACAAGTCATAGCTTTATCATCTGGTTTCCAATTAAGTTTTTCTGCGGGAATAGAAGTCCAAACCTTTATGCTTCTTCTTCTAACTTCATTAAAATTTAAGATAATCAAATCAATTGAGTTCATAATTTCCTCCTTTGAAAAGTATGTCTTAATTATACACGAATGAACGTTCGATATAGAATATTAATGATGAACAATTATGAAAAATATGAAGAATATGAAGAATATGAAGAATATAAAGACAAGTTTGAGGAGTATTAAAAACAAGTACGAGAAGTCTAAGAAAAAAGATTCAGTTTCTTTCGCGGAATATGGATTACTAGTGCAAATCCTTGCCAAACTCCCGGCACAAGTAGAGTTTCAAGAAAAGATTAGGACACAAGGATGGCTGCCGGAAACATTTATCCCATGTTACAAAATCTATGGAAGCCAAATCAATAAAAAAATTCCCGGAGTATATGGCCGACTCAAACACATTTTAGCAAGGAATGTGGTCAGTCGCCCTTTTTATACCCCGAGAACTATGCAATTACCTTATAAAATACCACTTAGGAAGGTCGCGTAAACCCTTATTCCTCTAAGCGTTTCTCAAGCTTCGCTTTCACTTCTTCAAAACCTGGTTTCCCGAGTAAAGCAAACATATTCACTTTATAAGCTTCAACACCAGGCTGGTCAAATGGGTTGACGCCCAGCAGGTATCCGCTCATTGCACATGCTTTTTCGAAGAAATAAACAAGGTATCCGAATGTGTACTCGTTCATTTCCGGAAGATTCACGATTAAGTTCGGAACGCCACCGTCTGTATGAGCAAGCATTGTGCCCTGGAATGCTTTTTTATTAACGAAATCAACTGTTTCACCAGCTAAGTAGTTTAAGCCGTCCAAATCATTTTCTTCTGCTTCAATCGTTAATTCATGACGAGGCTTCTCTACGTTCAGCACGGTTTCAAATAAATCGCGGCGGCCTTCTTGAACGTATTGTCCCATTGAATGAAGATCCGTTGAGAAGTTTGCTGAAGCAGGGAAAATGCCTTTTTGATCTTTTCCTTCACTTTCGCCAAACAGCTGTTTCCACCACTCTGAAAAGTATTGAAGACCCGGCTCATAGTTAATCAGCATTTCAATCGTTTTACCGCGGTTATATAAAGCATTTCGAACAGCAGCATATTGGTATGCAGCATTATCTTCCAGCTCAGAAACTGCAAAATCTTCCATTGCGGCTGCCGCGCCTTTCATCATTTCCTCGATGTCAGCTCCTGCAGCAGCAATTGGCAATAAGCCAACAGCTGTTAAAACTGAGTAACGTCCGCCGACATCATCTGGAATAATGAATGATTTGTAGCCTTCTTCAGTTGCGAGTGTTTTTAATGCACCGCGGGCTTTGTCTGTTGTTGCGTAAATACGGGATTTAGCTTCAGCTTTTCCGTATTTTTCTTCGAGCAGCTTGCGGAAAATACGGAATGCAAGCGCAGGCTCAGTTGTTGTGCCTGATTTGGAAATAACATTGATAGAGAAATCTTTCCCATCAAGCAGATCCATTAAATCCTTCATATAGGTTGAGCTGATATTGTTGCCCACAAAAATAATCTGAGGCGTTTTGCGCTGTTCTTTAGAAAGAGCATTGTAGAAAGAATGATTCAGCATTTCAAGAGCAGCACGCGCCCCAAGGTATGAACCCCCGATTCCGACTACTAAAAGAACATCTGAATCAGATTTAATTTTTTCTGCACTTTTTTGAATGCGTGCAAATTCTTCTTTATCATACTCAGACGGAAGATCAACCCATCCTAAATAGTCACTTCCCGCACCTGTTTTTTCATGAATTGAATGATGCGCCACTTTAACGAAATCGCGCAAATATGTAAGTTCGTGTTCACCAAAAAATGACAACGCTTTAGAATAATCAAACCGAACATGTGTCATTGCAGTTCCTCCATCGCATATAAAAATTTTTATCCTCTTTCACTTTAACGAAACTGAGATAGTAAATCAAGCGAGCCTCCGGATGAAAACGCGTTCATTCCAAAAATAAATAAAACACCCTGCCGAAACAGAGTGTTCTTCTATTATAGAGATGCTTTTAAAATCGCAAGAACGTCTTCTTTATTCAGCTTTTTAAAGTTGCCGAATTCTCCGTTAGACATTGCTTTATCGGCAATCAGGTCAATCTTCTCGTTTGTGATGCCGTAATCAGCCAAGCGGCTTGGTGCGCCTAAGCTGCTCCAGAATTCACTTAGCTTATCGATGCCTTCGAATGCGATGTCACGATCTGATTTCCCTTCAGGATCAACATTGAATACTCGTACAGCAACTTGTTTGAAGCGGTCAACGTTCTCATCCAGCGTATGTCTCATCCAGTTAGGGAATAGGATTGCGAGACCTCCTGCATGCGGAATATCATACACAGCTGATACAGCATGCTCAATGTTATGAGTCGCCCAATCGCCGCGGTAACCCATTTGCAGAGATCCGTTTAATGCAATTGTGCCTGAATATAGGATGGTTTCGCGAAGCTCATAATTTTCTAAGTCATTCATCAGCTTAGGAGCTGTTTCAATTACTGTCTTTAAAGTAGCTTCACAGAAACGGTCCTGCAGAGGTGTGTTTTTCGTATGGTGGAAATATTGTTCAAACACATGCGACATCATGTCAACCATTCCATATACGGTTTGGTCCTTTGGAACTGTAAATGTGTTAACAGGATCTAAAATAGAGAATTTCGGGAATGTAAGAGGGCTTCCCCATCCGTATTTCTCTTGTGTTTCCCAGTTAGTGATAACAGAACCTGCATTCATTTCAGATCCAGTTGCAGCTAATGTCAAAACTGTTCCAAACGGAAGAGCTTCTGTCGGCATATGTTTTTTGGTAACGATATCCCAAGCATCTCCGTCATACTTTGCCCCTGCAGCGATGGCCTTTGTACAGTCAATGACACTTCCTCCGCCTACAGCTAAAAGGAAGTCAATATTTTCACTTTTAGAAAGATTTACGCCGCGCTTTACAGTCGATAACCTTGGATTTGGCTCAACCCCTGCAAGCTCGAACACATTAGCTCCAATTTCCTCAAGCTGTGCAAGAACTTTATCATATAAACCATTACGCTTAATGCTTCCGCCACCGTAAACAAGGAGAACATTTTTGCCGTATTTAGTCACTTCAGTTTTTAGCTGTTCAAGCTGATCTTTACCAAAAATTAATTTAGCAGGATTATGGTATGTAAAATTTTCCACAATTATCGCCTCTTTACTTTTTATAAAATAAGTATGGCCTTTTTTCGATTGTTTTTGCAAGAAATGCGCTCGGCAAACTCTTTTTTGCCTTGATGAATAATTCTGCTGATTTCTTCACACTCTATGAGTGCATTCTCATATCTGAAGGAGGTAACAGCATGAGCGCATTACAACGCATTGCACTTGTACTTACTATTATCGGAGCGATAAACTGGGGTTTAATCGGCTTCTTCCAATTTGATCTAGTAGCTGCTATTTTCGGCGGCCAAGACGCTGCATTATCAAGAATTATCTACGGACTAGTTGGAATTGCCGGCCTTATCAACCTTGCAATTCTGTTCAAGCCGGCAGCTGAAATTGCTCGCGACGAGCCAAAACCAGAAGCACGATAAATGATAAGTGCAGTCACCGAATGCCATCATTCGGTGCTTTTTTTGTTTTTCAGAAATTTATTATCGCTGATATTAAACTTTATTTAGCCGAATTCTGCTTTTTTATAGCTGAAACTCGGAATCATTTAGCCGAAAAAGCAATTTATTTAGCGAAAGACAAAAGCCTATTTAGCCTCTCGGGTTAATGCCTAAAATTGTTTTTATTAGCTGCAGCTAATAGTTTCCAGCCAATTTTTTTTCGCAGACAATCATTTTTTACACAAAAAAAGAATCCATCCGCAACGGATGCATTCTTTTAAATAAGGCCGGATTTATTTATTTGTTTGTTTAGATTGCTCGATCCACTCTTCTAATTTTTCTTTAAGAGTGTTGAAACCTTGTGGAGTTTCGTTAGAATAAGCAGGAGTTGCTTTCACTGTAGCTTGGCGCTTTTTAGGCTTTTTAGGAGCTTCAGTTTGTGCTGGAGCTTCTTGAGTTGCACGAATTGAAAGGCTGATTTTGCCAGCTTGCTCGTCAACTGAAAGAACTTTCACTTGAACTTCGTCGCCTACTTTTAATTGTTCGTTGATATCTTTAACAAAACCGTGTGCGATTTCAGAAATGTGAACTAAACCTTGTGTTGATTCATCTAATGCTACAAACGCTCCGTAGCGTTGGATTCCTGTTACTTTTCCTGTGTGAACAGAACCTGTTTCGTATTTTGTGCTCATGGTAACACTCCTATATAAGTTGTATTTTTCTCGTTTAATATACGCAATTTAAAACTATATCATATATCCCCATTTTTTTCAATGAGGTTTTTTAATTTATGTAAAGCATTTCAGCTCTCAGAAGATAGAAATTTCTTCATCTCCATCAGCCAGCAATCCCGGTAAGCGCCATCAAAAAAAAGGTGTTTCGGCAGCAATTTCACGTTAGTAAAACCGCACTTTTCATAGCAAATGGCACGCTCGTTTGTCGTCAAAGAATCCATGACAAGTCCTAGTCGATCCCATCAGAAAGCAGGCAGGATGCATCGCCTAATCAGCTTTTGCCCGATTCCCCTTTTTCAAAAATCTGGCTCTCCTATAAACTGATCCATTCCAATAACAGATCCCTCTGGGTATCCGTAAATACACCGCTCTTTATGAGTTATTTCATACTAAATTGGAGATTGCCAATCGGGGTATGATCATAGGCTATGATACATCTTACGGTTTCGTTATTCCGGTCGTAAAATTTCTTTTCAACCATTTCCAAAGAGAACGATTTGTCCTTTCCCTCATAAACTAAAGGCCCCTTTTGTCAAATAACTGCTATCCTTTCTCTCAAATTTTCGAAGCAAGCCTATCAGTTTGAACCAGCATTTGAACTCTTCCTTTCCTATTAGAAAAACCGGGCTGCAAGAGCGCCCGGCTGAATCATGAAAATGTCTTATCCGTCTAAATTGATCTTTTGTAAACCTGTTTTCAATATTTATCCACCGATTTTCACCTAATTAAGGATTTATCTACTTTACGGGTAAACAACCTTCGATGAATAATTTTGAGGATCTATTCTAATTTCAAAGCTGTCCGCAGAACCATCCTCATAAAAGAATTCTAATTTCACATTATTTTCATTATATTTTTCACCAAGTTTATACAGCTTATTTGAAAGAGCTTGATACTCCGCTGCTTTATTTTGTATATCACGTTCAAATTCCTCTTTAGACGGAGTTCCATCTCCCTTATAAAGAAGATCATAAGCTGTATCTGCATCTTTCTTGACGATTGTATACATGTATAGACGGATGATATCGGCAGGCTGGAGTTCATTTAGTGCCTCTCCATTTCCATTCTTATATGAAAGATATGCATTGTAAATTCTGTTTGATAAAGGAAACAAATTGATTTCTCTTCCTCCATAAAACGAAACAGACGGCCTTAAGCTTTCTGGAACTGTTACCTCATATTCCAGAAACTCCTCTACCGTATTAAACGTAAAATTCTTCTCTTCTAAATAATTGTAGAACTCTGTTACGACAGCCGCCGTTTGACTATTTGGATCCTTTTCCATTACATATTCCAATGCCGACTTCCATTCTTCCTTTAAACGATTCTCTTCATCGATTGCTTGCGAATTCGTAAGTCCTTTTAAGAGTAAGAACAGCCAAAATTCATACCGCTCTTTCAGCTTTTCACTATATTTAAAATTAGGATTTTTATTTATAAAGTCTTCTAATGCAAGTGTCCGATCCGCAAGCTCCTGAGGTGAAACACTGACTGCACCGTCTTCTGTCACCTGAGCCTGATTTTCAACTTCAAAATACTTCTTCATCTGCGGGCTTGGCTTTAGTTCAGTTTCCAATAAAGCCAGATCAGGCTGAAAATTAATCATCCCTTCACCTTCATGATAAAAACGATAGCCGCTGTCTCTAATTTCTTTCACTATAGGACCTGCTTCAGGGTCGTCAGTGCCAGTACGATTCAATTCATCTGCAAAAGCAAACACATCTGTATATTGTAAGTTCTGTGATACAGACTGCCACTTTTCAAAGTAATATTCATTCATCACACGCTGTTTTTCAAGCAAACTGATAATTTCTTCATCTTTAATTTGCTTTCCTTCTTCAGCTTTTGCACGCAAGTTGGCAAGCTGTTCACTTGGAACAGAGACATTTTGCTCAACTGTCTGCTTCACCGTATTGCAGTAATTTTCAAGCTCCTGCTTTGATTTATAGGTTTCTCGTTTTTCAAAATCAGCAACAGCTTTCTTGGCGTCTTGTATAAAAGCATATTGTTCCGCATCAGCTATGCTTATAGCTTTATCAAATGCAATTAATTGGTCTTCATACAGCTGTCTGACTTCTTTATGCCTTGCTTCAATTTCTTCAGCTGAAGGCGGCACAACTGCTGCCGGAGGCTGATCGCCAGTTCCGCCATTTCCCCGCTCCTTTTGCATTAAAAGCTGGGTACCCAGCAGTCCCGCTATGATTAAGACGCCAATGAAGCTTGCGGCATATAGGGTTTGAGCCGAGAAAAAGCTCCGTTTCTTTTTCTCTTCCTTTTTAATTCGTTCCATTATTTTATCGGAAGAAGTTTGCAAAGGCAGCTGCTGATAGGATTGTTTTAAGTTCGATAATTTTTGCTCAAAGATTTGATCATCCATGAGTTTCACCTTCTTTCTTCTCGTGCTCTTCCAATATCTTCTTAAGCATTGTTTTTCCTCGTAATATTCTTGTTTTAACAGCAGATAACGTAATCGACATAATTTCAGCAATCTCTTCATATTTCAGTTCATGAAAATAATAAAGCACAATTGGAACTCTATATTTTTCATCAAGCTTTTGAAGACAAAGATGAAGGGCCCTGTCTTCTTCATTTTGAAGAACATGAGCTTCTACCTCCGGATAATCATTGGCAGGCTCGTTTTGAATTTTAAAGACCTTTTGCATATTTGACATTCGTTTTCTTGCAGCATCACGCGTGACATTGAGGGTTATTTTATAAAGCCAGGTTGAAAATTTCGCTTTTGAAAATTGATCAAGAAAACGGTACACGCGTATAAATACTTCCTGTGTAATATCATCTATATCATCACGCCGGTTCCCCAGCTGATAAGCAAACTTTTCAACAACTGGAGTGTATTTCTTAACAAGATCCTGAAACGCATTCATATTGCCTTTTTTTGCTTTTATAACTAACTCATCATCGTTCATGTTCTGCCCTCCTTCTGACATCTATGAAACGTTGGCAAAAGATCATTTGTTTCATAAAATATCTTCAGAATTTAGAAGAGAAAAAATGTAAAAAAGAGGTTTAGTCCTCAAAAAAAGGGGAATACTATTAGCGTATAAGCTTTCTAGTATTCCCCCCTTTTGTTTATTGGACAAAACCAAAACGGTTTTGTCCATTTTTTATGTTTAAAATTCCTATTGGAAATTTTTCATAAACATAGAAATTCTTCTTAATGCCTCTTGCAGCTGTTCTAAGGAAGATGCATACGAGCATCTGATAAAACCCTCTCCGCTCTCGCCAAAAACATGGCCAGGTACAACAGCTACCTTTTGTTCGAGCAAAAGACGCTCAGCAAATTCTTCTGAACTGAGTCCGGTATTCGCAATTGAAGGAAATGCGTAAAAAGCTCCTCCCGGCAGATGGCACGGCAGCCCAATTTCATTAAGGGAGTCAACAAAATAATTTCTTCTTTGCCTATAGCTTTTTTTCATCTGTTCAACATCCTGCAGACCATTTTTCAGCGCTTCGATTGCTCCGAACTGGGCCATCGTTGGAGCACACATCATAGAGTACTGATGAATTTTCAGCATGGCTTTAGAGAGAGCTGCCGGAGCTGCAATAAATCCAAGGCGCCATCCAGTCATCGCAAAGCCTTTTGAAAAGCCTGAGATTAAAATGGTACGTTCCTGCATGCCCTTTAAGCTCGGAAAACTTGTATAGGCCTCATCATATGTAAGTTCTGCATAAATCTCATCGGCTAAAATAATTAAATCGTGTTTTTCAGCCATTTCAGCGATTTGTTCGAGCTCCTTTTTATTTAACACAGCTCCTGTTGGATTGCTTGGCGAGCACAGCAGCAATGCCTTTGTCCTGTCTGTAATCGCCGCTTCTATGTGTTCAGGAAGAAGCTTAAATTGATCTTCTGCCTTTGTATGCAGAGGCACAGGCACCCCTCCTGCAAGCGATACTAAAGGTCCATAAGAAACAAAGCACGGCTCTGGTATCAATACTTCGTCTAAAGGATCGGTGATTGCCCTTAATGCAATATCCAAAGCCTGACTAGCCCCTACAGTTACAATAACCTCGTCCTCATAGCGATAAGAAACATTGAATTTCTTTTGCAAATACCTCACAATCTCCACTCTCAGCTCTGCAAGACCTGCATTCGCTGTATAGGAGGTAAAGCCCTGCTCGAGCGATAAGATGCATGCTTCCCTGACATTCCATGAAGTGACAAAATCCGGTTCTCCGACTCCAAGCGAAATAACACCTTCCATGCCAGCCGCAAGATCAAAGAACTTGCGGATGCCGGAAGGCTTTAATTGTGAAACGGTTTTAGATAAATACTCCTCTTGTGTCATGGAGACACCACAATTCGTCTGTCTTCATCATCCTGCTCGTAAATTTTGCCGTCATGCTTATATTTTTTCAAAATAAAATGAGTCGTTGTTGACAGCACAGAATCAAGAGTAGAAAGCTTATCTGAAACAAAATGGGCAACCTCTGACATCGACCTGCCTTCAATCACAACCGATAAGTCGTAAGCCCCTGACATGAGGTACACCGACTTTACCTCTTTAAATCTGTATATTCGTTCAGCAATCGCATCAAAACCTGTTCCTCTTTTTGGAGCGACCTTTACGTCGATCATGGCTGTTACGCCTTCATGACCATCTACTTTGCGCCAGTTGACAGTTGTCGAATAATCAATAATGACCTTCAATTCTTCAAGGCGTTTAATCGTTTCAATCGTTTCTTCCTCTGACAGCTGCACCATTTTGGCAATTGCAAGAGGAGTTAGTCTGCTGTTTTCCTCTAAAAGCTCAAGTATTTCCGTTTCCTTTTGAGAAAGCTTCATTTCGTCGTCCTCCTTCTATCCATTAAGAATGTTCTGATAATTATAGCATGAACAGGAGAAAACAGACATGGGGGTTTCCCGTTTTTTTTCCTCAAATTACGGGTAGATTTTACATGAGTTATTTCTGGATTCAAGGTTAAAATAGTAGAAACTTTTGCGGCAAAAATGCTGTTAACCGTCAGCTTTTGTCAAAATATACGAATTCATATCATATGAAGAAAAGCGCAAGCGCTTGTTTAGCTCAGTCATGGCAGATAAGAATCGGGCAGGAAAGTCCGGGTTTGACTTTTTGCCGGATTTGTTCAGGCCGGGAGTTGGGCAATTTCGCTCGCCATCAATGCGCAAAATGTTATATTTTCTTATCTCTTTAAGAAAATCAGAATAAGTGCTGGAGTGAATGATTATGGTGACTTTTGAAAATAAACAGGAATTCAAGATGAAGATACAGGGCATTCATGTTCATTACGAGCTCTATGAGAACCCTGGAAAACCTACAATGGTATTGATCCACGGCTTTCTTTCTTCCACATTCAGCTACCGGCGGCTGATCCCGTATTTAAGAACTGAGTATCGTATTATTGCGGTTGACCTGCCTCCTTTTGGGCAGTCGGAAAAGTCCATTGCATTTGTTTACTCATACCGCAATATGGCTAAAGTCGTCATTGAGCTTTTAAAAAACCTTCAAGTGGATGACGCCATTCTTGTTGGACATTCGATGGGCGGACAAATTTCCTTGTACGCTTTAAAAGAAATGCCTGAAATGTTCAGAAAGGTTGTCCTTCTTTGCAGTTCAGGATATATGAAAAGATCTCATCCCTCCCTTATATTCGGTTCATATGTGCCTTATTTCTATCTTTGCATCAAACATATTATGAGCCGGCAGGGAGTAAGGAAAAACCTTTGCAATGTCGTTTATGACCATTCATTGATTGATCAGGAAATGATGGATGGCTATATTCAGCCGTTTTATGATGACCGGATTTTTATGGCTTTATCTCGCATGATTCGTGACCGTGAAGGTGATTTATCTGCAGATGATTTAAAAAAAATTGAAACACCGAGCCTGCTTATTTGGGGACAGGAAGATAAAGTCGTTCCCGTGCAGATCGGTGAACGCATGAATAAAGATCTTCCAAATTCTCATTTCTTTTCGTTAAAAAATACAGGACATCTAGTTCCAGAAGAGCGTCCTGATTTCGTTTCCGAACGAATTTTCGAATTTTGCGTGTAACATGCAAAAAGTGAAAACAAAAAATGCAGCTGAGAACGGCCGTTTACCGTTCACAAGCTGCATTATTTTTTATAAGAAGCAATTCAATAGCTATTTTTTCACATTCTTTTAATGGAATAATTTCTTCAAAGGAGAATTCATAAATAGACTGAATTTTTCTGGACAAAGCGGAAGGCGCTTCTGAAACATGAACAGCCTGCAAAACATCGAATACTTCTGTTTCGTAAGCTTCCGCACCGTAATGTAACGGATCCCACTTATATAAAATTTCGAGCATCTGCTCATTAGCTTCTTTCATTTCCACTTAATATCACCATCCATTTCATTTGCATAGCTATTTTATCATAGATATTATAAAAGAAAAGCGGAACCTCCCGTTTAGCGCAGGCAGACAGATAAGGAATCGCCAGAAAAGGCGCTTTTTGCCTTTACTGGCGATTCCGTTCTGGCCGAGGAGTTGGGAGATGGAGCTGGACACCACGAAAAGCGGAACCTCCCGTTTAGCGCAGGCAGACAGATAAGGAATCGCCAGAAAAGGCGCTTTTTGCCTTCTGGCGATTCCGTTCTGGCCGAGGAGTTGGGAGGTGGAGCTGGACACCACGAAAAGCGGAACCTCCCGTTTAGCTCCGACAGACAGATAAGGAATCGCTAGTAAAGGCGCTTTTTGCCTTTACTGGCGATTCCGTTCTGGCCGAGGAGTTGGGAGGTGGAGCTGGACACCACGAAAAGCGAAACCGACTGTTTAGACTCGGGCAGACAGATAACAATTCACCCGAAAAGTCCGGGATTGACTTTCCTGAGGGAATTTGTTCTGGCCGAGGGGTTAAGAGGTGAAGCTTGGCACCACGAAAAGCGGAACCGGCTGAACAGACCCCGGAAGAATTCATGAAATTGTTACGGCAAGGGGTTAGGAGGCGGAGCCAGTCACCGGAAAGCAGAACAGCCTTTATAGTGCACACAAACAGGAAAGAAGGAGTGTTTAAATGAATCCTTTTGATCAAACAACTGACAGATACAATACTCAATCAGTAAAGTGGGATTATACGGAGGAAATTTTCGGTAGTAAAGATGTTCTGCCTATGTGGGTGGCGGATATGGATTTCATGGCCCCTCAAAAAGTAGTTGCGGCTCTTGCAGAGCGGGCATCCCATGGGATTTTCGGCTATACATCTGCAGGGTTCGGGGCAAAAAAAGCCGTGCAGACGTGGATGAAAAAACGCCACAACTGGGACATTACACAAGAATCGATTGTTTTCAGTTCAGGTGTTGTGACAGCTTTAAGCATGGCCATTCAGTCACTGACAGAGCCTGGTGACAGCGTCCTCGTTCAGTCTCCCGTTTACCATCCTTTTTTTGATATAACCGAAAAAAACCATCGCACCATCGTTAATAATCAATTAAGACTTGTGAAGGGTCACTATGAAATTGATTTTACAGATCTTGAAGAAAAGCTTTCAGATCCTGATGTTAAGCTCATGCTGCTTTGCAGCCCCCACAATCCTGGAGGCAGAGTCTGGTCTTTAGATGAATTGAAAAAGATTGGCGAGTTATGTGCCGCCCATCATGTAATCGTGGTATCAGATGAAATCCACTCGGATTTAATGTTATTTGGGCATGAGCACGTGCCTTTTGCCTCCATTTCGGGGGAGCTTGCCAACCTTTCCATCACATGCATGTCACCAAGCAAAACGTTCAATCTTGCAGGTCTGCAATCTTCTGCGATTATCATTCCAAATAAAGATCTTCGGACGAAATATGAGGATTTTCAAAAAAGACAGGGCTTTTTCACATTAAATACATTCGGCATCACAGGCATGGAAGCTGCTTATACTTATGGCGATCCTTGGCTAGAAGAGTTAAAAACATACATAGAAGGAAACGTAAATACGGTCACTTCCTTTATCGCTGAAAAAATGCCTGCGTTAAAAGTGATTCAGCCAGATTCCACTTACCTCGTTTGGATTGACTGCAGAAGCCTCTCAAAAACAGACGCTGAATTGAAGGAATTACTGCTTGAAAAAGGAAGACTTGCTCTTGAAGAAGGCACAAAATACGGTCCGGGCGGCGAAGGTTTTGTCCGAATGAATATTGGCTGTCCACGTTCAGTTGTACTTGAGGGGTTAAAACGTCTTGAAAAAGCATTTTCTTAAATTGCAAAAGCCATAACTGAGATTATGGCTTTTTGTATGTTAGAAAATCCTATTTGTAAATGATAATCAGAAAAACGGAGAACCTTGTTTTTTCTCAAGATAAGCATGTTCTTCAGGGATTGTTTCAAAAGGTCAGATATTTCACCACTTCGTCTTTACTTGTCTTTCAAGAATACTTGGCATGCAGGCGATCCGGTTTAATTATGAGCGTCATTTCGATTCATATCCCCTGTTTATTTTTTTATAAATGAAGTCCGCAATCCATTAACGGCAGTGAGGGGTTTTATTCAATTGATGGGTCAGGAACTACAGGAGAACAAACATAAAAATAAGGACTATTTCGAATTAGTATTATCAGAGCTTGATCAAGCTCAGGATATAATTACGAATTACATCATCCATCACCACGGCGGTCCTATACGCTATCAGAGTGCAGTTGGCGAAGGAACAACTGTCACAGTTTCTCTGCCAATTCAATCAGATGCTCAATAGTTCGAATGTTTCTTTTGTTTACTTAATAAACTGACCATAGAGACGTGAAGTGTCCAGACGAAAAGAACATGAGGAGGGGTTTTACTGAAGAACCGATTCATGCTGATTTTTCTGCTGACCTTATGCCTATTAACCGCAGCCTTCTTTATCCCGAAGCAAATAGGGAACGGCGCACAAGCTATACCGAATGAAGAAATGCAGCAAGAAGCTGCCCTTGCGATTGACACGATTCAAACACTTCACTTTAACTCCTTTCAGCGTGCACTTTCCCTGAACGAGGAAGTGCTGAGCATCAAAGAGCAAAAAGGCTCTAATCAGAAATGCTATGAAACGACTGTCCAGTTTTATACCTTTTTCGGACTGCCTCTCTCAAAAGTAAAAGCAGACTGTAATCAAATCGCGGAAATAAAGTAAAAACGGCCTGAAGGGCCGTTTTTACTTGTTAAGTGATCACTGTTTTTCTTCTGCAGGCTTTACTTCCTTCTTATCAGGACGCTTTCCTTCTTTTTCAGTAATTTCACCGCATGCGATGCGTTTGCCTGAATCACCGGATGGCTGAGTCATTCCATCGTCTTTTAGTTCAGTAATAATGAGCGTTGTACCCTCTCTCATTAATAAAGAGTTTTTTGCATCTTTTTTCAGCGTCACAGCCGGTGCTGCAATTTCCGCCTCAACATGCCCATCTTCATCCGCAATCAGGTTTTGCAGATCACCTGCGTGAGATCCTTCTGGATGCAGCAGGCCGTGCTGCTTTTCATCTGGATTAAAATGATTGCCTGCACTTTTAAACTCCGGCGCCTCGCACTTTGCATTCTCATGAATATGAAAACCATGCTCTCCAGGAGGAAGCCCCTCTAAAACCAATTCCAATTTTACGCCTTTTGCCTGTTCGGAGAATTTCACTGTTCCAAGAGAATCTCCGCTTTCATTAAACATTTCTACATTTAATTTTGTCGGTGCCTCTTCCATGCACCCGCTTAGGAATGAAAGGAATATGACAGCCGGAACAATACGTTTTTTCATTGTTTCCTCCAGAAATATGTACTTCTTACCATTTTTTGCATAGTGTGTGTTTTTTATTCTGGAAAATCAAGAAAAGCTTAAAAGCCCGCCTTGTTCAGAACCATTCTAAGCGAGGATCTGCAGCTAGACATAGATGCAAGGGACTATTTGAAATCTGATCCTATAAAAAATACCAACCCCGAAATTGGAATTGGCTTTCATCTTACAATTTATTTCTATGAGCGGCTTTAAGGTTTTTTTCAAATTCCTCTGCTTTCAGTTCTTCTTTTTTCGAGATTTTCTTAATAAACATGAACGCTGCTGCAGCGGCCACGAAACAGATGAACATGGTAATCCCGGCTGGAAGGTACTCAGACTTGTCTTCAGGAAAATAGAGAAACAGACCTATTATGAAAGCGTTTAACAAAACGATCACTCCTTACCTTTATCCACTTAACTATAACAAGTTTCAGCCCCAAGCTCCACAATAATTCTTGAACTGATGTCTATAAACACTCTATTATTAAAATAACTTCAAAAATAAATGGGGATTTGCACCATTTAAAAACAGGGGGCATAAAAATGAGAGAAGAACTTATTATTGGGGAAATCGTGACAGGCATCTATAAAACCGGAAAATATATCGGAGAAATCACAAATGTACGGCCAAAGCATTATTTGGTAAAAGTAAAAGCCGTTATAAAACATCCGCTTCAGGGGGACCTGCATATGCCAAAGGAAGCAGAGGTTCCTCTCTTTCATGAACGCAGAGCCCTTGCAGAGCATGAGCAAACCAATATTCCAAAGAGCATGGTCCGTAAATATGAAGGAAGCATCCCGTCTTACCATGAATCTCTTAGCACAGCTGTTGCCGAACTTGAGAACGATCTTAAAGAAGATGCAAGGCCATGGGCAAAAATGTCACTTGAGAAAATCCAGCTGTTAAAGGCCGATTACTTTAAATAATCAATAAGCCAAATCACGTGTAAGGTGATTTGGCTCATGTTGCAAATTTGTTCATGACTTTTGAAAAATCAATCCGGTCTCCGATTGTCGTTGGCGTTGGTTTTTGCAAATATCGTTTGTCATTTTCGACAAGATTATAAATATTGTAGGTGGTCAGTGCATCATCTAATGCGCAATGATGCCTGCCTGTTCCTTTTTTCCCATACTCTTCAACAGCTTTCCATAAACCCGTCTGATTTCTGTCTCCAAAAAACTTCTTGTACTCCATTGATAAATCTCTGAATTTGCCGGTGAAAGGGAAATCAGCATTATTCTTCTGGCAATTTTGCCTGAGTACTTTCATGTCCATATTCCCCCACGTCACAACGGTTGTCTTCGGATAGTCTGCAAACTCCTTTAAGATCGTGATCAATTCCTGAAAGGAAATACCTGAGTTAACCTGTGCCTGAGAAATGTGCAGAAATGATTTGCAGCGATTTGATAAAAAGGGAAACTGAACTGGCCTTACATAAGAGGAAAATTGTTTATGTGCGGTTTGATTGATGATGGAGACGATTCCTACTTCGATTATTTCAGGATAAAATCCGCGCGGGTTGGCTTTTCCTTCTGGCATGGTGAATTCAAAATCAATAAAAATTAATTGATGGTGATCAGCCATACGACCCCTCCTTTCAACTTATTTTATTAGACAAAAAAGAAATTTCCTTTTTATTACTATTATATCACCGAAAAGTAAAATATAGCTTTATTTTTCTAAAAATAATGAATATTGCTCAGAAATTATTTCTAAAAACGAAATGATTGATTTATAATATTAAGTGACCCGAAATAAAGTGAAACTTCACTCAGTGGAGTTTTTGGTTTTCCACTGAGTGTTGGTTGACGGCCCGCAGGATGTGGGCCACTCAGTCGTTGCCACAGGACGTGGCGTTCTTAGACTGTGTTCTGATTTTTCGGGCTTTTACGGGCAGTTGTCCTTTGATCCCTTCATAGGTATGGGTATATCTTTTATCTCGGACTTACTGCCTGTTAATCTGCGGTAAAAATCCGGACTTTTATCTAAAGAAGGTGTTTATATTTCTATTCAAAAACGAAATTTCCTAATCATGTGGACGGCTAACTTTTTTGTTGCAGCAAGTGCGACAATGATTATGCCCTTTTTGTCTTTATACTTAAGCACATTTGGCGATTTCTCAGATGACTATGTGCGCAAATGGGCTGGCTATGTATTTGGCATCTCTTTTTTGATGGCTTTTCTTGTTTCTCCTCTATGGGGAAGATTTGGAGATAAGTATGGCTATAAGAAGATTTTGCTGATTACAGGCTCCGGCATTGCAACAAGCATTCTTTTAATGGGTTTTGTAAAATCTGTTCATGAGTTATTTTTGCTGCGGCTGGTGATGGGTGCTGTTACTGGATTTATCCCGACTTCTCTCGCTTTAATTTCAGCACAGACGAAAAAGGAGGCTGCAGGACGCACACTCGGAACCCTTCAGATGGGGACGGTATCAGGAGGCTTATTCGGACCGATTATTGGAGGTCTTCTCGCTGACCAGTTTGGTTTTACGTACACGTTTTTCATTACCTCAGGCGTTATTTACATATCTGTCCTTCTTGTTGCTTTTGGGATTAAAGAAGCACCGCTAGGATTAAAAGAGGAAAAAAAGAAATCGTACACAAGAAAACAAGTCTTGCAGCATATTTTTAAATCTCCTCTCCTCTTAACCATTATGTTCTTAACCCTCCTTGTCCAAATTGGCAATTTCAGCATACAGCCGCTGCTCGCTCTTTATGTGAGCGAACTTCACGGTCCGGCCAATCTGGCATTTTTCTCAGGACTCGCTTTTTCCGCCACTGGCGCCGGCAATTTAATCGCTTCAAGGAGATGGGGTTCTCTTGGTGATCGGATTGGACATGAAAAAGTGCTGATTGGATTATTGGTTGCCTCTGTCTTCTGTTTTATTCCGCAGGCGCTTGTACAGAATTTATGGCAGCTGATGATTTTCCGCTTTTTGTTTGGCATGGCAATTGGCGGCATCATTCCCTGCATTACGGCATTTATCCGCCAGACAGCACCTGTAGCTATGCAGGGTGAGGTCCTTGGCTACAATGTCAGCTTTAAGTTTCTCGGCAATGTCGTCGGACCTGTTCTTGGCGGAATCATTGCAGGCAGCTTTGGAATCTCTGCTGTTTTTTATGTAACAGCCGGATTGTTTCTGTGCAGTGCGATTTTATTATGGAAAAGCCTGCGCAGTGAACAAAAAGCCCTGGCAAAAGCGAGCTGAAAACGCGCTATCCAAACTGGAGCGCGTTTTTTCCTCCGCGCCCTTTCAGGAAATATCTTCTATCTTATTTCAGCAGATGGTACTATAAGGTGTACATTATTAACCTATAAAGCGAGTGACAGCATTGCGTTCAATAATCGGCTGGATATGCCTGTTTATCATGGCCCCCGTTCTTATTTTTTTATTTTTGATCTCTTGGGATGAAGTTAAAAATGTGAAAGCTGTATCAACGGTTTTAGATGAAAAAATTCCTTTAAAAGAAATTCCTCTGACACAAAATAGTTTTATCGTTGATCAAAACGGGACCCTCGTCTCTGAGGTCGTCACAAATCAAGAAAACCGGAGCTTCGTCCCTTTTGATAAGATTCCTGAAGCTGTTAAAACCATTTTCATTGTTTCAGAGGATCAGAAATTCTATGAACATATGGGATTTGATCCTGCCGGGATGGCGAGAGCGGTAATGATTAATGCCAAAAACCAATCCATCGAACAAGGCGGAAGCACGATCACCCAGCAGCTTGCCCGCAATGTCTTTTTATCTCACGAGAAAACCTATAATCGGAAGCTGAGTGAACTCCTGTATTCTTATCACATAGAGAGAACCTTTTCAAAAGAAGAAATTCTCGAGGGTTATTTAAACGCCGTCTATTTTCATAACGGGGTTTACGGGGTTCAAATGGCAAGCAATTATTATTTTAGCAAGCCAATCGACAAGCTGACGCTGGCTCAAATTGCTTTTATCAGTGCTATTCCGAATAATCCGACCTTATATGATCCAATCCAGCATTTTGAAAATACAAAAAAAAGACAGCAGCTGCTGCTTAATAATCTATTAGACGATAAATATATTACTCAAGAACAATACGACTCTGCTTCAGCAGAAAAGATCAGATTAAATCTGCATCATCGGACAGACCGCTACCCTGACTACGTCACCTATGTACATGATGAACTAAAACGCCTTATTGCTGAAAATGAAGGCTACACAAAAAGAAAATCAGATGCAGACGGGGGTGAAAAAGCCTTCCTTGAGGAAGAGCTTAAAAACAGAGTGCATGAAGTAGTGAAAAAAGGCGTGATCATTCATACGGCTCTTGATCCAGCCCTGCAGGCTAACGTTGCCGATGCTTTTAATAATCACCTAAGTGATTCTTCTGTTCAAGGAGCGAGCGTGGTAATTGATCATCATGCTCATCAAATAAAAGCCTTATATGGCGGCCATGATTTTCAAAAATTCGATTTCAACCGCGCTTACCAGGCATATCGCCAGCCAGGGTCAGCCATAAAACCATTGCTCGATTATGTTCCGTATATAGATGTGAAAAATGCTTCCGTATCGTCCCTTATAAGCGCAAGACCTTTTTGTAAGAAAGACTATTGCCCCCAAAATTATGATGAGAAAACTTACGGAAATGTGACGCTTGAAACGGCTTTTAAAAAATCATACAACACACCTGCAGTCAGAATGCTTGATGAAGTTGGCATTGAAAAAGGATATTCTTATTTAAAGCCGTTCGGTTTCCGTTCGGTAACGGATGCCGATTACGTGCTTCCTTCAGCAATCGGCGGCTTCACCCATGGATTTTCACCTTTAGAACTTACGCAAGCCTATTCGGCTTTTGCAAATGATGGCGTCTTCCATAAAAGCCATGCCATTATCAAAATAACGGATTTACAAGGGAACGCTTTATACAAATGGCAGGAAAAACCGGTACGAGTGTGGAAAAGCACAACTAATAATGAAATGAGAAAGCTCTTATCGGCTGTTACAGCAAGCGGTACCGGAACAAAAGCCAATCATTCCGCTCCCTATATAGGCGGCAAAACAGGTACGACTAATGACTATAAAGATCTATGGTTTGTCGGTTTAACTGATCGCTATACTGCCGGCGTGTGGATTGGCAAAGACAAATCAGTCAGCATAGAGAATTTAGCCAAATCCGCCCCGCAGCAGCTTATATGGAGGGATATCACAAAAAATCGGTAGTTTTAGATTGTTTATTCGTGGAAAAGTAACGATATAGCTTGTATTTGAGGGTGAAATGATGTCAAAGGGAAAAATTTTATTATTTGATGGTGTGTGCAATTTCTGTGATGGAACCGTGCAATTTGTGTTAAAGCACGATAAAAAGGCTGTTTTTAAGTTTGCCTCCCTTCAGTCTGATGCGGGAAAGCAAATTCTTGCTCATCACAACCTTCCTCTTTCGGATTTTGACAGCTTTGTTTATATAGATGGTGACAGGGTTTACCTCAAATCTACCGCTGCTCTGCACGTATTAAAGGAGATTGGCGGTTTATTCCGGCTAACCTTTTTATTTATAGTCATCCCAAGGCCTATCAGGGATTATGTTTATAGCCTTCTTGCCAATAATAGATACAAATGGTTTGGAAAGAAGGAATCGTGTACACTCCCTACTCCTGAAACAAGAGAAAGATTTTTATAGGAAAAGCCCCTCGCAATAGCCGAGGGGCTTCTTCTATACAGGCAAACTCGCCATCACGCTGTTGTACAATCTCATGCAAATATAAAGGAGGCCGAACAAAAAGATAGACCAGAACAGCACATGAAACAAAACAAGTCCAATTAACGAGAACGATGTTAAGAAAAAGCTGAACTGATAAACAACAAATATGAAATAACACAGTGTAGCCAGCAGAAAGACAGCGAAAATTCCGATTCCATATTGGAAGAGCAGCAGAGAAAGAGCAGCTGCAATTAAATAGAACGCTGATCCAAGCCTGATTTTCTTCAGGCTTTCGCCGTTCACATCCTTTGAAAAAAACAGCAGAGAAAGCTCTGTTACTGTGTCTGCAATAAGCTTTAGAGCGGAAAAAATCATAAAATAAATAAGAGCAAAAACAATAAACAAGGCTAATTTGATTCCATTCTCCGAAAAGAATTCAAGCATTCCCCCGTAAACACCAAGCCTCTTAAGCACCTTTAAAACCATCATGACAGTAGATATGGAAAAAGATGTGCTGAACAGCAGAATGGAAATCAGGGGGAAGTAACTTGTAAAATATGTATTTTTCATTCCATAAATCTCCTAATCTGACTTAATACTCATTCATTATGACCGAGTGCTATCAGGGTTACAAGAATTATTTTCCACATACAAAACAGAACGTCATATGATTGACGTTCTGTTTTACTTATTCACATTCACAATCCGAATGTATTCTCTCGGCTTAAATTTCTCAAGCATCCTTTTATCCCTATTTGACAAGTAGAACGGTTCTTCTGTTTCAGTCATTTCCGTTTTGCTCTTATTGTAGAAAACCGGATCAATGTAAGAGCGTTTTGTTTTTTCATTTGCAGCCCATGCACTGCTGAACATGACAGTGAAAATAAAAGATGCAGTGATGATCTTCTTTTTATTCACTTGGATCACCTCATTACCAGCATGCGCATTTAAATAAACAAATATACAGGTCTTAAGTGAAAAAATCTGTTGTTTTTTGGCTGATTTTTGATTCTTTCTACTTATTTAATAGAACAAATAAAGGAGGTCAATAATACTTGTGTAAGGAATGCATGAACGAAATTTTTACGTTATAATTAATTTTAAATTCAATATAGGGTCTTATGACCGTGAAATTTCATCATAAGGAGGATCAAAAATGACGTTATTGCATGCGGCTATCATCTCACCATTTCTACTGGCCATTCTGATACCTTTCCTTTATAAATATTTCAGAAGCGTACATACTGGATGGTTTGTTCTCATTTTGCCGATTGTATTGTTTGTTTATTTTCTTGGGTTTATCGGCGAGACCGTTCAATCAACTGTCAATTGGATACCATCGCTCGGCATTAATTTTACAGTCTATGTGGACGGGCTTAGTCTGCTTTTTGCTTTGCTGATTACAGGTATAGGATCGCTCGTCGTACTGTATTCGATTTATTATCTCTCAAAAGAAAAAGAAAAATTAAATCATTTTTATGTTTATCTGCTTATGTTTATGGGAGCTATGCTTGGCGTTGTTCTTTCGGATAATGTCATTGTGCTCTACACTTTCTGGGAATTTACGAGCCTTTCATCTTTCTTATTAATCGGCTATTGGTACCACAGAGAAAAATCAAGATACGGTGCATTAAAGTCGATGATGATCACGGTTTTTGGCGGACTTTCGATGCTCGGGGGTTTTGTCCTGCTCTATTTAATGACAGGAACGTTCAGCATCCGCGAAATGATTGAAGCTGTTCCGGGCATTATGACCCACCAGCTGTTTATTCCGGCTCTTGTTCTTGTTCTGCTGGGGGCTTTTACGAAATCAGCCCAATTTCCATTTTATATCTGGCTTCCGGATGCGATGGAGGCACCAACGCCTGTCAGTGCGTATCTTCACTCAGCAACAATGGTAAAAGCTGGCATCTATCTTGTTGCAAGATTCAGTCCTGTATTTGCGATGACGGCTGAATGGTTTTGGCTTGTCAGCATCTTCGGACTCATTACATTGTTCTGGGGCTCAATAAATGCAGTGAAGCAAACCGACTTAAAAGCCATTCTCGCTTTCTCAACGGTGAGTCAGCTTGGATTAATCATGTCTTTGCTCGGACTCGGCTCAGCCGCTCTTCATTACGATTCACTTGATGATAATTTTTATACCATTGCCACTGTTGCAGCTATTTTCCATTTAATCAATCATGCAACATTTAAAGGCAGTCTTTTCATGGTAGCTGGAATAGTTGATCACGAAACCGGCACACGTGATATCCGAAAACTCGGCGGTTTGATGAGCTTTATGCCGATTACGTTCACAATCGCTGTGATTGGCGCTTTCTCCATGGCCGGTTTGCCGCCTTTCAACGGATTTTTAAGTAAAGAAATGTTCTTTACCGGAATGATCAATGTAACAAAAATGGATATTTTCAACATGGAAACATGGAGCTTATTGTTCCCTGTTCTCGCGTGGATTGCTAGTATCTTTACATTCTTATACAGCATGGTGCTTGTATTTAAAACTTTTACAGGTCCTGTTCAATTGGAGAAGCTTGAACGAAAACCGCATGAAGCACCGCTCGGCATGCTGATTTCTCCTATTATTCTAGGTTCACTTGTTGTGATTTTCGGATTTTTCCCGAATCTGCTGTCTTATACACTAATTGAGCCTGCAGTAGAATCGATCATGCCGTCGCTGCTTCCTGCAGGCAAAAATTTTGAAGTCCATATCACCTTCTGGCATGGTTTCACACCTGAATTAATGATGACTATCGGAGTGATCGCACTAGGTGCAATCGGATACTTGACACTTGGAAAATGGAGAAAAGTATATGATCTGTTCCCGAAAAAACTTGCTCTCAATAAATTCTATGATGCTTCTCTAAGCGGCATGGAACGTCATTCAAACACGTTTACACGCTTTTACATGACAGGGTTCATCAGAGATTATCTTGCCTATATTTTTGTTTTCCTGATTGTGATAACAGGCGGAACCATGGTCATCAAAGGAGGATTTTCATTCACTTTGGATGGTACAGCTGAGATTGGCATTTATGAGGCTGTTCTTGCTTTTGCCATGGTGCTTGGAACGTTCACGATTTTATTTTCAAAATCCAGATTGACCGCTATTATTGCACTCGGATCAGTCGGCTACAGTTTAGCCCTGTTCTTTGTCCTGTTTCGCGCACCAGACCTTGCTCTTACCCAGCTTGTAATTGAAACGGTATCGGTGGCGCTGTTTTTGCTCTGCTTCTACTTCCTGCCTTCTTTTAAGAAAAGAGAAAAGAAGCTCAGCTTCCGATTGGTCAATTTCCTCATTTCATTTGGAGTAGGCCTTGTTGTCACATTAGTCGCTATTTCGGCAAACAGCAATCGTGTCAGCGAAACAATTTCATCTTTCTTTATTGAAAACAGCTATACAGAAGCCGGCGGAAAAAATATGGTCAACGTCATACTGGTAGATTTCCGCGGTTTTGATACTTTGTTTGAGATTACTGTTCTTACCATAGCTGCACTTGGTATTTACGCCATGGTCAAACTTCGGATGGCAAAGGGGGAGGAAGGATGAAAAAAACACATATCAAAACAAACGATGTGATTCTGCAGACGGTTACTAAAGTTGTGTTCTTCATTATCATCATTTTCTCGATTTACCTCTTTTTCGCCGGGCACTACACACCTGGCGGCGGATTTATTGGAGGATTAATGACTTCCTCCGCGATTGTGCTGCTTCTGCTTGCTTATGATGTAAAAACAGTGATCAATATTCTTCCTGTCAATTACATTAATCTTGCTGCAGCAGGACTGCTGATTGCTGTATTAACGGGTGTCGGCTCTTTCTTTTTCGGCGTTCCGTTTTTATCCCATACGTTCGGTCACGTTGATCTGCCGATTCTCGGAGATACGGAGTTTGCAACAGCAGTCTTGTTTGATCTTGGTGTATATCTGGTTGTTATCGGTGTAACTCTGACCATTATTCAGACGATTGGAGAGACGGAATAATGGAGATTTTAATGGCAATCGTTTCTGGTTTATTGTTTATGGCTGCAACTTATTTAATGCTTTCAAAAAGCTTGCTTCGCATTATTATCGGTACAGGCTTGCTCAGTCATGGCGCCCATCTTCTAATCCTTACTATGGGAGGCCTGAAAAAAGGCGCTGCGCCTTTGCTTGGCGAAGAAGCTTCATCATATGTCGATCCTCTGCCGCAGGCTTTGATTTTAACGGCAATTGTTATCAGCTTTGGTGTTACATCCTTCTTGCTTGTTTTAGCTTACAGAGCGTATCAGGAACTCGGGAGTGATGATATGGATCAGTTAAGGGGAAATGATCATAATGAATAATATCGTGATGCTGCCTCTCATTGTTCCATTATTGGCAGGTATTCTTTTAATCTTTTTCAATAAGTATATAACCATCCAAAAATGGATGAGCGTCATTGCATCTTTAATAGCAGTTATCATCTCTTTTCTGCTCGTTTTGAATGTCAGAGAAAATGGTATTCTCACAGTGGAAATCGGAAGCTGGGCGCCTCCATACGGGATTGTATTCGTTGCAGATATGTTTTCCAGTCTGCTCGTTTTAACAACCAGCATCATCGGACTGACTTCTATTCTGTTTGCCTTCCATTCAATCGGGGATGAAAGAGAGCGTTTTTACTTTTATCCGGCTGTTCAGTTCCTGCTGACTGGTGTAACAGGCGCTTTTTTAACTGGCGATATCTTTAACCTGTTTGTCTTTTTTGAAGTGATGCTTATGAGCTCGTATGTACTGATTGTCCTTGGCGGAACAAAACCGCAGCTGAGGGAATCTATTAAATATATTATAGTGAATATTTTTTCCTCAGCTTTATTCGTCATCACCGTTGCTTACTTATATGCAGTAACCGGCACACTGAATATGGCAGATTTGAGTCAGATAATCAGTGAAAACGGACAAACAGGGATATTGACTGTTATTGCGATTTTATTTTTAGTTGTTTTCGGCATGAAAGGTGCAATCTTTCCGCTTTACTTTTGGATGCCGGGATCTTATCAGGCGCCTCCAGCTGTGGTAACAGCTTTATTTGGAGCTTTGTTAACAAAGGTCGGCGTATATTCCATTACCCGGGTATATACACTCATTTTCATTCATGACACGGGCTATACGCATCAGATTTTAGCATGGCTCTCTGTTCTGACCATTCTGTTCGGAGTGATTGGAGCAGTTGCATATTGGGATATAGAAAAGATTGTGATTTATAATATCATTGTCGCAGTAGGCGTCATTTTGTTTGGAGTTGCGGTCTTTAATTCACCTGGGATTGAAGGGGCCATTTACTACTTGATCCACGATATGATCATCAAAGGCGCCCTCTTTATGCTTACAGGTGCCATGATTGTGATTACAGGAACAAGTGATTTACGGAAAATGGGCGGACTGCTGAAAAATCATCCTCTCCTGGCGTGGATGTTCTTTATCGCCGCCATTGCCCTTGCCGGTATTCCTCCATTAAGCGGTTTTGTCGGCAAGCTTAAAATTGTCCAGGGCGGATTTGAAGCCGGAGAATATGTCTTTGCTTTATTTGTACTGCTATCAAGCTTGCTTGTTCTCTACTCCATTATGAAAATTTTCATCAATGGATTCTGGGGTGAAGTCAAGCTTGCGAAAGAACAGGAGAAAGGCTCGACAAAAGGTCTTCTCTTTCCAATCGCTGTCCTGATTGCTCTATCGATTGCTTTTGGGGTTGGAACGGAAGCAGTTGCACCATATATCACTCAAGCTGCTGAAACGCTGCTTGATCCATCAATCTATATTCAAGCCGTGCTGAAGGAGTAGATGTTATGGCCTTTCAAATTTCACTTAATTTCTCTATTGCATTTACATGGATGTTCTTAAAGGGCGAATACTCCGTCCAGGACTTTTTTAACGGCTACTTCTTCGGACTGCTGATGATATTTGCCCTTCGCCGATTTTTCCATCACCGGTTCTATCTATGGAATATTGTCGCGGTTTTAAAGCTTCTTTATATTTTCAACCGAGAACTGATTATGTCTAATCTTGCGGTATTAAAAGTGGTGCTTTCACCTAAAATGACAGCTCGTCCCGGGATTTTCAAGCTTGAAACAGAGCTGAAAAAAGATTGGGAAATTACCATTCTGGCAAATTTAATTACCTTGACGCCCGGGACTCTTGTCGTTGAGATCTCAGATGATAACCGCTTTTTGTATATCCATGCGATGGACTTAGAAGACGCAGAAGAAGCAAGAAAAGATATTAAAAACACGTTTGAGAAAGCCATTCAGGAGGTGAGCCGCTAATGCTCGACCTGGTATTAAGAATCTCGCTTCTCATCATAGCTATTTCAACAGTTTTATACTTGTACAGGCTGATCAAAGGGCCATCGATTCCTGACCGGGTTATTGCACTTGATGCCATTGGAATTAACCTGATTGGTATTACGGCCATCATTTCAGTTATGCTCCGAACCAATGCTTTCCTTGAGGTCATTCTGCTGCTTGGAATCCTGACATTCATTGGAACAGTTGCCTTTGCAAAGTTCCTTGAGAAGGGAGAGATTATCGAAAATGATCGTAATCGCTAATATCATTATTGGGTATTTCATTCTTCAGGGGGCACTGCTGAGTCTGATAGCAGCCTTTGGAGTTGTCCGCCTGCCTGATGCCTATACGCGCAATCATGCCGCTTCCAAGAGTGCGACGCTTGGCGTCATCAGCATCCTGCTTGGTGTATTCTTCTATTTTTGGCTGATTGAAGGCCATTTAAATGCACGAATCATACTGGGGATTGTTTTTGTTTTTATGACAGCACCAGTTTCCGGACACCTTATTATGAGGGCTGCCTATAACACGAAAGTGCCGCTTTGGGAAAAAAGTGTTCAGGACGATTTAGAATCAGATCGGAAAAAAGAAAGTGTAAAAGGATGAGAACTGTCTCATCCTTTTTTAAAGGAGAAGAAGTAAAATGAGCTGCGCTATTAAGCTAAGAGACGTTTTTTTACAGCACGCAGATCAGGAAAAAGCTAGTGCGATGGAGAAGTATATGCGCGATCAATTTCGCTTTTTCGGAATAAAATCACCTGAAAGAAAAGAAATTACGAAACAATTTCTTAAACAGCACGGACGGCCTGATCACTTAAAAACCACGATTTTGGAGCTTTGGACGTTTGAAGAAAGAGAACTATTATATGCTGCGATCGATATTCTTCTGCTTGAAAAAAAGAAGCTTGGGCCGCTGGACATAGAATGGATGAAACACTTGATCATTACAAACCCCTGGTGGGATACAGTGGATCTTATTGCAACAAACATAATCGGTCACCTCGTTATAAAGAATCCCGAATTGCGGGAAACACACCTCGATCAATGGGCTGACTCGGACAATTTCTGGCTTCAAAGAACGGCCATCCTGCATCAATTAAAATATAAGCAAAAAACAGATGAAGCTTGGCTTTACAATGTCATTCTAAAGCACTCAGCATCAACCGAATTTTTCATTCAAAAGGCTATTGGCTGGTCATTGCGGGAATACTCGAAAACAAATCCTGATTCCGTGAGAACATTTATTGCAGGGAATGAATTGCCTTCTTTAAGCAGACGTGAAGGAACTAAGTATCTGTAATCATCTATTGTCTGCAGACATTCATACCTGCTTTAAACTGAGGATGATTTGATTAATGGGTTCCGATTTAGAGAAGAATATCAGTAAATTCAGCTGAAATTGGAGGCAGTATTTGGTATTACAGTGAAAAATGTTAAAGGTAAATCACAAGAAAACGATTTTTATGAACTCTGACCGACTTTGTAAAATGGTGAAATTTCGGTACTCATTGAGTGCGTTTGATTCCCGAAAACATGCCTATCCCTGGTTTTGAGAACTCATAGAGTGCTGTTGAGGACCTAAAAACGGACTCTCCTTGGTTTTGAGTACTCATAAGTACGTTTGATTCCCCGAACAATGACTTCACTTGGTTTTGAGTACTCATAGCGTGCCGTTGTTTCCCCAAAAACAGACTTCTCCTTGGTTTTGAGTACTCATAGAGTGCCGTTGAGTACCCAAAAACGGACTTCTCCTTGGTTTTGAGTACTCATAGCGTGCCTTTGTTTCCCAAAAAATGGACTTCTCCTTGGTTTTGAGTACTCATAGAGTGCCGTTGAGTACCTAGAAACGGACTTCCACTTGGTCTTGAGTACTCATAGAGTGCCTTTGAGTACCCAGAAGCGGACTTCTCCTTGGTTTTGAGTACTCATAGAGTGCGGTTGTTTCCTAATCATTTTTTAAAAGAAGTTAAAATAACAACAAAAAAACGGATACAACTTGCGGTGCAGTTTAGTACCCGTTTTCTTCTATATTTTGCTGTCAAAAACCGTATACATTACATTATGATTAAATGCTCTGTTTTTTCTTGTATTCTTCTTTTAAAATCGAGCATACCGCTGCATCACAAAATACCCCTTTTTCATATGCAGCCTGTCTTAAGACACCTTCATATATAAATCCTGCTTTTTCGAGGCACAGCTTTGAAGCCGTATTGTCCGGATCATAATAAGCTTCAATGCGATTTAAGCCCATTTGGGCAAAACCAAACTCCAAAATGGGTGATAAAACCTCGGTCATTACCCTTTTTCTCCAATGAGAGCGATTCAATTCAAAGCCTATTTCTGCTTTAAAATGCTCTTTTGCCCAGCTGTGATAGCCGCAGCTGCCTATAATTTTATTTGTTTCACTATCAGCAATTCCCCATCTGTATCCTTCATTTTTATCGAACCTTTCAGCCCAGCGGTTAATCACATGAACAGCCTGATCTATTTCAGTAAAGCTTTCAAGATCGTAGTACCTTGTGACTTCATCGTCTGAAAAATAAGCAAACACCTCATTAGCATCGCTCTCATTTATTTTCCTTAAAACAAAACGTTCTGTATAGAGGACCGGAAAATCTGTTTTCATTGTTATTTTCCCCTTTTTCTCATAGAAAACAAGCCCTCATAAACATCAGGGCATGCAGTCGATCTGAATTATTTTTTCTGTAAAATTGCCATCGTGCATCTTGAAATGCAGATCAGGCTTTCTCTTTCATCGACAATTTTAATCTCCCAAACCATTGTTGTTTTGCCGCGGTGCATAGGGATGGCGTGAGCAGTGACGGTGCCGTCCTGCTTTCCTCTTATGTGATTTGCATTAATCTCAAGTCCAACGCACATCTCTGTTTCCTGGTTGATTAAATGATAGGCACCTATGCTTGCAACTGTTTCTGCAAGCGCTACAGAAGCCCCGCCATGCAAAATGCCAAAAGGCTGTCTCGTACGCTCATCCACAGGCATTGTAGCGACGACACCATCATTTGTGATGCTTTTCACCTCAATACCAAGTGAGTTCAGCAGCGTATTTTCAACATTGTATTCCATTATATTTCCTCCTTATTGCGGGCTTAGTTTCTTCACCAGCATCTGATCATCATCTTTGCGCGGATTTCCTCTGCCATCGCGATTATTCGTTACTGTATACAAATTGTCATCTTCAATCATAACATCGCGCATCCTGCCCCATCCTTCCAGGTAAGTCGCAACCTCTCCTGTATGGACTTCAAATCGTTTTACTGCATTTCCGGATAATGTCGCCACATACAAGATTCCTTTCTTATAGGCAAGGCCAGATGGCGCCCAAGTCTCTTCCCCGGTTTGATAGAGCGGTGTTTCCATGCCTTCCTGCTGCTCGTCCCCTTCTATTACTGGCCAGCCATAATTTTTCCCCGGCTGAATCCAGTTAATTTCATCGTGAGCAGACTGGCCGTGCTCTGTGCTGAACAGTGAATTTTTCTCGTCCCATGCAAGTCCTTGAGGATTACGGTGCCCATAAGAGTATACATAGGAATTTGGAAACGGATTGTCATCCGGCACCGATCCGTCAAGTTCAAGTCTTAGGATTTTTCCTGCCAGAGAATTTTTATCTTGTGCAAGCTCAGGACCCATAGCATCGCCTGCTGTTGCATAAAGCTTGCCGTCAGGGCCAATTTTGAGTCGCCCTCCGTTATGGAAACGCGCACCTGGAATATCTTCTAGTACAGTCTTTACTTCCTCCCAATGGTCTGCATTTTCCTTTAGAACAACGATTCGGTTTTTTATTTTGTTTTCATCTTTATATGTATGGCAGGCAAAGGCTTGCTTGCTCTCTCCAAAATCAGGGGAAAGCTCAAAGCCAAGAAATCCGCCCTCACCTTCTAGATGCAGCTTCTTTTTCAATTTCACTTTTTGAGTCACCTTTTCATCAGACACCTGGTTCCATTTCACAATTTGCCCAGTTCGTTCACTCAGATAAAAAACATCATCACTCTTTGCTATGGACCATGGAACATCCATATCCTTTAGAATGCTTTCTGTATCCTGCCGCTCAGACTGGCCGCTCACTTCTTTGTCTTCCTGCTCTTCATTCTGAACGGACTGACATCCCGCAATGACCAAACTGCTGAAAATAATAACCCATAACCGCTTCAGAAAAAACACCTCTTATTCCCATTTTCTATAAGTTTAACGAATAATAAGAAATGATTCACGAATTTATACTTCCATTTTTATTTTCGAAGGGCGTATACAGCAAAGAAAAAGTAAACGATCAATAATATAAGAGCAGGTAATACCGCGATCATGTCCATCATAACCTCCCGGTAAGAAAGCGTTTTTCAACACTTGAATCTGTAATTAGATTCCATCTTAGCGCAGGTTTATGATGGCGATATTGAGAGAAAGTTAAATTTTGTAAACTTATGCTTACTGATACGTAAACAAAACAGTCAGTTCTGCAACAATTTCAATTTTCCTTGCAAAAACAGGGGTCTGTCCTGAAGGTTGTGCACCTAGACTTAATTCTTTAGACAATGGGAAAAATCCTCTAGGTTCTTCGGTTATTTTTACAGGCTTGCGCTGCAGATTGAGCTGATAGGAACGGGCAATTGCCGCTGCCTTATCCAAAGCTTGTTTTGCAGCAAGGTTCAGTGCCTCATTAACCCACCTTTCTGGGTTGGAAAGCGAGAATTGTACAGAATCTGCCCGGTTGGCTCCATTAGAAAAGGCTGTATCATAAATCAAACCAATCTCATCTAAATTTTGAGTTGTGATGGATATAGTATTGGTCACTTCATATCCTTTTAAGACTGGATCCGTACCCGCACTATAATCATATTGAGGAAAAACGGTGTAGGAAATGGTTTCAATTTGCTGTTCTCCTATTCCAATTGACTGCAGGGCTCGAATAAGCTGATTGACGCGTCTTTTATTTTCCTGCTGAGCCGCAGTTACATCCTTGTTCACAGTAACTACTGCAAGCTGAAGAACGGCCGTGTCTGGTTTTGCTTCCACTCTTCCCGTCCCGCGAACAGATATCATGTTTATTGATTTTGGTTCTCTCACGCTTGTTCTGTAAGCCGATTCAAAAGGCTGCCCATACATCGGAAACATAAGCCTCACTCCTCTCAGAATCTAACACTCTTTTCCATCTATATGCCTGAGCAATTAAAAAAAGTGCGCAAGAATGGTTCTTGCACACTAATCAATAATTCCTTCTGATTTTGAAATTAACACAGCTTCTGTTCTTGAACCGACATTTAATTTATTAAAAATAGAGGTTAAACTATATTCAATTGACCGCTTGCTTAAATGAAGCTGATCGGCAATCTCCTGATTCGTCAGGCCTCTTTCAACCTCTTGAAGAATAGCTTTCTCACGATCATTCAATGCTTCTGTATCATTTGATGCGGAACTGCTTTTCATTTTTTGCTGAAGAATGAGAGATTTGAAGTAGGAATACGGTACAACAATGTCACCTGAGAGAGCATGCCGAATGGAAGAAAGAATCTTTTCCTTTGTCTCTGTTTTGCTGATCGCCCCGTGAATCCCAAGGCGAATAGCCTCTTCAAAATAATCTTCTACATCGTAGCCTGTATATAGAATAATCTTGCAATCCTCGGAATGCTTGATAATTTCTGTGGAAAGCTCCATTCCATTAATATCTCCAAGATTCATATCCATCAGGACAACATCGTATTCATGAAAGCTGATATGCTTAATAACATCAATTGAATAGGGGGGATTTAAGCAGGATACCCTCACATCAGACTCTGTTTCTAATATCGCTTTTGTTCCCTCACGTACTGCTGGATGATCATCCACAACTAAAATATGTATCATGTAATCAACCTCTCTGCTCCAAGCATTTACTCTCTATTTTATAAAAAAGACCTGGCAAATGCCAAGCCTGAACTATTCTATCAGATTTCTACAACCACTTTAAAGCCATTTCCCTTTGAAGTCTCAATATGAAGGGAGCCGTTTTGTGCTTTTACCCTCTCCTTTATTCCAGATAGACCCATGCTTTGATTATTGGAATACAGTTCACTTTGATCAAAACCAATGCCGTCATCCTCATAATGAAGAACAATTTTATCCTTTATGCAAACAAGCATAATCAGAACATTGAGTGCATTGGAGTGCTTACCGGCATTTGTTAAAAGCTCCTGAACGATCCGGTACAAATTCAGCTGTGTATCAATATCAATCGCTTTAGTGAAGTTTCCTGTATTTAATCTCACATCAAAGGCTGCGGACTCATTATATTGAGCTGCAAGCTTCTGCAGGGCTTTTACTAGCCCAAGATCATATAAAAGCTGCGGACGAAGCTCCTGGCACGTTTCCCGCGTAGTCTTGATGATATTGGTCATCGAGCTGTTCATTTCCTTCAGCTGATCCCTGAAAACAGTCGGAGCCATTTCAAGCTCAGCTAGAGCAAGCTCGCTTTGCCGCTTTAAAGAAATTAAATCCTGCAAAACAGAATCATGCAAATCCTTTGCCAGGTTAGAACGCTGTTTTTCCTCTATTGAAAATAATACTTTCGTAAGCCATGCCGGATTGCTGCCTTCGCTCTTAATCTTCTGTAAATGATTCATCAGTTCTTCTATCTTAAGGAAGTTCTCAAGGGATATATTCGTATAGAAAGAAAGTGTCTTTAACCAGGAAATTTCATCGCGATTCAGCATTGGAGTATTAAGCATAGACAAACAAACCATGACATAACTTCTGTCATCTGTTTCGCCTACATTAATCACAAACCCGCGATCCACTTCGATAATCTTTCCGATCTCTTGGGTTGCCTTCTTAATCTCTTTTTCATATGAAAGATAATCTGTATTCTTCATATTAATCTCGACTGATATGATGTTCCCGCTCTTATCCACTTCCACATAATTCGCCCTGCTGACAAGCAATACATCTGTAATCACTTGTTTCAGCTCATTTATTACATGATGAAGCTTGCTTGCCTTTCGAATACTTTGCGTATATTTAAAAATACTGTCCTGGTAATTGTATTTTTCGGAAAAACGTTTGAAGCGAAAACGGAAGTCGAGAATTTCCTTAATATAAAAGACTACAAGCATTGTAATATAGATGAAGATTGATAGTTTAATTGGATAGAACGTCGGATTATTTTCTTTAACTAAGATAGTAATGGCAACTAATCCCAATGTCGGCAGTACGGCCAAAAGTGAATAATAACGGACCCTTCCCAGGATAAATTCAATGTCATAAATTTTCGTAGCCATAAATTGGTATACTAAGGAAAATGGGACCAGTAATAAAAATACTGCAAGAACAGTCGGTGGGAATATATACTTATTAAGAAATATAAACGGCAAAATATATAAAAATACAAATGGAGAAAATGCAATGATATTAGTGATAATTAATACCTTTACTAGATATTTTTGATCAGAATATTTTACTTTTCTTAAACCATAAAGCTTCAAAACAAATGTTAGGATTATTAAGATAAAAAATGTAATGAGATTAAGACTTTTTGTTATATAGTACGAAAAGTACATAAAGTCTAAAATAGATTCAACTAGAATGTTTACAACAACAGCAATATATCCAGCAATAATGAATTTTCTTGAAAACAGCTTTTTACCTAATTCGAGGAAATATTTATAAATGAAGTTTAAATATAGAACAGGAACCAGCAGAAAAAGGGAAAGATTTATATACCTGCTGAATAAATCTCCCCTAGATGAACCACTTGCACTAAAATAAGCCATCGCTATAGTAAGTAAAAACAAATTCAATAAATAGGCTGATTTAAGGTTTAAATCTTTATTTCTCTTAAACACAAAATAACTGCAGAAAAGACAGAGTACATATAACGTTAACGGAATTATTAACATAAAAAGACTTTGATTATTAATAATTGTATCTGAAACTTTATATGATATTTCCTTTCCATCTCTCAATATAGTCATATGATCTACTTGCTCTAAAACACCATAATTAGTAGAAGGGAAATGCTTTATTGCATCCTTATTGTTAACTTTTAAGACAATGTCCCCTGGCTGTAGGTTAGCTTTTATGGCCCATGTATTCGGCTCAACCGCTGTAACCACCACTCCATCTGCCTCGTTAGTTCTTACTGTTGCTCCTAAGTATGGAAATTTCACATTTATATATGCAAAATAAAAAGTGAGGATAAAGCTAATCAATACTATTAATAAGTAAGCTTTGTTCAGGTTGAATTTCATCTTTTTCACCTATTTATTGAATTAAGACTATAAAAATATTACCACCAGTACATATTCGTCGTTCTAGCTGTACTCAACAGTCCTTCTACTAATCCTAACACTTCATCCACATTTTTCACACCCAGTAAACTTGCTTCACCGTTAGCTACTTTTTCAATTATTTCCGGGTTTTCTACTAAAAAGTTTACGATTTCCTGCATGACTTAATCTCTCCTTTTATTTTCCAGCTGAATTTATGATCAAATGAGACTTTAGAAGCTCAATTTGATTTTGAGGTAAGGGTAATTCTGCAATCATGGTTGAAGCCTTTTGAATCGCGATTTGCTTCATCACATTCAGGTAATGCACAACCCCAGATTGTAACAATTTCGATTTAAATGCATCAATACTCCCGTAGTGTTCAATAAATGTTTCACTGCTGGAGATAAAATCCGCAAGCTCCTTTGCATGCTCGTTAAACCCTCTTTTTAAAAAGAGGACAGGCAGCGATTTTTTCTGTGCAGATAGATCATTTTTATGTTCATGAAATAAATCACGGTAATCGTTCCCAATTTGAGCAGCAAGTCCTATTTGATAGGAGTAATGTTCAACGCATGTAAATTCTTCTCCTGCAGCAAGCATGGCGCCTGTGACTGATGCCAAAGCAATCAGTGAACCTGATTTTTTTTCAATCATAGAGATGCACTCTTCTTCAGTTGCGATGTCATTTAGAAGATCTGTGTGCTGACCTTCCATTGCCTGCAGGGCAAACCGCTGGAACGTGCTGATGATCTTCCATTTATGTACGCTTGATAATTCATGAAGCATTTGCAGACTGATTGTATACATAGCAGTGGCGGCATTCAGTGAGAGAGATGGGTTTATTTTCATCCATGGCTCTTCATAGTTATCTAGGTCTTCAAGATCATCTAAGATGTCGAATGATAGCGCAAGCAGTTCAACTGCAGCTGACAGATGAATGATTTCCTCTTCTTCTCCGCCAAAAGACGTGTAATGCAAATGTGTCAATTGACCGAATGGAAAGGTTTTTTTCGTTTCTGAGAACGACAGGATAAGCTGCAATAACTCTTTGTTCGTTATATATGAAGAAACTGCATCTTTCAGACTGCAAATCATATCTTCATAGTCCAAATGTAATCTAATTGCAATCACCCCTTCGAAATTATATTACAATATTCACGACCAATATAGTAGATATAAAACAATGTTTTTACATAAATATAAAATATTTAACATATTTTTGAAAAAACAGGCATAAAAAAAGACTTGGCTCGAAAGGCCAAGTCTTATGACACGTTTATAAAGGAGTATTTATCATACTTATCAATGCTTTTATTAATTGATCTCAGTGACTGTTTCGTTTCCTGAATTTCTTTCTCAAGACGTTTCAATAATTGAGTTATTTCTTCAATGTTGTGCTTTTTCATCGTTTCCACACTCCTCTGTAAAAGATCAAATTATGCATGGTGAACGAAACACTTGTTTTGATCTTCCCTACTTCAAATTTTATAGGATGCAGAAAGTATTTACACCGAAAATAATGCGAAATAATCAATGCGTGATACCGCAAACGGAGCAATAGTCCATTGTATCTGTTTTTATATGGACAGAATATAATACCATCTTCATAATTTTAAACAGAAAAAAAGCCCCAGATACAGGGACTTGTCACTTTGCAGCAATAATTGTGTTCAAATAAATGGACTGTGCTTCTTCCATCGCAATTTTCGTCAGTTCATCTCTCTTTTCAATCGGTCCGCTAAACTCTAAGGTGTAATCCAGAATTCCCTGTTCTGACAGTAAACACTCCATTTTAACCTTACATTCGCCATCTGCAACCGAAAATACCGCAACCGTTTTATCATCCAGCACATATATGGATGGCCTTACGCGCATAGAGAGCTGAACCTCCCCCGAAAAAAGTAGTTTAACAATTATCCAAATTCGACATAAGCAGCAGTATTCCTGCATCTTTTTCCTTTTATAGAAAAAAGCACGGACAAGAAACCTAACATATATATAAGGAGCAAGTTCACTCGGAGGTGAATTACTTTGCGGATGCAAAGGCAACAATGGTTAAGGCCGTTTTATTTCAACCCTTATTATCCAGCTCATTTCCCTTGTGATCACTATATAAGGAGACCTCTGCCGGAAGTTGATTCAAGTCAATTTGTTCATTCCTTATCACAAATGGATGGACTGCTAACTGATGCTAAAAAATTGACCACTTACCTCTCAACTTCAAAAGAACAGGCAAAAAAGATTCTGGCTGCCGCTCAGGCGTCCAACAGCGTCTTGGTAAAAAAACTTTTGCGCGCTTCCGGCATTACAAATGAGTTAGAAACTGAGTTTAATCCTGACGGTGTCAGACTCATCCTTTCTTATAAAAATCCTGACTTGAATTGCTGCCGGTTAATATTGGTGCTGAGATGGTAAAAAAAGGATGACGAGTATCGTCATCCTCCTGTTTTAAATCTTTTCACTAGCTCCTGAAGCTGTTTAGTAGCTCTTAACTTGAAGCTTTTTGAACATTTTTATTTCCCCCACTAGTTTCTGTGTATAGGGGTTATATCGTCAAATCAGCTCTAAATATTAGGCTGCAAAGAAAAAAGAAAGTCGGTTAGGCCTCTGGTAGATGCTGGATCATGATAGACACAGCTTCTGTTAAATCCTGCTGAGAAAAACTTGGTACGTTCCCTATTTCCAGACCCAGCTCATGTGATGCAGGAAGGTGAATAAATCCCGCCGGAATGTCCCGATCTGCTTTTTTAAAATAGTGCAAAGTCTGATACATAATGTAATTGCACAAGTAGGTTCCGGCAGTGTTGGATATTTCTGCAGGCAGCCCTTTTTCCTGCATCACATTTACAAATGTTCGGATAGGCAGTGTGCTGAAATAGGCATCTGGTCCATTGGACTGTATCCATTCATCCTGTTTAATAATTCCCTCATTATCTTTTTCGCCATCAGCACAATTAATGGCCACTCTTTCAGGAGTAATTTTGTATCTGCCTGCTGCAAGCCCAAGCAGCAATACGGCGTCAGGCTTTTCCTCCTCAATATGAGCATGGCATTGCTCCCATGTTTTTGAAAATTGAACAGGGAGTACTTTTCCGCAGACTTCAAATTGACCAATCGATTGTCCATGCAAATGCTTCACAATTTCAGCTGTTGGGTTAATTGTATAATGCAAAAACGGTTCAAATCCTGTTAACAATGCCTTTTTCATTCTTTTCTCTCCTTATTTAGTCTCTCGAATGAAATTATTATATCAGAAAATTCAGTTTATAGAATGATCCATATTAAAAATGCTGCCCGAATAAATAAAAAAGCAAATGCGGATTATGGCCCGCATTTGCTTTTCATGAAAAGATTATTTAGACACTACTGTAAAACGCTCATTCTTGTGTTTCGGATTTTCGATTTCATCAACAACAGCAATGGCATAATCTGCATAGCTGATATAACTTTCACCATGTGAATTCGTTAATAAATGGTCTTTCCCTGAATGGTATGTGCCTGTTTTTGAACCCTGCGGATCAAAGTTTGCAGAAGGACTGATATATGTCCATTTTACACTTTCTTCTTTTTGAAGTTCATCCAGATTGATTCCCATATTTTTAGCAGTAGGGAAATAGGCTGCTGGAAAATTCGGATCATCCATTACCCGTGTTGTTCTTTCTTCATCTAAATATAAACTACCAGCTCCTCCAACAACAACTAATTTCGTATTAGTGTTGTTTTCCAAGGCCTGAATGAGCACTCTTCCGGCATCAACATGAAGATGTTCTTTTCCTGGAGCAGCATTAAACGCGTTAACCGCCACATCAAAAGGTTTTAAATCATTGGATGCAAGGTCAAAAAGATCTTTTTCGATTACTTGAACATTTGTGTTTACTTTTGAAGCATCCCTGACGACAGCTGTTACCTCATGGCCTCTTTCTAAGGCTTCTTCCATGATAAGGCTGCCTGCTTTCCCAGCGGCTCCAATGATTGCAATTTTCATTATAAATCCCTCCGAATTTTATTTGATTTGTTTTGAAAAATCCTAATTTCCCAAATTAATCTGGTTACAAAATAAAGACAGGTTTGCAATTAATAAAATTTCACATTCCCCCGGCTGTTCATGTGGTTCTCCAAATCTTATTTGTTAAATGTGTAAATTAAAATTGCCTTAGCAATTGCCATTAAGATCACACTGCAAACCATCTATGGCAAGTAAGTGCTTTTTATCTAATTCCTTATCGATGACTTGTGCCAGCCTTTCTTTGCTTGCCAATCCCTGAATCACTTCGTCCCCAATAATAAATGTAGGAACGGCTGTAATCCGAGCTTCTTCATAAGCATGTCTCAAAGCTTCCTGATGAACCTCTCGATATTTGCGGCTTACTAGAGCGTCTCTGAAGTCTTCCTTAGGCAGGTCAACTTCACCAGCTAATTTTGTTAATACTTCTACATCTTCAATGTCTTGCTCTTCCTGGAAAAATGCAGTGAATACTCTATGGTGAAATTCATTTCCTTTTCCGTGATCCTTTGCAAACAGGCATCCCTCAAAAGCTAAATGTGTATATGGATGGGGAGAAAGGCGCGGCAAACGCATCTCAACGCCAAGCTGCTTTGAAGCAGGCAAAATAAAGGAGTCCCAGGAACCTAATTTATCTGCTTCTTTCCAAGGATCAATTTTTGGAGCAGGACTTGGACGCAGTTCAAAAGGCATCCATTCTACCTCCACATCCTTTTCCTTAATCATTTCATCCAGAGGTCCCTTCCCTAAAAAACAAAACGGACAAATAAAGTCTGAATAAGCTTTAATTTTTAAAGTCACGGCTTAATTCCTCGCTTTTTTAAATTTTTAGTTGTAACTTAACTGGTTACAACACAGGTGAAAAATTAAGCATTCTGAAGAATGCTATACTTTATTTTCACTTTGTATCTGATCTTGCAGTGTTGTAAACAGCTGATCCATCGTGATGCTTTCTAATACTTGTTCCATAGCTTCCTGTGCTTGAACCAGAATAAGCTCCAGCACGCTCTGAATATTTGCACCTATTGGGCAATCTGGATTTGGCTTTTCATGAAAATGAAACAGCTTATCTTCTTCAACTACTTGAACTGCACGATAAACCTCGAGTAATGTGATGTCATGCAATTCTTTCAGCAAATAAGCTCCACCGGCTCCGCGCCGTACTTCCACAAGTCCTGCCTTTTTCAGATAGGACAATATTTTTCTTATGATCACTGGGTTCGTGTTCACACTGCCAGCCATAAATTCAGAAGTACAATCAGAAGGCGGATTTTGCTTTATTAGAGATAAAATATGAACAGCAATCGTAAATCGGCTGCTTATTTTAATCTTAATCACCTCCGATGTAATCATTATAGTTACAACGAAAATGAATGTCAACAGTTAGTGATTATTTAATGTAAATGTTCGGCTGCTTTCCATTTTATTTCTGACTCTTAACTAAAAAACCTCTGCCCATAAGCGGAGGTTTCCAAATTATGCGACTTCTTGTCCCATAGCAGCCTGCAGGATATCAAACCATTGGTCGCGTGTTAATGTTAAATCAAGTGAGCAGATAGCGGACTCAATGCGGCTCATTTTACCTGAACCGACAATCGGCATAATGTTTGCGGGATGACTGATCAGCCATGCATAAAGGACTTCATCAATCCCTTTTGCACCGATTTCGAGAGCAATTCTCTCAAGTATATCACGCAGATTCTTAGCTCTCTCGTCATCAGCAGAGAAAATAGAACCTCCAGCAAGCGGAGACCATGCCATCGGCGCTATTCTCTCTTCTTGGCATAAATCAAGCGTGCCATCTTTGAAGTTCTCAAGATTGTAGGCAGAAAGCTCAATCTGATTCGTAATTAGCGGGGAATCCAAGTATGATTGAAGCATTTTAAACTGTGAGCGTTTAAAATTCGACACACCAAAATAGCGGACTTTGCCTTCATTTTTAAGTTGTGCAAACGCCTCTGCAACTTGTGCTGGATCCATATACGGATCCGGACGGTGTATAAGCAGAACATCTATGTAATCTGTCTGAAAGTTTTCAAGGGACTTATTGACGGAAGCCAAAATATGCTCTTTGCTTGTATCATATGATTTTATTCTGTGTTCAGGGCGATTGTCTGAGACAAGTTTAATGCCGCATTTCGTAACAATCTCCATTTGCTTTCTGAGCTCTCGCTTCAGTGCAAGTGCATCTCCAAATCTTTTTTCGCATGTGTAATTTCCGTAAATATCTGCGTGATCAAAAGTTGTAATGCCAGCTTCTAAGCAATCCTCTATTAATTTAAGCACTTCTTCATTTGACATATTCCAGTCAGAAAGACGCCATAATCCATGAATGATTCTTGAAAATGATAGATCTTCAGTAAGTTGTATTCTCTGCATAATCGTTCTCCTTTCCTTATCATTCTATACTGAATGCGCTCAGGTTTCATTATGTAAACTTGTGTTTTACAGCTTTAAGTATTTTTCTACAACATAGAAAAGTGTTTTTTCATTTTTCGTAACATAGGCTATTTCAGCTATTTTTTTCATCACCTCTTTTACGATAGAGGAATCTCCAACAAGGACAGAATGATTCAGGATCTCATAATAGAACTTCAGAGCTTCTTCCTGATGATTTTTCCGATGATGCAAATCTCCGATTAAATGCAGAAATTTAAATTTAAAATCGCTGAAATCACTTAGATAAACTTCCAGGAACGTTTCATAGAGTCTTAGTACTTCATCATCCTGTCCTGCTTCATAATAGGTAACGGCCAGCTCATACAGCGTATTTAATATTCCTTTTACATCATCTTCTTGTTTGTAAATTTCATGTGCAGATTGAAGATAGGACATCGCGCTGTCAGCATCCAATAAATATCTGCTGAGAATACCTAAATTTGTATATGTGCCCGCCAAATTAAGCTGATCGTCTGTGCCTTCGAAAAACAGCAAAGCTTTTGCGTAGGCCGCACTCGCGTTTTCATACTCCTTCATTCGTCTGTAGCACAAGCCAAGCACCATGTATACAACACCTGTTTGATAGTAAATGGATGTTTTGCTGCTGATAGCCAGTGCCTGTTTCAAAAAGCGGATCGCAGAATAAAATTCTCCTTTTTTTGCATGTGCAAGACCAAGGTTATTCAGTAAAGATATTTTTTCTACACCTGAAGCCTTGAAGGCAATTGAGTCGTCATAAGCCTCATTTAAATAAGAAAATGCTTTTGATAACTGATCCTGGTTAATGAGCAAGGCCGTCAAATAATTGCTGGTTCTGAGTCTCTCTTCACAATATTGCAGGATGCAGAATAATTCGTAGCTTTTTTCATAAGCTGCAATGGCCTCTTCAATTTGAAGCTTTACCCGCTGAAGAATCCTTCCCTGGCAAAAATAATAGAGAGCAAGATCATTTTGGTTCAATGATTCAAGATTCTTTTCTAAGTCGTTTAAATGCTCAACTGCATTTGCAAAGTCATCATTGATCACTGCATATTCCAAACTGGATAGAGCTTTTTTTATATCAAAAGACAGAAGTGATTTATCCTCTTCTTCGAAAAAATCGTGAATATCACATTTCAGTCTTTCGCTGAATTTCAACAGCAGTTTATAAGAAGGCTGGACCATTCCTTTTTCAAGCTGGCTGATGTAGCTGCGGTTCACAATTCCTATTGCCAGCTCGCTCTGAGTCAATTTTTGTTTTTTCCTCAGCTGTCTTAATTTCATTCCAACGGTATTCATACGGCGCCTCCTGATAAAAATTTGAATATGTATTGATAATAAATTGAATAATTGTATATATTTGAATTGTCAGATAATTATAACAAATTGTTACTTATTCTATAAATGTTAAAATAAAAGAACTAATGGAGGCTATGAGATGAAAAAATTCAGAAAACATCTTTTATTACTTGCATTTGGTACGGCAATCCTCTTAACTGGATGCTCTAAAGCTGAGCAAAATGTCCACACTGCTGACGAAGAATGGCCAAGAATTATTAAAGCCAACCAATATAGTTAACAGCTGCTTAAATGAAGATACATTGCTTCACTCTATCTATCTATTAAAACATATTTTCATAGAATTTAACCAAATATAGATGACGAAATCGTAAAAGAGCTTTCCCGATTCAGATGGGGAAGCTCTTTTTATATTTCTCTTATTATTGAACTCTTGCAAATCCAAAGCCTGATGCGTGGTCATCGCCTGTTGCTGCACCAATGCCGCCTTTAATATCATACAGCTTTGCACGGCGCTGCAGCTCTGCACGAACTTGAACATTGCTTTGGCCTTTATTGGAAGACCAGATTTTCGCAGCAAGCCCAGATACGTGAGGAGTCGCCATAGAAGTACCGCTGATCGTGCTGTAACTGCTGTTGATCCAAGTTGATTCAATAGCAGCACCAGGAGCAGAGACTTCAATATCACGCTCTCCAATAATAAAATCTCCATCTGTTGCCGAGTTTCCGCGTGAAGAGAAGTTTGCAACACGGTATGTTCCATTTTGCTGAACATTTTCAAGAGCCGCAACTGCCACCGCATTTACTAGAGCGCCAGGATATCCAATCGTATTATTGCCTGATCCTGAGTTTCCGGCTGCTGCGATAACCAATGCACCTTTGCCATAAGCATAGTTTACTGCACTTGCAATTAAACTATCTTTACTGCTTGATCCAAGAGACATTGAGATGATGACTTGAGAACCAGTACGTGTTCCTTCATCTGCAGCATGTCTGATAGCAGCTGCAATGTCATCTGAGTAGCCAGAACCGCTGTCTGTCAGTACTTTGTATGCCCAAAGCTCAGATTGAGGTGCCACACCGTATATTCCCTGTCCATCAGAACCGCCATTTGCAAGTGCCGTTCCTGCAACATGTGTTCCATGTCCATTGCGGTCTGTGCAGGAATTATTTGTATAAGTAGTCCCAACTGTAAAATCTTTGCACTGTTCGGCATTTTGCGACAAATCAATATGGCTTGTCTGAACTCCGGTATCAAGAACAGCAATTTTAATGCCGTCTCCTCCACTAGTTGATGTCAGCGAGCTGTTATTATAAATGGCTTTAATTCCCCATGGGGTTCTTTTGCTTGGAAGGGCCATTGTCTGAATCGGCTTTCCGGCAGCTACTTTAAAAGTCGGAACTTTTTCAACCTTGATTTTGCTGTTCTTCTGAAGTGCTTCTAATTGTTTCTGTGTAACGGTTGTTGTAAATCCATCCTTGCCAAAATCGCGTCGTACCTGATGACTCTTTTTTATTTTACCCTTTTCTGCATCAGTTCCCTTGATTACTGCACGAATTGATTCCTGTTTCACATCTGTTTTTACCTGTTCATTTGCAAAAGCGGCTGTCCCAAACATTGAAAGACTCATTGATAAACTTAATACTGCAGCTCCAAAACGCTTTACCGATTTTCATTTCTTTTCCCCTCTCAAAATGTTAGTGTTTTATAACTTTTACTCCTAAGCGAATTAAATATATAACACATTAACCGTTATCTCAATAATCTAAATTTACTAACAACTTCGTTGTAAAGCTATGCTAATTGATGCTAGTTTTTAATCCATGTCCCACTAATAGCCCGCTATTTCTTAAAAAATGATTTTAAAAAAAGCTGTAAAATAAAAAAACCACCTTCGTGAGGTGGTTCATGAATCCTATTCGCATCTGCAATATTCGACTTCTGCTTGATATTTCACTTGTATAATTCATATATGAAAATACCGGTGAGAGATTAATCGACAATTTAAGACAAAGGATTCATTGATTAATAACGGTATCCAGAGATATATTAATCTTAAGACAGAAATTGCGGGGTATGTGATGAGGGAAGATCAAGCATTTGCAAAAGGCTGTTTTTACGGGGTTATCCTATCGGTTCCAATTTGGATTCTGATTTTTTATATCATATATAAATTATAAAAAAACACAGGCTCTCCTGTGTTTATTTAAAAGTCTGTTCAAATATTTTATCTTTTACATAAATTTCTTTATGATCAATCGCATGATCAGATGCAACGATTAATCCTATTTTTGTGTCGTTTTGATCGCTTACAATGGTAAATGGGATTTTCTCTTTATTTGCAGCCTTGATATATTTAGACAGGGCTCCATATTCTATTTTTCCATTTAAAAAGAGTGCTTTGTTCTTTCTTGTTTCCAATGCGGCAAGGACTTCATTGTATATTTTATTTTGTCTCACTTGTCCAACGGTAAGAGCCACACATATTCTTTCTCTCAATGAGCCCAGGTAGACATGTCTCTCCTCCGGCTTCGTTTCAAACGCTCCATATATTCCCTGCTTGATATATAAATCGATCTGATCGTTTGACATGATGTCATTCTCCTTGTCTATAGTCCATTATAGGATTAGTCTATCAGAGCAGGAAGCTAACATGAAATGATACGATTGATTACCATTTAGAATAAGTTAAAATGATTTTCATCCATCCGAAAAAGGATACCCACAATGGAACACTAAGAATGGTTGCCCAGATCATTCCTTTGAAAAAGTTAGCATCTTTCATGAGCAGCTCTCCCTCCGAATCTTCCTTTGTATGCATTTTACCCTTCTCTTTATTTTCTATAACTGCGGAAAAAAGTAAACGCTTACATTAAATTTAATTCTTTTCTTTTTTATGATATCCTCTATAACCGTTCATTATTTTTCTGCATTCCCTTAGGGGGGCTTTTCTTGTCAAGTTTCACCTGTACTTCTTCGGCAGCATATAGTGTTTAAATCAAAGGCTGTTTTCTCACATCCCTTTCTGCCTGTTTACAAAACAGGCTTAACCGTTCTTAGAAAAGAGCCAGAAATAGACCGCTAGGAGGAAAAGAATGCCGGCCATTTCAGGGTGAAATCAAAGCTGTACCCTCACTACATCAGTCTTCTGCAGCAGATCGGGGCAGGCGGTTTATGGTTTTGCCATCAGAGGAGGATTTCACTTCCCCTATCGGCAGGCACGTTGAGCAGTATCTGCAGGGAGCTTCATTTGATGCAAAAGCAAAAACAAAGCTGTTTCGATTAGTATGGGAGCTGACTATGAGCTCTTTCGGCACGAGAAAAATACCTGGAAAGAGTCAAAGACTTTTTAGATCAAACGAAAGAAAGACCTCAGGAATGAGATCTTTCTTTTTTTCTAACGCCAACTCTTCCTGAAAAAAATGTTGCGCCCCCGCCCATATCTGACAGCCGGTCTGGCGTAAGCGAATTCACGAGCTGTTTTTTTCCAGGTTCATCTGACCATAATCCTTGGCTAACGACTACACCCGGCAATACGTTCTCTCCAACTGAAACTGTCAGCTCACATTCACCCCGAGCGTTCCAAATGACAGCCATATCTCCATTTTCCAAACGAAGCAGTCTGGCATCCTTACCATTCATATGCAGTTTAGGAGCTTTTTCAAGGGATATATGTTTTTCATTGTTTGAAAACGTGGAGTTTAAAAAGTTATGATTTGGACCAGGGACAAACAGGAAAGGCAAATCGCTTTCTTTGACGAGCGGTGAAAATGTCGGCAAAGGCGGATATCCTGCTTTCTCCATGGCACGTGAGTAAAGCTCGATTTTCCCGCTTGGCGTGTTAAGTCTTCCCGGAAATAGCGGTTTTACATTTGCTTTCACATATTTTTTCTTCTTCAAATCCTGAAAAGTGATTTTATCCATATACGGATTTTGAGGATTATTCAGCGCCTGATCAATCATCTCTTCCTCTGAATCTTTAAATGCCTGTTCTGAAAATCCCATGCCTTCCGCTAAAAGCCTGAACACTTCGACGTTTGATTTTGACTCGCCATATGCTTCAACAACCGGCTCCTGCAAGTGAAGATAATGATGCCAGTATGACGTATAAAAATCTGTATTCTCAAAGGCTGATGCTGCAGGGAGGACGATATCAGCATAGGCTGCAGTTTCGGTTAAAAACAAATCATGGACCACCAGAAATAAATCTTCCCGCTCTAATCCCCTTTTCACTTTGTTAGCCTCTGGAGCGACGACTGCGGGATTGCTTCCGTATACAAACATGGACTTTATCGCTTGATCGGCATTTAAAAGCTCTTCGCCAATTAAGTTCATATTGATGATTCTGGTCTGTTTATTCTGAAGGAGGTCAGGACGCTGCAGAGCATCTGTATTAAATGCCAAATACCCTGAATTGCCCTTAATAGCGCCTCCTCCTTTATTCAGCCACTGGCCAGTCAGAGCCGGAAGACAGGCAATGGTCCGGATGCACATGCCGCCATTATCATGATGCTGCAGGCCATTGCCGATTCGAATACAGGATGGTGATGTTTGGCCGTACATTCTTGCCAGTTTTAATAGGTCATCTGCTGGAACTCCTGTTATTTCTGAAACTGTACGCGGATCATATTGAACGACATGATTTCTCAGTTCTTCGTGTCCAACTGTGTAATTTTCAAGGAAATCGCTGTCCGCCAAGTTCTCCTTAAACAAGATATGCATGATTCCAAGAGCGAGGGCACCGTCCGTTCCCGGAAGAATCGGAATAAACCAGTCTGCAAGTCTTCCGGTCTGATTTTTATGAACATCAATGACGATGATTTTGGCCCCATTTTTACGCGCCTTTTGAGCAAGTGCGACTTGATGCATATTTGTGCTGACCGCATTAATGCCCCACATAATAAACAGCTTAGTATGAACAGTATCCTCTGGATCGATCCCAAAGCTTCCACCCATTGTATACTTGTAACCAGTTGAACCTGCAATTTGGCAAATTGTCTGGTCAAGTCTGCTTGCGCCGAGTTTATGAAAGAAACGGCGATCCATTCCCTCAGCATTCAAATTGCCCATATTTCCATAGAAACTGTATGGAAGAATGCTTTCCGGCCCATCCGTTTTAATTAGTGTTTTCCATTTAGCAGTAATAATTTCAAAGGCTTCGTTCCAGCTGATCTGCTCAAATTGTTTTGAGCCCTTTTTCCCTGTCCTCTTTAAAGGATATTGCAGCCTCTTCTCATCATAGATACGTTCAGCCATATGCCGCACTTTATTGCAAATGCTGCCTTTTGTAACGGGATGCTCCGGATCTCCTTCCACTTTTATGATTTTGCCGTCTTTCTTATGGACAAGAAGTCCGCATTGATCAGGACAATCCAATGAACAAACAGATGGAAAAACACCATCCCGCTTTCCTATATAAGAATGCATATAGTTTCTCCTTTTATGAAAATAGTTGTCTCAATGATAGAATAGTTTTAACTTTCTATCAAGAATTCCTTTTTCATGTGTTTTAGACATAAAAAAACTGAAGAAAGAACTTCTCTCTTCAGCAATGTTTCCTATTGTTTTGTTGATGTTGAATCTCTCATTTTCAGTGTGGATGGAACCAGTACTTTAAGAGGCGCATCTCTATGCTCCATTACTTGCTCATGTATTAGCTTCACTGCGATCTTTGCTATCTCAGCTGATGAAACATGAATGGTTGTCAAGGAAGGGGCAAAGTAGTGAGCTTCAGGTACATCATAAAAACTGACAATTGAGACATCCTCTGGTATCTTCACATTTTCCTCGCGCAATGCCATGATAGCGGCAAGGGACATGACACTGCTTTGTTCTCCGTTAATCTATAGTTTAATGTTTCTGCAGCCTGGAAGATTCTCGATTTCGTTTCTTCAGAGGCCATTGATTCAGCATTTTCATAGAGTACTTCATATGCTGCAGCAGCAGACACCTTGGCAAGCTTTGCTATATCTTTAATCGTTGTCATCCCTACACCTCTTCATTCATTGAATTCATAAATTTTAATACCCTTTTACAAGCAAAAAGAAAACCCTCTCTTCTGAAAAAGAAAGGGTTCTCTTGTTTATCCATTAAAGATAGTCGGCTGATCAATGATGTCAAAGTCATATGAATTTGTGCTGTTTTTGTCGTTCGTAATCACAATGAAGTCTCCTGTATTGAGTACACCTGCACCTACAAAGAATTTACTTGTGCTTTTTGGCGAGAGTGCAAAGACATCACCAGCACTAATTGCACCGCTGCTTGATTCAATTAATATAGGACCAACAAAAGCCGGCATAGAATCCCCACCTTTATTTTTTTATTAGACTATGCCGAAAAGGGCTTTTAGGTTTCTTATAATATCACGGACCAGTTTAAATAATGGTGATCATCCAGCGGAAGACCGCTTGCTTATATATATTTATATTGGATGAATAATAATGTGAATGCGATTATTCCCAGCAGGACAATCATTAATGTCCGTCTTTTGCACCCTTTTAATTGAAAAAGAACTTCATATCTAATTAGAATTGCTTTTTTTTGTTCTTGCAAAATTTTTATTTGCTGTTGCATCTGTTCTATTTGTTGTTGCATTTGCTGCTGCTGTAACTCTTGTTGTTGTTTCTCTTTTTGTGCTTGGATTGTGTCATTTTTATCTCGTTCTAAATGCCATAGCCTTGCCCTATAAGACCTAATGTATCTCCTGTCACATTAAACCATTGTCCAATCAATTGTAGAATATCAGCTAGATTATTGTCATTCCCGACATTCCCATTATTAGAACTCACTATATCCCCTTCTTTTTTGTAATTGTTTTATGTTATGCGAACAGGGCTTGGATAGCATCGAAAAAGACTCACTAACTCATGTTTTCTTATCTTCTTGTTCCACTAAACTGTCCAATAATTAAGAAGAACAACATCTTTTTCATTTATATTGGCCTGAAAATGACATTAATATTGGCATTCAATTTGGTATTGTCGCTTAAGTGTACAATACTTATTGTCCAAAATAAAAATTGATGTCAATTGTTATGACAAAATCCATTAAAAAGGTTTAAAAACCTTGGTAAATAAAGAAAATGACGTGTGCCAAATCACACGTCATTTCTTATGCCATTAAAAAGTACCCGGAAACGGAACCCTTTAAGTTACACCGGCGGCTTTCTATCGTTTTCATCTCTGTTATTTTTTCGGTTCACTGTCTCCTGCTTATACCTGTTTCTTAATTTTACCAGCCTGATGACATGTAAAAGAACAGCTTTTAATACTGCATATGTCGGCACAGCTAAAATCATCCCTAGAATACCTCCAAAGCTGCCTGCGCCAATCAGCAGGAGAATGATGGTGAGAGGGTGTGTGTTTAATCTCTTGCCGATAATTAATGGTGAAAGAACATTTCCGTCAATCTGCTGAACAACGGTTACAACAATGACAGTAAGCAAAGCTTTAGTCGGTGAATCAAGGAGAGCAATCACCACTGCCGGTGCAGCACCGATAAAAGGTCCTACATAAGGGATGATATTTGCAACAGCAACAACTATCCCTAGTATCAGCGCATAATCAAGTCCAATCAGCGTATATCCGATAAAGCAGCCTGTCCCGACAAAGAGTGAAACAAGCAGCTGGCCCTGAATATAAGCGGCAAGCGTCTGATAAAGATCTTCAAAAATTTTAATGCCTTCACGTCTATACGCAGCAGGCAGAATTTTGACTGCTGTGATGGGGAACTTGTGACCATCCTTCAGCATGTAGAACAAAATGAAGGGAACCGTGACGATTATAAGGGTAATATTTGTAACGAAACCCAGCACCTTTGTCAAAGATGAAGTAATGCTTTCCGGGAGCGTTGTCGTCAGATTGCCCAAGAATTTTTCCATTTTGTCGATCGTTTCCTCAATCGAAACATATTCCTGCGTCATCACCCATGTAAACCAGCCGGACTCAGACAGGTTCAAGATGAACTGACTGATTTCAGATATGTATCTTGGGAAATTTATAAACAGGTCTGTGATCTGCTGAGAAACAACTGGTCCGACTGTAGATAAAAGCAGCATAATCAATCCGATAAAAATGAGATACAAGATAAGGATTGCAAGCGTTCTTGGCACTTTGTTTTTTTCTAGCAGCTTAACCACAGGCCTGAAAATAAAAAACAGAATACCGGCAATCAAAATCGGGAAGAACAGCGTAGTTGCAAAAACAATCAGCGGCCGAAATAAAAACGAAACCTTTGTACTTACATAAAAAATTAACAGCAGCAGCAAAATTTCAATCGTCCAAAAATGAACCTTTGACTTATTCAGGTTACATCCTCCTCCTGCTTTATTATCCCTGTTTCAAACGTACTATGAGAATGAAAGAGTGTCAAATTAAGATTTGATGAAGCTTAACGCCATACAGAAGTCAATGAAGCTCCATGTTAAGCTAGGCTATAAAGAAAAAGCTATGCACATAAGCATAGCTTCAGATTGTAGACAAAAGGCATTCGGATGAACTCTATCCGAATGCTTTTTGTCATTTCTGGGGCTAATTTGATGTTTGTAGGCCTATTCGTTGACTATTTTTATACCGCTTTCGCTGGCTTCCATGTCCAGGATGCCAACTTTTTCAAGTTCATGGCAGCAAAAGTAAGCATCGCCTGCATGGACAATTTTTTGAGTCCTCTCAACGTTGTCCAACGCATACCATGCTTTTCTTTTGCATCTGCAAAGACACGCTCTATCGTTTCTTTGCGTTTTGCATAAATTGTTTTGTTCTCTTCTGTATGACGAAGGTGTTCAGCTTCATCTAAGTATTCTTGCCAGAGATGCCTTTCAATCAATTTCTGATGATTTTGGCTCTCCGTACATTGGCTTAGGAATGGGCAATTTTCACAAACCTTCGGATCGGAAGAGTATTGTCTGTATCCTTTTTTCGTAGTAGTTCTGTAAGGAAGCACTTGATCGTGCGGGCATATGTAACAATCAAAATGTTCGTCATACACATAATCACTTTTCTTGAAAAATCCATCTTTTGTTTTTGGCCGTGTATAAGGAAAAACCGGACGAATTTCTTTTTCGTTCAAATAGTGAGCAAGAGCAGGGTTCTTGTAAGCAGCATCGGCAGCAACAGCAACAGGTTTCTTGTGAAGCTCAGTTACTTGATCAAGTAGAGGCTCGAATATTGCACTGTCGTGCACGTTACCAGGCGTAACGATTGTCCCCAGAACAAATCCTTTTTCGTCAGAGGCTGTGTGAAATGAGTAAGCGAACTGTTTTGTTCTTTCATCTTTTACGTAATAGCCACTTTCCGGATCCGTCGTACTTTCTTTAATCACTTTCTCTTCCGGTTCAAATTTATCTGGGGGAAAAGGCTTTTTTCCGTTTTCTTCGCGGTCTAGATTGAGTTCGTTTTGGAGCCTTTCCTCATATGATTTCGTTTCTTTTCGTACGATCTTTTTCTGATACTTTCGTTTATTAGCACTAGCCTTTACGTGAGTTGAATCAATAAATACCTGTTCTCCATTGACCAGTTTCTTATCAATCGCCTCTTTTAAGATGCGGTAAAATATCTGCTCAAACAGATCTGTATCCTTAAAGCGCCGTTCATAGTTTTACCGAATGTTGAGAAGTGGGGCACCTTGTCATGAAAACCAAAACCCAAAAACCAACGGTAGGCTAAGTTGGTTTCAATCTCTTCAATGGTTCTTCTCATGGATCGAATACCGAAAAGGTATTGGATGAAGGTCATTTTAATCAATATGACCGGATCAATACTTGGACGACCTCGATCTGCGGAATAGACTTTCTCTACTAATGGATAGATGAAAGAAAAATCGAGAGCTTGTTCAATTTTACGGACTAAGTGATCTTCCGGCACCAACTGTTCAAGTGTAATCATTTCTAGTTGATCGCGATTCATTTGATTATTTTTAGACAACATCCAAATCACCTCTGTATTGTTCTATTTTCATTATATAAAAAAACTGCCGACAAATCCCCCAAAAAGGGGGGATTTGTCGACAGTCTGAAGCTATGCACATAAGCATAGCTTTCATAATAAACACAGATTATTTTTCTTCTGCAACAAGCTCTTCTTCAGATTCTTCAAGCTTAAAAATTTCAATTACTCGGATCAGGTGGCCTTCCATTTCTTTTGCAAAAAACTCATAGCCATCTAAAATGATGCTTTCGCCTTGCTGGATGTCAATATTTTCTGTCAGCATCCATCCGCCGATTGTGTCTACATCCGTATCATCGATATCTAGACCAAGCAGATTATTCACTTCATAGATAAGGACCTTTCCGTCCAGCAAATAATGGCCTTCGCCTTTTTTCTGAACCTCAGGAACCTCATCCTGGTCAAATTCATCACGGATCTCTCCAACAATTTCCTCGATAATATCTTCAACTGTTACAAGTCCGGCTGTTCCGCCGTATTCATCCACGAGGATCGCCATATGAACGCGTTCTTTTTGCATCTTTATTAATAAATCATGAATTGGAATCGATTCGATGACTTGAATAACAGGGCGGATATACTTATCAATCGTGCTCTTTTTGCGTTCTACTTCGGATAATGAAAAAATGTCAGTGAAGATCTCCTTGAGATTGATCATACCAAGGACGTGATCTTTGTCTCCGTTTACAACCGGATAGCGAGTATATTTTTCCATACTCATTGTCTCAAGGTTGTCCTGAAACGATTTCTCTACTGAAGCAGCTACAATTTCAGTTCGAGGCACCATAATTTCTTTTGCTACACGATCATCAAATTCGAAAATTTTGTTCATATATTTTAATTCAGATTGGTTGATTTCTCCGCTCTCATAACTTTCTGAAAGAATAATCCGAAGCTCTTCCTCAGTATGAGCAAGCTCGTGCTCAGATGCAGGCTTTAGTCCGAAAATACCTGTTACTACGCGGGCAGAGCCATTTAATACCCAAATGAATGGGAACATTATACGGTAGAACCAGATCAATGGAGCTGCAAATAAAAGTGTCACAGCCTCTGCTTTTTGGATTGCTACTGTTTTAGGAGCAAGCTCTCCAATGACAACGTGCAAGAACGTAACAGATGCGAATGCAATACCAAAAGTTAAAATATGGTAAACCGATTCGTTAATTTCAAAGTTATCGAATACCGGTCTGAGAAGACTTTCTACTGTTGGCTCCCCCAACCACCCAAGACCTAAGGCTGTTACCGTTATTCCGAGCTGACACGCTGATAAATATTCATCTAAATGAGTAGTTACTTTTTTTGCAGCCACTGCCCCTTTTTTACCTTCTGCAATCAATTGATCCAATCGTGAACTGCGGATTTTGACAATCGCAAATTCTGATGCAACGAAAAAAGCTGTTAAAGCAATTAAAATCGCCACGAATAACAAGTTAACTATGTCCAAAACACCCTTATCCTCTAATAGAGAATAAGGAGTCACCTCCTAAAATAGTAAGTTATCAATTTTTATATCCGAAAACTATAAAATCAATGCAGCAGAATCATTAATGATTGCATAAGCGCCATGCTCTGCGGAGAGATGCGGCTTGCAATGATTTCCTGGTTTTCCCCATTCATTTTATCAAAAATTGGTTTCAGCTCTTTTATTTCATGTTCGAGCTGTTTCATATGAGTAGCCAGTATTTCGGCCTGTTTGATTAGCTTATCTTCTTCATTGGTTTGACTTCTCTTAAGTTCCAGTCTTTCTTTAATATCCTGCAGACACATATTGAATAACTTGCATTCCTCAATAAAATGAATGTCGTAAAGTGCCTGTTCAGAATAGAGGCGATAGTTGGACTTAGACGTCTTGTCTACATGGAGCAGCCCAATTTGAGTATAGTAATCAATTGTTCTCTTTGATACGTTTGCCAATTTTGCTAGTTCGCCAATTCGATACAATGCCCCATCTTATCACCCCAATAAAAAAAGATTACTCCTATCATACCTTTTTTTAAACTGTACAGTCAAACGTTACGGTTATGAAGTGACGTATTCTTAATCTTTAAATTAACAAGAAAAGTTGATAATCCCACTAGTTTGCAAATGCAATGCTTGGCAGAGTGATGTCATTTATCATCATGGCAGCCTTAGGCTTAACCCGCTTACTTATGGATTAACTTCCTTATTTATATCTTCAGGCATTATGGTACAATCCATCATGCTGTGCAGTTTAGTTCCTTTGCTTCTTGCAGGCCCGTTTGTTTATTTCAAAGTGCCTGCGCTCCGAAATGAGCAATAACAATAGTGATTCTTTAGAATTATTTATTAGTAAGTGCGCTCAGCGGAGTTTAAACTATAGATAGGTGCTAGTACACATATCTAAAAGACAGCGGTGAAAAAATGAAAGAACAATTAATAGAATGGCTGGAAATCAGCGGACCATTGGCATTTATTATAAGTCTCGCTGCTAACACAATCATTAGTTTATTGGCATTTGTGCCGAGTGTGTTTATTACAGCTGCAAACCTTTCTTTTTTTGGATTTGCAGAAGGGCTTCTCCTCTCTTTTTCTGGTGAAATCATTGGAGTCCTGGTCAGCTTTTATGTATACCGGAAAGGTTTCTCATTCCTAAAAAAAAAGAAAGCGCCAATAAACGCCATGCTGCAAAACCTCTCAAAAACGAAAGGCAAAGATGCATTTTTTCTTATTCTTGCATTTAGGATTTTCCCCTTTGTTCCATCAGGTGCTGTTACACTTGCAGCAGCATACAGCAAAGTGAGCGCAGGTGTTTTTTTCAGTGCAAGCCTGATTGGGAAGATTCCTGCTGTTCTTATTGAGGGGTTTGCCGTGCAGCAAGTCCTGAATGCAGACTGGCGCATTCAGCTCATGACAGGAATTGGATCTATACTCATTCTGGTTATTCTCTGGGTAAGCAAAAGAAAGTAAAAGAAAAAGCTGCGGGAGCACTGTTCTCCTGCAGCTTTTCCTTTGTCACTGCTTTTTTCCAGCAAAGAAATCATTTTTCGTTTTGTTCGATGAGTTCCTTATTTCGCTTTATGTAGACAGGAGCCCAATTGACACTGCATTCAAAATGGGCAATTGTTCCTTCTTCTTTTTCAAATAAGGGCTCCATATATATGTAAAGGCTTTCATCACATTGTAAAGGAGTCCTATATGATCAGAAAACTGATAATATTGCTTACGGCTTTCATGCTTTTTGTTCCAGCAGGCACATTTGCCGGCTCATTTGGTAATCAGGATCCTCCCGGAAATCCGGGCCAATGGTATACAGGCGATACTCCGCCCGGCAGCAGTTCATCAAAATCTCCTATCGTCTTCATCCATGGTTTGAACAGCTCATCGAATACGTGGTGGAATCAAAATGATATGTATAGTACCGCTTATGCAAATGGATATCGTACAGCTTTTATTGATTTATATCCTGCGAAAAACATGTGGGATAACGGCGCCCTGCTGGCACAGAAATTAAGCGAAATCTATCAGTATTTTGGCGGTCAGAAACTGATGCTTGTCTCTCACAGCAAAGGAGGAATCGATGCTCAATCTGCGCTTGTGCATTATGGTGCGCATCAATATGTAAGCAACGTGATTACGCTATCGACTCCGCATTCCGGATCGCAGCTTGCAGACCTTACTTACAGCAGCTGGGCTGGGTGGCTGTCAGGAATATTAGGAAGCAAAAATGATGCTGTTTATTCCCTGCAGACCGGCTACATGAGCAATTTCAGAGAACAAACGGATGCTCATACAAATTCCAGAAAGAATCGTATCTATACTTTTGGCGGGACCAAGTGGGGAAGCTTTGGTTCATCTCTTTATTGGGGCGGATTATATTTAAGCTCCTACGGCAGCAATGATGGAGCTGTAACCGTGCAGTCTTCCAGATTATCTTATGGCACTGAAATCAGAACCGGCAGCTGGGATCATACTTCTATTAAGAAAGGAAGTTCAACCTTTCTGTTATTTGAACCGTATTTAAGAAGTACAGCTGCTGCAGAAAGCATCAATATGATAAGTGAAGAAAACAATGCAGTCAGAGCTTCATATTATTATCGCGGCGGAGAATTTACCGGCACACAGCAAGAGTCATTCAATGTTGAAGAATCTGTCAGTGAAATCACTGTTGATTGGATGAGCAGCTCGCCTTCAACGAAGCTTGCTCTGGATTCCCCTGATGGAAAGACAGATTATCATTCGTTTAAAACAATAAAAGCAGATGGAATTTTTGAAGGAGCCTATCATCATCAAATCGTCATTCCAAAGCCTAAAAAAGGTAAATGGAGTTTAACTGCATTAAACTCTTCAGGTGAAGCTTATTTCCTGAACGTCGCTTATCTTTCAGCTGACAATGATGCCATTTCACTACTGCCAATCAATGAGCAAAATCAGAACATTGCCTTTAAAATAAACCAGGCAAAACTTCAAAAAGAGGTCGAAGCTTTCGTGATAGTTGATCACTTTCAAACTAAAACAAAGAAGCAGACAAAAACGTTCATAAAATCAATAAAAAAAGCGGGTATCGGGCTAGAGTTAAAGCAGGAAGGAATCTATAATATAACGGTTGATATTAGAGGGAAAACTCAGAATGGAGACATATTTGAAAGAACAATTGTTCAAACAGTCTATGTTGATTCATCGGGAAAAATATTCAGCCAATAAAACAAATCAAATCCATCATTTCCTTGGGTGGATTTATATCATTCATACGGATTTTTTCAAAGTGGGGTTTTGCAGTTGATTGATTTTTTCATCAAGCTTTTGAATTTTCTTTAAGGCTGTCTTTTCATTAATCGTCCGGTAATGATGGCCTCCGCCTGGCTCCTCATCCATTTCATCAGCTAAGCGAACTACTTTTTGAAGTGAATTTTGATTAAGCGAGCCTTCCGGCAGGTAAGAATCTGTATGCAACAAAATGGCTAAAGCGATCTGTTTAGCAGATTGCGGATCCTCCCCAAGACGGATCAAAAGCTTATGGGCACGTTCTGCACCTTTTATCGCATGTATATCATTCTCTTTATACTTTTCATAATCCCATTCCCCATCTGTGTACCACTCATAATGCCCAATATCATGAAGCAGGGCTGCTTTGGTTGCAAGATCGGGATCTACACCGTGCTGAATGGCTAATCTATATGCATGGTAGGTTACAGCAATTGCATGCGCTACTCCTGAACGCTGTAAATATTTTTGAGCAATAGGATGGGAATAAACCTCTGTCAATGTTACATTTCGCATGTAATCTCCTCCCTGTAAATAGTGTGAAACTGGTAAGAACTATATAATTAAGCTGAGGTATTCTTAAAATATTTCTGTATACCTTAACATAATACGGCATTTGCCGCAACAATCCTGTTATATTGTATGACATGATTATCTAATCTATCTAACTTCTTTAATAATTTAAGCAGTTATACTGAAGTTGCCTTTCATTTCGTGTAGAATTACACTATATCAAGGGAAAAGGAGCTCTTTCATGAAAAAACATGAACTAACTGCCAATCTATCTAAAAAAATGCTTCTAATCCGAACCGAATCCCGTTATACACAGGAAGAAATGGCTGAAGTACTTGGGCTCTCCAAAAAAACGCTCGTGCAGATTGAAAAGGGACGGCAGGAAGCATCATGGTCAACGATTGTTGCATTGTGTGCCCTCTTCAGACACAGCACCATTCTTCAGCAGACTACAGGCGGTGACCCCTTCGATATTCTGCAGCTCGTCGCTCATCAAAAAATGCAGACCCGCAAGGAAAAGACACTAGGAGGAAAAATATGGTGGAAGGATGTTGCTCAGATCAAAGGCTTCAAACTACAGCAAAACGTGATCAGCTTTCATTTTCGTATCATTGATGAAGATGATTATCGCTGGTACTCTTCCTTTGACAGGACAGAAATGGAAAAAAAGCTGAATGAGCTGACAGATAACCATTTAACCTGACGATTTTAAAGTTTGTCTTTGATATATATATGTCAATTTTAATGAGTTGCCATAGGGAAAATCATTAAAAATCATGTTGATAATGAGGATATAGAAAAGGGACGCCATTTTGGACGTCCCAGACCGCTGTTTTATCCTTTTGTTTGTTCTTTCATTAGTGTTTTCATCTTCTGATTGTGTTCTTTCATCTTCTGTAATTTTGCATTCAGCATTTCTTTGATTTTGGCTTTGTCCTTGCTGTCGATTGCTTGCTTCCACTGTTCTCTCATCTCTTGTCTACCTTGTTGGTGTTTCATTTTATGTTCTCTGAAAGCTTCCATCTTCTCTCTCATTTGTTCCTTCGTTAATTCACCTTTTTTCACTTTTTCTTCAAGCTCTGCTATTTCGTGTTTTCTCTTTTCTCTAAGTGCATGATGCTTCTCTCTTAAACCTGCTTTATCCAGCTGCTTGAAAAGCTCTTCTCTCTCCTTAAATACATTCTCCCATTCTTGCTTCGTTTCAGGTGAATACTTACTTACTAATTCAAGAATCTTTTGCTCCCGTTCAGCTTTTCTCTCATGCCAGTCCTTCTTCATTCCTTCATGGTTTGCAGGCTCATGCTGCTCACTGATCCGCCATTTTTCTGTATTTGCCAGTGCACCTGTCGGAATGACAAGTGCCAGTGCAGTGAAAGCAATAAGCCATTTCTTGTTTTTCATTTTCCATCACTCCTTTTTCATCTTTCTTCCCTTATCATGTCCATCTGATTCCGTAACATAATAAGAGAATGATGTGAAATGATGTGAAAATAATTTTAAGAGAATTCTAAAGGGAAAACGGGGTAACTTGTGGAAATTCTCCTAAAAGGAGATGAGAAGAATGAATTCGAATGAAATTTTCAAAGAACAACTAATGGCCTGCTTTTTTGAAGATAATTGGTTTGCCTCCCTTGAAACAGCCCTAAAGGATTTAACTGAAGAACAAGCCTCGTGGAAAAAAGAGGAAAACTTTCATTCAATTTGGGAGATTATTAATCATCTGGTTTTCTATAACACAAGACATCTTAAACTTTTAAAAAAAGAGCCTTTGTCAAACAGTCACCCTGCTAATGAAGATACCTTCGTCATCAAAGAAGGTGATAATTGGCATGACAAAAAAGAGCAGCTTTTTCTGGTCATTAAAGAATGGATAGATGAACTTGAAAAATTGTCGGAAGAAGAACTTCAATCATCCGTTCGAGAAGATAATAAAGAACCGTGGATTTCCGTTTTGCTAAATGTCACCATCCACAATGCAAGTCATGTCGGTCAAATTATCCTTATCCGCAAACTTCAAGGGAGTTGGAAAAAGGAACTTAGTGTGTCTTAATTAGAAAAGCGGAGCCGACTGCTTAGCTCCGACAGACAGATAAGGATCCGTCAGAAAAAGCCGGTTTTGCTTTTACTGACGGAGACGTTCTGGCCGGGGAGCCAGGCGCGAATAAAAAAACGGAACACCCAAGTCAAAGGATGCTCCGCTCTGTTATTATATAAGTTCTTTTATGTCATAAACTCTTCCATTTTCAATTGGACTGTTTAATAACTTAAGCAGTTCAATTGCCACAAATTCAGCGGATCTAAGCTTCCCTGATTCATGGTATTCTTGAAACCTTGCCACTTCTGCAAAATCCTCAGGCTGCGTATTACGTATATTTCCCTGCATATCTGTGTCCATAATTCCCGGTGAGAATGAGAGGACAGTCACAGGATGCTGTTCTTGTTTCTGTTCAAGTCCAAAAGCTTTAGTGAACATATCAAGCCCTGCCTTTGAGCTGCAGTAAGCGTTCCATCCGTAGATTGGATTATTGGCAGCGCCCGATGAAATATTGACAACCACTTTTTCGGCTTCTATATTCTTGGTTTTATATGCAAAAGCATTTGATAATACCATCGGTGCGATCAAATTCAGCTGGACATGCGCTTCAAGTTCAGCCGCTTCTGCTTTTCCGACAGGCTTCATAGGATCAACCGTACCCGCATTGTTAATCAGGGTGATCCTTTCTGCAGCATTCAAATCAATTTTTTCAAAAATTTCAGGGATCGCTGCTTCAACATGAGGAGCGTTTGATAAATCGCATGGTACAAACTGCAGAACAGCATCTTTTTCAACAGCAAGACGTCTTAGTTCTTTATTCTCAGACCTTGAAAGATAAATAATTTGATGGTTGGGTTTCAGCAGCTGTTTTACAATGGCTTCTCCGAGTCCCCGGGATGCACCAGTAATAATCGTCGTATTCATAGTATCGCCCCTTCCTTCTTACCCTGTATTTTATCAAAGTTTTAAGCTGTCTAACTAGGAAATTAGATTCTAAAGTATTTTCAGCTGACATTGTTTAATGCATTTAACTTATTCTAAAAAACTGCCGGGAATCTCCCGGCAGCTCAATTTCTTGCCTATTGCTTTTTTAAATGATTTAATATTTCTTCACTTACCGCATTTTCTCCGCCAAGAACGTTAAATTCATCCGCTTTGATCACCTTTAATGCTGCTTCTGTTTCAGATGGAATGTTTTTAGGCTTAACTAGAAGCATTGATGCATTATCTTTGGCTGCAAGTACAGATCCGGCAAGTGCATCAGCAAAGTTCTCCCCAGTTGCAATAAACACCTTATTTGACGGGTTGAGCTCTGTCGCAATAACAGCAGCTGTTCCGTATCTGTTTTTTCCGTAATAGCGTTCAGGTTTTTCAAGCTGCTTGAATACTTTGGCATTTACTACAGCTTCACCGCCTACTACGATTGTACTGTCTATATTTTTTAATGCTTTCTTTGAAGCTTCTGGAAGTATATTAGTATCCGTTAAAAGGATTGGATATCCTTTATTCGCTGCATACGAAGCTATTGATAACGCGTCAGGGAAATTCCTTCCATTTGCTATGATCGCTTTTTCAGGTGCTCCGCCAAGAACAGCTGCAATGTTTGCTGCTGTTTCAAAGCGGTCATCTCCGCCAATACGCTCTACTTTTAAGTCCATGCCAATAAGCTGGTACTTCACATATTCGCTTACTGCACCTGCTCCGCCAAGAATAACTGCTTTCTCGGCACCAAGGCGCTTGATTTCTTCTTTCGCTGCTCTATTTAATGATCCTTTTTCTGTCAGCAGTATTGGTGCATTAAGCTTGTAAGCAAGCGGTGCACCGGCAAGTGCGTCAGGGAAAGAATCTCCGTGGGCAAGGACAACGGTTTTCGCTGTTTCCCAGCCTGATTTAGAGATTTCTACAGCTGTTTCATAACGATTTTTACCCTTAATGCGCTTTACAGGAGTTTCATTTACTTCTGTTTCTTGAATAATTCTGCCTTCAACCACAGGTGAAACTGGATTGTTCTTTGCAAGATATGATGTGAAGACCTCATAATCTACTACGAACAACTCTGTCATACGGCCTTCGTCTTTAGCTTTTTTAAACATCGTATAGCCGTCTCCGCCATCTGCCGTAAATGCATTGGTAGCGACTCTATATGTTTGATTTGCATCAATTGCTTCAAATCCATTATCTGTTTTCGCTTCAGCAAACCAAACCCGGTCTCCGACAGGCTTGGTTACGTCATACTTAAATTTAATCCCTGATACTTGCAGGAAACGTCCTTCTCCTGTTTCTACTCCGCTTACACTGTGCTCAAGGGCATCCAGGATTTCCTGGCCTGTGAGGTCAAGTGTCACCAAGTTGTTTCCAAACGGCAATACTGTCAGAACCTCGCCAAGCGTAATCTCTCCAGAAGTGATGGACTCACGGATTCCTCCTCCGTTTTGAAGTGCAATATGCGTTTTGACAGATTCATTTGCTTTTGCAGCCATTCCATCTGCAATAAGATTTCCTAAGTTTGTTTCTTTTGTGCGTACATCTGCACGTTTTCCGTTAAGTTCAACCGAAGTATTTCCAACTGCCTGGTTCTTAATTTCTTCAAGCGGCACTTTGTATTCTTCAACTTTTTCTTTTGCAGCAGCATCCTCAGCATAGTTTGAAAGTGTAACTAATTGACCATTATGACCAGTTACAACACCATCTTTGTTAAATGTTACATCTACTAAACCAAGGAAATTTAAGTATTCGCCGGCTTGAACAATAACAGTAGGCTCTTCTTTCTCGATTAAAACCGGTGCATCCAATTTTGTATGAGAGTGGCCGCCCACAATTAAGTCAATTCCATCTACTTCTTCGGCAAGCTTTAAGTCTTTAGAATACCCTAAATGAGAAAGGGCAATAATTTTGTTGACGCCTTCTGACTTGAGCATATCGATCGTTTCATTTGATTTTTGAACAACATCTTCAAATACAACATTCTCTCCCGGGCTTGCAAGGAATGACGTATCTGGAGTTGTTAATCCATAGACCCCTACTTTTTCTCCATCTACTTCTTTGATGATGGCAGGATAGATGATTCCGCCTTCACCAGGTGTTCCGATTTCATTTTTGAAAAGGGGACCTAAATCAGCATCTGCTGTTACATTTACGTTTGAAGTCACCATTGGGAATTCCATTTCATTTATAAAGTTTGCAAGTGTTTTAGAATCTTTATCAAATTCATGATTTCCGAGTGTCATAGCATCATAGTTCAGGTGATTCATAAAATGCAGATCAGCCAGTCCAAGATATTGGCGGAAGTATAGTGTTCCAGAGAAAACGTCTCCTGCATCAACAAGTAAACTGTTCTCTTTTTGGCTGCGCAATTCGTTTACAGCTGTGATTAAACGGGGATAGCCTTCCACATGTGCATGTGTATCATTTGTATGCATAATAGAAAGATTGAACTCCTCATCAGAAGATAAGTCAAACTGTCCAACATAAGCATCGTGGTCACTTGCACGGCCATGCTCTTCCATATATGGAGAGTTAAAGTTGACAATATCATATTCTGCACCGGCAGCCAGTTGATTCGATGCCAGCATGTGGTCAAGAACCTGTGCGTTGCCTTGGTAGTTATAAGTATAGCGTTCAGCTGCAGGAAGGGTTTCAACTAAATTCGCAAGCTCAGAACCTTTTAGGGTTTGGAGAGGCGCTGAGAATTCGAAGTCATTTAAATCTCCCATCACAACTACATTTGCATTTTCATTTTTTTCGTGAACATTTTTCACAAAAGAATTAACAATTTCAGCAATTTTCAGGCGCTGTTCTTCGCTGCCCAATACAGGAGGCTGGTTTTTGCCGAATAGCGGCTGGTCTCCGCCTTTAGAGTTGAAATGGTTATTGATGACAATAACATCTTCTCCTTTAAAGGTGAATTGTGCAGCAAGTGGCTTGCGGCTGTCTTCAAAAGCCGGGTTTGTCGGATCGATTCGTCCAGGATTTAAAGTCAATGAGCCATTTTCGTAAGCAACTGCCGTTGTTGCATCACCTTTTGTTCCTTCTGATAAAGTGACTCTTTCAGGATTGTACAGATATCCAACACGGATATTTCCTCCAGGAACACCGCCATCCTTTTTATCTTCTGGTGCAATTTCAGTAAATGCGTAAGTTGGACCGCCGTTAGCAGCAATCGCATCGCTGAGCGCCTTGTAGTTTGCATCTCCTTTTACTGTGCCGTCATCTGTTTCGCCGCTTTCATCCAGCACTTCTACTAAGCCGATAATGTCTGGAGATTTTAAGTTTTCAACAACAGATTTAGCAAGCTTATCGCGTTTTTCCGTATCTGCTGATGCAAAGTTTTCGATGTTATAGCCAGCAATCGTTAATTTATCTTCTTCCTTTTCAATTGTTGTTACATCTGATGTAACTTCACGTTCTGTCAATTCAGGCAGATTTGCTTCTTTTACTAGGATCTTAAAGTTGCTGAAGCCGTAGCTCACAACACCTGTAACAGTTCCGCTGAACTGGTCTCCGGCTTTTGCCGTATAGCTGCGGTTATCTAATAATAAGAACATTCTCTCTGGGTTTTGATTATCTTTAGTTAGTAAAGGCACGCCTTCTTTTGTATAGGCTTTTCCTTCTTCTTTTCCTGTAATAACAGGTACTTCACCATACTTTTGCGGTCCGGTAACTGTCGGACTTTCAAGAGAAACACGCATACCTTCCAAGCTTTCATAAAAATCAATTCCATCTTCCTGCGGATCGAATGTGCCCAATTGGTCATTGTCGATTACTTCTGTCGGAGGAATCGCATCTTTGCCGATGATCACAGCAGCTGGCAATGCTTGATCGCTTGACTTAATAATTACATTTCCGTATTGAGCATTGATTTCTGTCATGGCAAGGTCCGTTTCAAGCTTCTCTGCATAGCCATTCAGAACCCATTCTTTTACTTGTCCATCTACTGAAACTAGATCACCGGCTTTTATGCCATGTGACGGTTTGTAAACAAGAACCGCCTCTGATGTGTTTGCACTATCATCAGGTGACGCATCCTGCATGTAGAAGTTGCTCGCGTCGACTACATGGGTTACTACACCTTCAACTGCTTTTACGTTCTGTGATTGATAAGGTGAAACATGGCCAGCACCTTGGATATCATGAATTCGCAAGCCTTCAATTCCTTCAATTGGCTTCGGTTCTTCAGGTGTTTCGCCATCGAAATTCATAGCAGTAGGGTTTTTAAGGCCTGGAACTGAAAAATAAGCTTCTAATGATCCAGTTATAATGACTTTTTTGCCTACAATATCAGGGTTCGTTTTCAGACCGAATTTTGCCCGCAGCGATGATGGCAATTGAACAGGAAGAATCTTTGCCGGATCCGTTTCATCTGCCTTGTCTGCTATAGCAAAATTTGTATCAGCGCTAAAAGGCGCTTCAAAATCATAGCTGGAACCACTGTTTGTATAACCGACTATATATCCTTCTACAGTACCTGTACCGGAATTATTGGAGATCGCTTCTTGAACTGTTAAATTGGCTGCCGCTGATACAGGCGTGCTAAATGGAACAATATAACTGACAAGCAATGCCAAAATAGTTGTCAGAATGAACAACTGCTTTTTCATGATCTTCAACCTGGTTCCTCCTCAAATTCAAAAAATTGCAAAATAAGCATATGTACCTATCCGCTTATTTTAGCTTCCGCTAAACTAAAAACCGGAAAAGTAATCCATAAATTTGTAAGCGCTTACTACAGAATACGTTCTATTAAATCATCCATCGGAAAGTCTCCTTCGTTCGAAATCAGACGAATAATGAACACCTCCAAATAAACCTTGTTATTTAGCACTCTTTAAATATATCATTTTTTTGTAAAAAATTAACGAATTTACAGATGATTTGCAAAAAAACCATAAACAGTTAACAAAACGTAAATATTTATTACCATAAATTAGGTTTTCCCTCTGAACACTTCGTCCCATTTTAACTTCTAAAATAAATAAAATACGGACCATAAGTCCGTGTCAGCCAGCAGAACAGCCAAAACCCGAGGATAGGAAGCCGTCCAGCTGATCATGAAGCTTGGCGATCGTAATCCGTATTGTATTATAGCTGGCAATAATCTGTTTGCCGTTTATAAATACGGGCTGATTTATCTAATGCATCCTTCTAAGAAGTGTCATTCGCTCACCTATCCTTTTTCCAAAATCAGTGACTGTGTTCATAATCCATGTTACTGGTTCAGGTATTAAGTTTCATATCATGCTCTTTTCAAGGGGAAAAACAGCTGCTTCTATACATAACAGCAACAATATGGTTACTCAATGACTGGGTTTGAGCACTTTTAGGGTCTTATACGAGCTCTATGATTACCCAATGCCTGGGTTTGGATTTGTTTAGGGCCTATTACGAGCTCAATGGCTGCCCGATTCTTGTGTTTTAGCTATTCTAAGGCATCCTGCAGCCTATAAATTGACCCAGAAGCCTCTAATAATAAGGACAAGTCCAGTCATTGTACAAACGACGATTAACGCTTTCATTTAATAGTAATATAATTTATTTTTAAAATATGTCTAGAATTGTTAGAAATCATAAAACAGAATTACCCTTATTGTTGATTTTTACAAACGCCAGTTACATAATATCCATAAGGGTGTAGCTTAATATAGTTAAAATAGTACCAATTTACTTGAGAATAATCATTTTGAAGTGATATACGAAGATACGATTTTAACTAATATATTTTTTTAGAAGAAGCAGGTGAAATAAATGAACAAACCGGCTAATGAAGCCTTTAAATACAATGCTGACCGTCTTGAAGATGTCGCTGACCGCATCAGCGAGGTTCTTCAATGCCCGATCACTATTGAAGATATAAATCACCGCCTTCTCGCTTACAGCACACATGATGACTGTACAGACCCTGCGAGGATATCAACGATCATTGGAAGACGCGTTCCGGAGAAAGTCATTAACAGTTTATGGAAAGACGGCACGATTCCAATGCTTCTGCAATCAGATGAGCCTATCCGCGTAAAAAACATTGATGAGGTGGGCCTTGGCAACCGCATTGCCATATCCATCTGGAAAAAAAATGAAGTTCTTGGTTTTATCTGGGCTTTGGAAATTAATAAAAAGCTGACAGATGATGAGCTTGAACTTTTAAAGAAAGCTGCGCAGGTTGTTAAAAATAAGCTTCTAAACCTGCACAACCGCAAATCGAAGAAGGAAGAGCGGAATCAGGAGTTTTTCTGGAAACTGCTTACCGGGCATATCAACAAGGAATCTGACATAATCAATGGCTTTCATGATATCGGCATTACTCCTCCCTCTCAGCATTCCGTTGTCTTGTTCCGTTTCAGCGATGAAATTAAAGACCCAACTGAAAAACAAATTAATTATCTGCTTCAAACAACTCAACAGGTTCAAATTATCCTTTCCACCCTTGATCAGAATGAACTGATCATCCTGCTTGCGCCTAAAAGCGGCGAGCCTCTTTTGGATATTAAACAATTTGTCGACTGGACCATCCTTCAGCTTAAAGAGCGATTCATGATTGACCATGTAAAGGCGGCAATAGGCAGTATTTATAAAGAAGCGGAGCAAATTGAACTCAGCTATAAAGAAGCAATCGCCGTTCAAAATATAAAAAAACGTTTTGTTGCAGAAACAGTCGGGCTCATCAGCTTTTCAGAACTGGGCATCTATCAATATTTGGATTTGCTTCATGAAAAACGGAAACAGGAAGGGTTTATATACTATCCTCTTAGAAAACTGAAGGAATATGATGAGATGCATCATACAAACCTTATTGAAACACTGGAAGTTTACTTAGACAAAGACAGCAATGTGAACGATGCTGCCAAAGCGCTTAATGTACATGTCAATACATTAAGCTACAGAATCAAACGTATTTCCCAGATTGCTGAGCTTGATTTAAGGGATCCAAATCAAAAAATAACTGTTTATCTTAACTTAAAGCTTGATAAAATGAGTTTGTGAAATTTCACAAAAGATCAGAAATCCTTTCTCTTTTTTAAACAAACAAATGTGTGAGAAAACGCTTTATACTAATCTCATATTCAAAATCATCACACATTTCAAGATAAGCGGCACAGTATAAACTGGCTGTTAAAGGAGGAAGGGTTTCAAATGATTATTGGAGTACCTAAAGAGATTAAAAATAATGAAAATCGTGTTGCATTAACGCCTGGCGGGGTTACACAATTCGTGGCAACTGGACATAAAGTACTTATCGAAAAAGACGCAGGGATTGGAAGCGGTTTCACGAATGAAGACTATCTTACTGCCGGTGCAGTAATTGCAGAAGATGTTAAGGATGTATGGGCTGCTGAAATGGTTATGAAGGTTAAAGAACCTTTAGCATCTGAATATGTGTATTTCCGCGAAGGGCTTATTCTTTTCACATACTTGCATTTAGCTGCTGAACCAGCTCTTGCAGAGGCGCTAAAAAATAAAGGTGTTACAGCTATCGCTTACGAAACAGTAACAACTGGCCGCACACTTCCATTGCTTACTCCTATGAGTGAAGTAGCTGGACGCATGGCAGCACAAATTGGCGCACAATTCCTTGAAAAACCAAAGGGCGGCAAAGGCATTCTGCTTGCAGGAGTACCAGGAGTGAGCCGCGGCAAGGTAACCATTATCGGCGGCGGTGTAGTTGGAACAAACGCTGCAAAAATGGCAATCGGCTTAGGCGCAGATGTTACAATTATTGATTTAAGTGCGGACCGTCTTCGTGAATTAGACGATATCTTCGGCAATCAAATTAAGACATTGATGTCTAACCCTATCAATATTGCAAATGCAGTTGCAGAAGCAGACTTATTAATCTGTGCTGTACTAATCCCTGGTGCAAAAGCTCCGACACTTGTATCTGAAGCAATGGTTCAATCAATGAAACCAGGCTCAGTTATCGTTGACGTAGCAATTGACCAAGGCGGTATCGTTGAGACAGTTGACCACATTACCACTCACGATAACCCAACTTATGAGAAGCATGGCGTTGTTCACTATGCTGTTGCTAACATGCCTGGAGCTGTTCCTAGAACATCAACACTTGCACTTACGAACGTTACAGTGCCATACGCTCTTCAAATTGCAAACAAAGGCGTAAACAAGGCAATTGCTGACAGCCTTCCTCTTAAAGCAGGCGTTAACGTTGCAAAAGGCGATATCACGTATGAAGCGGTAGCCCGCGATCTTGGCTATACATTCGTTCCTGTTGAAGTAGCGCTTGATAAAGAAATCGCTGTAAACTGATTCGTTTAAAAAAACGGATGGAATACAGAAAGAGCCTGGAGGCAGCCTCCAGGCTCTTTTTTTGATGTACTACTCCTTGTTCGGCGGTACAGCACAGCTTCCGTCTGCGCAAAATGCGTCATTACCGCTTTCTTCAGACAGGTCCTGCAAGGTAGGTTCAGGATTTTCTTCTTCCCAAACCTTCTGAAGTGCACCTGCAAATGTTTCTGCCCGCTGCGCCCCTGAAATCGCATATTTTTGATTGATGACGAAAAAGGGTACTCCGCTTATGCCGTATTGCTGCGCAATTCCTTCATCTTTTCTCACTTCAGCTGCAAATGAACTTTTGTCATCCAGAACTTCTAATGCTTTCTGGCGCTCAAGACCTGATGCTTCTGCCAGATCTGCAAGGGTATGATGATTTCCCAAGTCTTTATTATCTGTAAAATAGGCGTAAAGAAGGTTTTCTGTCATAGTCCCCTCTTTACCATGTGTTTTAGCAAACTTCACCAGGCGGTGAGCGTCAAATGTATTCGTTGGCTTCATCTCGTCAAAGCGGAATGTCAGACCAGCACTTTTTGCCTGCTGCCCGATTCCGGCATTCGCTTCCTTCGCTTGTTCAATCGTCATGCCGTATTTGGATGCCAATGCCTCATCAATCGTTTTCCCGCTGTTTAGGGGAGCATTTTGATCCAATTCAAAGCTCTTATAGACAACTTCAACTAGATCTTTATGCGGAAATTCAGCCAGCGCTTCTTCTAATCTGCGCTTACCTATATAACAAAATGGACAGACAAAGTCAGACCATACTTCAATTTTCATAAGACACCTCATTCATTTATTGATTGCTTCTATAGTAGCATAACCTATTTCAAAAGCGCAGGCGCCTTGCTCAGTTCCGTTCAAACCGGGGGTCAGGCAACCCTGTATATTGGTATCATTTCCTTAAACATCAACATCAAACAATGTTCATGCTCTGCCTGTAAATATGGAAAATGTCGAAAAGCAATACTTCGAAAAACAGCCTTTTTCTAATCTGAACATATCAAAGACTCTAAAAAAAGTGGTAAGGTGAACATAAGAAAATAGAAACGGGGAATGAAAGATGAAGAAAGAACAGGTACTTCCTTACCTTGGCGCTGTATTAAATGCCTCCATAGTCGGACTTACCTTTTTATTTACAAAGCTTGCGCTTGAAGATGCTTCGCCGATCGATACACTCTCATACCGGTTTACACTTGGGTTTCTTGTTTTACTGGTTCTTCAATTCTTTGTGCCTATTAAAATGCCTTCATTTAAGGATAATGGAAAATCTCTTGCTTTTCTGCTGCTGCTTGCTTTATTTTATCCGACGATGTTTTTTAGTTTCCAGGCGTTCGGGCTGCTTTATACAACATCTGCAGAAGGCGGCATCCTGATGGCTTTTGCACCAATCTTAACCGCCTTGCTTGCTTCTGTCTTTTTAAAGGAAAAAACCAGCCTGATTCAAGTTCTGTTTATTTTGATGTCGATATTCGGTGTTGTCTATATTTTTTTCATGAAAGGGGCTGGCATCGAATTTAACAGTTTGCTTGGTTTTCTTTTATTGTTCATTGCCTGTTTATCGATTGCAGGGTATACAGTGCTTGCAAGATTTCTGTCTGTTTCATATTCGCCCTTGCAGCTTAGTTTTATTATGGTGACATTCGGGTTTATCTTTTTTAATCTGTATGCTGTGATACAGCATTTGGCTGCAGGTGATTTTGTTCAATATGTCTCGCTGTGGACAAACGTGCCATTTTTATTATTCACGGTCTATTTAGGTGTTTTTGCTACACTATTGACTTCTTTTCTGTCAAACTACATTCTTTCGAAAATTCCCGCTTCTCAAATGAGTGTGTTCGCTAATTTATCAACAGTCATTTCAATTGTTGCAGGAGCGGTTATCCTGAATGAAACCATTTATTTCTATCACTGGATAGGCGCTTTTTTCATTATCGCCGGCGTTATCGGAACAAACGCATTTAAACAAAAACGAGATAAAGCAGTTGATGCAGACTAAATGGATTCTGCAGGAAGGATGATATGAACTGTCGTTCCGCGTCCTTCCTCGCTTTCAAATAGAATCTCTCCTGCGTGCTCTTCCCGGATGATTTTATAGCAAACCGTTAATCCAAGGCCCGTTCCTTTATCCTTTGTCGTATAAAAAGGTTCACCTAATTTCTCCATTCGTTCTTGATTTAACCCAATCCCCTCATCCGAAATAGAGATCCGAATGCTGCCATCTGCTGAACGCTCTATAGCAGTTTGCACGGTTCCTCCATCAGGCATGGACTCAATTGCATTTTTTATTAAATTTATAAAAACCTGTTTTAAATGATTTTTATTCCCACTGACTTTAAATATGTCCGCTTCGTGATTAAGCATAAGGCTGATGTTATTTTGCTGTGCACTGCTTTTCATTAGTGTCATAACGTCTTCAATGACTGCCTTCAAGTCAACGGATAAGACTGTTTGCATTTGCGGCTTGGCAATTAGAAGCAGTTCGCCTACTACCTCGTTGATTCTGTCAATCTCTTCTGACATGACTCTTAAATGTTCGCCGCTCTGCTTCATATGCTCATCTTCCTGCAGAATTTGCACAAAACCTTTTATTGATGTCAGCGGATTTCGGATCTCATGAGCAATGCTTGCCGCTAATTCTCCGATGACGCTCAATTTTTCTGTTTTTAAAATAACCTCTGCATCCCTTTTCTTCTGTGTCACATCATTGCCGATGCAAAGAATATATGTCTCCCCTTCCAATCTTACAGGGATCTTTGTCACTTCAATCCACCTTGTATTCCCGGCTGAATCAATCGCTAGCTCAGGCTCCGCCCATTTCTCTGTTTCCCAGGCAAGAATCTGAAGTTCTTCATCGCGGATTTTCTTGATCTGATCCGGCTGATCATTAAAGTCCGAATCAATCTTTCCTATTAACTCATGTACTTCTTTGCCGTATAAAGCGGACATTGCCTTGTTAGCCAGGACAAACTTTAGCTCATGGTTCTTTACATAAATATAACTTGGGTTTAAATCCATTACTTTGTGAAGAAAATCCTTCTGATCCCTCAAATCCCTGTTCATCAGCTGAATTCTTTTTGAATGCATGTTGAAGTAAGCCATAAAGATAATCAAGGTCGAGAGAACCGAGCCAAAGCTGGATAAAAAAAGCGGAAAGATTTGATAGCCTGACAGCACACCATTAATAAAAACGAATAAAATCGATGTGCAGAAAAAAATACTGAATGAAGCAAAGTCCTTATTATTAAGTTTCTTCGACACAGCGATAAGCAAAATGATGTTTATAAATACAAAAAAGACATTCAAATAGTACGTCCAGTTCAGCGGTCCAAAAACCGGATAATAATGATCCGGGAAAAAGCCATCCTCTATCATTTTTATACCGGATACTCCAAATGACGTTAAATTAATGGCAAAAACAGCCAGGCTCCAGATAATGAGCATGATGAGTATTTTAATATTAATAAAACGGAACCACTGCTTTTTTTCGGCTTCGTTTTCTTGATTTATCATTAAGTACATAAAATAAAATAAAATCGGCATGATCATAATCGACCCAAAACGCCCTATTTGAAATAAAATTTGTGCTGTTTCCATAGAGAATAAATCAGTGCCATATAAGAGAGCAACGTCTATTTGCCAAATAAAAAGCATGATTAAGAAATAAACGATCGCTCTTGATAAGATGGTTTTCTCATTCATATATATAATCATCCCAAGCATCAGCGGGATGAGAGAAACAAGGCAAAGCACAGTAAAATACATTGTAAGTCACTCCGAACATTCGTATGAAATTGCCAACCTTCTCATTATAGACGAAGAATGGAAATTACGCCTATCTCATTTTCCCTGAGGCTTCCGTTTTACCCGAGTACGTCCAGTTTTAAGTCAGATTCATAACCATAAAAAAATACACCTGAATCATACAGGTGCATTTTTTCAATCCCATGTAAACCGCTCTTCTTTCCACGGATCTCCATTCATATGATACCCGTTTCTCTCCCAGAATCCAGGGTGATTGTGTTCTGTAAACTGGATCGCCCGTATCCATTTTGCACTTTTCCAGAAGTATAAATGCGGAAATACGGCTCTGAACGGAAATCCATGCTCAGGCGTTAGCGGTTCTCTGTTATGGGAATGAGCAAGCAGGCTTGTTTCCTTAAGGAAATCATCAAGCGGCAAATTTGTTGTCCAGCCCTCCTCGGCATGGAGGATGCAATAGTTTGCTTTCTCATGCAGCCCCAAATCCTTCACGAGCTCTCGGGTGCTGATTCCTCTCCATACATTATCAAGCTTTGACCATCCAGTTACGCAATGAATATCGTTGCCCTGAACGACTTGCTCCATCTTCATCAAATCCTCATATGTAAATCTCTTAGGTTGATTAAGTAAGCCAAATACTTGCAGATCCCATTTGCTTATATCCTCGTAATAAGGAACATTGCCTGCGTGAAGAACTGGAAATTTGGTTGTTACATGCTGATTAGGCGGAACCCGATTAGGATCTCCTTTGCTTTTGACTTTGCCGAAATACATATTGACACCTCTTCCTATGTTAACTACAATAAAATAAAGTTGACATATTTAACTGAATTCAGTACTCTTTTTATAGAAAGATACATGGCATCTATGGGGGATGAGAGAATGAAAAATAAATTAAAGGCTTATGATTTAGCACTCGTCGGAATGTTTGCAGCTTTAATGGCAATTGGTGCAAACCTAACTTCGTTTTTAACAGTCGGAACGGTTCCGTTATCGATGCAGCCCTTTTTCTGTATTTTAGCAGGTTTGCTGCTCGGAAGCAGATTAGGCGCATTATCCATGATTGTTTATGCACTCGTAGGTATAGCAGGTGCACCTGTCTTCGCTCAGTTCAGCGGAGGCATTGGAGTTATTTTCGGCAGCACCGGCGGGTTTATTTTATCCTATATCGCAGCTGCTTATGTAGCCGGCAAAATTGTTGAAGCAAGTAAAAAACCAACACTTTCAGTTTTCTTCCTTTCCTCTTTTGCAGGAATTGCTCTTATCTATATTATCGGAACGACTTATATGTACGCAGCACTTAATTATTGGATGAATGTAGAAATGAGCTATTCGGGTGCATGGCTTGTGATGACTTGGTTTATTGTGAAAGATGTCATCTTTACAGCCATTGGCGCTATTATTGCTCCACGCATTTATAAAGCTGTAAATAAAGCTGCGAACCTTGGGAAGCATCGCGCTGCCTGAAACGGAAATATAAGTATTAAAAAAACACATGAGAAATCATGTGTTTCAGTTTGTAGACAAAAGGCATTCGGATGAACTCTATCCGAATGCTTTTTGTCATTTCTGGGGCTAATTTGATGTTTGTAGGCCTATTCGTTGATTATTTTTATACCGCTTTCGCTGGCTTCCATGTCCAGGATGCCAACTTTTTCAAGTTCATGGCAGCAAAAGTAAGCATCGCCTGCATGGACAATTTTTTGAGTCCTCTCAACGTTGTCCAACGCATACCATGCTTTTCTTTTGCATCTGCAAAGACACGCTCTATCGTTTCTTTGCGTTTTGCATAAATTGTTTTGTTCTCTTCTGTATGACGAAGGTGTTCAGCTTCATCTAAGTATTCTTGCCAGAGATGCCTTTCAATCAATTTCTGATGATTTTGGCTCTCCGTACATTGGCTTAGGAATGGGCAATTTTCACAAACCTTCGGATCGGAAGAGTATTGTCTGTATCCTTTTTTCGTAGTAGTTCTGTAAGGAAGCACTTGATCGTGCGGGCATATGTAACAATCAAAATGTTCGTCATACACATAATCACTTTTCTTGAAAAATCCATCTTTTGTTTTTGGCCGTGTATAAGGAAAAACCGGACGAATTTCTTTTTCGTTCAAATAGTGAGCAAGAGCAGGGTTCTTGTAAGCAGCATCGGCAGCAACAGCAGCAGGTTTCTTGTGAAGCTCAGTTACTTGATCAAGTAGAGGCTCGAATATTGCACTGTCGTGCACGTTACCAGGCGTAACGATTGTCCCCAGAACAAATCCTTTTTCGTCAGAGGCTGCGTGAAATGAGTAAGCGAACTGTTTTGTTCTTTCATCTTTTACGTAATAGCCACTTTCCGGATCCGTCGTACTTTCTTTAATCTCTTTCTCTTCCGGTTCAAATTTATCTGGGGAAAAGGCTTTTTCCGTTTTCTTCGCGGTCTAGATTGAGTTCGTTTTGGAGCCTTTCCTCATATGATTTCGTTTCTTTTCGTACGATTTTTTTCTGATACTTTCGTTTATTAGCACTAGCCTTTACGTGAGTTGAATCAATAAATACCTGTTCTCCATTGACCAGTTTCTTATCAATCGCCTCTTTTAAGATGCGGTAAAATATCTGCTCAAACAGATCTGTATCCTTAAAGCGCCGTTCATAGTTTTTACCGAATGTTGAGAAGTGGGGCACCTTGTCATGAAAACCAAAACCCAAAAACCAACGGTAGGCTAAGTTGGTTTCAATCTCTTCAATGGTTCTTCTCATGGATCGAATACCGAAAAGGTATTGGATGAAGGTCATTTTAATCAATATGACCGGATCAATACTTGGACGACCTCGATCTGCGGAATAGACTTTCTCTACTAATGGATAGATGAAAGAAAAATCGAGAGCTTGTTCAATTTTACGGACTAAGTGATCTTCCGGCACCAACTGTTCAAGTGTAATCATTTCTAGTTGATCACGATTCATTTGATTATTTTTAGACAATATCCAAATCACCTCTGTATTGTTCTATTTTCATTATATAAAAAAACTGCCGACAAATCCCCCAAAAAGGGGGGGATTTGTCGACAGTCTGAAACACATGAGAAATCATGTGTTTTTTATTATTTAATCTCACCCTTATTTTCTTCAAGATATTTTAATTCTTCGTCTTTGGACAACACGCCAGTTGCTTTGCCTATTGTACCTCCCTGAAGGCTCCAAATAGCATTGTGGTCCCTGTCAGCTTCTGCATAATCATTTTCAAGCCATCTGCTGAGGATGTCCAAATATAAATCCGAGTTTTCAAAGGCTTCTTTGTCGCTCTCAATTTGTTTAATTAAATAAAGAATTCTCTCTTCCGTGATTTCAAAGTGAATCCACTTATCTTTGGCCTCCACTTTTTGGTGAGACATCCCGTGGAGATATTTCTGTATTTGATCTTCTGTAATCGTAGCTCCGCCTACTGGAAATGGATTATTGCTTAAATCAATTTCAGCAAGCTTCTCCGAACTTTCATTAATTGTCTTATTTACTTGTTCTGTACTTTGTACAGGCGTATGCATCATTTCAGTGAAGATATAAAAAATAACTCCCGTACAGCATAGCAATAATATAATTGCACCCGTGAGAAACTTATGCTGTTTCATCCATTTCATTCACTGCACCCCTATCTTTTTTATACTAAATAGTTCTATTCATCTATTTATATCTCCTTCTCCGGTAAAGATTCTTGCATAACTAGACAAAATTCGATAAAATCTTACAGTACCCTAGATTTCATGTTTAAAAGATTCCTAATTTGGAAAATACTTAGTGTGAGATCTTGTGAAAGAGGTGAGCTTTCATGACAGTATTGCAAATGAAGCGTTATTTCTTAAATGAAAAAGAACGCGAAACATACGAGAATACTCTTTTAAAAAGACAGCCTGAACTGTTGGAGAGAATCCTGGAAATGGATGACGAAGAGTTATTAGAGAGATTGAAATAAGAAAAGCGAAGCTTAACATCATAGAAAAGCTCTGGCGCCTGATCAGGAGGCAGAGCTAAGCATCGAAATAAAAGACCGCCCTGTTTATATGCAGGCGGCCTTTTCTATTTTTCTATTAAAGGACAATTGCCGCGATCCATCCGAAAATAATCAATGGAATGTTATAATGCAGGAATGTTGGCACACATGTATCCCAAATATGATTATGCTCTCCGTCAGCATTTAAACCTGACGTTGGTCCAAGAGTGCTGTCAGATGCAGGTGAACCTGCATCACCGAGCGCTCCGGCAGTACCTATGAGTGCAATGGTTGCCATAGGGCTAAAACCCAGCTCAAGGCAAAGCGGTACAAAAAGAGTCGCAATGATTGGCACCGTTGAGAACGATGAACCGATTCCCATCGTAACAAGCAGACCAACAAGCAGCATTAAAAGAGCTGCAATAGACTGATTTCCGCCAATTAATTCAGCAGAAGTTTTAACCAATGTATCAATATGGCCTGTTTCTTGCATGACAGCTGCAAAGCCGGAAGATGCAAGCATAACAAATCCAATGAACGCCATCATTTTCATCCCGGTAGTCAAAAGCTGATCCGCTTCATTCCATTTCATTGATCCTGTTGCATAGAGAACAATAATTCCTGCCAGAGCTCCGAAAATCATTCCTTCTACTTCCAGTATCTGTGAAAGGAATAATTGAACACTTAATGAAACGATAATAGCAAGTATTGCAAAAGAAACACTTTTTTTCGTATAAACAGCTGGTGCATGTCCAGCTATTTCTTTTGTCTCATAGGAACGTTTCTTTCTGTACGTAAAGAACGCCAGAATTAGTCCGACAACCATACCTGCTGAAGGAATCAGCATCGCCTTCGGAATATCCTTAAGACTTACGGACAAGCCGCCAGCTGCCATGTTTTCTTGAAGAATGCCATGGAAAATCGCACCGAATCCGACCGGCAACAGCATATAAGGTGTAATTAAACCAAATGAAATGACAACAGCGATTAAACGGCGGTCCAACTGCAATTGATTCAATACCTTTAATAAAGGCGGAATTAAGACAGGTATAAACGCGATATGAACAGGTACAACATTTTGAGAAAAAATAGAAATAATCAATATAATTATTATAATAAGTACTTTTGAAAGAGATTTCCTTTTTTCTTCTCCTTCTTTACCAACTAGCTTAATAGCTGCTTCTACCATTGCATCAGGCAAGCCAGTTTTTGACAGAGCAACTGCAAAAGCGCCAAGAAGAGCATAACTCAGGGCAACAGTGGCGTTCCCGCCAAGACCTCCTGTAAATGTTTCAATTGTCGTTTTTAAATCCAGTCCGCCTGTTAAACCTCCAACAAGTGCGCCTGTCACTAAGGAAAATACAACATTTACCCGCAGCAAACTTAAAACAAGCATGACCAAAACAGCCAAAATAACTGCATTCATCTATAAAACCTCCGGAATCTCTTTACTTTAGTATGCTAATGTATTAGTGAGATAAAATTCAATAGAATTAAAATAACATATTTTCTTTTTTAGTGTCAATGTTAAAATTTTATTATATTAGCAGACTAAAGGATTATGGAATAAGGATGTATGTATTTTGAATGATGCAATCTACCGATAATGAATGCATCAATTCCATCTATACAAAAAAAGGCACTGTAATCAGTGCCCTTCCCCGTCATTAAACCTCAAATCGTTCCACAAAAGCGGCAAGCGTCCGAGCCATGACACCAGTGCCGCCAGAAGGTCCAAGATCATCTGCATTGGAAGATGTCGCTGTTCCTGCGATATCTAAATGCACCCACGGCGTACCTTCTGCAAATTCTCCAATAAATGTCCCCGCCATAATGGCATGGCCTTCACGCCCAGGGGAATTATTCAGATCCGCCATTTTACTGCCGCGAACTTTATCAATGTCTTTTTTTGTAATCGGCAATCTCCAGATTGGCTCCCCGCATTCATGGGATGCCTCTAATACTTGCTCAAATAATGATTCATTATTTGTCATCGCACCTGTTGTATGTGTTCCAAGGGCAATGATGACTCCGCCTGTTAATGTCGCAACATCTACTAAGTAATTTGCGCCATGATGCTTGGCATATGTGATGCCGTCAGCAAGGACTAATCGGCCCTCTGCGTCTGTATTGAGCACTTCAATCGTTTTTCCGCAGAGCGAAACGATGACATCATCAGGCTTGAAAGCATTGCCGCTTATCATGTTGTCAGTTGATGGAATGACAGCGAGTACGTTTTGCTCAGGCTTCAGTTTTCCAATGATCTCCATCGCCCCTAAAACAGCTGCTGCTCCGCCCATATCTGATTTCATGCCGACGATGCCGTCTTTCGGCTTAATTGAGTAACCTCCAGTATCAAAGGTAATGCCTTTTCCAACCAGACCAATCACATCTGTCCATTCTTCTTTTCCCTGGTATTTAAGAACAATCATTTTCGGCGGCTCATCAGATCCCTTGTTCACAGCAAGGAGAGCACCCATTCCAAGCTTCTCCATATCTTCTTTTTCAAGCACTTCATATTCAAAACCGTATTTTTTAGCGATGTCAACAGAGTATTTAGCAAGTTCCGTTGCCGTTAAAATATTACCGGGCATGTTGACAAGCGTTCTTGCAGAGTTTGTTCCTTCTCCGAATGCAGATCCAACTGCAAGACTTGAACGTATTTCCGCTTCATCTTCATTTGAGATGATCGTAACTTGGTTGATGTTTCGTTCTGGCTCATTTGATTTTTGTTTATAGTCCTGTATTTTATAAGTAGAAAGCGGAAGAACTTCTGATAATGCGTGAGCAGCTTCATTTACTTGAACATGTTCACTTATGAATGTATCAAGAACGATTGAAAAAGATTGAATTTCAGCTTTTTGCAGTGTCTTGAACAGCTTCGCAAAAGACTCTCTGGCAGCATCAAAATCATATTCCTTTTCTTTGCCAAGGCCTGTAAAATAAATTCGTTTTGCGCCGATTTTACCAAGAGTATGTACTTTCGAGATTTCATTCTTTTTGGCAGAAATATCCCCCTCTTTTACAAGCAATGAAAAATGACCTTCAAGCTTTTGGTCAAGCTCAGCTAAATGGCCTTCAAACGAGCTTGTCTTTTGAAACAATCCAAAAATGATTGTTTCTTCGTTCCATTTAATTGATGATCGAATATGAAACATGAAAACACACCTCCATTAATAGTTAGGTTTTCCCGGCTCTTCTTCAAGATATAGAAAAAGAGCAGGCAATTTAGGCAGCTGCCCGGCTTTTTCAAAAGAAACCGACTGAATGCCGGCAGGAATAATAACCAGACATTCTTCAATGAATGCATTTACTTTTTCAAGATCTACTCCCCAATGGAATGGGCGGTAAGACTGTATGTAAGAGTGTCCGGCTTGCATCATGAGCCTTGCTCCTTTAATATTGCCATATTCGTAATGATAAATAGCAACTGTCATTTGCAGCATGCCTTTTAGAAATAAGTTATCCTTCTCCGTCAGCCAGATTAATTCAAGCAAATCATGACATGTATAATAATCGCCTTCATTAAAATGGATAAAAAACTGATAATATTCCATTGGGTAAAGAGTCACGTGGCATGCACTCCTCTCTGACCTTATTGTATCAAAGGATAAAAAGTTTTTATACTATTTGAACAAATGACAGAGGATAAGGGCATGAATGTATGGAACTATACCATACAGTCAATAACAGAGCATTTATTTTTGAACGGAAAGGATGTCCGACCTCATGGAGATACTGCTTAATTTCCCGCTATTTGCTTCCCTGGCAGCCATTTTCTTTGCACAATTTGTAAAAGTGCCGATTACGTATATTGCGACTCGAAAAATTGACTGGTCTCTTATTTTAAGCACTGGGGGAATGCCCAGTTCTCACTCTGCAGCTGTTACGGCACTTGCAACAGGGGTCGCTCTTGATAACGGGCTTGCCTCTTCCCTTTTTGCTGTTTCAGCGGTTTTTGCTATCATTACAATGTTTGATGCCACTGGAGTAAGAAGACACGCCGGAGAGCAGGCCACAGTTCTTAATAAACTTGTAACTGACTTTAATACATTTGTCGGCGAGGCAAAGGCATGGCCCCGGCAAGAAGAAAAAGAAAAGCAAAAGAAATTGAAAGAACTTCTGGGACATCAGCCTATTGAAGTATTCTTCGGAGGATTAACAGGAATTTTATTGGCCTTGTTCCTGCACTATTTATTCATTAAGTAAGGAGGGATTACTTTGCGGCTTATATCCATCTGTCCAAGCAATACAGAGCTTGCCGCCTATTTAGGTCTGACTGACGATCTCATCGCAGTCGACGATTATTCAGACTGGCCGGAACTAGTGAATGACCTGCCGCGTCTTGGACCTGACTTATCCATTAATATGGATCTTGTAGAACAACTGCAGCCTGACCTTGTTCTAGCTTCATTGAGTGTGCCGGGTATGGAAAAAAACGTTGAAGAGCTTATAAAAAGGAATATTCCTCACCTTGTTTTAAATCCCCAATCTTTTGATGATATAGGAAACGATCTTATGGCCGTAGGTATAGCGGCAGGTAAAGAAAAAGAAGCCAAGGCAGTTGTCTCCCGCTATTATGGGATTTTAAAGGATTATAAAGAAAAAGCATCAAAACTTGATTACCGTCCTTCTGTTTATTTTGAATGGTGGCCTAATCCAATTTTTACACCTGGTCAAGTAAACTGGCTGACTGAAATGTGTGAGTTGGCAGGAGGGCGCAATAGTTTCCGTGATGTGGAGCTTGCGAGTGTCCAAACCAGCTGGGATGACATTCTCCGCAGAAATCCTGATCATATTTGTCTTGCATGGGTCGGCGTTAAGCAAAGCAGAATGAAAGTCCAGCATGTTCTGAAGCGGGAATCGGCAGAAAACCTTACAGCAGTAAGGGAAAATCGGATTCACCTTCTTGAGGAACAGCTTTATTGCAGACCATCACCCAGACTCTTAAACGGGCTTGCGAAACTTGCTGTCATCCTTCATCCGGAACACTTTCCGCAGCCTGAAGAGACAGATTACTTAACTTCTAATACATAGAAAAAGCTCAGGTGTTATAACCTGGGCTTTTTCCGCAGTTGAGAATCCTCATTTATTCTATATTTTTATTATTTCCCTATGATTTCAAGTTGATCAATGAATTCTATGACTTTCGAGATTAATTCCATGACTTTCAAGATTAACCACTTCTGCAGAAATCTCCTCAGGCCGCGGGACTCAGGCAAGGAGTCACTGCGCTAGTTAACTTTTTGTTTTCGGCTTTATGTATTTTTGACGAAATGCCTGCATAGACTTATCTTCATTCAGTTTCGTCAGTTCATTTTCAGTTAATCGTCCGTTTCCTTTTTGAACGATATATATGTCTAACGTTTTTTTGCCCCAGGATTGAAATACTTCTTCAACAGTATCGTAATAAAGATCGAGTTCATTCCCCTTAATCGCTCCGCCCTTGTCTGCTACAACACCAAAGCCGTAACCCGGAATAAAAAGAATGGTTCCTATCGGAAACACACTTAAATCAGCTGCTATTGTTGAATACAAATCTCTTTTTACTTTCACACCAGAATACGTAATGCCATATTCGGGATGTTCAGGATTTTTGCCTGTTGATTCATAGCCTGCCGTGTATCCGGTTGCTGTTACTTCTTTTTTCGGATATTTCGACAAGTTAATTTCATTTTCAAGCGACATTTGGTTTAAAGAACTTCCGCTTGAAGAAATCGCAGTTGCGACAGTTTTTTCATTGTGCAGAGATTTTGGGATAAGGCCTGTCAGCTTATACGGATGGCTTTCACTTTCCAAGATGCCTTTGCTCCACCCATTTATATCAGACAGATCCTTTGCCTCTACACCTGAAAAAGCTTTTAAAGTGGTACCGAGCGCTACTAGAAGTAATAGTGTCATTAATAGACGCCTTGACCAGGTTTTTGTCCTATCCATTTACGATGTGTTCACTCCTCTCACATCAATAATCGTTTCCAAATAATAAACGAAATATTCAAGATAGAGAGAATTCCATATTTTACAAGTTTTAATTTTCTGCAAATAAAAAGATCTGTACACGTTGTACAGATCACCTTTTAAAACATTTGATAGCCTCTTTTGCGGAGCATGTTAATAACAATTCCGGAGACAATCGCTCCGATAAAACCGCAGGCGAGTATTAGAATATCTGCCAAAGCCAAAGATAGAATACGCTCTCCTAAAGATGAAAAAGATGGTCCAGGTGAGGTAAAGTATTGAGTGACTCTCACATTATCTACAATCAATATACAAACAATCGGATAGATAATTGCCATGATCCAAGACATGCGAAGCAGCATATTCAGCAAGAAACCGATTCCAAAAAATAAAACAAAGAATAAAAGCATCGAAATAATCAATACAGGTAAAAACAAATTATCGCCTCCAGTACACCTATTTAAGTGTACTGAACAAGCGATTATCAGTCAATTGTAAAAAAATTGAACGTTTTATGAAGACTTCTTTCCTGTTCCATTGCAGCAATCGCACGTTTCCGAACCGCCAAGTAGCAATTGAAAATAACCTTTACCCGAACAATATGGACATTCTTTCTTTTCAATAGCAGATGCATTCATCATCTATTCTCCCCTTTGTCAAGAATCTCTTTTTTGATATTGAAGATACTATATCAGGTTCTTTGTAAAGGATAAAGGGAGAAAATCTCACGGGATTCTTGATGTAAGCGAATACATCAAGCTCTTCCTCTTATTTTCTCAATTTTTCTTATTATTTTGAAAATTATAAAAATAATTGATATACCGTGTATCCAAACTGATCACCAGGGTTTAGACCTTCTACTTTATAAAGCATTTTCTCAAACACTTCTTCAGCAAATGACTGAAGCAGCAACGATGCATCCTCGTCGTCCTTAAGAATTTGCGGAGAAAAAAAAGAAGCTTCATACAGTTCATCTTCCTGTACAATGACTTTAGAAGAGATAGCCTTTAATTTAAAAATAATCATATTATCGCTGATTGTATTTTGAATGACGCCTGACCGAATTCCAATAACACCTTGCACTTCTGCTTCAATTCCCGTTTCCTCATGAATTTCCCGAACAATCGCCTCATCAAGCGTTTCCCCTTCATTTACGAATCCGGCTGGAAAAGACCACTTTCCTTTCAAACCGCCGTACTTCTTTTTCACGACAAGCCAGTCCCCTTTTTCGTTTTCAACTACACCAGATACAGCAATCCATACATTCCCCCGCTTATTTGCCACCGTAATCCTCCCCTTTTGACTTACTATATTAAATTAGATTTTTTCGGGTAAAAAAAAGACAAAAGCTCAAGGCTCTTGTCTTTTATTTTACTCTACTTCTTAGAAAAATTTAAATTTACCTTTTTTAACGACTAATCCTGCTCCGCCAACCATTAATAGAGCACGGTTATCAATCATTTTTTTCATGAATGAAGCTTTTGTTCCCATTACTTTCTTGCCAAATACCATACCTACAGCGTCATCTTCGCCAAGTGAAGCAACTGTACCTTTAATGTCTGGTTTGAATTCTTCCATTTCACCCTGGTCACGAACGGCCACAGCAATGTTTTTAGCAGCTGTAATACCTTGCTGCATAGCAATTTGAGCTGTTGGAGGATATGGACGGTTGATTTCTTCGTTGATTACTAGAGAACAGTCGCCAATGATGAATACATCTTCATGGCCTGGAGCTCTTAAGTAAGAATCTACCTTTACACGTCCGCGCATGTTTTCGAAGCCAGCTTCTTCAACGATGCTGTTTCCGCGCACACCTGCTGCCCATACAACTGTATCAGATTTGATTTCTTCCATTACGTCATCTTTTGCAACGATGATGCCGTCTTCAACACATTCTTTAATGGCTGTGCCGATTTTGAATTCTACCCCTTTACGCTCTAAGTGGTTTACAGCGTATTCTACAAGCTCTGGATCAAATCCAGGAAGAGCTGTTGGAGCAGCTTCTACACAGATGATGCGTACTTTCTTATGATCAACATCGTACTCGCGGCAAAGCTCAGGAACACGGTTAGCAAGTTCGCCAAGGAACTCGATGCCAGTGAAGCCAGCTCCGCCCACAACGATTGCAAGGCGCTGATCGCGTTTTACTTCTTCTGTGTTGTAAGTAGCGAATTGATATTCGATATGCTCGCGCAATTGACGCGCTGCATTGATGTTTGTAATACCGAAAGCGTACTCCTTCAAGCCTTTGATTCCGAATGTTTCTGGATGAGATCCAAGAGAAATCACAAGGTAGTCATACTCAAGCTCGCCATTTGAAAGAACAATTTTCTTTTCATCTTTGTTGATGGAAACAACTGTTTCTTTCACAAATTTTACACGGCTGCTATCAATAACATCTTTCACTTGGTATCTTGCTTTATCATGATGCAATGTACCTGCTGAAGCTTCGTGAAGCCATGTTGTTTCATAGTGATAATCATTTTTGTTAACCAGTGTAAGATCTGCTTCGTTTACACCAATCATTTTTTGAAGACGTGTAACTGCCATTAATCCGCCGTAACCTGCACCTAAAACTACTATTTTGGGCTTTCTCAACCGAATCACATCCACCTTTTTTTCTGATTTGTTGTAAAGAATGAAATAATTTCTATACTAATTATCTTCCGCTGCTTCACAACATTTTATTTTGTTTTGCCTAAAAAAGTATGTGAAAATGTTCACTTAACTTTTCAAAAATAATACTAAAACTCTGTGAGTAGTAACATGAAATATAATTAATTCCTATATTACATAATAGCATCTGCGATATATTTTTCAAGACCAAATTGAAGGATTAGAAACGTTAAGAATTTTACAAAAATAAAAACATTCTCTATAATAATCATATTCATCATACAAGCACATCTCTTTACTCAAGTACCAGATGAAATTGTTAAAGAGATATGATATGTTATAATTAAGAATTATTATCAATTACAAGCGGGGGGATATTTGTGAAGGAAGACACAAAAGTATACGATATAACGATCATTGGCGGCGGACCTGTTGGTTTGTTCACAGCTTTTTACGGCGGCATGCGCCAGGCTTCAGTTAAAATCATTGAAAGTTTGCCGCAGCTCGGCGGTCAGCTTTCTGCCTTATATCCTGAAAAATACATATATGATGTTGCAGGATTTCCTAAAGTGCGCGCACAGGAGCTGGTAAACAATCTAAAAGAGCAAATGGCCAAGTTTGAGCCGACAGTATGTTTAGAGCAAGCAGTTGATACTGTTGAAAAACAGGCTGACGGCGTGTTTAAATTAACAACTGATCAAGAAGTTCACTATTCTAAAACGATTATCATTACTGCAGGAAACGGTGCGTTCCAGCCCCGTAAAATTGAACTTGAAGAAGCTGCTTCATTTGAAAAAGCAAATCTTCATTACTTCATTGATGATTTAAATCAATTTGCCGGCCAGAGAGTTCTTCTTTGCGGAGGCGGAGATTCTGCTGTTGACTGGGCACTTATGCTCGAGCCAATTGCTGAAAAGGTAACACTTGTCCATAGAAGAGATAAGTTCCGTGCTCATGAGCATAGTGTTGAAAACCTGAATAACTCAAAAGTTCAAGTTCTCACTCCATTCGTTCCAAAAGAATTAACAGGTTCAGCTAATATTGAACAAGTAGTATTAGAAGAAGTGAAAGGCGAACGCAAAGAAGTCATTGATGTTGACTCTGTCATCGTCAATTTTGGATTTGTCTCATCACTTGGCCCAATCAAAAACTGGGGTCTTGAAATTGAGAAAAACTCAATTGTCGTTAACAGCAAGATGGAAACAAACGTTGAAGGCATCTATGCTGCAGGGGACATCTGCACATATGAAGGAAAAGTAAAACTGATCGCAAGCGGGTTTGGTGAAGCTCCAACTGCTGTTAATAATGCGAAAGCTTATATGGATCCAAAAGCAAGAGTTCAGCCGCTTCACAGCACAAGCTTATTTGAAAAATAATAAGAAAAGCAAAAGCGCCTTGATTAGCACAGACATGGCAGATAAGATCCGGCGAAAAGCCCGGGTTTGACATTTTTTTGTCCAAGCCGTTCTGGCCGGGCAGCTAGTCGCTTCCGCTAGCCATTAATGTGCAAAACTTTATATTCCTACAATAAAAAGAGGAAAGCGGTCTGCTTTTCCTCTTTTTTATTGGAATAAACGCTGCAGAACTTATTGCTGCCAGTAATTGCTGTATGGATTGTAATAAACCGGCTGATTCCATTGCTGGAATCTTTGGGCGCCAAACGGCATGCCGCTTTGATCATCTCCAGGCATTTGACCAAAAGGACTTCCCTGACCGCCCTGCATTCCACCAGTTTGACCCATCCCCGGCATTTGACCGAATGGGCTTTCCTGAACGCCCTGAGTGCCCCCATTTTGCCCCCCTGGCATTTGACCGAATGGACTTTCCTGACCGCCCTGTATTCCACCAAGTTGCCCCCCCGGCATTTGACCGAATGGACTTTCCTGACCGCCCTGCATTCCACCAAGTTGACCCATTCCCGGCATTTGACCGAATGGACTTTCCTGAGCGCCCTGCATTCCACCAGGTTGACCCATTCCCGGCATTTGACCGAATGGACTTTCCTGACCGCCCTGCATTCCTCCAGATTGACCCATTCCCGGCATTTGACCGAATGGACTTTCCTGACCGCCCTGCATTCCACCAGGTTGACCCATTCCCGGCATTTGACCGGCTTCCTGATCGCCTTCTGTCCCGCCGTTTTGTTCTTCTGATTCTTGAGGAGCCTCTTCTTCTATTTTTGGAGGTTCCGGCATTACTTCGAAGGATTTAATATCATTCACATTCGCCTGACTTGTCGTTAATGCGGGAAATGACAAAATAAACACCGCACCTGATTGTTTATCTAAGTAGAATATAAATACCTCTTTTTCCGTACCGTTTGTAAAGGTTAATTTTACCCATTTATATAGGCCTTCATTTAATTCATCTGTTGATGAAAGACGAAATTGATTATACATCTGATATGGATATGGATATGGATTGTAATTCATTATTCAAGCTCCTTTCTCTATTCACACATCCATACTATATGCCCGCTATTTGTCCTTTGTTTTTAAATTGGAACCTGAAACCCTTTTCTATTTATCCTCGACTAAATTTTCAAGGGAGGGGGAAATGGTGTGAAATGGAAACTAATCTTATGCGCGATGATTTTGTCAGGCATTTTAGTACATGAAGAAAAAGGCTATGCTTGTTCTTGTGCGCAGCAGCCTTCCGTTCAATCAGAATTAGAAAACAAAACAGCCATTTTTTCAGGAAAAGTATTAAAGGTCACTGTAAGCAGCCAGAAAAAAGTGTTAATTGATGTGGATCTTATCTGGAAGGGCCCTTCTCAATCACAGCTTATGATTGAAACAGAGCGGGACTCTGCAGGGTGTGGAGTGGATTTCATTGAAGGTGAAAATTACCTTGTTTATGCATTCGGAGATAAGAATAACCTCGAGACCGGATTATGCGAACGAACAAATTTGCTCACAGACGCAGGGGATGATATAAGAATACTCGGTGCAGGAAAAAAACCGGAAAAGCAAGTGAATCTGGAACATCAGCTAGAAACTAATGCAATTATTGGGGGAATTTTTATTGCGATTCTTTTCATTTTCACTCTCTTGTTTTTACGGAACAAGAAATAAAAAAGACACTTCACTGGCGTCTTTTTGCCAATGAAATGTCTTTTTTTATATTCAGCACTCTTCAGGTGTACCAGTATTCGCAGCTGTTCTGAAAGATGAACCGCATCCGCATGAAGCAATCGCATTCGGATTATCGATGGTAAATCCGCCCCCCATTAGGGACTCTTTAAAATCAATTTTTGTCCCTTTTAAAATAAGGGAGCTTTCTTTATCGACAAGCACATTGATGCCATGTACCTCAAACTGAGTGTCATCCTCATTCGGTTCTTGTTCAAAACCCATGCCGTAAGATAAACCGCTGCAGCCGCCGCCTTTTACGCCAACGCGCAGAAAAGCCTGCTCTTCGCCATTTTCTTTCATCATATCTTTTATCTGATAAGCTGCTGCTTCAGTAATTATTACAAAATCATTCATTTTCTTGTTCCTCCTTTGCCAATAATCCAAAGGCTATACATTAAGTATACCCAATCCATCCGGAACTCTCAAATGAAACACCCTGCACTGCTATTTATCGCAGAAGTAAACACCTGTACAGATGACCTCTGCTGGGCCAGTCATTAAAACATTTCCCTCTTCCGTCCAATTAATAAGAAGATCCCCGCCGGCAAGATGGACAGTTGTATCCATTCCTCTCTTCGTATATCCATTGAGAACAGAAGAGACAACGGCTGCACAAGCACCAGTTCCGCATGCCTGTGTAACACCTGAACCTCTTTCCCACACTCTGAAATGAAGTTCGTTTTCGGCAGCCACTTCAACAAACTCTACATTGATGCTTTCAGGGAAAAGAGGATCTTTCTCAACCCTTGGCCCAAGTGTTAACACTGGAGCTGTTTCAATGCTGTCCACATAGAAAATAAGATGCGGATTTCCCATTGAAACGGCTGTAGCATGATAGGTTTCGCCGGCAAATTCAAGCTGTTCGTTTATTACTTTTTCATCAGGAGTGCCGGCCATAGGAATTTCTGCACGATCAAGCTTTGGCTGCCCCATATTGATTGTTACTCTGCTGACTTCATTATCTTTCACTTCGAGCTTTGCATGAACCAAACCTGAAAGTGTTTCAATCGAAAATTCTTTTTCATCTATCAGTTTATTCTCAAATGCATATTTTGCAACACAGCGAAGACCATTTCCGCAGTTTTTCCCTTCAGAACCATCACTGTTAAAAATCCTCATCTTTACTGGTGCTTTTTCAGATGGACAAATTAAGATAAGTCCATCTGAACCGATCCCAGTAAATACATTGGATACTTCCTTTGCAAGCTGAGGAAGTTTAGACTCTTCAATTTGTTCTTCAAACATATTTACATATATATAATTGTTGCCGAGTGCATGCATTTTTGTGAATTGGAATTGTTTCATGCTGATCTCCCTCTTTTTTCTCTTTTTATAAGTATAAAATGCTGGAAACAGGATCACAATAGAAATATCCCCCGTTTGTTATAGATAATAAAAGCTCCCTGCTTTGGTGCAGGGAGCTTTTATTTGTGATTTTTTCCATGATTAAAACATTAAATCCCCTGCTATGACTGCACTTAAAGGCTGGCAAGGGGCTAGTTGTCTAATCTTATTTTGTATCTGTTTGCTTTAAGTTATTCAAATAATGTATTTTATTAACAAATCATACTTTTTACCTGCAAATATGATATGATTTCATTAAAATATACCCAGTATACAGAGAGGTTTTTTCAATATGAATAAGCTTGATTTCCTATACGATAAAAATATAAACTGTCTGATTTGCATGCATACATATACTACAAAAAAAGTAAGAAGCAGCTGCATACGTGCAATCGAACATGACAGCGACTTTTGTTCTTAATATAGGCAGAATGAATTCAACCCTGTCCTTTACTATGTAATTGTATGCCCTGCCTGCGGCTATTCAATGTCAGAAGAGTTCTCGCCTGTTTTTCCTCTTCGGACAGAAGAATTGATTAATGAAAAGATACGGGCAAACTGGGAAACCTGAATTTCTGCAAAAAGAGAAGTGTAAAAGAGGCAATCCACACCATACAAGCTTGCCATTTAGTCAGGTGTACTGAAAAACACGTCACAATGCAGGACTTTATTTAAGACTCTCCAGCAGTAAAAAAACGCGTACTAAATGTACGCGTTTTGCTTAGAACATAGGATTCTCATCCAGGTAATCATATATGTTTTTAACTAGCTCTTCAGATGATTCCCCAGTTACAACCTCACCGTTTACAAGGGCATAAAGAGAAGCATAGCATTTTCCGCAATATCCAAGACATCCGTATTCAATAATGTCCAGATTAGGATCCTTTTCTAACTTTTCCAAAGCAGCTTGTGAACCGTTCGCTAAATTGCTTATACAAAATTCTATTATTGGTTTCAACTTCATCACCTCACACCTGCAATCCTATGCTACCTCTTTCTATGTACTATCGTCAATAATTTACGTTTTATGTTATACTTTTTTCATAAATACCAACACATTTTCATTAAAGTGATTTACTAATGGCGGGTTTACTGATTAATAGACGACTTTTTCATAATATATTGTGGTTTATCATCAAATTCGTTATACTTTTAGATGGCATATTGCAAAGGTTTTCTTAATAACTGATTTAACCTATAGATAAGAATATCACTCACTAATAGAGGAGAAAAAGGGGAATCTGCAATGAAGAACTTAGTAATTCTTGGCGGAGGATACGGCGGCATGCGCGTCCTTCATCGACTGCTCCCAGGTCAGCTGCCTGATGATGTGCACATTACACTCATAGATAAAAATCCCTATCATTGTTTAAAAACGGAATATTACGCACTGGCTGCGGGAACGATTTCAGACCATCATATACGCGTAGATTTTCCAGAGCATGAGCGCCTGCACGTAACTTTCGGGGAAATAACCTCGGTTGATCTTGAAGAAAAAAAGGTTCATCTGAATAATCAGGAACCGATTTCATATGATGATCTTATTATCGGATTAGGCTGTGAAGATAAATATCATAATGTTCCAGGCGCAAAAGAGTTTACCCACAGCATTCAGACAATCGATCAATCAAGAGAAACCTACCAGCTCCTTAACAATTTAAGCGGCGGTGCTTCGGTTGCAATCGTTGGCGCAGGACTAAGCGGCGTTGAGCTTGCCAGTGAGCTCCGAGAAAGCAGAAAAGATCTTAAGATCACTCTTTATGACCGCGGCAAAAACATTCTGTCCAGTTTTCCAGAACGTCTCAGCAAATATGTTCAAGGCTGGTTTGAAGATCATGGCGTAACCATTATCAACAGTGCCAACGTGACAAAGGTAGAACAAAATGTTCTATATAATCATGATGAGCCTGTTTCATACGATGCCATCGTATGGACTGCAGGAATTCAGCCGAACAAAGTCGTAAGAGATCTTCCAGTTGATAAAGATCCTCAGGACCGTGTAGTGCTTACAAAACAGCATCACCTTCCGCATCATGAGGATGCATTTGTTGTTGGAGACTGTGCTAGTCTTCCTCATGCACCAAGTGCACAGCTTGCTGAAGCTCAGGCTGAACAAATCGTTCAAGTTCTGCTTAAAAAGTGGAATGGCGAAGAATTGCCGCAGGATTTCCCTGCCTTCAAGCTGAAAGGCGTATTAGGGTCGCTTGGAAAGAAACATGGTTTCGGCCTTGTGAATGACCGCCCTCTAATTGGACGGGTTCCGCGACTGCTTAAATCCGGAATACTTTGGATGTACAAATACCATAATGGATAAGACATTAAAATAGATTTTATTGCATTTAAAACCTTGATAAATCAAGGTTTTTTTATTTGTGAAAATCAAAATAGATTAAAAAGAATTAAACTTCGGGCGGGTTTTTGGCGGGTTTTTTCAAAAAAAGTATTTGCCACCTCAACCAACAACTGGGAGAACCTGAAATCACACGGTATTTAGCACCGCGAATAGCATTAGGATTAGTACACTAATTCGCACCGCTTTTAGCGGTGTTTTTTTACATAATAAAACTCAGTTCATTGTTGAACTGAGTTAATAAGTTATTCCATTATATCCCCCTTTAGTCATAATGAACGAAACGGCTCCCATCGCTTAACGTAGGTTGCACTTGGTCATAATGCTACTATCCAAAATAAAAAACCGAGTGTAGAGCTACACACGAAAAGGAGCCGTTATTATGAAGGATGTTCAAAAATTTGTTGGTTTAGACGTATCTAAAGATACTATTGCTGTTGCGATTGCTGACCCTGGCCGTGGTGAACCTAGATTTCATGGAACTATTCAAAATAAACCAGAAGATATTCGCAAACTAATGAAAAAGTTAGGAAATCATGAAAATCTACTTGTTTGTTATGAAGCAGGACCTACTGGGTATGGAATTTATCGATTACTTCTATCTATGGACATTGAATGTATGGTTGTTGCACCCTCTCTTATCCCAAAGCGTTCGGGCGATCGCGTCAAAACAGATAAAAGGGATTCTACTAGATTAGCTCAGCTACTTCGTGCTGGAGAGCTTACTTCTGTATGGGTTCCAGATGAAGATCATGAAGCATTGAGAGATTTAATCCGTGCTCGTCATGATGCTCGAGAGGATTTACAAAGTTCTCGCCAGAGTCTTGTTCACCTCTTACTTCGCCATGAAATACGTCCTCCGCAAGGAGTTCGAAATTGGTCCGTAAAACATCGTGAATGGTTAAAACGATTAACATTTGAAAGAGCTTCTCAGCGTATTGTTTTTCAAGAATATCTCCATGCCATTTATGAAGTTGAGGAGCGTATGAAACGACTTGAAGCTCAAATACATGAAGAAGCCATTCAAAGTGAACATGCTCCCGTCATTCAAGCGCTCCAAACATTAAGAGGAGTCGCAGAAGTAACTGCTGTTACATTAGTAGCTGAAATTGGACAATTCTCTCGCTTTTCAAATCCAAGACAACTGATGTCATATGCTGGTCTCGTCCCTAAAGAATACTCGAGTGGATCTAGTCGTTGGCAAGGTTCAATTACTAAAACCGGAAACTCCCAAATTCGTCGTTCAATAGTAGAAGTTTGTTGGTCTTATCGCCATCGGCCATCTCTTAAAGGAGAATTGCTTAAACGTCAAGAAGGTCAAGATCCAGAGGCAAAACGTATTGCTTGGAAGGCTCAACACCGTCTTCATATGAAATATCATCGCATCTCTGCTAAAGGAAAAGGCGGAAAAGTAGCTGTTGTTGGTGTTGCCAGAGAATTACTTGGATTTATTTGGGCTATCGGTTGTGCCATTGAGGATAAGCAAGTAATTGATTTGAATGTTGCTTAAGTAGATTAAAAATTAAACTATGTAATAAATTTTTTATCGAATAATATCTTTGTGATTGAAAATTGAAGATTTGGCTCGAAGGCAAACTCCCGGGAAGGAGAACCCTCATGTTCCATTATGCACTAGGTTCTAAGAACCGAACGTGCGCCTTTAGTCAGAGGCAGCTCCGTGACGGATGTAGTGAAATGTGGTACCCAACCCACGCATATCAGTTTGTATACCACCGTCAACGTTTTTGCCTTCGTGCCAAGTTTTTAAGGTTTTCCTTATTCAACTTTTAGGATTGTATCCATTTAGGATTTAGCTTATCAAGGGAAAGTGCGCCCTTGACAAGCTAAATCCGAAAGGATATTTGGTTTGTAAGTTGAACAAGGAATAACTCTATTCATTGCTGAATCAAACACCATTTAAAAACATTTGTGTGTGGTGGGTTGACAGTTTCGTTCATATCAATGGAATAACTAAGATATGGGCTTATTCCTAAAAATCGCTTTTAGCTTGTTGAACTAACGCCCCCGTTGAAGAATGGGGTAAAATCCACGTAATACAGAATTTGATTAAACTTTTCACAAATAGTCAATTTTTCTTTAAAATGATCAGCCTTCTAAGTATGAGACAAAGTATACCGTTATATATTAATTAAAGAAAGGGTGTGATGAGATGTTTTTTGTGCCACAGTGGTGGCAATATCCTACAATGAGGCAGGGCATAGGATCGGAGGGACCTCTTGGTCCGATTCACCATGTGGGTGGGCTGTTACCACGGGACTTTTGGTTTTCCGATTCAAGATTAGTTCTTAACCCTCCCTTTACTGGTGAGACAACAGCAAATGGCTTCACTTTCAGAGGCAGGTTGAGCTATAATAGTGGCTCGTTACTTAAAACAGGTTTCGGGGTAGTAGCTCGTTACGTACTCAGTCCAGACAGGATTCCACGTCCAGAACGTGGCCCATGGCGTTCCGTCCCCCGTTTAGATTTATTCGGTTTAATCTCGGGAGGTACAACTGCTCCGGATATCTTCGCTGGAGACAAATGGAGTAAATGTTCGCTAATAAAAAGACAAACTATCTTCCAGCACGTCTTCTCTCCGCCGGGAACCGATAATAGGAGAATAATCGGTCACAACGTCGAAAGCGAGCAGCTTATTTTTATAGAGGGTGCTGGTAAAGATCAACACAAACAACTGTTGCCTGGGTTTAAACCGATGCCACCGGTGGTCATCGACCAAATCTTCCCTGGTATTCCCATTTGGGCAGAACTTGAGGTCCGCTTCGACATACAGGTAGTAGGGGACAGCACTCTATGGATAGACAACGACATCGTGGTACGCTTGGACCAGTGGCCACTCGAGCCAATAGGTTGATCTCATTTTTTATTAAATTAGCCTTTGTCAATAGGATTTGACAAAGGCAGTATTGTTGCTCTGATAAAAAAAACCACAGAAATCTGTGTAACGTCTCAGTTACAGTTTAGAGGTGTAATATCATTTTCAATAGTCCGCCCATTATTATCTGTGTGTCTAGCTGGGCCGTCTCCTTGTTTGTGGGTCCACAACCAACGAGGCCCTTCCGAGACAATCCGATAAAAGTGAAAATCATGGCCTGGAAATATGAAGCATGCAATAATCAATACCTTCAATGCGTTCGGCCAGCAACCATGATGAGTCCAACCATCGGCATATAGACCACCTTGTACTTCACTACAATTGAATTCCCTAGCTGGATAACCTCCGTGTAGGCCAGGATGAGCCCAGCGCCCACCCCCAACATGATTGCTAGCGAAGGGATAGCAATTATTGTGAGAAATATTTTGAGGCTGATTGAAAGTAGATGCATTGCTATAAAATAAATTGGAATGGCAAGTCTCCCATCTTACTGATTGGGGGACTTTACTACTTTCTCTACTAGTGGTCAAATCAACAACTTCACGAGACGTTGGTACTAATACGACACCTTCTTCAATCACTTCACGTAGTTCGTCCGTTACTTTACTGCATTTCTTTTCTGGTATTTGCAAAAGCCACTCAGCAGCGACCTGCTTCTCTGGTTTGCTCCCAACACGGAACGCCCAAGGGAGTGGGTTTTCTAATGTCCGATTAGTCCTTTTCCAAATGCCATCATCCGACTTAATCTCCCGGACAATCAATCCACGATAGCCAAGGCCAAACTTCTCCTCAGGGGTATGTACTGGTGAAATTTGTGTCGGATCGGAAGTTATAATTTCGAGCAATTCCTTCTCTTCTGTCTAGGACAAAATCCATTTAGGATTAGACACCCCGGAGAAAGATATCCAGCTCTACTTCTAGCATGATAAATAACCTCCATTTTATATAGGTAAATATCTTTATCTTTTGGTTCATACTGCAACCTGCATTAACTTTTTATATATTGTCAGCGTTCTAACTCATTTATTCGCTTCGTAACAATTCAAAAAAATATTTGATCGCTAAACACCATCACTTCTTTCGATACTGATTCCCTTATGTAGCTTAACTATTACATTTTATATTATGGATTTATTTAAAAATCCCTATTCAGCTATTTGGCCCGATTGCTGAACAAAAAGTTGAATCCACTCTTCAATTAAACTGCCCGTTTGTTGAATATGAGCAGCGAATTTTATCCTAATTATGTATTCGAATAAGTAACCATTTAATCCTTTTTGGCTTAATCGCCATTTCTTTACATAGTCACAAATAATAAAACCAGTATATTGGATTTAGAAACTTTTTTACCCAATATAACTCAAGGTATTGGTTCTCCTAGTTGAGACGTTATCAGCTTTTATAGAAAACGCAAAAAGACAGCCAATTTAAATGCCGGCTGTCTTTTTGCGTTTTGAATTTATTGAAGTAAAAAAGTGTATATCAAAATTCAAGTCTAAATTAGTCTTTTCGGTCGTCTCTTCTTCTTAGACCTAATAACCCAGCCAGACCAATTAACCCGATCCATCCCCAATCCATATCATCATCGTCATCATTTGTTGCTGCAACATTTCTTGTCATGTTTGTATCATTATAATTGTCATTATTATTTGCTGAAGCATTATTCCCACCGAATAAAAGTCCTAATGAAAGAACAAGGGCTGTAATAATTACTAATTGTTTTCTAATCATTGTAATTCTCCTTTTAATTTTTTTTCATACTCAAGGTTATTATCCCTTTTGTACATTTTTTTATACTTATTGAATTTGAGAACAATTACTATCGTAAGTCGAAACAACCTTTGAATAAATTCAAATATAATATCTAATAATATTCCCTGTGTTCACTTTCCTTTTAAAGGAGAAAATCATGAATTTTCAAAAGACGATAAGGAGTGTAGTTATGGGAATTTTAAGTGGTAACCCAAAAGATGAACCAATGCATTACGGAGAGATTTTTGGTACATGGACTAACCTTTTAACAAATAACGGCTTAATTTCAGGCTATCAGGCTTTTATTAATCACACTGGTGATCAGGATCTAAAAAAGCTAATTGAAGAAGCAATTGAAGGTTTAAAAAATGAAAATAAACAAATAGAAGAACTTCTTAAAGCGAATGGGATTGGTTTACCCCCTGCACCACCAGAACGCCCTATTGCTAAATTAGAAGATATCCCTGTTGGAGCAAGATTTAGTGATCCAGAAATTAGTGCTTCTGTCTCTAGGGATGTAGCTGCTGGTCTAGTTGCTTGCAGTCAAGTAATAGGTCAATCAATAAGAGAAGATATAGGAGTGATGTATGGTTTATTTCATTTAGCAAAAGCTCAATTTGGTGCTAAAATGTTAAAACTTAATAAAGAAAAGGGTTGGCTGATTCCGCCTCCATTACAAGTTAAAGCTAGTGAATGATGCTTAAACTAAAGTCTGTTAGTAAATAGCATAAACAAAGAAAAGCACGCTCTCCCAGCGTGCTTTTCTTCAATTTTTTTATTTAGATATACTTCAGATGAACAGTCTTCAGTCAACATGTAACAGGAATTTAGCAAATGGGCGGCGGTGCCTTTTCCGCACATATCGAAACAATAGACAAAATCGAATAACGGTATTATTTATAATAGTCATTTAAAAACTCTTTAATATCATTATTTATTTTTATTAAATATTCTTCTAAAGGGAAATGTCCTATATCGTAGGATTTGAATGCTGTTAAATTTGTGATGATTTCTTTTGTAACTTTATTTAATCTACTTTCAGGAAAGAATATATCTTTTTTTCCTGCTATTATTAAAGGTGGTGAGGTGTAATTTGTTAATAAGTAGAAAAATTAACTAACATAAAAGATGTCCCAGTGTTTAAAGTTAAATTTGCAACAGATGATAACGGAGATCTCGGTCCAATTGCTGTATATGTTGATAAAAGTTCTAAAAAAGTTTTAGGTGTTGGAATTCGAAAATAATGTAAAAAAGATGAGAATGTCGAAGACCGAACCGATAATCGGTCTTTCCTTATATATATCCTTCTTCAACTCCCTCAGTTTGATACGAATCTCTCTCGAATGCTCACTTATTCGCAGGATTTCATACCCCTTGTAATTGGATTACGTGTAAATGAAATGAGTTCAGATCATTTTGGCTTCGTGAAGGCATAGTTAAATAAAGGAGTCAGCTACCACTCCATATTTTACCATATAATGCACATCTCCACGCCGCCCCTGGAGGCTTTCCCTCCCATGTCTCAACGGGTCAATTGCCCTCTCATTCCTTCGTCATGCCTATCCAAGGGGTGGAGGCCAGTTATGCTAAACTGATGGGTCACAGTGCCCTTTTGTTGAAGAAACCTGGTACTCCGTACATATTTGAAATCCTACGAATAAGACAACATTCAAAATTAAAGTTAACTATTTTATATGATACATTTTATATAACTAATGTTTTATTTCTATGCTGCTAAAGGGGATAATACTTGGACTTTATTTGGACAGTAAGACTCGTTTCGTCGTGCTATTCCTACAAAAATCCTTGCTAGTTTACCTATCAGTTTCATTATTGACTTCATTTTTTTTATCTTTTTTACCTTCACATTATGGGAATGGACTGCTTTAAACTCAGGGTTATTCATCACAAGGCTCATAGTTGCTAAGTAGAGGAAGCGTCGTAGTCTTGACCTTCCACGCTTTGAAATAACAATCTGACCTTTCCATTTGCCTGAACTTGCCTCTGCTAGATGTAATCCCGCATGACGTAATAGAGAGTTTCCGTGAGAGAATCCACTTAGATCTCCTGACTCACCTAGTATCCCAGCTAATGAAATTTCACTTATTCCTTTAATCATAAGTAGTTTTTTTGCAAATGGTATTTTGTTGAGAACTTCATTAACTTGTTGTTCAACTCTTTCGAGTTGTTTTACAGCGAGGTCATATTCTTCTAATAATTGTTCTAGATGGAATTTATAAGCATCAAGTGCTTGTCCAGTTCCAATAGAAGATTTTGCTAGATTGATCAGTAATTGAGCTTTTTTAGGTCCTGGTTGTCTTTTCATTAATGACTTCCATCCCCTCATGACATCTAGTTGCTCCATTGAAGATATTTCATATGGAGTTGGAAACAAACGAAGGGTTGCGATGGCACCTTTACACGAAACATCTTTAAACACTTGTCTCAGCTCTGGAAAGACAACATCTACCCATCGATTTATTTGATTAATAGACATTACGAGACGTTTTACAATCACATCACGATTAGACATTAACACTCTAAGCTTCTCAAATGATTCTGATGATGGGCGAATAAAGGAGTAATAGCCGTTTTTGACCATATCCGCGATAACGAGAGCATCTTTTTTATCACTCTTAGATTGAGTTTTATCACGATTTTCTTTATTCCTTTTTACTAAGTGGGGATTGACTGTTACTACCTCAATATTTTGGTTATATAACCATTTTGATAGGTTAATCCAGTAATGCCCTGTAGGCTCCACACCTACTATTTCTGCATCTAAGTTTTTTATTCTTTTTAAATCTTTAATCCAGTTTAATAGTTTAACGAACCCCTCTTCATTATTTTCAAATGTAATAGGGTCTCCAATTACAATTCCACGGAAGTTAACTGCTCTGGCAACGTGTAGTTGTTGAGCGATATCCACACCAACAATAAGATGTGTATCGGAAATTCTTTCTATTAGTTGATTTTGTTTGTCTTGCATTTTAAAATTCATAGTAGGGCTTCCTCCTTAAGACTCTGAGTTAGATTGGACTCTATACTCGTATCTTACTGAGGGGCTCTATTTTTTTCAAACCTGATATTTAACGATCTACAGGAATGCTAAACTGCCCTTTACTTCAATAAGAAGAGGCGACACTTTGTTAAGCAATCGCCCCCGATTGTTGAAGATCATTTATGTTGTCTTATCGAAGAATAGCGCCCTTTAATTGAATACCTAAAATATAGCATTAGTCCTAAAATCACTTAATACTTTTTCAAGTAACGCACCCGTTCGTATAATTCTTCACAATGTTAGTTTTTGCTGAAATATCTTTTATGATATTCAAAGTGAAGTTGCTGAAATGTTATGTTAATTCTCATCAACGCTTAGCTAAAAACCAACAGTTTGGATGAAATTATAAACTTTATTTAGTAAAATACTACTTGAGGGATTTATTAATATATATCTCTAGAATATTAAAGTATTTATAAGGTAAGTGGTGATATTTAAATGAAATGCTGTCAAAATTGCTTTGAAGATATATATCTAATACTCAAAATTAAAGAATATGATGAGATTGGCAATTGTGATTACTGCCATACTGAGGAAGTTTATATCATTGATGTTGATGAATTAACGGAAGAATTCGATAGGCTTTTTAAACATTATGAAAGCACAGAACCTTATGAATATTACCATCCCGAAATTCATGATGACCCATCGGACTTTGGCGATCGTCTTATAGAGCTAATAAACGAAGATTGGAATGTTTTTTCGGAAGGGATTGTAGGAACGGGAACCGATGAAACTTTACTGTTTGACATCTTGAATGCTTATAAAAAATGGGATCCAGAGGAATATATTGATCCACATAATTTATATTCAAGAATTACGCAAGCATTTACCTTTGTCCATCCCTTAGAAGATTGGGAAGATATTTGGGATTCATTTAAGGAAGAAATAAAACACGGTAACAGATTTTTTCCTGAAGCCACAAATGATGTTTTTAATAAAAGTTTTGATGATATTTTAGAACTAAGGACAGTATATACCGAAAATATAGATTTATTTAGGGCTAGATTAGGCGTACACCCAATCAGTAAAATGATGGCTCCTCCAGCTGAAATAGCCACAGCAGGAAGAGCTAATCCTCGTGGAATAAGTTATTTGTATTGTGCAGTAGATGAGCCAACATGTATAGCTGAAATCAGGCCATGGAAAGGGGCAAAAGTAACTGTTGCTCACATCAAACCAAAGAAAAAGTTAAAATTGGCAGCCTTATTTAGACAGCCAATATCTCCATTTGATTTCGAATCGCCATATGACATTTTAGAAATAGAAAAAATATTATCATCTTTCATTCAAGAGTTAAGTACTCCTGTAGATCCTGATAAATCAGAAATAGAGTATTTATCCACCCAGTACATAACAGAATTGATTAAATCTAAAGGATTTGATGGGATTTTATTCGATAGTGCAATGGGACCAGGTTATAATGTTGTTCTTTTTGATCAAAACAATGCAGATATTAATAAGATTCATACAATAGAGGTGAATGACATTATTTATGAATATTCTTAATAAAAATCTCATCTGATCAATAAATGGGCTTTAATATAAAACTGACGTGTGAAGCGGCACACGCCAGTTTTTTCATATTCAAAAACATTAAAGGAATCCCCTGTTAGTCAGGAAGAAAAAAGGCTGACGTTTTAGCAAACCATATCTTGAAAGAAAGCGCCCTTTACTTAAAGAAAATTAGGAGAAAATAAGGTTTAAATAATCTCCATGACCTCGTACAAGTTCAACTTCATCTTTAGATGAAATCCAAAAGAAATGGAATAGATCCGAGGAAGAATCTGTTCTTTTCCATTTTTTGTATCGTAAAAAAGCCTATTCCCATATAACGATAGTATGTGAGGAAAAAACATGCATTATTTTCATCGTCAATATCAAAATTCATCCTGATGAGGTTGGATTTTTGGATATATAAACCATGAATGAAAACTAAAAGGAGTGGTTAAAATGCCTGGAATGGAGAATAAACTGTGGGGTTTTATTTACGATGAACCTTATATAGACCGATTAGGGTGCTAATCAGGTAACTAATTCTACTCAAAAACGGTTGAAATCCTTGTTATATCAACAAAAAAGCAGGTCTAATTCATATGCGAATTACCCTGCTATTTTTAATGCTATTTACTGTTTCTCTACTTAAACGGAACCCCTTAGCCATAATTAGGCGGTTTTATTTTGACTTATTATCTTCAAAGTCCTAGGCAATCCTGGCTCCCAAGTGATAAATCCTTTAGCTTTTAAACAATCCAGATGACCCTTTATTGTGGAAGATGATTTAAGATTTACGATTTTCATCAAATCCCTGTATGAAGGTGGCAGTCCTTCTTTATTAATAAAATCACATAAGGCATTTAATACTTCATTTTGTTTATCTGTTAAAGTTCTTCTAAGCATATTTGACACCTTCTTAGATTATTATATGGTGACACAATTAAGAGGAGAAAATATTGTAATTCATGAAGAATTAGATGGCAATAACTTATACATCGATAAAGAATTGATATCCTCTATAGTGGGTGTAAAAGATAAGTCAGACTTATTTACTGGGAGAATAGACCAATATACTATCCACTTGAAAAGTTGGGTCAACATTGAAATTGAAGTATTCGAAAATAGTTACTGGTAAATAAAAAAAGCCCCTCTCAATTAAGAGAAGGGCTTTAATCATTTCTTTTTAACTTCTTCATAAAACCATCCACGAGCATCTAACCATTTTTCAAATTCAGCTTTCATGGAAGGACTTAGACCGCCTGTTAAAGCTCTACCATAATGGATAAGAAAAACGCAAGGCAATGAGATGCCTTGCGTTTTTGCTTTAATTTGAGGGATTTTTTATGGGGTGAGCGCCCGGAACTTGGATCATTCAATTTATTATTTGTTCAAATAATAAAAAAACACTTTCAGCAAGCTGCACTTGCACGTTAAATCATTAAGCAGAAACATACCCATGCTTCTCCATTTCCGCATAAATGGTTTTCAATTTCGGATTGCCTTCTCCTACTACCACTCCATTAATAACAACCAAAGGGTAAAAATACTCATCATTTGCGATTTTCTCCGCAAAACTCTTTTTTTCAGGATTGTCTTGAGGCGAAAATACATCAACATATTCTATTTTAAACTGCTGCTGCGGAAATTTTCTTGAAATTGCTGCTTCCAGCCATTCATATGTTTCTTTTGATGAGGGAAGATTTACACAGCTTGGGCATAATACTTCAGCTCCATATATACACACTTCCACTTGCTTTTTCAATCGTATTCCCCCTTTTCTTAAGTTTCATTGTAAGGGAGGAAGCGTTTTTTTTCCATGAAAACTTATATGCTGAAAGTATCCATTTTTATTCGCCAGGGAATATGTTAAAATAGTGGCATTAACAGATTTTACTTCAATCATATGAATAGATTTTTAGCGTTTTTTTGAATATAATAGCAGGATAAGGAAGGAGTCGATTAAGTTGACAACAGAAACTCAAATGGTAGAACAGGTACAGGAAGTATTAGATAAATTACGCCCATTCTTGCTTCGTGATGGCGGGGATTGTGAACTAGTTGATGTAGAAGACGGCATCGTAAAATTACGCCTTTTAGGAGCTTGCGGCAGCTGCCCAAGTTCAACAATCACACTTAAAGCAGGGATTGAACGCGCCCTTCTTGAAGAAGTACCGGGTGTTGTAGAGGTAGAACAAGTATTCTAATGAAAATGAAAAGATGGTGAGCCCGCTCACCATCTTTTTTTATGCTTATAAATATTCGCTAAACCAATTCTTTATATGATTTAACCGGTCGATCCTAAGCTTAGGATGGCCGCTTCTGGATAATTCATGATTCGCCTCTGGAAAGCGCACGAGTTTTGTTTCTTTTTTCAGGCGCTTTAAAGCGATATAAAGCTGCTCAGCCTGCTCTACAGGACAGCGGTAGTCTTTTTCGCCATGAAGAATCAATAGAGGCGTTTCTACGTTTGTGACGTATTTTAACGGCGAGTGCTGCCACAGTTTATCAAAATCATCGATCAAATTGCCTCCGATTTCCCACTCTGTAAAGTAATAGCCGATATCACTCACTCCGTAAAAGCTGATCCAGTTGCTGATTGAACGCTGTGTAACAGCTGCTTTAAACCGGTTTGTATGACCGACAATCCAGTTTGTCATAAACCCGCCATAGCTGCCTCCTGTGACACCTAATCGATCTTTATCAAGATAATCATAGCTTTCAAGAGCATAATCCACTGCACTCATTAAATCGGTATAGTCGCTTCCTCCATAATCACCGCGCACCTGATCAACAAAATGCTGTCCATATCCATGGCTTCCCCGCGGATTTGTATAGAGGACGGCTTTTCCGCTTGCTGCAAGCATCTGAAACTCATGGAAATAAGTGTTGGCATACATGGCGTGCGGACCGCCATGAATTTCAAGAACGAGCGGGTATTTTTCGCCTGCCTTAAATCCAACCGGCTTCATGATCCATCCGTGAAGCTCAAGTCCATCTTCTGCATTCCACTTAATTGCTTCAGGTACAGCGAGCTCGATTTCCTGTAAGAATTCATCATTTACATGTGTAAGCTGACGATTTTCCCCTGTGCTGAAATCAAAGAAATACAGGTCGCAAGGATGATCAGGACAACTGATTCCGAGAACTGCAGTATGACTGCCAGGGTGAACCGATAACCCGTACACATGCTCCTGTTCAAACCTTACCGGCAAGGTTTGTCCTTCAAGCGATCCATAATAGACACCCGTATTGCCCTGATCGGTTAAAATAAAGTAAAATCCCTGGCTGTCCTCTGTCCAAATAAGACCTGGATTCACACTTCCAGATATAAAATCCGCTACAACGGCATCACTGATGTGAACGTCCCAGTCAGCTGAATAGCACGATAACTCTTCTGTTTCCATTCTGTACAGCCAAATTTTTGAGAAAGTCGCACTTTGGAATTCTTTTTCATGACCAAGAAAAGATAGATAGCTTCCATCCGGCGACCAGGATAGATTGCCAAAGAAACCATTGCTGTTCGTCAGCTGCTGCTGCTCATTAGTATCTAAAGATAGAATAAAAACGTCTGAGATTAAAGTTTGATCGGGATCGTCCGTCATATTCGAAGTAAACGCAAGCGCTTTCCCATCCGGGGACCAGGCTCCATCGTTATAATCAAATTCCCTTGAACCGAAAAGTTCAAGCTCCCCTGTTTTCACATCCACAATCGCAAGCTGCCTTTTACGGTTCTTTACAAAACCGGCTGCATCAGACTTGTACCTCATATCCTCAACTACGAGCGGCTCCGGCAGCTTTTTCTCATCCTTATCCTCTTTGTCTAATTTGTCCTCTGGCGCTAAAGAAATAGCTGCAAGTATTTTCTTGCCATCGGGACTCCAGACAGGCTGTGAGACAGATAAATGTTCTTTTGTGAGTGCTTTAGCCTCGCCGCCAGATGCTGACATGAGAAACAACTGATTCTTTCCATTGCGATCTGATATAAAAGCAAGACGGCTGCCATCAGGAGACCATCTCGGAGAAGCATTTTTACCTTCACCATATGTCCATTGACTGGAAATATTCTTTTCTAAGTCTGTTAAAAATAGATTTGATATGTATTGATGTTTTTCTTCGTGAATTGACGTTTGAACGTAAACGGCCTTTGTACCGCACGGTGAAACTTGAGGATCGTTGACTGACTTCAGCTTGTATAAGTCTTCAGCTGTCATCCCTCTCTTTTGCTTTACACTTTCCATTTTGATCAACACCATACTTTCCCTTGAATTTTTTTCCGTTATTCTATTTATTTCGACAAGCTAAATAAATTTCCTTCTGAAGCGTCTTAAAATAGATTATTTGAAATTGAACAGAAACATCCAAAACTAAGGCTGATCAGCCTCTCAAAACAAAAAAAGCATCCTCACACGAGAATGCCCTATCCAATCGAATTCCGAACTTGTCCAGAACGGGCTTCATAATAAACATTTGATCCCTCTAATACTGGTGCCAGCTCTTCGACTTCACATTTAGGAAATTGCGCTTTAAGCAGTTTAGCGAGTGTTTTCCCTTTCCCTTTAGCCGTAAATGCCAAGACAGTAGGCCCAGCACCGCTGAGAGCCGCGCCATATGCACCTGCATCCATAGCCGCTTTATGTACTTTCGAAAGCTCCTTAATCAAAGTACCGCGATACGGCTGGTGAAATAAATCTTTTTGCATCATTTTCCCTGCAAGTGGCCAGTTGTTTGACAGAACAGCGGCTATCAAAACATTGCTGACTGCGCTTGCCTCTACTGCCCCGCTGTATTCCAAATACCCGGGAAGGACGTCACGGGCATCTTTTGTATACAGCTTGTATGGAGGAACAACTGCCACTAGATCTACGTCGACTTCATGAACGGCTACCAATTCTGTTTCTTGCTCCTGATGAAGCCCCACTACTAATCCTCCGTACAAAGATGCTCCTGCATTATCCGGGTGACCCTCAATAATACTGGCCAGATGCAGCTTTTCATGCATACTTAACTTTAAAGAGCATAATTCATTTGCAAGCTCCACTCCCGCCACGATAGCAGCTGCACTGCTCCCTAACCCCCGTGCCATAGGAATATCGCTCCATACCTCAACTGTACAGCTGGGCAGGACAGATTCATAAGATGATGCCACTCTTTTTGCAACTTGATAAATGAGGTTTTCTTCATCTCTTGGGATAGTGAGCATTTCCTCATTTAACGGAATAAAAGACCATGTTTCAGCAGGAGTAACCCTCAGTTCCAGATAACGATTTACAGCAAGACCGACAGAATCAAAGCCAGGTCCAATGTTCGCCGTGCTTCCGGGAACTTTTATCTTTAACATGTCGCCTTCCTTCACCATGCACCCACTCCCTTAAGCTGCTCCATAACAGCAAGTTCATCGTTAGGAAGCACGATTGGTTTGATTTCAGAGAGATCAACAGCTACGTTTGGATCTTTTAATCCATTTCCTGTTAAAACAGCAACTGCTTTAGCTCCCTTTTGATAAACGCCCTTCTTCACGCTCTTTATTAATCCTGCAATGGAAGCGCATGAAGCAGGCTCTACAAAAATGCCTTCAGTCTTTGCTAAAAGCTGATAGGCTTCAATAATTTCCGCGTCTGTTACTTCATCAATAAAGCCGTTTGACTGCTCCGCTGCATGAACAGCTTTATCCCAGCTTGCCGGGTTGCCGATCCGAATGGCGGTTGCAATCGTTTCAGGATTTTCAATTACTTGATTGCGCACAATGGCAGCTGCTCCCTCTGCTTCAAAGCCGTGCATTTGCGGGAGGCCAGTCTGATGAATGCTGTCATATTCTAAAAAACCCTTCCAATACGCAGAAATATTTCCGGCATTGCCGACTGGGATTGCCAGAATATCCGGAGCTGCTCCCAATGCGTCGCAAAGCTCGAATGCAGCTGTTTTTTGCCCTTCGAGTCTGTAAGGATTCACAGAGTTTACAAGAGTAATAGGAAGCTTCTCAGACATGCTGCGGACCATTGTCAGCGCCTGATCGAAGTTTCCCTTTATAGCAATGATTTCTGCTCCGTACATCACTGCCTGTGCCAGTTTTCCAAACGCAATTTTCCCGTCAGGAATGACAATAATGCAGCGCATTTTCGCTCTGGCTGCATAGGCAGCTGCTGCAGCAGATGTATTTCCCGTAGAAGCACAGATAACTGTATCACTGCCTTCTTCTTTTGCTTTTGCAACAGCCATTACCATTCCTCTGTCTTTAAAGGAGCCCGTCGGATTGGCGCCTTCTGTTTTTGCATACAGCTCAAGCCCTAACTGCTCTGATAGAGTTGGTAAAAAAACAAGAGGGGTATTTCCTTCGTTAAGCGTAAGTAAAGGTGTTTTGTCATTTACGGGCAAGTAATTCCGGTATTGATTCAAGAGACCTTTCCACATCATGAGTAACCGTTCCCTTCTACGCGATATGAGCTTTTAATGCCCTTTACGACTTCAAGATCAAGCAGGTTTGAAAGGATCTCATCAAAGTCTTTGTTTGATGCCTGATGCGTGACAATCACAATTTCTGCCAGATTGCTGTTTTTTAGCGGAAGCTGCAGAATTTTCTCAAAGCTGACCCCGCGTTCTGAGAACAAGGAAGTAATTGTTGAAAATGCCCCCACCTGATCTTTCACATGAATCCGAAGGAAATGCTGGGCATAGATTTCATCGCTCTGCTTCAATGCTTTTTCAAATTGAGGAAGCACTGCGCTTCGTCCATTCACTCCAAGTCTCATATTTTTCATGACGCCTACTAGATCAGAAACAACAGCTGTTGCAGTCGGCAGGCTTCCTGCACCCGGACCGTAGAACATCGTTTCTCCTACAGCTTCTCCGTACACATATACAGCATTATATTCGTTGTTAACCGATGCCAATGGATGATAATCGGGCAGCAGTGTAGGCTGTACACTGACTTCGACTTTATTATGGTTGCGGTTGGCGATGCCGATCAGCTTCATTGTATACCCAAGTCTCTTGCTGTAGCTGATGTCCTCATCCGTTACTTCACTGATCCCTTTAACACTTACATCCTCTAAATCTACGTGCATTGAAAAACCGAGACGTGCGAGAATCGCCATTTTGCGCGCAGCATCCAGGCCTTCTACGTCCGCAGTAGGATCCGACTCAGCATAGCCAAGATCCTGGGCTTCTTTCAGCACTTCTGCATATGGACTTCCCTGTTTGCTCATTTTTGTTAAGATGAAATTCGTTGTTCCGTTCACGATTCCCATCATTTTGTTGATTCGGTCTGAAGCAAGTCCATCTACTAAACTTCTTAAAATCGGAATTCCGCCGGCAACACTTGCTTCATAAAATAGGTCACAGCCATTTTCTGTTGCAGCATCTAAAAGCTCCGTGCCATAGACGGCCATAAGATCCTTATTCGCAGTAACTACATGCTTTTTAGCCTGAAGAGCCTGAAGAATATATTCCTTTGTATGCAGGATGCCGCCCATTACTTCAATAATGACATCTATTTCAGGATCGCAGATAACTTCATCAGCGTTTCTCGTCAGAAGCTCTTTTCCGAATTCAACCTGTCTTTTTTTATCAATATCCTGTACTAGGACCTTTTTCACTTTAACTGGACAGCCTACCTGGTGCATCAATTTATCCTGGTGATCGTTAATAATTTTCACTACACCGCTTCCGACTGTACCTAGTCCCAATAAACCAACTTGAATTGCTTTCATGAATTTATCCACTCCCTTGATGTCCTTCTTGTAAATACATTTGTATATGTATGATAGACACTTTCTATTATTGTCATTATAAACAGTGTGCCATTGCATATCAATAGAGAATTTTCAGTAATATATTATGTAATCGCTTTCTTTGTTAATTATACTGGGTTTATATTTTTTGGAAAATACTAATATGTAAATCGCAAGCGCCTTCGTCAGATCCGATCTGATCAAGGATCCAAGCTCTGAAGATCAGTCGTTTAAAAAAGACGTGCGGTAAATCGCACGTCTTTTTCTATTCGCGGTCAAGCTGTATATCATTTTCGCTTTCTACTATTACATCAATGTGGCCTTTGCGCTCAAGTTTTTCTTTTTCAAGCATGGCTTCTTCCTCCGTTGGAAAAATGGGACCATCAAAGATCCTCTCCATTGTTTTTTTATCTGTATACTGCACTAAAAAACTGTTCATTGTGAAACCTCCCGTTTTAGAACACTATACCCCGTTCTTTAAATCAGTAATCTAATTTAATGGCGTAATGGGTGGTTTCCCTGTTAAAACCGACTTGATATTCTGAACACAACAATCGATCATAGCGTATCTTGTTTCAATCGTCGCACTGCCAATATGAGGGAGCGCAACTGTATTTGGAAGCTTTAACAGCGGATGATCGGGGCTGATTGGTTCATTTTCAAATACATCCAACCCCGCTCCTGCAATTTCACCTTCTTCAAGGGCTTTTATCAAATCCTCCTCCACAACGGTTCCGCCTCGCGAGGAATTAATAAAAATAGCTGAAGATTTCATTTTCCTGAAGCTGTCAGCGTTGAACATCTTTTTCGTTTCATTCGTAAGAGGCGTCATGCAGACAACAAAATCCGATTGTGCCAGCAATTCATTCAGGTTTTTATAAACTGCCTCCAACTTATTTTCAGCATCGTAATCTCTAGACCGATTATGATACAGAATGTTCATGTCAAATCCTTTTGCTCGTTTTGCCACAGCCTGGCCTATTTTCCCCATGCCGACAATCCCGATCGTTTTATGATGAACATCTGCTCCAGCAAGCAAAAGAGGGCTCCAGCTTGTCCATTTCCCTCCCTTCACATAGTCTGCCGCTTCAATGACCCGCCTGGCAGCAGCGAGGATGAGGGCAAATGTGAGGTCAGCTGTTGTATCTGTTAAAACATCAGGTGTGTTTGTGATAATCACATTTTTTTGCTTCGCATAGTCAAGATTAATATTGTCGTATCCTACAGCAAGGTTTGAAATGACTTTTACGTTTTCTGCTTTATTAAGCAGCTCCTCGTCAACCTGGTCGGAAAGCATCGTCAAGAGCGCATCTGCTTCCTTTGCTTTTTCAAGCAGCAGGTCCCGCGGACATGGCTCATCCTCTTTATCCCACATCTGCACTTCTGCTAAATTCTTAAGCGCTTCCAATCTTTCTTCAGGAAATTTCCGTGTTATGAATATTTTTGGCATTTTCATCCTCTCACCCTTTTTCCCTTTTCTTTTATCTTAACATTAGGTGTGAGAGGATTGAACAGGCCCTAAAGCCAATGTATAGCAGGCAAATAAATTTTTTTCGTCCGCATGGACAGTAATTGTGCATATGATTTCAGGAATCCCTCGTATTTGGAGGAAGTCTTGAGCATTTCCGAAAGCTTTGCCTCATAATAGGGTTTATCTGTTTCTGATGATAAATAATAATCTTCAATGCATTCAAAATAATGAATCGGCAGCAGCAGGCGGCTGTATATGAGTCTCCATGAAAAAGACGAGAGCGGCGTTGTCCGGTCATACTCATCTAAAAGTAAAAATCCATCCTGGCGGAGAGTATCGGGATGTTCAAAAAATTGGTTTCTTAAATATTCGGCAATATCTCTGCTGCAGTGATCAAACACCCAATCTGTCGGAATTTTGACAAGTCCTGATGATTTCCATGTATCCGAATAGAATCTGTGATGACAGACAGTTGCTGAATCTATGGGCTGAGGCTCATCGTCAAGTTCTGTGTCTACTAAGTATTGAATAGCATTTTCGGCAAGACCCATATAATATGGAAAGGATTCAGCGAACATTTTTTCAAAAGAATCAAGCGGCTGCGAACGGACTTTTCCTCTCCAAAACCCCTCAAGCTGATCTGTGCGCTTTTCCCAAAGCATCTTCCATTGGCCGATTCTGCTTATCTTTGACACCTGATAGGGATAGCTCCTGGCTTTTTGGTGAAATCGTGCAAGTTCTCTTCCCACCTGAAACACCCGCTCACTTGGAACATAAGAGGTTTTCAGAATTCCATATTTCCTTTTTTCCCATTCTATATATAAATTCCCTTGCTTCGTTAACAAAAAAACCGCCACAAACGGGTCACCGCGTTCAAGCAGAAATTGACTCATATTATACAGTTCATAAAGCTCTTCATCGTCTATATGTGACAGCGGGACGATCAAATAGACATGCTGATGATATGAGAAAGCATCATAACTACCCACTCTGAATGTCTCTGCCACTCTAAGTCCATATTGTTCCCGTATCAATTTTTCCACCAGTTTCTCCCCCATATATATAAAAGTCCTTACCCTATCGTAATCGCAAGTTTGCTCATTTATGTATATTTTGGTTCCTAAGTTAAACACTTTTTAATGATTGACATTTTTTATTACACATTCAGAAGACCGTTTGCGTAAAATAGTAAAAACAAGATTGGGTGAAATGGATGAAAGAAAAAGAAAAGATGGATATTGTTGAAAAAACAGCAAGACAATGGATACAGGACCGTGGAGTAAAAGTAGAAGATATCGCAGAACTCGTATACTTTCTGCAAGTAAAATATCATCCTTCATTAACAATCGATCAATGTTTGGAAAATATAGATCGAGTATTATCAAAAAGAGAAGTGCAAAATGCCATATTAACCGGCATACAATTAGATATTCTGGCGGAGAAAAAGATGCTTGAGGAACCGCTTCAGGCCATTATCGAAAGTGATGAAAGCCTTTATGGGGTTGATGAAATCATTGCCCTGTCCATCGTCAACATCTATGGATCAATTGGATTTACGAACTACGGCTATATCGACAAAGAAAAACCTGGAATCCTTAAATTCCTCAATGATAAATCATCCGGAATGGTCCATACCTATCTCGATGATATCATTGGAGCTATCGCAGCCGCAGCATCAAGCAGGCTTGCTCATCGGGCTAAGAATACTGAGTGATAACGAAAATCGGATCCAGACAATCCCAAATGTGAATCGCCTGGTTATCCCAGGCAGACCGAAAAGGGTCCGCCATATAAGGAGCTTTTAACTTGTATGGCGACCCTTTCTAAAAGCGGAGTTAAACGCCGCAGCTGGACACCGCTGCCGGCATACGTATTAAAGTTTATAGCGAAAATCGCCATTTTATATGCGGAAAATTGATTTTAGCAAGCTAATTTATTAGCTTATATTCCCTTATTTTAGCTGCCACAATATAAAAAAAGCGCATCAAAACCCGATGCGCTATCTGCTTCTTTAAATTTTGTCAAACCACTCAGACAATGAATCAACCGTATAAGTTGGCTTTTCCTCATAGTTCAGCAAATGCTCGCGCAGGGTCACACCAGTATGGACAAGCAGAGTGTCCAAACCTGTATTCATGCCCGCCTTAATATCTGTATCATAGTTATCGCCGACCATTAACGTATCTTCAGAGTCTGTACCCAGTACTTTTAAAGCCTGTTTCATAATGATGCTTTCCGGTTTACCGATAAAAATCGGCTGTACGGTTGTAGAAACAGAAATGACCGATGTTAATGAACCGTTGCCCGGGAGCAGTCCGCGTTCTGTAGGTATGGCAATATCGCCATTTGTTGAGATAAAAGTTGCGCCACCTCGAACAGCGATACAGCCCAATGCTAATTTTTCATAAGTAATGTCTCTGTCTATCCCTGTTACGACAAAATCAGGATTTTCATCAACAAGCTTCAGGCCCCGTTCGATCAATGCCTGCTGAATGCCTTCTTCTCCAATCACGTAAACGGTCGCACCTGCTTTTTTCTCATAAATGTAATTTGCCGTTGCCTGGCTTGTTGTAAATACTTTATCCTCGTCTGCAGGAATATCAAATGAATTTAATTTATCCGCTACCTGCTGAGGTGTTCTTGATGAATTATTGGTAACAAATAAATACGGTATTTCTTTGTCTATTAATAATTTAACGAAGTCGCTTGCTTCTTCGATTCGTTCTTTGCCGCGATACATGGTTCCATCCAGGTCAATTAAATAGCCTTTGTACTTCTTCATCCATCTCACTCCTTGCTTTATGAAAAAAAATGAGACGCCTTCTTAAAAAGGAAGCGTCCATTTATTATAATACGTTTATTCTTTAATGTCTAAAAGCAGAAACCGGTCCAAGTTCATTTTCCAGATAAGCTCTTACGCGGGAAGGAAAACCGTCAAGCACATCCGACTGTTTTTTCAAGATATCTGTAAGTGCAATGTGATCGATGAATAGATACTCCTGTACGAGCTGTTTACGGAAACCGATTACTTCTTTCAATCCATCAGCTTCAGCAGCGGCAACCACTTTTTCATCGAGCAAAATATCGATAATATCCTCATAGCTGCCAGGGTCTCTCATAATAAAACCGTCAATAATTGCGTTTCCGGCATCGAGTATGGCTTCAATCATCATTTGGGCAAGACGTTCAAGCGCTTTCACTTCGATATCTGTTTTCCATTCTTTGTGCTCTGAAAATAGAGTAAGGTTTTTTTCAAAATAAACCAGAGTTTCTTCGATTTTTTCGCGATCTACAAAATACATCTTTTGACACTCCCAACTTTCTCTTTCAAGTGCAGCACGCATGCGCCGCTCAATAATTGTATTTTATCACAATTTGGCTGATTTCAATTTATTCCGGTAATAATTCCTTTCACTGAAAAACGAAATGTTTACAACTTGTTTCGGTAAAGTGAAACGTTTGCTATGATTAGATAAAATGATCTGGTCCAAGGGGGAAATGAACATGTCCGAAAGATTTTATTTATACGATGATACAGTCGAAACAAAAACGCGCTTTGTCAGCTTCATGGGTGAAAACAGCCGCTTTGATTTAGCCATTGTTAAGTCAGATCGCTATTATGGAAAACACCTTGTTCTGAATTTATTGAGCAGCCGTTTTGCGATTATCGGCGAGGATGACTTAAACGAACCGGGATATATTGAACATGCTTTCAGCCTTGAGGAAGAAGAAGCAAATGAGCTGAGGGAATTTTTATATGAAATGGTGTAAGGATAAGATACGGTCATCCATCGTAAACTAAGTCAGAAAAGAGAAAGCGCCCGTTTAGCTCAAGGATGGCAGATCGGCAGAAAAGTCCGGGTTTAATTTATTTTGACGGATTTGTTCTGGCCGAGGAATTGGGCAATTCAGCTTTTCATCAATGCACAGAACTTTATACTTTCTTATCTCTAGAAAAAAGCAGGTGATACAATGGATGATAAAGAAAAACGGGAGTATACTGATTTTTCAAATGTTGAAGACATGAGAAATATGGTCCTGCCGGAAATTTTTCCAGAGGGGCCTTACGGTGCACCGCGGGGCAAGAATGAACCTGTGGAAAACAAAAGCTCTGAGTGGAAAGAGGGTCAGCGTTATTACAGCGCTTTTACCTATGAGTTTAAATCGCTGCATCAGAATCTGCCAAGGCAGTATCCGGGAGCACATCCTGCCCACGACGACCCGGAGAAAAATGAAGAACCTCCATATACGTCAAAATAATAAGCCGTGGATTTTCCCCACGGCTTATTTCTTTATTCTCTTTAAAACAAAATGGGCACATCCAAAATTGCAATACTCAAAAATGTATTCATCAAGGGTGCTGATTTTTGTGTCATAGGAAGCTTTTTGATTTTGATCATCAAAAAAGCCTTTAAGTCTAAGCTGGTTATAGCCCCAGTCACCGACGATGTAATCATACTTATTGAGGATTTCTGAATAACGTGCTTTAAATGCCTCTTCATTGAATCCATTTTTTTCGTCCTTAATGAGTTCAAAGCTTTGATTTTGAACCGTTATCATTACTATCACCTCGCATGAAAGCTTTCTAAATACTATCATAATCGATTTCCCCATCAATTGCTAAGAAAGATTGCGTCTGTTTTGGTCAACCTAAGGTTACGGAGGTGTTTGCGATGAAGAAAATCGCGTTCACGGCGTCCTTGATAGGTATGATCATCATGAGTGGATGCCAAAATACTGCAAGTGAAAATGAGTTATTTGAAGACGGCGGCAATACCGTTAATGTAAAAAATGAAAACGGCATAGAAAACAGAAAAGACAATCAATCATCTGATTTTGGCTATGTTCGTCATGTAAAGAGCAATCTGGCCGAAGACGAGGATTACAACAAAGTACCTGGTATTGATCACGAAGAGGTTGCTAATGCCATTTCAAGCTTAATTGTCCAGCTTCCCAATATTCAGGATGTTGCAACGCTCGTAACCGATGAAGAAGTACTGGTCGGATATAAGACCGATTCTAAAAATCGAAATGAAACAGCCGATCAAGTGAAAAAAACAGCGATTTCCGTAGTGCCAAGATATTACCACGTATACCTTTCAGATAATCCTGAAATGATTAAGCAAATTGAAGGGTACTCAGGTCTTGATCCAAACAACAGAGATATTGATCAAATCATCAATAATACAATAAAAGAAATGCTGAAATCGCCACAAGGCCGCATACTCAACAAAGGTGAGAACGCAAACGGGGAAGGCTACGGTGAAACAAACGAAAACCTTGACCAGGATATGAAGGATAACTACGAGCAGACTAGGTATAAATAGAAAAGCGGAACCGACTGTTCAGCTCCGACAGACAGATAAGAATTCCCCGGAAAAGGCCGGTTTTGCCTTTTTCGGGGAATTTGTTTTGGCCGAGGAGTTAGGAGGTGGAGCTAGACAACTTAGAAAAGCGGAACCGACAGACAGATAAGAATTCACCGGAAAAGGCCGGTTTTGCCTTTTTCGGGGAATTTGTTCTGGCCGAGGAGTTAGGAGGTGGAGCTAGACAACTTAGAAAAGCGGAACCGACTGTTCAGCTCCGACAGACAGATAAGAATTCACCGGAAAAGGCCGGTTTTTGCCTTTTTCGGGGAATTTGTTCTGGCCGAGGAGTTAGGAGGTGGAGCTAGACAACTTAGAAAAGCGGAACCGACTGTTCAGCTCCGACAGACAGATAAGAATTCACCGGAAAAGGCCGGGTTTGCCTTTTTCGGGGAATTTATTCTGGCCGAGGGGCTAGGAAATGGAGCTGGACAACATAGAAAAGTGGAATCGACTGGTCAGACTCGGGCAGGCAGATAAGAATTCACCCGAAAAGTCCGGGTTTGACCGCATATCTTTGATTATTAAAATTAAACAACCGAAAATTGAAATTATCTGCCTGTTTTCAACTTTATATCAACCAAACGGATCCTACCCGCTGCCCGCAAATACAAAGCACCCGCATCAAATGATGCGGGTGCTTTGTTATTACGCCTGTGCCTGTCTTGCCTTAGTTGCTGCATTAACCTGCTCATCTGCATGGTATGAAGAACGTACGAGCGGGCCAGCTTCACAGTGGCTGAAGCCTTTGCTCATTGCAATTTCACGAAGCTCTTCAAATTCCTCAGGTGTGTAATATTTCAATACTTTAAGATGCTTTTTTGAAGGCTGCAAGTATTGGCCGATTGTCATAATATCTACATGATTTGCACGTAAATCATCCATTGTTTCGATAATTTCTTCTTTCGTTTCGCCAAGGCCGATCATTAAGCTTGATTTTGTAGGAATATCAGGCTGCATTTCTTTAGCGCGGCGTAAGAATTCAAGGGAACGATCATATTTTGCACGTGCGCGAACTCTTGGAGTTAAACGTTTTACTGTTTCAATGTTATGGTTTAGAATGTCTGGTCTTGCGTCCATAAGGGTTTTTAAGTTTTCCTCGATCCCGCCCATATCAGATGGAAGGACTTCTATAGAGGTAAACGGGCTTTTGCGGCGGACAGCGCGGACTGTCTCAGCAAATACATTAGCTCCTCCGTCACGGAGATCATCTCTTGCAACAGCTGTAATAACAGCATGTTTTAAGTTCATTAGTGCTACTGAATCTGCTACACGTTCCGGCTCTTTCAAATCAAGCTCGTTTGGCAAGCCAGTTTTTACGGCACAGAAACGGCATGCACGAGTGCACACATCGCCAAGAATCATAAATGTCGCTGTGCGTCTTACTGCCCAGCATTCATGAATATTAGGACATTTTGCTTCTTCACAAACGGTGTGAAGGTTGTTCTCGCGCATCATTTTTTTCAAGCCTGTGTAATTTTCATTGGTGTTCAATTTTATTTTTAGCCAATCCGGCTTTCTCAGGTATTCTTCTTTCTTAGCCATCTGAATCATCTCCAGTATGTATTGTAAGTATTCCTCTGTGTTTTCTGCGAATGATCAGCATAAAAGGAAAATGAAAATAAACATGTACATTAGTCACTTTAACATAACAGATCAAGATAGGACAAGGGAAGGTGATTGAAGAAATTTCTAACATTTTCTACATATGAATTTTCTTTATTACACCAAACTAAGGTTATGAAATTGGTTTTAAAGGAGACCGGTAATGTGAGAAAAATATGGATCCTGTTTATTCTTTGTTTCTTCTGTACCGCCCTGCCGAATCAAGTGCTGGGTGCAGATAAAAGCATCGAACAAATTAATCAAGAACGAATGAACTTATTTAAAAAGGCTGAAACCATTACTCAAATCCCCTGGTACGTACTGGCCTCTGTTGATCAATATGAGCGTAATGTAAGAAGAACCAGGAATGATATCCCAAAAGCAAAAGGCGTAATTGGCATCTATATCAGACCGGAAGTATGGGCCGGTGTGCAAAATCCAGACCAATCTGACACAAACCCAACGAGCATCTCATTGTTCGGAGGAATTGGAATTGACGGAGATGGCGACGGCAAGGCTGAGCCTGACAATGACGAAGATGTGCTATTTACGTTTGCAGCCTATTTGCTGTCTTATGGAATTGATCTCGAAAATATAAAAATTGGTCTTTGGGATTATTATCAGCGTGATAAAACGATTGGATTGATCTCGGGGCATATGAAGCTTTTTCAAAAATACGGTAGATTGGATCTTGATCAGCATTCTTTCCCTGTGCCCATTCGCTTCAATTACAGTTATAAAAATACATGGGGAGATGCACGCGGCTGGGGCGGGCGAAGAATACATGAAGGCACAGACATCTTCGCTAATTACGGAGTTCCTGTGAGCTCTACTTGCTATGGTATTGTTGAAATGAAAGGCTGGAACAGGTTCGGCGGCTGGAGACTTGGTATACGCGACAGCTCCAACACCTACCATTATTTTGCCCACTTAAACGGATTTGCTGACGGGCTGCAGCCAGGACAAATTGTAGAGCCTGGCCAGTTAATCGGTTCAGTCGGCAGCTCAGGCTACGGTCCTCCCGGAACCTCGGGAAAATTCCCTCCGCATCTCCATTACGGCATGTATAAGGATAATGGCAGGACAGAATGGTCTTATGACCCTTATCCGCAGTTAAAAGTTTGGGAACGTGCAGAATACAGAAAAAGAAAAAGAAAATAAAAAGCAGGTCAGCAGTGATACGCTGACCCGCTTTTTTAGTATGATGGCTCCGCTCTAAGTTTTATCAACAGGCTTAAAAACTGGAACAAAGACAGCAGCTCAAGGCACACTGTCTTTACATGAAGATATAATAGAATTCAGCATCTTTTTTACCTTCCAGATGAGCCCTCAGGAACATCAATTGCAGGAGGAGAACTTCCTCCGCCGCCATTGTAATAACTTGGAACCTGCCCCTGTACAGCTTTTATTGCAATTGGGATTGTGTTTCTTACAGTAGCGGTTTGAGTGGAAAAGGGGATGACAACTTCTACATTCACTTCAATTTCAACCGCAATCTCTATTAAAGCATTATTAATTCCATACTGCTGAATGGTTTCTTTTACGTCAGTCTGCACTTCTCCCACGACATAGAAGCGAACCGGAACCCTTGGCCCCAGGTTACCGATCAGCGCATTATTTGCAGCCTGACCCAATGGGATGGAATAGATAATTCCCTCTCCCTGCTCATCTTTTGATATATGTTCTCCCTCAGGAAGCTCAAGTGCATCTATATTTCCTTTCGAAGCTTCTCTCAAGTTCGTTTGAATTTTATCTGTTGTTTTAGCAAGCACGCTTCTTACAAACTTCGCGTTGAAATCTATCGTAGTAACATTCCCTTTTTCATCTGTATCGACAACAAACATTTCATCCACATCAACGTCTTCTTTTATGTCTTTATTAATTGCATTTTGAATGACGAGTGTTGCAATCCGTTTCGTTTCTGTCTCTGCAACAGTCATTAATGTTGGTTCAATTCCTTTATTAACGATCCACAGACCTGCAGCTGTAGAAAAAATAAAAAAGACAAGTGAAAGCAGGAATACATACCGGAAAGGAAGCGGCCCCTTCTTCTGAGGGCGTTTGCGGAATCTGGCCAAAAATAAATCCCCCCTTTACATGATATGTTTATGCAAGCAAGGAGGGATGTACGCATTCTTTTTCATCTATGATTTTGAAATGAATATTTAATAAGCTATTCCTAAAATAAGGCGCTTTTGTTTTTATATCATTACAGCATTCTCAACAGTGCTTCTCTGCCGCTCATACCGACGTGTATGCCGCGATTTTCCGCTTCAAATGTAATGGATTCAAGAGGGGCATCAAGCAGCTGTTCAATGGTACGGACGCCTACTGCACGCCCAGCAATAATTCCGCGGTCTTTTAATTTTTCATTGAGCAAAGCTACATCAAGCGCGCCGCACATAATGTATCCCTTCTCACTTGTCACAGCCAAAAAATTGGTTTTTGGCAATGCTACCGTAATGGCTGTAAACTGATTGTTTTCAATAATAATTGGTGTCATTGATACCATCTTATTTCACACTCCCTTCCTTCTACAATTTATGAAGAAAGCAGACATGGAGTGTGAAAATTAGGCATTCTTGGACGAATGTACCTGTTTTAGCTTCCAGGCAAGCAAGTCCCTCAGCATTTCGGGCATATGATACGTTTTCTTTTCCGCATGACCTATAGCTGGATACAAGACACCAAGTGTAAACATATCCACCGTAGCTACTGCATAAATTCGATCAGGCTGTATGGGTGCCCCTGATACCAAGATTTCTTTTACATGGTGCAGACCGTCTTCTAATGGCTCTGTAAAAACCTCAATTCCGTCAAAAACCATTCGTCCCATTACATGGCCCCGGAATCCAAGACCCTTTAATTTCAGCTGCTCCATCCTTTCTGAGCGCGCTTCTAAAATAACTTCCTTAAGGACGTCTCCTTTTAAATAAACAGTGCAGGGATTAATAGGATGCGGACAAATTCGGTGCAGATCCTTTTTGGTGACAGGGCCTTTTTTAAGAGGCTCAAGCAGCATTCCCGCATTCACCATGCTGACTTCTCCCTTGCACCATTCTTTTATCGCAGCTGCTAATAGATTAGGGAATTCTGAGGGACCAAACCAGTCCAATGATAAATCCTCTTCTAAAACAGTGACTGTTTCTGATAGGATCTCATCACTTTTTATAGTCTCATTTACTAGAAATTGTTTTGTGTCTTCACATTCGGACTCTGAAAGAATGTTAATAACTTCAGCTTCCTTTTCTACTAAGGTGCGGGCATTATCCACAGTGAGAGAAATATGCCCAACCAATCCACAGTTTTTCCCTGCACCTGTTAATAAAGTGCCATGCAATAGTTTCCCTTTTTCAAATATATGATGAGTATGAGCTCCTAGTATGACATCAATATCCGGAAACTCTTTTGCCGCGATTTCATCATCATTTATTCCTAAATGAGAAAGCAAAATGATAATATCCGCTTCATCTTTCACCATTTCAATCGTCTCCTGCAGACTTAGAAACGGATCTTTTATTTTCCAGCCGAGCAATTGATAAAATTTTTCGTAAAAAACGCTTACTCCGAGTAATACTGCCTTCGTGCCATTTGATAGAGTGATGATTTCATAAGGCTTAACCCAGCTCGGACGTTCACCAAGTTCGGTGTATAAGTTTGAAAGAACAACCGGAAAACGCGCATCTTTATATAGAGTATCAAGCGCTTCATGAGGGAGAGTAATCCCTTCATTGTTGCCGATGGTAACTGCATCATAATTCAGGGCATTTAGAAGGTCGACATTTGCTTTTCCTTCTGTTGCTTCTGTAATGGGATGAACACGGTCGATGTGATCTCCTACATCTACTAAAATCATTTCTTCACCGTTTGCAGCATGTTCTTTTTTCATTCTTTTTAAATAGTGCGCAACTTTGGGCCAGTTTTCAAAATAACTGTGCAAATCGTTTGTGTGATATAGATGAATGGTCTCTGCCATTTACATTCTCCTCGATTAAAAAATACCTTCATAAATCAGTTTTATACCGGACAGAATGAGGACAAGACGCAGTAAGTTAATCACGGTTTTACCCGATAGCTTTGTTGCAATCTTGGCTCCTGCAATCCCGCCAGCCCATGCACCCGGTATTAAAGCTAAAGCAAAAAGCCAGTTCACATTTCCAAGCGCGATATGCATGACAGAGCTTGAAAGACCTGATAGAAAAATAATAAACATCGATGTAGCGACTGCAATATGCGGCGGAAATAAGAACAGCATCACCATTGCAGGCACCATTAGAGCTCCGCCGCCAATTCCGAACAGCCCTGAGATAAATCCAACTCCAAATGAGATAAAGACAGCAGGTGCCGGTTTATAAAAATAAGCAGCATCTTTGCCGTTTTCAGATGGATAATAGCGGATTACATCACCCAGACCCGGCTCTCTGTATTTTGGCTTCCATTTATCTCTCATCATAAGCAGCAGTGAGACAGCAATCATGAATAACCCAAAATAAAGAGAGAAAGAATCCAAATTTAAATACTTATTAAGATAAGCGCCTAATAATCCTCCGGGACCGCTTCCGATAAAAAAGATCCATCCGCTTTTATAATCTACTTTTTTAACCTTCATATAAGCAATCGTTGAGGATAAGCCAGTGAAAATCACAACAAGCAAAGAAGTTCCGACTGCCGTCTGCGGAGTTACGTTTTCAAAAATCGTAAAAAAGGCAGATGAAAAGAGCATAGCAGGAACAACAATGATGCCTCCACCAAGCCCCACAAGACTCCCGATCGTGCCAGCAATAAAACCGATCAGGACAAGAAATATCCATTCCATTTAAGCCAACTCTTTTCCGTTTATTCACCGCTGAATAAATCCAGCTGTCTGGGTGCAAGGTCTTCGTACTCAATACTTAAAAGCTTTTGCATTTGTTTTGCATTATCTGCAGCGTCTCCGCCTGAATTATTATTAAAGAGAAGATAAATATCTTTAGTCGCATCTTTCAGCTGATCAATCTTTTCATGCCATTCCTGCAACTCATGCTGATTGTACCGGTATAGGTACCTGACTTCTCGCCAATCTTCACCAATTGCAGGTCTTGTCCATCCATGCACATTTCTGCCGTGCATCCTGATTAACGTTTTATTGTTATCTGTCGCTCTCACTACAGCAGGAATGGATCCGCTGCCAGCTTGAGGCTCGTCGCAAATGCTGTGAATCCACTTTTCCTGTTCCATAAAAGTTAGGGTCTTCTCATATGTATTAGGTGCAAACCATGATTGATGCCTGAATTCTAACGCAACGGGAACTTGACCCATTTGCTCTTTGCACCATCTCAAATAACTGACATTCTCTTTTTTGCATTCAAACCATGGCGGGAATTGAAATAAAACCATCCCAAGCTTACCTCCTGCCTGATACGGTGCAATAGAATGATAAAAAGCCTGGAACATCTCTTCTTTAGAATTAAAAGGTATATCTCCCCGCTGATGTCCTGTCATTCCCTGATAAGCTTTCACGATAAATTGAAAGCTGTCAGGGGTATCCTTCACCCATTTTTCTGCGTTGCGCTGAGGCTGCACAGCATAGAAGCTGGCATCCACTTCAACAATCGGAAAATGTCCAGAGTATTCCTTCAGCTTAGCTCTGGCAGAAGTACCATTAGGATAAAGCGCATCATGATCTCCCCAGCCTGTAAGTCCAATATAAATCAAAGCAGCCTCAGCCTCCTTTATTATTTTATGATACTACAAGGCATTAAAAAATTCATTGAAAAGGACATTCATTTACTGTTCTGGCGGAGATTTTAGTTTTTGGAGAAACTTATAAAGAAGGAAATATACAGCTCTTTCGATTTAAGGGAGGGCATGTATATAATAAAAAAGTGCGATACAAAAGGTAGTCTCCGGATAAAGTCAGAAATAGAGATTATACCTTCCTTATCACAAATCACAAAAAAGCTCACCAGAAACTGGTGAGCCTTTCTTTCTTTTATTAACCGATAGAACCTTCCATTTCGAACTTGATTAACGAAGACTTTCATAACATATTCAATAGATTCAAATGGAAACATCCAGCAACCAATCACCGGCTATATTTGTTTTAGAGCACTCATTTCACTTTACCCATTTAGGATATAAGTGAAAGGTGATTCTATGGTCTACTCATCTGTTTCATTCAATCTATGATTTAGTTAGCTTTTACTTGACATACACTTTACCAGCGGCTGTTCGACGAGATTCATTTCCATAAGCATCTCTCATCACCACTTCGATCACAGCACCGTTGATCGTGTTTTTTGGTGCCTTCCAGATACCAACATAGTGACCTTTTCCTTGTTCTGTTAATGGTATTTCAACAGAAGCGGCGGTTGCGGATGCATAGGCTGAAGGTACGCTTAACGAGAAGAAACCACTAATTCCTGGCTCACTATCTAGTTCGACAGTCAACGTCTTACCCCTTTTTATCACCACATTTTGATCTGGTTTTAAGTTTTCGATCGCAGGTGGATTAAACTTGGCGTAAACAGTGACTTCCTTGTTAGTTTCGTTTCCTGCACGGTCTTTTGCGGCAACTGTAAATTTATTTTCTCCATTATTGAGCAGGACATCTAGGGAGTAGGAGCCATCTTCTGTGACATTTGCTTTTTGACCATTAATTGTGACTTCGGATAGATGCAGGTCGGTCGCTTTTCCTTCGATTGTAACTGTTTGTTGATCCGTCTTAAAACCATCAGCAGGTTTGGTAATGGTTAGTTCTGGTTTTGCTTGGTCAAGGGTGATCTTCACTGGATCGGACGGTTTCGTACTACCTAGATCAGATGAAGAGGTAGCTGTCAGTACGTTTTCACCATTTTGCAGGGGAACCTCTACAGAGAAAGTGCCATCTTCTCTAGCTGTTGTGGTAGCCTCTTTTTTCCCTTTATTGAAAAGATTAACTTGGGTAGCAGGTGAAGCTTGCCCTTCTACTGTGAAAGTAGATTGATTGGTGATGGCTGCATCTTTAGGTGTTGTAATCACTGGAGCCATTGCTTCATATTTTACCTGTGCCCGAATCATAATGTTCTCGTAAGGGGCTGGTCCAAACTCTCCATTATACATTATCCAACTGTGTCTCGCAGGTGTAGTACTTGTATCAGATGAAATTGCTGGCGTATTCGGGCTGACGTTTTTTTGGATATAGACCATATAGAATCTGTCTTTTACCACGATTCCTTTGTCTGACAGATCGACAACCGTCCATTCCCCATTTTGCACAGCAGTTGCATCAAATGGACCCGCCACTATTTTACCAGGAGAACCATTCACGCCAGGTCCACTATTATCATAAATGGCAACCTGAAAGGCTGTTCCACCTGGTTTTATATTTGAGGTAGATGAATCCTGGAAACGGAAGAGACCAGCAGTGACTAAAGCGCTAGTTTTGCCTTCAGGTAGAAACATTTTTACAGCATAACCACTATTAACGGCATCCCATGTGCGATGGGCTTCTGCTGTCCCATCATCATAGCCTATCTCACTAGGATAGCCGACAAATGGTTGTAACGAGACATTTTGTTCGATATTTCCGTTTGCAGGGACAGTAATCCTGATATCTTGGTTCAGATAGAAAGGCGCGGACACATGCAAGGTATAGTCTCCTTCATAGGCAGTGATAGAGAAGCGTCCGTTTTCATCTGTTTGTACAGGTTGAACAATCGCGTCTTCGATCAGAGAGAGTGTTGCGTTAGCTATCGGCTGACCTGTTTGCTTGTTCGTGATCGTTCCGTTAATCGTTCCTTGCGGAAGCGGTTTTAAGGTGAAATTGGCTTCTGCTTCACCATTGGGAGCAATCTTCACTCGTTGATCTGAAGAGTAGTATCCATATGACTCCGCACGTAAGGTGAACTCACCAGCAGGATGAGTCGACATAACATAGCTGCCATCAGCTGGGTTGGTGACAACAGAACGTCCTGATTCAAGCACGCTCACTGTAGCTCCAAGTGGCAGGGACATAGGTTTGTCTGCTGTTGGCGTTACCGTTACCGTGGCGGTTGGTGCCATCACGTCTTGGATTTCTGTTAGTTTGATTGCTTCCGAATTTTCCAATTGCACATCTTCTAGATCAATATTTGCTGTGGTAAGTGCTGTATTACTTAAAGCGACATCATCGATATACCACCCTGTTGTCGTGAATTTATCGTCTGTGGTGACGTTAAAGGCGATATAAATTAGTTTACCAGCATATGCGGATAGATCGATTTGGTGTTGGGTCCATGTCGAAGAGTTACCAGTAAAGCTGGACAGATGCTGCCAGTTTTGTTTGTCTGTCGACACAAACACATTACCAAAGTCTTTGCTTTCTTTGTCTTCAAGTTGATACCAGTCTTTAAACTGAAGATAGCTGTTACCTTCAGGCAAGATGATTGGAGGCATCATCAAGTTCATATTGGCATTGAAATCAACATGACCATTTAACTTGGTTCCGTACACTTTTTCACCAGAAGCGGCCTTTAATGGCCCAGCGGTAGGTACTCCCCATTCCCAAGAGTTTTGGGTACCATAAGAAATCCAGCCATTCGGTGTAGATTCAAAATCTTGAAAATATCCGGTGCTGATTCCAGTTTTGACAGGTACGTTGTAATTATCAGATGTAACCTCGTGTGCACCATAATCTGTGATGCGCCAACGATAGGTGAGGGTTGAGTTCTGTACTGCTTCAGCCGGAATTACAGCTTGGTACGTTCCGCCTTTATAGTTACCTGTGGTACGACTTGCCATTACTGTTTGCCAATCGGCAGTTTCGCTTGCACGGTATTGTAGCTCTACACTTTTTACGCTGACATTGTCTTGTGCTTGAACAGTTAGAGGTAATACCATATTCGTATAGGTTTCTTTTGGAGCGGTATGCTCATAAGTTGGATTTTCAGTATCTTGACCTTCATGAACCACTTGTCCTTGAACTCCGCCTATTCCGGTTAAAATGGAGGAGACAGCGTTATAGGCGTTAACTAGACCATGACCATAACCATTGTTTGGCGAAGTTGGATATCTAGAGTCAGTTAATGGAATTGCGGTTTCAGTTAATATTTGTTCAATAGCATCAACGGAAAGAGATTTATTCGCCTGCTTGATCAAAGCAACGACTCCAGCAAGGGCTGGTGAAGCCATCGAAGTTCCGCTCATTAATCCATAGTTGCTGCCTGGTATAGAAGAGCGAATGCCCACACCTGGAGCAGAGATATCTGGCTTCATTACTCCATATGCCGAAGGACCACGTGAGGAGAAATCAGCAATCTGATTTTTAGTATCTGTTGCGCCAGTAGCAAACGATTCCGGATAATTGCCTGGCAAGCCGACGCTTCCATCAGCAGGACCGGAATTTCCAGCAGAGAATGCAGGGAAAATTTCAGCTGCACGCCAGTTTTTCACCATTTGTCGGTAAAAATCATCGATAAAAGGGCCGGAACCCCAAGAGTTGTTCACTATGTCTGGTGCTTTTTCTGGATGCGGATTGCCCTGGGCATCCTTTGGAGCTAGAACCCACTCTCCAGCTGCCAGTAGATCATCAGTGGTTGCACCCTGCGCTGTAAAGGCTTTTACAGCAATCCATTTTGCACCTGGAGCGACACCGATTTGGTTCGTGCCATTTGGCTCAGAACCCACCATCGTACCTACGGTGTGAGTTCCGTGACCATGATCATCATAAGGTGCAGCTTTCCCATTAATAGCGTCAAACCAGTTGTAAGTGTTATCAGGTTGATCTGGATTGGCTGGGTCGTAACCCCGATACTTTGTTTTTAAAGCTGGGTGATTCCACTGGACTCCTGAATCAATACTAGCAACTACAATTCCTGTACCATCAATGCCCATCTTCCAAACTGGTGGTGCCTCGATTTTTGCCATATTCCATTCGGTTGAATCGAGAGGATTAACTATTGATTGAGTGGATTTGTTACTGCTTTCAGATGGGATTAACTGTACCTTTTCGTTAGGTAGAATTTCTTCGACTTCAGGGAAGGTAGCAAGTTTTTCCATCACTTGTTTGGTTCCTGTTACCGCCATGCCGTTTACGATATAGAAAGATTCAAACTCTTTAACATTTCCTTTCTTTTTTTCTTGTTCTAGATAAGTTTTGACCGAGTATTGAGTTTCATTGGCTTTAGCTCGGAGAGTGGAGACGATAGCTGAGCGTTTCATCAATTCGGTTTTGGCTGCTGTTTGTTTTTGAGCTTTAGCTTTTTTAGCTGTTTCGATTGCAACTTTGTTTGTATCCACTTGATCTTTAAATTCTAATAAAAATGAAACAGTTTTATTCTTATTAAACTGATCGTTCAGTTTTTTGTCTATCTTTGTTTCCGCACTCTTAGATTCTCCATCAGAACTTTCCTGAAGAGAAATACTTTCTTTGGAGTTGGGTTTAGCCAAAGCGAAATTTGGTAAAAAAGTAGAGATCAACAATAATGCACATAAAATAAAACTAAATGTGACGTGGCCTTGTTTTTTCCTTTTTATCAATTTGAATCCTCCTTAAATCTGCTTGTATTAAGACTTGCGTAAGGGAGCAGTATTTTTAATTGTTGTAGATGGCCACCAACTGTTGTAGATGGCCACCAACTGTTGTAGATGGCCACCAACTTTCTTTATTTTTATAAATCTTTTATAAATTGAATCTATCAATCTATGATTTACTTAGGTCTTACGTTTACATACACTTTACCATCGGCTATTTGACGAGATTCGTTTCCATAAGCGTCTCTCATTACCACTTCGATTACAGCACCGTTAATCTTGTCTTTTGGAGCCGTCCAGGTACCAACATAGTGACCGTTTCCTTGCTCTGTTAATGGTATTTCAACAGAAGTGGCGGTTGCGGTTGCTGTTGTTGTTTTTGTTGTTGTTGTGGCTTCAGCTGCATAGGTTGAAGGTAAGCGAACAATGAAGGAGCCACTAATTCCATGTTCACTATCTAGTTCGACAGTCAACTTATTACCCTTATTTATCACCACATCTTGAGCTGGTTTTAAATTTGTGATTGCAGGTGGATTAAACTTGGCGTAAATAGCGACTCCTTTGCTAGTTTCATTTCCAGCACGGTCCTTTGCAGTGACCGTAAATTTATTTTCTCCACTATTGAGTAATAGGCGTAGGGAGTAAGAGCCATCTTCTGTGACATTCACTTTTTGACCATTTATAGTGACTTCGGATAGATGTAGGTCGGTCACTTTTCCTTCAATCGTAACTGCCTTCTGATTTGTTTTGAAACCATCAGCAGGTTTGGTGATGGTTAGTTCTGGTTTTGCCTGGTCAAGGGTGATCTTCACTGGCTCGGACGGATCCGTACTACCTTGATTAGATGAAGAGATAGCTGTCAGCACGTTTTCACCTTTTTGAAGGGGCACATCTACAGAGAAAGTGCCATCCTCTCTAGCTGTTGTGGTAGCCTCTTCTTTCCCTTTATTGAAAAGATGAACTTGGGTAGCAGGTGAAGCTTGCCCTTCTACTGTGAAAGTAGATTGATTGGTGATGGCTGCATCTTTTGGTGTTGTAATCACTGGAGTCATCGCTTCATATTGTACCTGTGCCCGAATCATAATGTTTCCCTGATTTTGAGGGAACGGTACCCAAACACCATTTTGCATTTGCCAGCTCCGACCCGCGCTTTTACTGTTTGTATCAATAGCAAGTCCTGGAGCATTCGGGTAGACGCCTTCTTGAAGATAGACAAAATAGAAGTCGTCGTTTACGAAGATGCTTTCATTTGACAAATCGACAACCGACCATTGCCCATTCGTTAGTGCAGTCGAATCAAATGGACCCGCTATTTGTTTGCCAGGACCACCTTGATTTCCACTATTATCATAGATGGCAAGCTTAAAGTCTGTTCCACCTGGAGACGGCCATCCTTTATCCCAGAAGCGGACGAGACCTGCAGTGACTAAGGCGCTTTTTTTGCCCTCAGGTAGAGAAATTTTTACAGCCCAAGCATTTTTTTCAGTAACACTCCAAGATTTAGCATTTTCCGCTGTCCCATCATCATAGCCTATCTCACTTGAATAGCCTACAAATGGTGGTAACCCAACATTTTGTTCACTCTGCCCGTTTGCTGGGATGGAGATGGTGATATCTTGGGTGAAAAAGAAAGGCGCGGACACATGTAATGTATAGGTTCCTTCATAGGCAGTGATAGAGAAATGTCCGTTTTCATCAGTTTGTACAGGTTGAATGACCGCGTCTTCGATCAGAGAGAGTGTTGCGTTAGCTAGCGGCTGACCTGTTTGCTTATTTGTGACCGTTCCGTTAACCGTTCCTTTCGATGCCGGTTTTAAGATAAAGTTGGCATCTAACGTACCATCTTTAGGAATCTTCACTCGTTGCTCGGAAGAGACATATCCATATGACTCTGCACGTAAGGTGAACTCACCAGCAGAATGTCTCATGGTAAAGCTACCATCAACTGGGTTGGTGATAGCAGAACGTCCTGATTCGAGCGCGCTCACTGTAGCCTCAAGTGGCAGGGTCATGGGTTGTTCTGCTGCCGGTGTGATCGCGGCGGTAGGTGCCATCACGTTTTGTATTTTTATTGTTTTGATGGTATCCGAGTTTTCCAGTTGTCTTGCATCTTCTAGTTCTACATTGGCTGTAGTAAGTGCTGTATTGCTTAAGGCGACATCATCGATATACCAGCCTGCTCTTTGGCCCAATTCGTCTGTGGTGAGGTTAAAGGCGATATAGATTTCTTGACCAGCATATGCGGTTAGATCGATTTGGCGTTGAGTCCATTCAAGAGAGTTACCAGTGATGCTGGACAACTGTTGCCAGTTTTGTTTGTCTGTTGACACAAGCACATAACCATTATCGTAACCGCTTTCAATTTGATACCAGTCTTTAAACTGCAGATAAGTATTACCTTCAGGCACGATGATTCGAGGCATCATCAAGCTCATATTGGCTCTAGCGTCATATTGACCACTTAACTTGGTTCCGTACACTTTTTCACCGGAAGCGGCCGTTGCTGGTCCATTGTCGTAGGCAGGTACTCCCCATTGCCAAGTGTTTTTCGTACCATAAGAAGTCCAGCCGTTCGGTATAGATTCAAAATCTTGATAATAACCAGTGCTAATACCCGCTTTGACTGGTACTTTGTAATCGTCAGAAGTAACCGCATTTTGTCCATAGTCCGTGATGCGCCAACGATAGGTAAGGGTTGGAACCTGTATGGCATCAGCCGGAATCACGGCTTGGTACGTTCCGCTCTTATAGTTACCTGCGGTACGAGTTGCTGCTACTGTTTGCCATTCGGCAGTTTCGCTTGCACGGTATTCTAGCTCTACTCTTCTAACACTGACATTGTCTTGTACTTGAACAGTAAGAGGTAATGTCATATTTTCAAAGTTTTCAGTTGGAGCGGTATGTTCATAAGTTGGATTCTCAGTATCCTGACCTTCATGACCCACTTGTCCCTGAACGCGGCCAAGTCCGCTGGTTATGGATGATACGGCCATATAGGCGTTTACTAGTCCATGACCATACCCATTGTTTGGTGAAGTTGGATAGGTGGAATCAGTTAATGGTGTTGCTGAATCTTTTAAAATTTTTTCAATTTCATCAACAGAAAGAGATGGATTCACCTGCTTCATCAAGGCAACGACTCCAGAAATGTGTGGTGCACCAAACATAGTCAGAGATAAAGTCGAATAGCTGCCACGTAGGTCGGAAGAGCGAATGTTCTCACCTGGAGCGGAAATGTCTGGCTTCATTACTCCATATGCCGAAGGACCGCGTCCTGAGTGAAACCCCCGCAGATTATTACTATCTGTATACCCAACAGCAAACGATTCCGGATAGTTGGCTGGGGTCCAGATTAACCCTTCTTTATAGCTTGAATTTCCAGCAGCGAACACAGGGAAAATCTCAGCTGCACGCCAGTTTTGCACCATTGGACGGAACCATTCATCGACTCCTTCTTGAACTGAACCCCATGAGTTGTTCACTACATCAGGTGCTTTTTCTGGATGTGGGTTGCCCTCAGCATCTTTTGGAGCTAGAATCCATTCTCCGGCTTCCAGTAGATCGACTTGGGTTCCGCTACCACCATAGCTTGAAAAGGCTTTCACAGCGATCCATTTTGCACCTGGAGCAACCCCAATTTGATTTGAACCATTAGGTTCAGAACCTACCATGATTCCTGTGACGCGGGTACCTTGTTTAGTTGTATCATTTGGAGTCGAACTCCCATTAACAGCATCAAACCAGTTGAAGGTATGGTCAGGTTGATCTGGATTGGCTGGGTTGTAACCCCGATACTTTTCTTTTAAAGCAGGGTGATCCCACTGGACTCCTGTATCGATACTAGCGACTACAGTTCCCGTACCATCAAAGCCCATCTTCCAGACATTTGGTGCGTCAATTTTTGCAATATTCCATTCGACTGAAGTGGTGTCTGTCTGAGTGTCTTCCCGAGTGTCCGCTTGGGTGTCAGTTTGAGTTTCTGCTTTAGCATCAGCTGTTGGTTGAGTGGATGTATTACTGCTTTCATTCGGGATCATCTGTACCGTTTCGTTAGGCAGAATTTTTTCGACTTCAGGGAAGGTTGCAAGTTTATCCATCACTTGTTTAGTTCCTGTTACCGCCATACCGTTGACGATATAGAAGGATTGAAACTCTTTGACATTTCCTTTCTCTTTCTCTTGATTCAAATAGGTTTTGATCGAGTATTGAGTTTCATTAGCCGTAGCTCGGAGTGTGGAGACGACAGCCGAACGTTTCATTAATTCGGTTTTGGCAGCAGTTTGTTTTTGAGATTTAGCTTTTTTAGCTGTTTCGCTGGCAACTTTGTTTGTATCCACTTGATCTTTTAATTTTAATAAAAATGTAACGGTTTTATCCTTATTAAACTGATCGTTCAGTTTTTTATCTACCTTTGTATTCACATTTTTAGATGCTGCCTCTGAACTTACTGCCTCAGAACTTTCATGAAGAGTAATACTTGCTTTGGAGTTGGAATTAGCCAAAGCAAATTGAGGTAAAAAAGTAGAGACGAGTAACAACATGCATAAAATTAAGTTAACTGCAACAAGACCATGTCTGTTCCTTTTCATCAATTCGACTCCTTTCTGGAATTTGCTTACATTAAGACTTGAGATACAGGGTTATATTTTTTATTGTTGCAGATGAACACCAACTTTCTATGTTTGGATAGATTTGATCTTTGACCTTTGCTCATTCCTTTCCCCCCTTGCCTGATAATGTAATGCTATTCAAATTGTACAAACCCCTAAAAAAAAAGTATATTGGGGGATTTCACTTGAAATTATTAATATATTTTTTTAATACTTTAATACTATAAAATGTCATTTAATTCATATTTTTTAAAAATTTTCGGTTATTTTTTAGAGGAATGTTGTGCAAATATTGTAAATTTTCAGTTAAAATTCAAGGGAATATGGCAATTTCTCGTATTTTTTTAGAAATACATTTAAAAATAATAGATTAAAAAAGGAAAAAAGTTCTATTTGCCCCTATATGATTTATAAGCTTTTATTACTTCTTCCGAACCCCATAAAATTAGGTTTTCTGTGAATTTCGACATAGATTGTATTAATTCTTTTTCACTTAAAGGTTTTCCCATTTTGCTTCAGCAGGGGAAAATTTTATACTTTCTTATCTATTAAAAAGAGGAGGAATGTCTGTTTCATTCCTCCCCTTCTACACCTTGCTATTGCTTCGGCTCAAGACCGACCAGACGCAGGAAGCAGTTCAGTCCTTTCATGCTATTGCCGAGTGTTTCTTTTGGCTGCTTGTCAGCCGGTGCATCTGGTCCTTTCATTAAGAAGTTTTTCTCAACGCAGCGAATGTCTATCTCGTTGACCACTCCGTCTTGATTGATATCTTGCGGCACATGGATGGATCATTTGTACCATAGGCCTTAGTGATACTTTGAGCATGAATATACCCTTCATATCTTCCTGACGTAGCGCTGGTTGGAATCGTGATTTTTGGCTGGAGCTCCTGTGATTGCCCGCTTGATACTGTAATCGCTGAATGTGAAAAGTCGTTCCTAGGCAAACATCTATGCGGTTTTAGAATCAAATGGTTCCGTTTTCTTAAAAGGTAGGGCTGTTAACAAGAGCCTCTAAAGTGGGGCTCTTTTTTATATGAAACATCCCGGATTCGTGCATGATAAAACCTCAATCCTTCTAACCATCATAAAGGATTGAGGTATTATCTTATGGTTTCGTTTTTTAAGGTTGCTCCACCGTCATATAACGTGGAGTTGTGGTGATCTTTAGACCTGTTTCATCTTCCATCTCAGCGATCACTTTATATTTCCCACTAGGTAGATCAGCAGATGGACTCCATTTTATATAAGCAGTCTCTGTATTCGCTTCTTTATAAGTATGAACCACTTTTCCTTCAGGATCTTGGATTGTAATGGTCCAATTCAATTTTTTCATGCCCACTCCCAAAATATGACCTGGCTCCTTTTGCGTTATTGGTCTAGCCCATACATCCCACGCTGAAAGGAATAAATCCTGTTTTACATACGAGCGATCTCCGTATATTTCATAAGTGACATTACCTGCCCAGTCAAATGGCACTACGATTACACTTTTCGGTTCTTCATTTACTAGTAAGGACGATTGTGTTGAAGAAATAGCCTTATACTTGCCATCGACATAAACCATCGATTTTGTTAAGCCGCTTCCCCCTGCATTATCCATCATGTCCCAACTAATCATATACTTATTTTCTGGTGTTTTGCTGACTTGAATATTTTCTGCTTTTGGTGCAACAGAATCTACATTAATCGGGAACTTAATCGTTTGTGGACGTGCTCCTTCATAATCTAATGTGCTCTCTATAATAAATTGATACTTTCCGTCCGGAACGTATTTTCCATCCTCTGATTTCAAATCCCAGCGATATCCCCCCCAATAGAATTCGCTTCTTGACATTACATTTTTTCTAAATTTCCATGGTTCCCCTGTTTCAGTAACTTCACTGTAATCTCCAAGATTACGAACTCGATTACCTAATGCATCTTCAATGTACATGTGCACCTTTTTTACATTGCGCAAGGCGGTAAACATCGAATAAACACCTTGATTCGCAGCTTGTGGAGAGATGGCCATTCTTTCTTCTGAGAATGTTTTGGTCACTCTATCATAACCAATTGCTATAGCTGGTTTGCCAAGCCAGTTTTTCTGACCATAGTAAGGAAATAGAGCTGTTTCTTGTAAAAATGAATTTTTGTCCCACATCGGTGCATCTAAGTTCTGTGGTTGATCCCAGTCACCATAAAAGCCCATATACGGCAAGGTTAAAGACGGAATCGAAGCTTGATCTCCATTTTTCGGAACAAAGCGTACAAATCCCTCAACAAATATATTTTTCTTCAATCCATCTGGAAGTTTAATATCCACCTCTAAATCTTGAAGATGACCTTTTTTCACGGTGAAAGTGGCAGGTGTTGTATGGCTAAAATCTTTTCCATTGATCTTCGCTGTTGCTCCTTCGATCCGCTTACTTGTTAGCTTTAGCACTTCCATCGTCTTTTCAATTTTCCCATCGCGATTTAAATCTAGATCTTTCTGCTCGGTATCATCTGTTAAAAGATCTAGATAAACATCATAGGTAATCTCTTCTGGAGAAGATTTACCCGCTAACGCCTCTAACTCCAGCATAAATTTTACTTTATCATGCTTAATCTCTTTTAACTCCACAGCAGCTGCATTTTCTGGATTAGCAAACTTATCTTTCACTAATACAGGTGTTTTTAGTGCATTAGCAATCTGCATCATCCCTGAGCCTTGTTTACGTGGAGAATATGGAATGTTACTTTCTGTTGTAGGGTCCATTAAGATTTGAGCTGTATTCATCAAAGCTGTTTTCGCCTGATAAATAGCATCTGAACCTCTCATCACGCCTTTTTCATAGAGCGACTGTAACACTAGAGCTCCTGCACCCGCTACATGTGGCGAAGCCATCGAAGTTCCGCTATATATATCATATTTGTTATCCATGACAGTAGAATAAATCTTACCGCCAGGTGCGGTAATTTCAGGCTTAAAATCAAGGGTGTGCGGTGCTCCATATGATGAGAATCCAGACATAGTCCCCTTGGTTTTATTATCAATCAAGGTTCCATTACCCACTTTAACCTTAATCTTTTCACCATCTTTCAAACGTTGAATCAGGGCTTTTCCTTCAGTGATCCCAGTACTAATTCCTGGAACGTTGCCATAAGGAGAAAAAAGTAATTTGGCATAATCTCCTTGTGCCGCTAAAGGAACCATTATCACTCCTTTTGCTCTACCCTTTTGAGCAGGAGATTGTATGTATTGTTCACTGCCCGCCCATTGTTGTTCTGCAACCACGATTTTGCCGTCTACATCTTTTCCAGCGAAATCCTGAGTACTACCATAGCCTACATAAACTAACTCAATCTCTTCACCTGGAGCAAAGACATCTGCCATTTGAACATAACCTGCATGGCGTTTGTAAATAAGTGGTTTCCCATCTGAAAGAGTAAGTGTGTCCATATGGATTTTATCATTTTCATAAGAAGCTACTTGTAAAGCATATGGACTTGAACCAGGTGCTCCTACTACTCCAATATCAGGATTCTGAGCATAAGGTTGATGAGTGTATGCGGTGGATCCACTTTTAGTACTGTAGAATGCGTTTCCACCAGCTGCTACCACTAAAACTCCTTGCTCTGCAGCAGTACGAACTGCTTTTTGGATGGGGTCTTCTTCATTCACAAAATTAGCGTCTTGCCCTAAGCTTAAGTTGATGACATCGGCATCCATTTCAACCGCATGATTGAGTCCGGCTATGATATCGTCTGCAAATGCCCCACCCCCATAATCGGAAAAGACTTTTTCCGCTATGATCTGTACATCAGGTGCAATCCCTTTCACCCTGTCTACTTCATCGGTTCCATTAGCTCCAATCGTTCCTGCTACATGCATTCCATGTGAGGTAGCATAAGGAAGAACATCTTGATCTCGGTCCGCCCAATCATAACCCGCTGGAACTTTATCTGAATACCAGCGATCCTCTACAGCTGTTTCAGCTAATTTTTCTTGAATATTAGTAGAATTCCAATGGGCTTTCGCTTTTCCTCTGTCAGACATAGTTAGATCTTGATGGCGATAGTCCACTCCGGTATCGACAACAGCAACCACCATTCCCTCCCCATGGTAACCTAACTCTTCCCATACTTTTTTCGCTTGTACCATGGATTTACTGGAGCTCATCGTTTGTTGATAAGTCTCTGCAATATGAACACGAGCCACTCCAGCTAATTTTTCGATTTCTTTGATATTTTTGAACAGTGTATCCATACTGAAGCCATTAATACCTGTCACAAAGTGATGTCGCTCTTTCACATTCAGCTTTTTCGTTTCTTTCATTTCTCGAATCAAGGATTGTTGAGCATGTTTTAATTTTTTCTTTTCAGCTTCATTTCCTTTGGCACTATGTACAGGTTCTCCTGTCATTTCCACTATCACTCGTACAGTATCGTTAGGTGCATACTGATTATCAACTGGCTTGTGGGCTTGGTCTGTCGCCTTTTCTTGATCAGACAGTTGGTTCTCTAACAAACTAGTCGCAAATTCTGGGTTGGTCAATAGTGACTCGGTTGAAGTGTCATTCGTTTCCGCAAAAACTGTGAATGATGAAAGAAGTAAGGATGTTACAGCCGCAGTAGTCATCACTTTAAATGCCTTCAATTTACTCTTGGTCATTAACATTGCTCCTTTTTTATTTGATTTAAGTTTTATATTTATTTCACTACTTTTTATGAGATTAGTAATTTAATAAAATTACAATTTACTAACCATTCCGAGTAAATAAATACAAATAGAATTGTACATACACCATAAATCACAGTAAATTGGGGGATTTAGGCGATTAAATCATAGTTTAATAGACCTATATATTTAAAATTTCATTAAAAAAGATTGTCATTTAAACAAAGTTAAAATAGAATTTCAAGTTATTATCAGGAAAAATATTTTTTTATGATTTTGTCGAAATCAATATTTTCAGTGGCGTATTTTCTCTTAAAATGGGGGAAATAAACATAATTAATAGAATTTTATGAAAATACAAAAAACAATTGATTAAAATGTATATAAAGAACTAGAAACTATATGGTATATTGGACATTTATTCATTATGTAGAAATATAATATTAATTGCCGAACAGCCCTTACATTCCTTGATCCTGTGCAATAAAAAAAAAGGGGTAGCGTTTAGCTACTCTGATATTATCCCCTCTAAGTAGACAGTGTAAAAAGGCTACAGTTTATCTGTAGATGATACACTCATACTTGGAGGGGATTTTACTATGTCTAGAAAAATTCATTGATCGTTTCTAGCAATTTTACTGCTTTAGTAATTACGATTTGGTATAGTACTTTTGTTTTATGCAGGTATAGAACCAATAACAGCAAGAGTTACATCCTATGTTTTATTTTCAGAAAAGGAGAAATGTGGGATGATAAAGGTTAATTAGGTGATATTTCTGAATATTGAATAAACCCCCAGTTGATACTAAATTAGTTGAAAAATTTTAATAACCTGATGTTGAAAGACAGATCAGCGTATTAAATGTGCAGTTAAGTCATCAGCACGAAACCTTCACATTTTTACAAATATATTAATCTACTATTTAGTAAGGAGGAGGAGAGGTTTAATGAGGAAAAGGAGAAACAAAAAAATTATTAATGTATAACCGCAGGCTTGGCTACTGCATTACTTTTGTCAACAAGTACTGGTAATTCATTTGCTTATGATGACACCACCGCCGAAACGCCGGCCACCCAGGCGTCCCAGCCACAGCAGAACGGCTTGCAGGCGGCGACGCTCGCGCCCGCGCCTGATGGCACCCCAATATTTGAAAATATTTCCGCTTTATGTTTTCATTCAGTAAGTCTGATGTTCAGAAATTGTATTTTGTATGATTTCCTAAGGTATTTCATCAATTATTTTTTTTATTAACCAATCCTGAAGTAATTCTTAAGTATTACTCCGTAAGTTTCTCCAATATTCTAAATATACTTAATTTGTTGATAAATGTAGAATTTTATTATTATCGATATTAAATAGGGGGGCTTTGGTTATGTATGAGGGGAGAATCATTAAGTTTTATCGAGAAAAAAAAAACTCACCCAAGAACAATTAGGAAAAGATATATGTTCAACATCTCATATTAGTAAAATAGAGTGTGCCCAAACAACTTACGCTACACAAATTACCAATTTATTATGTGAACGACTTGAGATTAATATGGAAGAAGAGTTAACTAAACTTACGAATATCAAACAAAAATTACTGTATTGGCAAGAAACAATTATTATGCAGCTTTATAATGAAATGGATCAAATTAATAGTGAGCTAGAGAACGAGGAATTATTAGAAATTTCGAAATATGTATACATGTATCAATTACTCCGAGCTAGGTATTTGCTTATGTATCATAAGTCAAATGAGGCATTTAAAATCCTCAAAAATATTCAAAGAAAATTAAATAGACTCTCACCTTATGAAACCAATTTATTAAAGCATACATTTGGTATTTATTATTTAGAAATACAAGATTATATAAGTGCAATTCAATCGTTTAAATCAATTCAAATTACTGTTTATAATAACCCGGAATATTATTATCATCTTGCAGTTTCTTATCACACGACACAATCACCTATGTTAGCATATTATTATGCCGAAAAGGCACATCAATATTTTAAGAACATCAATAACTATCTTAGAGTCATTGATGCAGAGATGCTAATGCTTATTCAAGTAAAAGATGACTTCAGTACAGATGATGAAATTATAAAACGATTAAAAAATTTAATTAAGAGTTGTGAATTATGTAATGCCCCTGATCGGAAAGCAAGAGTATTGCATAATCTTGCTTTTGAATATTTACGAAGGTCTAACTATGAGCTAGCAAGTATTTATTATAAAGAATCTATGGCAATAAAAGATCAAGTATCGAATTCCTACTTACTTTCTTTAGAGGGGTATATTCGAAGTTCATTAGAAGGAGGACTTTTACCAAAAAATGAACTTATTATACTTGCTGAAAATGGGTTTACGATTGCAAATAATATGAATTCTTTATTATATATTCATCTTTTTAAACTCCTTATCTATTTATTAAAGTGTAAAGAGAAAGAATATTATCAATATTTAGTCGATAAAGCATTACCAATGTTCAATAAAAATGGATTTTATTATTTAATTGAACGCTCGAATAAAGAATTATTTAATTATTATTCCACGATGAGATTAAATGATCAGGCAATGGAAATCGCTAAATTACTCATAAAAAATTAATATAAAGAAAACTCGCCGGCTGGCTAGCATTTAAGGCGAAGATTTAAGGCGTAGTTGCACTTATACTTAATACCTAGAACTGGAAAACACGCATGGTACTCTTCCTCGCTGCCAATTATTCTTTCTTAACCTGCAAAAGAAAAAATAACCAAGAATACCTCGTATTCTTGGTTTTATATTTAGGGGAGATTTTATACTTTTCTAAACATAAACAATAGAAGTTGCAGAATACAATTATAAGGTTATTGAACAACTGTTACTGTTTTAGGCGTTGTTGTAACTTTAAAACCGTCTTTTGTTACAAGATCAGCTGAGATAAAGTAATTTCCATTTGGCAGCTCCGGTTTAGGTGCCCATTTTTTATGAGCTTCTTTTTCATTTTTAACTTCAAACGTATCGATTATATTTCCATTTGCATCTTTAACATAAAACGTCCAGTCTACTCTGTTTGAAGCAAAGTAATCAATTTCTGTTGGAGTATTTTTGCTTAAATTTTTGGACGGAAATACACTAGAATTTGAAAGAACTATCCATTCACTCATATATTTTGGACTTTGATCTCCCCAAACTGTGTACGAATGGTTAAATGCGTTATCAGCCGCTTTAACAACAATACTTTTCGGTTCTGCATTTACGAGGAATTTTGTCTCTTTTCCTGGAGTGTAATAATTTCCGTCAACCCAAACCATTGCAGCAACATATCCACTTCCGTTTTCATTATCTGTGCCTTTCCAGGAAATTTCGTATTTTCCATCCTTTGGAGTTACAGTAATGTCTGTAACTTTAGGAAGTATGGAATCTACTTTAACAGGCATTTTAACTTCCTGCGGTTTTGCACCTGGATAGTCTAATGTCGTTTTAATCACATATTGATAATTTCCATCTGGTACAAATTGTCCAGACTCATCTCTCATATCCCAATAATAGAGTTCATTGTAATAAGTGTCCCCAAATGACATGACATTCTTTCTGAATTTCCATGGTGTTCCTGTATATTCACTGAAGTCACCTAAATATTTTACGATATTACCGGATTGATTTTCTATATACATTTCTGTTTTTTCCAAGTTACGTAAAGCTGTAAATGAAGAATAGATACCTAATAGATGGAAGTTTGGCGAGATGGCAATTTTGCTAAGATCAAACGTTCCAGTACTAGAATCATATCCCTTTGGATAACGCTCTGAAGTGCCATCCCAAAGTGCAGTATAACCTAAAAATGCATCTTTCTCCCATGCTGGAGGATCAATATTTTGTGGTTCATCCCATTTTCCATAGAAGCCCATATATGGTATAGATAAAGGTACGACTTTATCTTGGTCTTTGGCAACAGGAACTAGACGAACAAATCCTTCTACAAAACTATTTGACTTTAAGGAATCTGGTAAATTCACATTAACTGTCAGCTGTTTTGTTTGACCAGGTTTAATTTTAAGAAGTGCTCCTTCTGTTTCTGTAACTTTATTATCATTGACAGTAACAGTTGCACCATTGATTCGTTCACTTTTTAATTTTAGATACTCCTTGGATTCCAAGTCACCATCATTGTCTAAATCATATTCTTTCATTTCAGTTTGATCCTTTAAAACATCTACAAAAACTTTGTATTCGATTTCCTCACTATTATTTTTTCCCTTAGGAGTTTCAAAAGCTTCCACATTTAATTTAAAGCTTGTATTTTGGCCTATTTCCTTCAAAGCAACCGCTCCAGCTTGTTCTAAAGGCGTGTTTCGACTTGTCACAATGACAGGCGTATTAATTGCATTTTGAATTTTCATTAAACCAGATCCTTGTAAGCGTGGTGAATATGGAACTTCACCGTTTGTTCTTGGATCCATGACAACATTAGCTGTATTCATTAAAGCAAGCTTTGCTTTTAACACCGTATCTTCTGAATGGGTTAATCCTTTTTGATAAAGTGCCTGCAATAACAATGCAGAACCGCCTGCAACATGAGGAGCGGCCATCGATGTACCGCTCATCACTTCATAATCATTACCAGGTACAGTTGAATAAATATTTCCACCTGGTGCAGAAATCTCTGGTTTAAAATCTAATGTACTTGGAGAACCATAGGATGAAAAACTGGACATTTTGTCTTTCTTTGCGTTATCTATCCAAGTTTCCCCTGCTAATTTCATCTTGACCATTTGACCACTTTTAAGTTTATTTACTAGTTCTTGCCCTGGAGCCTTACCTGTTGTAGCAGTTGGAATGGAATTTTCAGTTAATCTTAGATAAGGATAATCAGTCGCCATATTATCAGCTGGTATTATGATTACCGCTTTTGCTCCATACTTTTCTGCGTTAAATTGAATAGAAGAATAAGAATAATATTCATTTAATAATTTTATTACTGCAATGTAGCCAGTTTTATTGGCAGGAAAATCAGCTTTGTTTCGTCCTTCGTTTACATATACCATTTCATACTCTTGATTCGGATTTAAAAATCTTGAAAGTTTAAAGTTATATTTTGCGGGAAACATCGTTTGATCTTGGAAAGGAAGCTTTAAACCATTTGTTTCAGCTAAAGAATTTAAATGCATTTTTGTATTTTCATAGGATGCTACCGATAAAGCATATGGACCTACACTCGGTGCACCAACTGTCCCAATATCAGGATTTTCTGCATATGGCTCTAAAGCAGAGTCAAGGAATAAATTATTTTTCGTACTATGAGCGGAATTACCAGCTGACACTACAACAAGAGTTCCATGTTCTGTCGCAACTCGGATTGCTTTTTGTACAGGATCGTTTTCTTCACCTACATAGCCTGAGTCAACACCTAAGCTCATGTTTATCACATCTGCATCCATAGTAATGGCATGCTCAATCCCTGCGATAATATCATCCTCGTAGGCTCCGCCGGCATTATCTGAAAATACCTTCTCCGCTAATAGCTGCACACCTGGTGCAATACCCTCGACACCGTCATTCGCTTCGTCCCCGCCTGCTCCAACTGTCCCAGCAACGTGTGTACCATGCGGACTGCCATTTGCTCCAGGAATGACATTGCTATCATTGTCTGCCCAATCATAGCCTGTTGGGACTTTATCGCTATACCAAATATCGTTTACGTCTGTCTCTTTAAATTTTTGATTGATTTTATCTTGAGTCCACTTTTCTTGCGCTTTGGCTGTATCTGATAGTTTCATATCTTTGTGTGTATAATCAAGCCCGGAATCTACGATCGCTACCAGTAATCCTTCACCTTTATAACCATATTGCTCCCATACTTTTTGAGCTTGTACTAATTCTTTACTTGCTGTCATTGATTCCTGGAATGTTCTAGCAATATGTACACTCGTAACCCCTGGAATAGACTCGATTTCTTTCATATTCTGAAACTCAGTTTCTAAACTGAATCCGTTAAAACCTTCAAAATAACGGTGTTTCACTTTCGTTGGTGAATTTGATTTAGAAGTTTTCGTTTTAGTGATTTCATCAATAACTTTGTCTTGCTTTTCCTTCATTATTGACTTTTTATTTTTTGATGATTTCTCCACATCAGTTGGTTGTTCAACTTCAACGATTAGGCGGACCATTTTATTTGGGCTATACGCTTTAGTTAAACCTTCTTTAGTAACAGCTTTACTATAAAGATCATTACTTCCTTGCTCCACTGTATCTCTCAATATTTGAGACTCGGTTGAAGTGTCATTCGTTTCCGCAAAAGCTGTGAATGATGAAAGAATTAAGGATGTGACAGCTGCAGTAGTCATGACTTTAAACGCCTTTAATTTACTTTTTTTCATTTACGTCTCTCCTTTTTTAGTTTTATATTTATTTATCTTCAATATAAGGTTGGTAATTTAATAGCATTAGACCTAACTTATCCCTACCGAGAAAATAAATACTATTTAAATTGTAACTTCACCAAAAAGCACAGTAAATTGGGGGATTTAGGCGATCAAGAAACAGTTCAATAGACCTATATATTTAAAACTTCATTAAAAAGATTGTCATTTAAACAAAATAAAAAATAAAATTTTAAGTTAATATATGGAAAAATATTTATAATTTAGTTGTGAAGTTTCTCTCTTAAAATAGGGGGAAATAAACATAATTCATCAAATTTTATGATTTTTACGAAAAATTAATTTGATTAAAATATGTATAAAGAACTACAAACGTATATGGTATTTTGAACATTTATTCATTTTGCCGAATAGCCCTTACACTCCTTGATCTTGTGCAATAAATAAAAAGGGGCAGCGTTGAGCTACTCCCTTAAATTTGCTTACACTATCTTTATCTTTATTCCAAGCTTTCCGCTCCTGATATAATCGGTTCTGGGACCTTCTGCTGAAATTGCTTCATAAACTACATAGATTGTTTTAGCCAGTAATATTTGTATGTACTTAGACTGAATCGAATAAGGATCGCCCTCATCCACACCACAATAAGAGCAATCGGCATAACCTTTTTTCTTCTTTTGGATAAGGTAAGCCCTCACATTTACCGCTTAAAAACGCAGCCGGTGAAGAAGTCCCCAAGCTACATTCTCTTCCCGTCTTGCAGACACGTTCGGGCTATCGTGGTCACATCTATGAAACTTTGAACCTTATCTTCTAGTTCTTCGCTTCTTCCAGGTGTATACCTTGCCTTAGAAAAGTTTCATAGTAAGGAATTTAGTAAAACGATACAAGAGGGGCTTTTTAACAAAGGTGAAGTGCTACCTACATTTTGGGAAGTATTCATTCTTCTTTTGCTTTTTAAAGTCTTCTTAGATGTAGGGACTAGATCTCCTAAAAGTACCGTAATATTAGTTTCACTCATAGCTGCAATTGTTATTGGAGAAACCGCTGTTACAGCCAACATCATTCACCCACCTGGATTAATTGTTGTGGGATTGAGTACGTTTCTATTATTTTTAATCACATATATGGGACAAATCGGAGTAGTTTTTACTTTAAAGTATCTTTTCTTATTCGCCTGAAGCCGTTAGATTTATACGAATTGTCAGCAGCGGAGCTTATTGTTACTGATGAAAATATGGATTACGCATTTATGAGTATTTATGATTCTTTTAACACTTTGTTTCTTTCTAAACAAGGAAATAGTAAAGAAATAGTACAGAAAATGAATTGGGAAGCGATCATCTGTGATCAACAAACTTATATTGATTGGTTTCTTCCTAATAAGTATTGAACTATCTTCGTCAACAATCGGGTGCTTTAATGGAATAAGGATATAAAAAAACGATCAGATAGAAATCTGGTCGTTTTGATGTTATTTACATATCTAATTACAGTGTTTATTTATCTGCTAACTAGTATGAGATTTTACTTTTTGGACTTCAAAAGAGAGCCCGATCACACCACAAATTTTTTAATTATCCTTGTCTTATTGAACCATAAAAGATTTTAAGTTGGCACAAAATTGGCACGACACTATTTTTCACATAAAAAAGCCTTGGTATATTCCTTATATACCAAGGCTTTTCGGACTTTATCCGATTGAACCTTCCATCTCGAACTTGATTAAACGGTTCATTTCAACCGCATATTCCATTGGAAGTTCTTTAGTGAATGGTTCAATGAATCCCATAACAATCATTTCAGTTGCTTCTTCTTCTGAAATACCGCGGCTCATTAGATAGAATAACTGCTCTTCAGATACTTTTGAAACCTTCGCTTCATGCTCTAAAGAGATGTTATCATTGAAGATTTCGTTATATGGAATCGTATCAGATGTAGACTGATTATCCATGATTAACGTATCACACTCAATGTTGGAACGTGCACCTTCAGCTTTGCGGCCGAAGTGAACGATTCCGCGGTACGTTACTTTACCGCCTTGTTTAGAAATTGATTTTGAAACGATTGTTGAAGACGTATTTGGTGCTAAGTGAATCATTTTCGCACCTGCGTCCTGATGCTGGCCTTTTCCTGCTAATGCAATGGATAATGTCATACCGCGAGCGCCTTCACCCTTAAGGATGACAGCAGGGTATTTCATCGTTAATTTAGACCCAATGTTTCCATCGATCCATTCCATTGTAGCGTTCTTTTCACAAACTGCACGTTTTGTAACAAGGTTAAATACGTTGTTCGCCCAGTTTTGAATCGTTGTGTAACGGCAGTAGCCGCCGTCTTTTACGATAATTTCAACTACAGCACTGTGCAGAGAATTAGTTGTGTAAACCGGAGCTGTACAGCCTTCTACATAGTGCACATGTGCACCTTCATCAACAATAATCAGCGTACGCTCGAACTGACCCATGTTTTCAGAGTTAATGCGGAAGTATGCCTGAAGCGGTGTATCAACTTTGATGCCTTTTGGCACATAGATGAACGATCCGCCGGACCATACAGCTGAGTTTAGTGCTGAGAACTTATTGTCAGTCGGCGGAATGACTTTGCCGAAATGCTCTCTGAAAATATCTTCGTTTTCTTTAAGAGCTGTATCTGTATCTTTAAAAACGATACCCAGTTCTTCAAGATCTTCTTTCATATTGTGGTATACAACCTCAGATTCGTACTGAGCAGATACACCGGCCAAGTATTTTTGCTCTGCTTCAGGAATTCCAAGTTTATCAAACGTGCGTTTGATTTCCTCAGGTACTTCATCCCAAGAGCGCTCTGATTTTTCAGATGGTTTTACGTAATACGTAATTTCATCGAAGTTAAGTGCAGCCATATCGCCGCCCCATTGAGGCATTGGCATGTTATAGAAATGCTCCAGTGACTTCAGACGAAAATCAAGCATCCATTGAGGCTCGCTTTTCATGCGAGAAATTTCTTCAACAATTTCTTTAGTTAATCCCCGCTTTGAACGGAAAATCGAAACGTCTTTATCAGCAAATCCATACTTGTAATCGCCGATTTCTGGCATTTTTTTAGCCATCCGTTTTCACTCCAATCATAGTAGAATGAGGTCTGCCCCCATTCTTTTTCTTAAGAAGGCATAAATTTACAGGTTCCGCTATTAGCTGTTTTGGACCCCTTTTTCCATTGCCTTCCACGCAAGTGTTGCACATTTGATCCGTGCAGGAAATTTAGCAACACCTTGCAAAGCTTCTATATCCTCAAGCTCTACGTCATCATCATAATCTTTTCCCTGCATCATGTCTGAAAAGATTTTTGAAAGCTTTAAAGCTGTTTCGACCGATTGACCTTTAATCGCCTGAGTCATCATTGATGCTGATGACATTGAAATCGAACAGCCTTCACCGTCGAACTTTGCATCCTTAATGCTGCCGTCTTCAATCTGCAGCGTTAAACGAATACGGTCTCCGCATGTAGGGTTATTCATATCTATTGTTAAACTATCTTCGAGTACACCTTTGTTCCGCGGGTTTTTATAATGATCCATGATGACCTGGCGGTACAGAGTGTCCAGATTATTAAAAGACATTCGTGAAGTACTCCTTTGTTTTTATGATTCCTGCAACAAGCTTATCAACTTCTTCTTCTGTGTTGTACAGGTAAAAACTTGCACGAGCTGTCGAGGAAACATTCAGCCATTTCATTAAAGGCTGTGCACAGTGATGGCCGGCACGAACTGCTATGCCTTCAGCATCTAATACTGTGGCAACATCATGAGGATGCACATCTTCAATATTGAATGTTACAAGACCGGCACGCTTTTTAGGACCGTATATAGTGATGCCTTCAACTTCTGACAGTCTCTCAAGTGCGTAATCAGCAAGTTTGTGCTCATATGCTTCAATGTTTTCAAGACCGATTTCCTCCAGAAAATCAATGGCAGCTCCAAGGCCGATTGCCCCTGCAATAATTGGTGTTCCGGCTTCAAACTTCCAAGGAAGCTCTTTCCATGTGGATTCGTATAATCCGACGAAATCAATCATTTCGCCGCCAAACTCAACAGGCTCCATGTTTTCAAGAAGTGCTTTTTTGCCGTACAGTACGCCAACACCGGTCGGACCGCACATTTTATGAGCTGAAAAAGCAAAGAAATCACAATTTAAATCTTGAACATCAATTTTCATATGCGGAGCACTTTGCGCACCGTCAACAACCATGATGGCACCTTTGCTGTGGGCTAACTCTGCAATTTCTTTTATAGGATTTATTGTTCCCAGAACATTTGAAACTTGCATAACAGAGACAATTTTAGCTGAGTCTGTTATCGTTTCTCTGGCATCTTCAAGAGAAATCGTGCCATCCTCCTGCAAAGGAATATACTTAAGTGTAGCACCAGTAGCTTTAGCAAGCTGCTGCCAAGGTATGACATTCGCATGGTGTTCCATATACGTAATCACAATCTCATCGCCAGATTGAAGATTTGCACGTCCATAGCTTGCTGCTACTGTATTCAATGCAGTTGTAGCGCCGCGTGTGAAAATGATTTCTTCTGCAGACTGAGCATTTATGAACTTTCTTACCTTTTCGCGTGCTCCCTCGTAGCCATCTGTAGCTTTGGTGCCCAGTGTATGAACTCCGCGATGGACGTTGGAATTATATTCTCTATAATAGCGGTCCAGCGCTTCAATGACCGGCAGCGGCTTCTGAGAAGTCGCTGCACTGTCAAGATAAACAAGATTCTGCCCATTTACTTGCTGATCCAAAATCGGGAAGAGTGAACGGATATCTTGGATATTCATTACTTAACTTTCCTTTCAATGACCTCAACAAGCTGTTTCTTAACGCCTTCGATTGGAAGTACTCTAACAACCGGCGCAAGGAAGCCGTGAATGACAAGACGCTCTGCCTCAACTTTAGGAATGCCGCGGCTCATCAAGTAATACAATTGAAGCGGATCAACGCGGCCAACAGACGCAGCATGTCCAGCCGTTACATCGTCCTCGTCAATTAATAGAATCGGATTTGCATCTCCGCGTGCTTTTTCGCTGAGCATAAGAACTCTTGATTCCTGCTCTGCATTTGATTTTGAAGCACCATGCTCAATTTTGCCGATTCCGTTGAAGACAGATGAAGCACTGTCTTTCATTACGCCGTGCTTTAAGATGTAGCCCTCAGAATTTTTGCCGAAGTGAATCACTTTTGTTGTGAAGTTTTGAATTTGATTTCCGCGTCCGACAACAACAGATTTAGTATCTCCATAAGAGCCGTCACCCATCAGGTTTGTTGTGTTTTCAGAAATCGTATTGCCGTCATTCATCAAACCAAGCGCCCATTCAATGCGTGCATCGCGTGCAGCAGTACCGCGGCGGTTTACATACGTAGTAACACCTTTATTCAAATGATCAACAGCACCGTAAGTAACTTTTGCATTATTGTTCGCAAATACTTCCGTTACAATGTTGAAAATCGATTCTTCCGTTTCAGTCGTTGAAATATAGTTTTCAACATAAGTCACAGAACTGTTGTCGTCTGCTACAACGATAACATGGTTGAAAAGAGTTGTTTCCGGATTTTCATGTACATATACAGCCTGAAGAGGTGCTGTTGCCTCAACGTTTTTAGGCACATATACAAATACTCCGCCGTTCATAAGAGCTGCATGAAGTGCTGTTAAACGATGCTCATCAACTTTCACGCCTTCAGACATGAAGTATTTTTGCACAAGTTCAGAATGTTCGCGGACAGCCGTATGAATATCAGTGAAGATTACGCCCTGATCTTTTAACTCCTGAGAAAGAGATGTATAAGCAGGCGTTGTGTCTAATTGGATATAAAGATTTTTGTTCTCATCTTCAAGATCAATTAAAGCTTTTACTTCATCACTTAAATCATTAAGGGATGCTAAAGCTTTGCTTTTAACTGAGTGTGTTTGGAATTGTGTGAAATTCCACTTATCAATTTTCGTTTTATCCGGTCTTGGCATTGAAAGGTCTTCAGCTTTTTCAAGAGCTTGTAAGCGCAGTTCTTTAAGCCATTCCGGTTCACCGAGTTCTTTTGAGAAACCCGTGACATAGTCGTGGTTGAATTTCGTCTCTACTGTCATCTTAATCCCCCTAACGCTTACGCTTCTTGACCAACAGTTTCGTCTTCGATGCCAAGCTCATGTTTAATCCAGTCATAGCCTTCTGATTCTAAACGCTGAGAAAGCTCAGGACCGCCCGATTTTACGATGCGTCCCTGCATCATTACGTGTACATGATCAGGTGTGATGTAGTTTAACAGGCGCTGATAGTGAGTGATGATCAGGCAGCCGAAATCTTCGTTGCGCATTTGGTTAATGCCTTTTGAAACAACTTTTAATGCATCGATGTCAAGACCTGAATCGATTTCATCAAGAATCGCGATTTTAGGCTCGATCATCATTAATTGAAGAATCTCATTGCGTTTTTTCTCTCCGCCGGAGAATCCTTCATTTAGGTAACGCTGTGCCATATCAGGATCCATTTCAAGGAATTCCATGTTAGAGTCCATTTTGCGGATGAATTTCATTAAAGAAATTTCCTGTCCTTCTTCTTTGCGTGCATTGATAGAAGAACGAAGGAAGTCAGCATTTGTTACTCCGCTGATTTCGCTTGGATATTGCATCGCTAAGAATAGACCTGCACGTGCGCGCTCATCTACTTCCATCTCAAGAACATCTTCACCGTCAAGAGTGATGCTTCCTTGTGTTACTTCATATTTAGGGTGCCCCATGATCGCAGATGATAGTGTGGATTTACCAGTACCATTTGGTCCCATGATTGCGTGGAATTCTCCGCCTTTTATTTCAAGGTTTACACCTTTTAAAATTTCTTTCCCGTCAATTTCAACATGTAAATCTTTAATAACTAAAGTAGAACCTGCCATAAATAACTATACCTCCAATAATCTATAAGATCTCAATTTAATCATTCTCATTTTATTCTCATTCTAATTTTATAACAAATGAAATGTGAATACAACTTTTTCGGAGGCTTCTCTAAAAGGGCCGGGTTTATTTATAACTTAAAAGGAATCAGCCAGTGACTGATTCCTTTTGGATTGGTATATTAATTCCTTTTACGGTCTAATACTGCGAATAGCTGTTTGCTTTGCTGATAATCTTTTTCACGATTCTTTTCTACTTCCATACGCTTTTCATGGTTTCTGCTGTACACTGCATATCCCATTTTATGAGACTGCATTAAGGCTTTTTCCATTTCAGTTGTGTATTTCAAATCAAGCTTTTGCTGACTTGCGTAGATAATGAATCATCCTTTCAAGGTTTATCAATTAGTACTGGTTAAATGATAACACCTGATCAAATCAGCCTCAATCATCATATAGAAGGATATGAAAGGATCGTGGTTCTTCATATCGGATTTCAGCATTTTGAGACACAGTTCTTATATAAATACTCCAATATGCTCGAGTATGCTATTGCTTAAGCTGATTCAATTCTGTGATGCACTCTTGTACTAAGGTAACGGATTGACTCATTGCCGCTCCACCGCCAAAAGCAGCTGTTACTCCTGCCGTTTCTAGAATCTCCTGTTCGCTTGCCCCCTGATCTAAGCAGCCTTTTGTATGATAAATAATACAATATTCATCTTGTGAATAGATGCTTATGCCAAGTGCAATCAACTGCTTTTCTTTTTGGGAAAGTGTTCCTTCTTTAAAACATTCTTCAGTGAATTCATTATAAAGGTGCGCAAGCTCAGGCATTTTTTCTGTAAAAACTCCCAGACCTTCTTTGTAATTATGCAAAGCGGCTTCACTTATATTTCTCGCTTCAAAATGCTGCATCAATTTCCAGCTCCATTCCTGATAGTAATCACCGTTAGTATGCAAAACATTCAGGAGATGTATGCGTAAAAAGAGTTTTTCAGGGAGCTTTTATTCCTAATTTCTACCATTATAATATATTGGTATATTTCAGATAAAAAAGAGAGCACCAAATTTCGGGTGCTCTCTTGCTATTTATTCTCCGTCAACAGGTACTACTGCACCTTCATATTTTTCTTCAATAAATGATTGAATTTCTTTTGAATGAAGCACTTCAACTAAAGCTTTAATTTCTTCTTTGTTTTCGTCGCCTTTGCGGACTGTGATGATGTTTACATATGGTGATTCTGAACCTTCAAGTGCAATCGCATCTTTTTGTGGATTGAGTCCTGCACCAATTGCATAGTTCGTATTAATTAATACAGCATCGCCTTCATCGTTATTATAAGCCTGCGGAAGAATGCTTGCTTCTACATCTGCTTTGAATTTCAGATTTTTATTGTTTTCATCGATATCATCAATTGTTGCAGTTGTTTTATCGACACCTTCTTTAATCGTGATTAAGCCTTCGCTTTCAAGCAATGAAAGCATACGGCCATGGTCAGCTACAGAATTACTCATGATAATTGTGCCGCCCTCTGGAATATCTTCTAATGATTTATGTTTTTTAGAATACACACCAATTGGCTCGATATGGATGCCGCCTGCATTAACAAAGTCATAATCTTTATTTTCTGCCATTTGAGACTCTAAATATGGAATATGCTGAAAGTAGTTGGCATCAATTTCTTTACTTGCGAGAGATTTATTCGGCAGGATATAATCCTGGAACGGCACGATATCAAGCTCAATGCCTTTTTCCTCAAGCAAAGGCTGTGCTTCCTCCAGAATTTCCGCATGCGGGACATTTGAAGCACCGATTTTCAGCGTTTTTGTTTCTTCTCCTTCGCCATTTCCGCCTCCAGAACCACATGCAGCAAGAGCGAAAGCAGAAGTTGCGAATACAGCACTTAACAATAATTTCTTCATATAAATTTCCTCCCTAGCGTTTATCTAATTTTGATGTTATAAAGTCTCCAATAAATTGGATGATAAATACAATGACTAATATCAAGATTGTCGCAATCATAGTTACAGCATTATTATTCCGCTGGAAGCCTTCAAGAAATGCAAGATTTCCTAATCCTCCGGCGCCGACTACCCCTGCCATGGCTGTATAGCCGACAAGTGCAATAGCGGTTACGGTAATACCTGAGATAAGCGCAGGAGATGATTCAGGTATTAACACCTTCCAAATGATCGTTGATGTTTTTGCACCCATCGATCTTGCAGCCTCAATGACTCCTTTATCTATTTCACGAAGAGCCATTTCAACCATCCGCCCATAAAATGGCGCAGCTCCAATAATTAAAGCCGGCAATGCTGCTTTTGCTCCAAGGAACGTATCTAAAATGGCCTTTGTAAAAGGAATCAGCAAAATGATAAGAAGAATAAACGGAATCGACCGGAAAATATTCACGAATGCAGATATAATGATATTTACCGGTTTATTTTCCCAAATTCCGCCTCTGGAAGTTAAGAACAACAGCAGCCCGAGTATAATGCCCAAGACAAATGTTGCAGCCACGGAGAATCCTGTCATGAATAAGGTTTCACTTGTAGCTTCCCATACATTTTCCCATCTCACATTCTCAAACATTCGCAATCACCTCCGCTTCTACTTCTTGAGTGCGGATAAATGCCATTGCCTTATCCAGTTCTTCAGGCTGCCCGTCCATATGAATGAACAAGGTTCCATATGATCCGCTTTGAGTTTGCGATATTTTCCCTTGAAGGATGTTTACTTCAATCGGATGGTTTCGGATAAGATTCGTTATAAGCGGACTTTCTGTTGAATCCCCGACAAATGTTAGCTGAATAACCATGCCGTGTTTGTATTTTTCTAGAATCAATTCCAACGTTTCCTGTGTATCATCAGGCTCTGTAATTTGTTTCACAAAGCGCTTAGTAATAGGCTGCTGCGGTTTTTTAAATACATCGAGCACTTCACCCTGCTCAACAATCCTTCCGTTTTCCATAACGGCAACACGATGGCAGATTTTACGAATAACATGCATTTCATGTGTAATCAGGACAATGGTTAAACCCAATCTTTCGTTAATATCCACCAGCAGTTCAAGAATTGAATCTGTTGTTTGAGGATCCAGTGCTGATGTTGCTTCATCACAAAGCAATACTTTTGGATTATTCGCAAGAGCTCTTGCAATGCCGACACGCTGTTTTTGTCCCCCGCTCAGCTGGGATGGATATGCATCTTCCCGTCCTTCCAGCCCAACAAGCTTAATCAGCTCTTCCACACGTTTCATCCGCTGCTCTTTTTTCACTCCGGCGATTTCTAATGGAAACGAAATATTTTCCCGAACCGTTCTTGACCAAAGGAGATTAAAATGCTGAAAGATCATGCTTATTTCGTGTCTTGCCTTTCTCAGCTCATCTCCGCGGATTGTATCGATCTTTCTTCCCGCTACTTGAATGGTACCGCCTGTGGGCTTTTCAAGTCCGTTCAGCAATCTGATCAGTGAGCTTTTTCCCGCACCGCTATAACCGATAATTCCGAAAATTTCACCTTGATTTATATTCAAGTCAACCGAATCAACCGCGGTAACATTTCCGCTTTTTGATTGAAAGACTTTTTTGACATCTTTTAACGTAATCATGACTTCACCTTCTTCCAAAATTCCACTCACTATCATTTTGCACGAAATGCGTCAGGTTCATGTTTTTCATTAAGAAACTTTATTTCGAGACTTTGACACATTATTCCGAGACTTCCACACTTTATTCCGGGACTTTCACACTTTATTCCGAGACTTCCACACTTTATTCCGAGACTTTCACACTTTATTCCGAGACTTTCACACTTTATTCCGAGACTTTCAATTAATTCCGAGACTTCCACACTTTATTCCGAGACCTTCACACTTAATTCCGAGACTTTCAACTAATTCCGAGACTTTCACACTTAATTCCGAGACTTCCACACTTAATTCCGAGACTTCCACACTTATTTCCGAGACTTTCACACTTAATTCCGAGACTTTCACACTTTATTCCGAGACTTCCACACTTTATTCCGAGACTTCCACACTTTATTCCGAGACTTTCAACTAATTCCGAGACTTTCACACTTTATTCCGAGACCTTCACACTTTATTCCGAGACTTTCAACTAATTCCGAGACTTTTACACTTTATTCCAAGACTTTCACACTTTATTCCGAGACTTTCACACTTAATTCCGAGACTTTCACACTTAATTCCGAGACTTTCAACTAATTCCGAGACTTTGACAATTTATTCCGAGACTTCCACACTTTATTCCGAGACTTTCAATTAATTCCGAGACTTTCACACTTTATTCCGAGACTTTGACACTTAATTCCGAGACTTCCACACTTTATTCCGAGACCTTCACACTTTATTCCGAGACTTTCAACTAATTCCGAGACTTTCAACTAATTCCGAGACTTTGACACTTTATTCCGAGACTTTCACACTTTATTCCGAGACTTTGAAACTTTATTCCGAGACTTCCACACTTTATTCCGAGACTTCCACAAAATCGGAACCGGCTGTTTAGCTCTGAGAGGCAGATAAAGATTCACCGGAAAAAGTCCGTGCTTGACTTTCTTTAGGAACCTGTTCTGACCGAGGGAGGTGTAGCTAGACATCGATGCGCAGATTATTATTTCCTCTTTAACTTAAAGAAAACAAAAATGCCTTTCTGCATAAATGAGCAGAAAGGCATATCTATAGAAGAACCTTTCTCTCATCTTTCAAAACTGAATAACAGCTTTGAGTGAATTGGCACCTTTTCAATAAAATTGACGGTTGCCGGGCTTCGCAGGGCACTTTCCCTCCACCTCTCTGGATAAGAGACTTACAGTTTATTCAATTAAGTAACGTTTTATTTTAGTGAGTTAGTAGTATGTGTGTGATTTTATCACGTGCCAAAAGACGGTGTCAATCAAAAAGTTTTTTATTTAATTCGAAAAGACGGATGATTCAATTAATGATTTCACACCCGTTGCTTGTTCAATTGCCTGTTCAAGATCCTCCAGAAGGTCATCTATGTGTTCAATCCCAACTGACAATCGAATTAAATCTTCTGTTACTCCTGATTTTTTTAAGCCTTCTGCATCCAGCTGCTGATGTGTCGTGCTGGCAGGATGAATGATCAGGCTTTTGGCATCTCCGACATTTGCTACATGCGACCACAGATTAACAGAATTAATCACCTTGGCGCCGGCTGCACGGCCGCCATCAATGCCGAACACTACAACCGCTCCTGCCCCTTCAGCTAAATATTTATTTGAGAGGGCCTTGTCAGGGTGCTGTTCATCTTCAGGGTACAGCACCCATTTAACTGCAGGATGCTCATTTAAATACTCAACCACTTTTCTCGTATTAAAAATATGCTCTTTCATTCTTACATGAAGTGTTTCTACTCCAAGATTAAATTGAAATGCATTAAAAGGACTAATAGCCGGCCCTAGATCCCTGAGGAGCTGAACTCGGGCTTTTACAATAAAGGCAGCCTCTGGCAATGCTTCTGCATATACAAGATTGTGATAGCTTGGATCTGGTGTCGTAAAGCCCGGGAACTTATCGCTGTTCCAATCAAACTTTCCTCCGTCTACGATAATTCCTCCGAGGGTCGTGCCATTTCCAAGCAGCCATTTGGTGGCAGAGTGAATGACAATATCTGCTCCGTGTTCGATCGGCCTGCATAAATAAGGAGTTGCAAAGGTGTTATCAATTATTAGTGGGATACCGGCTTCATGAGCGATTTTTGCAACTGCCTCTATATCGAGTACCTGCAGACTTGGATTGCCAATCGTTTCTGCAAAAATGGCCTTTGTTTTAGGCGATATGGCATCCCTGATATTCTCAGGATCACCCGCATTTACAAACTTAGTCTGTATTCCGTACTTAGGCAAAGTGGTTTGAAAGAGGTTGTAGGTCCCACCGTATAGGCTTGAGGCAGAGACAATCTCATCCCCTGTTCCGGCAATATTTAATACGGCAAGCGTTATCGCTGCCATGCCGCTTGCTACAGCAAGACTTCCTACACCCCCTTCTAATTGGGAAACTCTTTCTTCAAAAACCGTTGAGGTAGGATTATGTATCCGGGTATAAATGTAACCCTGCTCCTTTAAGGCAAATAAATCCGATGCATGTTCCGTGTCATTAAAAACATAGGCGTTAGACTGATAAATTGGCACAGCCCGGGCTCCTGTTGCAGGATCCTTCTGCAGACCCCCATGTACATTTAACGTCTCAAGCCGATACTTATTTTGTCCCATATTTCCCATCCCCTTTTTCATTTAATCATATAAAAAACCCCTTCAAAGAAGAGGCTGAATCACCATATCTCTTCTTATCTTCCAGAGCAGTCTTGCCTGCTCTGATGGAATTGGCACCGTGTTGCAATAACCGGTTGCCGGGCTTCATAGGGCCAAATCCCTCCACCTCTCTTGATAAGATCAAACTATTGAATCTAAATGAATTGTAACACCGCTTCATTTACCCAGTCAATTAGTAGTTTGAATTTTTAGATTATTATTTAGACAACTGGATAATGGATTCAAGCCTTAGTACATTGCGAAATGATCCTTTTACTTCAATCGCTCCAAGCTTTGAGAGCTGAAGAAGTCTGATTGGTGAATGAAAACAGTCAGAAAGATGATTTTCATCACCTGAAACCAGTACATGTGCTGAAAGATTGTCATTGTCACTGCTTAAAAAACATGCCCCCTTTTTTAAAACAAGCAGGATGGGTTTTTGTTTTGAACTGGTTATCCGTATTCTCAATTCTTCGTTTGGAAGCAGAGGCTGAATAAAATAAGACGCATTCATTTTTTCTACAAACGAAAATAAGTCCATTTCTTTTTCTCTCCCCATTTCTTTCCTATCAGATCATAACGTATTAATTCGTTTTAATACGACTTATCACCTTTATGAAAGGTTCGACACTTTATTGGACTTGGAGAGACAAAATAATCGTTTTTTCTATTTCCCAAGAAATATGTCAAATGCCGCCCTGCTCAGGCGGCATATTCTTTCAATATTTGATAAATATATTCAACAGAATGAAAGGCATATTTCTTGTGGGTAACCGTTCCATTTTCAAATATAAGCAGGCAGGGAACACTTTCAATTCCCCACTCTATCGCTTGCTTAGGCAGGAAATTTAGGTTTGCCGTATGAATCGCTAAAGCTGGGAGCAACTCTTCAACAACAGACAGCATTTTTTTTGCAAGCTGACATGTTCCGCAAAACGGAGTGTAAAGATAAAGGATGCCAAATTCTTTTTCAGCAAACATATCTAATTGTTCTTCCTTTATTTCAATCATTGCTTTTCATGAGACTCCCTTTATTTTATAAGTATTTCGCCTGTACATCGATATTTGCGCTTAATAGCACAGCAGCAACATGCTGATCAGGTGCAGTCGCAACTTCACGGTACATTCTATCTATAAACAAATGCGCAGCTTCGGGCAGTTCCCGCTTGAATTGCTTTCTGAGGCGATCCCCTGATTCATCTGAGTCTACGAGCACGTATACGTCTCTATAAAACAGAGCATCAATCATTTCGTCTAATCGAGTAAGACTTATTGTTCCATTTGTACAGATAATTTCTACAGGTTCATTAACAACATTAAGAACCTTTCGTTTGTCAGATGTTCCTTCAACAATTATGACCTTTTCAACCTCAATTGCAGACATCGCCATCACCTATTCAGTTAAAGTATGTGTTATCTTATAACCTATTCGAATTGCATGAGGTTGTTTCTTAAAATAATTGAACAAAAATGGCAGTGGAACATTCCACTGCCATTCGATTAGCACCAGCCGTTTTCTTCGTCACAATCTACATACTGGAAAAAGGAATGGTTTTCTTCTTCATATCCATTTTTCAATGAAACCTGATTTCCATTTTGACTAAAAGACATTGTGCCAATTTGCTCTTTTTCAAAAAATAAGTTCATTTGACCTTCTGAAAAGCGTCCTGTTACCCGGTCTGTAATATCTAAGCGCTTCTTTTCAAATGACATCCTTGAACACCCTCCTTTTTAAACCTAGGGGGGTCCCGATTTCATGCCGTTTATCAGTCTTCGTTTGTCATTTCCACATATTGCTCAGCAGTCATTAGGCTGTCAACATCACTTACATTGCTTGGCTCGATAACAATCATCCATGCTTTTTCGTATGGAGATTCGTTTACAAATTCTGGGCTGTCATCTAGATCCTCATTGATTTCAACAACTTTTCCGCTGATTGGCGCATAAAGCTCAGAAACCGTTTTTACAGACTCAACGCTTCCGAAAGGCTCGTCTGCTTTAATTTCATCTCCAACTTCAGGAAGCTCAACAAATACAATATCCCCAAGTTCTGATTGAGCAAAATCGGTAATGCCGATACGTACTTTTTCGCCTTCAACTTTAACCCATTCGTGCTCTTCAGAATAACGAAGTTCTTTTGGTGTGTTCATTTTTATTACCTCCAAGTTTTATCATGTTTATTTGTAAAAAGACTGAAGTTAAAGTCTTCTACTACTTTGTCCACGCTGCTTCGAATTGATCTTCTTTAAAGCCGACGGTAATTTTCTTGCCGTCTGTTGCTAATGGCCGTTTGATAAGCATGCCGTCTGATGCCAGAATCTCAAGCAGTTCTTCATCAGATAAAGAAGCAACCTTCTCTTTCATGCCTAATTCGCGGTATTTTTGACCGCTGGTATTGAAAAACTTCTTTACTTCTATCCCGCTGTTATCAAGCATCGTTTTTAATTCTTCTTTTGTCGGTGGATTTTCGACAATATGTACATCTTCTACCTGCAAATTGTGATCTTCAAACCACTTTTTTGCTTTTCGGCATGTACCGCATTTAGGATACCAATAAAACGTAATAGCCACTCTTCTCACCACCTGCAACCGTAATTGAACAAGATTATTTTACCACAATCAATTGGACAATCATAATCACAAGTTTATATTATGTAAAATTTAGTTTCCTCAAAAAAATAAGACCTTTTCCGTTACTGGAAAAGATCCATTTCTTACACTTTGTTTTAAGCGCGGTAACCATTTTCTTCAATTAATGCAGCTGCAATTTCTCGTTTTTTGGCAATCACGTTGATCGGAGTGTGACGCGTGAATTTTCTGAGTGCCGAAATCATCATGCGAAGCGTATCGCCCTGCTCAATTGCAACTAATGATTCCTTCGCGTGTGCTTCAATCTCATTAAATGCTTCCTGACAGTACACTTGTGTATACAGGAGCTTTTGAGCGCTCTTTGCTTCTCCTGCTTTGCTGATTGCTTTTTCAGTGCGCAGAATCGCTGATTCCATTGCATAAATGCAGCTTACGATATCTGCAATGTTCACTAATAATTCTTGCTCCTTCTGCAATGCCTGACCGTACTTTTGTGCAGCAAGCCCTGCGATCATCAAGCCGATCTTTTTAGCATTCTTCAATAAATGTTTTTCTTGTTCAAGAACGCATTCGCCAACATCTTCAGGCATGAGCATCATTAACTCTTCCTGCAGAGCCTGTGCCTTTTGCAGCAATGGCAGTTCACCTTTCATTGCTTTACGTAAATACGTTCCAGGCACTAATAAGCGGTTAATTTCATTTGTTCCTTCGAAAATGCGGTTAATACGGGAATCACGGTACGCTCTTTCCACTTCGTATTCTGCCATAAAACCATATCCGCCATGGATTTGAACGCCTTCATCTACTACATAATCAAGCGTCTCAGATCCTAATACTTTATTTAATGAACATTCAATTGCATATTCGGCAATGGAAGCAGCTACTTCTTTACCGTCTTTCACTTCTTCAGACGACAGACGGCTCATGCGGTCTTCAAACAACCCTACAGTACGGTATACAGAACTTTCCATTGCATAGGTTTTAGAAGCCATATTAGCCAGTTTTTCCTGAATCAGAGAGAAGCTGCTGATTGGCGTTTTAAATTGCTGGCGCTGATTTGCATATTGAACAGAGACATCGATAATGCGTTTTGATCCGCCGATAGTTCCCACTGCTAATTTATATCTTCCGATGTTAAGGATGTTAAATGCGATAACATGGCCTTTCCCAAGGTCGCCTAATAGATTTTCCTTGGGAACCAATGCATCTTCAAGAATAAGAGTTCTAGTTGAAGAGCCTTTGATTCCCATTTTCTTTTCTTCCGGTCCTGTTGATACTCCAGGATATTCTTTTTCTACGATGAAAGCCGAGAAGTGCTCGCCGTCAACTTTTGCATAGACTACAAAAACATCAGCAAAGCCAGAGTTTGTAATCCATTGCTTTTCTCCATTCAGTACATAGTGCGTGCCTTCAGCATTCAATCTCGCAGTTGCTCTTGCACCCAGCGCATCTGATCCGGAACCAGGCTCAGTTAATGCGTAAGCTGCAATACGCTTGCCTGTTGCAAGGTCTGGAAGATATTGCTGTTTTTGTTCTTCATTGCCGAAGAGCACAATTGGAAGAGATCCGATTCCTACATGCGCGCCGTAGGATAATGAAAAACTGCCTGCACGTGCAAATTTTTCTGTGATCAAAGCTGAACTGATTTTGTCGAGTCCAAGGCCGCCGTATTCTTCAGGAACATCTGCTCCAAGCAGACCCAGCTCGCCTGCTTGCTTAAGCAGCTTCACAGATTTATCAAATTGATGATTCTCAATATCTTCTAAGTGCGGCAAAACATCATTTACGACAAAATCCTCTGTCGTTTTAGCAATCATTTTATGCTCATCTGTAAAATCCTCAGGTGTAAATACACTTTCAAAAGTCACATCATCTAATAAAAAGCTGCCGCCTTTAATTACATTTTCTGTCGTTTTAGACATGTATGGTTCCCCCGTTTACTAAAGTTTTATTTCAAGATCATTAAACTAGTTCGAACACTCCTGCAGCGCCCATTCCGCCGCCGATGCACATTGTAACAACTCCAAATTGTTCATTGCGCCGCTTCATTTCATGAATAAGGGACAGGGTCAGCTTTGCTCCCGTACAGCCAAGCGGATGCCCGAGTGCAATTGCACCGCCGTTAACATTCACTTTATCTTCATCTAATCCAAGCTCTCTAATCACCTGGATCGATTGAGAGGCAAATGCTTCATTCAGTTCAAAAAGTCCGATGTCAGATAAGCTCAGTCCAGCTTGTTTTAAAGCACGGGGAATCGCTTCAATCGGGCCAATCCCCATTACCTCAGGCGGAACTCCTCCCACAGCGAAGGACCTGAATTTTACAAGGGATTGCAGACCTAGTGCATCTGCTTTTTCACGGTCCATCACCATAACTGCCGCAGCCCCGTCACTTGTTTGTGAAGAGTTGCCCGCTGTTACAGATCCCTTAACGGAAAATGCAGGTCTTAAATTCGCAAGAATCTGCATGCTTGTTCCAGGACGTACACCTTCATCTTTCGAGAATTGGAAATGTTTTTCATGAAGCTTATTGTCGCTTCCAACGCTTCTTTGTTTGACATCTACTGCAATAATTTCATCATCAAATTTGCCTTCTTGGATGGCTCTTGCAGCGCGCTCATGACTGCGTACGGCAAATGCATCCTGATCTTCACGGCTAACGCCGTATTTTCTTGCCACCTGCTCAGCTGTATGCCCCATTCCCATGTAATATTCAGGAGCGTTCTCAGCCAGATTTGCATTTGGACGGACAACATGCCCCATCATCGGAACCATGCTCATTGATTCTGCTCCGCCTGCAATCGCTGTATCTGAATGTCCAAGCATAATTTTTTCTGCTGCATAGGCAATACTCTGCAATCCTGATGAGCAGTAGCGGTTAACGGTAATGGCGGGAACTGTGTAAGGCAGTCCGGCCAGTGCCCCGATGTTTCGCGCTAAATTTAATCCCTGTTCTGCTTCAGGCATTGCACACCCGATAATCAAATCGTCTATATTTCCTTCATAGCCCCCGGCACGCTTCAGCGTTTCTTTTACAACTAGAGCTCCTAAATCGTCTGGTCTTACAGTTGCAAGTGATCCTTTTTTCGCTCTTCCTACAGGTGTTCTCGCACCTGCTACAATGACCGCTTCTCTCATAACAGTGCACCCTCCTAATTACGTAGTGGTTTCCCTTTAACAAGCATGTGCTGCATTCTTTGCTGTGACTTGCCCTCTTGAACCAAGCTCAGAAAAGCTTCTCTTTCTAAATCCAACAGGTACTGTTCATCCACTTCGGTGCCAAATGGAACCTTGCCGCCAGCAATGACATAAGCAAGTTTTTTTGCGATTTTTAAATCGTGCTCTGAAATATATCCTGATTGAAGCATGGATTGTGCACCTAGCAGCAGTGCTGCATATCCTGTTTCACCTACAACCGGAACCTTTTTGCGGATAGGTGCTTTATATCCTTTATCAAACAGCTCAATTGCTTTTTGCTTTGCATCATGCAGGAGATGATCTCCATTAAAGCTCACAGAATCGCTTTCATTTAAGAAAAAATTGTTTCTCGCTTCAGCAGCAGAGGCTGAAACCTTTGCAGTAGCAATTGTCTCAAAGACTTTATTTGCGACATTCTGAAGATCAAAGTCTACGCCTTTAGGAATACTGTTAAGCAGTTTAATGTAAAGCTCTTTGTTTCCGCCACCGCCCGGGATTAAGCCAACGCCTGCTTCCACTAATCCCATATATGTTTCACTTGAAGCCTGTATATGCGCAGCAGGCAGACAGATTTCAGCTCCTCCTCCGAGCGTCATGCCAAACGGTGCTGCTACAACTGGCTTTGGACTATATTTAATCTTCATCATCGCCTGCTGGAAGTGGCGGACAACCATGTCAACTTCAAAATAGTTGTCATCCTGTGCTTCCATTAAAATCATCGCAAGATTTGCTCCAACACAGAAGTTCTTGCCCTGATTTCCGATGACAAGCCCTTTGTAATTTCTGCTGACTTCATCGATTGCGAAATTGATCATTTGAATGATATCCATGCCAATCGCATTATTTGGGGAATGGAACTCAAGAAGGGCAACATCATCTCCAAGATCAATTAAACTTGCACCGCTGTTCTTTTTAATGACCCCTTTTTTCTCTTTTATATCTTTTAAATCAAGGACTTTTTCGTTTTGCTGGATGCGTCTGTAATCACCTTCATGATAAAAATAAGAGATGCCATCTTCTTTTTTATAAAATGAAGTAAATCCACGCTCAAGCATGTCTTTAATCCAAGCCGGAATACTCTGGCCTTCTGCCTCCATTTTTTCAACCGACTTTGAGAGCCCAATGGCATCCCATGTCTCAAATGGACCATATTGCCAGCCAAAGCCCCATTTCATTGCTTCATCAATCGCAACGATGTCATCTGCGATCTCTCCTGATAATTGTGCCGAGTAAAGGAGTGTCGGACTTGTAATATTCCATAGTAATTGGCCAGCTTTGTCCACAGAATAGATAAGCGCTTTCATTTTGGCTGCTGCACCTTTTGCCTGTTTTGCAATCTCTATGCTTTGGGAGTTTAATTTTTTTCTTTCTCCGTATTCGAGTGTGTCAGGATTCAGCTCAAGAATTTCTTTTCCTTCTTTTTTGAAGAAGCCCTGGCCCGATTTGCTTCCAAGCCAGCCATTTTCAAGCATTTTCTTCATAAATTCAGGAATTTCAAAAACAGCTTTCTCTTTTCCTTCAACCTGGTCATAAACATTTTGCGCTACATGTGCAAATGTGTCGAGTCCTACAACATCCAGAGTTCTGAAGGTGGCGCTTTTCGGGCGGCCGATTAACGGTCCTGTGACAGAATCCACTTCGCCTATACTGTAGTTTCCTTTCAGCATTTCCTGAACAGTGACAAGCAGACCGTATGTTCCGATTCGGTTTGCGATAAAGTTTGGAGTGTCTTTCGCTTCAACGACGCCTTTGCCAAGCACATCTTCCCCGAACGTTTTAATGAAAGATAAAACCTCAGATGATGCTGCTTTTGTTGGAATGACTTCGAGCAATTTTAAATAACGGGGCGGATTAAAGAAATGTGTTCCAAGGAAATGCTTCTGAAAATCCTCAGATCTTCCCTCTGACATCGCCTCAACTGAGATTCCTGATGTATTAGAGCTTACAATACTGCCTTGTTTTCTATATTGATCTACTAATGTAAAGACTTTTTTCTTTATGTCTAAATTCTCAACGACTACTTCAATAATCCAATCAGCTTCAGACAATCTGTACATGTCATCTTCGAAGTTACCCGCTTCGATCAATGAAAGATTTTCCTTAGCAGTCAGCGGAGCCGGCTTTTGTTTTAATAACTTTTGGATAGATTCATTAGAGATTCGGTTTCTGACAGATCGATCTTCTAAAGACAGCCCTTTCTTCTCTTCGTTGTCCGTAAGTGAACGCGGGACGATATCAAGCAATAAAACAGGGATTCCGATATTTGCCAAGTGTGCAGCAATTCCTGAACCCATAACACCAGATCCTAAAACTGCAGCTTTTTTAATTCGCTGAACCATGAATGCTCCCCCTTTTGTCAATTTGAATGAATACTCATTCATTTTTTGGTGAAAAAAATAGTCAGGAATCAATTCCTCTATATACTAATATAAAATATTTCGAAAATTTGTTCAATACATTTACAAAAAATTCACATATTTATTGCTGACAGAATGAAAAAAAGCGGGTCGGGAAGGCTAAAAGCCAGGAGGTGACCAATTATGGCAAGATTAAAGAAAGAACCATCTAAAGCAGGAGTAAGTGCATCCAGCGTAAAAGGCAGCTCTGGTCCAACAAATGAAATGGACGGCGGGGGCAAACGCTCGAGTACAAATCAGCAATATAAAAAGAAAAACATGGGACATGAATAAATAAAGATGGAAGCTGATTCTCAGTAGGGAATCAGCTTTTTTATTCTGTTACTCTCCGTCACTCGTTTATTGAAGTAGTAAAAGGCGTAAAAATAACATTGGAGAGGACAGCCAGCCATATTCCTTCACGGGTGGCCCGTGAGCCAATAAAATGCTTGAAAATCAGATAAATGAGCTCCCTGAAAAAGTCTATCGCTTCCTTGTTTCTTCTTATTTTTTAACCATACCCCTTAAAACGAATGCCACGTTTGCCGGCCTTTCTGCAAGACGGCGCATAAAGTAACCGTACCAGTCTATTCCGTATGGGACATACACCCGCATTTTATATCCTTCTTTCACTAGTTCGAGCTGGCGTTCCGGCCTGATGCCATACAGCATTTGAAATTCAAATTGGCCATTTGGGATGTTGTTTTCTTTTACAAACCGTTTTGTAAATTCGATTATTGCATCGTCATGGGTTGCGACTGCTGTATAATTTCCATTTACTAAATGCATTTTGATTATTTTCTTAAAGTTTTCGTCCACATCTTTCTTTTCAGGAAAAGCTACACGCGGAGATTCTTTATAAGCTCCCTTAACAAGCCGTAAATTGGGATGAAACTGATTCAGATCATCGAGATCTTTGACCGTTCTATATAGGTAAGCCTGAATAACCGTTCCAACGTTATCATACTCTTTTTTCAGGCTTTTAAAGATTTCTATTGTTTTCCCGCAGCGCGAATAGTCTTCCATATCAATGGTCACAAAAACATTGTTTATCTTTGCGGCTTCAAGAATCCTCCGCATATTCCGAAGGACAACCTCATCTGAGATATCAAGACCCATAGAAGTCATCTTTAAGGATAGCTGTGACTGCAGATCTTCCCTGCCTATTGCTTCAATTGCTTTTATTGAATGATCAGCCATTTCATTAGCCTCTGCTTCGTTATCGATGAATTCTCCCAAATAATCAATCGTAACATCTAAACCCTTCTTATTTAGCTCTTTAATTGCAGCCGCTGCCAGTTCAATTGTTTCTCCTGCAACAAAGCGAGCCGCTCCAAATCTCAGTCCATACCTTTTAGCTGCTTTGGTCAGTACTTTATTTTTTGATAAAAACAAAAAAAAGCTTCGAAGTAATTGCTCCATATGAAGTCCCCCGCTCTTCAGCGCAAAAATTAAGAATTATCTGTTATTTTATCATTTTTAGAATAGTTTGTAAGTACATTTGCAATACTCTTCACTAAAATTCCGTATAGAATTTTATGGATTAGGAACGATAAGGAAGAAAATGTTTGAAGGAGGTTATACTATGCAACAACAGCAGAATACAGGCACACAGCAAGGAATGATGCAGCAGCCGCCGTCTGTCATTACAACAAAAGATCACCTTTATTTAACAGATATGCTTTCATGGAATCTGCTTGCCATGAAAAAAGCTCACTTCTTTGCATCACAATGCAGTGATCAGCAATTAAAAAGCGAGCTTGAGAAGGTTGGAAAAATGCATGAACAGCATTATTCTAAAATTTTAACTCATTTAAATCCAAATCAGGAAGCATACAGAACTCAGCTTCAGTAGGAGAGGTGCAGGATGAATAATAATCAGAACCAGAATAAAATCGGCAACCCTGAAACACAGGTACCTAAAACCCCTCAAATGAATGACCGTGACTTTATTAATGAATTGCTGGCTACTGAAAAATATATGACAGATTCTTATTGCACAGCCCTAAATGAGATGAGCCATGATTCTCTTTATCAGGATATTCAGGGAATCTTCAACGAAACTCAAAATTGCCAAAGAGAATTATATAATGTAATGTACAAAAACGGCTGGTACAAGCTTGAAGCAGCGGACAGCCAAAAGCTTCAGCAATCTTATCAGCAGTTTGCTGATTATCTGCAGCAGCAATCACCTTATCTTCAATAAAGATAAGCGGAATCGACATTTCTTGATTTACAACCTTTATTCCTAGACTTTTCGTATTAATTCCCACACTTTTATATTTAATTCCGAGACTTTCTAAGATTATTCCAAGACTTTCACAAATAATTCCGTACAATTGTGAACGTCCACATTTAAAAAAAGTCTTGTGTCTTTCAAGAATCGAAACAAAAAAAAAAAATGGAAGCAGCATTATGCCGCTTTCATTTTTTTTTGCATTTACCTACAAATGTTTTAAACAGATTATGCATCGCCTCATCCTGGGCAGCCATTTCCTCAGGATGCCATTGAACAGCAAGCACATACCACTCATTATCGGTTCCTTCAATTCCTTCTATAATCCCATCAGTTGCCTTGGCTGTTGCCACTAGTCCATCTGCAAGCTTTCCGACTGCCTGATGATGCATACTGTTCACACGGACTGTTTCTGTTCCAAAAATGTTCTGCAGTTTGCTGCCTTTCTCAATCGTGATTTCATGAGTTGGATTTGGGCGGTCAGCTGTTTGATAATGCTTAATCGGATTCTCGTAATTGCTTTCGATATCCTGGGTGACCGTTCCTCTAAGAGCTGCGTTAAGCATAGCTATGCCCCTGCAGATTCCAAAAACGGGCTTTTTATTTTCTTTCGCATATTTCACGACGGCTATTTCCATTTCATCACGCGTGCCATTTGTTTTTCTAAGTTTCGGGTCCGGGTCCTCACCGTAAGAATGAGGGTCCACATCCTCCCCGCCGCTTAAGATGAAGCCATCACATTTTGACACAATAACCTTTGCCATTTCATCATTTACAAGAGGTATAACGACCGGAATGCCCCCCGCCTGAATGACAGAACTGATATATTTTTGATGCACATGCACGCTCGGTATATCTCCGTGATCTACTACTGAGCTTGATATGCCGATAACTGGTTTTGTATCGTCCATTTGTATTCACTCTCCCTGGCAATTACTCTTCTTCTATCTATACCCCTCACGATCCCAGGTCGAATCCGCTTTTTATCATTTTATAAAATTTATCTTTTTGCAAATCGTTCTTCCCACTCTTCCCGCAATAAACCGATTCTGATGGAATCGTAGTATTCTCCATTTACCACTCTGCATTTTCTCATGCGTCCCTCTACTGTCATGCCAAGCTTTTCTCCCACTTTGATCATTCTTATATTTCCAGACCATGTGGTGTAGCCGACTCTTACAATGGGCAATGTCTCAAATAGGTGATCTATCCATAAGCGGAAGGCTTTCGTTCCATGTCCATCGTTCCAATAAGAAGGATCATAAATGCCTATCCCCATTTCAAGCCATAGTGAAGGCTCATGCTCCCAATAATAGCTTACTGTCCCGATGATTTTTTCACCTGCAGCGATCGCCCAATAATCTTCTTGATTTACGATACTGTCTTTCTGTGAAAGGAAGTCTGTCAGAGTAAGATTCTTATGTTCAAAATAAGGTGCATCCCAATTCTTCCACTCAGGATGCTCGTCTTTATACTTGATCTTCCATAAATGAATAAGATCCTTCGTTTCAATTGGACGGATCATTGCTATTGACTGACACATAACTTGTTAGTCCCCCATTTTTACAAGAATTTATTCACTGATAAAAGATTTTGCAGCTCTTTTCCTCTTTTAAAATATACAGTATAATCAAAATAAAGGAAAATTTTGGAGTTGATATTTCTATGAAATATTATGCGGCATCCGTGCTAATCTATCTATTTTCTGTAGGTCTTTTATATGCGGCAGGCTATGCATTTGAGATTGTTTGGCTGAAGTGGGAACACACAGTCACTTATGAGGATGGATCTATTAAAGCGGTTTCAGGATCCATTATACCCTTTTTCTTATGTGTGCCTATCTATTATTTCCTTATAAGAAAAGCGCAAGCGCCTGTTTAGCTCAGGCATGGCAGACTATCACCCGGCAGAAAAGGTCCGGGTTTGACTTTTTTTTGCGGATTTGTTCTGGCTGAGGAGGGGGGCTATGGAGGAGCCAGACATCGAAGCAACAAATACTTTCTTATATCTTAAATCAAAAGAGTCTTCCAACGATCAAAAATAAAAAATCCCAGAGCTCTTTCATTGTTCTCTGAGATTATGATTCATTATTATTTGTCTGTGATTTTGCTCGATGCTGTTCATTCAGCTGCTTAATTTCAGAAATAAGCTGTTTGACCTTTTCTTTCTCTGCCGGATACGTTTCATTCCAATGCTTCGCAAGCGGCGGCATGGACTTGGCAATATGTGAATAAATCACCCAGCTTTTCACTTTTTCCTGAAGTTCAGGCGTCGCCTCTCCAAGAAGCAATTCAGTGTATTTTTCAATCAGGCCATTCAGCGGTTCTTTAAGATTTTCCTGCAACAAGATCTCCTCCTAATCATCCATTATGTTAAACAATGCTTCGGACAAGTACTGCAGCGATCTTTTTTCTCAGAAGTCAGATAGTAAAGACAGCATGTTTGTCTTGTTACTTGCCCTTGTTCTCTATAGAAAGGCAGGAAAGGGTTTTTCATTCCTTCTCCGAAAAGTTCTCCGTCTGCTTCTTTCACTACATACATATAATCCGCCTGTATTTGCTCTATCGTAACATACTCAGGTATGTTTGCAAGCAGCGTGTTATACATCCATACAACGTAAAGGACGATATTCTCCCAAAGGATCAGTTTAGAAATTCTAGCTTTCTCTGACACGATGGTCACAATTTTACTTAAGTGATTCCGAAATAAATCTCTCAGAATTTCGTCTCTCCACGCATCTCTGCTTTCTCCAGCAGAAACACACTCCAACGAATGAAAGTAAAAAGAAGGGAGCCATAAAGGATCCTTATCATCTGTCTCAAGTGTTAAATTTAAAGGGTCAGTATTCATCTTTTTCCCAAAAACAGTCATGGAAAAAAGGGCCATAGCTGCAAGAAAGGCGTAACGTTTAACAAGCATAGATCCTGTAACATTCAATCTGTCTGAATGAATTCTTGGCTGGATCTTAATTAAGTAACTTGAAAGAAAATCAGGTTCCAGCAAGTTTGCCGCTTCTATCGATAAGGCTGATTCACTTCGATCTAAACTCAGCCTGAATCTCGATAAATGCTCGATCTCTTCTTTTGAAAAATGGTTCATGATTAAATAGCCGCCTCTTTAATAATGCACCGGCCTCTTCCATGCGGAATGCACAGAGGTGTTCCAAATAGCGGATCCATTGTAACTTCGCAGTTCATTTGAAAAACATCCTTCACCAGATTGCAATTAATCACATGTTCCGGTCTGCCTTCTGCATAGATTTGCTTATCCTTTATAGCGACAATATGGTGAGCATACCGGCAGGCTAAATTAAGGTCATGAAGAACCATAACAATCGTACGCTGTTCTTTTTCATTCAGCTCAAATAACAGATCCAGAATTTCGATTTGATGAGTCATATCTAAATAAGTCGTTGGTTCATCAAGTAAAATAATATCCGTATCCTGAGCTAGAGTCATGGCAATCCAGGCACGCTGACGCTGTCCGCCTGACAAGGAATCAACCGGTCTTTCAGCAAATTCCAGCATTCCTGTAGCATCTAATGCGCTCATAACTGCCTTCTCATCTTTTTCCGTCCATTGTTTGAGCCAATTTTGATAAGGATAACGGCCTTGTTTGACGAGCTGAAGAACCGTCAGACCTTCCGGTGCAGCAGGACCTTGAGGCAAAATGGCGAGTTTCTTTGCCACTTCCTTTGTGGGAAGCTTCGCAATGGCTTCTCCTTCTAAGAGAACTGCGCCTTTATCAGGCTTTAAAAGCCGTGCAATTGAACGCAGAAGCGTTGATTTTCCGCAGCCATTGCTGCCTATGAATACAGTGATTTCGCCTTTTGGAATCTCTAAATCGAGTTCATTAATAATGGTTGTTTCTCCATATGACAATGTGAGCGCCTTTGTTTTAATAGCTGTCATTTACTATCCAGCTCCTTTTCACATAAGGATTAATTATTGGCTGCGGGATGAATTTCAGATGCTTCAGAAACAGCCTAGTTATTTCTGCTTCTATAAAGCAGGTAGATGAAATAAGGTGCCCCGATCGCTGCAGTGAAAACACCTGCAGGAATTTCAAGCGGAGCAAAAAGGGTTCTTCCAATCAAATCTGCAACCATAACGAGCACCGCTCCGAGCAATGCCGATACAGGAAGCAAAGCACCGAAAGATGACCCTACGAGTCTTCTGGCGATATGCGGGGCAATGAGACCTACAAACCCGATTCCGCCCGCAAATGCAACAGCACTTCCTGTTAATGCAGTTGCAATCAGCAGCAGAATAAATCGATTGAGCTGTACGGCGCTTCCTACACCAGTTGCAAGCTCATCCCCTAATTCCTGAATGTTCACGTTTCTAACAGAAATAAAGCTGATGATAACTAATACGATTGTAATAGGCACCATAATCTTTACTTGATCCCAAGTTGCGGAATAGACAGTTCCTGTAATCCAAATATTTGCCTGTGCCGCGCGGTAGATCGGCCCTTTTATCATTAATAAAGTTGTAAGAGACTGGGCAAGCATAGAAAGTCCAATTCCGACCAAAACGAGTCTTATAGAAGAAGAACCGCCCCTCCATGACAAAATATAAACTAATAAGGCAATGACTGTCGCTCCTATGAAAGCTGCAACAGGCATCCACTGAATCGGAACAGTCAAATTATTATTTTTATCACTGAATATGGCTAAAAACATCACAACAGCGACGGAGGCTCCGCCGGTAATACCGATGATATCGGGAGATGCAAGCGGATTGCGGATAATCCCCTGAAGAATGCCGCCTGCAACAGCAAGTGATATTCCGACCATTAGAGCAATCAGGATTCTCGGCAAACGGAAGGACTGAATGACAAGTTCATCCATCTCTGTCCCGTATCCAGCCAGTGTTTTAAGCACCTGAATCGGGCCGATTCTCAAATCACCCATACCTGTACTGAAAAGAAAGGTAAACGCAGTGACAAGGAGCAAAACACAGAAGACCGTTAAGGCTTTTTTATCAATAAGGAAAGAAATAAATCCTTTTCCTATTCTAAAAGATTGATAGCTTTTCATTATTTCTGGAACCCCCTGCGTGCGATGTAGATGAAAAATGGTGTTCCGACAAGAGCCGTCATCACTCCTACCGGCACTTCTTCAGGCATCGCGACGAACCTGGCCCCAATGTCAGCCGTCACTAAAAGCACTCCTCCGAGTACTGCACAATAAGGAAGAATCCAGCGGTGATCATTCCCGACAAAGTAACGGGCAATATGCGGAATGACAATCCCTACAAATCCAACAGGACCTGCAATCGCAACTGCTCCTCCTGCAAGCAGAATAATAACAGCAGCCGTCATTAATTTGACGGTGCCTGTTTTCTGGCCGAGCCCTTTTGCGACATCTTCACCCATCATCAGCAGGTTGATCTTGGATGCAAGAAAGACACAGATAACAAAAGCGATTCCAATATAAGGAAGAACACTATAGAGAAGCTCAAGCTTCCTTCCCTGAACAGAGCCGGCAAGCCAAAATAATACTTGATCCAATGCAGCTTCGTTACTCACAAGAAATCCTTGAGTCAGCGAGGAAAACAAAGCAGCCATCGCTGCTCCGGCCAATGTAAGCTTCATTGGTGTTAATCCTTCTCTCCCAAAAGAACCTGCAAAATAAACAGTGAAAGCAGCTGCTGCCGCTCCTAAAAAGGAAATCCAAGTGAAGGCCTGCAAAGAGCTGACGCCAAACATAGATACGGCAATCACAACAAAGAATCCCGCTCCTGCATTAATCCCGAATACGCCCGGAGACGCCAGCGGATTTTTAGTAAGAGCCTGCATCAGTGCCCCTGCAACAGCAAGGCTAGCTCCAACAACAACAGCTGTTGCTGCTCTCGGAAGCCTTACTGTTTGAATAATTAAATGTTCGTTAGAACCATTGAAATTTGTAAGCGCATTAATGGCTGTTTCCCACGAGGTTTGTGTATAGCCAAGCACGACACTTGCACAAATACTCACTAAAAGCAAAATAAAACTAGTGATAAGTCCAGCTATTTTCATTAAATTAGTCTTTAATAACATGTTTATACCTCTTGATGTGAAACCATCACTTCTTAATATTTTTCTAAAGCTATTGTAACAAAGTCAATTGAATTTGAAAATCATTTTCAATTAAATATTGACAATCGAAATCAGAAAAATTAATATTTTATTCATAAATGAAAATCATTTTCAATTAAATATTGACAACTGATAGGAAAAAAATTATTATTTAACTTGTAAATGAAAATCATTATCAAATGAAATATGGGGGTAACAACAAATGCAAGCTACATATCAAAAAACATGGCTGTCACTTATTGCAATCGTTTTATCAGCAGTACTTCTAGCAGCATGCGGAAACAACGAGAAAGATAAAGCGGCTGGTGATACTGGCAGCAAAGATAAAGAAAGCGAATCATATACGGTTGAACATGCAATGGGAACTACTGAAGTGCCTAAAAAACCTGAAAAAGTGGTCATTTTGACAAATGAAGGAACAGAAGCTTTGCTTGCATTGGGTATTAAACCTGTTGGTGCTGTTAAATCCTGGTTAGGCGATCCTTGGTATGATCACATTTCAGATGAAATGACAGACGTTGAAGTTGTTGGTGATGAGAGTGCAATTAATGTAGAAGCAATCGCTGCATTAAAGCCTGATTTAATTATCGGAAACAAAATGCGTCAGGAAGACCAATATGAAAAATTAAGCCAAATCGCTCCTACTGTTTATGCAGAAACGCTTAGAGGCGACTGGAAAGAGAACTTTAAATTCTATGCTAAGGCATTAGACCGCGAAGAAGAAGGCAAGAAGGTGCTTGCTGATTACGAAGCTCGCATTGCAGATTTTAAGTCAAAAGCCGGCGATAAACTAGATCAAGAAATTTCAATCGTTCGTTTCATGGCTGGAACAACACGAATCTATTATAAAGATACGTTCTCAGGTGTCATCCTTGAAGAGTTAGGATTTGCACGTCCTGCAAACCTTGAAAAGTTATTTTCAGACAATCCAGATGATTTATTTGTTCGCGAAGTAACAAAAGAACTAATTCCAGAGATGGATGGAGATTATTTATTCTACTTCACTTATGCTCCTGCTGAAACAAAAGCGGATGCTGAAAAACAGGCAGAAGAATTTACAAATGATCCGCTTTGGAAAAACCTTGATGCAGTAAAAGCAGGCAAAGCCTACCAAGTTGATGATGCGATTTGGAACACGGCAGGCGGTGTAAAAGCTGCTAACTTAATGATCGACGAACTTGAGAAAATCATTCTCGAGAAATAATTTTGTCTCCCAACCAATTTATATACACTCAAACCCTTTTAAATGAAAAAAGTCTTCCACCCGGAAGACTTTTTTCGTTTTCTTCTATATATATGCATTCTTAACAGATCCCTTAGATTCAACAATTAAATCATAATATTTTATGGCCAGCATTTTTTCATCCTTATGGGAGTTGTTCCAGCAGTCTTCAAGCCATATATCTGCAATTGCCTGTTTCCGCTGATCACCTGATTTTGCATCTTTCAGCGCAATGGCACTTAACAGCAGATCACACATTAAAGCGGATAATTTTTTCGCATGAAAATTCCATCCATCTTCTTTTTGATTTTCCAGAAAAGCGAGCAAATCTTCAAGTTCCCTTATTCCGTTATTAATGGCTAAGCTGCCTGCCGAATTCTTTCTAATCCATGAGAGAAACGAAAGATGAACAGCATGCTTTTTAATGAGACGCAATACTTCTAAACCAAGTATATTTGCCGTACCCTCCCATACTGTCAGTACTTGAGAATCCCGCAACAGTCTTGGCGTTACAAAATCTTCAATATATCCATTTCCGCCATGCATTTCGATTGCCTCATGCGAAAACGCAATTGCCTCTTCTGCCGTCTTTGCTTTTAATAGCGCAATGAAAAGACGGGTCAGCATTTTTTCTTCATCTGTGGAAGTCTTTTCTCTCATTACCTTGTCAAAAAGCTGAATTAATTCAAAGCAGGCACTGGTCTGAACTTCCTGCCGCACAGCCATTTTACACAGCGTTTCCTGAATCATAGGAGATTCCGTCAGCTTTTTGCCAAAAGCCATCCGCTGCTCTGCATAGCCTTTTGCTTCAATATAAGCTCTTCTCATGATTCCAGCAGATGCGATGGCATTCGAGATTCTCGAAAGATTAAGAGCCTCCATCGTGTAGTAAAACCCTCTGGATGGATCACCAATCAGGAACGCTTCCGCCCCATTTAATTCAACCTCAGCCGATGGAACTGCCCTTACCCCCAATTTATCTTTGAGACGCCTGATATGAATTTGATTTGAAGTTCCATCGTCCTTTTTCCAGGGAACTAAGAAAAGAGACAACCCCTTTGTTCCAGCAGGCGCTCCCTCCATCCTGGCAAGGACTGCTGCTACTTTGCATGCACCCGCATTGCTCGCAAAATATTTTTCACCATAAAGATGATACCCCCTGTCAGCTTTTACGGCTTTAGTCTCATTTGCACCCACATCTGATCCGCCCTGTCTTTCCGTTAAAAAAGTAGCTCCTTCATAAAGCTCAACGTTACCTGTTGAGATGACATGAGGCAAATATTTCGCCTTCAGTTCCTCATCTGCATATTCGTCAATTAAATAGGCAGTTGCCATCGTAAGGGTGACTGGACAATAAAACCCTGATTCAACCTGAGACAGAAGATATCCTAAAGCATATGAATAGTGATAGTCTGCCTTTCTGTTCAATTCAGGAATGTTTTTATGCAAATAGCCGACAATCCCTGTTTGATAGGTGTCTTGGATTGTTTTTTTATACCCCTCGTTCAGCCAGACTTCCGAGACTTCATTTCCGAATTTATCATAGCGGATAAGCTTTGGCTGTCCCTCTCTATCCGTATGCGCTGCACGCTGATCAAATTCTTCAAAACAAAGCTTTTGAAATTCTGATAGTCTCTGAACGGTATATTCATAAAGCTCTGCATCCATAAATTTCTTTAGATTAAATAGCAAATTAGCTTCCAATTTAATCAGCACCTCTCCTTATGAACTCGCCTATAATTTATTTTACAGAATATTCTTTTCATTCGATATGTACTTTTTGCATTCTTTGTAAGATATTTGGTAAGCTAACGCTAGATAGTAAGTAAGGAGGAAATCAGTCAAATGCTGCAGGCTGCGATTTGGGGAGCTTTTGCTGGTTCCTCTATTTTATTGGGTGCTTTGCTTGGCATCTACAAGGAGATACCGCGCAAGGTTTTGGGTTTTATTATGTCGTTTGGAACGGGTGTCCTGATCGGGGCAGCTTCCTTTGAACTGCTTAGGGAATCAGTGGATGACGGAGGAATGCTGGCAGCATCAGGCGGATTCATTTTTGGATCTTTAACATTTACAGTATGTGAATTGCTGATTACTAAAAAGGGCGGAAGCGACAGAAAACGCTCAAAGCAAAACCCGGAAAATCACTCAGGAGTATCCATTTTTATCGGAACTGTCATTGATGCTATTCCTGAATCGGTTATTATCGGCGTCAGTCTGCTTCAGGAGAATACAGTCAGCTTCTTAATGGTGACAGCTGTTTTCATCAGCAATTTTCCGGAGGGTCTTTCAAGCTCTGTCGGATTGCGTAAAGATGGCTATTCCAAAAAAAAGATCCTTTTCATGTGGCTGATCGTTTTACTTCTTTCTTCTCTCAGCTCATTTCTCGGCTTTTCGCTGCTGCAAAATGCCGACTCTGCAGTGATTGCATTTATTGGAGCCTTTGCAGCAGGCGGCATCATTGCAATGGTGGCCTCGACGATGATGCCCGAAGCATTCGAAGAAGGCGGTCCGATCGTAGGTTTGATTGCTTCTTTAGGCGTACTTGCTTCGTTAATCCTCTCAAATCTATAATAAAAAAGGCTTCGCAGATGCGAAGCCTTTTTTTCATCCTGTTAATATATCTTCGTTAGGATATTTAATTTTTTGTTTTTGTGGTTTAGCAATAGAGAACAAGAGCGTCAATGGCCCAACTTTCCCTAAGAACATAATAAAAATGATCACTTCTTTTCCCAAATCTGATAATTTAGGAGTAACAGACATTGACAGTCCTACTGTACCAAAAGCAGAAACAACTTCAAATAATATTTCCATAAAAGTAAGATTTTCCGATAAGGTTAAGATAAACACGGCCACTAATACAAATAGCAGACTTACCACTGTAATTGCAAGAGCTTTCACTATATATCTAGTGTTAATTGAGCGCTTCGCAACACTTATTTCCTCTCTGCCCCGCAAAAAAGTAATGGTTGCCAGAAGGATAATGACAGCTGTTGTTAACTTAATTCCTCCGCCAGTTGATGCACTTCCTGCTCCAATAAACATAAGGATGACCATTAGAAAAAGGGTCGTATCTTCCAGACTTGCCATATCCAATGTATTAAAACCTGCGGTTCTGGGCGATACCGCCTGGAAATATGAAGCTAATAGCTTACTTCCCGAAGAAAGGTCTCCAAGGGTAGCAGGATTGGAATATTCAATAACAAATATAATAAACATCGCCGTTACGTTTATCCCAAGTGTACCGACAAGCATCAGCTTTGTATGCAATGAAAACTTTTTAAAGCTGCGCTTTCTCCATACATCAACAAGCACTGTAAAACCTATACCTCCTATTATAAAAAGAGATGAAAGCACAAGGTTTATAAGCGGATCTCCTACATACCTCATTAAATTATCCGGCCAAAGAGCGAAACCCGCATTATTGAATGCAGAAATCGCGTGAAAAAAACTGTAGAAAAGACCTTTAGACCATCCATACTCGGGTATCCATCTAAACGATAAAAAGATCATTGCAATGAATTCAATTGAAAGGGAAAAGTAGAACAAATACTTCACTAAATTTATGACTCCTCCAATGGAAGTTTGATTCAGCGCAGTTTGCATCACTAATCTTTCTTTAATGCCAATTTTCCTCCCTAATACGATATAAATAAGAACCCCAAATGACATGATCCCTAATCCGCCAAGCTGAATCAGCATAGCAATGATAAATTGTCCGGTATAAGTAAAGGTTGATCCGGGGTCCACAGTTGTAAGTCCTGTAACAGTCATCGCTGATGTCGCTATAAATAACGCATCAAGCCATCTAATCGGTTCATTAGTTGAAACTGGGAGCATCAATAATGCAGATCCAGTTGCAATTCCAACCGCAAAAATAATAACCAATAGCTGAGACGGATTAAGCCGAATCATTTTTTGCAGCTTATGTTCCTTTATCACCTACATGCCCTCCTCCTCGAAACGGCTGATGTCCTTATTCCGTCCAATTACAAGCAGAATATCACCTGATTTGATAGATTCTTCGGCAGGAGGCGAAACAATCATCTCTTCATCTCGCTGAATCCCGACAATATTACATCCATATCTTGCCCTAATATCTAAATCAATCAATGTTTTACGGTGAATTTTTGCTGTAGCAACCATCTCTACCATGCTGTATTCCTTTGAAAGCTCAATATAATCAATCATTTTTTCTGAAATAATATGATGGGCAATCCGCTTTGCCATGTCACGTTCAGGATGAATGACTTTATTTACACCTATTTTGTCTAAAACCTTCTGATGATAGTCATTTTGAGCTTTTGCCCATACTTGCGGAATCTCCATTTCTTTCAGCAGCAGAGAGGTCAAGATACTAGCTTCTATATCATCTCCGAATGAAACAAACGCGTGGTCTACATTGCGGACGCCAAGCTGTTTCAGTGTCGCCTCATCAATTGCATTTGCCCGTACAGCAAGTGTCGCATATTGAGAATAATATTGAACCTTTTCATCATCTTTATCGACCGCTAAAACTTCAATCCCCAACTCATGAAATTCTTTTACAAGACTTCCTCCAAAACGCCCAAGACCAAATACAGCAAATTGCTTTTTCAACAAGATTTCCTTCTTTCGATACCAATTTTTGCACACAAAAAGACACAGAGGTCCCATGAACCGCTGTGTCTGTTTTTAAGATCACATTAGTTTCATTATCCTCTCTCAAGAACGCTTGCGAAGTTAGCTGTCGGGTTCGGGCAATGAGAGTAGCCCTACCTGTAAAGGATTCACCCCAAGCTGCAAAAGATGCCAGCAAAATTGGGTCCCCCGCTCCGTAATGGATTAAGCGAATTAAGAATATCTGAAATGTTATTTATGAAAGTATCTTACTCCTGTTGAATAGGACAGTAAAGAGCCAATTTTTGCAGAAAATAGTTATAATTGATCAAATATAACCGTTTAAGCGCTCTCAAGTCTCATTTGCTCAGCATATCTGTTTATTTTAGATTCTTTGCCAGGCTGAGATGATGCGAGGAAGTTGTGGTTTAACAGCATATATTGAAGCGTTATTAGTAATCAAAGTTCTATCAGTATTATTTGCAGTTTTATCAGCAAAAGAGTTAAGAATTGGTTTTAATTATTTTTTTCATCTTTCCACTTGTATCCAGCTCCCCAGACGGTTTGAAGGTGATCATCAATTGGAAATCCCGTTTTTCTCAGCTTTTCTCTAAGATGACGCACGTGGGAATCTACCGTCCGGTCCTCCGTACCTGCATCATAACCCCAAATAGTCTGAATTAAATGCTCACGATTAAATACTCTGTTTCGGTTCTTTAAAAAGATTCCGGCAAGCTGAAATTCTTTTGGAGTTAAAAGGATAGGCTCATCTTTATAGCTCGCTTCCTGGCTTCGATCATCCCATTTAAGACCCCTGTATTCTATTGCTTGATTATTTTTGACTCTTCTTAATATCGCTTCTATTCTCGCCAATAATTCCGTTTCATTAAAAGGCTTTGTTATATAATCATCCGCCCCTGTCTGCAGCCCTTTTACAATGTCCTCTTTTTGGCCGCTCGCAGTCACCATTATAATCGGAATATCTGAAAATGTTCTGATTTCTTTACACACTTCAAAACCATTCATTTCAGGCATCATAAGATCAAGAATCATAAGGGCAGGTTCTTCTTTTTGAACATTTTCAATAGCGTGCTTTCCTGATGAGGATTTTATGCAAAAATACCCTGCAGGTGTAAGATAAAGGTCAAGCAAATCCAGCATCAGTTTCTCATCATCTACAAGCAAAATCTTTTTCATCGTTTAATCCTTTCTAAAGACAATGATAATGGAGGTTCCTGTTCCGAATGTGCTTTTTGCCCGGACTGTGCCGCCAAGAGCCTCCACAATTTCTTTTACGATCGCAAGGCCAAGACCTGTTCCTCCGCTATGGCGTGACCTTGATTTATCAACGCGGTAAAGTCTGTCAAACAGATATGGAAGATCTTCTTCAGGAACACCAATTCCTTCATCTGAGATGACAACTTTAATGATCCCGTCTTGTTCAAAAACCCTGATTGTAATGGAAGTCCCTTTTCCAGAATAATGGATGGCATTGTCCATGATGTTGAGCAGCACCTGTTCGAACCTTGAAGGATCTATCATATGATGAACAGAATGATTCGGAAAAAGAAAATTCACTTTCCTATTTTCTTTGATTAAGATGGGATTTACTTTTTCTGCTGTTTTTTTAATAAAGGAGCAAAGATCGATCCGCTCTTTTTCAACCTGAAAAGAATGCTGATCAAGCCTTGCAAGCTCAAATAAATCCTTTACAAGCTTCGATAAGTGCTCTGTTTGTTCACTTATAATAGATAGATAGTTTACCTGGTCAGTTCTTGCCAAATCAGGCCTCTTAGCAACATCTGCATACCCCTTGATATATGTAAGGGGGGTACGCAATTCATGGGCGATACTTGCCAGGAATTCATTTCTTTCCTTTTTTAGATGGGATAAATCATTTGCAAGCTTTTGAATAGAAACTCCAAGCTCGCCAAGTTCATCATATCTTTGCATTTGTAAGTTAACTGTAAAATCCCCCTCACTAAGGCGTTCAGTCGCCTGCTTCATGGAGAGCAGGGGTTTTGTCACAATCTTTGACAAAAAAACAACCGCAATGATTGTAAGAATAACAGACACTGTACCAATAAAGATAAAATGGTCATTTAATCTGGAAATCATCAATTGAATGGAATCTGTTCCCTTAAACATATAGACAAAGCCTAATGTTTCACCGTTTATACGGACCGGGCTTACTGTCCAAATGAAAGGACTTGCTTTCCAGTTCGCAGGCACTTCATCATTTTCACCTCTATGATTGTTGATTACTTTCTGCATGAATGGATGAATCTCATTTGAAGAATGCAGCACTTCTCCTTCTGCATTTGTCAGCACAACATCCGTATCTGCTTCAGATTCCATTAAAACAACATGCTGCATCGTTGTTTCATCATTATGCTTCAGCAGAACATCACGGTGGCTGTTGCCTCTTGCCTGTAGAGCAGAAACTTCTTCATTCACTCTAGTGTTGACTAGATTCCGGTATAAAAATAAAAAGAGACAGGTTTCTACTATAAGAATGATCGTAAGAAATAATAGCCCAATTTTTATAGCAAGCTTATTCATTTATTAAACTCCTTAATATTGCACCACTTTGTTTTACAATACCAAAAAAATTTGCATTTTTCGTGCAAATTAAGATAATTGATCTGTATTTATATGTATAAAAAAGGCAGCCTGCTTAAGGCCGCCTTTCTCATTTTGACAATTTTTCTTCCATTTCAGGAATTTTAAAGTCTCCATGTTTCTTTTCTGTTTCTGCTACAATCAGTGCACATGCCGCATCTCCTGTGATGTTAACTGCTGTACGAGCCATATCCAGCAGACGGTCTATACCGAGGATCAAGGCGATGCCTGCTACAGGAAGGCCTACAGAGTTTAAAACCATCGCAAGCATGAAAAGCCCAGCTCCTGGCACAAGTGCCCTACCTTTTAACTATAAAGGATTCACCCCAGTGCATGTGCACAGTTTGGCTCCCCCGTTCCCATTTTAGGATTAAGCGTATATTTATTAAGTTATACTACTATTCTAAATAAAAGATTTAATTTTTGACAAACATCAAAATTTGCCTTCAGTTGAATTTAAACATAAAATTCAGCAGAAGCCGTTATAATTTAAGGAGTTATAAACGATGAAAAAGTGGATAAAAAATTTTTCCCTGATAGCTTCAGCAGGGCTGATTCTTTCATTTGCAGGATTTTATATCTGGTCCCAAATCACCTATAAACCTGCTGAAGAACTGTTTAACTCTACAAATATACAAAATCAAAATGAAAAAAACGGGTATTTGCTCTTTGAGCCTCAAAATCAAAAAACGTATAATGGCATCATTCTATATCCTGGTGCAAAAGTTGATCCGAGAGGATATGCCTATCTTGCAGAGCAGTTAACTCAAAAAGGGTTCACTGCCGTCATTCCTAAAATGCCTTTTAACCTTGCTATTGCAGGCATCAGCAAAGCAGATAAAATCATAAATGATAGAGACGAAATTGAAAATTGGTACATTGGAGGACACTCTCTCGGAGGTGCGGCTGCTTCTATTTACGCGTTTGAACATCAAGAAAATATAAAAGGGCTTTTCCTCCTTGCTGCTTATCCGGCAGATTCCAGTGATTTTTCAAACACAGATTTTCCGATTCTGACCATCTATGCAGAACATGACGGATTAACAACCCTGGATGATATAAAAGAAACGAAACACCTACTGTCTGACAATACCTTTTATTACAAAATTAACGGCGGCAATCATGCACAATTTGGCATTTACGGAGAACAAAAAGGAGATAACAAAGCACAGATCAATGTCTTTGTTCAGCAAGATCAGATCATTAGAGAAATGAACAGCTGGATCGAGCGGATTGAGTAGAAAAGCGGGGAGATTTTCTCGCTTTTTTCCCCATTTACAAGTCGTAAAAAAACGGAAACAGGCAGCAGAATCATGCCGGTTTCCGTTTTTTTTATTTAGTCGCTTCCAAAAACTCTTCCACATCTTGCACAGTCAGCTGAACGGCTTTTTGCCAGAAATCCTCTTTTGTTAAGTCCACTCCTAAGTGTTTCATAGCCAAATCTTCTACCTGCATAGATCCTGTATCTTTTAAAAGAGAAATGTATTTCTCTTCAAATGCCGTTCCCTCTTCCAATGCTTTCGCATATATGCCAAGTGAGAACAGATAGCCAAACGTATATGGGAAATTATAGAACGGCACCCCGGTAATATAGAAATGCAGTTTAGATGCCCAGAAATGAGGATGGTACTCTCCTAAAGCATCACAATAAGCTTCTTTTTGTGCATCTTCCATTAATTGATTTATTTTTTCCGTGCTGACGATTCCTTTTTTGCGTTCCTCATAAAAAGAAGTTTCAAATAGAAAGCGGCCGTGAATATTCATAAGCAGTGCAACACTTCTTTGCACTTTATCTTCTAATAATGCCAAACGCTCTTCATCAGATTTTGCTTTTTTAACAGAAGCATCTGCCACGATCATTTCAGCAAATGTTGATGCTGTTTCAGCTACATTCATCGCATAATTGCGGTTAAGCGGATGCACTCCCGCCATTGCATGCTGATGGAAGGCATGGCCCAGTTCATGTGCAAGGGTTGCGATATTTGACGGGGTACCGGAGAATGTCATGAAGATTCTTGACTGGTCACTTTCGGTAAAACTTGTGCAAAAACCTCCCGGAGCTTTTCCAGGACGATCTTCAGCCTCGATCCAGCGGTTCTCAAATGCTTTTTTAGTAAATGAAGTCAGCTCTTCTCCAAAGTGGCTGAATTGATCTAAGATAAATTCAGCTCCCTCCTGATAGCTAACTTTCGCTTCTTTCCCGCCAATCGGCGCATCGAGATCGTACCAGCTAAGCTTATCGACACCAAGCAATTCTGCTTTTCTTTTTAAATAGCTTACAAGCGGCTGTTTATTCTCTGAAATCACCTTCCACATGACATCAAGGGTCTCGCGCTTCATTCTGTTGATCTCAAGCGGCTCACTCAGTACATCGTCCCAGCCCCGCTTTTCATATACATTCAGTCTAAAACCAGATAGATGGTTCAGCGTATGGGCAAATAAATCTGCACCGCTTCCCCACGCTTTTTCCCATTCTTCAAACACAGATTTTCTGACTGATCTGTCCGCATTTGAAAATTTATTGGCTGCCTGGCCTACAGACAATTCATGTACTTTGCCATCTTCTTTGTACGGTATTTTCACTTTGGAAACGAGAGTATCATAAAGCTGTCCCCACGCATGATAGCCGTTCACTGACAAAGCATTGATCAATGTTTCCTGCTCCATCTGCAGTTTGTTTTTTGCTCTGTTCCGGCGCTCGGTCAAGGCGAATTTTAATTCAGTCAATTCTTCAGCATTTACAAGTTCAGGCCAAACCGTATCGTCTACTTGAACAAGCTTTTGATCAAAGGCTGCCAATGCATTTTGAAACTGAGAGCTGAGTTGAGTAATCTTCCCACGAAGTACTGCGGCATGCTTATCATTTGTATCCTGAGCCTGCAGACATCCGACAAAAGCTCCTGCCTGCCTCATCCGTTTTGCAATACCCTGAAACTTCTCAAGAATCTCTCCTAAAAGGATGCTATCTTCTTTTGTTTGAGGTACTTTGATGCTCTCTGCCTGCACCTTAAATGAAGGAACATCAAGTTCAAGCTCCTCTAAATACTTTTTAAAGGCATCAGATTTGCTTCCACCTTCAAAAAACACATCTAAATCCCAAGTCTCAGCATACGTAGCAGCTTTCATCGCCATTCCCCCTGATATGTATTTCGGAACACCAAATAATCCCTCACTTGTCATTATAAAACAATTAACTAAAAATTTGTACAATTCTAATGGCAGGAAGCAAAAAAAAAGGTATGACGAAGTGTCATAGCCTCTGCTTTTATTTATTTGATTGTTTTATCTGATTTTGCATCATCGTCGTCCATAAGACCTTTAGTAGCATTCTTAAACTCCCGTAGCGTTTTGCCTGCCGCTTTACCCAGTTCAGGCAATTTTTTCGGTCCGAAAAGAAGCAATGCGACAAAGACGATCAACATAATTTCCCCGAATCCCAAGTTCATGATGAACCCTTCTTCCATATTAATTTAATAGATGATTTCACAGCAAAAAGAAAACGCTGCCTTTGTAAATTATAGTTGATTTATCCATCAATTGCAAAATGAAATCAGGGCGAGTTCCTCAGGGAAAATATAGAAATACATAAAATCCATTGACAAACACAAGCTGAGTTGGTAGTTTTATTTTATTAAAATATTATTTTTACTATAAATCCTCACTATAATCTCGGTGAGGTAGAGGTTGCACCAATTAAGAGTAGATTGCAAGAGGCTAGTGGAGCTGTTGACTGCAAATTCGAAAGGACTTGGTGCCGAAGTTTGAAACAGCCACTTTGTTTCTTGCTGGGACTGTATCGAATAGGTACTGGACTGCCACAGAGAATCTGTGGAGTGCTATCATGAGATTTTTGAGTGAGTTTTTTGTGTATTTTTGCGCATGGACTTGTTCCATGCGCTTTTTGTTTGTCAAAAATGATCCATTTCTCAAAAAAATACACACACTAATTATGCAGCCATAACATTATGGTTCTATTTATAGGAGGTTTAAGCATTGAAACAGAAAAAATGGGGATTTTGGCTTTTAACAGCCTTTGTAGTAGGAAATATGGTGGGCTCCGGAATTTTTATGCTGCCAAGCACACTGGCACAGACCGCAAGTCCGCTTGGTGTCACAAGCGCCTGGCTTGTAACCGGATTAGGTGTTTTAATGATTGCACTTGTATTCGGAAATTTATCAATCCGCAGACCTGACCTTACAGCAGGTCCGCAAAGCTATGCTAAAGCTTTATTTGATACTCCCAAAAAAGGAAAAGTCGCCGGATTCAGCATGGTGTGGGGATATTGGGTCGCAAACTGGATCAGCAATGTCGCGATCATCACAAGCTTCGCAGGCTATCTTTCTACATTCTTTCCGATTATGTCCGACGAATCTATTCTTTTTTCAATTGGTTCACAGGATGTTCAATTAGGAAGAGCCGTTACATTTATTGTTTGTACCATTTTGCTTTGGGGCACTCATACCATTCTTTTAACGAACTTGAGCGGTGCAGGCAAATTGAATTTTGTGGCTACTGCTTCTAAAGTAATCGGTTTTATGCTTTTTATCATCGCAGGTTTATTTGCATTGGAGTCAGCAGCGTTTGGAGAATTTTATTTCCCGGTGGAAGTAGAGCCTGGTGTGACTTACGGGCTGACAAATCAAGTTCAATTTGCTGCGATCTCGACTTTATGGGCATTCGTAGGAATAGAGTCGGCAGTCATTCTGTCAGGACGCGCGTCTTCTCAGCGTGATGTAAAAAGAGCGACCATCACTGGTCTAATCATTGCTGTGTTTATCTATATGATTATCACACTTATCACAATGGGCGTTCTGCCGCACGATCAGCTGCAGTCATCTGACAAGCCTTTTGTTGATGTTCTTTCAATCATTATTGGCGATGCCGGTGCAAATGCAATGGCACTATTGGCTGTTGTATCTTTGTTTGGATCAACGATCGGATGGATCCTGCTGTCATCTGAAGTGCCGTACCAGGCTGCAAAATCGGGTATTTTCCCTGCTTTCTTTGCTAAAACAAATAAAAAAGGAAGTCCGAAAAATGCTTTGATAATAACGAATTTGATGTCTCAAATCTTTATTTTCTCAACGATTTCCGGTACCATCAGTGAAGCTTATACATTCTTAACTACATCAGCTACACTTGCCTATCTTTTCCCATACCTTGTATCGTCTATCTTCTTCTTAAAGCTGATTGCCAAAGGAGAGACATATGATCTTATTAAAGGATCAAGAGTAAAAGACGGAATCATCGCCTCACTAGCCTGTATTTATTCTGTTTGGGTGATTGTTACAGGAACTGCTGATTTAAAAACATTTATACTTGGAGTCGGCCTTTTCTTTGCAGGATTTGTGATTTATCCGTTTTTGACGAAATATATGAAAAAACAAGATACTGGCTCAACCATATAATAGAAGGCTGCATGTTGAATGCAGCCTTTTTTAATTCTTTTTCCCCAAAAGCTGATCTGCGCAATATTCAATAATTTCCCTTCTTCTGATTATCCCTATAAAGATTCCCTTATCGTCTGTAACAGGTACAAAATTCTGTTCCATCGCCCTTGAAATAATGTTCTCCATTTCAGCATGAATGGATATTGGTTCATTCTTTCGATGGTAATTAAGTTCAGTTAATCGAATTTTTTCTGTGTTATGAAAATGCAAATCGGGTGTGTTTTTCAGCATCCACAGCAAATCACCTTCTGTAAGCGTTGTTACGTACTTCCCCTCATCATCAAGCAGCGGAACGGCTGAAAAACGGTGATATTCCATTCGTTCAAGCGCCTGCCTCATGGTGGCATTAATGTTTAAATAAACAACTTCCTTTTTGGGTATAAGAAAAAAAGCAATATTCATTTCTCCTGAACTCCTTTAAGATCGTCCATCTGACACGATGTGAATATCAATATTCTCTGTCTTTCTCATTATGGTATTCACAATGGAACCCTTTCTAATTTCTTCCCATCTTGTTCTTGCTGACTGACCGAGAAGGATTTGTGTAATGTGATACTGCTTAGCAATATCAATAATGACCTGAGCGGGCTTGCGGCTGCCTTCCTGCTCCAGCAAAAATACAGCATTAAATTGAGAAGCAAGTATTTTCCATTGCTCCGTTCTTTCCCGTTTTTCCTGTGTAAACGCCTCAGGGGATTCCTTGGTTACATTCAGAATATACAGCTGTGCTTTTAGCCGGTTTGCCATCCGCCAGCCTCTTCTGATTATTTTTTCGGCAGTAGGACCGTACCCGACACATACAAGGATTTTTTCATGAACACCGATTGGACCGTTCATCAAATTCCCGCTGAACTGCTCCATTTTTTCGTCTACATCATCTGCTACCTCTCTCAAAGCAAGTTCTCTAAGGGATGATAAATTAGTCACTGTAAAAAAATGAGCAAGGCTCTGCTCAATTTTTTCTGTGGCATAAATTTTCCCTTCTGCCAGCCGTTTTCGAAGGGTTTCCGGAGTAACATCAATCAGCTGAATTTCATGGGCATTTTGAACAAACAAATCAGGTACTCTTTCCCTGACTGCTATTCCTGTTATTTGCTGCACAATGTCATGTACGCTCTCCAGGTGCTGAATATTGACCGCAGACATTACATGAATGCCGGCATTTAAGATTTCTTCTACATCCATGTATCTCTTCTTATTTTTTGAGCCCGGGATGTTGGTATGGGCCAGCTCATCAATCACTATGACTTTTGGCTTTCTTTGCAGGATGGCATCTACGTTCAATTCTCTAAAGATACTTCCTTTATACTTCATTTCTTTCAGAGGAACCACCTCGATATCTTTAATCAGTTCCTCTGTTTCTTTTCTCCCGTGACATTCGATCAGCCCGATTGCGACATCTTCTACCTCAAGCTTTAAATCATGGGCATCCTGAAGCATTTTGTAAGATTTTCCAACACCAGGTGCTGCGCCAACATAAAGCTTCAGCTTTCCCCGCTTTTCTTCAGCAATTTCATTAAGAAGTTCCTGCGGGGTTTTTCGTCTGAAATAAGGGTGGTTTTCACTCATTTCATCACCTCGGAAAAGTTGAATGACCTCAGCTGAATAGAAGCTGAGGTACATCATGGTTAGTTCAACATATTTTTCAAATCCAGATTTAATTGAAGAACGTTTACCTTCTCTTCGCCAAACATTCCAAGTTCCCTTCCTTGAGTATGCTGCTTGATCAGGTTTTCAAGCTTTGATTGATTAATTCCTGTTGCTTCTGAAATACGCTTCACCTGAACATATGCGGCACCCGGGCTGATATGAGGATCAAGCCCCAATCCTGAATTTGTCAGCAGATCATTTGGGACTTCACTTACTGGCGTTTCCGGGTTGTTTTTCTTCCATTCTTCAATCGAATCCAGCGTGCGCTTCATCATATCTTCATTAGATGGTGCATAGTTATTGGAACCTGAACCCGCACCATTATTCTCAATGCTTGAAATTCTCCCATGAAAATAGCTGTCCGCGCTGAATGATTGCCCGATAAGCTCAGAGCCTATTACATTCTTATTCTCATCATATACTAAGCTGCCATTTGCCTTTGAAGGAGAAATGGTTTGAGCAATACCTGTCACAGCCACTGGGTAAATTATGCCGCAAATCACCATTAAGAATAAACTCATTCTGATGATCGGACCCATAATTGATTGTTTTTCTTCCATTATAAAATACCTCTTTTCTTCCTATTAAATATATGTTACAAAATCAGAGCAAGAACAACATCAATTCCTTTGATTCCAATAAAGGGAACCAGCACTCCCCCGAGCCCGTAAATTAGAAGATTTCTGCTCAGCAAAGCATTCGAACTCATCGGTTTGTAGCTGACACCTTTCATCGCGAGAGGAATCAAGATGGGAATGATAATGGCATTGAATATCAAGGCTGACAGAATCGCTGAAATCGGTGAGTCCAGTCTCATGATATTCAGCACATTCATTTCTGGTATGGCAAGCATGAACATAGCCGGAATAATGGCAAAATATTTCGCGATATCGTTGGCAATACTGAACGTTGTCAGAGCTCCGCGCGTCATCAGCAGCTGTTTCCCGATGGAGACTACTTCAATTATTTTCGTAGGATTCGAATCTAAATCCACCATATTGGCTGCTTCCTTGGCAGCTGCTGTTCCGCTGTTCATCGCAAGGCCTACATCTGCCTGTGCCAGAGCCGGAGCATCATTTGTTCCATCACCAGTCATAGCAACAAGCTTACCTTGTGATTGTTCATATTTAATCACTTCGATTTTATCCTCAGGCTTGCACTCAGCGATAAATTCATCAACACCTGCTTCTTTAGCGATTGTTGCTGCTGTAAGCGGATTGTCCCCAGTACACATGACAGTTTTGACCCCCATGCTGCGAAGCTTGTCAAAGCGCTCTTTCATGCCTGGCTTAACCGTATCCTTCAAGTAAATCAAACCAAAAATCTGATCGTTCATGGCAACAGCAAGAGGCGTGCCTCCCGCCTTTGAAATTTCATCTGTTTTTTTATTTAAATCAGATGGAATGGTTCCCCCTTGGGAGATCACCCATTTCTTGACGGCATCTACTGCTCCTTTTCTGACAGCACTTCCATCAGCAAGATCCATTCCGCTCATCCGCGTTTCCGCCTTAAACTCGATAAATGTTCCGCCTATCGCGATATCTGTTTGATAGGAAAGCTGTTTCTTTTTCAGCAGTTCAAGGACAGATCTTCCTTCTGGTGTTTCATCTTCAAGCGAGCTGATGGCTGTCCACTGAGCCAAATCCTGCATGGCATGATTTCCTACCGGTGTAAACTCGCTTGCCATCCGATTTCCAAAAGTTATCGTTCCCGTTTTATCCAAGATAATTGTATTAATGTCTCCAGCTGCTTCAACCGCTTTCCCTGACATCGCAATCACATTAAACTGTGTAACCCGGTCCATCCCTGCTATTTCAATGGCAGAAAGCAGACCGCCAATGGTTGTTGGAATTAAACACACAAGCAGGGCAATTAATACGGGAATCTCAAGGTGAAATCCCAAGTAATTTGTGTAAAAAGGCAATGTGACAACTACGATCATAAAAATAAGCGTCAGGCTTGTTAAAACCGTGTTCAAAGCAATTTCATTCGGTGTTTTTTGACGCTGTGCTCCCTCAACAAGGGAAATCATCTTGTCAAGGAATGATTCACCAGGATCACTCGTGATTCTTACTTTGATCTGGTCACTGACAACTTTTGTGCCCCCTGTAACGGAGTTGAAATCTCCGCCTGCCTCCTTAATCACAGGTGCTGATTCTCCAGTAATCGCTGACTCATCTACAGAAGCGAGGCCTGAAATGACCTCTCCATCACCTGGAATAAACTCACCTTGTGATACGACAACTACATCCCCTTTACGGAGCGAGGCAGAGACTGTTTTTTCAATTTCGCCATTAGGCATTAATTTGTTTGAAGTTATTTCCTTTTTTGAATTCTTAAGAGAATTTGCCTGGGCAATTCCTCTCCCTTCTGCAAGTGCTTCTGCAAAATTCGCAAACAAAACGGTAAACAGAAGGATGAGAGACACTGTTAAATTAAACCAGACATTTACTTCACTTGATCCAAAAGCAGATGGGATAAAGGTAAGCAGCAAAGTAAGGACAAATCCAATTTCTACAATAAACATGATCGGGTTTTTCACCATTACGCGGGGATCCAATTTGAAAAAGGATGCCTTGATGGCGTTTCCGATCAGTTCCTTTTCCATCGCCTTATTGTTTTCAGGCTTTTGATCATTAGGCTGATTTTGTTTAACTGGGGCCTTGCGCTCATATCTTTCAGCAGATTTTTCTGCTGTTGCTAAAAATGGCTTACTCATTTTGGATCCTCCAATTATCTTTTATAAAGTTAATAGCTCAGCAACCGGTCCCAGAACTAAAACTGGGAAGAATGTCAGAGCACCGACAATAAATATGGCTCCTACAAAAATGGTTCCAAACAAGCCAGTGTCTGTACGGAATGTACCTATCGTCTCCGGTACAATCTTTTTAGCGGCCATTGATGCTCCAACAGCAAGCATGGCAATGATTCCAAAATATCTGCCTATAAACATGACAATGCCGGTTGAGATGTTCCAAAAAGGTGTTGCATCACCAAGTCCTTCAAAGCCTGAACCATTATTGGCAGCAGAAGATGTGTACTCATAAAGGACTTGGGAAAGCCCGTGAAATCCAGGATTTGATATACCGTCAGATCCAAGCGGTGTATATAAAGCAACAGCTGTTGAAGCAAGTATCAAGAATGGATGACTAAGCAGTGTCACAGCGATCAGCTTCATTTCTTTTCCTTCAATTTTCTTGCCAAGGAATTCCGGAGTGCGACCTACCATTAACCCTGATAAGAAAACGGCTATGATCGCATACATCATAATGTTCATGAACCCTGCACCAATTCCGCCGAAAACTGTATTCAACAGCATGTTGGATAAAGCAATCATTCCTGTTATTGGCGACAGCGTATCGTGCATCGTGTTGACTGCCCCTGTTTCAGACGCCGTTGTTACAATAGCGTAAAGGGTTGACTGTACCATACCGAAACGAACTTCTTTTCCTTCCATACTGCCGGAAGACTGCTCAAGGCCTGCTTCTGCAAATCTGGGATTCCCCTGAAATTCTGAGAATAGGGCCGTACCAAGAAAGACAACGAAAATCATGGCCATCGCTGCGAATAGAATTCTTCCCTGTTTAGCATTCCCGACCATTTTTCCGTAGGTAAACGGAAGTGCTGTCGGAATTAAAAGCATCAATAGAATTTGCAGGAGGCTGCTCATCGCATTTGGGTTTTCAAACGGATGTGCTGAGTTTACTCCGAAGAACCCACCGCCATTGTTTCCAACTTCCTTAATTGATAAAAGCGATGCAACAGGTCCTCTTGCGATCGTTTGCCCGGCTCCTTCCACTGTTGTGACCGTGACACTTGAATCAAGTGTTTGCGGAACCCCAAGAAAGACGAATATCAGTGCAGTAATAAATGCAATCGGTAAAAGAACACGTGTGATTGATCTTATTAAATCTACAAAGAAGTTTCCAAGCGGATTACCTGCGAGTCCTCTTATTAACGCAATCGCAGCCGCAAATGCAGTTGCAGGAGCAACGAACATCATAAACGTAATGGCGATCATCTGAGACAAATAGGATAATCCGCTTTCTCCGCTGTAATGCTGAAGATTCGTGTTTGTCATGAAGCTGATTGCTGTATTAAAAGCAAGGGTGGGTTCCATCCCTGCTATGCCGCTTGGATTCAGCGGCAGAATGCCTTGAAAACGGAACACAAGATATACTATAAAAATCATAAAAATATTTGAAAATAAAAGGGCTGATGCATATTGCCTGAAGCTTTGGTTTTTTTGTTTTATTCCGCTGATTTTATAAACAACATTTTCCACCGGGCCAAACAGGGCATCCAGTTTAGTAGATTGATAAGTAAAGGCACGGGCTATATAGATGCCCATCGGCTTTGCCAGCAGCACGGCCAGTGTTAAAGTAAGAATGATTGTAATGATGGATAGTACGCTCAACGTCTTTCCCTCCGCAAGTTAAAATTTTTCTGGATTTACTAACGCATAAAGCAAATAAAGAGTAATCGCGGCAATGCCGCCAAGCAAGACGATCATCATTTTTCTCCCCTGCCTTCTTTCACAATCTCTTCCGACCATTTGACAAGCCCCGCCATGACTAATGCAAGGGCAGCAAATGTAATTAACATCATGCTGTCTAACATGTCGTTCCCTCCTGTTCTTACTGAATCAGAAATTTCACATTATCTTGTTTCGAATAAAAAACGTGCTTAGCCCCGAGCAGTTCATAAAGCTTTGTCGGGTAATTGGCTTTTTTAGTGATGACTGTAATCGGAACCCTTACACTGGCTTTGAGAATTTCCATTAACTTACACGTTTCCGCTATTTTGTCTTCCAGCAGAAGCACTCTTGCAATCGGCTCATGTATAAGCAGATACTGAGCATTCTGCCTTATAAAATAAATTGTTTTGAACCCTCTGCTTTTCAAATGACTCTGCACACTGTAATCTCCTGTTACAAATGCAAGTGATGAGTCCTCCGGGAGAATTTCATCCATGCAGCCGAGCCTTGAATAGCTTGGAATGCAAATCAGCATCGTTTCCATGACGTTCCCTGCCTTTACAGATTCAATAAAAAAACCGCGGAAGAGGGATCTCTTCCGCGGTTTCAGGCATCACTAAAGAAGCGTGCCGCACCTGCGTTTTTGATTTTCCCTCACTACGCTTTCGGGGTTAGCTGTCGGATTCGGACTATGAGAGTAGCCCTACCATTTTTCAATGGACTCACCCCAAGTGATGGTCATCACAAAAGATTGGGTCCCCCGATTTCGTATAGAAATTAAGCGATTAGGTTTTTCTTTTTCCTGATTCTCCTTTAGAGAACCACCTCCTTTAATGACAGATTGATTATCTTTCTTTTACGTGTCTAAGCCGTGTGTATATAAAGTCTTCCGGCTTGCTGACAATGACATATTTTGCACCTGATTTTTTATAGAGGTCATAGTGCCTGCTATCATGGGTCATCACAATGATTCGCATTGTGCCCAATTCAGAGAAAAATGCAGTTAATTCAAACCCTTCATTGATTGAGTCAGAGATGATATACACAGAGCGGTAATGATGGAACTTCTTTTCCATTTCCAGCAGATTATCAATGCGAGTGTTGCCATCTTCAGAATTCGTCAGATCATACGAGTACTGATCGTAGGACATGACATCGCATTTTTTATTCTGAAAGGTTACACTCTCAGCAACAGAACCGTATAATTCTCCCTTTCCTATGACGAGTGTATGATTCATATTTTTCCCCCGCATACCATGAATGACGGCGTTTTTACACTCTCCTGCCGTTTCAGCTTCCCCTGCTGAGCAGCCAAAGAGTAAAAAAAAGAGACCAATGCTTACCCTCTCCCCAAGCAAGTCCATACCATGTCAAACCACCAGCTATACACTAAAACAAGCATAAGCTGATTGAAAAATGACAGGATGGATCTTGGAGAAAAAGTACTCATTGGTCTACTTAACGCCCAGCAAGCTATATGCCCTCTTTGCGTTCCGTCTTCCGTTTTCCTTTTTCATTGAATTGCAATAATAAAAAGACCTTCTACAGTCCCCAGGCCTCTTCCCTGCCGCTTAAAAAAGGGCAGTAAAAAAAGACTCCTGAAAATAAGGTGGTCTTATGACCTCCTTCGCTTTAGCCGACGAAGTTAGCTGACGGGTAGGATGGCGAAAGAGATCTCATCCTTCCTGCAAATGCAGGATTAACCCCAAAAAATTGGTTCCTCCGCTCCCGATTCTCGGGACTAGGCCGTTATGCAATTCTTGATTACGTGATTATCTTACTCCCGCTTATATTCCGTGTAAATACGGAAAATTAGCTGAATTCCAGTGAATTATCCACTTTCCCTCCCTAAATCTCATAATTCCTTCGATATCCTCATATTTTCATATTTTTTATAGACGCAGATTTCATGTCAATGGCTAATTGCTTCAAATTTATCCATCGAATAGTGTTGACACACTCAAACAATCGTAAGTAAGATAAACTCGTCGATAAAAAACAAAAGCAACTGTGCTGGGGGTTTATTCAGATGGCTCTGTCGCCAAAGAAAAAATTAGAATCCGATTTAAGTGAGGCCTTTATCAAACTTCAGAGAGATCTCATTGGACGCGGTCCTCAGGAAACCAGAACGTATATTGTCCATGATATGGTCATAGCACGATTCAAAGGTGTATTAACGGTTGAAGAAAAACACCTGGTTGAAAACGAGAATGGCCGGAAGCTTGTTAAACAAATGAGACAAGTACTGCGTGAAATGTACAGTAAAAAATTCGAAGAAATTGTAGAAAGATATACCGGCTGCAAAGTGCTGTCCAGCCACAGCGACATCAGCACCAAGATGGGTGAACGGATAGAAGTATTTGTAGTTGATAAAGATTTGGAACGGTTAATCGAAACAAAAGGATAAACCAAACAAAAAGGGTTATGCATACTTGCATAACCCTTTTTGCTGCTAATGCTCTTTCTTTTCCGCCTCAATGAGATCTAATTTTATTTCATCCAGCTTTATCCACTTTGTTTTATATACTGCCTTGTATCCTATCCAGGCTCCAGCAAAGAGTAATAAGCCTATATAAGACACCAGCATCCCTTTCCAATCAATCGCATCTCCAGTTAAAGCCTGATAATTTTGGTCAAGAATAATCAGAATGCAAAGTGAAGCTGCTAGCAGAGGGCCAAAAGGAAACCATTTGGCACGTTATGTGAGATTTTCTAAATCATATCCTTGTTTTAAATAGGCTTTTCTGAACCGGTAATGACAAGCTGTTAAATTTGTAAACCTAAATTTTTTATTTTTGCGAAAACCGTTTGAATTTCGTAAGATTTCTTCAAATTTGGAAATTGATTCCGGGTACCCGATACTGAAAATTGGAGCACTCGATTCAGGCAAAGCTATTCCAGGTACCCAATACTGAAAATTGGGGCACTCGATTCAGGAAAATCGCTATTCCAAGTACCCAATATTGAAAATTGGAGCACTCGATTCAGGAAAAACGCTTTTCCAGGTACCCAATACTGAAAATTAGAGCACTCGATTCAGGAAAACCTCTATTCCAGGTACCCAATACTGAAAATTGGGGAAAATCGCTTTTCCATGTACCCAATACTGAAAATTGGGACACTCCATTCAGGAAAACCTCTATTCCAGGTACCCAATACTGAAAATTGGGGCACTCGATTCAGGAAAATCGCTATTCCAGGTACCCAATACTGAAAATTGGGACACTCCATTCAGGAAAACCACTATTCCAGGTACCCCAATACTGAAAATTGGAGCACTCGATTCAGGAAATACGCTATTCCAGGTACCCAATACTGAAAATTGGGGCACTCGATTCAGGAAAACCACTATTCCAGGTACCCAATACTGAAAATTGGAGCACTCGATTCAGGAAAAACGCTTTTCCAGGTACCCAAAACTGAAAATTGGGGCACTCGATTCTGGAAAATCGCTTTTTCGTGCAAGCGGCTTGTTCCCGGCTTTGAGGCCCCTTGCTATATCGCATGGTCAACCTCTAACCGGTCGACCTTGATCCGCATTCCTGCAAAACGGGGGCCTGCCACACGCATTGAAGTAAGACATCCTGATCCGAGTGCGAATCCTTACCTTGCATATGCCACAATTGCTGAAGCCGGATTAGCTGGCGTCACGCTGTCTGAATTTCCAAAAGCAGCTGTTCAAGATGATATTTTCAGTATGTCTGATGCAGAACGCAAATTAATAGGAATAAAAAACCTTCCTGACAACCTGGAGGATGCGTTAGATAAACTTGAACATGGAACACTTGGCAAAATCATTTTAGGGCCGCATGTTTTTCATCAATTCCTTTTTCACAAGCGGGCTGAATGGCATGAATATCGAAATACAGTACATTTGTGGGAAATAGAAAATTACCAGATGAAGTTCTGATTATATCTAAGAAAAGACCAAGATAGATAAAAATCAAACTTATAAGTCCGGTTTTGACTTTTATTTCGAATTTGTTCTGGGCGAGGAGTTGATACGTAAAACTTTTTCACTTACTTTTATTTAAAAAAAGCCCGATTCATTTCGAATCGGGCTCTCTTTTATGCAGCTATATACTCTTTATTCTTTTTGTTATCAAACTCGCCTTCCCATTTAGAGATCACAACTGCAGCCAGTGAGTTCCCTATCACGTTTACAACGGTTCTTGCCATATCCAATATACGGTCAATACCTGCAATAAAGGCCAATCCTTCAACCGGAATTCCTACCGTACCCAATGTAGCGAGGAGCACAACGAATGATACGCCCGGTACACCGGCAATCCCTTTAGAGGTTACCATTAACACAAGCATTAAGGATACCTGCTGCGAGATTGATAAGTCGATTCCATACATTTGTGCAATAAATACAGCAGCTAATGCTTGATAGAGGGTTGAACCATCCAGGTTAAAGGAGTATCCAGTCGGAATAACAAAAGACGTAATGGCTTTTGGACATCCGAACTTCTCCATTTTCTCCATGATTTTCGGTAAAACTGTCTCAGAGCTTGCGGTAGAATAAGCAAGAATCAACTCATCCTTCAGCAGACGGATAATGTTGAAGATATTAATTCCAACCATTTTAGCAACCAGCCCTAAAACTCCCACGATAAAGAAAATCATTGTTCCATATACTAGAATAACTAATTTACCAAGCGGTATCAGCGACTCTAAACCAAACTTAGAAACGGTTACACCAATTAGTGCAAAAACACCGAATGGAGCAAATTTCATAATAAGATTAGTTACATAGAACATCGTTTCTGCCGTTCCCTGGAAGAATGCGAGAACAGGTTTTCCCTTTTCTCCAACAGCAGCGATTCCAAGACCAAATAATACAGAGAAGAAAATAATTGGAAGCATGTCACCCTGAACAATGGACTCAAATATGTTGCTTGGAACAATATTCACAAAGGTATCAGCAAAACCATGAGATTCTACATCCTCAGCTGTATCCACATAGCTATTGATATCTGTTTTCTCCAGTTTGTCCATATCAACGCCGACACCTGGATCAAATATATTTGCAGATAATAAACCCACAAGAATTGCAATTGTTGTAATAATTTCAAAGTATAAAATTGTTTTCCCGCCGATTTTCCCAAGCTTTTTTGTGTCGCCGACGCTTGCAACGCCAACAATGATACTTGAAATGACAATTGGAATAACAATCATTTTAATCAAACGTATAAAAATATCACCTATAGGCTGTAAATAATTTTCGACATTTGGGTTACCGTAAAAAATAGCCCCCAGTGCAATACCCAAAATTAAACCGATAAAAATCTGCCATGCAAGGCCTAATTTTTTCATTCAATCCACCCCTTATGTTTGTTATTTATGATAATAAAATGGTCTATTGAAAATAGTTAGAACTAAACCATCTTATCATTTCCCATGAATCACATTTTTTTATAATATATCAAACTTAAGTATTTAACAATAACATTAATTCCCATATGTATTCACTACTTGAATCAAATGAATATTCTAAAAATTGTTGATATTCCATCAATTCGACAATATACTACAAAATGTTCACTTCTTAGTCATGACTAAATTAATGGAGGATCATATGAGTTCATTGTTCAGAAAAAAATCTATTACAGATTTACTTGCACAAAGTCAGCAAAAATCACTTGCCCGCACTATGGGTGCATTTGATTTAACCCTGCTTGGAATTGGTGCAATTGTAGGAACAGGTATTTTTGTACTAACCGGCGTCGTTGCGGCAGAAACAGCTGGTCCGGCTCTCATTTTATCATTTATTTTATCTGGTATTGCCTGTGCACTCGCAGCCTTTTGCTATGCGGAATCTGCGTCTTCTGTTCCCATCTCGGGCAGCGTGTATACTTACACATATGCAACTCTTGGTGAGCTGTTTGCTTTCCTTATTGGCTGGGATTTAATGCTTGAGTATCTTCTTGCAACCTCCGCAGTTGCCACTGGATGGTCCGCATACTTTCAATCCCTCATTGCAGGATTTGGCGTGAAACTGCCGGATGTCATTACTTCAGCACCAGGAGCAGGAAAAGGCGGATTTATTGATTTGCCTGCAGTGATTATTATTCTGCTCATAACCGCTCTCCTATCAAAGGGCATTAAGGAAAGTACACGGGTTAATAACATTATGGTATTTGTTAAACTTGCTGTAATCCTGATATTTATTGTTGCAGGCGTCTGGTATGTTAAGCCTGATAACTGGACCCCCTTTGTACCATTTGGATTTGATGGCATAGTAACGGGTGCAGCAACAGTCTTTTTTGCTTATATTGGATTTGATGCAGTAGCAACTGCTGCTGAGGAAGTAAAAAGACCGCAGCGGGATGTGCCAATCGGAATTATTGCTTCATTGACAGTTTGTACTGCACTATATATTATCGTCTCGCTTATTTTGACAGGAATGGTTCCATATACTCAATTAAACGTCGCAGACCCTGTTTCTTTTGCTCTTCAATTTGCAGGACAGAATTCTCTTGCAGGTTTGATTTCAGTTGGAGCAATTGCCGGAATTACAACTGTACTGCTTGTTATGATGTATGCACAGGTCAGAATATCATTTGCGATGAGCAGAGATGGACTGCTTCCGAAACGGTTATCTAAAGTACATCCATCTTTTAAAACACCATTCCAAAATACATGGATTACAGGTTTCGTTGCAGCAGCGATAGCAGGTTTTGTTGATTTAACTACGCTCGCACATCTTGTGAATATGGGAACACTTGCAGCATTTACGCTGATTTCAATCGCCGTTATTGTTTTAAGAAAAACACATCCAAATCTGGAACGTGCCTTTAAAGTGCCTTTTGTTCCGGTATTGCCAGCAATCAACTGTTCTGCATTTATCTCATGGTAAGTTTACCTGCTATTACGTGGATCTCTTTCTTCATCTGGATTGGTATCGGCACGGTTATCTACTTTGTTTATGCCAGAAAAAACAGCAAGCTTGGCCGTTAATAAGAAAAGCACAAGCGCCTTGGCCAGTGCAGGCATGGCAGAAAAGGATCCGCCAAAAAAGTCCGGGTTTGACTTTTTTGACGGATCTTTTTTGACCGAGGGAATTAGGCGATGGAGCACAATTTTATACTTTCTTCTATCAAAATAAAAAAAACCTTTCTCCAGCGCTGGAGAAAGGTTTTTTTATAATCTTCTTACTTGCCTAAAGAAATAGCCAACAAGAAGCAAAACAACTGCGAATGAAGAAATGACAATAAATTTCAAATGTTCATGCAGGATGCTTTGACCAAGGGTTGGCTTCACTTCTTCTACCTTCCCTTCCAAAACATCACCCGCATCTGCTGTTTCAGGTTTTAATTTATAGGAAGCGATTTCCCTGCCATCCTCCCCTTCAACCGCAAGCATTCCATCTAAATCTACATCTGTAGAGATGCTTTCATTTAATTTTTTGGCATAATACAGCGGTTCACTCAGTGTAAACTCCTGGCCGCTCTGGTCTTCAAAGGCTGTATCCTCTGCAATAAATTCTGATGTAAAATGATTAAAGCCATAATCTAATAATTTAACGGTATCTTTATATGAAATACGGTCTGTTTTAGCATTCAGGACAATCGCAATCAGACTGATATTCTCTCTTTCAGCAAGAGTGGATAAAGTAAACCCCGATTCGCTCACATACCCGTTTTTCCCGCCGACCATCCCGTCATACGGCGTTACTTTAAGAAGCTTATGGTGATTATGAAGCGTAGTATCCCACGTTTCCCCGTCCCACTTTAATTCTTCTGTTGAAAAAATTTCTCTAAATAATTCATTTTGTGAAGCGTACTGAGTTAACTTTGCAAGGTCTTCAGCGGTCGTTACATGTTCAGGATCAAACAGACCGTGCGGGTTGGTAAAATTGGTGTGCAGAAGTCCTGCCTTCAACTTTAAAAATGCTGTCATTTCCGCAGAAAAGGTCTCGGTATCTCCGCTGATATGTTCAGCAATTGCTACACCTGCATCATTTCCTGAATTAATCATCAATCCCTGGATGAGCTTTTTCAAGGGAACCTGCTCTCCTTCTTCAAGGTAAACCTTTGTTCCATCAACACTTCTGGCATTTTTACTTATCGTCACAATATCTTCCATATTCCCTTTTTCAATTGCATAAATAGCTGTAGCCATTTTCGTTACACTCGCTGGATACATAATCGCATCACTGTCTTTTGAGTACAGAATCTGACCTGACTTCGCATCAATCAATACAGCTGATTCACTTTGAATATCGGGTTCTTTTAAAGAGAGTTCATCAGCGTATGCTTTAAACGAAAATAATCCGAAAGAAAAGATGCATACTACAAGAATCAAAGGGGCTTTTATCATATAAAAAAATCTCCTGTATAGTAGTTAAGATTATTATTCTCTATTCAGTCCATATACAAGCATAACAGCTATTAATAAATCATGACACTGTAAAGATATAGAAATAGTCGGTATATACTTTCATTTGACTTTGTGAAGCACCGGATTTATAATAAACTGACGAACGTCAGGAAGGTGAAAAAATGACATCTGAACAAATAAAAGAAGCCGCGATCCGCAATTTTGCCGCACACGGCTATGATGGTGCATCTTTATCAGCAATAGCGAATGAAGTCGGCATCAAGAAGCAATCTATTTACGCTCATTTTAAAAGCAAGGATGAACTGTTTCTTACTGTCATGGCTGAGGTGCTGGAAAAAGAAATTGAGTACATTAAAAACTACTTTGTTTTCTCAAATTCCGCTTCATTAAAAGAAGTGCTTTACCATTACCTTTCAGAGTATATCAACCGCTATGAAAAAGATGATCAGACAAAATTCATGCTGCGGATCAGCTTTTTGCCGCCAGCTCATCTTTATGATGAAGTGATGAAGAAAGTGTACACCTATCTAGATACCTTTGAAGAGCTGCTTACAGATATCTTTAATGATCCGAAAGTTATATCAATTAACAAATCAGATGCAGTGATTGCTTATATGGGACTTGTTGATGCTGTTCTGGTTGAAATTCTCTATGGCGGTGCTGAACGATTTAAAAAGAGATTGGATGGCTGCTTTAACGTTTACTGGAACGGGATAACGCTTAGAAATGCGGAAGCGCCCTGGTCAGTTCCGAAAGGCAGATAAGAATCCGGCGGAAAAGTCCGGTTTTGACTTTTTTGGCGGATCCGTTCTGACCGAGGAGTTAGTCACTTCCGCTTGCCGCCAACGCAAAATTGTTACCATCCAATTTTTAAAGAAAGGAAGAACATCATGAATCGTGACTGGATAAAAGTTGTCTTAGCCGGTTTCATTGAAGTCATCTGGGTGGCGGGATTAAAATACTCAGACAGCTGGTATGAATGGCTTATCACAATTATTACATTATGTGTAAGTTTTTATTTACTGATCAGTGCAACTAAAAGACTGCCGGTGAGTACCGTTTACGCAGTCTTTACAGGACTTGGCGCTGCAGGAACCGTTATCTCGGAAATTCTCATATTTAACGAGCCATTTCAGCTCATCAAAATTCTGTTAATCCTCGTATTAGTAGCTGGAGTTATTGGCTTAAAAACATTGTCTGATGATAAAAAAGAGGAGGGTGCGCACTAATGGACTGGATTTTCCTGATAGCAGCAGGCCTATTTGAAGTTGTCGGGGTCATCGGAATCAACAAAATGAAAGATTCAAAAGGAATTATTCCCTTGCTGATTATGATTGCAGGCTTTTCAATGAGTTTTCTTCTATTAAATCAATCTCTTCAAACCATTTCGCTTGGAACGGCATATTCTGTCTGGACAGGAATTGGATCTGCGGGCAGCGCGCTTGTGGGCATTTTATTTTACGGAGATTCAAGCAGCTGGAAAAGAATCCTTTTTATTAGTATGATCATCTCAGCTACAGTAGGATTGAAGCTTGTTTCATAAGGAGTTATCATTTGTGAGCCAATTATTTAAATACTCATTCCTTGTCTTGGCCGGCGCATGCAGTTACGGGGTTATTTCTACAATTATCAAAATCGCCTATATGCATGGGTTTACAGTAAACGAAGTGATCGGAAGCCAATATTTGTTCGGTTTTTTCATGTTTTTGATCTGTGTGACTCTTTTCTCTAGAAAAAAAGTTTCCTTTAAGCAGGCGCTCATCTTAATGATTACAGGAACCACTACCAGTCTGACTGGTATTTTTTACGGAAAATCTCTTGAAACGATTCCCGCATCGATTGCAATTATCCTCTTATTTCAGTTTACTTGGATTGGAATCGTCATTGAAGCAATCGCTGTGAAAAAGCTGCCGGGTCCTGATAAAGTGCTTGCTGCAGTCATTCTCTTAATAGGCACATTTATGGCTGGAAACATTTTTGGCCATGATGCTTTTAGCCTGAGTGATCCCGGAATTATCTGGGGACTTTTATCAGCTGTTTCATTTTCACTATTTATCTTTGCAAGCGGAAAAGTAGCAATTGAGCTGCCGTCTTTAAATCGAAGTCTGTTTATGTCATTGGGTGCTGCAGTCTTTTTACTAATCGTCTTTTCCCCTGATTTTCTGACAAATGGCTCCATGCAGTCAGGATTATGGATTTACGCTTTGCTGCTGGGTTTTTTCGGAGTATTCATACCCGTTGTCTTATTTTCAATCGGAACGCCAAAGATCGGTTCAGGCATTGCAACGATTTTAGGTGCCGCTGAATTGCCAATGGCCATTCTCTGCTCGGTCCTTATTTTAAAAGAGCAGGTAACAATCCTGCAGACAGCCGGCATCATCATGATTCTTGCTGGAATTGTCACACCGCAGCTATATCATTTTTTAAAACATAAGCAGCTTGAGAAGAAAAGCATATCTTCTTAAAAAAGAGGGTGAACAAAAACGTTCACCCTCTTTTTAGCATTTTTCGTATGTGATGCAGCGGGCTATTAGATATAGGTTTACTCAGCCGAAAAAGTATGCATAGCATCATTTGCTTGTTTCTCTGTTATATAAGGTGTATGAAAGTACACTCTTACCCATTCTTTTTCATCTGTCTGAACGAAATAGTGATAGGTTTGTGCGGCAGTCATTGTTTTAACATGCTCAAGTATTCTTTCTGCAGGATACTTTAATTCGTTTATTACTTTTCTTTCAAAAATTCCCGGTCCGCTTTCAAGGCTTTTCTTTTCCTCAAATGTACTCGGAGCCGCCCCTCCCACCGTCTTTTCGCCTTGCTTAAAGATCAGGGTATCTCCATTTCTTTCTGTTTTGATTCCATCAGGAAGCTGTATGCTGTATTTTAATTGCCCTTTCCGTGTATCTTCTCCCTTTTCACCATTTATAAAAAAGAGAGAAAAGATGCCTGCTCCGATTAAAAGGATGATTGTTACTGAAAGCTGAAATAATCGGTGCATCACGGCAAGGGAAGCTCCTCTGCGCCTCCTTGAGAGTGCGTTGCTGATTTTCTCCCGCTGTCCGGGCGACAATGTTTTTTTTGGAAACTGAAGATCTTCAGGATTCAAGTTCGGCCCCTCCTTCCTTAATTGCATCTTTCCTGTTCTGATTCAGTTTCTTCAATGCCCTGTAATAGGTGCGGCTGACTTTTCCCCTAGTCCAGCCCAGAACTTCTGAGGTTTCTTCCACGGAAAGCTCAGAGATGACTCTCAGCATAACTACATCTCTGTATTCTGTTTTCAGTTCATCAATTGCTCTGTAGACTTCCCTAACATTTTCATGTTCCATCAGAATATCATCCGGACTTTTTTGCCGCTCTGGCTTTGGCAGCCAAGAAAGAAGCCGTTTCTTCCGGCGCTGATCGATGACAAGTCTTCTGGCAATGCCGATCAGCCATGTTTTCGGATGGGAATCACCGCGAAAATGGCTTTTTAAAGCCCTCAAAAAAACTTCCTGGACATCATCCTCCACATCGTGAGATCCTTTGTAGTAAACAAGAAAATGATAAAGATCATCCCCGAACAGCTTAAACATCCGCTCGATTTCTCTGTGATGTTCGTTCATTTATCCACCCCGTTTGAACACTTTAACTAATTAGACGGTTATATATCTTAATTCTCTCACTTAAATGAAAAAAAACAGTTTTTTCAGAGTTGATTTATTCCATCTTTTATTTTATTTTTCAGAAAATATTGACTTTTTTCCGGAAAACTATTAATTTATAGGAAAGCGTTTGGATAAATGTAAGGAGTATACTATGACAACATTAAAAGAAATTGCGGAGCATGTAGGAGTATCCATTTCAACTGTTTCTAGAGTAATCAATAACGATTTATCAAGAAATATTCACCCTGAAACGAAAAGAAAAGTTTGGGATGCCGTGAAAGACTACGGATATAAACCAAACCAAAATGCCAGGAACTTAGCCTCACAGAAAAAAAATGATAAGAAAAAAACAATGCAGATTGGCTGTTTAGTCCAGCATCCTCATCTAATAGAAAGATATGATCCGTATTATTCACCTATATTTAATGGGATAAGCAAGACTCTTACAGATCACAAATACAGCTTAATCTATATTGATTCATTCGACAAAAAAATTGAGGAAACAGATATTTACAGATCCATCAACTCTGACACATTGGATGGCATTATCCTTTTCGGAAACTTTGAGGAAAATGTCTTGTCCTTCATTAAAAATCAGATATCCTGCATTGTCGCTTTAGAAACTGCACACACGGATTGCTTAGACGTATCATTGGTGGACTATGACAGACAGTCTGCAAGCAGAGCAGCCATTAAGCACTTAATTGAGCAAGGTCATGAAAAGATCGGATTTATTGGAGGCGGTACAGGTGCTGACTATGAGAATCTTTCTGAAGAAGAGAGATATAAAGGCTATGTAAAAGCACTGCATGAATTTGGACTCGAATTTGAATCAAATTGGATTGTAAATGCCAGATGGACCCCTTCATTAAGTTATAGCAGCATGAAGGGAATTTTAAACCTTGAATCTAAGCCAACTGCCATGTTTTGTGCAAGTGACACAATGGCCATCGCTGCGATGAGGTCTGTTTATGAAAATAAACTGCAGATCCCAGAGGATGTTGCATTTATCGGGATTGATAACATTGAAATGTCTTTATATTCTAATCCCCCTTTATCAACCATTCATATTCCTAAATATGAAATTGGAAAAGCTGCAGTAAATGTACTATTAAATCAAATAGAGGAACGGATGGACCTCCCAGTCGTGACATTGCTGCCATATCAATTAATAGCCAGGGAATCATCAGCAAATAAATCTAAATTGAAGCAACTTTAAAATTTTACGCAACAGGAGAACGCTCTCCTTGTTTGGGGAAAATGCAAGTTAAGGAGGTGATCTTTATTCATTGAAGAAGGATTTTTTCATTTGATAATTCGAGAGGAGACATTAGTAAATGACAAAAGTAAGAATTGCTTTAATTGGAGCAGGTTTAAGAAGTGGAATCGCAAAATACTGGCACAAACCAGATGGTGATTCAATCGTAGTCGCCGCAGCAGATATTTCTTATTCTAAATTAAAAGAATTTCAGGAAAAGATAAATCCCGAAGCGTTTATTACACAAGATTACAAAGAATTGCTGCAAAGAGATGATATTGATGCTATTGCCGTGACGTCACCTGATTATTTACACGAGGAACACGCAATCGCCTCCCTGCAGGCTGGAAAGCATGTGTATTGTGAAAAACCTTTAGCAATAACAGTGGAGGGCTGTGACAGGATTATAGAAGCTGCCGAGAAATCAGGCAAGCATCTAATGGTTGGTTTTAACATGAGATATATGAATATGTACAGAACGATGAAAGGAATTGTTGATTCCGGTGCCATCGGAAAAATAAAAGCTGTTTGGGTCCGGCATTTTGTAGGATATGGCGGCTACTTCTATTTCCATGATTGGCATGCAAAATCTAAGAATACGACATCTCTTCTTCTACAAAAAGGTTCTCATGATATTGATATCATCCATTGGATTACCGGAAGTTACACACAAAAAGTATCAGCATTTGGAGGCTTGGATTTTTATGGCGGGGACAAGCCGAATGATTTAACTTGCCCATCGTGCAATGAACGGGATACATGTACTGAAGCCAGCCCCCACACACTAATTGAATGCGCTTTCAGAGAAGAGGTAAATGTTGAGGATAATAATGTGGTCATAATGGAGTTAGAGGGTGGCATTAAGGCCTCTTACCTGCAATGTCATTTCACCCCTGATTATCAGCGGAATTACACATTCATTGGCACGGAAGGCCGAATCGAAAATTCAGAGCTGGAAGGAAAAATATATGTAAAGTCACGTCGTTCAAACTCATGGAGAGAATTCTCTGATACTACCTATGAAATAAAAAAAGCAGAGGGCAGTCATGGCGGAGCCGATCCCAATATATGCAAAGATTTTGTAGATTTAGTGCTTAAAGGCAAGCAGCCTTTAACTACACCTCTTGCTGGCCGAATGAGCGTAGCTGTCGGATGTGCAGCAACTGAATCGATCCGTTCTGGCGGACACATCGTAAAGATTAAGCCAATCCCCACAACTATTCCGAAAGCATTTTAAACATCAGTATAGCTGAAAGGGATGGTATTTTTGAAAATTGAACATAAACCTGAAAATTACACAAACACACGTACAGCCTCTAAGACCTCACTTACAAAATTATCTGCATTTCGAATATCCTTCAGGAAAAATTGGGATCTATATTTGTTGATTTCACCTGTCATACTTTATTTTATTATCTTTCACTACATTCCAATGTATGGAGTACAAATTGCATTTAAAGACTTTTTCCCTGTAAACGGAATATCAGGAAGTCCATGGGTTGGCTTTAAACATTTTGAACGATTTTTTGATAGTTATTATTTTTGGCGTTTAATTAAAAATACACTTGGAATCGGTTTATATACGTTAGCATTATCTTTCCCTATTCCAATTATTATTGCGCTCATGCTTAACGAGGTAAAGCATGAAAAGTACAAACGCTTCGTCCAAACTGTCATTTATGCTCCTCATTTTCTGTCAACCGTTGTCGTAGTCGGCATGCTGCTGTTGTTCCTGAAGCCTGATGGGCTGGTCAATCAGCTCATTATCTTATTTGGCGGTGAACCTATTTATTTTATTACTGAGCCAAGCTTATTTAAATCACTTTATGTTTTTTCCGATGTCTGGCAAACGATGGGCTGGAGTTCGATCATCTATCTTGCTGCTTTAGCCTCTATAGATTATCAGCTTCATGAAGCAGCCATCATAGATGGAGCAACTAGGATGCAGAGAATCTGGCATATTAATGTTCCGACCATATTCCCGACAATAGTTATTATGTTTATCCTAAGCGCCGGCTCTATCATGGCCGTAGGCTTTGAAAAAGTATTCTTAATGCAAAATAGTCTGAACATGTCTACTTCTGACGTTATTTCAACATTTGTATATCGTGCCGGGATTTTAGATGCACAATATAGTTTTTCAGCAGCAGTTGGATTATTTAACTCCGTTATTAATTTCATTATGTTGATCGTTGTTAACTCATTTGCTAAAAAGATCAACGAAACTAGTCTTTGGTAGGAGATGGGATATGACAAACAGTTCATCAGATAAAGTCTTCAACTTCGTGAACTATCTATTACTTGCCATTATTACACTGCTTGTTCTGTACCCTTTATACTTTGTCCTCAGTGCTTCGGTGAGTGATCCCCTCTATGTCTTAAGAGGAGAAATGTGGCTCCTTCCGAAGGATATTAATTTCGATGCCTATAAAAAAGTCTTTATGAATGATGATATCCTAAACGGTTTTTGGAACACGATAAAGTATACAACGGTTGGAACTGCCATTAACGTCGTGATGACAACAATGGCCGCCTTTCCCCTATCAAGAAAGGACTTCATGGGCAGAAACCTTATCATGGGATTCTTAGTGTTTACTATGTTTTTTAGTGGAGGATTAATTCCTTCCTATCTATTAATTAAGGAACTCGGAATGCTGGACACTTTTTGGGTAATGGTTATTCCTAATGCAGTAGCGATCTGGAACATCATTATTATGCGTACATTTTTCCAAACAACAATTCCGATTGAACTGCAAGAGTCGGCAATGATTGACGGCTGCAGCAATATACAGATTCTTATTAAGATCGTTTTGCCATTATCTATGCCTGTCATTGCAGTAATGGTGTTATTTTATGCTGTAGGCCACTGGAATTCTTACTTCAACGCCTTGATTTACTTGCAGGACCGGGAGCTCTTCCCTCTCCAGTTAATTTTGAGGGAAATTCTCATACAGAGTCAAACGGATGAAATGGTCAAAGCGACTTCCGAGTCATTTGTAAAGCAGCAGTTAAGTGTTGAAGGGCTAAAATATGCTGTACTAGTTGTGTCAAATATACCAATGATGCTCTTATACCCTTTCCTGCAAAGATATTTTGTTAAAGGGTTCATGATCGGAGCCATAAAAGGATAATAAAAGGAGGTTATGTTAATGAAGAGCAATAAATGGGGATATGGATTTTTAACAGGTGTTCTTGCATTTTCCATTTTGAGCGGCTGTACGAATGAGGAAGCTTCTAAAGAAAAGAGCGAATCTGCTGTCAAAATCAATAAGACCGGAATGCCGATTGCAGATGAGAAAATAGAATTAACAGGATTTGCAGGGAAATTTTTTGCATCTCAAGACTGGAATAAACTTAAGTTATGGGAAGAATATGCAAAGATGAGCAATGTTGAAATAGATTGGGAAACGGTACAAGTTGATAGTTTAAAAGAAAAAAGAAACCTTCTTCTTGCAAGCGGTGAATATCCGGATGTTCTATTCTCATCCGCACTTCCAAAAGCCGATCTGATTAAATATGGGCAGCAGGGAGTATTACTTAAACTAAACGACTTAATTGATCAGTATGCTCCTAATTTTAAAAAGCTGATGGAAGAAAATCCAGTGGTTGCAAAAGGGGTTACTATGCCTGATGGAAGCATTTATGGATTTCCTACTATTTATGATCCAGAATTTAAAGGCCTGCACTTGGGAACACCATGGATCAATAAGAATTGGCTGAAAAAATTAGGCTTGGAAGAGCCTCAAAATTTAGATGACTTTTATAAAGTTCTCAAAGCGTTTAAAGACGATGATCCTAATGGCAATGGAAAAGCTGATGAAATTCCATGGACTGGGGCATATGGAATTGGAGAAGCTATCGGATTTATTAAAGGGTCTTTCGGTCTTAATAATCATGGTTCTGCCAATGCATATATTGATTTAGCACCTGGAAGCAATAACCTCAGGTTCACTCCAGCATCCGATGAATATAAAGAAATGCTAGAGTATCTTCATAAACTCTATAAAGACGGATTAATAGATAAAGAGATTTTCACAGCTGATCCACAAGCATTTACAGCAAAGGCTTCAGATGGAACCTTCGGTGTCATCAACGGACTCGACCCTGAGACAATCTATCAGTTAAAAGGTTATGTCGGAATACCTGTGCTCAAAGGACCTAAAGGTGAGCAAATGCTTACATCAATGGGTTCACCTCTTGGAAATATCGGAATGTTCGTCATCACGGACAAGAACAAAAATCCAGAAGCAACGATTAGGTGGATTGATCACTTTTACGGGGATGAAGGAACAAAGATGTTTTTTATGGGATTTGAAGGTGTGACATACGAAGAGAAAAATGGAGAGTTAGAATACACTGAGAATATGACAAAAAACCCTGATGGCTTAAATTTGGATCAGGCATTGAGCGAATATCTTACATGGCCGGGCGGGTATTATCCTGGAATTGTTAAAGAAAAATACTTTAAAGGGGCTGAAGGTAAGCCTGCAACTAAAGAAAATGCACTAAAATCTGAACCTTACGCCATTAAACAAGAAGACATTTGGCCTGCATTTAACTTCAGTCCAGAAGAACAAGAAGAGCTGTCAACCATTTCAACTGATATAACGACATATGTAGATGAAATGACAGCAAGCTTTATCTCCGGAAAAACACCATTATCGAAATGGGAGGATTATGTTCAGACCCTTAAACAAATGAACTTAGACCGCTACATGGAGATTTATGAATCCGGCTATAAGAATTACAAGAAATAATGGGTGACATGGTAACCTATAAGCTTCCTTATAGGTTACCTGAATTTCTTCATAGAAACTGGGTGAAATGATGACTTCAAGAATGCTGTTGCTGGGAAGCTATAAGCTCTGTGAAAAGATTATGATAGCAGCCTATCTAAATGTTCTATGGATTATATTTACAGCAGGCGGCTTCATTGTATTCGGAATCTTCCCTTCTACTGTAGGACTATTTACAGTTATTAGAAAAATGATTCTTTACAAAGATCATGATATTAAAATATTCAGCGAGTATTGGAGAGCAGTAAAAAAAGAGTTTGTGAAATCGAATGCTATGGGCATTCTATTAACCCTTATCACATTGCTTCTTTGGCTAAACTTTCAGCTGCTTCAAATCATCGATGGAATACCACATCTCATACTTCTACTGGTCATATGCATGATTGGAATGATTTGGGTCATTCTCTTACTCTATTGGATTCCAATATATGTACATTTTGAACTGCCTATTCGGAACGTTTTGAGCGCAGCTTTTCTGGTTGGTTTATCCAATCCTCTTTATACAATCTTAATGATTTTAGGGTTATCCGTACTGTACATGATTCTGCTTATCGTACCTGGTTTATTTCCCTTTTTTTCAATCAGCGTCTCTGTCTTCCTCATCATGCAGCTTGCTCTTAAAGCCTTTGAACGGAATCAAAAAATCACTTTCAGAAATGAGGAAAAGAAATGAAAGGAACATTTTTGGCTATAGGGCTTACAGTATCAGCCCTGTTAGCATTTCCATCGTTATCTCATGCAGCATCTGCTGATAATGTTTATTTAGGACCTCTAAAGAGTGTTGAGTCTGATATCGTCATGAGTGATTGGTCACCAACTATTACTGCGCCTTATACATATTGGGCCACTCAAAACTGGAATCAAGGTGCAGAGGGCGGCGGATATGCAGGCTTTCAGCAGCAGGACGATCGGGCTTGGGCAAACAGGACCGTACATTTTGCATTATGGGACCCAATGGCTGTTCAAGCTCCCATTGTTTCCTTATATTCTCACCCTGATGCAAAAGTCGAGCGTTTTGGCGGAGAAGGAACAGGATTAAAGGTAATGACACCATATGAATGGGATCTTTCAAAATGGTATCGAATGGTTATCAAACGATGGGATATGCAGGATGGCACTCATTTTGGGCAATGGGTAAAAGATGTCAGCTCTGATAAATGGGCTCTCATCACAGAAGTAGCCTATCCCGTTAAAGATGTGAATTTTGGCGGACGATTCACTCTTTTCCAAGAAGATTGGGCTGGCACTGCAGAGAACGCAAGAGGTGCACGCACAAAGAATGGCTACAATCGATCAATTGATGGAACGTGGAATTCCTGGGATAAGCAGACAATGTCAACTAATAGCTCGAATACAAATTGGGCAGGAGGAGCAACCGAAGAATACTTTTGGTATCAATCTGGCGGAACAACCATTCCTAACCTTGCCAATCCGACGACTTTAACTATCAGCCAGCCAGCAGAACCAGAACTTGATGATATCGAAATCGATTCTGTTAAAGCTATAACTAAAAATAAAAAAGTGCATATAAGCTGGCAGCTGAAAGAATCCAGTTCTCCGCAATTTGAATATGAAATCACAATTGTCGAAACTGAAAATCAAACACAAGCAGCATCAGTGACGAATATTGATACAAAGTCTAATTCAGAAATATTGATAGCCTCATTAGATAAAAAGAAAACATATAACGCTGAGCTTAAAATTACGGATATTTTTGGTCAGCAAAAAACAATAACAAAACAAATCATCCAAAAGCAGTAAAATTGAAACTCAGCTCTATCAATTTTTTCTTTGCATTAAAATACTCCAATACGATAAGGCACTATATAATGAAAAAATATCATATATAGCTTTACTTATTGTTTAAGGAGGAATCTAATGTCAAAAAAAACAGTGCTTATTACCGGGGCTTCAAGCGGGTTTGGCATGCTTGCAGCACATGAACTTGCAAAAGCCGGATATCACGTGATAGCCACAATGAGAAATCTGGAAAAAAAAGCGGGACTGATGAAGTCCATACTGGATGATGGCCTTGATGAAAATGTGACATTGCTTGAGCTTGATGTCACGTCCACTGACTCCATTCAGGCGCTTAAAGATTTTTTGAATGAAACAGGCAAAATAGACATTCTCATCAATAACGCTGGATATGCATTTGGCGGCTTCGGCGAGGAAATTACAGCTGATGAGTACAGAGAGCAATTTGAAACTAACTTTTTTGGTGTGATTGCCGTTACACAGGCTGTCCTTCCTTTTATGCGATCCCAGCGAAGCGGCAAGATTATTAATATGAGCAGCATAAGCGGATTGATCGGCTTTCCGGGACTGTCGCCGTATGTTTCGTCAAAGCATGCACTTGAAGGCTTCAGTGAAAGCCTTCGCCTTGAAGTGAAGCCTTTCGGCATTGATGTTATTTTGGTGGAGCCCGGGTCTTTTTCTACAAATATTTGGACAACAGGCAAGAGAGTTTCCCCTGTCTCAATGGAAGCAAGTTCTCCGTATTTTGAATATATGATTGGAATAGAAGATGAGCTTAAACGGGGAAGAGAAAAACTTGGAAATCCAGGCGAGGTTGCTGCACTCATTGTAAAGCTTTGTAAAAAAAAGACTGGTGTTAAACTGAGATACACGGTTGGAAAAGGGGTCCGTTTTTCTCTATTCTTAAAAAGAATTCTTCCATGGAGTGTGTGGGAATCGATCATCATTGGAAAACTGCTGCCCAATAAGAAATAGAACCCATCTTTTTGACGGGTTCTTTTCCATTTTAGCCCTCTAATACCTTTCGTTTCTGAAACTCTTCCTTTATATCATTGAATAAATCTTCATCTGTCAGAAGTCTTAATCCAGTCAAAGCAAGACCTTTTGCCCCCAGAAGCAGAGCTTCGTCACCACGCTCAGATTTAGCTGCTTCCCTGAATTCAACTGTATGTCCAATTAAAGTATCCGGGCCGATTTTAATATAAGGATGGATCGTTGGCACCGCCTGGCTTATATTGCCGGCGTCCGTTGAACCTAATCCGTCGCGGTCACCAGTCTCAACCTGCTCTCCAAGACTTTCAAGCTCCTGTTTAAAAGCAGCATCAAATGTGCGGTTTAAAACCAGATTATCGACTTCATTTTGAAAAGCGATGACGTTCAGCTTTGCACCTGTTGCAAGTGCTGCACCTTCTGCAATAGCTTTCACGCGTGCAGTCACTTCACTGCATTTTTTCCGTGTAGCTGCCCTGATATAAAAGCGGGCTTTTGCATATTCCGGCACGATATTCGGCGCATCACCGCCATGTGTAATGATTCCGTGAATTTTCACGTCATCTGTTACATGCTGGCGCAAAGCATTAATGCCATTAAAAAGCTGAATGACTGCATCTAAGGCATTAATGCCATGATGAGGAGCAGCTGCTGCATGTGCAGGCTTTCCGATAAACTCAAAGTCAAGAGGATCAACAGCAAGTGAATTTCCGGTAATTCTCGTTGCATTCGCCGGATGCACCATTAACGCAGCGTCAATCCCTTCAAGCAGACCATGTTTGACAAAGCTTCCTTTAGCACTGCCGTTAGGACCGCCTTCTTCAGCCGGTGTTCCGAGGACTGCAACTTCTCCCCCGGTTTCATCGATCACTTTGCTCAGTGCAATAGCAGCTGCCGCGCTCGTTGTGCCTATAATGTTGTGGCCGCATGCATGGCCAAGTCCGGGCAATGCGTCGTATTCAGCTAAAAAAGCGACAACCGGCCCGCTTTTTAAAGCAGATTTCTTTCTGGCAAGAAAAGCTGTTTCATGTCCGGCAACTCCGCGTTCAACGCTGAAGCCTTCTGACTGAAGAAGATCTGCGAGGAGCTTTGATGCAAAGAACTCCTCATTGCCGATTTCAGGGTTTTCATGAATGGAGTGACTGATCTGAAGATACTTCTCCTTATTGTTATCAATACTTAAAATCGTTGCCTCTTTCAGAGTTTCAACAACTGTACTCAAGATGACCCCTCCTTAGATTTTATTCTCCAATTTTGCTTAAAGGCACAAACGCAGGAATCGTATTTCCGTCATATTCTTTTTCAATAAATTCAGCTGTATCTTCTTCCTGATAAAGCTCAACAATGCGTTTCAGTTCTTTGCGGTCCTTATCTTTTGTACGTGCTGCAATAATGTTGATATATGGAGTAGCCGTTTCATCTTCATGAAAAATTGAGTCTTTCACTGGGTTAAAGCCTGCATCTGCCGCAATGCCATTATTAATGATCGATCCTGCTACATCCGGTAATACACGCGGTGTCTGGCCTGCAACAACAGGAACAATTTCTAATTTTTTCGGATTTGAAACAATTTTGTCCAATGAACCATTTCCATCAAAGTCCTCCGGAAGCTCAATCAAGCCTGCACCCTGAAGCAGAAGGAACGCTCTTCCCATATTGGTTGCTTCATTTGGAACGGCAATCTTTCCGCCATCCGGAATGTCTTTGATGGATTTATATTTTTCAGAATAAAGTCCAAGTGGAGCAATCACAGTGGTACCGATTGGTGAAAGATCAAGATCGTGTTCTTTTTTAAATGCGTTAAAATAAGAGATTGTCTGGAATGCATTTGCATCAAGCTCACCTTCTGCCAGTGCCAGGTTTGGCTGAACGTAATCTGAGAATGTCACAATCTCAATGTTGATGCCTTCTTTTTCGGCTTTCTTTGCAACAAAATCCCAAATGCGGTTATCTGATCCGCTTACGCCGATTTTGACATTTACTTCTTCTTTCCCGTTTGCTGTTTTATTTCCGCAGCCCGCAGCAAGAGCTCCCAATACTAGAATAAGTGCTAAAATAATAAATTTTTTCATTCTGTTTCTCTCCCTATCGTCTTCTGATTTTTTTAGATAATAAGTTTCCGGATGATTGAAGTCCCTGAACGAGTATAACAAGGATTGTAACGGTAATAATCATGACAACTGTATCAAAGCGCTGATAGCCATATGTAATGGCGAGATCCCCGAGGCCGCCGCCGCCGACAGCTCCAGCCATCGCTGATGCACCGACAAGACCAACCGTTGCGATTGTAAGACTTAATACAAGCGAGCTTAATGCTTCCGGTACGATGAATTTAAAGATGATTTGCGTTGGTGTTGCTCCCATAGCTTCTGCTGCCTCTATGACCCCTGGGTCCACTTCTAATAATGAGTTCTCAATCAATCTCGCAATATATGGACCTGCATAAAAGACAAGCGGTACTACAGCAGCTGCAGTCCCAATTGATGTTCCTGCAATTAATCTGGTTAGCGGAACAATCGCGACCATTAATATGATGAAGGGTACAGAACGGAAGATATTGACGACACCGTTTAAGATATTAAAAATAATGGCATTTTCCCATAGGTGCCCTTTTCTTGTAATGACCAGCAGCACACCAAGCGGCAGTCCGATCAAGGTTGAGAAAAGCAATGAAAAACCGGTCATCGCAAGTGTTTCGATCAGTGCATCAATAATTTGCTGTGAATTAACTAGCATGTACTTCTACCTCTTTCACTGTGACATTTTTCTGATTCATTACTAATAACGCCCGCTTAATTTCGCTTTCCGCTCCCTGCAGTTCGACAATCAAATGTCCAAACGGGATGCCCTGAAGCTCTGTGATGTTTCCAAATAAAACATTGATATCAAGATCAAACCGTTTAGCAATCTGAGAAAGCAGCGGCTGTCCCGAAGATTTGCCGACAAAGTTAATTTTGAAAATCTGTCCCTGTGCATTCTCATCCTGCACTAATTTCAGCACAGACTCAGGGATGGAATCATTCAGAACAGAGCTGACAAAGTTCGAAGCTGTTTTTGTTTGAGGATTTGAGAAAACATCAAAAACTGAGCCTGACTCGATAATTTTTCCGCCCTCAATTACAGCAACCCTATCGCAAACCTCCCTGATAACTGACATCTCATGGGTGATCATTAAAATCGTAATGTTGTATTCCTGATTGATTTTTTTCAAAAGCTTCAGAATAGAACCGGTTGTTTGCGGATCAAGTGCAGATGTTGCTTCATCACACAATAGAATGGAAGGCTGTGTAGCAAGTGCTCTGGCAATGCCGACACGCTGTTTTTGACCTCCTGATAGTTGGTCTGGATATTGATTTGCTTTGTCCTCTAATCCTACAAACGACAATAATTCCGTTACTCTTTCTTTGATTTCTTTTTGAGAGGCTTTTGCAAGAAGGAGCGGCATCGCAACATTGGCAAAGACCGTTTTGGAATTCAGCAGATTGAAATGCTGAAAGACCATGCCGATTTTGCGCTTAACCTTTCTTACTTCCTTTTGGGAAAGAGTCGTTAAATCGAGATTATCAACAATGATTTTTCCTGAGCTTGGACGCTCTAATAAATTAACTGTGCGGATCAGTGTGCTTTTACCGGCTCCGCTGAATCCGATCACACCGCAAATCTCCCCCTGCTTCACATGAAGATCAATGCCGTCAAGTGCTCTCACTTCATTTCCGCCGCTGTTATAAACCTTTGTGACACCTTCAAATTGGATCATATGTATTCCTCCCGCGATTTTGAAAATAAAAAAAACCCTCTTCTATCCGACAAGAAGAGGGCATGAATTCATAAAGAATCACTAGGTCTCTTCTTATCTCCCAGGCTTTTCGCCTGCTGGAATTGGCACAGTACTTTATAAAAAGTCCGCTGCCGAAGCATCATCAGGCCAGTCCCTCCGCTTCTCTGGATAAGAAATCTATTTATTTTTTGAAAACAAAAAACCTCTTCCTGAAAGCCAAGAAGAGGGTATGATCATAGGTAAAAGACCGTTCACTCTTCTTATCTCTCAAGCGAAATCACGCTTGTTGGAGTTGGCACAGTTCTCATGATTGAGTCTGCTGCCGAGGTTTCAAAGGGCCAAATCCCTCCACCTCTCGTGATAAGAAGTTTCATATTTTCGATGTGAGTCCTACTTTACGCTGGCATTTTCATAAAGTCAACACTTTTTTGAAAAATTATGACTGCTTAGAATGTCTGCGGTATCGGTATTGCTGCCACTGAAAACGAATAAAGCAGCCAGCACAAAAGCCTAATATAGCAACGAATGCAGCAAGCGCGACCATAGCGGTAAAGATATACCCCAGAGTCATCCAGTTCATCATATAACCAAGAAAACCAAGACTAAGACAGATAACTGCAATCATCTGATTGAACTGCTGCTGTTCGAAATCCTCGGGAATGTACTCCGAAGGCTTTTTTCTTAAAAAGAGCTTTGCTGTCTTCATAATGGGATTAAATTTAAAAAGAAGCCCCATTAATCCTGCTATTAGAGGTATAAGAAGAATCCAGCCGGATCCTGTTATCCAGGTGCATGCTACGGATAAAACAATAAACCATTGATTCGTTAACACAAGAGGTTTAGGAATGGTATTCACTTAAATCCCACCTGTCTAATTGGAATATAAGTATTTTACTCCTGTTATTGTCTTTTGTGAAGACAAATGCTTCAGGGCGATTTCATCCCCCTTAAAAAAGCGCGTGAATGGAGTACTCAAATCGCTGGTTTTCCGGTTTCACGACCCCAAAACGCCAAATTGGGGGTACTCAAAATGCTGGCTCTACGATTTCACGACCCCAAAACGCCAAATTGGGGTACTTAAAATGCTGGCTCTACGATTTCACGACCCCAAAACGCCAAATTTGGGTGCTCAAAATGCTGGCTCTACGATTTCACGACCCCAAAACGCCAAATTGGGGTACTTAAAATGCTGGCTCTACGATTTCGCGACCCCAAAACGCCAATTTGGGGTACTCAAAATGCTCTCTCTCCGATTTCACGACCCCAAAACGCCAAATTGGGGTACTCAAAATGCTGGATCTACGATTTCATGACCCCAAAACGCCAAATTGGGGTACTTAAATCGCTGTCTCCCCGCTTTCACGACCCCAAAACGCCAATTTGGGGTACTCAAAATGCTGGCTCTACGATTTCATGACCCCAAAACGCCAAATTGGGGTACTTAAATCGCTGGCTCTACGATTTCACGACCCCAAAACGCCAAATTGGGGTACTCAATATGCTGGCTCTACGATTTCTCGACCCCAAAACGCCAAATTGGGGTACTCAATATGCTGGCTCTACGATTTCATGACCCCAAAACGCCAAATTGGGGTACTCAATATGCTGGCTCTACGATTTCACGACCCCAAAACGCCAAATTGGGGTACTTAAATTGCTGCCTCTCCGATTTCACGACCCCAAAACGCCAAATTGGGGTACTCAATATGCTGGCTCTACGATTTCACGACCCCAAAACGCCAAATTGGGGTACTTAAATCGCTGCCTCTCCGATTTCACGACCCCAAAACGCCAAATTGGGGTACTTAAATCGCTGGCTCCCCGCTTTCACGACCCCAAAACGCCAAATTGGGGTACTCAATATGCTGGCTCTACGATTTCACGACCCCAAAACGCCAAATTGGGGTACTCAAAATGCTCTCTCTCCGATTTCACGACCCCAAAACGCCAAATTGGGGTACTCAAATCGCTGGCTCTACGATTTCTCGACCCAAACGCCAAATTGGGGTACTCAAAATGCTGGCTCTACGATTTCACGACCCCAAAACGCCAAATTGGGGTACTTAAATCGCTGGCTCCCCGCTTTCACGACCCCAAAACGCCAAATTGGGGTACTCAAAATGCTGGCTCTACGATTTCTCGACCCCAAAACGCCAAATTGGGGTACTCAAAATGCTGGCTCTACGATTTCATGACCCCAAAACGCCAAATTGGGGTACTCAAAATGCTGGCTCTACGATTTCATGACCCCAAAACGCCAAATTGGGGTACTCAAAATGCTCTCTCTCCGATTTCTCGACCCCAAAACGCCAAATTGGGGTGCTCAAATCGCTGGCTCTACGATTTCACGACCCCAAAACGCCAAATTGGGGTGCTCAAAATGCTGGCTCTACGATTTCACGACCCCAAAACGCCAAATTGGGGTACTCAAAATGCTGGCTCTACGATTTCACGACCCCAAAACGCCAAATTGGGGTACTCAAAATGCTGTCTCTCCGATTTCATGACCCCAAAACGCCAAATTGGGGTGCTCAAATCGCTGATTCTCTGCTTTCGCAACCTCAAAATTTATTGACAGCTAAAAGCTGCTCATGATAAGATCGTTAAAACCAACTAAACCAATAAGAATTAAATAAATTATCAAGAGTGAACGAGAGATCTGGCTCCGCGACTTCACAGCAACCACCGGCAAACGGAAAGGTGCTCCCACCAGCAAAGCTGCTGTGCTTTGGTTGATAGAGAAAAACCCTCTCTTTATAGCCAATGAAAGAGAGGGTTTTTCTTTTATGATTTGATGAATTGGAGGAATCAAAAATGGCTGAAACGATTTACTCTGTATTGCCAGGTGCTGAAAGCTTTTTTTATAAAGGAAATGAGATTGGCATTCTGCTTTGCCATGGATTTGTCGGCACACCTCAAAGTGTAGGAGCACTGGGAAAACTGCTTGCTGATATTGGCTTCACCGTCCTTGCCCCGCGGTTAAAAGGTCACGGTACAGATGCTCACGAGCTTGAAGCCTGCTGTTATCTGGATTGGATCAAAGACATTGAACAGGCTTATTTAAAGCTGAAAAAAATCTGCCGGAAAGTATTTATTGCAGGTCAATCTATGGGCGGTATCCTAGCTGTGCATTTAGCTGGCAAATACAAAGAAATCAGCGGTGTGATTACGATTAATGCTGCATTAAGCGTGCCAGGATATGAGTCTTTCGAAGATCTGACAGAACCAAGGTTCATCGCAGAAGGAAAACCGGATATAAAAGCAGAAGGAATCGAAGAAATTACTTACTCAGCTGTTCCAATTACAGCCGTTCATAATCTCCTTAATCTTATAAAATCTGTAAAACCAAAGCTTTCAGAAGTCTCATGTCCATTGCTCGTTTTTAAATCCGAAGAAGACCATGTCGTCCCTCCGGACAGCTCCGATACCCTTTTTGAAAACGTCTCATCATCTATGAAAAAAATCATCAGTCTAACTAACTCCTATCACGTTGCTTCCATGGATTACGATAAAGTAATCATTGCAGATAGAACAGCAGATTACATTCATTTGTGCTGTCATCCATTCTACAAAATTTCCGTTTAGCCAATGACTTTCATCCGGCGTTCCTGCTAAACTAAGAGCAGGTGATAAACATGTTTTTAAAATTAATCAAATTAAATAAAGAAGAGATTCCTTCGTTTGAAACGTATCCTTTTTCCATTCCTGCTATTTCACATTTGGATGAACTTAAAATTAAAAGCCCTGTTACTTTTTTTGTTGGTGAAAATGGATCCGGCAAATCGACATTAATGGAAGCCATTGCCTATCAGTGCGGGTTTAATACCGCTGGCGGCAGCCATCATCTTTATGAAACTAGAAGTTCTCAATCTGATTTAGGAAAGTATATCAAGCTTGCCTGGATGCCTAAAGTTAAAAATGGCTTTTTCCTAAGAGCTGAGTCCTTTTATCAGTTTGCATCCTATCTGGAGGAATTGAATGAAGAGCCATTGTCAGGTGACGTTTTTGGCCCGTATGGCGGTAAATCGCTTCATCATCAATCACATGGTGAATCTTTTTTATCCCTCTTTCTCAATCGATTCGGCAAGAGAGCTGTTTATTTATTGGATGAGCCAGAGGCCGCTCTTTCTCCATCAAGACAGCTGATCCTGCTTCGCATCATTCATGACTTAACAAAAGACGGTGACACGCAATTTATTATAGCCACACATTCTCCTATCCTGCTGGGATTTCCCGGGGCAAATATATTAAGCTTTGATTCGGAACGCATAGCTGAAATCGATTATACGGAGACGGATCATTATCAGATTACAAAGTATTTTTTGGAGAATCGCAATCGGTTTTTGGAAGAGCTTTTTAAAGAAAAATAATCTGAGTATTTACACCTTTCCTTTGCTCCTGAGGATTTCAGAGCCTTAACACCATTAATCTATGCCCTTATAAACCCTATGGGACATTTAAGTTAAACATGCAAGAACGTCTGCCAATTTAAAGATCTTCCTAAGAATTACGATATATCTTTTCTTTTGTAAAGAGTAACTCCCCGTCTTCGGGTAGTATTAGCGAAGCTATCACCACCCGCAATTAGGAATAGCAAGTTAATTCCAAATATTTTTTGCATAAAGAGAATATTACAGTTAGTTTTTAACTTTAAACGTGAAAAACTTGTTTGGAAATGAAGCCTTCGGAAAGCATTCCAGAAGGCTTCTTTACATAACATCTCTTTATTGGAAATCATAAAGAAAAACTCCAGCTGGGTACTGAAGTTATCTTTAATCTGCTTAATATTTTTAGTCACTTAAACTTCCCTTGTTTAGGAATACAATTCAAATCAGATCTAAAACATTTAAAGTGATAACGTTGCTCCTTTTTTATAATATTCGTTCATCGTTTCTTTAGGAACCATACTTCCACCGGTAGCCCATATGAGATGTGTAGCATTTTTCATTTTATCTGTTAAGTTATGATTTTGTATGTATTCTTTTCCTTCTTTCTCAGTCCATAACTTAACCGGCCCTATTACACCGGCTAATGCGGAAGGCTCCAGGTGAATGTTTTCTGTATCGACCAATGAGCTTAATAGTTTAAATAATTCATCATCACTTACCGTATAACTTCCGCTTAATAAAGACTCCATGGTTTGACCCACGAATCCTGATGGCCTTCCGACCGCAAGACCGTCTGCTGATGTGATGTTGTCAATTCCAAAATCTTGTACAGAAACTTTATCATGCAGCCCTGTTACTAGTCCAAGTAACATACATGGAGAATGTGTAGGCTCAGCAAAGAAGCAATGTACTCGATGTTGATACATTAGTTTTAAACCAAAAGCCACTCCTCCCGGCCCACCGCCTACTCCGCATGGAAGGTAAACAAATAGTGGATGGTTTTCATCTACAGTTACATTTAAATCTTCTAATTGTTTTTTTAGTCGATTTGCTGCCACCGCATAGCCTAAAAATAAATCACGAGAGCTTTCGTCATCAATAAAGTAACAATTCGGTTCGCTATGCGCCTGCTTTCGGCCCTCTTCTACGGCTTTGCTGTAATCTTCCTTATATTCGATAACCGTTACTCCTTTGCTTTTAAGAAGATCTTTTTTCCATTTCTTTGCATCAGCAGACATATGGACCGTTACTTTAAAACCTAATTTGGCACTCATGATACCTATACTTAACCCTAGATTGCCTGTAGACCCTACTGCAATTGAATATTGTGAAAAGAAGTTTCTGAATTTTTCACTATCAAGGATGGAATAATCATCATTTACCGTCAATAAACCATGTTTAAGTGCTAACGTTTCTGCGTGCTTCAACACTTCGTAAATGCCGCCGCGTGCTTTAATGGAACCTGAAATGGGAAGGTGGCTGTCACATTTTAATAAAAATGTTCCTTCTAATGGATGCTCATATAAGTGTGATAACTGTTGATGCATCGCCGGGATGGGTACAATAGGAGATTCAATGATTCCGTTTAGTTTTCTTGTTTCAGGAAAAACTTTAGCAATGTAAGGAGCAAAACGCTTTAACCTTTCCTCGGTATCCTTTACATCTTTCTCATTAAGCGGAAGTTTTTTTAATCGAGTTTGAAATGCTTCATATTTAGGATTGGACCAAAATACTTCCTTTGTAGCAACTAACTCGTTTATTAAAGGATATTCTTTTATCCAATCTTGAATAGTTTTCATCTCTCTCCTCCTCCTTAGGGATCGTACCTTTTTTCTGTCTCTGCTTATTGACATTTAAAACCCTGATCTTAATGTCCAGAAGTCATTTTAATACCTGCCGCCCCTGCAATAAATGACACTTATTTTTGAACCACGAAGTTCTCCATATATCGATAAATCGCATAAGCTACCCCATTCTCATCATTTTTAAGGGTTGTCGTTGTACAAACAGCTTTTATGACATCTTTCGCATTTCCCATCGCTACGCTGTATCCAACTTTCTGGAACATGGATAAATCATTGTTGCTGTCCCCGATTGCCATAGCCTGTTCTAAGGAGCCATTCATCATGAAAGCCAATTTTTCAAGGGCCATTCCTTTTGAAGCTCTTTTACTAGTCATTTCAATGTTATGATCAGCAGATGAAACAACCATCAACTCATCAAACTTTTTGAATTGGTTCCATGCTTCCCCTAATTTCTTTTTATCAAAAGAACATGCTAAAATGTTATAGAATTCTTCCTCCTGTTTTAAGATATCATGATAGTTTTCAACTAAAACATATCCAAACTGGTCAAATTGCCTTTCCGCTACTTCAACTAATTCTTTCATATCTGTATTCAAATCTGCGCTTTTCAAACTTTTAATCTCATTATGGAAATGTTCTCTTCCCTTTTTAAGAGTATAAATGGCTTTATCAGTAAACACTTCATAATAATAATTCCGTTCATCTAACCATTGAAGAATAGATTCGACACAATCTTTAGTTATTGTAATAGAAGAAATGCACTTTCCGCTTTTTGAATGAATGGTCGCGCCATTTGTCCCGATTACAAATGGGGAAATCCCTGCTTTTTCACAAATTGTTTGAACGTCAAAATAAGCCCGTCCTGTTGAAATAACTACTTCAAAGCCTCTATCTTGGGCATATTGAATCGCCTTTATATTTTCTTCACTAATTTCATTCTGGTCGTTTAATAATGTTCCGTCTAAATCTATCGCAATAAAACTCATGCTATATAGCTCCTTTTCTCATTCAATCTATTAAATTTTCTTTCTAGCTTTTTACCTGCTATCAATAAAAATCTAATCAAAAAAGAGAGAGAACTCCCTCTTCCGTCTCGATATGTCCTTTTATGGATTGACTACGCTTGAATCCAATTGATTTCCTCTAATTTTGAATGATTTCTCCATTCCTCAGGAAATGGCTGCTCGCAGACAATCACATCGACTTTTTCTAGAGGACAAACTTTAGAAAATGTGTCGACACCAAATTTAGAGAAATCCGTTAGCAATATAACTTGCTTTGATACATCGACCATCTTGCGTGAAACTAATGTTTCACGTAAATGATAGTTACTAATCCCATTTTGAATAGAAACACCGCCAGCTGAAATGAACGCTTTATCAATATTAAATTGATTTAACATTTGTTCAGTGAGACCCCCGCATATAGATTGCTGCTTTGGATCAATTTGTCCACCTAGTAATAGAATTTGTCCTGTAAACTTATTTTGATTGAGCGATTCGGTCAACACAGATGACACAGGAAGAGAATTGGTTAAAATCGTAATGTCTTTTTTATTTTCAATACACTGCGCAAATTCAAGCATGGTTGTTCCTACATCAATGGCAATCACATCTCCGTTAGAAATGAGTTCTACTGCTTTTTTCCCAACCTTGACTTTCGCTTCTTGATTCACCGTTGTACGCTGTGTGAATGGAGGCTCCTCAAATTCAAAGACTATTTTAATCGCTCCACCGTAAACCCTCTTTAAAAGTCCTTTTTCCTCTAATATCATCAAATCGCGTCGAATCGTTTCCTCTGAAACATTAAATTGATCAACTAATTCCACAACTTTTACTTTTCCCATTTTGTTCAGTTCTTTTAAAATTTCATTCTTTCTTTCTTCTGGCAAAACAGACATATTTCTTCCTCCGCCATCTAATAATTTATAAAATAATGCATTCTTTCTTCGGTACAAGAATATGAACGCGTGCTCCTTGCTCAAACATTTTTCCTCGGTGGTGAAGATAGTCTACATGGAAAGCGGACTCCTCTGTTTCTACTTCATATCTTAAAACATTCCCTGTCATGGAAACCTCTTTTATAAACCCTCTAATTCCCCAGTTCTCTTGTAAATCCAAGTTACCTTCACCAACAGAAACTAATTGTAAAACTTCAGGACGAATGGCGACTTCATTCCCTTTTAGTTCTGTGCTGCGAACAAGTTTACGGAAAACTTCCATATTAAAAACATTATAATTTCCGATAAATTTTGCAACAAATGTATTGACTGGAGAAGTATAAATTTCTGATGGAGAACCGGATTGTACAACTTGTCCTTTATTCATGACAAAAATTCGATCAGACATCGTCATTGCTTCTTCCTGATCATGAGTAACAAAAATAGTTGTAATATCTAATTCTTTCTGTATTCTCTTTAATTCTTTTTGCAAACTTTTTCTAATTTTAGCATCCAATGCGCTTAACGGCTCATCCAAAAGCAGTACTTTCGGCTCCATGACAAGCGCACGTGCAAGAGCAACCCTCTGCTGTTGCCCGCCAGATAATTGATGAGGATAAGACTCTTCTTTTCCTATTAAATCAACCATCTCTATCATCTTTTTTACTCTTGATTTAATATCTTTTACCTTCTTCATTTTAAGGCCGTAAGCAATATTATCAAAAACGCTCATATTTGGGAAAAGTGCATAAGACTGAAACACCATACCGACTTCACGCTGACGTGGTGATAGATTAGTAATATCTTTTCCATCAATTAAGATTCTTCCTGCATCAACGCCTTCAAGCCCCGCAATGGAACGTAATAATGTACTTTTTCCGCATCCGCTTTGCCCAAGAAGTGTAGCAAATTCTCCTTTTATTAATGTTATAGAAATGTCATTTAAAACGACTTGATTTTCATACCCCTTAGTCACTTGATCGATGGTTACATAGCTCATTATTTTTCACCTTCTAAAGCAGTATTTTTATGACGGTGTTGTTTTTTTAAAAATGAAAGAATTCGCTTCTTATTTGTCCCGACAGGATTTTTTTTGTTTCTAAATGTAAGTTTTAATACAGTCCCCGTTAAAAGTAAAATCACTGTATAATAAGTAATAACAATTGCACTTGTTAAGTGACCACTGCTGTTTAGTTTGTCAGCAAGATAAATTTGAAGGGTTTCAAATCGGCCCCCGACAAGCAAATTGGCAAAAGCAAACTCACTAAATAAAAGAGCGACTGATAATAAGGTAGACACTAAAATCCCAGATATAATATTGGGAAACACCACTGTGCGAAACGCCTGAAATTTTGTAGCACCTAGTAATTCAGCTGCATCAACAAGCTGCACAGCATTAACCGTACGAAGACTGTTACGAATACCTTGATACATAAATGGCAGAATGGTTATGAAATAAGCACCAATTAAAATCCAAGGTGTTCCGGCAATTTGAATTGGTCCATCTGAATATACCTTGATTAATCCAACAGCTCCAACAATAGGAGGAATTCCATAAGGAAGCATAGCTGCTGCTTGTAGCAATCCTTCCCATTTAGCGAAATATACTGTGATGATAAAAATAGTCGGAATCATAATAACAACACTAAGACCGACAGACATGACAATTAAAAACAGCGTTCGTTGAAAAGCATCATAAAACCGTTCGTCTTGAAATAATTCAATATACCATTTCATTGTATAACTCTCAGGCAAAATGGTATGATCCCATTTACCGGCAATCGAGAATAAAAATGTTCCTACTAGCGGAATTAATAAATAAATAATTAGTAATCCAACCAGCACTCTATGAAAAGTCAATGAAGATTTCATCGTAAATCCCTCCTAATGCGACGCATCATTCGTTCATTGAACCACATCGCCCCTATCATGGTCGCTGCAAGAAGCACTCCCATCGCACTGCCTAGCTGAGGCTTTAATGCAACGTCACTAGCAACTAGAGAAGCAATTTGCAATGACAATAAGTTATAGTTGCTGCCGACTAATGCATAGGCTGTAGCGTAAGCTCCCATCGCATTAGCAAACAAAATACTGAATGTACCTACAATACTAGGTAAAAGAACTGGAATCCCAATGTGAAGCCAAAATGAAAATGTTGACCCTCCTAATAATGAAGAGGCTTCTTTCCATTGTTTCTTAATTCCTTGATAAGACGGGTAGATGAGCATAACAGCAAGTGGAATTTGAAAATAAATATAAACAAGAATGAGGCCCGTCCATGAATATAAATTAAAATCTGCAAACACATCCCAACCAATCATAGAAAAAAGCAGCGTAAACAATCCATTGTTTCCAAGTAAAATAATATATGAAAATGAAAGGGGAATCCCCTCAAAGTTCGAAGTCATGTTGGCAATCATCAGTAAACGATTTTGTATTTTTTGTGAGAACTTCGTAAACGAATAGGCAGCAATGACTGCTATAATCACAGAAGTCACAGCAGAAAATAAGGAAATGACAAGGCTATTTTGAATGGCTTGCAAGTAAAATTTACTTTTAAATATGGTAATGTATTGATTAATCGTAACTTGAATTCCATCGTCTGCATAAAAACTATTTTTAATCATTGCCACTAATGGTCCTATTTCAAATCCAATCACAAACAAAATAAATGGCAGTAAAAGAGCTAATAAGTAAATTTTTTGTTTTTTTATTTTTGGCAAGACTTCTCGCTCCCTTTTGTTCTCTAACAATTTGGGAATTGGTTTAACAGTACGTTCATTAAACCAATTCCAGTTAACCTTCATTCTTCATTTTAAAGTTGAATAGTGTATCTTTTTTAAAGGGTTATTTTCCCTTTCAGACCTGGCAATTGATATGAAATCATTTTATTGGACGGCTCAATATTTAAAAGTTCACAAACGAGCGGTGCAAAAGCTAATTGCGGAACTACTTCACTGTAAACGCCAGGCTCAACTTTTGGACTGATGATAAAGAGCGGTACATCACGCTCACCATCAGTTATGCCGCCATGGTTGCCCGTTTCACTCATGCCATGATCAGATGTAATTAAAATGTGGTAACCTTCTTTGATCCAAATTGGCAACAGCTGTGCCAGCAAGCTTCCCATTTTTAAGATTTGTTCACGATATTCTTTCGATTCTGAACCGAAAATTTCTCCTTTTACATCTACACCGAGCGGATGGATATATAAAAAGTGCGGGTCATACTTTCTGCGCAAGGCTTCTGCATCCATTAACACATGACTGTCTGGATAGTCATCATCCCAATAAAATTTTCCATATTGAATCGGCTGAGATTCATCCTCTTGCTCACGATCTTCAATAAAATGGAATGGCGCGCGATTATAAAGTTCGCTTACCCAGTAATACGATACCGTTCCGTTTCTTAAGCCGTTTTCTTTCGTAAGATGGAAGAGACTTTTCTCAGCAGATAAGCGAACAGCTTGATTGGACGTAATTCCGTTCACTGATGCCGGTGTACCCGTTAGTAACACTTCATATAATGGACGGGAAAGACTTGGGAGTTCTGACTTTACTTTGTAAAGTGCTGCCTGATTTGTTTCAACTAGATGTTGAATAAATCCAAGAGCCTCACATGCTTTGTCATATCTCATACCATCAACAACAATTGCTATTACTTTATTTGACATGGACTAACACCTCTTCCTGCCAAATCTGCGGTAAATTTTTAGCCGTTTCTTCCCAAGCTTTGTAATCTTCAATTGGTTTTGCTTTTTTGTACTGTTCTTCTGGAACCATTTTTTCAGCTACTTCTTTCGGAAGTTCTACATCGCGAATTGGACGCGCAAACCCTTTAGCTAAGTTAATTTGTCCTTCATCGCTTAAGATATATTCTCTAGTTGCCATCGCTGCATGCGGATGCTTTGCATATTTGTTAATAATCGTTGCATAGCCGCTGACGACTGAACCTTCGCTTGGAATCGATACATCAAATTGATCACGGTTGATTTGGTCAGCGTAACCAAGGGCATTGAAATCCCAAACAAGGGCAACTTCCACTTCCCCTTTTTCGATGTTAGCAGGCTTCGCATCAGTTAAGCTAAGGCGGCCTTGCTTGGCAAGCTTAGTAAAAAAGTCAATTCCTGGTTGGAGATTTGTTTCATCACCGCCGTAAGCGATAGCGGCAGCAAGAACGGCCATTTGGTTCTGTGTACCACGCTGAACATCTCCAACTGTTACTTTGTAATCTCCTTTTAATATGTCATCCCAAGACTTTGGCGGGTTATCCACTAATTCTTTATTAGTAAAGAATGCAATCGTTCCTTGGTAGCCAACAACCCAATCTCCGTTGTCATCTTTTGCCCAGTCAGGTACCTCGTCCCAATAGGAAGTTTTATATGGCATCGTTAATTCTTTTTGTTCCGCGATTGGTCCAAAGGAAATCCCTACATCGCCGATATCAGCTGTTGCATTCTCTCCTTCAGATTCCATTTTGGCAATCTCTTCGGCACTGGATAAATCTGTATCATTGTGTTCCAATGTATATTTTTTCATCACTTCATTCCACGTTTCTCCCCAGTTAGCCCATGAATCAGGCATACCGACACTATTAATAGTTCCCTCTTCTTTTGCCTTTGTTTCAATTTCTTTCAGGGTTAACGAACTTGGATTCTTAACAACTGGAGCAGCATCCTCTTCAGTGGCTCCACAAGCAGCTAATCCTAGTACACTCACTCCTAACACCACAGCTTGAATAGACTTGTAACAATTCTTCTTGAATGTGTAATTCATAAAAAGTACCTCCATTTATTGTGGGATTTTTAATGTTTATTACTGTTTATTACGGTTTAATCATAATCAACCAATATAAACCCCACATTAATCCAATGTTAAGATTTTGTAAATCAGTTTTTAAATAACGAATGGAGTCCGGATGATAATCCTTAAGTATATCCAGAACCCAAACGGCCCAGTTTCCATTCGTTTATAACTTTTTATTTTCAATCGTCAAGTATTCGCTTGAGATCAAGCGATCCGGGAGTTTCAATCGTCAAGTCCCATTAAGATTCCAGGCCAAATGATGGAATGAAATGGGATGTTGTCTTTTCCATGAACATAATAAGCTCTAGTATCTGTATCCCAAAATTTCAGCCAATCTTGCTGATTTTCAGCAGACCGCTGCTTACTTGCTGAAAGGTAACCGGCTACAGCTTCAATTCAGACATATATTGTCTTACCTTCATATCTCTTTACAGGAACAGGTACGCCAATCGGAAGATCTCTAGTGGCAGATCTGTTCAGAATATTATACCTGTAAACAAGGTAACCTGGTTTCAACTACCCGCGGATGATATGGAGCGAGCATGGAACTTTTATCACCAGGCTTTTGGCTGGAGCCAAGAAGAAGTGTACACAAACAAAGCAATATGGGGTGCTATTAATGGAGAAATTGCTGAGCGCAACGAAGAAATGCAATACCCGAGACTCGTGATAAGAGTTGATGACATAAATCATATGGTGGAAAAAATTAAGAAATCAGGAGGTAAAATTGTAAAGGAAAGAACTGAGATACCTGAAATCGGTATGGTTTTTGCATCATTTGTTGATACGGAAAGGAATATCATAAACATTGTTGGTGATCTTTGACTTGGAAAGTCATCTTTAAGTAGAATCGTTAATACAAAATCGTGGGTGTGGAATCTAATGGATTATGCGTGTCTTCAACAAATGAAAAAGGAACATATGGGATATAGCGCTATCCATAAAGACCGTTGTTATCGGTACGTTTAATACCGAAACAGTTTAGTGGCAATAAAGTTATTTAATTTTAAAACCACCACTCATAACCCCGTTCTGAGTAGGACGGGGTTAAAGTAAAAAAGTTTTATAAATCTTAAAAAATAACAATAAAGTCGTTTAAATCAAAGGTTCTTCCACATTTGCGCCCTATTCTGGAATAAGGAAATTTTGGTTATTAGTACAGTGCCAAGAAATTATCATTTTATTTGTGATTAGAACTAACTGCTTCTTTACCTTGATAGCTAAAATTTGATCCGATAACGACAGTAGCATCCAGTTCCTCGTCTCTGATCACTTTCGTAGTCAGCCCAACACTATCAAAGATTTCAATCGTTTGGGGTGTCTGCATTTCGCTCGTTTCTATCAAAAGATGTCCTCCCGGTGCTAGCCAAAGTAATGCTTCTTCTGCTACTCTTCGCTGAATGTCAAGTCCATCCTCTCCTCCGTCAAGCGCCACCATCGGTTCATATAGGCGAGCCTCCTGGGGAAGTAGTTTGATTGCCTTGGTGGGAACGTAAGGTACATTTGCAACTAGGATGTTCACATGGCCTTTAAGTGAGTCGGGTAAGGCCTTATACAGGTCACCTTCAAAAACGTGACCATCGAAAATCGTTACGTTGCGTTCAGCACATCGTACTGCGACAGGGTCAATATCAACAGAGTACAACATAACCCGTCCCAAAGCTGCGGCCAGTGCTACACCCACAGCACCTGACCCACAACATAGGTCAACAACGATATCACCAGAACATGACAGGAATTCTGCCTGGTGAACAAGAAACTCGGTACGTTTGCGTGGAACGAAAACGCCCTGATCCACTTCTATCCGCAGACCACAGAACTCTGTGCATCCAACAACGTATTCAAGAGGTAAACCGTTGGCTCGCATTTCCACCATTTTATTGAGGTCCACTGGAGTCCGTGCCTCTGAGATAATTAACCGGGTCTCATCTTCTGCGAAAACACAACCGGCGCTTTGAAGTCTGTTAATAATATGTTTTTCCGTTTTACAGTCCAAAAAGAAATGAATTTTTTTCCCTATCTATCTCACCACTTTTGATAAGTTTATTTTAATTCTGTATTCGTTAAAAATAGGAAATATCCCTTCTTCAACAAAATGGCCCTTATGCAGAAGAACTTCAGAATCCGCTTACTCAGTTAAACTGCCCTTTAATTCAATAAGAAAAGACGACACTTTGTTAAGTAATCGCCCCCTTTAACGGAATAAGTAACTCAATAAACAATATTAAAATAGATATAAGTTGCAACCGGGGAAATACTCAACATAATGCCGATGGCAATGAATATTTTGTTTTCGCTTTTTCGAAAGAATCCTATGAATGAAATTACAATCTGAATGAGAATGATTACTGCAATGATTTCCAATTTAATAATAGCTAATATTAAAAACCATATAAAAACACCTAAACTTAAAGAAAGTACACTGAAAAAAATTGGTAGGTTTTTCACGAGTTAGTCTCCTATCTAGATAAGATGCCTTTATTCCTTCAATTATTTCAAAACAAGAACACAATCACAATCAACAATTATATAAAAAAGAGGTATCTCTTTCCAGATAAGCCCCCGATTGTTAAACAAGAATTTAGAGTATTATCTAAGTAATGTCTTTAAAGTTTCTTCAATATCTTTTTCAAGGTCATTTTTAGATAGGTCATATAAAGTTCCAGAACCTTTGAAGTACCCGCCAAAGTAATACCATAACTCAATAGCAGCATAAAAATCATCATCAAATTTCGGACCGTCGTAATTTATTGCTATTTGAGATCGATACTCTTTTTCAAGACACTTCTCAGAAGTTAGGTCGTCAATTTCATCACCATCAACATCTCTACAAATCCATATTCTTAGATTCTGCTTTCCTTGGCTTTCGAATATACTTGAATATTTTCTTTGAAGAACTTTACTTAAATCTTCTGCTATCCTTTCTAATTCACCTATTTTTCTTTGCAGCTCTTCGTTTATCTCATTTTCTGAAACTGAAATATATTTTTCATCAATCTCATTCTGCCTCTGATTTTTAAATAACCTTCTAAGTTTATCAAGCAAATTTCTCCCTCCAGTTACGTGGAATAACATAATAGGAATGCTGCCCTTTAGATGAAGAAGAAAAGCTCTAATTAGGCAGGTTTAGACTTACATCTTAAAATAATATTCTTACTCTTCAGAATCTCCCGAATTTATGTTATAATATATTTTAAGAATAAGTCTTACCATCTTACCCTATGTCTAAGATTAGAAGGTTTAATTTCCATATAAAACCAGATCCATTTCGTCTCTGATAAAATAATTTATTAAGCCTCGCATTTTTGCGAGGCTTTTTCATATGGTAATCACACTACTAATCTTTATAGAAATGTTAAAAAAATAAATTAAATTATTAAGGAGTGTACATATGGATACATTACCATGTCAAGGTTGTAAAGGGTTGTGTTGCGGTCCTGTTCCTGTCAGTGAAAGCGAAGTTAAGATCATAAAAAAGAAAATAAAATCAATGCCTACTAAATTACGATTAGAGCTAGAGAATCAAAAGAGATATTATGGAACATGTATTTTCTATGATCTAAATAAAGATAGATGTGGTATACATTCCGTTAGACCAGAAATTTGTCGTATGTTTGGATATTACAAAGAATTAGTTTGTTTTCGAAAGCCAGAGTTAGCAACAAAAAGCATAAATCAATTTGGTGAAGAAAAACATGCTGGAATTTTAACGCTAGATTTTACCTGGGATGACTTTAGATAAAAAAAATCACCCTCACAATCTTCAACAATCCAGCCCTTTATTTCAATAAAAAGAGCTGCATGAACAGCTCTATTGATCTTCAACTAACGCCCTGATTGCTTAATAAGGAGTTCAGACATTATTAAATTATTTTTTGTATGGATAACCACTTCTCAAATTTTTGTACTCCAATATCATAGTTAAGATCATTGCCGCTGATGGAAAAAATTCTTGTTCCAAATCCCTCTAATGTTAATTCATTTACTTGGGCAGTATTTTTTAGTCCATACTGTTTAAAATCAAAGAAGATATCCCATACATCCTCTGATTGTCTTTTATACGCTATAGACTCATAATCAAAGTCATTTTTGTAATAACCTAAATGCAGATGATATTTATCGTCATACAATATATCCATTTTGTGCCTCTTTCATTAAATTCCTTGTTCTACTAAAGCCCCCGATATTCAGCAATTGCCCCCGATAGTGGAATAAAATCAAACGTTACTACTCTTCTAAAAAGTCATTGATATATTCTTTTAATTCTTCCTTAACATCTTCAATCGTTTCATCAAGTAATTCACCGATAATTTTACTGCCAGGAGCTTTTTTTGAAGTGGGCATTCCTAAGAAATAACGATTGCATTCCCATATTTTAATTGTATGTAAATCGTTAAGATCCTCATTTTTTTCAGCAATGCCAATCGAAACCGAGGAATTGTATTCAGGCATAAAAGGGTCGTTACTCTCTTTATAAAACCCAGCATTAAAATCTAAATCTTTCTTAGCAAACACAGGCTTATATTCAAGTAACAAATTTTCGATATGACCTTTTAGTGCCATTTCTGTAGTTATGATAGTTTTTAATAATTCTCCAGAAAAATCCTTGTGGTGATACCTCATATATAAATCACTCCACTTCATCTAAAACTTTAATATAGAAGTTATTTCCTAATTCTATCTTCCACAATCCTGCCCGTTTGCTTAGTACCAATTATTTCAAAATCAAACAGTTAACTCAATAATTATTTTCATAAAAAAGGAAGCTTACCTTTTTCCGGATAAGCCCCCGCTTGTTGAAGAAGGGTTAATTCCTTATTTAAACAACTTATCTATTTCATCCCTGTCGTAATCTAATATCCAGTCATTAAATTTGTTATATATATCTCGTATGGCTTCAGAAGAAGCAGCAAGCAAATCACAACCTCTGTCATCATAAACATTAAAAATGGTTTTTCTTTTGATATTTAAAAAATAAACACTATGAAAAATATTTGGTTGAATTCCTAAATCTTGATTACATATTGCTTTTAACAATGGAATGTATTTAATATCAGATGTTTTACCTTTAAGAGTAAATCTATGTGTTTTATATTTTCCATCTTCATTGTCTTCTGGGAAAATATAAGGTATTACTGTATGCCTTAACTTATATAGTACTGATTTTTCATATACATATGGAGTAAATAGCCTTCCTTTGTGGGTATAGGATTTTCTATCTCCAAAATCATTTACATCAATTACAACCAAGATTTCTTCGTCTGGTGAATGTAATGAATTAAATAAAGTTATAGCCCTATTATAAACCCCTTTTAAATATTGACTGTTTTCGTAATCATATTCTCTATTCCACTCGACCCCTAATTCGAACCGTATACCAATTTCCCAGTTATAAAATAAAGGTGGTCGAAGATATAAGTTAGAAAAGTTCTCTTTCATATAGTCATTTAAATACATATCCGCACCTCGTTTGTTTCTTTTATTAATCTTTATTCCGCAATCCTACCCGTTTTGTGCTAAATTCCATGCGATTTACTGTTTTGCGCCTCGTTAAATGAAACCGTTACAAGCATTTTAATCATGTATTAATCGGCTCGCAAACTAAAACTTTGCTGCAGATATTTAGTCCTTCCTGTGAACTTAATGTACAAAATATAGTTAACTTACTTTAATAACTTTATTTTGAAAACGTTTTCATTTCAGAATATTTTGTATACACTTTATTTATTAACAAAAGAGGTGAAGACCATGCTTGCATTATTAGGATTTTTAATGATAATTACATTCATGATTTTAATTATGACAAAACGGCTAACGGCTATGATTGCACTGATGGTGGTTCCAGTTGTTTTTGCTCTAATCGGCGGATTCGGAAAGGAAATTGGACCCATGGCGCTTGATGGCATAAAAAGTGTAGCACCCACAGGCATTATGATCCTATTCGCCATTCTCTTTTTCGGCATAATGATTGATGCAGGAGTATTTGATCCTATTATTTCAACCATCTTGAAAGTTGTAAAAGGAGATCCTGTAAAGATAGCCATCGGTACGGCAGTCCTCGCTTTGCTGATTTCCTTAGATGGTGATGGAACCACAACATATATAATTACGATTTCAGCCATGCTGCCTTTGTATAAACGAATTGGCATGAGGCCGCTGATATTAGCAGGGATTGCCGTATCTGCTTCAGGTGTTATGAACCTCCTTCCATGGGGAGGACCTACTGCCAGAGCCATGACGGCATTGAATCTTGAGATGTCTGATATTTTCACTCCGGTCATTCCCTCGCAATGGCTGGCGGAGTATTGTTTGTATTATTCATGGCTTATTGCCTTGGGAAAAAAGAGCGCAAAAGAGTGGGTATACTTGAAATTGATTACAGCACAATAGCTATGCAGCAGACAGCGGCTTCTGCAGAGGAAGCTGGTATTAAAAGGCCAAAACTTAGTGTCGTGAATTACCTGTTAACCATCATGCTTTTAGTGGCGCTAATCAAAGAAGTTCTGCCAACTACTGTCTTGTTTATGATTGGATTTGCCATTGCTATCACGATGAATTATCCAAAATTAAGTTACCAGAAAGCGCGGATTTCAAACTATGCTGATAATGCATTATCAGTCGTTTCCATGGTGTTTGCAGCAGGTATTTTTACAGGTATTCTCTCAGGGACTAAAATGGTAGATGCCATCGCAAACACTATGATTACGCATATACCTGATGCCCTTGGTTCACATTTTGCTCTTATTACAGCGATACTAAGTGCTCCTTTTACATTTTTCATGTCCAATGATGCTTTTTACTACGGCGTTTTGCCATTGCTCGCCAAGGCGGCTGCCGGATATGGAATTGATCCTGCATTTATTGGACGTGCATCACTTCTTGGATTGCCTGTCCACCTATTAAGTCCGCTAGTACCGTCGACGTACCTATTAGTCGGAATGGTTGGAGAAGATTTCGGGGACTTGCAGCGCACCTTCCTGAAATGGGCCTGCGGATCGACAGCCGTTATGATTTTAGTAGCTCTTGCCTTATCAATTATCCCTTTTTAACTAGTAAAAAGGGCATTCAACCGTAAAAAATAGAGGAACCCCAGATGTTTTTTTAAACAGGGTTCCTCATTCTATTTATTTTATAGGGTGCTAAAAACTAAAAACCTATCTCTGAACATCCACTCCTCAGAAATAGGTTTCTATCATCAGGCAATCCCGTTTTTCAATTTCTAAATCCCTTTTAGAAACGAGTAAATATTTTCACTTTCGACTCTTGTAGCCTGTTAAAAAGGTTAAGACACAGTAAGCAGCCAAACGGCTCGTCATATCCCGAAAATCGAGTGTCGGGTCAATTTCAACAATATCCATTGCTCTTACAGCTGGAACTTCTCCTAAAAATCGTATGGCTTCAATCAGCATGCGTGAATCCATCCCCCCTGGACCAATGGCAGGGCAGCCTGGTGCAAACGCCTGATCCATTACATCCATATCAAGTGAAACGTAGATGACGTCAACTTCTTTCAGGAGCTCACTCACACTCTCTTGTAAAATTGAGAGGATCCCTCTTGTGTACACGTCCTGCATGGTGAATATATGAACACCATTTTCTTTGCCATAATCGGTATATTCTTTGCCATTTGAAAAGTCGCGGATGCCAATTTGATGGAGGTGTTTTCCCTGCAGTGCATCTTTTTCGATCAGCTGTCTAAAAGGTGTTCCATTTGACGGTCCTCCATCTTCAAGGTTCCTCAGGTCGTGGTGCGCGTCGAACTGAATAATCCCAGCCTTTCCTTTTTCTTTTTGAAAGGCTTTGAATATCGGCGCTGTAACAGAATGATCGCCGCCAAGAAAAATAGGAACCATTAAAGGATGTTCACCTAAAACTCCTTCTACCGTCGTTTCAATCCTCAGGTGCGATTCAGAAAGGTCTGTTACATGCATGGATATATCACCAAAGTCTATGATTCTCTCTTCTTTTAAATCTGTATTGTCCTGAACTGAGTAGGTAGTAAAAGCGTTCATCATTTTTCTTATTGTTTCAGGAGCAAAAGATGCCCCTGAATGACTGATCGATGGCTTCGATAATGGAACTCCCACTAACCCAATGCCTTCGGCAATTTCCTGATCCCGTTTTTTCAATAACGTTCCCGCCCGCGAAATCCCGCGGTCTGCGAATCTTGCATCATGTGAAAGAAAGGGAAGATGGCTCACGGTGATCCCCCTTTTCAAATACTATGGCACCTTTCTTGATAACGGTCCCTGCGTGATTCACTCCGAAATGATAAGGGATATATTCATAGTTTCCCGCATCCCAGATGACAAGGTCCGCCTGCTTCATTGGCGCGATTATCCCCCGTTCGCCGCCTAACCCGATGGCATGGGCTGCATTAATGGTGACAGCATTCCAAATTTCTTTCACCGTCATTTTATAGATAACCGCTGCGAACGACATGATCAGCTGCAGATTCTCAGTCGGACAGCTCCCGGGATTAAAATCAGTCGCAAGAGTCACCGCCACTCCTTCCTCCAGCATCTTTCTTGCTTTAGCATGATCCGGTTTGTTCAGATAAAAAGAAGTACCGGGCAGCAGGCAGGCGATAACCCCTTTTGCAGACAGCTGCTTAATGCCTTCATCTGAAGTTCCAACTAAATGCTCTGCACTGACGGCACTGAGCTCAGAAGCCAATTCTGCCCCTCCTAATGGATCAATTTCATCGGCATGAATTTTCACCTGAAATCCTTTTTGCTTTGCTTTTGATAAAAACACTCTGGACTGTTCGATGGAGAAAACGCCTGTTTCACAAAAGATATCTACAAATTGGGCTAATTCTTCTTTTTCAATGACATCCAGCAGCTGAACCATTTCTTCTAAGAAAACGTCCGGCTGATGCTTATGCTCCGGAGGTATGGCATGCGCACCCAAAAAGGTTGAAACAACTTCGGCTGCGTGCTCCGCGTTTAATTTTTTTGCGGTCCTCAGCTGCTTCAGCTCTGCTTCTGCGTTCAGTCCGTATCCGCTTTTCGCTTCTACCGTCGTCATTCCATATGAAAGCATCCGGTCAAGATGACCTGCTGCTTTTTCATAAAGCTCCGCTTCACTTGCAGCCCGCGTTGCTTTTACAGTCGAAAGAATGCCGCCGCCCTGTTTCAGGATTTCCAAGTAAGGAACGCCCTGCTGCTTCAGTCCCATTTCATGCTCACGGGATCCGGCAAACACTAAATGAGTATGTGGATCAATGAGGCCAGGTGTAACAAGCTTCCCGTCACAATCAATTCTTTTTTCAGCCGGCCACTTAGCTGCTTCTTCGTTTGAACCGATCACAGCAATTCTCCCATCAGCAATCGCAAGTGCCTTGTTTTCAAGTACAATCAGCTCATCCATGTCCTTGCCGCAGAGTGGACCTTCTTTTTCATAATCCATTGTTAAGAGCTGGCCTATATTTTCAAGTATTAGATCATATTTCATGAAAGAACCTCCCTCTATTCCTGCATTGGAATACGTACATTATGTTCTTTTGCAAAAGTCTGTGCCTCTTCGTAGCCCGCGTCTGCATGACGGATAATGCCCATCCCGGGATCAGATACGAGAACTCTTTCTAATTTACGTTTTGCTGTTTCCGTTCCGTCAGCAACAACAACCATTCCAGAATGCAGAGAATAGCCCATTCCTACTCCGCCGCCATGGTGGAAGGATACCCAGCTTGCTCCGGCTGATGTGTTAACTAGTGCATTTAACACTGCCCAATCTCCAATTGCATCGCTTCCGTCCTTCATCGCCTCTGTCTCGCGATTTGGCGAGGCAACAGAACCGCAGTCAAGGTGATCGCGTCCAATGACGATCGGTGCTTTCAGTTCTCCCGTCCGGACTAATTCATTAATGGCGAGGCCCATCTTCACCCGTTCACCGTAGCCCAGCCAGCAAATACGTGCCGGCAGTCCCTGAAAAGCAACATGCTCATGTGCCATATCAATCCAGCGCAGCAGGGCCTCATTTTCAGGAAAAAGCTCCTTAATCAGCTGATCTGTGCGGTGGATATCTGCAGGATCTCCAGATAGAGCTGCCCATCTGAAAGGACCTTTGCCCTCACAGAACAGCGGACGAATATAGGCTGGTACAAAGCCCGGAAATGCAAATGCATTTTCCACTCCTTCGTCCTTCGCTACCTGGCGAATGTTATTGCCGTAATCAAAGACGATGGTTCCGCTCTTTTGAAGCTCTAACATGCATCTTACATGCTCGGCCATTGATTTTTTTGATTTCTCAACATACAAATCCGGATGATCCTTTTTTACCTGCAGCGCTTCATCCATCGATAAACCATGCGGAAAATAGCCATTTAACGGGTCATGTGCGGATGTCTGGTCAGTAAGGATATCAATCTTTATGTTTTTCTTAATCACTTCATGAAGGACATCTACTGCATTTGCCACTAATCCAATCGAAAGGGCTTTGCCTTCTGACCTAGCCTCCATTGCCCACTGCACCGCTTCATCAAAAGAATGAGTCAGCCTGTCACAATACTTTGTCGCAAGTCTCTTCTCAATTCTGCTTTGATCAATATCGGCAGCAATAACAACTCCGCCGTTCATCGTTACGGCAAGAGGCTGTGCCCCTCCCATTCCGCCAAGGCCTGCCGTTAATGTAATTGTGCCTTTTAAGCTTCCGTCAAAATGCTCTTTTGCCACAGCAGAAAACGTTTCATAGGTTCCTTGAAGAATTCCCTGTGTTCCGATGTAGATCCAGCTTCCCGCCGTCATTTGCCCATACATAGTGAGGCCCTTTTGATCAAGCTCGTGGAAGTTTTCCCAATCTGCCCATTTAGGAACGAGAACAGAGTTTGAAAGCAGAACCCGCGGGGCATGTTCATGCGTTTTAAAAATCCCGACAGGCTTTCCCGATTGAATGAGAAGCGTCTCATCATGCTCCAATGATTTTAACGATTGGACGATTCCATCCAGTGACTCCTGATTTCTCGCAGCCTTTCCAATTCCTCCATAAACAATGAGCTCCTCCGGCTTTTCTGCAACCTCAGGATCCAAGTTATTCATCAGCATGCGAAGCGCTGCCTCCTGCTCCCACCCTTTACAGTCCAATTCTGTTCCCCGTTTTGCTCCTGTGAATTTTGCTGTCATGATAAAATTTCCCCCTTTGTGTCGTTATAATCTTTTTTAAATCTCTTTACATTTGCTTTTTTCAGCCAGGCCGCAGCTGCCTCTATATCCTTTGAAAATACTCTGTCCTTCGTAATAGCCGGGACAACAGTTCTTCCATGAAAATAAAATGTTCTTGTCGTTTCCGACATTTTCTCAATTCCCCGGTAGGCTGCTGCCTCCATCGCACAAATCAATTCAATGGCAAGCACACGTCTGCAGTTTTGAATAATTTGATAGGCGTGCCTTGAGGCAATCGTACCCATGCTGACGTGATCCTCCTGATTGGCTGATGAAGGGATTGAATCAACACTCGCTGGGTGTGCAAGCGTCTTGTTTTCAGAGACAAGCGACGCAGCACAATATTGCATGATCATCGCTCCGGACTGGAGACCGGGCATTGGACTCAAAAACGGCGGCAGATCATTGAGCTGCGGATTGACAAGTCTTTCGATTCTTCGTTCCGAAATATTCGCAACCTCGGCGATGCCCACCTTCAAAAAATCCATGGCAAACGCAATTGGCTGACCGTGGAAATTCCCTCCCGACAAAACCTTTTTGCCTTCATCAAAAATCAGCGGATTATCGGTAGCTGCATTCATTTCAATTTCAAGCTTATCTCTTACGTAAGAAAGGACCTGAAGACTTGCCCCATGAACCTGGGGAATGCACCTTAAGGAGTAGGCATCCTGAACTCTCAGCTCTCCCTGATGCGTCACGAGATAGCTGCCATTTAAAATCCCTCTGATTCGCTCGGCTACTTCAACTTGTTCTTTGTAGCCCCGGGCAATATGAATGTCCTCATCAAACGCATCAATGATTCCTCTCAGACCTTCAATCGTCATCGAAGCAATGTAGTCTGCCTGCAGCGCCACCGCTTCAGCTTCGATGTAATTGACAAGCCCCATTGCCGTCATTGCCTGTGTACCATTGATTAAAGCCAGACCTTCTTTAGCCTGCAGCGTAACAGGGTGAAGTCCCGCTGTCTGAAAAGCTTCTGCTGTCTGCATTTTCCGCCCCTGGTAAAAAACCTCACCTTCACCTACAAGGACAAGTGCCATATGAGACAAAGGCGCCAAATCCCCGCTCGCACCAAGTGAGCCCTGCTCGGGCACAACAGGATGAATTTCATGATTCAGGAGTGAAACAAGTAAAGATAACACCTCTCTGCGAACACCGGAAAAACCTTTCAATAATGCATTAAGCCTAAGCAAAAGCATCCCCCTGGAAACCTCTTCAGGAAACGGATCTCCGACACCGCATGCATGACTTCGAATCAAATTGATTTGCAGCTCTTCTGCATCTTCCGCATCAATCAGCACATCGCTGAACTTCCCAAATCCCGTCGTAATACCGTAAACGACCTTCTTCTGAGCCACTATGTTTTCAACTGCTTTTCTGCTCTTTTCGACCTTATCCCATACATAGTCAGGAATATGGATCATAGCTTTTTCATATAAAACCTTCTTTGCGGATTCAATTGTGAGTGTACTTCCCGTTAATTCGATCATAATCTGCTCCTCTTTTGATCAAAATGAAAAACAAAAAGGAGGCCATACCAATAGAAACACGTTAAACCGTGTTTTCTACCGATACAGCCCCCTGCTATCTATTAACTATGGGCGCATCTTATATATGATTAATTCCCAAACCCATTGCCTCATGCTCTGATCCTTTGACAGGAGCACCTATTGTGCCGTACAAAGCAATCGCAATCCATTCGCCTTCTGTTTCTGCCTCGTAAGGCTTCCCCCTGACAATGGCAAATCGAAGACCAACTGTGCGCAAAACACTTCCAAGCTGAACCTGCCCTCTCGTCACACCATGAAGCGCTTCCATGATGGCATGATATAAAGAGTGTGTTTCGCGGTATCCATCAGGTGATATCACACCTGAACGCTTAGCTGCAGTTTCAATGGCCGCCACTACTTTATGCGTCTCCATTGAACCTGTTTTCCCCTGACAAAATTGAAACCCCTGCTCTGTCAGCTGTTCCCCGTAAAAATGATCATTTTCACCAATCAGAACGAGCTGCATGGCATTTCTCCCAATACGATGATCCGGTTGTATGCTCATATCTATTCTCACTTCATACTGAATTTTCTGATAAACTAATGTCTACCGTTAGTGTATGATTGAAATGGATTTATGTCAAGATGCTTTTGGCTCTTTTTACCGATTTTCCATGGCATACATCCTTAAAATAAACAAACCGCCCTTATAATAAGGACGGTCAGTTCAAACATTATGCCGATTATGCTCTGCCGCAGAATTGGGATTAATTTCAATTCCCGTATAGTTGCTCAAGATCCCGAAAGTTCCAAAAACAACAATCAATAACATCTTTCCTGAAATACGCTGATCATTATTTATAATTCTTCGAAAAGATTTAAGTCTTGAGAGCAAGAATGCAACAATAAAAATAATGCCCATTCTTTCTAACATTAACGGCAGTAAATGCATTATGAGGAATCATCCTTTAAATTTATCATTCCATACATCTTACAACACAGTATAATTTATTGTCGATTCTGCCATCCTTATCGCGGTTATAAAGAAAAAGGGCAGAAACATAATTGGTTTGCCCTTATCTGTCAATTTTCAGATTCTTAAAATCAAGTTGCAATCGTTGTATTTTGATCGATCAGCAATGCGAAGGTTTCCTGATCGGATTTAGATGGGAGTTCATAGTCTTCCTTATACATTTCGCTCCCTTTTCCGGTGACGAGGATCCAATCTCCAGCTTCTGCCATATCCCAGGCTTTTTTTATGGCAAGTGTCCTGTCAGGTATGATTAGATCTGCCGCTTTGCCGGAAGCCTCACGATATTTTTCAAGCTCTGCTATCATATCTTTTTGATCAATTCCATTTAGATCATCTAACGTCAGAATTGTGCAGTCACTCATTTGCGATGAGACAGCCATCATTTCATCCCGTTTGCTTTCATCACGGTCACCCCTGAATCCAAATACATGAAGGATCCGTTTTGCCCCGCAATCACGGGCTGTTTTTAAACAGTAAGAAAACGCATCAGCTGTATGTGCGTAATCAATGACAGCCGTGGCATCATTGGGATGACTGTACATTTCGAACCGGCCCGGAATTCCCGGAAATGTTTTGAATGCATCAATCAGCCCGTCAGATTCGATCCCTAATTTTCTGCCGGTCAGATAGGCCATGGAAGCATTATAAATGTTATGAAGACCCGGAATTGTCATTTGAAAATGAAGCTGTTTTCCAGACTCTGTGACTTCAAAATCTGAGCAATGAACATCACTGTTAGAATCAAAAATAAGATCGTCCTCTTCTGTTTTTCCAAAGGTCGACACCTTGATCTTTCTCTCGTTTAACAGATCCGTCAGCTTCCCCCCCCACTCATCATGAGTGCTGATAATAGCTTGTCCGCCTTCTTTTAACTTTGAAAAAAGCAGCTGCTTCACTTCAAAATATTCTTCAATCGTATCATGATAATCCAAATGCTCATGAGCAAGATTTGTAAACAGACCGATGTCATATTCAATGCCTTCCAGCCTTTTTTGGGCTAAGCCATGTGAGGATACTTCCATAATGACAATATCATCATGGCTTTTGGCTAAAAGCCTTTGTAATTCCAGTGAATCAGGTGTTGTATTTTTCGAATCATAGGTCTGTCCATTTATTACATTGTGTACTGTTCCAAACAATGCACAAGAATACCCTGCATATTTAAGAATATGTCTGAGCATAAAAGAAGTTGTAGTTTTCCCGTTTGTACCCGTAATTCCGATCATAATGTGTTTTTTTGACGGAAACTCATAGTATCGTGCGGCAAGATTGGCCAAAGCATAGCGGCTATTCTCAACCTTAATATACGGGATGGTCAAATCCGGAAAATCTTTTTCTCCAATAACTGCTGCCGCACCTCTATTTATTGCATCCTGTATATAATCGTGTCCGTCACGTTCATATCCTGTAATGGCCACAAATAAATAGCCTTCTTCTATCTTAGAAGAATTCGCTTCGATTCCTTTTATCTCAACAGATTCCAGATCTGCACTGATATTTGCAGAATGACCGGTCTCCTCTAACAATATTTGTAGTTTCATGGCTGAACTCCTTGTATGATGGCATCCGTTCATATTTCGGTTATTTTATGTAACTTTATGCAAAGTTATTTGCGTGCATGAATTTGCGTTATCATATTTGTTCGTAATGATTCCTGTTTTATGAGGGAAGATGCGGGAAGAAAATGCTGGATGATTATTGTGGGGATGCCTCAAAAAGAAGGGAGTTCTAACTTCTTACTTTATTTTTATAACAGCTCGGCATTAGTTTCTGACGACTTTCATCGGATTTGTGGCCGCTTATCCAATTACCTCCTTAATCTCATATCAGCTCCATTTTTAGTCCCGGTTTACAGCAAAACAAAAAACAGCCCCGAAAACCGGGGCTGTCCAAAAGGGGGGTAATCTATATTAACTATTCACAACCTCTTTCTGAGACAAGGTTACTTTTTCTGTTACCTTCTCTCCCTGGCGGTAAAATTCAATATCAATTTTATCGCCGATACTTGTTTGTGAATAGAGGAATTTGCGAAGCTCATTTGAATTTTTGATCTTCGTTCCATTCATTGCAACAATGACATCGCCTTCCTGCATTCCTGCTTCTGCAGCTGGTGAAGACGGGCTTACTCCCTGAACGAAGACTCCTTCTGTAATTTTATTCGGCAGCTGAAGTGTATTTGTACGGTATTGTTCAGGCACTTCGCTTAAGTCAAGCAGACCTACTCCTAAATATGGACGATCCACTTTTCCTTTTTCAAGCAGTTCATCAACGATTGGCTGAAGGTCGTTGCTAGGGATAGCAAATCCTAATCCCTCAACACCATCCTGTGAGATTTTCAAGCTGTTGATGCCAATGACCTGACCGCTCATGTTCAGCAATGGTCCACCACTATTCCCAGGGTTAATTGCCGCATCCGTCTGAATAACATTCAATTCCCAGCTGCCTTCAGAAGTTGCGATGGGAATGGTACGGTCCGTTCCGCTTATAATCCCTTCAGTAACGGTGCGGGAGAAATCCAGTCCCAGCGGATTTCCGATCGCAACGACTCTTTCCCCTGCACGGAGCTGTCCTGAATCGCCAAATTCAGCGATTGTTTTTGCATACTTGCTGTCAATTTTAAGGACGGCTGTATCTGTCAGCGGATCTGCTCCAACAAGCTCAGCCTGTGATTTTTCTCCATCTGAATAGGAGATTTCGATGCTGCTTGCTCCCTCAATTACATGGTTGTTTGTAATAATATAGGCCGTTTCTCCATCTTTTTTGAAAATAACACCGGAACCCGTGCCTGCTTCAGCATCCTGTGTTCTGCCGCCAAACCCCTGCTGCTGCTGTTTGTTTGATATCCCGACAATCGCAGGCGACAGATTTTCGACCATATCCGCAATGTCGCTCGTTTGACTGATAGGCTGTGTGTTCACAGTACTTGAGTCATTTTTTTCTTCTGCCGTGTTAGAATTAATGGAATAAGAAGGTTCCTTTTTGCTTGCCTCATCATCCAGGAAAGGCTGCACCCCAAGCACCAGCGCTCCGCCGACTACCCCGCTGATAACTGATGACATAACCGCTCTCCATCTGGACGGCTTTTTTTGAGGCTGTCTGACCATGATCTCGTGTGATTCCTGATCCAGCGATGTATCTTTCCGTTCTGTATCGTCGTAATATCCCATCCTGATTCCTCCTAGTGATTTTCTTTGTTAACCCTACTATAAAAAATCATTTTGGGAGAAAGATGAAAAGATTATGTGAAATTGTCAAATGATGACCTTATCGTGAAGACATTGTATAATTACGTTTAAGAAGGAGCGTGAAATGGATTGTCCTACTCTATTTTTCTTGTGGAAGACGAACAAAATTTAAATGATTTGCTGACAAAATATCTGGAAAAGGAAGGCTTTAAGGTCACCTCATTTACAAATGGGGAAAAAGCGCGCCAGGCCATTCATGAAACTCCTCACCTTTGGGTTCTCGATATCATGGTACCGGATGTTGACGGCTATCAATTAATAAAAGAAATTAAAGCGGCATCGTCAGATACTCCCGTTATTTTCATTTCTGCAAGGGATACAGATATTGACCGGGTGCTCGGGCTTGAGCTTGGAAGCGATGACTATATTCCAAAGCCGTTCCTTCCCCGTGAACTTGTGATTCGCGTTCAGAAGCTGCTGACCCGTGTTTATGAGAGCAGCTCAGTTAAAACAAGCGTGCAGCTGCCGCCTTATACCATTGATGAAAGTGTGCGCTCTGTCTCGCTGAATAATGAAAATCTGAATCTGACTTCTAAGGAATTTGATTTATTGCTGCTGCTTCTGCATAACAAAGGTCAGGCTTTTTCGCGGGAACAAATGATTGAGCACATTTGGGGCAGCGATTATTTTGGCACAGACCGGGTGGTTGATGATCTCGTCCGCCGGCTCCGAAAAAAAATGCCTGACTTAAAAATAGAAACCATCTACGGATATGGTTACAGGATGCTGACGGGATAATGAAAAATAAATCATTGACGTTTCAAATTTGGATTGTGATCTCTGGTATACTTCTCGTCATTTCCTTGTTGCTGATGATTATATTCCCCACTACACTCAGGAATTTTTTCACGAACGAGATCTATACAACGATTGAAAATGAACAGCATATCCTGACGGAATACCGCATTCAGGGAAATGTCCAAATGGATCCTCTCACCAGAAATGGAGAGAAGCTCTCCCCTGACCGTTCGGTTCAGCACATCATTCTCCCTGAGAGCGCGCCTTTTTTTTACAACGAAAAAAAGCTGCCGCTTAGATTTCTTCAAGAAATGCAAATACTTGCTTCTGCTCAAAAGGACATTACGGAAGAATACTCGAGGGTAATTAATAATGAACGGCTCTTTTTTGTCATCAAGAAGGTGACAGTTGACGGCCAGCCGGCTTTTCTTCTTTCATATGCATGGGACTCTTACCGGAATGATCTTGTTTTGACTTTGTTCAAGCAGCTTGTCTTTGTCATGATCATTGTGTTCCTTTTCAGCTGGATTCCATCCATTTGGCTTGCGAAGTATCTGTCGCGTCCAATTGTTTCATTAGAAAAGGATGTTAAAAGAATTTCGAATGAAGATTGGCATGAACCGGTTGTACTTGATCGAAGTGATGAAATCGGAAAACTTGGAGAAACGATTGAATTAATGCGGAAACGGCTTGTTCAAAAGGATGAAGCACAGCGCACCCTTCTGCAGAACATCTCTCATGACTTGAAAACACCTGTCATGGTAATCAGGGGATATGCGAAATCTGTAAATGACGGCATTTATCCTAAAGGCGATCTGACCAGCACGATGGATGTTATAGAGGAAGAAGCAGAGCGTCTTGAGAAAAAAATTAAAGACTTGCTGTATATAACAAAGCTAGATTACTTATCTTCACGCAACTCAGGCAAATCGGAGATTGAACTGAATATGACGGTTCGCGAGGTCATTGACCGCATCAAATGGTCACGCCAGGAGCTTGATTATGAAATAAACCTGGACCGGGCGGCTATTCATGGCGACGAAGAGCTGTGGATCAAGCTGCTTGAAAACTTATTTGAAAACCAGCTCAGATATGCGGATTCAATGATCGGTGTTCATTTAAAAAAAGCGGGGAATGACTTCCTTCTTAAAATATGGAACGATGGTCCTCCGATTGAAGAAGACATTCTCCCTCATCTGTTTGAGCCATTTCATAAAGGCAGCAACGGCGAATTCGGGCTTGGGCTCAACATCGTAAAAAGAATTGCTGAGCTTCATCACGGTACAGTTTGGGCTGTAAATGAGGATGGAATGAGTACGTTTTATGTGAAAGTACCAAAGAGATAGCAGACGGCCTTTTTGAACTACTACCCGAATAATGGACACTTATTAAAAGTGCCCCATATTCGGGTTTTTCTATGTCTAAACATGTTTAACCCGTTTATAATTAAAATATTAATTTGAACGGAGATTCCTAAATGAGTAAAAAATTGTTTACTGAAACCCAAATAAATGAGTTAGTTATAAATCCTAATGTATCGCATGCATCCGACCGTTCCATAACGTATTTACCAGCCTTTAAGGTCAGAGCTGTTCAAGAGTATCACACTGGTAAGGGGCCTTCTCAGATTTTTATTGAGCATGGATTTGACTTGGATATCATAGGAAAAAAACAACCGAAACGATGTCTTCAACGCTGGCGTAAGACGTTTGAACAGTTTGGAGAGGATGGTCTGCAAGATGATCGCAGGGGCAAGGCTAGTACTGGCCGTACAAGTTCAAGAGAGTTATCAGTCGAAGAAAAACTGAAAAAAGCTGAGGCTAGGATTAAATATCTTGAAACAGAGAATGAATTTTTAAAAAAGCTAGAAGAACTCGAGAGGCAGGCGCTGAAGAAAAGACGTTAAAAGCAGCAAAGAAATTTCAACTTATCGAGAGAAGCTTGAAGGAGCATCACACACAGGGGCATGTATCTTATTTCTGTCAGCTTGCCGGAGTAAGCAGAAGCGGTTTCTACGCTTGGTTAAAGTCAGATAATAAACGACAAGCGAGAGAAGATTCTGATGATCAGGAAAGTCATCTAATCAGAGAAATATTCCGTATCCATAAAGGGCGTACTGGCGCATTGTCCATTAAAATGATTTTGGAAAATGATTTTGGTGTTATCATGAATCACAAAAAAATTAGAAGGCTTATGAAAAGTACGATCTCAACACAAGAATTCGAAGAGCTAATCCTTATCGGAAGATGACGAAGGCAACACAAGAACATCGAACGTGTAAAAATATCGTAAACCGCAAGTTTGATCAAGGAGAGCCAGGAAAAGTACTGTTAACCGACATTACCTATCTCTATTACGGAAAGGGTCAGAAATCTTATTTGTCATGTGTAAAAGACGGAGCTACCAAAGAAATCTTAGCGTACCACTTATCAACTTCTTTAGAAATGGATATCGTTTATCAGACGTTAAGAAAGCTCGCAAAATCTACAGAACTGTTTCATCCTGAAGCCATTCTACATTCAGACCAAGGCGTTCACTACACTCATCCTCTGTTCCAAAATAAAGTGAAAGATCTAGGTCTCATGCAATCTATGTCCCGAAAGGGAAAATGTTGGGATAACGCTCCAATGGAATCTTTCTTTGGCCATTTTAAAGATCATGTTCATCATAGAGCATGTGAAAATCTTCAGCAGTTAACAAAAGAGGTTGATCAATTTATCGAAGTCTATAACCATCATCGCTATCAATGGGGACTAAAGAAAATGACCCCGGCTCAATACCGAGGACACTTACTAGCTGCTTAGGCACTTTTTATTTCACTGTCCATTTTAAAGGGTACAGTTCATTTTATGAGGCCGTTTTTTTATGTTGAAGTCCGTGATTTTTGCGCTAGCATCCAATAACAAAAAAAGAACAGCTTTCATGCTGCTCTTTCATTCCCTATCTTAATTAACATCTCCTAAATAAATCCTTTCAAGCTTCTTCCCATTTGCAAGCATCATAATGGAAGGCAGCATCGATATAGGATAAAGCCGATAATCTGTAAGATTTTTTACAGGCAGCCATTCTACGCCAATTTGACCTTCATCAGGAATAACACCCGCTGCTGGTTCAGGCTGTCCTTCTTTAATGCGGCATAGAAACATCAGATCCAATTGATGGAATCCTTTATCCCAGTCAAATCCATGATTGTCCCCAACATAATCCCGAACAAAGATCAGGTCATCAATCTCAACTTCAACCCCAATCTCCTCCATGCATTCTCTTTTCAAATTTTCATGAAGGTTCTCGCCATGCTCCTGTCCACCTCCTGGCAAAATGTAGAATGGTCCTTTCTCATCTTCTTTTTTGATGACTAAAATCTCGCTGTTTTGAATAATAATTGCTTTTGATGCTGTACGTACCATATGTGTGCTCCTATCAGTCTTTTTTTAAAATTATCAAACTTTATTCCAAATTCTAGTACTTTGCTCAATCATTTATTCGAGAAAATGTCCCGATTCAAAAAGGACACCATTTTTTTCAAGAATGACGCCCTTTTCTAGAATAACTATTGAACATATATTGAGTAATCACACTCTCTCTTAACTTCCTCTCTCAAATCCCAAATGAACTCGCTTTTACTATTAATTAGATACTCAATATTTGGTATGACAAAATCGGCTAGATTTTGCAGCTCTCGTTCAGAACCAACACCCGAGAGTACTCCAATTCCATATCTCACCTTGCCGTTTTTAGCTGTTTTTAAATCAACCACTGTATCTCCAACAAAAGCAACTTCTTCTTTTTCTAAGCCAAATTGTTCACAAAACTTCTCCACTACTTGAGAACTAGGCTTCTTCTCGTAAAGGTCAGATGTTCCCATAAATTGTATTTGATCCAATATTCCTAAATGTTGTAAACAGAGTACAGTAGTTTCATAGTCATCAGCTGTGGCAATTCCAATTATGACTCCTTTTTGCTTAATTGCTGTAAATAGAGATGATAAGTTACAAACAGGTTTTACATACTCGATTGATTGTTTCGTTTTTTTAAATATATTCTCTGAAATCCATTGTTGCAAAGATGGGATATGCTTTGGCAGAACTTCTTGAAAAGCATTGGCAAGATCGAGCGTAGTCCCACTTGCTAAATGGCCTTTCTCATCAACTTCTCCATCTCTTAATCCAATTGAAAGACATAACTGTTTTTTGAGATTGCAATTACCTGTCTCTCCTATCATCTTAAGTAACTCATCGATGACACCTTCTACTACTTTAATCCAAATAGATCCAAATTGTAATAAAGTACCATCTTTATCAAATAAAATGCCCTTAATTTTCAAAACCTCTCCACCTTACCTTGTGCATTAGCTTTCTCTATATCTGAACTTACAATTGTATTTGCCAATCGTTATCCAAAATGACAAAAGAAATCACAACCACAATTCAATAAAAGTCTATTTTTCCATAATTAATCTTCTTTTCACCGCAATATTTCACAATTGTTGAAAATCAATCAGTAATGAAATAAAATACTTTGCTATAAATGTAAAAATACTGCTTTTTCCTCTTTTTCTACAATTTCAACTAAAAAGTGATGATAGTTACCTTAAACATTTCATCTCTGTAATAGTAGTCCTATTACCCATTTATAATCTCAATTCCTTCTTTTGTATACTTTTGATGGACCTTATTTGATAACTTCGAATCAGAAATAATACGGTCGATACGATCAAAATGACAAACCTTTAAAAGGGAGGCAACATCAAATTTGCTGCTATCCGCTAAAACGATACAATTTCTAGAGCTCTCAAGTATCTTCATTTTCACTTGATATTCTCCCAGCCCATAATCTGTTAATCCTTCAGTTAATGATATTCCACTTATACTCATAAAGAAGGTATCAATACTAAAACCTTTAAAGAACTCTTCTGCCAAATGTCCAACCATGCATAATTCTTCATTTCGCAGAACACCTCCAGGTAATATAATGGTGTAATAAGGCATTTCAGCAAGTTCATTCGCAATTACTAAAGAATTAGTCAATATTGTAAGACGTTGAAACTTTTTCTTTAAAGCTTTAGCAAACTCAGTATTTGTCGTACTAACGTCTAATGCAATCGATTGACCTTCTGATACATAGCGTGTCGCAATTTCTGCAATTTCCCTTTTCTCTTCGATGTTCTTTGTTTCTCGCAAAATGAAGTTCATTTCTGTGCTGTTTATATCATCTAATACGGCGCCGCCACGTACTCTTCTTAAATATCCTTCCTTTTCTAAATACTCTAAATCTCTTCTTACGGTTTCAGTAGAAACACCAAACATTTTTGTCACAGTTGAAACTTTTAACGATTTATTTTTTCGTATTAGCTCCATAACTTTTTCGTGACGGTCATACATTAACAATAATTTCACCAACTTTTTCAAATGTATATATACTATTAATATCCCATTTTCGCACAGATTCCCATATTATATACCGAAATTCGGCTTGGCCCCCTAATTATTGGACACGATCTTCCGCTTTGCACGCTTAGGCAAAAGAATTCCTAAGTCCTTACATAGTCGAAAGACCTTCTTGGGGTTGATTACCAGTTGATGTTCAATCCTTAATGAGGCAGCTCTCGGTAGCCGTATACGCCTTCTTCCCCTTCAATGGCTTCCATCAAGAATTCTTTCAGAAAGAAAATCAGGTGGAGTTATGAGCACCGACGTTAAAATCAAAACAAAGTACGCATATTTTCTTGCTTTTTGTAAGCGATATGGATTTAGTATCCCTATACTTGTCAAGAACATAATAATGACTGAAAGTTCAAATAATAACCCAAATGGAAGGGTCATATTCACCATGAAACGAAAATATTTCTTCACTGTAAAGAAATTCATAAACATATCATCTGACAATGAAAGAAGGAAGTTAAAGACGATTGGGAAAATGAGAAAATATCCAAAACATATCACTAATATAAACAAAATAAATAATGCAGGAATGTAAGCTAAAGTTACTTTTCTCTCATTTTCATGTAAGGCTGGCCGGACATATAACCAAATTTGATGAGCTGCGATTGGGATCGTTCCAGCAAGTGCAACAACACTAGACAGCATTAAATATACCCATAATATATCACTAGGACCTAAAACAGCTAACTTATTTGGGAAGTCTTGAATAATCCAATTATAGATATTTTTTACATAAAGAAAAAGATAACATAAAAAAACGATGAAGACACCAAAGGTAATAATTAGTCATTTTCGCAATTCATCTAACATGACCGATAAGATTCATTTCATTTTTCCTCATTCGTAACACCTCGTTAAAAAAAGAAGATGCAAGTTATTTGAACTACTCACATCTTACTAGATTTATATTAAATACTTTTTTCGTTCTTATTATTCGATTTCTCTTGATCTCTCTCATCATCTGAAACTAGATCACGTGTTGAGTTTTTAAATTCCTTTAATGTTGAGCCGACTGCACGACCTAGTTCTGGCAATTTTGATGGACCGAAAATGATAAGTGCAATTACAAGAACTAGTATTAATCCGGGAATTCCTATATTTTGAAACATAAAGTTGACCTCCAATTGTTCATTTTAGACTTTTAATCTTGTAACCTAAATTGTTAGAAGATCCTTGTCATAAGATCTTTTTAAGAAATGGTGAAAGTTATTATTACTACTATTCTTTACTGCCAACAGTGAATGTTTTCACTTAAGTTAGAAGCTAATTCTTTACAGTTTCAAGGACGTTAATCTCCGCAGCCGATGCCCAGCCGTTAACACCCGCCGTTGCTTCGAGCTTGACATATGATGCATCTTTCGAATCAAAAGTTGCTACTTTCTCCACATTGTTGTCTGCCCAAGTTCCGCTTGCAACTTTAGTAAAGGTCACTCCATCTGTACTTACATAAACGTTATATCCTGTAATATTTCCGTTGCTGCCTGATCGCCTTGGTAAATACGCGACCTTATCGATTAGGTAAGTTCCTCCAAGATTTAAGGTGATCGATTGGGGGAGAACATCAGATTTATCCCACTTTGTATGCCAAAACGTTTGTGGGTCTCCGTCAATCGCCATGGATGCTGCATTATTAGCGCCACTTGTTTCCTGACTTGTCGCTGTTGCCGTCATTTGAGACTGAGGGATCGTCATCAGCGTTTTCCCTAATACTTTTAAAGAGTTTTTACTTACATTGCCGAATGCATCAAGAGCATGTACTTCGATCTCGTATATTGTATTAGGCTTTAATTCTCCGACTGGCAAAGTTAAAGGGTTAGGCACAGGATCATTGTAGAATTCTGAGAATGCAAGAAACTCATTGGCTACTTCTTTTGTTTCTGCATTTCTTGCCACTACCTTATAGTCGTGTACAAGAAGGTCATCTTTCGCTTGGGTCAACATTATGGCTAAACTGGTAGCAGTCTTTTTTTCATTATCAATAGAAATCATGGCATCCTTCGTAAAAAATGGTGCTTTTTGGTCTCTATCTTCTGTATACTTAAAGTTATCTTTATCAGCAGGATAACTAATTTCGAATGGTTCCCCTGCCCAATCATTGTTATGGATATCACGGCGTTTAATGATTAATTTATTGTTGTAAACTTCTACAATTAATGCTTGATTTAGGACACCTGCCCCCTCAGGAATTTCTCCTTGAACTCTTCCACCCTCTAGCCACAAATAGGCACCTGTAGAAGTTCCGATAGTCGTAAAATCTTTTTGATGAATGATTCTAGGGTCATCTAATGGATAATGTGTGTGACCAGAAAACGTGACGACTTGCGGATATTCTTTCAAAGTATCGTAAAAAAGGTCTCTATTTTGAGAGAAGCCCCATTCGCTTCCATAAACGGTTCCTTTGATAGGCTGGTGATGGAAGACAAAAATTGGTTTTTTCGGATCATCAGCATTTGCTATCTTTAATTGTTCACCCATCCATTCAATTTGCTTCACTGAAAAGGTCCCAGATGTGTTGCCATCTTCCGTAGCAAGAACAATGAAATGGTAACCTTTGATTACCTTATGATAGAAATGCGATTCCATCCCAGTTTTCTCACAGAACCGTTTTTGAGAATCAGCTGCTGTTAAACCATTCCAGTAGTCATGGTTTCCAATAGCAAACATAGAAACTGCTTGAGATTGTTTTCGTGGATTATAAGCAGACATAAACTTATCATATTCTAATTCAGTTCCCAAATCCGTTAAATCTCCAACAACGACAAAAGCATCTTGCTTAGGAGCAACTTTATTTAACTGTTCTAATGTAGTAACAAACTTATTTAAAAAATCATCGCTCTGACGTTGAACATGAATATCGCTTATAACAGGAAAAACTAAATCTGGTTTATTGCTAAGTGAATTAAAAACAGAAGAGCTAGTTGCTGCACTTACAGGTAAACTATTTAGTGAACTTACTAGTGTTAATCCCAAAGCAGCTCCAGCGACTTTTGATGTCCCCCGTAAAAAAGTACGGCGGTCCATTCCATTTTTAAAAACATCAGCAGACAACGATTTTTCTGTTTCATTTTGTGATTGCTTGTCCTTCATTACGCTTTATCCCTCTTTCCTATGTATTTTATCTAAACCCATTATCACTAACTGTTCTCCTAAAGCTAAAAATTCAATTTTTTGTTTCCAGCGTGAAGATTAAAATTTTCGCTTCCAAATTGATTTCTAAAATTACCTAACCTATCGACGAATTGATTGCCTTAATATTCTCCTGCTTATTCAATTCATCACAAACACACAATAAACCATTTTTTACAACAAATAACCTTCTTTCAACACAAATAATACAATATTAATATTAATTACATGTTAACAACGTGTAAATTTATGTATTATTCACACGTTTTTCCACAAACCAACAACTCCGTAGGTTCTTTTTTTATTTGGACCGCAATTATTTCTAGAAAAATGGCAAAAAATAGAATGCAGAATGTTATTGCCCCAACTTCATGCAAATCTAAATAAAAACTGCTTGCCATGAACATATCAAAACCGATCCCGCCAGCTCCTGCGGCAGCACCCATTGCAACTGCTACTCCAAAATTGATTTCAAATCGTAAAAACGTCCATGATATGAGGGAAGTGAGTGTAGATGGTATGATTGCCTGAAAAACAATTTGCCGCCAATTTGCTCTACTCCCCTTCAAAGCCTCGATCACACCTCCACCCGAGTTCTTCAAAAGATTCTGAATACGCTTTAATCAAATAACCGACAGAGTGAAGCGTCTCCAATGACAGAAGCGACACTTCCAAGACCGGCAGCTGCAGCAAAAATCAACACCCAAAGTACAGTAGGTATAGCACGAATAAATGAAATGAAAATCTTTATTAAGTTTGAAGTTTTAGGTGAAGTTAAATTTTGAGCAGCAAGTAACCCTAAAAATAGCGAAATTATCGCTCCAATCAATGTTGCTAACATCGCTAATCCAATCGTAATGATCACCTGATGGAGCCCTTCAAAAAATCCAAAATGTTTAAATTAATGTTGTGTAAACATTGTTTTCACATTTTGTAACGTTAATAAAATTTCTTCAACAATACTAATGTCTTTGTAATCAAAGGTGATAAAACCATAAATCGTCACAGTAATTAATAATAGAAACGTCATTCCGATAATGAAAGAAGCTTTATTGAAGGGCTTTACGATGATAAGCTTCGATTTATAAGAATCTAATTTATTTCCAGAATTATTTGAAGCAACACTTGTTGATTCATTAACAGCCATTATAAAATCACCCTTCTCACATAATTTGATATCAATTCTAAACACAAAATTGATAATAAAATCACGATTACGACTAAGCTAGCCGAATTATAGTCTAAGCTTTTATAATATAAATCAAATGAAAAACCAATTCCCGTTCCAGTTAAGATCCCAACTAAATTAAACAACATCAAAATCAAAAAAAAGCGAAAAACTTTGCAAAAGAAAATGCAGCAAAGTTTTCGCTTTTATCCGCCTGTTTACTTAAGATAAGGATAGCTCTAGCATTAAGAAAATAATAAAAAATTGGCACTGCCCTTACTTTAGTAATGGCGAATTTACTTCTCCTTTGGCGTGCCAACTTAGTTTTCTTCCAAATTAAAGAAAAATTTATCCGCCTAACTGCATTGCGGACTGCCTATTCCCCCCGAGGGCCAATCATATCGAGCGGATTTACATACTCATCAAATTCCTCTTCCGTCAGCAATTGAAGCTTTAAAGCAGCTTCTTTCAGCGTACTGCCATCTTTATGGGCTTCTTTCGCTATTCTCGCAGCATTCGCATAACCAATATGAGGATTCAAAGCTGTTACAAGCATCAAAGATTCATTTAAATATTTATCTATTACATCTAAATTCGGCTTGATGCCAATCGCACAATGGTCATTAAAGGAGTGAATCGAGTCCGCAAGCAATCTGACCGATTGCAGGAAATTATACATAATTACCGGCTTGAACACATTCAGTTCAAAATTTCCCTGACTTGCTGCAAATCCGATCGTTGCATCATTCCCCATCACTTGTGCTGCAACCATCGTAATGGCTTCACTTTGAGTTGGGTTCACTTTTCCGGGCATAATGGAGCTTCCCGGTTCATTTTCAGGTATGGTGATTTCTCCGATTCCGCACCTTGGACCGCTTGAAAGCCATCTTACATCATTTGCAATCTTCATTAAATCTGCTGCAAGTCCTTTTAAAGCACCATGAACAAAGACGATCTCATCATGACTTGTCAGGGCGTGAAACTTGTTTTCTGATGTGCGGAATTTGGTTGCTGTATACAGACTGATCTCTTCTGCTACGAGTCTCCCAAAATCAGGATGGGCATTGATCCCCGTGCCAACCGCTGTACCTCCTATTGCAAGATCCCGCATTTTTTCTACAGATAACAGAATCATATCTTTCGATTTTTGCAGCATATGAACCCAGCCGCTTATTTCCTGGCCCAATGTGAGCGGGGTAGCATCCTGTAGATGTGTTCTGCCGATCTTGACGATATCTTCATTTTCTTTGGATTTGTTTACAAGTGTTAAATAGAGCTTATCAATTGCCGGAATCAATGAATCAAAAACAGAGAGCACTCCTGATACATGCATAGCTGTCGGAAACGTATCGTTCGAGCTTTGACCCATGTTGACATCATCATTGGGATGAATGACTTGATCAGACTCATTTAACAGCGCGTTTCCCCTGTTTGCAATCACTTCATTTACATTCATGTTGCTTTGTGTTCCGCTTCCTGTCTGCCATACAACCAGAGGAAAGTGTTCATCAAGCTTTCGGCTGAGGATATCATCACATACGTTCACAATCGCTCTCTCTTTTTCTGCGCTTAGCTTTCCTAATCTGCCATTCACTTTAGCTGCGCTTCTTTTTAGAATAGCGAATGCGTCAATCAGCTCCTGAGGCATTCTTTCCATACCGATTTTAAAGTTTTCTTTGCTTCGCTGTGTTTGAGCTCCCCAAAGCTTATCAGCAGGAACTTTAATCTCACCCATCGTATCTCTTTCGATTCGAAATTCCATTTTCTCCACCTCCGCATTTTTATTCTTACCCTTTTTATTCAAGAAAAGTTCATATAAACCTTTTTAACACACCTATTCTTCAGCTGCTTTTTTGATAAAATATAGAAAAACGGCGGTGGAAATATAATGAATTCTTTTAAGCTGGTTATGTTCGATTTAGACGGACCTCTCATAGATCCCGGAACAAGAATTATTCATTCAATTAAATACGCATTGAAAGCACGGAATGTGAAAATGCCCTCACCCGCTGTTTTAAAAGATTTTATTAGACCGCCGCTTCAGATTTCGTTTCAAAAGCATTGCAGAAAAAATTCTTAAGCATTTCAAAATGGACTTCTATTTTGATCATATAGCCGGCGGCAGCCTTGATGGTACACTTACCGCCAAGTCAGACATCATCGCAGAGGTTCTGATGCATGATCCTGCTCTCCCAAAATCAGAGAGCGTCATGATATGCGACCGTGAGCGGAAATAATCGGAGCAAGGGAACATTGCTTCATTTGGGATTTTATACGGGTATGGTTCAAAAAAAGAACTGAGTTCAGCTGCACCCGATTTTCTGGCACCATCAGTGAACGAACCAAAGAAAACCTTGCTGCAGCAAGGAAATTCGCAGCTTAATCAAACGTTTGTTTAACTATTAATGAGGTGATAGAATGGGAGATTTCTTCGTACTGACAGCGGCATTGCTGCTTTTAATTTTTGTTTTAGACTCGCTTGCAAAATTGAAGGGTTCAAGTAAGGACAAGAACGAAAACATTCTTAAACTCTATTTAGGATTTTTAATCCTTATTGCCATTTCCGTTATCCCCTATAAATTGTGGAAGCTCACAGGCAGCCATCATAGTCCTGACGGCATGCTCGTCACGGCAGGTGCTGCTCTTGCCATGATTGTTTTCGTTATCGGTTTTTATTCCCGCAGAGTTAAAAATCATGCATGAAGATCGATAAAATGATATAAGTAGAAATGTAAAACTTCAGCGGAAACGCTGAAGTTTTTTATAGTCCTTCTATCCGGTTAAACTCCCGCAAGATTCTCAGCTTTTCAAGCGTAATCCAGCCCTTCCACTCTTCTTTGGCAAGAAGCCAAACATCATCATATTGCCCCCATGACCAGGCTGGTGCAAAGCTGCCATCATTGGTTTGCTGATCAATGCTGAAATCAAGATTCTGTTCCACGCTCTCAGCGAATAATGGATAATACCTGGAGCTTGGAGACTGAATCACACCCGTTGGCTGAAGTCCGTAGCCTGTCCAGTCTTCTGAATTCCTGATGATACATTTGTTAACAAATTCATCCAGATGAACGGTCATTTCACGGCGGGTTATGTTCGGCGCTCTTTCTGCAAGTCTTAAATAGCAAAGCAATTCATGAAATTCATATTCCTTAAGTCCCTGAAGATGGCTGATTGCATAATCTGTCAATTCAGACAGCATGCTTTCTGGAATCAATCTTTTATATTCATAAAAATAACCCAGTATTTCAGCATTGGGATTTCCCCAATCTGCCCCAGCCTTTTGATAATTCCACCAGGGTGCCCTCGCTGCTGATTCTACCTCAGGGGGCACTTTTTCCCATCCATGAAGTTCTGTTTGAAAGGACTGCATGAAATATGCTATAACTTTGTTAAGAATTTCATCTTCTTCATCCGCGTTCACTCTGGATAAATACTGCATGCCGACCGTTGAAGCAAGTGCTGAAGAATCTGAACATCTGAAATCCGGCTCAAGTCCATTTCCGAAGCCGCCATCTTGATTCTGGTAAGCTTTAAGCTCGATTAGTACATCTTCTTTAGAGCCGCCCTCAAATTCAAAAAGATATAAAGCACGGTCAATCTTTCGTGCTTTTTCAAGCATAAACCCCCGTGCTTTAAGAAATTGCTCCTTTGTAAACAGCTTCATAACCCCAGCCTCCGTTATTTTTTCAGTCTGATGATCACCATTGTGCCTTTGCCAAGTTCACTTTCCATTTTGAATTCTCCATTATGCTCGGTAATGATTTTGTTGCTGATCGTAAGACCCAGTCCGATCCCTTTTTCCTTTGTTGTAAAGAAAGGAGTTCCGAGCTTTTCCAGCCGCTTTTCATCAATACCTGTCCCATTATCTTCAAACGTCAGCTGGTAAAATAAATCCTCTTTGTTTACTCCTCTGATTTTAAGGCTGCCGCCGTCCGGCATAGCTTCAATTGCATTTTTCATAACATTGATAAAAACTTGTTTCATTTGATTTTTTTCACATTCTATTTTTGCTGAATCCGAATCAAACTGAAGATCGATAGCCACATTCCTGAGGGAAGCCTCTGAACTTAATAAAATCATCGTATCTTTAAGAAGCTGGACAATATTTGTGCATTCTTTCAGATGAATAGCCTGAGGCCTTGCCAGTGCCATGAACTCATTGACGATCTGCTCAATTCGGCTTAATTCATCCATGATGACATTCTGATATTTTATCTCTTTCTCATCCCTGTCTTTTTCAGTCAGCAGCTTAAAGAATCCCTTTATGGATGTAAGCGGATTCCTGATTTCATGGGCAACACCCGCTGCAAGCTCCCCTAATACAGTAAGCTTTTCATAGTTGCGGATATATTCTTCCACTTTTCTTTTTTCAGTAATATCCCTTGAAATGAACACAATGTTTTCTGGGTCCCCATGCTGATTTAAGACAGCCATTCCTTTTCCCTCAAACAAAACAGCCTGTCCTGTATGACTGAGCTTGTGATAAGAGATTGTGACAGGTTCTTTTGTAATAAAAAGGGTGTACATAATCTCTTCTACTTTTACATGATCATCAACAAGTATATATTTAAAGACATTTTGCCCGATCATACGCTCAGGTTCATATCCCAAGATTTTCTTATAAGAAGGGGATGCGTATTTATAATTCCCTTTAAGATCGACTACACATATTAAATCATTGCTGTGCTCTAAAATGATCCGGTATTTGCTTTCGCTTTCTCTCAGTTTTTCTTCTGTTAGCTTCCGCTGTGTAATGTTTCTTGAAATGACGATCGCATGCTTTAAGGATTCATTTTCAGTGACAGGAATTCCATGCGACTCAAGCCAAATATAAGTATGATCCTTGCATAAATAACGATACTCAACCGTCAGCTGTCTATTTTCTTTGAGCATTTTATAAAATTGGCAGGCAATCTGCTCCCTGTCCTCCGGATGCACGAATTGAAAAGGAGTGTATCCGACTGCTTCTGACATATCATATCCGAGCACTTCTTTGTAAGACGGAGATACATAGGTAAACAGTCCGTTTTCATCCAGAAGCCCAACGATATCACGCATGTTTTCAGTAATCAGACGGAACGTTTTTATCATTTCCTCGTGTTCTATTTCAAGCTTTTTCTTATTTGTGATATCTCTGATAATCACTTGGGTGGATTGACTGTCCCCCCATACGTTTGGCAATGATGTAACTTCCACGTTTATGGGCAAACCTTTTTTTGTATACCAGATCTGTTCCATTGAAGTCGGTGTGAAACCATTTTTTGTAACAGTAATCCGCTGCTCGATCATCTCTCTATACTGAGGATCAATTGAATTCCAGATGGGTTTTCCAATCAGTTCCTCCTTGCAGGTGACCTCTAGCAGCTTCATTGCAGAAGGATTTATATATGTCCACTTTCGGTTTTCGTGAATTAAAAATGCGGTTGGAGAGTTTTCAAGCTGATTAAGATAGACTTCCATTATGCCATCCAGCTTTTCCTGAGAAAGGATTTTCTCTTCATGAGCCTGATCCAGATTCTTCATTATTCGTCCATCCCCCTCCAAGTACATACATATCTTTAATATATCAAAAATTCAAATAATAAGGTACTGTCCTAGTTGCGAATAAATAAAAAGCCCGTATCTTATGATCAATAAGTACAATGAACCACTTATTGTTTTCTTGATCATATTTTAAATTTATAATTGTGAAAATTTTCACTTGCAAGCTTGCCAACTTACCTGCTATATTGCTAACAAATGAATATTTTTTTCATTCTGCTGGGGGAGTCCATGATGCTGGACTGAGAGAAGAACGCAATTCTTTGACCCTTTGAACCTGATCTGGATGATACCAGCGTAGGGAAGCGGTGTGGCGTAGGCCGTTTTTTTGGCTTTTTACACATACTGTTCCAAGGGTTCTGTTTATTAACAGAACCCTTTTTCTATTTCTTTCGCGGGTGCAGATCAAAATTCTACTAAACGATACGAGGAGGAGTTAAGATTGGATTTCGCATTCATTAAACAGTTTGATGGCAGCAAAAAGATGTACAAAACAGGATCAAGAGAGGATATTCGGGTTCCATTTCGGAAAATTGAGTTGTCACAGGAAAATGAACCTGTGCTTGTTTATGATACGAGTGGTCCTTATACGGATCAATCTGCTGCCATTGATATTAAAAAAGGTTTACCTGAAGTCAGAAGAAACTGGATTTTTGAACGGGATGATGTGGAAGAATATTCAGGGCGCAAAGTTAAGCCTGAGGATAACGGCCGCCAAGAGGATATCACTTCAAATGAAAACGTCTTTACTGGCGAGAGAGATGTACTGCGGGCAAAAAAGAATGCCAATGTCACTCAGCTTCATTACGCCAGAAAAGGAATCATTACACCTGAGATGGAGTTTATAGCCATTCGTGAAAACATGGACCCTGAATTCATTAGAAGTGAAGTTGCGAGCGGCAGAGCCATTATACCTGCAAACATCAATCATAGAGAAAGTGAACCTATGATCATAGGCAAACATTTTCATGTCAAAATTAATGCAAATATAGGAAACTCAGCAGTAACCTCATCCATTGAAGAAGAAGTTGAAAAAATGACATGGGCAATCAAATGGGGTGCTGACAACATCATGGATTTATCGACAGGCAAAGATATTCACACCACCCGGGAATGGATTATCAGAAATTCTCCAGTACCAGTTGGAACTGTGCCCATCTACCAGGCGCTTGAAAAAGTAAAAGGAATTGCTGAGGATTTAACCTGGGAAGTGTACAGAGATACCTTAATTGAACAGGCGGAACAAGGGGTCGATTACTTTACAATCCATGCAGGTGTTTTGCTGAGGTATATCCCTCTTACAATTAAAAGAACAACCGGGATTGTATCAAGAGGAGGATCCATTCTTGCTGGATGGTGCTTAGCCCACCACGAAGAAAACTTTCTCTATACCCATTTTGAGGAGATTTGCGAGATTTTAAAACGATATGATATTTCCATTTCATTAGGCGATGGCCTGCGTCCCGGATCGATTGCAGATGCAAATGATGAAGCACAATTTGCAGAATTAGAGACACTTGGAGAACTTACAAAAATCGCATGGAAACATGATGTTCAGGTAATGATTGAAGGTCCAGGCCATGTTCCGATGCACATGATTCGTGAAAATGTAGAAAAACAGCAGGAAATTTGCCATGAGGCACCTTTTTATACCCTTGGACCATTAACGACAGATATTGCACCAGGCTATGATCATATCACTTCAGCTATAGGTGCAGCGATGATCGGCTGGTTCGGAACGGCGATGCTTTGCTATGTGACGCCGAAAGAGCATTTGGGATTGCCCAATAAAGATGATGTTCGCGAAGGAGTCATTGCCTATAAAATTGCTGCTCATGCCGCTGATCTCGCCAAAGGACATCCAAATGCACAGTATAGAGACGATGCCCTGTCTAAAGCCAGATTTGAATTTCGCTGGGAAGATCAATTTAATTTATCCCTTGATCCTGACCGGGCAAAGGAATATCATGATGAAACGTTACCTGCCGAAGGAGCTAAAACCGCTCATTTCTGCTCGATGTGCGGACCGAAGTTCTGCTCGATGAGAATTTCCCACGATTTAAGAAATACTGTTAAAGAACAGGAAATTGAAGAAGGACTGAAACAAAAGTCAAAAGAATTTGTTGAAAACGGTTCGGCTATTTATCAGTAGGACGATTTAGGCTGTGAACGTTCTGCCGATTCATTGAATCATTTTAGGGCCGAACCTTGTATTACTTTCCAAACCGGTCCATTTACTGTCCGGAATGCCCTCAATACTGGTGAAAAACAGGAAAATACTTTCTAATTTGAATTAAATACTTTCTTTTTTACAAAAATCTCCTAATCCATATAAAAACAGCGGAATGCATGCATTCCGCTGTTTTCTTCTATTACTGCATCGCCTGCAAACCAGCCTGATTCAAGAAGTTCCACGGCTTGTTGTAATGAGGCTGGAAGAAGAAGTCGACATAGCCAAGCTCATCAATCGTCATGCGATTTTGGATGCAGACAGATAAAGTGTTGATTGATTGAGTCAGATCCGCTTTTGACATCACTTGTGCACCTACAATTCTTCTTGTCTCTTCTTCATAAATGACTTTTAAAGTGACAGGTTCATAGGATGGCATAAACTCAGGGCGATCGTTCTCTAAGATTGTGATACTTTTCACATTCATATCCATAAAAGAAGCGGCTGTTTCTGTCATGCCTGTTGAAGCGATATTATTTTCATAAATTTTAATGCCTGATGTACCTTGAGTCCCCATATATTTAATCGTTTTCTTCACTAAGTTTTTTGCGGCTAATGTTCCCATCCGGACGGCATTTGTAGCTAATGGAATATAAGCATGCTTCCCGGTTGGATTATAGAGAATCGCACAGCTGTCGCCTGCTGCAAAGATATCTTCATTGCTTGTTTGCATATACTCATTTACGATTATAGCGCCATTATCCAGCATATCAACTTGCCCTTGAAGCAAACCTGTATTCGGCTTAAATCCTATGCAAAGAACAACTAGATCTGTCTCGTACGCGCCTTTGGTTGTTACTACTTTTGAAACATTGCCGTTTTCGCCTTCGAATTTGCTGACTGTTTCTCCCAGAGCAAGAGTAATGCCGCGATTTTTAAATTCTTCTTCAATGACTTCTGTATATTCCTGATCTAGATATTTACTTAAAATACGGTCTGAACTGTCTATTAAAGTAACTTCTTTTCCGTATGATTCAAACGCTTCTACAAGCTCAATCCCAATATAGCCTGCCCCGACTACTGTTATTTTCTGTGCATCCTTCGCTTTTTCAATAATTTTATTTGCGTGGTTAAAGTTTTTAGAAAGGACGATATTATTTAATTGAATTCCCGCAAGTGGAGGCACGATCGGCCATGAACCTGTTGTCATCACTAATTTATCATACGTATCTTCGAACGTTTCCCCTTTTTCAAGGTTTTCAGCTGTCAGTGTTTTCGCTTCTGAATCAATAGAAGTTACGGCATGCTTCATTTTCATCGTAACTCCCATGTTCTCAAGTTCTTGAGGTGAAGAGTAAAATAAGCCCTGTGCGTCCTGAACAACTCCTCCTACATATAATGCGATGCCGCAAGATAAGAATGAAACATTATCATTTTTTTCATAAACGGTAATTTTTGCTTCCGGATAAAGCTTCGTCATATTTGAAACTGCTGCTGTTCCAGCATGTGTACATCCAATAACCGCGATTTTCATAAGTGTAGTTCCTCCTTGAGAATTGCTTGTGAATAATTCCACATTATATTGTGAAGTAATTCACATACATTACTTAATGCATATTATATTCCCTTATTTTCAAAAACACAAGAAATATTGTGAAGTTTTTCACATAAAGATTTTCCTCATTTATACCTATTTATACCTATTTATACCTATTTATACCTATTTATACCTATTCATCATCCAATAGTCATGGTAGAATTTTTACAATACTCTGAAAGGTGAACGCGGGGTTTTTTAAATGAAATCAACAATAGAAATCTGCAGGCATATCCTTCTTTTTCTCTTAATTGTTCTATCTCTCATTCTAGTCGTTCTATTTCCAAGAGATGTTGAAATAAGAGCTGAGGGCAAAGCACAGACTGTCATATTCGACTATCAATTTTCATGGTCTGACTATCAAGAAAACATAACATCCTTTTTCAGCGGTCTTTATGAGGAAAAAAGCTTTGGACTGACTAAATATGAACGGACTGTGGAAGAAGAATTGAAACTGTATTTTTCAAGAAGCATAAAAATCATTGTTACTGCTCTCATCCTGAGCTTGTTTTTCGGAATTCTGAAAGGAGTTTATGATGCAACGCACCCAAATCCGCTCGGAATGATTTTTGGAAAAGGATTCACATGGGTGCTGCAGGCCATCCCTGATTTCTTTCTGTTTCTTTGTTTACAGTGGGTGCTCATCATCTATTTCAGGGACTATGTCGATATTTTTGGACATGAGAACAGGTACAGTTTTTTCTATCCAGCTCTATTGGTGTCCATTTACCCTGCCCTGTACATAAGCCGCATTACTGCTGCATCCTTTCAGGAACAGGCAGGCAAGCAATATATTACGGTTGCCCATTCAAAAGGGCTGCCGCAGGCTGTTATCACGTTTAAGCATGTTTTTAAAAACAGCGCAGTCCAAATCCTGAATCATACAAGTTCAATGATGATCTATCTTCTTTCTAATCTATTGCTTGTAGAATATCTGCTCGATTACAAAGGGGCTGCATACCGTCTATACGAAGCATTTCATGTAACGCCTGTCTTAAGTGTTGGTTTGAACACAGCAATAGAGCAAAATGTCATCATCGTATTTGGCACTTGTTTCATGATTATGGTCCTTATTGTTCAAATCACGAGCGGACTTATTAAAAGAATGATAGATCCAAGGGAGGGGCATGAGAAATAAAACACTATTATTCGGAAGCGTTATGCTTGCTGCTATTCTATTGATTTCTCTGATAGGTCCTCTTTTCCCCTTTGTGCAAGCAGGGATAGAAGAACAGAGAATGGTTTTTATAAACAGCACCACCTATGAACGGGCACCATTCCCTCCCTCACTGCAGCATCCCTTTGGATCTGATGATGATGGGAGAGACATTCTCAGCCTCATTATCATGGGAGCAAAAGACACACTGCTCCTAATTTTCAGCATTACGGCCATAAGATATCTCTCTGCCGTCGTACTTGCTTTTTTAGAATCCAGCAAAAAAAGTCCGTTCCGTCTTCTGATTTATGGCTTAAACGGTTTTGCAGCAAGTCTTCCCTTAATTTTTGCAGCCATTCTTTTTATTACAATGCCGATGTTTACCTTCAGCCCCAATCGCGTAATCTGGGTTATTCTCTTTCTCTCACTGACTGATGCAGGCAGAGTTGCTTTTATTATTCAGCAATCGATAAGCAGCCTTTCTCATTCTCAATTTGTAGAAGCAGGAGTAACTGTCGGCAATAACGCATTGGGACTTTTCATTCGCTATTACCTGCCAAATTTATTGCCGGACCTGATCGTTCAATTTTTTATGGACCTCGGAAAAGTTGCGCTTTTGTTAGGACAGCTCGGGATTCTATCTATTTTTGTCACACAGGTTTTTGTTCAGACTACCTATGGATATGGCGGACTGCAAAATACGAGCCTGAATTGGTCTACTCTTCTCGGCATGGCGAGATCAGATATATTAAGAGGTTTCTGGATTCCATTTTTTCCTGCACTCTCCCTGACATTTCTGATTTTCACCTTTAACATGATCAGTGAAGGTCTCAGACAGCATTTCAGCCGTGCTTAAACGATATAATAATAGCAAATGCCTGACTGAAGGGACAGTCAGGCACCTTTTTATATTTGGTCTTTATCAAACCATCCCTTACGTTTAAACCAAATAAACATCATGAAACTCAGAAAGCCCATTCCGCCAAGCACATAAAAATAACCGTACTCCCACCTGAGTTCAGGCATGTTCTCAAAATTCATTCCATATACCCCCGCTATAAATGTCAGCGGCATAAATATTGTTGTAATTACAGTCAGCGTCATCATGACAGTATTTGCACGATAAGAGTTGACTGAGATATAATTTTCTCTTATTTCAGCTGTGAAATCCATATTGGCAGAAATCAGCTCGGACAGCTTTATTAGATGGTCATATACATTCATGAAATACGTTCTTTCACTCTTTGGGATACTCAGTCTTTCTGAATTTAATAGCCGGTAAAGCAAATCTCTCATTGGAAAAATGGTCCGCTTTAGCTTAAGCAACCCTGAACGCGTTTCAAAAACCTGCTTCATTATCTCCTTTATTCTGAATTCCCCGCTCTCAAGCGCATTCAGCGTCTCTTCCATTTCTGTTATACGCGGAAAATAGAAATCAACCAGTTTATCCAGCAATTCATAAAAGACATAATTGGGTGTAAGAGATTTCACATGATTTACTTGCTTTATTTTTTCATAAAGAAGCTCTGTTTCTTCTGACTGATGTAAATGAAAGGTCACAATATACTTATCAGACAAGAAAACATCCAGTTCCTCGGCCTCCATTGTTTCTTTATTGATAGAATGGAGAACGAAGAAATGATACCCGTCATAATAGTCAAGCTTTGGCCGCTGCAAAAAATGAAAACAGTCCTCAATTGCAAGAGGATGAAAATTAAAAAGATCCTTTAACAATTTCCCTTCCCAATCTTTTTCAGGGTAAATATCAAGCCAGACCATTTTATATGAATCAAGTGAAAAATTCTTTAAATCGACTGAATGAATGAGACTGCCGCTATGATCGACTGCCATCGTCTTAATCAAAATGTTCCATCTCCTTTAAATTGACACATCCCGCTTCGTAAAAGCAGCCCAGGCTGCTGCAAAAAAGATGCATAAATAAATACATAAAACAGCAATTGAAAAGCCCATTGTTGTTCCCTCAAATAACGGCCTGTTCCCTTCAAGATGCTGCTTGAGGCTGGTGTTGGCAAACAAGATGTATTTTCCCCACTCAAGGTTATAATGGGCAAGCAGCTGAACGAAGGTTTTACCTGAAAACGTGATGAACATCGATAGTCCAATAGCGAGAGAGCTGTTTCTGAATACCGCAGAAATCATAAAAGCGAACGTTGTTATCATGATCATCTCAATCAAAACGGTAAGATAGTTCAGGCTGATGCCTTTCATTAACTCTGTATCGCCCGTTCCGCCGGCTGTCCCAAAGAAAAGCAGTCCGAGCAAAACAGACAGGGCAATATAGAAGAGTAAAAAGTACAATCCGAACAAAACAGAAGTGATGTATTTCGACAGGAGAATTTTCGTGCGGATTACAGGGCGGATTAGCAGGAACTTAATGGTTCCCCACGAAAATTCATTTGCCACAATAGCTCCAGCAATTACAAGTGAAAAAAAGGGCAGAACAAATAAGAAGCCTGTAGTCAGCGATACATACCCCAGTACATTTTCATCTGTTCCTGCGCCGGAAAACATTCGTTTTGAAATGACTGCCATTAATATACTGATCACAGCAAGTGTAATAAAAAGGACATTGGTGCTTTTCTGAAAAAGCAATTTCATATGCTCGATTTTAATTAACTTCATCATGAAGCATTTCCTCCGTAAGCTCGATAAAGGAGTCTTCCAATGACTTATAAACAGGCTGTATGGAATAGACATCTATCTTTCCTTGCACGAGAATTTGATTAATCTTTGGGATATCTTCTTTCTTAATGAATAGAGAGATGCCGTTATTGTATATGGATGCGGAGTATTCAGGCTTTAAAATTTGCAAAGCTCGTTCTCCCTCAGATAATTCAAACCGCACCTTTAGGAGTTCATCTTTCTGACTTCCAATCTCATTTACTGCAGCGATTTGCCCCCTTCTAATAATGGCAGCTCTTGTACACAGCTCCTCTACTTCCTTGAGAAGATGAGATGCAATGATAACGGAGACATTCTCTTTTTCGCAAAGATCTCTTAAATAGGTTCTAAGCTCCCTGATGCCTGATGGATCTAGTCCGTTTGTGGGTTCATCCAGGATAAGCAGCTTAGGTTTATGTAAAATGGCCTGTGCAATGCCAAGGCGCTGTCTCATCCCAAGCGAGTACGTTCCCACTTTGTCGTGAATCGCATCCTTCAAATGAACAAGACCGACAACGTCTTCAATCCTCTTTTTACTGATATCTCCATGCATATCAGCAAAGTGCGAAAGGTTCTGATAACCAGTCATAAATGGATAAAATTCCGGGTTTTCCACAATGGCTCCCGCATGTGAAATTGCTTTTTCAAACTCGCTGTGCACAGAGTGCCGATTGATTCTGATTTCTCCGGAATCAATCTTAATAAGTCCAAGGATCGCCCTGATTAATGTCGTTTTTCCAGAACCATTAGGACCAAGCAGTCCAAATATTTCTCCTTCATATACGTCTAAGGAAATTTGATGAAGCAGCTGCTTTTGCCCAATCGACTTGTCCAGATTTTTTACGCTAAGAATGACCTTCTCCATGAAGCATTCCTCCTCATATCAACAGTATATACCGTACTATGAAGATTCGAAAAGAAGGATGGCAGGGAACGGCAAATAAGAAAAGCCCATGCGACCGTTTCCGGCAGAAAAGTCCGGGTTTGATATTTTTAACGGATTTGTTCTGGCCGAGGAGTTGGGTAATAGGGCTGAACTTCCATGCACAAAATTATTACCCATTTATTCTAATAGTATTTGCTGATGAATATAAAAAACTAAAAGGGAGCACGCTTGGCATCGAAATGGCAAAAGCACGCTCCCTGTTCTAAACTTTATCTCAACTAAGCTCTTCTCTATTTCACTTTTAAGCGTTTACGCTTTTAAGCGATAAAGTAACTGTCTTAATAATATCTCTCTTATTGAATAGCGTCAAGGTCTTTTTTATATTAATGTCTAATGAAAAGAGACCCGCGCAAGCTTGGTCTCACTTAAGATTACATTTGATCATTCTTTTTTGCAGATGCTGTTTTACTCAGAGAATTCACGTTTTCCTGCACCTTCGTGCTGTAAGTGAAATCGCCATAGCAGTAAGGATAGCGGAAGTTCCCTTTATCTCCTCCGCAGTTGTAGATATCCGGCTGTTTTTTTACCTGTATCATCGAAAATTCTTTTGCAAGGTCCTCGCTGTGCTTTCCGCCATTTTTTACAATAAAGTCAATGTAGCCGGTTCCCATATTATAAGCTTGAATGACTGTCAGCTCGTCCACATTTCGTTCTTTTCCGTACTGTAAGCTTTTTTGAAAATATTTGACGCCCTGCTCAATGCTTTTAGCCGGGTCTTCAATGGTATTCCTCGGAAGCCCGGCAGATTCAGAGGCCTGCATTGGGTCACCGCCAAATCCTTTACTCTCTTGCTGCATTAGAGCAAGAACAAGCGGCGTATATTCTTCAAGCTGGTACTCCGCAAGTTCCTTTGAAATCAGCGGCTCATACTTCTTCACATCTTCAAATGCGTCACTTGGATAAAAAACCGGCTGTTTCGTTTCTTCTGAATAAAGGATGGTCAGTATAAAAAAACCAAAAAACACAACTAGTAGAAAACCAATACTATTTTTAAGGAATTTTATCATGTTTTATTCTCCGTTCCCCTTTTCCCTTGTATTTATCATTATAATGATTCTAGCAATCTCATCAACAGAGAACATGCTTCCTTCTTCTAATCAACTTAAGAATAAGGTAGAATGGGAGGGAAAGATACGGCCTGCAGTCTTTCTATCCATAAGGCCAGAGACTTAGTTGAAACTTTTTTGAACTTACCTTCGTCTTAACTCTATGAAACTTCTTGAACATTAAAGTGAGGGATTAAACATGTTTGAAATAAAACAAATTGAAGCAGAACATACATACATCTTAAGACAAAAGGTACTTATGCCTGATCACGCTACCCAGGAATGCGGATATACCCGTGATAAAAAGAAAGAAACACTCCACATTGGCGCTTTTAAGGAAGAAAAGCTAATTGGAACAGCATCTTTTTTCAAGGAAACACATGAAATACTTAAGCAGAAAAACGGCTACCGTATGCGTGGACTTGCAATCGATCCAGATCACCGCAATCAGCTACGCGGGCAGACTTTGTTATTATTCGCTGAAAATAAACTTACCCAGCTGGATGCATCAATGCTTTGGTGCACAACAAGCGTGAATAATGTTGAGTACTATCAGCACTTGGGATTCAAAGAAACGGATCACCGGTTTCACTTGCCTTCTAAAGGGCTTAATGTTTTGATGGTTAAACCATTGTAGAACCGCCTCTGGCGGTTTCAGATTGTAGACAAAAGGCATTCGGATGAACTCTATCCGAATGCTTTTTGTCATTTCTAGGGCTAATTTGATGTTTGTAGGCCTATTCGTTGACTATTTTTATACCGCTTTCGCTGGCTTCCATGTCCAGGATGCCAACTTTTTCAAGTTCATGGCAGCAAAAGTAAGCATCGCCTGCATGGACAATTTTTTGAGTCCTCTCAACGTTGTCCAACGCATACCATGCTTTTCTTTTGCATCTGCAAAGACACGCTCTATCGTTTCTTTACGTTTTGCATAAATTGTTTTGTTCTCTTCTGTATGACGAAGGTGTTCAGCTTCATCTAAGTATTCTTGCCAGAGATGCCTTTCAATCAATTTCTGATGATTTTGGCTCTCCGTACATTGGCTTAGGAATGGGCAATTTTCACAAACCTTCGGATCGGAAGAGTATTGTCTGTATCCTTTTTTCGTAGTAGTTCTGTAAGGAAGCACTTGATCGTGCGGGCATATGTAACAATCAAAATGTTCGTCGTACACATAATCACTTTTCTTGAAAAATCCATCTTTTGTTTTTGGCCGTGTATAAGGAAAAACCGGACGAATTTCTTTTTCGTTCAAATAGTGAGCAAGAGCAGGGTTCTTGTAAGCAGCATCGGCAGCAACAGCAGCAGGTTTCTTGTGAAGCTCAGTTACTTGATCAGTAGAGGCTCGAATATTGCACTGTCGTGCACGTTACCAGGCGTAACGATTGTCCCCAGAACAAATCCTTTTTCGTCAGAGGCTGCGTGAAATGAGTAAGCGAACTGTTTTGTTCTTTCATCTTTTACGTAATAGCCACTTTCCGGATCCGTCGTACTTTCTTTAATCTCTTTCTCTTCCGGTTCAAATTTATCTGGGGAAAAGGCTTTTTCCGTTTTCTTCGCGGTCTAGATTGAGTTCGTTTTGGAGCCTTTCCTCATATGATTTCGTTTCTTTTCGTACGATTTTTTTTCTGATACTTTCGTTTATTAGCACTAGCCTTTACGTGAGTTGAATCAATAAATACCTGTTCTCCATTGACCAGTTTCTTATCAATCGCCTCTTTTAAGATGCGGTAAAATATCTGCTCAAACAGATCTGTATCCTTAAAGCGCCGTTCATAGTTTTTACCGAATGTTGAGAAGTGGGGCACCTTGTCATGAAAACCAAAACCCAAAAACCAACGGTAGGCTAAGTTGGTTTCAATCTCTTCAATGGTTCTTCTCATGGATCGAATACCGAAAAGGTATTGGATGAAGGTCATTTTAATCAATATGACCGGATCAATACTTGGACGACCTCGATCTGCGGAATAGACTTTCTCTACTAATGGATAGATGAAAGAAAAATCGAGAGCTTGTTCAATTTTACGGACTAAGTGATCTTCCGGCACCAACTGTTCAAGTGTAATCATTTCTAGTTGATCGCGATTCATTTGATTATTTTTAGACAACATCCAAATCACCTCTGTATTGTTCTATTTTCATTATATAAAAAAACTGCCGACAAATCCCCCAAAAAGGGGGGATTTGTCGACAGTCTGGAACCGCCTCTGGCGGTTTTTTTATGTTGCGGGCTTGGCAGCTCAATTTTCATCAAAGTTTACCTGGTTCGGAGGATTTTATTTAGCAAAAATGCATTTTATTAGCGATTTTTCCAGTATTATTAGCGGTTTTTAACGATTATTTAGCCGAATGTGAAGTCCATTTAGAGTTCGGCTATTTTTCATTAGCTGAAGTTCTCTTTAACTAGCCAAATACAGCTCTTTTAGCCATTTTATCTAAGAAAAAAGCCCGCAGCATTCTACCGCTGCAGGCTTCCCTTCATTTTACTTCTTTGTTTTCGATTGTCAGCTCTTTTGTATCATCCGCGTTTTTCAGCCACTCATATACTGCCTGAGACAAATTTTTCTCAATAATCCGGTCAGCGGCAGTTGGACGTGAGCTCATGCACTGAGATTCATCAAATAACAGCTCTTTAAAATCAAGGTCCATCTGCTGCAGCAGGAATGCTCCCAGCTGTTCTGGCAGAATGGATTCATTAATAATCAAGAATGAGTAGGTCACTCCTTTTTGATCTTTCTCTCTTAAATAATCTGCAGCGTGCATCCACACAGATTCTCCTCCGGTAACAACCAGCCCATCAACAGCGGCCGCCGCATCGCGCATTAAATCAGAAAGTTCTTCTCCAGGGAGCTGAACACAGCACACTCTCTGCTTCATATATAAAAGAGAACTGATCGTATCTTTTACTTTCAGCACATTTGTTACAACTTCATTCAAAGCTGTATCGTATCCTAAAGAGCGGTCAGATAAAATGGAAATTGGAAGAAAGAGCAATTTCACTTGTGCAAAAGACAGCACGTCAACAGCCTTCTTGCTTCCGCCAAATACAATCACTGCGTCATATGCTTCGATGACTTTAATAAAACTTTCCTTATTCTCAATAAGCGTTTTCTCAGATACAGAGCGAATCCAGTTTTCCAAAGCTTCTGCCTTCAGTTCTGATGAAGCCGTCAGCCATTCAAGTCCTTCTATTACGCTGTTCGTTTCAGAGGCGAACTTTGTTATGTCCTGGGTGATAGACTTCGTTTCATTTATTGTATCGATGCCGAGAACTCCGATCCGCATGATATCCCTCCTTCTTTTCTATATATGCTTTTGCTGAAAAGATGCTATGCTTGCGTACTCTTCTTTCAGAAGTCGTGAAAGGCGAATATAAATTGGTGTTAATTCTTTATAAACCTCAACATGTTCTGAGTTCGGCTTGTGGTGGTGAGTACCGCCGACCATATCTGATACTACATCAAGAGAATCAACATGTCCAACTCCATATAAACCAAGAAGTGCAGCACCTAAGCAAGAGCTCTCAAAGCTTTCTGGAACTGAAACCTCCTGATCAAAAATATCCGCCATCATTTGGCGCCATAATTCTGAACGTGCGAATCCGCCTGTTGCCTGAATTTTTTTCGGCTCGCCGATCAGCTCTTCAAGTGCAAGCAGCACAGTATATAAGTTGAAAATAACACCTTCTAATACAGAGCGTATCATATGTTCTTTTTTATGGTGAAGGGAAAGCCCGAAGAAGGAACCTCTCGCGTTTGCATCCCACAAAGGAGCACGTTCGCCGGCCAGATACGGATGAAAGAGCAAACCGTCAGAGCCTGGCTTCACAAGTGATGCAATCTCAGTCAGCACTTCGTATGGATCTTTGCCTAAACGCTTGGCTGTTTCCATTTCAGAAGAACCTAATTGATCGCGCACCCATCTGAAGATCATTCCGCCATTATTAACAGGACCGCCGATTACCCATTTATCATCAGTCAGGGCATAGCAAAAGATACGTCCTTTTGGATCTGTCACCGGCTTGTCCGTAACTGTCCGGATTGCGCCGCTCGTACCGATTGTAACGGCAACAACGCCTGGCTGTATTGCATTCACTCCAAGGTTTGACAAAACTCCGTCACTTGCGCCAACTATAAACGGAACCTCTGCAGGAATTCCCATTTCTGCTGCATAAACAGCATCTAGTCCCGTTAATGAAAATGTTGTATTCACAGGTTCTGAAAGATGTTCCGCCGTAATTCCTGCAACTTCAAGCGCTTCTTTATCCCAATCTAACGACTCCAGGTTAAACAATCCAGTTGCTGAAGCAATTGAATAGTCGATAACAAAGCGCTTAAACAGCTTGTGGAAAACGTACTCTTTAATGGAAATAAATTTAAACGTTTTCAAAAATAAGTCTGATTGTTCATTTCGGATCCACGTTATCTTAGACAGCGGGGACATCGGGTGGATAGGTGTCCCTGTGCGTAAATAAATCTCATGGCCATTCATTTCTTTTGCTATTTTTTCTGCCCACTTGGCACTGCGGTTATCTGCCCAAGTCATGCAATTTGAAAGTGGTGTACCATCCCGGTCAACAGCGATGACACTGTGCATTGCAGAACTGAAAGACACGCACAGCAGATCAGCCGGGTCCACTTTGCTGATTACTTCCTTAATTGTTTTGATCACAGCTTGAAAGATCTCCTGCGGGTTTTGTTCTGCTGTTTCAGGATTCGGAGAATAAAGCGGATACTCCACTCCAAATGTTGAAACGATTGTTCCGTCTGTTTTAAATAAAACGGATTTTGTGCTTGTTGTGCCAATATCGACTCCGATAACAAATTTCTGATTCAAGGTGACTCCTCCTTACATTGCGCCAAAATCTTATTAGAAAATACAAAAGCGCAGGCGCCTTGGTCAGCTCCGACAGTCAGATAAGGATCCGCCAGAAAAGTCAGGTTTTGACTTTTTGGCGATCCATTCTGACCGAGGAGTGAGGCGCCTGCGCTAGGGCGCAAATTAAATGAATTTAATAAGCAAGACCTATTCATGATTAAAATCTTCTAAACAACGAAAAAGAAGATGCTTGTTGTTAAGCCTCTTCCCTTCTCGTTTTAATGCCTAAACGTGTTAGTCTTTATTTACAACAGCATGTCCGCCAAACTCATTACGCAGCGCTGCCACTACTTTTCCCGAGAAAGTATCTTCATCAAGCGAGCGGTATCTCATCATTAAGGATAAAGCGATAATCGGCGTAGCAGTCTGAAGGTCTAATGCTTCCTCAACTGTCCATTTTCCTTCGCCGGATGAATGCATAACTCCCTTGATGCCATCTAATCTTGAGTCTTTTGAAAATGCATTTTGAGACAGCTCCATTAACCATGATCGAATAACAGAACCGTTGTTCCACACTCGTGCTACCTGCTCATAGTCAAAGTCAAATTGACTCTTCTCGAGCACTTCAAAGCCTTCTGCAATAGATTGCATCATTCCGTATTCAATACCGTTATGAACCATTTTCAAATAGTGTCCGCTTCCCATAGCGCCGGCATATAAATAGCCATTTTCAACACAGATATCTTTAAACAGAGGTTCGATTGAAGCAAACACTTCTTTTTCTCCGCCGACCATTGTGCAGGCTCCATTTCTTGCGCCTTCCATTCCTCCGCTTGTTCCTACATCAAAGAAATGAATGCCAAATTCCTTTAATTCGTTTCCGCGGCGAATGGATTCTTTGTAATTTGAGTTTCCGCCGTCGATCACGATATCTCCAGGCGCAAGAAGATCTTTTAATTCAGATAGCACATTTTCTGTAATAACGCCTGCAGGCACCATCATCCAAACCGTTCTTGGAGATGGAAGCTTAGAAACTAGATCTTCAATTGAAGATGAGCCTGCCGCACCCATATTAGCAATTTTATTTACAGCATCTGAATCAATATCAAATGCAACAACCTCATGTTTATGATCTATTAAATTAAGTGAAAGATTATATCCCATTTTCCCTAAACCGATTAAACCTACTTGCATGTTTTAAAACTCCTTTATATCTTGTTTTTGTCCTATTTCTATTATACGAAAATTTTTTTCTTCTGCAATCGTTTTCAAGAAATTTTTTTTCATATTCTTTTTATGCTATACTTTTTTTCGGAAGGATAAAATATATTTAAGATTCCGTATTCATGTCTAGCAGAAGCGCCAGACTCCCCAGCTAGAACGTCTGCAGGAGCGGGCCTTGGCGCTTCCGCTTTTCTTAGTAAATGTAAGCGAGGTCATACTTTATGGGGCAAAACTGTTTAGGAAGTATTCGTTCTCATTATGCAAGGTTAAGTGAAAAAGAAAAAAAGATTGCTAATTATATTTTGGAGAACCCAAAAGAAATTATTCATAGCACGATTAACGAAGTGGCCGATAATCTTGGCGTTGCAGAAGCAACTGTTTTCCGTTTTTGTAAGCGCATAGATTTTAAAGGGTACCAGGCCATGAAAATTGCTCTTGCCTCTGAAATCATGAGTCCGATTCAGCAAATCCTCGAGGAAATTAATGACAATGACAATGAAAAGGCTGTCGCTGAAAAGGTTTTCCATTCAAATATCAGAACACTCGAAAACACACTTCAGATATTGGATTTTTCCTCCATAAAAAAAGCCGCCGGCATTCTCACAAACGCGAATCACGTTAATTTTTATGGAACGGGAGGATCGGCCATCATAGCTATGGATGCCTATCATAAGTTTATACGTACTGGTATTTCGGCCTATGCGTTCATCGATTCGCACTTTCAGCTGATGTCGGCTTCCCAGCTGACAGACCGTGATGTTGCTGTCGTTATTTCTCACTCAGGAACGAACAAGGACACAATTAAGGTGATGAATACGGCTAAAAAAAATGGAGCAAAAACCATTGGCATTACTGGATTTCCAAAATCACCGATCGGCCAAAATGCAGATGTCGCTCTCTTTACCAGCTCTGAGGAAACGGAATACCGGTCAGAAGCGCTCGCTTCAAGAATTGGCCAGCTCAGTCTGATTGATGCTCTTTATGTAAACATGATGATTTCAAACAAAGATGACGCAAAAAAATCATTGGAAAAAGTTCGTGACGCAATTTCGGAAACACGCGTATAACGAGAGAGCCTCTTGGTTCTCTTTTTTTTCCGCCCTCTGAAAATAAAATATTTTTTCATAAATGTATTGATTTTAAAAAATATTTTTCATATAATCGGAATCACTAGTTGAAAGTGCTTTCAAATTTTTAAACAAGAAAGGATTTTATACATGCTATTACTCATCGTCTTCGCAGCAATCGTTGCGCTTCTACTGCTCATAACTGTGGCAAAGCTGAATCCTTTTGTCGCGTTAATTGTAACCGCTATTGGCGTTGGTCTTGCGACTGGAATGCCGCTTATTTCTACTAATCCCGAGGTTCCTGGCATCATTGATTCGATTAAAGCCGGCATGGGAAATACGTTAGGGTTTCTTGCAATTGTTCTTGCACTAGGTACAATGCTTGGTAAAATGATGGCAGAATCAGGCGGTGCTGAGCGCATTGCCAATACTCTGATTGCAAAATTCGGAGAAAAAAATGTTCACTGGGCAATGATGTTTGTTGCTTTCATCGTTGGGATACCTGTTTTCTTCCAGGTTGGGTTCGTTCTCTTAATCCCGCTTGTTTTCACAATTGCACGCCGTACTGGAGTTTCTTTAGTCAGCCTTGGTGTTCCGCTTGTAGCTGGTTTATCTGTTGTGCACGGCTTAGTTCCTCCGCATCCAGCCGCAATGGCAGCTGTTGGAATATTCAAAGCTGACGTAGGCACCACGATTCTTTACTCGATTATTGTTGGTCTTCCGACTGCAATCTTAGCAGGTCCTGTTTACGGTAAATGGATTGGTAAACGCATACACAAAACTGTTCCAAAGGAAATTGGGGATCAGCTGACAGAACAAAAAGATGAAAAAGAGCTTCCTGGATTTTTAAATACTGTTATCACGGTTTTAATCCCTGTTTTCTTAATGCTTTCTGCTTCGATTGCAGAGCTGTTTTTATCAAAAGAAAGCACAGCATTTGAAGTTTTCCGATTCCTTGGAGATCCTGTTGTTGCTCTATTAATTGCAGCCGTCTACTCATTCTTCAGTCTTGGCTTCTTCCGCGGCATGAACCGTGATAAAATCTTGAAACTGACAAACGACTGCTTGGCTCCTACTGCTACGATTCTATTAGTTATCGGTGCAGGCGGCGCGTTTAATAAAGTTCTACTTGATTCAGGCATTGGTGATTACATTGCACAGCTTGCGCAGGAATCGAATGTTTCTCCGATTCTCCTTGCATGGGGAATTGCTGCGATGATTCGCATTGCAACTGGTTCTGCCACTGTTTCCATGATGACAGCAGCCGGTATCGTTGCTCCAATTGCAGCAGTAGCTCCGGATGTAAACCTTGAGCTTCTTGTATTAGCAACAGGCGCTGGCTCACTCATTCTTTCTCACGTTAATGATTCAGGTTTCTGGATGATTAAAGAGTATTTTGGGATGACTGTTAAAGAAACGCTTCAAACGTGGACAGTGCTTGAGACTATCATTTCAGTTGCGGCACTTGTATTTATCTTATTGTTAAGTATGTTTGTATAAGAAGAAAAATCCTCAAGCGATTGCTTGAGGATTTTTTTATGGTCTGATTTTAATTAATTGAATCACAGTCTTATCAATGATCTGTTTTCCTCGAAAATAACTGACTGAATAGCCGGCAGCTGCTATTGATAGGGAGACGAGCAAATAAATCATCCAGTACAGATGCGTGCCTGCATGATATATGCTAAGCACAAACGCTCCTGTGAACCAAAAGATAATATGCAGGAGATGCTGAAGCTTGTATCGCTTTTGCTCAGCAATTGCCTCAATAAAAAAAACCGTATAGATGACAGCTAGCATGGCATAAATAAAAGAAACAACAACGAGCATAACAATCATGCCTGATCACGCTCCTTTAAACTCCTCTACATTTTCTCACAATTGATGAATTCTATAAAGAAGTTTATCCAATAGTTACCCAGGTAACTTTTCTAGTATTCTATGTTATAATTACCTAGGTAACTAATTTGCGAGGAGAAATAATATGTCAGAAATTGATCAGAATATTTTCCACTCCATTCAGCAGCTATCAAGGCAGCTTACAAAACGGCTGAACGAGGTTTTACAGCCCTATGGCCTGTTCAGTGCACAATGGACCGTTTTATTCACCTTAAAAAAATATGGAACACTTACACAGACAGATCTCTGTGACTACCTCTCAATTGAAGCTCCGCCAATGACCCGGACGATTCAGAGACTTGTGAAGCAAGGGTATGTTATTCAAATCCCAGGTTCAGATAAACGGACAAAGCATATAAAGCTTACAGATAAAGCAATAAATGATTATGCGCTATGGGAAAAATCCGTATTAGAAATGGAGAATGACTTACTTAAAGCAATTCCTGATGACATGCAAGATCCTCTCCGGACATACATCCAGCAGTGGCTTCAGCACATAAGAAATTCAGAACGGGGATGAAAGTATGAAAGAACAAAAACTATGGACAAAAGATTTTCTCTCTATCTCTTTAAGCAGCTTTTTTCTGTTTTTAACGTTTTACTATTTGCTTGTTACTCTTCCAATCTATTCTCTTCATGATTTAAACGGCAAGCCATCACAAGCAGGACTGATCGTGACAATTTTTCTTCTGGCAGCGATTGTCATCCGCCCTTTTGCAGGAAAGTGGATTGAGCTCTGCGGAAAAAGGATTGTGCTGATATCCTCTCTTTCTATCTTTGCTTTAGGATCTCTTCTCTACTATTTTACAAATACAATGAACGGATTGTATCTTCTCCGCTTTTTTCATGGGATTGGATTTGGAATGGCTACAACAGCTGCAGGGGCAATTGTTGCAGATATTATTCCAGAATCCAGGCGCGGGGAAGGAATGGGCTATTATGCGATGTCAATGAACCTTGCAATGGTCATCGGTCCGTTTCTCGGACTTACTGCAATGGAACAATGGGGAACAGCAGCGATGTTCGGCATCTGTATCTTCACTGCCTTTTTCTCTCTGTTCTCATGTCTTATAATCAAGATGCCAAAGCCTGTAAAAACAAGCAGCAAAGTGGTGCCTTCAATCGATAACAAAGGCTTGAAAGGACTATTTGAACCAACAGCCATTTCGATTGCTATTGTTGCAGGTTTATTTGCCCTTGTCTACGCTTCTATTCTTTCGTTTGTTTCGGTTTATGCGAAACAAATTGGCTTATTTGAAGCAGCAAGCTACTTCTTTGTGGTATATGCTATCGTCATGTTAATTGCACGGCCCTTCACGGGAAGATGGTTTGATCAATACGGGGCAAATGTCATCATTTATCCGGCGATTGTTTGCTTTGCATCAGGCATGGTGCTTCTAAGCATGGCAGATACATCATTAAGCTTTTTACTGTCGGCAGCTCTTATTGGCTTAGGCTGGGGAACTTTGTTTCCAAGCTTTCAAACGATAGCCATACAATCTGCGGAACCTAAAAGAAGAGGGCTTGCCACTGCTACCTTCTTATCCATTTTTGATATCGGAATCGGCATTGGCTCCTTCCTTGTAGGTGTCATCACGACAAAAATTGAATTTAGTTCCCTGTATTTCTTCAGTTCATTTTTCATCTTGGGAGGCCTTGCTGTTTATTATGCTCTGCATGGTAAAAAAACGAGTCTGAAATACAAGAATGAAAGCAGTGCACCGCTGTTGAAAGCGAATGGCTGATCTTAAAACCTCTGATTATAATCAAGGGTTTTTCTTTTGAAGACCCCCTATTATCAATATTACTAATAAATATTATAATTTATATTTATTTTACTAATAGTTATGAAGTTGATAAAGTTATCTTAAGAACAAATTGCTTAGGAAGTGTACATCATGTTGAACAGTCAAACAAAGCTAAAACATCAGCAGTTTCCTTTTATGCAAGGGATTTTGCTGACATTCATATTTGCAGCTATTGCTTCTTATATAGCAAGTTTCTCCTTATTTTCCGTTATAGGACCCCTTATCATCGCCATGATTCTGGGAATATTGTGGAGAGCTTCTGCCGGAATAAGTGAACCAGTGCTTACAGGAGCCTCTTTTTCAAGTAAAAAGCTATTGCGCCTCGGCATCATTTTTCTCGGAATGAGATTAAACCTGACAGCTCTCTATCAAGCTGGAATTAACGTGTTTATCCTTTCCTTAATCGTAATCCTCTTTACCATACCCCTGGTATATACTCTTTCCCGCTTTCTCAAAGTGGATAAGAAAATCAGTATACTCACCGCATGTGGAACCGCAATTTGCGGGGCTGCAGCAGTTGCAGCAATTGCCCCATTGGTGAAGGCGAATGATGAGGAGACAGCTGTAAGTGCAGGAACCATTGCCATTTTAGGCACGGCCTTTACTCTGCTATACACCTTTTTATATTCTTTTATAAATCTAACACCCTATGGTTTCGGTGCTTTTTCCGGAGGAACGCTGCATGAGATTGCACATGTCGTAGCTGCGGCATCGATTGGAGGAACCGAATCAGAAGATATAGCTATTATCGTAAAATTAACCCGTGTCGCCCTGCTTGTACCCTCTGCTCTGATAGTCGGAATCCTTTTTAGAGAAAAAAAGACAGAAGGTGCTCCCTCTTCCCTGCCTATTCCTTGGTTTATTCTAGGATTCCTTTTCATGAGCGGGTTGAATACAGCTGGAATTGCTTCAGAGGAAACTGCCTCTTTCCTTGTCTCTTTTTCCTATCTATTAATTGGAATGGCCATGGCTGGACTTGGATTAAACGTAAACTTAAAGACTTTTAAAAAGCTTGGCTCTAAGCCGTTGATTGCCGGTTTGACAGGGTCTGTGCTGCTGTCTGCTGCGGGGTATGGGTTAGTCCTATTGCTTGGGCTTAATTAAAAAAAGGAGGACCGGTCAATTACGATCGGTCCTTCGTATTAATGAGCTATTAATGCCTTAACCCGCTTCTCAAGCAGCTCTGTCCCTCCATACCCAGTCAGCACACTCGCAATTTCGCCATTCCTATCCACAAAAAAGGTTGTAGGCACCGCCGCTACTCTATATAGTGAAGAAGCTTCCCCTGTCTTATCAAGCAAAACAGGAAATGAAAATCCATAGTCTTTAGCGAACATATACGCTCCTTCTTCTGAATCCTGATTGGTCATATTGACGGCATAAATCTTCACCTGACCTTTATATTTCTCAGCAAGCTTCACTAAATCAGGTGCTTCCATTTTGCAGGGACCGCACCAGGATGCCCAGAAATTCAGAACAATGGGCTGATCGTAGGGCGGTTTTATTTCATGTTCTTTCTGATTGATATCCGAAAGCTTAAGTTCAGGAGCTTTTGCTGCAGCAGATTGTTCCAGCGGAAGACAAAGACTGAGCAGTACAGCGAGCAGAATTATTCGTGCCATCTAAATCACTTTCCTTTTTTATCCTTATCATTCTCCTTTAAGAATGGACATATTCCTGTGAGACGAGCGTACATATGAATTAAGATGTTTTTGAAAGGAGCGGCTGGTGTTGCTGTCTAAAACAAGTTCACAAATCTTCACCCTCTTTTTTCTCGTCCTCCTGATTGGAACGATGGCCTATTTAGATTCATTTCAGGCAAGAAATATCGAAACAGGATCCTTTCCTATGGCTGCTGAAGAAGAAGCAGCGACTGCGGCAAAGGAGCAGCCGCTTTTTACAGTGTACGAGGATAAGAAAATTTCATCAGAAGTGAAAGATGGATATTGGGTAGAAACGTATCAGGAGTTTGAAATCCTTAAAGATGCAGATGGTAAAACGGTTGAAGTGAAGCCGACAGAGAACTACAGTTACTTAAAATATAGAGTAGATTAAATGACAAAAAAGCTGATCTGTATGAAGATCAGCTTTTTCATTTTGAAAGCAGGATATATCCTTTGTTATACAGCTTTCCGTTCTGCTGAAATTTAGACGGGCAGGTTTCCACAAGATAATCTCCCTGCAAATGGCCAAGACTCAATTGCATCGTTTGCTCGAAAGGATTCTTTTTATAAAAAGAATCCGCCAGGTGCCGCTCTTTTCCGATTGAAAGCCCCTTTGGCACGAAGATGTCCCAGTTCGAAAGACGAATCACACCTGAAATAGCCAAGTCTCTCCGTCCTGCTGCATGAAAATCCGTCACCAACCGAATAAAGGCCGATGGTCCTGTTCATATTGCTTCATTTATAGTACCGTCCCCGCCCATTGCCGCAACAAAATCAAGCTTTCTTTCACAGGCTTCCCGGGCAAACTCCATTGCATCTCCCTCGCCTTTTGTTTCATGGAGCTCTGTTTCATAGCCCATTTTATTCGTTGTTTTAAAAGCATGTTCCGTATATTCAGTCCCTTTTTCCTTTCCTGAAGATGGGTTTACAATTAACATTGCCTGCTTCAAACCATTTTCCCCCTCGACTTAAAATGCCTATAATTTACCTTACCCCTAAAATAGACAAATTGAACCGTCGTACAAAAAAACATTACTCCTTTTACTGAAGTAATGTTCCTTATCACAGGATGGCAATCCGTTCATAAATATCCCTCAGGTTTCTGCAGCCGAGCCCTTTTACATCCTCTACATATTTACACCATAATTTCGCTGTCAAGATGGCGTCGCCTAACGCATGATGACGGTCTATAACAGGAATCTGCTTATGATCACACCAATCTTCAAGTCTTACATACTCTGAATTCGGTTCAGCGATGCGGTATAAAAAAGAAGTGTCCACAATCCGGTGCTTAAAAGGTGCACGGAACAGTTTCCTGCTTGCATGCTGCATAAAGTTTTTTTCATGTGAAGAGTGATGGGCAACAAGTGTATCTCCTTTTACAAACTTATAAAATTCGATCATGGCTTCTTCAAGGGAAGGCGCATCCTTTAAGTCATCATCAGTAATGCCCGTTAACTCACGGATTTCATCGGACATCCCATTTTCATGTCTGACAAGCGAGTAGAAACGTTCCTCTTCCTTCAGCGTGCACCCGCTCACCTTAACTGCTCCGATTGCAATGATTTCATTCCCCTGCTCTGGGAAAAATCCGGTTGTTTCAATATCAAAGACAACTACATTCAGATCATCTAATGGAACCGACAGCGCCTCCTCTGCTTTCATTTCGCGCTGAAGCTGACGCAAAAACGCGATTTGCTGGGAGTTTTGCCCGCTTTGAGCAGTTCCAAATACGCTCGTTTGAAACTTTCCGTGCACTTCTCTTATAAAATGAACGAACGGATTCGTCTTCATTTATGAACACCCTTTTCAATGATTCCCTGCACAAAGTGATGCAGCTTTTTCCCGTTTTTCAGGATGGTTTTCATTTCTTTTCTCTCCGCACGGCTGAGCTTTTGAATGGGAAGGTAATGTACATCATCGTAATCTTGGATTCTCTTTAAATTAAACATCCGAAACTGCAGCAGATTTGCAAAGCTGGTTTTATAGTCTCTCAGCTCATTCCGATAAAATTCGTCTTTGCTGAGTTCATCAATCCGGTCCAAAGTTGATGCGGCTAATACTCCTTCTTTAATGGCAAGGATTCTTACCGCATTTACATACGGCAAAAACGCAGCCTGCTTTAAATTCAATGATCCCTGATAAGGGCCGCTGTTTTCAGTAAAGATTTGCCCAAGAGGACCAACAGAAGGCTTGAGGTGCATGATATTATCCATAAACCGTTTTAATAGTTTCGGAGACTTTTTCCGGCATTCATCAATGACGTTTTTTAAATGGTCAATAAATGCTTCTTCTCCCTCTAAAACTCTTGCATCAACAAAAATCTGCAGATACCGCATTGACTCGAAGCTGACTTCATCCATCCATTTTGACAGCTGTTTTTCAAAAGCTCCAAGCGATTTGCACCAGACAGGATTTGAGCTCATGACTTTTCCTTCGCAATAAGGATATCCTGCAATATGAAGACCTAAGGAAACTTCTTTTCCAAGTGCCAGAAAGTACTGATCTGCATCCGTACCGCTTTTTTCATAAACCATTCCATGATCCTGGTCACTGATGACCCCCTGTTCATATCTCCCTGCACTCCCCATGACAAACCATGTAAAGGGTGAAGGAGGAGTCCCCTTTTCCTCCTTCACCCTTTGCAGAGATACGTTAAAAACCGCCCGCATGACTTGATCGTGAAATTGATTTAATGAGTGCGTATCAGATGTATATTTATTTATCTCTTCATCTTTCCATGCACGAATCGATTCGTAGCTTTCTCCCATTTACAGCACTTCCCTTTCGCTCCGGAATTAAGAGCTGATCTTATCCTCTTTTGATAAGAATACTTCAGGATAGCCGTAACTTCCATGCTCACTCATATCAAGCCCCATAATTTCTTCTTCTTCCGTTACACGAAGACCGCCCATCAGCTTTTTAGCGGCAAAGAGAATGATAAATGAAACGATAAAAGCATAAGCCCCGGATACGCCTGCACCCATAATCTGAACACCTAATTGTTCAATGCCTCCGCCATAGAATAATCCCGGCTTTCCAACTGTCGCTAGTTCAGGTGCTGCGAAAAATCCTGTTGAAATCGTACCCCAAACCCCTGCTGCGCCATGAATGGATAAGGCGTAGATTGGATCGTCTATTTTTCTCTTTTCGAAAATCGTCGCAGTCGTAGCCCCGACGATATTCGCCGCATCACAGACACAAAGCTCCTCTTCTTCTAAAAGCGCATAAGCAATTTTCAACCTTGTATCATCAGCGAGGGCTTTATAAATTTCCGCCACATTAGCCGTTTCCTGTCCTCGAAGCTTGTTCTTAACCCGTTCCACTTTTTCCGAATCCACACAAGTTATTTCACACACATCCTGCAGGCTTCACTTCATCACATCCTATTCATTCAAACGTTTGTTTGATTAAAGTATATGCACGATAATATGAACAGTTAAACAATTATTTGAATGTTTGTGTAAATAGATAATCTTCCCTATAATGATAACTACACAAGAAGTCAGAAGGAGACCCACGATGAAAAAAGAAAAACAAGAAGCAGACACGTTTCATGATCTGGACGAAGAAACCCTCTTCATCTCTTCCCAGACCTTCAAGGCGCTGTCAGACCCAACACGGCTCCGCATATTAAACCTGCTCACTCAAGGTGAACGGTCCGTAAATGAAATTGCTGAAACATTATCTCTTCTCCAATCAACCGTATCCCACCAGCTAAGATTTCTAAAAAACCTCCGCCTCGTGAAATTCCGCCGCGAAGGAACAACCTTATTCTATTCACATGACGACGAACACGTTATCGGGCTTTTGAAGCAGATGATTGAGCATGCCAGGCACTGAAACGAAATGCGGAACCGGCTGTTCTGGCCTAGGAGTTGGGCGGTAAAGCCTTCACAAGCAAAACTTGAAATTTGGGATCCTTAATGACACGAATCCGTTCAGCTTGATTTAAACTTTTAGCCAATTTATTAGCCGAAATTCAACTTTTTATAGTGGAATTTCCGTTTTTATTAGCTGATTTTGGACTTTATTTAGTCAAACCCAATTAAATAAAACAAAACCAATCTGCAAAAAAAAGAGACACGACCGTGTCTCTTTTCTAATTACAGTGATCATCCCCGCAGCAAGTTGAATCCTTCCTATCAATCTGAATCGTTGTGTGGTGCAGTCCAAATTGATCATGCAAAATACGGTTTGCTTTTTTCAATAAGTCCTGCTGATTCTCCCCGCTCTCTACTATTAAATGACAGCTTAGCGCCGGAAAATCTGATGTTATCGACCACACATGCAAATCATGGACGCCGCACACTTCTTCTATTGTTAGAAGAGCAGCCCGAATTTCGTCCGTTTTCAGATTTCCAGGTACACCTTCCATTAAAATATGAAAAGACTCCTTCGTCACTCGGAATCCGCTGATAATAATCAACACGGCAACAATAATGCTTGCAATCGGATCTGCAAGGCCAAAGCCAAAAAACATAATGAGAAGCGCCGCGATAATCGCGCCCACCGAACCAAGCATATCACCTATAACATGCAGAAAAGCACTTTTTACATTCAGATTCTCATCTTTATCTCCGCGCATCAGGATAAAAGCAGCAGCAATATTCACAATCAGACCTATACTGGAAATCAAGAGCATACCAGAACTGATGACCTCAGGCGGATCGATAAACCGCTGATACGCTTCCCAGAAAATATAGACTGAAATCACAATTAAGGAGAGGCCGTTAATAAAGGCAGCCAAAATCTCAAACCTTTTATAGCCGAACGTTTTAGATGCTGAAGCTCCTCTTGCTCCAAAAGTCAGAGCTAGAAAGCTTAACCCTAATGCAGCTGCGTCACTGAGCATATGTCCTGCATCAGACAGCAGCGCCAGACTATTCGTCAGCAAACCCCCGATCACTTCTACAACCATAAATAGAGTGATAATTAAAAATGCCAGAAGGAGTGCTTTTTTATTGCTTGTATGATGATGATGATGTCCCTCATGACCTTGATGATTATGCGAGTGTCCCATTTTAATCTCCCCGATCCTCATTATATGAGTATGTGTTCATATATTAATTATTTCAAATTATTTCAAGATTTGCAAGCTATATTTATAATTCACATACCCTATTTTTTTCATTAATAAAGTTAGGAGAAGGGATTTTACCATTTAAGTCCGAATTTATAATATTGAATTATTCAAACTATTTTATAGACTATTTATTTATAATAATTATAAAATAGTATTGATTTTTTACTGATAGATGTTATCATTGTAAATAGGTTAAATAATATGAAACTATGAGGTGATTCGATTTATGAGTAATGAGAGAAAAAATCTTACTACTAGTTGGGGTGCGCCTGTCGGGGACAACCAGAATTCAATAACAGCAGGTTCTCGCGGTCCAACGTTAATTCAGGATGTCCACCTTCTAGAGAAGCTTGCACATTTTAACAGAGAACGTGTGCCTGAGCGCGTCGTTCATGCAAAAGGTGCAGGAGCACATGGCTATTTTGAAGTAACAAATGATGTAACAAAATATACAAAAGCAAACTTCTTATCAAAAGTTGGTAAACGTACACCTATGTTCGTCCGTTTCTCAACTGTAGCCGGCGAAAACGGTTCAGCTGATACAGTGCGCGACCCGCGCGGATTTGCTTTGAAATTCTATACTGAAGAAGGAAACTATGACTTGGTCGGAAACAACACGCCTGTTTTCTTCATTCGCGATGCGATTAAATTCCCGGATTTCATCCATACACAAAAGCGTCATCCGCAAACACATCTTAAAAACCCAGATGCAGTTTGGGATTTCTGGTCTCTTTCACCAGAATCTCTTCATCAGGTAACGATTTTGATGTCTGACCGCGGGATTCCTGCAACGTTCCGTCATATGCATGGCTTCGGAAGTCATACATTTAAATGGACAAATGCTGAAGGCGACGGCGTCTGGATCAAATATCATTTCAAAACAGAACAGGGCATTCAAAACCTCGCTCCGGAACTTGCAGCTAAAATTGCTGGAGAAAATCCGGACTACCATACTGAGGACCTATTTAATGCAATTGAGAAAGGCGATTTCCCTGCATGGAAAATGTATGTACAAATCATGCCTTTAGAAGATGCAGACACATATCGCTTCGATCCATTCGATGTTACAAAAGTTTGGTCTCAAAAAGACTATCCGTTAATTGAGGTTGGACGCATGGTTCTCAACCGTAATCCTGAAAACTACTTTGCAGAAGTTGAGCAGGCTACATTCTCACCCGGAACACTTGTCCCTGGAATCGATGTATCTCCGGACAAGATGCTTCAAGGCCGTTTATTTGCCTACCATGATGCAGCCCGTTACCGCGTAGGTGCGAACCATCAGGCACTGCCGATTAACCGTCCTAAAAATGAAGTAAACAATCACCAGCGTGACGGTCAAATGCGCTTTGACAACAACGGCGGCAGCTCTGTCTACTACGAGCCAAACAGCTGCGGCGGACCAGCAGAATCAGCTGAAAACAAGCAGGCTGCTTTCCCTGTTCAAGGCATTGCAGACAGCGTCTCTTACGATCATAACGATCACTACACTCAGCCTGGAGATCTCTATCGTCTCCAAAGTGAAGAAGAGCGCGCACGCCTTGTTCAAAACTACATTGAATCAATGGCTCCCGTCACAAAAGAAGAAATCAAACTGCGTCAAATCACGCATCTTTATAAAGCTGATCCGGAATTCGGACAGCGTGTAGCTCAGGGACTTGGACTTCAGGTTCCGCAGCAGGTTTAAGTAAATTGAAGTAAAAGCTTTACAATTCGTTCTCAATTTTATTCTCATTTTGCATCCGCTTTGTTGGCGGGTGCTTTTTTTTCATTGATTTAAGGTTGTAGGAACGATTTCTTGTCTCACCGGTAACAGGTAAATTCAAAGATATTAGGAGTTTGCTGGCTATATGAATATATGATAGATTGAGGAAATTTCGTAGCTCTTTGTTTGTAATACTTTGACTAATAAGCAGGTTATAGTCACTTAAAGATTCAATATGAGCATCTTTTGAAAAAAAAGAGCACTCCCGGCATATCCATCTTCCCCTGCCTCTCCGCATAAGCGAAGCTGAACATGCCGGGCAAAAGACACCCTTAACAAGCTCCTTCTGACTGATTGTGAACTGCTGAAGAATATTTACATCTGCTGGACAATGCTCTTTTACAATCCTTCTTGAAAGCTTCTGAATGAGTTTAGAAGTATACATTTCTTTCTGATGAATTTTTCGAAGTGTCTCGGTTTGCGCTGGAAGTTTTGCATTCAAAATCACTGTTTCAAAGATATGCTGATTGTCCGGCAAAGTTCTGAGGATGGCACGCGGGCTTGTAAAGATGACAAGCGGTTCAACAGGGATAAACGGAAATTTATTCAGCTGAAGCCATTTAGTAAATTGAAAGCATTGTCTCTCAACCTGAAGAATTGGTTCAGGAAATGCTTCTTCTTTCTCATCTAGAGTTCTAATAAGCTGATGAAAATGAGAGTCAAAGAAAATTTTCCCTGCAATATTTTTCACTTCCAGAACGAGAATAAACCATTTTGACAGGATAAGAGTGTCAATCTGAAAATAGTGTGTTCCATCAAAAATTCTAATATCGTGAAATATGAAGTAGTCTTCTTCAGCAAGAAAACTAAGCGGATAATCAATACTTAGCTCTCCCCTATAACCTGCCATTCTTTTTGCTAAAACTTCTTTAATATGGGTTCTTTTATGATCATCAGGAGGCAGTCTTCTTAACAATGCTTCAAGTTTATGAATATAAACTGGGGTTGAGTGAGATTTAACGATCATTTCATCTCCCCTTATAGATTAGGATGATGTAATTGTACTGTATCTTTAAATCGTTGTAACCGCTGAATATTTGAGTTTTCATGGAAGAAAAACTGTTTTTCGCTGCATAAAATATAAAATTATCCAAGCTAATTGAAAGATATTTCCTTATAAAAGAGTATTTTAGCAGGTAATTAAAAAGGTACGGCATACTTAAAAATTTGCAAGTTTCAAAATGATAATATAAATTCGATTAGTTCATTAAACATTTAGCTGAAATCCGAATTTTTTTAGCCGAAAATGAAGAATTTCTAGCCGATTTCGGGATTTTTTTAGCCAAGACGAAAATAACACGTTTCAGCTAATGACTGTATCTAGCCAACATTTCTATTTTCTATCTGATACTTCTTTATTTTAGCTGAAGTCACCCTTTTATATCTAAATCCACGATACATAAAAACAGCCGCTCCAAAGCGGCTGCCAACTCAATAAATATCCCTGCGTGAAAACACTATAAACGAAACAATCAGCCCGGCTGCTGCCCAGATGCTGAGGACACTCATGGAAAATCCCAGTGTCATCCCGTTGATAGGAGGCGCCATGCCTGCTACATAATCGGTCAGTCTTAGGTTGACCATGAAAAAGTACTTGGCTGATTCCCATGAGGAAACCATATTGGCAAGAATGGCTCCTGCAATCAATGCGGCGAGCATCACTCCCATAACAGAGGCGGTGCTTTTCATAAGCACGGAGAGAGTAAAGGTCAGGGTTCCGACGACAAGCGCCACGAACCACACTAGCCCGAGCTCCATCAAAATGTACTGCCACTGTTCAACCAACCGGACCTGATCGGTGTTCAAGTCCTCACCCTGGACTGTAAACCCAGTTAGGATCGGCATATTCCAGCCGCCATATCCAAAGACGATTCCTGATATGAGATAGGAAAGTAGTCCGAGTGATAAGACGATAAAAGAAACCGACAAAATTAATGTGATGTACTTGCTTAATAAAATTTTCCACCTTTTTACCGGCCTTGTTAACAGCAGCTTGATTGTTCCCCTTGTTGCCTCAGAGGAGACGAGATCGGCTGCGATGACCATGACCATCAGCGGCAGCAGGAGGTCAATGGAATTCTCCGCAAACATTCTCATAAAGGTTGGTGCTCCGGGAGCACTTGGATTAATGTCGTTATCCAGGTAATACTGCTGCTGCTCCATCCGAATTTGCAGATATTTCTTCCATTCAGCTGAGATGCCGCTTGAGCTTAACCTGTTCTGCGCATTGATAATTTCCTGCTGCAAGTGAGAACGCCAGTCGGTTGTTCCCAATTCTTCTTGAAGGGTTTTAGCTTCTTTCATTTGTGCATATGTGAAAAGTCCGACTAGTACGGCTAATATTCCGGCAATGATAAAAAGCCGCTTCTTCCGGATAATTTTGATCATTTCATTATAGACGAGGTTAATCAATGCTTTCACCTTCAGTCAGCTCGATAAATAAATCTTCAAGTGTAGGCAGTTTTGTCTGGATCTCCCGAACTTTTACACCTGCTCGAACTAATTTCTCATTCCAATCAGGAATGCTTTCTTCCTCATTATGGGTAACGATCCTGTCATCATAATCGGTAATCAAGGTTGTTTCCGCCGCTAAGATGGCTTTTCCTTTTTCAAAAGGATCAAGTCTCCAGATGACTCGCTCTTTTTCAGCAAGAAGATGCCGAACGGTGTCGACCTTAAGAATGGCACCTTTTGAAATAATCGCAACCCGGTCACACATTAATTGAATCTCACTGAGCAGATGGGAGGAAACAAGGACACTTAAGCCTTCTTTTTCCGCTAAAAAGCGAATGAATTCCCGCATCTCTCTAATGCCGACAGGATCAAGTCCGTTTGTGGGCTCATCCAAAATCAGCACCTTCGGCTTGCCTAATAGTGCTTGTGCAATCCCAAGGCGCTGGCGCATTCCAAGGGAATAGGTGCTTACCCTGTCGCCAATTCGATTTTGCAGACCGACAAGCTCTACTACTTCATCAATCCGCTCCTTTGGAAGGCCGGGAACCATTCTCCAGAAATAGTGAAGGTTCTCAAGTCCTGTCAAATAAGGATACAGCTCCGGATTTTCAACAATACAGCCGATATTTTTGATCGCATTTGAAAAATCTGATTTAAGATCGTGGCCGCAGATGGTAATCCTGCCGGATGTTGCTTTGATCAATCCGACGAGCATGCGGATCGTTGTTGTTTTGCCTGCGCCATTTGGGCCCAGAAATCCAAATACTTCTCCCCTATGAAGCTTAAAAGAGATGTCTTTGATGATTTCTTTTTTGCCTATTTTCTTCCGCAGATTTTCAACAACCAGTGTTTCATTTGAATTAGTCATCCTGATTATCCTCCCCGCTGAATACGATCAAAGATGACAGCCGTTCTCCTATTAGCTTGTAACCTTCCGAATTGGGATGAAACTTGTCACTGTACAAATAATCATTTACATTCTGCTCAAATAAATCAAATGTCGGAACCATGACAACTTTTGGATATTTCGCTGCAATTTCGGCAGAATCAAAATTCCATTGCCGCACGATGGCAGAAGTTGTTTTTGCATCCTCCAAATCATTAAAGGGATTGTAGAGGCCAACGTAATAAACGGCTGCTTCTGAATTCACCTTGCGTATTTCCTGAATGATTTTATCTAAGTTCATTAAATAACTCGCTTTAGCCTGATCATTTTCCGCAGAAGATAAATTTTCAAGTGCCTGTCCGCCTTGAAAGAGGTCATTTCCGCCAATGGTCATCACAATTGCATCTGCCGCTTTGACCTGTCTTCTGATCTCAGGTTTTTGGAGCTGCTTTACTGTCTGATCTGAGACTTGGCCTTTAATTGCTAAATTAGAAAGCTTAATCTCCCGCTCTGTTTTTTCTTTAAGCTCATCTACTAAATAGCCAATATATCCTTTGCCTGACTGATCACCTGTTCCCCGTGTCAATGAATCGCCAAGCGCTACAATTTGATAGTCTTCATCCGTGCCGCTCACTTTTGCTTCAGCAGTTGAATCCTGTTTTACTTGACTATCCGGTTTGCTGAAAAAATAATTGTTTATCGTCCAGCCCAAGCCGAAAATCCATAAAACTGTCGCCAGTACGGATAAGATAGTAATAAACTTCGCTGTATTTATCTTCAAACGATCACCTTTTCTCCTAATTAAAAACTTGTTACCCATCAATTTACATGATTTCAAAACATATAAGCAACTAAGAATGCTTCCATTTTCTGATAATCAGCAGGTTTGTTCAAGTAATTGCCATATTTAGTTTTTGTACATAGTTATTCACAGGGTATTGTCCTGCTAAAGAGTTTTGTGGATGAAGTATGCTACTAGAGTTAAAGAATTCAAAATGGAGGATTTGATTGGAGACTAATAACGAAAGACTTGCTGCGAGATCAGCAAGTCTTTCTCTTATTTTATCGTTCCTTGAGCCTGTATAAAACAATATCTCCATAAACAGGATCAAAAAGAGGATTTGAATGAAACTCCTTTATTTTTTCAAGCTGATCCTGCTGGTTTCCCCCTGAATTGTCGCCTGATAATAGTTTTCAATAAGTCCTTCGTCATTATAATAGAGAATGATTCTCATTGTTAATATAATTTTCATATTCTGTCAATGGGAGTGATCCTTATTTCAAAGCTTTCAGCCACTTTCTCTGTCTGATTCCGCATGAGAAATACAAGATAGACGAAACCCCGGCAATGCCTGAGGAACCATACCAGATAATAGGATTCTGTAAATGGTATCCCGCAAAGAAACCAGCTATTCCAATAAAGCATAAAAAGAAATGCCGGCGTTTTTGGTTTTCATAGATCTTAAAAACAAAATCCTTCTTCTGCATTCTTTCTTCAAGATCGAGCCGCCTTTTTGGTGCGTCAAGCAGCCCTGCCAACAAAGGAACAAATTGAAAAAACGGGAGAGCAGAAACCCATTTTAAAAGGAGCTTCCATTGATTCGGTGAATTATGTTTCATCCAATCTATAAATACCGGTTTAATAACGTCCAGAGTTTCTTTGCCAGGCAATAGAGAGTGAATGATCCCTTCAACAGCCGCAATTGAGCGTCCTAAAAAAACAAATCTTGTGGGAACTTGAACAGGGAGTGATTTGACCATTTCATTCACTTCTTTATTTAGTGCAATCATATCGAGCTCTTTCAGCTGGCTAAATTGAAATGACAGCGCCTCTTCAAGAAGGTTTTCAATTGTCGCAAGGTTTGCGCCTGGAAGTAAAAAACCAAGCTTCGATAGACTGTCTGCAGCCTTAGAATAATTTTTGAGCAATATTGCCTCTAGAAGTTCCTGAAAAAGAGCTGCATCTTTTTTAGATATTTCTCCAATCATTCCAAAGTCAAGCAGGATGATGGTTCCATCCTCTTTCAAAAGGACATTTCCCGAATGAGGATCAGCATGGAAGATGCCCGCTTGAAGCCACTGCGGAAGAAAAATTCCAACTAGGTTCTCTGCAGCATCCAACCTGTCAATATGATGGGCTTCAACAAATTCAGTATCCGTTACCCGCCTGCCTTCCACCCATTCCATAACAAGTACTTTCGAGGTGGAAAGCTCATCATACACGGAGGGAATGATAAGCTTATCCGTGTTTTTAAACCGTTCCCGGAAGAAGCAGGCTGACTCCTTCTCCTTTACAAAATCAAGCTCCCTCTCAATGACTTGCTTAATCTCTTTAAAAAGCAGGTTAAAATCAATAAACCCTTTAGGCACAGGGGCAAAGCGGCGGGCAAACCAAAAAATGATGGAAAGAGAGCGAAAATCCACGTCCACAATCGATCTGATCGCTGGACGCTGAACTTTTATGGCAACTTCTGATCCATCCAGGAGCCTGCCCCTGAAAACCTCTCCAATTGAAGCGGAAGCGACCGCTACGTTATCGATGGATTGCAATTTGTCTTCAACCAGGCCTCCCCACTCATTTTCAAGCACTTCTTTTATCTCTTTCCATTGCGAAGGAGGAACATGATCAACAAGATCCTGAATTTGCCGGATAAATCCATTCGGCAGCAGATCTGCGCGAATACTCAGCAGCTGCCCTGCCTTAATCAGCAACCCTTTTAATTCGAATAGGATTTCACGAAAACGGCATCCTGTCTTTTCCCAGAACCTTTCCCACTCTTCTTCCGATTTCCGGCTGATCCTGTACCAATAGACTTGTATAAAAATAGAGAACGCAAATGAGAGAATCTTCCACATTCGATAAGACTTACTGTGATTTTTCATTTATCTTCCCCTCCGCTTAGTGAATCAAGTGTTATTCCCTTATCAAATACTGACTCATCATCTCAAGCATCATTGCCATCACCCGTTCATATTCAGAGCCGATTTCCTGCTTCTGCAGCGCCAGCAGAAATATACTTTTCAGCAATGCTGCTACAGTCTCTGGATGATGATCGTTCAAATATCCGTCCTCTTTCCATGAAAGAACTAATGCTCCGATTTCAAGATCATCATTTTGTGTATGAGCTTCCACTTGTTCCTTTGGCAAAGTTCGCAACAGATGATGCATTTCTTCCGAATTCATTTTTCCCATTAACGGATTTTCATCTATAAATGTAAGAGCTCCTTTCATTTTTGTTTGAAAGCTCTCCCTTGGTGAAAGTCCCTGAACAAGAAGATCACTGAAAAATGTCTTTCGCATCTCTTTTTCAAGATCCTCCAAGATTTCGAAGAACATCACTTCTTTCGATGGATAAAATTTATAAAAAGCCCCTTTTGATATTCCGGCTGCTCTCGTTAAATCCTCAACGTTTGTTTTGCGAATCCCATGAAGTTCAAGCATTTCTTTGCCTTTTTCTAGCAATGCTTTTTTGATTCTTTGTTTTTCGTGTTCTGTAAATGCTCTTGGCATTGTATTCAATCCTCTCTGAATCTTTGTGACTTATTTGTTTTTATAGTCACATAATACTTTTAAAATCCATTTTAATCCATCTTTTTCTTTCGACAAATAAAAAAAGCCTGCCCGAATCCGAGAAGACTTTCAATCATCAGTTATTGATATATTTCTCAAAAACCTCGCCAAAATCTTTAATATGATATTGCTCGCGTACAGAAGTCATCCACGTAAAGCCAAAGTCGGTTAAATCTCGGTAAGTATCGGATAGCTTGTTATTGTCCGTTCTTGAATTTTGAAGGATATTAACAGCTTTATCCAGACTGCTTGATGCCATATCTATGTATATAGCATTTTCATGTGTTATTTCAGCAATGCGAAGGAGAGATTTATATAAATCCTTCAGCTGTTCAATTTGATCTTTCCTTACATCAATATCAAACCTTTGGCTGCCGAGGCTGAATTTTATTTCTACATCCATATCAATTTTTCCTGCTGTTTCAAGCAGTACATCTGAAAATTTATACTGTGCGTAAGGATAACGTTTTAATGTTCTTTTAGAAGAAACAGCATTTGCACCGTCTACGTGAATAAAAGAAAGATTTGTAAAGCAGTATTCATCTGCCTTCGTCTTAATTAAAAAATAGATCTTCTCATTATCCTCATGCATCACATAATCATCTGCATCCGTTTTGTCATAATCAGCCGGACTGATAATCGTACCAATATCGGATAACCCTAATGCCTCTGAAGCTAGTTTTTTAAACATGCCTTTTCATCCTTCCTTGTTTAGCATCTCCCTAATTTTAACAAGAGACTGTGAGATTGAAAACTGTTATTTATGCTTGCAAATGTTTGAGACACTTTTTCTAAATTAAAGAAAGACAATAAAAAAAACGTACACGTATTTCCGGCTCTGCATATCCTATTGAATAAACCTTTAGGAGAACTGTAGAGCAGGCGGTCAAGCTATGGGCAATAAAGATAAAGCGGTATTTGGAGCATGGATCCAGGCAATTGGAACAGTTACTGCAGCCGTTGGAAGCACACCCTCAAAAGTACTCACAGACCAGCAGCTTGAAAATTTAAATTTATGGGGAAATGTTCTGCAAGGCACTGGCAATGCTATACTCGCTGATACAGAAGAAACATTTAACTTAAATAAACTCGGGAATATCATTCAGGCAATCGGAAATTCAACAGTGATCACAGGAATCATCATTGATTTCAGTGAACGAACTCAAACACTCCTTGATGTTCAAGGTAATCTCCTGCAGGCAACAGGCGGCGGAGCGGCTCTTGCAGATGCATTTGGAGAGGAAAGATCGATAGAACAGTTATATAATATCTACGGCAATCTTCTGCAAGTCATAGGGAATTCAATGCAGGCCATAGCTGGAGGCATGGAGCTGCGGAATGAAGATCCGGGAAACCTCAACGTAGCCGGAAGCTGGATTCAGGCAATCGGTTCGATTATATCTGCCATTGGAGAGACAAAATACTGATACTAAAAAGGACACCCATTTCCTGGTGTCCTTTGCCCATTTTTCCCCTTGCCGCTACAACTATGTTGAATAAATACACTGTATTGTATTTAATAAGGATAGAAGCTTACTAATGAGGTGTGAAGAATGAATAAGACGGTCAGTTCAAATTACATACAGCAGCATCTTGCGAATGAAAGGACCTACCTCGCATGGATCAGAACTTCTATTGCTATTATCGGAATTGGATTTTTGATGACAAACATCCATTTTACCTTTTTGTCTAAGCTCTCCTCTCTTGCTGATGTGATCACAATAGGTACTGGTATAGTTTCTATCATCTCAGGAATTGCGATTGTCCTTTTTTCCACGTATGACTATCTGAAAAAGATGAAACAGATTGATGCCCAGACGTTTGAGCCTTCAAAAAATATTGTTATTTTTCTCTCTTTTATTATTTTAGTATTCATACTTGGGTTTGCATTTTATTTTATGATGATCATTTAACCAAAAAAGCAGCGGAATATAACCCGCTGCTGTTCTTATAAAATATCCATCCAAATCTTCAACGCAGTAGCAAAAATCACTACCGCCAGAATCATTTGAAGTACCTTCGTATTTACTTTTTTACCGGCAATCGCTCCAAGAGGAGAAGCAATTAAACTTGCGATAACCATGATTAGTGCAGGGTAATAGTCAACCTGGCCTGTGGTGATCTTTCCTACTGTTGCGCCAATAGATGAAATAAACGTGATGGCGAGGGAAGATGCAATCGTCATGCGTGTAGGAATCTTCAGCACAACAAGCATAATCGGCACCAATAAGAATGCTCCAGCGGCCCCTACTATACCGGATCCTGCACCTACAATTAAGGCAAGAACAGCAGCAAGCCATTTATTAAAAGTCACCTGATCAAGCGGAATATCATCAATCCCCTTTTTAGGAATAAACATCATAATGGCCGCAATCAATGCGAGGATACCATAGATGAGGTTGATGCCTTCCTCAGACATTGTCTTCGAACCAAATCCGCCGATAAAACTCCCGATTAGAATGCTTGCGCCCATATAAATGATCAGCGTTTTATTTAAGTATCCGCCTTTTCTGTATGCCCATACCCCTCCTATAGTTGCAAAGAAAACTTGAACAGCACTAATGCCTGATACCTCATGTGCACTGAAAGCCGTTAACCCAAACAACGGCGGAATATAGAGGAGCATGGGATATTTGATAATAGAGCCGCCAATTCCGAGCATACCAGAGATGTATGAACCGATAAAACCGATTAAGAAAATAACTATGATGAATGCAAAATCCATTGTTGTTCCTCTCCCTTATAAGAAAAGGGAACCCTATCCGGTTCCCTTCTATTTATGCTTTTTTAATCCAGAACTTGAACAAGCTATTTTCTTCCTCGTGTTTAATCAACTCATGTCCGCCTGATTTTGCCCATGCAGCGAGGTCATTTTTAGCCCCTTTATCTGTTGCATGAATTTCAAGCACCTGGCCGCTTTCAAGGTCATTCATTGCTTTCTTTGTTTTCACGATCGGCATCGGACATGCAAGTCCTTTTGCATCTAATACTTTTGCTGTTTCCATGTCTAAATTCCTCCTTTTATTTTAAATTATCTTACTGCACAGCGGTTTGGCCCAATTTCCATTTCACGCTGTTTTTCTTCATCAGGATTGATTTTCCCCATATTTGTGTTACGGATTTCCTGATAAGCATTTGGCTGAGGCGGTAAATTCTCCGTGACGAGCTTTCTAAATTCGTTTTCGTCTTCAATGTTCAAACCGTGGTTCTTTGCAAATAGTACTCCTAATTTTTCGGAAACACTGCCATCATCATTCAATTCATCTATAATCATAAAATGTGCCGGAAGAACAATCAACTCTACAGATAGCTCTTTATAGCGGGTATAAAGACTTTCTCTCAAATCTCCCACCCAGTCTTCTGCCATGCCTGCAAGATCAGGTCTTCCAATTGAATCAATGAATAAGATGTCTCCTGATAGCAGGAACTTCTCATCAATCACAAAGGATGTAGATCCAATTGTGTGGCCAGGAGAATATAGGGCATGAATGTTAATTGTTGTGCTTCCGATTGTTACATCTGTTCCGCCTTCTAATGGCTTGTATTCAAAAGTAACTTCACCTGCATCCTTTGTAGGCAGCCAGTATGCTGCATTCGTTTTTTCAGCGATGATTCTGCCGCCTGAAATATGATCGGCATGAAGATGCGTGTCAAATACATGTTTAATTGCTGCACCCTTTTCCTTTGCAAAATCAAGGTAAACATCTGTCATACGCGCAGAATCAATAACTGCCGCTTCATCATTAGAGATGATCATGTAAGAAAGACAGCCTTTGCCGATGCGGACGAATTGATAAATTTCGCCGCCTTCCTTTAAATCTCCAACTTTCACAGGCTCTAAGTGCTCACTCCAGGCTTTCATTCCGCCCTTTAGATAAGAAACAGTCAGTCCTTCCTCTGCAAGCATTTCGCCTACCATAATGGATGATCCTTCTTTCGCACATACAACTAACACTTCTTGATCCTCCGGAATGCTTCCCGTAATTTCTTCTACTCCATCAAGCAGATCAAAATAAGGGACATTCAAATAACTGAAGTTTTCACCTTCGATCTTCCAATCCTGAAAATCGCTTTCGTTGCGCACATCCAAAATAAATAAGGGTACTTTGTTAAACACTTTTTGTGTTACTTCTTTTGCGGTCATAGCTTGTAAAGTCATCTCATTTTACCCCCTACTGTATATTTTCAGTGAAAAAATTTATTATTGCATACTTTCCGTTTTTCCAGACCATTCGCTCATGCCCGGCACAACATTCACTACGTTCGTAAATCCATTTTCAGCAAGCTTTTGAGCTGCAAAATCACTTCTGCTTCCTGTACGGCATACTACGTAAATTTCATCTTCTTTATTTAACTCGTTCAAACAGTCTTCAAGTTTCCCAAGCGGAATTGAGATGGCATTTGGAATGTGATGGAAAGCATATTCCGCTTCTTCACGAACGTCGAGTACGACAATGTTACCTTCTTCAAGCTTCTGTTCAAGCTCCTCATTGCTGCTTACATTTGGATACTTTCTTTCAATCGTTTCCTCGCTTGATGACTTTCTTAAATAATGCATCATGACTGCTCCATCTTCAATTGTGCCAATATACTGATGACCTGAACTTCCAGCCCATGCTTTTATGTCCGCCTTTGATCCTTTATCTGTTGCCAGAACCAGAAGAACCTGACCTGCTTCTAAATCCTTCATTGCCTTTTTCGTTTTTACGATTGGCATTGGACATGCAAGTCCTTTTGCATCTAAAATGATATCCGTTTTTAATGAGTTCATGAATAACTCCTCCTATTTACCTGATGGGGTATATTTTAAAGTAAAAAAATTTATTCCGTTTTCCTATCCCAATCAAGCATGCCGCCTGTCATATTAATGACCTTAAATCCTTGGCCTTCAAGAAATTGTGCGGCACGTGCGCTTCTTCCTCCAGATCGGCAAACCATTGTATATTCCTTTGATTTATCAAGCTCATGCATGCGGAATTCTAACAGGCCTAACGGAATGTTTGCTGCTCCAGGAATTTTCCCTGATGCTGCTTCATCTACTTTACGCACATCAATGACATTTAAAGAATCTAATGCATTTTCTGCTTCTTTTGCAGTCAATTGTTTCATGTTCTTTCCTCCTTAATTCCAGGCGTTCAAGCCGCCTTTTACATTTGTTACCTCTTTAAATCCTAACTTTTTCAGTGTTCTGCCTGCTTTTTGGCTTCTCATACCGCTCTGGCAGATGACGATAACCTCTTGATCCTTTGAAAGCTGATTTACTTTTTGTGTTAATTGATGAAGAGGAATATTTGTGAATCCTTTTAGGTGATTTCCTTTAAACTCTCCAGGTGTACGCACATCAATAAGATGTTTGTTTTTATTCTTCAATTCGGACTTTAGCTGCTCTGCTGAAATCGTCTTAATTCCTTTGGCAGGAATGAAAAGCTTGATAATGAAAAGCAGAAGCAAACCAATCAGAATATAATTAGCAATCTCCAAACATGTTCACCGCCTTTATGGGTTTTATCTTAGATAAACAGGTTCACATTGCCGTCTTCTGCATCCGCTAAATAAGCTGCAACACCCGCATACTCAATATTGTCTAAAAGTTCTTTTTCCTGCAGTCCAAGCAGATCCATTGTCATCGTACATGCAACAAGCTCAATGCCCTGTTCCTGCGCCATTTCGATAAGCTGCGGAAGCGGAATCGCATTGTGTTTTTTCATCACATCTTTAATCATCTTAGGACCCATTCCTGCAAAATTCATCTTTGAAAGCCCCATTTTATCTGCGCCTCTTGGCATCATTTTTCCAAACATCTTTTCCATGAAGCCTTTTTTAACGGTAATAGGTTCATCTTTTCGAAGAGCATTTAATCCCCAGAATGTGTGAAAGATAGTTACTTTATGATCGTACGCAGCTGCACCATTTGCAATAATATAAGCAGCCATCGCTTTATCGTAATCACCGCTGAATAATACGATTGTTGTTCTTTTCTTCTCCGTCATTGTTAATCCTCCTTATTAAAGGTAAATTACCTTTACCCCTATGGGTATTTATATTATGAAAAATAAAAGAGGGTGCCAACCCTTTTATTTTTATCTGCTGCGAACTAGCAGATTTACGGCTTCTTTCACAAGTCCTTCTGTATTTTCTCCTTCTTCAGCGGCAGCTCGAACACATTCCACTAAGTTAGAGCTTACAACAACCCCGATTGTACGATCGATGGCTGTTCTGGCAGCTGACAGCTGTGTAATGACATCTTTACAATCTTTTTCTTCTTCCATCATTTTCAAAATACCTCTTAACTGGCCTTCAATCCGCTTAACTCTATTCTTCATTTGATCGTTGTAATCCATCTGAAAATCTCCTTTCTTTATACCGTTTCTCTGTCCGTGCTTTGTTTAGATGAAATCGTACAGCCCGTGACGCGAAAGCATTTATGCTTAAAGCAGGCAAATGCTCTTTGAACCCGGCTTGATGCTGCGACATGGATATTCATATTTGAAATTTCTTTGTATATCTATTCAATTAAAGGAATAGCACTAAGGATTGGGTCCTTATATGACTCGTTATAACTATTTTACTACTATACATAAAGTGAGATAAATCATTTATATTTCCCTCAACAGGACTAATGATATACCCTATATGGTATATTTGTCAAATCGTTTGATTTTTAGTCATGACAGACATTTCTAAACACCCCTCTTTATTACCTCCTGAAGCAGGACATTACTCCAGCTATTCAACAAAGGCTCACCATAATATGCAACAGCGAAACTTTTTGTGTACCTCCAATAGGCTGCTCTACCTTTCATCCAAATTTTACTACATTTAAATATTTGAATATTTTGAAATTTATCTTTATAATAGAAAAAAGGGTAAGGAGATGAGTTCTTATGGAAAAAAAGTATTTGCTTAATCCCCCACAACAACCTGATGTAGAAATCCTGGATTCTTTACTCGCTGAAATGGTGTTAGACAAGGCTCTTATTAATTTCCGTAAAGAGCAAATCCAAAAAGAAATTGATCAGTCGCTACAAGATAAAAACAAAGAAGAATTCCTGCGATTAACTGAGGAATTAAAGAATATTTCCTTAACTGTTGAATAATTTATAAAAATTGAAAGTCTCGGAATTATGTGTGAAGTCTCGGAATTAGTTGAAAGTCTCCGAATAAAGTGTGAAAGTCTCGGAATTATGTGTGGAAGTCTCGGAATTAAGTGTCAAAGTCTCGGAATTAGGTGTAAAAGTCTCGGAATTAGTTGAATGTCTCGGAATTAAGTGTCAAAGTCTCGGAATTAATTGAAAGTCTCGGAATTAAGTGTCAAAGTCTCGGAATTAAGTGTCAAAGTCTCGGAATTAAGTGTCAAAGTCTCGGAATTAGTTGAATGTCTCCGAATAAAGTGTGGAAGTCTCGGAATTAAGTGTCAAAGTCTCGGAATTAGTTGAATGTCTCCGAATAAAGTGTGGAAGTCTCGGAATTAAGTGTCAAAGTCTCGGAATTAGGTGTCAAAGTCTCGGAATTAAGTGTCAAAGTCTCGGAATTAAGTGTCAAAGTCTCGGAATTAAGTGTCAAAGTCTCGGAATTAAGTGTCAAAGTCTCGGAATTAAGTGTCAAAGTCTCGGAATTAAGTGTCAAAGTCTCGGAATTAGTTGAATGTCTCCGAATAAAGTGTGGAAGTCTCGGAATTAAGTGTCAAAGTCTCGGAATTAGGTGTCAAAGTCTCGGAATTAGTTGAATGTCTCGGAATTAAGTGCCAAAGTCTCGGAATTAAGTGTCAAAGTCTCGGAATTAATTGAAAGTCTCGGAATTAAGTGTCAAGGTCTCGGATCAAGATCATAGAAAAAAGGGAAGAGTTAAAAATACTCTTTCCCTTTTTTATTAAAGAACTCATTCTCTTATTCTAAGATGTATTTTAAGTTCTTAAAATTACAGCATAGGATATGGTTTGGGTTTGATAACATAGACAATTCGTTTGATGTAATGAATGTACCTACGTTGTCTCAGCAATAATAATAAAGCTATAGAAAAAAACGGATTATATCAAAAAAACACAAAAACATCCATTATTTGGATGTTTTACTTTTAAAAGTTAATTTTTAATTAGGTTGAATCACTATAATTTTTTCACCAAATATGTATGGTGGAGACGGTGGGAGTCGAACCCACGTCCAGAAACATCGCCACTAAAGCGTCTACGAGTGTAGTTGATATATTCGCAGTTCGCTAACTCTTATGCCTATCAACGGGCGTCGGAGCAGCTAGTCTGATTGGTCTCTTCCTTTATCCCCAGACGGAGGCATCAGGCGTAGCCCACTTAGAGTGAGTCCCTTACCCTACCACATGGGCGATGGAGGGAGGAACCGCTATAGTCTGTTATTAAGCAGCTAAAGCGAAGTTGTTGTTTGATTTGCCAGTTATTATTGGCGTGACGTTTTAACGAGGACGATCCCCTCGACTCGCAACTAAAGCTCGAACTATCCCTGTCGAATCCGTAACGTCCCCATGATAGTAAGATCGGCATGGAAGTTAATCCAGCTTCACTATGGGAAGTCCCTTATAGGGAAACGGAAACGCTCATGAAAGATCAGAGCGGATATGAAATTGTGCTGTTTGTCTTACAAGTTCTATTATATCAGATAGGAATAAGAAATCAATTGTAAGTTATTGTCAATCAAAAGTCCTTCTGACGATCGCGGAAAGCTCGTTCCACTTCGCGTTTCGCTTCTTTTTTCTTCAAGTCTTCACGTTTATCATATTTCTTTTTACCCTTACCTAAGCCAAGCAAAACCTTAGCAAAACCGTTTTTCAGGTAAACTTTCAAGGGAACAAGCGCATAGCCCTCTTCTTTTGTAAGTCCGATCAGCTTGCTGATTTCTTTGCGGTGAAGCAATAGCTTTCTTGTTCTCAGGGGCTCATGATTATAGCGGTTGCCTTGTTCGTATGGCGAGATATGCATGTTATGAAGGAAAACCTCTCCCTGCTGCACTCTTGCGAAAGCGTCCTTTAAGTTAACGCGTCCAGCACGTATGGCTTTAATTTCCGTCCCCTGCAAAACAATGCCTGTTTCATACGTTTCTTCAATCGAATAGTCATGATTTGCTTTTTTATTTTGAGCTACGACTTTTCCAGATCCTTTTGGCATACTGCATCCCCCTTTCTCTCTCTATAGCGATAGGCTATATTTTAACAAAATATGAATGGAAAAGGAAGCCTAGAGAGGCTCCCATCCCAAATGTTTTCTATTTAGCAACTGCAAAGATTACGAATAGAGCTTAACGTTTTTTCTTTTTCACTTTTCGTTTGCTTGCAGGGGCATTTTGAAACGATTTTTTCTTCTTTTTCTTTTTATTCGGATTTTGATTGCTCCAGCCATCATCGACACTGCCGCTTCGCTCTGCAGGTTTCTTTCTTTCATCTGATGATTTTTTTCTGCCTCTGCCCTCTTTCGCACCGCTTCTTTTGCCGCGGTCTCCTTTGATTACTTTAGGAGCATCACTTGGCTGACGGCGTCTTGTCCCTTTCATGCCGACAATTTCGAAATCTACAGCGCGTTCATCTTTGTTTACATTCACAACGCGTACTGTAATCTCATCACCGATGCGGTAGACGTTTCCTGTCCGTTCGCCGATCATCGCATAATTGCGCTCATCATAACGGTAATAGTCGTCGGTCAGATAGCTGACGTGAACAAGACCTTCGATTGTATTAGGAAGCTCAACGAACATTCCAAAGTTTGTTACTGAGCTGATAATCCCGTCATATTCTTCCCCGACTTTATCTAGCATGTATTCTGTTTTCTTAAGGTCATCTGTTTCACGCTCAGCATCAACTGCCCTGCGTTCCATATTCGATGACTGATCTGCTATCATATCCATTTTTTCTGCCCATTTTGTTTTCGTTGCTTCATCCACTTTGCCTTCAATTAAGTAGGTGCGGATTAAGCGATGGACAATTAAATCCGGATAACGGCGGATCGGTGATGTAAAATGAGTGTAGAACTCAGTTGAAAGACCAAAATGCCCCAGACTTTCCGGATCATATTTAGCCTGCTTCATCGATCTCAGCATGACAGTGGAAATGACCATTTCCTCTGGCTGTCCCGCTACATCATCTAAGATATCCTGAAGAGCACGAGGGTGAATCGTGTTTGCCGTTCCTTTTACTGTGTATCCAAAGTTCGTTACAAATTCCAGGAAACGCTGCAGTTTTTCAGCATTTGGCTCTTCATGAATGCGGTAAATAAACGGCACTTTCATCCAATGGAAATGCTCTGCAATCGTTTCGTTTGCAAGCAGCATAAATTCTTCAATCAGACGTTCTGCAACTGTACGTTCACGTATGACAACATCTTTAGGCTTTCCTTCTTTATCAACCAGCACTTTTGCTTCTTTAAAATCAAAGTCAATTGCCCCGCGGGTCATCCTTTTATTGCGGAGAATTTGCGCAAGCTTTTCCATCCTCTGAAACATCGGTACAAGCGATTCATATTTCTCAAGCAATTCTGGTTTTTGATCAACCAGAATTTCCTTTACATCAGAATATGTCATGCGCTCTGTCGTTTTGATTACGCTCTGGAAAATTTCGTGCTTTACGACTTCACCTTGGCTGTTGATTTCCATCTCACAAGAGAGCGTCAGGCGATCCACCTTTGGATTAAGGGAACAAATGCCATTTGATAAACGGTGCGGAATCATCGGAATAACGCGGTCAACTAAATAAACGCTCGTTGCACGCTCTAATGCTTCCTTATCAATTGGGGAGTTCTCTGTCACATAGTGACTGACATCCGCGATATGAACGCCTAATTTGTAATTTCCGTTTTCAAGCTCTGTTACGGTAACTGCATCATCAAGATCTTTTGCATCCGCACCGTCAATTGTGACAATGACTTCATTGCGAAGATCCCTGCGATCCTTGATATCTTCTTCACTGATTGTTTCAGGTACATCATTGGCCTGTTCTAATACCTCTACAGGGAAAGCCTGCGGAAGACCATGCTTATGAATAACAGATAGAATATCAACGCCCGGATCGTTTTTATGCCCAAGAATCGCAATGACTTCTCCTTCTGCACTCATTCTTCCTTCTGGGTATGTTGTCAGGTGAACAACCACTTTGTGTCCTTCAATTGCTCCATTTGAAGCTTTTTTAGGGATGAAAATATCATTTGGAATCTTTTTATCATCGGGGATGACAAAACCAAAGTTTTTACTTTCTGTATAAGTTCCGACAACCTCTTTCAGACCGCGCTCTACAATGCGGATTACTGTGCCTTCCTGTCTGCTCCCGCTCGATTCGGTGCTGACTCTGACCAGGACAGTATCCCCGTGCATGGCGTTATTTAGCTCACTCGGCGGAATAAACACATCTCCTTGATTTGGATCCTCTGTAATGACAAAAGCAAATCCTTTAGCATGTCCGCTGACTTTTCCGCGAATTAAATTCATTCGTTCAGGCAAGCCGTAGCGGTTGCTTCTTGTGCGCACAATCAGACCTTGTTCCTCCATCATCACAAGAGCTTTTACAAATTCCTTAAATTCAGAAGAATCCTCAATTCCAAACGCTTCTTCAAGCTCCTGGACGGTTAAAGGCTTGTATGCTTCTTCTTTCATAAAAGAATGCAGTTTATCAATATGTATCTTCATATTATTATCCATTTGCGTCCCTCCTTTTGGGATTATTGCCAATCAAGACTTTCTAAAAACTCATGCACATCTGCATGGAGCTGATCACGCTCTTTATCCAGTGTGATGACATGTCCTGATTCTTCGTACCATTTTAAATGCTTGTTATCAGATTCTACTTCGTTATAAATAATATTTGCACTATCTGTATTAATCATGTGGTCATGTCTCGCTTGAGCGACAAATGCCGGCGAATAAACCATATCCACATTATTCCTAACATCTGCAATCAGTTCCTGAAGAGCCCTCAGTGTATTCATCGGCGTTTTTTCAAACTGCTTCATTTCCTCTTCGATTTCTGCTTCTGATTTTCCTTCTAATTTCTTAAAGTTGCGGGCATACTCTAAAATCCCCTTGTACATCACTTCTTCACTCTTGATATACATAGGGGCGCACATCGGAACAATACCCTTTACAGGTACAGTGTAACCCAATTTGACAGAAAACACACCGCCAAGTGATAAACCGGCAACCGCGATCGATTTATGCCCCCGCTCTTTCAGCAGATTATAGCCGTCCATCACGTCCTTCCACCAATCTTCAGGACCAGTGTGCACAAGCTCTTCAGGCGGTACGCCATGGCCTTTGTATTGAGGGGCATGGCAGGTATATCCTCTCTCATTCAAATAGCGTCCAAGCATCCTCACGTCAGCTGTGTTGCCTGTAAAACCGTGTAGAAGCAGGACGGCACGGTCTCCGCCTTCAAATGTAAATGGTTTTGGCCATACTCTCTTCATTTAAAAAACTCCTTTTATGTAAGTATCTATTTATAAGGTTCCATCATCTGTTTCTATTTAAACAAACGTTTGATTAAAGGGCAAAAATGTTGATTCATTAAGGGATTCTGGATAAATGACAAAAGGGAGTCTGATAAGAATCAGACCCCCATTCGATCAATGTCAAGTATTAAAATCCAGCATACGAAACCGCAATCGTCAGTATAAAAAAGAGAACTGATAACACGACTGTCGCACGATGAAGCACCAAATCCATTCCGCGTGCTTTTTGTTTTCCGAAAAGCTGTTCAGCTCCTCCGGAGATAGCACCTGATAAACCAGCACTTTTGCCTGACTGAAGTAAAACAACAGTAATAAGAGCAATACTTACAATGACAAGTAATGTGATTAATAAAATATGCATGGACGACACCTCCTAAAACCCGGTTAGCATTATTTTCAATTTACCATATTGAAGGCCAAATGTCACTATCATTCGAATGTATGTCCAATCTTTATTCTTAGCCTTGCGAAACAATTCTTTTGAGGGAAAAGCTTCCTATATGGTATGCTACTTAGATAGTTTGGCAGAAAGAAGGGAAAACCTTGAAAAACACGCGCATCTATCTTATCTTGATCGGTGTTATGCTCATATGGGGACTTAACGTGCCTTTACTCAAAATCATCGTTGAAAGTTTTATGCCTGTTACGGTAACAGCCATACGAATTTTCACAGCAAGTATTTGTGTACTCATTATCTTATCTTCTTTAAAACTTCTTCGCAAACCGACTGCCAAGGAAACGATGTATATTGCAGGCGGCGGCCTGCTGAACGTTGTGTGCCATCACTATTTCCTTTCAGTAGGACTGACCATGACCACTTCTACAAATGGAGGCTTGATACTTGGCCTTGGTCCTATGCTTACAGCCATCTTATCCATTCTCTTTCTGAATCAAAGACTGACAGTCATACGATTTACAGGTTTTGTGCTGGGACTGACTGGTGTAGGATTTACCATTTTAGCAGGAACCAAAGGCATCAGCAGCATGAATGCAGGAGATATCTACATCTTCATATCTATATTCACTCAGGCCTGCAGCTTCATTATTATTAAAAAAGCGTGCCGGACACTTGATCCTCGCTTAATGACAGGCTATATGCTTTTCTTCGGCTCAATGATTCTATTTGTCATCAGTTTGTTTTCTGAACCTGAAGGAATAAAGAGCCTCTTTCATGGAACACCTGCTGTATGGGGGGTCTTTTTCGCATCAGCCATTCTTGCAACCGCGATTGGACATATGACATATAATTTTGCGATTGGAATGGTTGGGCCTGCAGAAACATCCATCTTTATGAATCTGAGTACATTTTTTGCTCTTGCAGGATCGGCTCTTATTTTAAAAGAAGCCATTTTGCCTTCTCATTTAGTTGGACTTTGCTTCATTGTTACTGGCGTCATTTTAGGATCAGGAGCTTATGAAGAATTCAGGTACCGCCATAAACACAACAAACATGAAGCTTCGTCTTCTGGTTAAACAGCATCTTTGTTATAGGATGCTGTTTTTTTGTTGGCTGGAATTGAGATTTGAAGCCGAAAAATTGGATTTTGAAGATTTGCGGTATTGATATGCTCATTTTATGATTTAATAAAGGAGGTATCATAATTGATATTAAAAGAACGATGTGAACCGTTAGAATTAAAGATTTATAAGTACTTGAGTACTCGAATGGATCTGGATCCAAAAGACAAAAATCAATTTGATAACCTTGCGAAAGGGTATGAAGGGGAGAAGGTGTTTGATGATTGGCTTAACATAAGTGAGAGTAATGGATTCTTTTTGAATGATCTTTTGTTTGAGACAAACAATACATATTATCAGATAGACTCCTTGTATTTTTCCTCTCACACGATTTACCTTTTCGAAGTGAAAAACTATGCAGGCGATTTCCTTATTGAAGGAGAGAAATGGTATTCATCTTCGAGGCTCGAAATCAAAAATCCTCTTTTGCAGCTGAAAAGAAACGAATCTTTGTTCAGGAGATTGCTGCAGGAAAACAAATTCTCATTTTCAGTTGAAGCATATGTTGTGTTTGTTAACCCCGAATTTCATCTTTATCAAGCTCCCCCTAATTTACCAATTGTCTATCCTTCCCAATTAAATCGTTTTGCAGAGAAATTGAATAGAAACACTCTCGCTTCGAAAGGGGTTCACTTGAAGCTTGCGAAGAAGCTTTTGTCACTTCATGTTAATGAATCTCCATACTCACGCTTGCCTGAGTATAGGTATGAGGAGGTTGCGAAGGGGATTGTTTGTGTGGGGTGTGGGAAAATAAATCTTTCGTTATATAAAAAAAACCTATTGCTGTGCAATTATTGTAACGGTACGGAGATCTATAAGGAAGCTGTTTTAAGAAATGTGAATGAATTCAAACTGCTTTTCCCCGACAAGAAAATAACTGCGGACCAGATAGACGATTGGTGTGGAAATATGAAGAATAAAAGATCGATTCAAAAAATACTCAGGGAGAATTTTATTAGGGTCGGGCATGGAAAAACTACTAATTATGTACGATGATACAGTTTAGTTTATTTTTTCTCTTGTACTTTTTCCTGTGGGAGAGCCTTTTTGGTGCTGCAAACTCCATTTTGACGCACTTACTTCCAGCGGGAGAGCCTTTTTGGTGCCGCAAACTCTGATTTGACGCACTTACTTCCAGCGAGAGAGACCTTTTGATGCTGCAAACTCTGTTTTGACGCACTTACTTTCAGCATGAGAGACCTTTTGGTGCTGCAAACTCGGCTTTGACGCACTTACTTCCAGCGGGAGAGCCTTTTTTGTGCTGCAAACTCCATTTTGACGCACTTCCTTCAAGCGGGAGAGCCTTTTTGGTGCCGCAAACTTGGCTTTGACGCACTTCCTTCCAGCGTGAGAGACCTTTTGATGCTGCAAACTCTGTTTTGATGCACTTCCTTCCAGCGTGAGAGACCTTTTGATGCTACAAACTCCATTTTGACGCACTTCCTTCCAGCGGAAGAGCCTTTTTGGTGCCGCAAACTCGGTTTTGATGCACTTTCTTCCAGCGGGAGAGCTTTTTTGTGCTGCAAACTCCATTTTGACGCACTTCCTTCCAGCGAGAGAGACCTTTTGATGCTGCAAACTCGGTTTTGACGCACTTCCTTTCAGCATGAGAGACCTTTTGGTGCTGCAAACTCGGCTTTGACGCACTTCCTTTCAGCGTGAGAGACCTTTTGGTGCTGCAAACTCCATTTTGACGCACTTCCTTCCAGCGGAAGAGCCTTTTTGGTGCCGCAAACTCGGTTTTGATGCACTTTCTTCCAGCGGGAGAGCTTTTTTGTGCTGCAAACTCCATTTTGACGCACTTCCTTTCAGCGTGAGAGACCTTTTGGTGCTGCAAACTCCATTTTGACGCACTTCCTTCCAGCGGAAGAGCCTTTTTGGTGCCGCAAACTCGGTTTTGATGCACTTTCTTCCAGCGGGAGAGCTTTTTTGTGCTGCAAACTCCATTTTGACGCACTTCCTTTCAGCGTGAGAGACCTTTTGGTGCTGCAAACTCCATTTTGACGCACTTCCTTCCAGCGGAAGAGCCTTTTTGGTGCCGCAAACTCGGTTTTGATGCACTTTCTTCCAGCGGGAGAGCTTTTTTGTGCTGCAAACTCCATTTTGACGCACTTCCTTTCAGCGAGAGAGACCTTTTGATGCTGCAAACTCTGTTTTGACGCACTTCCTTCCAGCGTGAGAGACCTTTTGATGCTACAAACTCCATTTTGACGCACTTCCTTTCAGCGGAAGAGCCTTTTTGGTGCCGCAAACTCGGTTTTGATGCACTTTCTTCCAGCGGGAGAGCTTTTTTGTGCTGCAAACTCCATTTTGACGCACTTCCTTTCAGCGAGAGAGACCTTTTGATGCTGCAAACTCTGTTTTGACGCACTTCCTTCCAGCGTGAGAGACCTTTTGATGCTACAAACTCCATTTTGACGCACTTCCTTTCAGCGAGAGAGACTTTTGATGCTGCAAAATCGGTTTTGACGCACTTCCTTCCAGCGGAAGAGCCTTTTTGGTGCCGCAAACTCGGTTTTGATGCACTTTCTTCCAGCGGGAGAGCTTTTTTGTGCTGCAAACTCCATTTTGACGCACTTCCTTCCAGCGAGAGAGACCTTTTGATGCTACAAACTCCATTTTGACGCACTTCCTTTCAGCGGGAGAGCTTTTTTGTGCTGCAAACCCCATTTTGACGCACTTTCTTAAGGTTGAAGAACTTTTCTTTTTGCAGCATTAACCATACTCACGCAGGCGAAGTACCTTTCACCACCTTAAAAAAACCGCCCAGGATAAAAATCCCGGACGGTTTCTCATGCAATAATTATTTTCTTAAGTTATAGAAAGTGTGGATTCCATCGTATCTAGCTGTGTCACCAAGCTGATCTTCGATGCGAAGAAGCTGGTTGTATTTTGCAACACGGTCAGTCTTGCATAACATGAACAAAGCTAAATGCTGGTATACCAAGGTTTCCACAAGCAATTTCCTCGTTTATAAAGTTGTGATATTGCATAATTCAAGCACAGTTCCTTCTATTATATAGGCACTGCGTTCGTGACAATTCGATTATATCACAACAGAGGAAAATTAAAACATTTTTTAGTCGGCATATTTGAGCCAGTATCCTGTCCTCGATTTCCAGCCATTTTTTATACCATACTGAATACTCCTCCGACTAATTCCCAATTGTTCGCTTGCTTCCAGCACAGATGGAAACTCAACTTCTTCAATATCGTTATACGCAATAATTACTCTTTGTTTTTTCTCATTGCTCAATTTATTATTCAGATCAGCGGTAATGACTTTACAATTCCTTAACGAATAAATATTCCCGCCATTTATATCTTTGTCCAGTTGATATTCCTTCTTATATAATAAATGTCCATTTTCTAAATGATTGTCGATATCCTCAGTAAAGCTCCAGAAGTCATGCCATCTTTCCTCGACTTGAACACTTTTCCCGCCATAATATTTGTAATTACTGTTACTTTCCAAATAACAACGAGCCATCATATTCTTCCATGTGCTGTACAATGGATGTTTTGTTTTATTCATCATCATTCCTCCAATAAAATAATCACTTAAGCCCAATAATCGCCATAATACTCCAGTTCAAGAGATACAAATGGTACGTCCCACAGTTTATTAACAGAAGCCAAATGTTTCTTTGGTTTATATCCTTTTGATTCAAGAAAAGCATTCAGCCTTCTCCAGCAATCAGTTTGAGATCCTCCGCCTTTATTGCAAGAATTTATAAATCGGTATTCGGATATAAATTTCTTCATTAAATAAACTTCTACTTGTTTAGGAGTATGAGCAGACAATAATCGCTGCTCACGCTCACATAAAGTTATTTCTGTTATTTGTTCGATTTTATTTAATGTAGACTGTTTCATAAACAGGTTCCTCCTTGGAATCATCTTTGAATACGCCGATACGGTTTTTAACACGAGATACTTCATGACCTTTGACGTTGGATGACCATTTGCCTTTGGTGGCGAGATATATCGCCGAATTACTTTTACAATCAGCCATATCAGTTGCTTGAGCAACATCATAGGCGAGCTGACCATCAACAATGTAAGCAAATTCCATCATGCGTTCAAAGCATCTTGTAACGATGGAGAATACTTCATCTTCAGATAATGTATCGTAATGCGTTTGCTTCATCACTATCACGTTCCCAATGATTTGAATATCATTTGTATAGTGAATTTTTCTGCCTTGATAGCTCGACAAAGCTTCGGTCATAGTTTCGTGTCGTGCAATTACAAAACCGTTAGAATCCAGTACGATTGCTGGAGTTTTCCCACCAGTTTTTAAGCCTGTCTCATAAGCATGTTCCTGTTGTTCGCTGTAACTTGACCATTCCAAGTTTTCAACATTATTCGCACTTTTATCACCATTTCGATGATTTACTGTCGGCTTGTTTTCTAAATTCGGTATAAATTCTTGCGCCACAAGGCGATGGACGTAATATGTGTTTTTTGCTTGAATAGTGATAGCGTAATATCCAGTTATTTGCTTTGCTGATTTCCTCATAAACTCTTTGCCAGTCGTTTTATCAATGCTTTTCACTCGTCCTGTAGTTGATACAAAATAATCTTTTTTATCTGTTTCTTCAAACTTTTTCCATTGTTCCATATTGTTTTCCTCCTGATTTTTGTTTTCGTTTGTGATTACACGACTATTATATTGAAAAATTTTTCAAGGTCAGGAAAGCTCCATCATCTTTTTGAAATTTCTTTTTCCTTCATTAAATAAGAAAAACGCACCATAGGCACGTTCAGTTCGATCCATTTATTTCAGGGTTATTATCCTATTACTTAACTATCAATCTATCAATGCTCGTCATTTACTGCGTAATGGTGATAGGATAAAATGGTATAAATACCATAAACAGGAGGAGTTTTGTTGGACATTACTGCGCTGAAAGATTTTCAAGGAATTATCGGTGCTCTCACTGGAGCAACATTGGGCTTCGTCTTAGCTCGAGTAGGAAGTAAACTGGACAAGAAATATAACCAAGAGAAATCCAAAGAGATGTATTATAAAAATTATATGATTTACCAGTACCATGTACATCAGTTAGTAAACTTGCTTCACCAATTCATTTATGAAAAAGACGATTCAAAATTAAACCTGACCAGAATCCACAGAAACAGTGAGTACTTAAAAAATCAGTTCTTGGCTTTTCCATTGGAGATCATTCCAAAGGATATATTTTTGCTTCACAGAGAATTTATGTCTATTATGGTATCGTTTCAACTGGCATCCATCATGGAACAGGAATTTGAAGGCGTGATTGTGATTGATTATAAGGAAAAATTGAAAGAGTATGAGGAAGATTTTAAAAAGTTTCAGAAGTTAGTGGAGGATATCGAAGATCACTTAAATGTAAAAAGCATCCCATGACAGGATGCCTTTTTTTTATTCCAAATTCTGATAATATTCCTTCCTGATTTCAGCATTATGTCTACGCATTTCATCTTGTTTCTCAAGATCGGCATCATAAATGTTCCCATAAGCCGTATAAACAATGGCAATCATCATAACACCACAGAATATGTAAAGCAGTTTTTCATTCTTTAGGAATTTCATTTTCATCATATTCATGACCAGTTATCATGGCTAAGTCCTTCCGTAATTCTGGAGTATCAGTGAAAAAGAAAACCTGATATTTTTCATTGTTGCGATTTTTTGCCGTATAAAGCAGGTCATGGCCTAATTTTACGAGATTGAGAGCTACAGTTTTCTTGTATATCAGCTTTTTTCCCATGCAATGCTCACCTTGATTCGATTTAAATTTCTATCAACCTTCCCCACTAGATCATGCAGTTCCTTATTTTCCGCAGCTGAAAAATCTTCGTTTTTTTCTTTGGCGAGAACAATTGTGCTATTGATTAATCTTAAACACGATTTGATAAGCTTCAAATCAGTCTCTATCGCCGTTTTACTGAGAATATCGAAATTTCCCTCCATGAAAACAACTCCTTTGTAATTCCAACATCGTTGCCAACGATTTTAGATTCATTTATTCCAGGGTAAATTTTTTACGTCTTTTAATACATTCGGGTAGCATTTCGGACAAAACTTTTCACGTTCGTTTCCTTTGAGTTCCTTTGGCAATGGCTTCAATTCATTTGATTTCTGCCAACAATATGTGCATTTGTTTTCCATATGAGCGCCTTTCAATCTTTCATTACAAGCACATCAAGCACTTGAGCTGATTGATAATCATACTTCGCTATTTCATCTACAAGAAACGTTGCTTCACGTTCATTAATTACATCAGCTAGAGCCTGTAAATCTCCTAAAAAATAATACTGCTGGTTATGAATATCTGTAAGACCTTCCAGAAAGCACAAGAAGATTCCTCGTTCGTTGATAGTGCCACCTTTATAATATTTGATTAATGTTTTAACTGCATTTCTGAGCAATTGTTTGTCCACGTTATAACCCCCAATAATTGGTATTAAAGTAACAGTATCAGAAGCGGAAATAGCGGACAAGAAAAAAACTGCTCCGAGTTCGGAACAGTTCATTTTTGATTTGATTAAAATTCAGGGACTTCCAAATCTTTTAGAGATTTTAAATCCACAACGTCTTGCCATTCTTTCGTCAAATTCTGTTGTTCTTCAGGTGTTAATTTACCTTCGCTTAAACTTTCTTCTACTGCTGCTTTTAATTTATCAATCATTTTAATTCCTCCGTTTGTTTTTGAATGTACTCCTATTATATTTAAAAGAATCTGGCGGTCAGGAAGAAATGAAAAATAATTTTTCTTTCATTATATAGAAAAACTTCCAAAAAAATATTTTCAAAGCTTACCTTACAAATTTCAAAACATCACTATAATAACGGAGTCAATTTATTTAATAAAAGTGGTTCAGTTGTCTTTACTTTGTACCACAGCACGTATATAGGATATATAAGCAACTTTTAGGAGGATAAAAATGAAGAAAATCAAAGAAAATCGGTCAGCGAAATTGGCTGCACGAGTTACAAAGTCATTGAAAGATCAAGTCATAGAATTTGCTGAAATGAACGGTGACTTATCGGAATCTAAAGCAGTTGAGATTTTATTAATCAAAGCTTTGCGGAAGTAATCATCAAATCAAATCAAAGGGAGTCGTTCTAATGAAATACAAAGAAATCTTTACATTGTGGGTAAAAGACGAATTAATCAAAAACGGTCATGAGCTGGTTAAAAAGCGTCCAAACTCCAAAAACCCAAATTATGATGTTTTTATCTTTGAAAACACTACAGATTTTGACAATGATTTGACAAAGATCACGAAAATGAAGAAATCAGGAGCGTAGCGCTGAGTCATGTCGCCAACTAATATATTATATATAAGATGGTAAGTTCACCCAGCGCTACGAAATATACAACAGAGGAAGTCGTCCAATATGATAAAAAAACACACAGTTGCTGAGTTATGTGAACACGAACTCAATGGCATTGATGCAAAAACGTTTAGGCGTAACAAGAAAAATTATTTACAAAACCTTGAAAAATCATACTTCGTTGAAATAATAGGCCAAAGAAACCAAATATTCGTTTTAACGCCTAAAGAACAATCAAAACAGCAAAAAGATGATGCTGAATTTCTTGAAATTTTAGGTTGTGATATTGGACGGAAAAATATCGAACTAATGAAATTCATATTAAAAACGCTACTTGAAAAGCAAATCGTACCAGCTCAAGATGAGATCACTCATTGGGCAAGACAAGAAAATTTAGTTCAAGGCGAAAAACATGGCACAGTAGGAAATTACATGGGATTCCTAAGAGAGCACAATATCTTAATCGACCCTATGGAAACGCCAGTGTGGGTTCATAATCCTGATGTGCTTCCTGAATACGATAAGGAAACAGGAGAAATTTTTCCAACGTATATTAAAAAGCATGTCACCTTTGTTTATTATGATTACGCTGAAAATGGTGTTGGTGCTCATAGAAAGCGATTAGGTGAAGATGCACAAAAAGCAATCCATCAAGCGTATCAAATCATGTATGCTGAAGAATTTCAACGAGTCATTGTTCCATTGTTAAAGAAAAAAGTTGATAAATCTACAATATCCGAACAAATTTTCTTTTTAAAAATGAGAGTTTTGCAAACAGTAGGAGAAGCTTATGGCTTGAATAAATGCGTTCGCTTGGAAGAGCCGATTATAAACTTTGAAGTAGCATCTAAGCTGAAAAATTATTTCGGATTAAACAAACCAAAAAGCAATGATGTAGAAATTAACGTTGACCATATTGAAGTTATTAATATTAATCGTCCTGTATGTCAATTGCTAACGAATGAACTGGAAGCATTGATGGACTATAACAACTTATTGAACAAGCGTATTGAAATTTATAAATCAGGCAAAGATGCTTTCCCACTGTATATGTATGAGAAATGGCATGGGGACAAGTTTGAAGAAAGATTAAAAACGTCTAAAGTGCTGGATCAAAATAACAGCATACCAGCTTTTGATTTATCAGAAAGTTTTAAAGATTACAAGAAATCTAATGTTGTAGCTTTATCAACTGTTGACATTGCAGAAACGGTTGATAAGGATTTATTGAAGGAAGAATTAGACTTTGAAAAGCAACTGATGGCATTCAAATTTAAACCGAAAGAAGATATTACTGTCATTGATGGTAAGAATCTAATGCTTAAAGCAATGATGATGAAACGAAGGGAATTAACCACATGACTAATATAACTGAAAAGATGATTGCTGTTATTACTGAGATCGCTGAAACAAACGCTCAAATATGGGATGTGTTTGATATATGCGATAAGCATATGTTGACTTCAGGCGAGGAAGCAATTGTAACAGCCATGTTTACTGAATCGAAAGACGAAATGATTAAGTTGTTACAAGAACCTAAAGATGAAACGATTGTTGAACCAGTACAAAATGATTATCCAAATGGTTTTGGTGCTGATGAAGGTTCAGGTATCAGTGAAAAAGAGTTAAATGAATTTGCATCAATTGGTAAGAAAAATAAGGTATTAAAAGAATTAGGATTAATGTAAAAAATAAAATTGAAATCAAAGCCTCCCTACCCCATTTTTTATTTTCAATGAAGAGAAGAGGACCAGTAGCAGGTTGACCAGGAAAAATATTTTTCCCACAATTTAGAAATTTAACAAAATCATACAAATATAACGAAATCACCAGTTATGACATTATGTCTGCTGGTGTTTTTTTGTTGAAAGGAAGATGCAACATGGCACGTCCAGTAGTTTCGCTCGAAAATTCAAAACGGAATCTTTCTAAAGCACAAATCACTGCAAGACAAAACGCTGAATCACAAGTAGCAGCAATGGCACCATCTAAACCTAAACCAACTCTTACATTATCGAAGGAAGAGAAAAAGGTATTCAATCGTTTTATCAAACTAAATGACAATTTCAATGAAGCTGATTCTACTTCATTATCAATTCTCACTCGCAGCCTATATCGCTATTCCGCACTGAGTAACGCACTAAACGATTTAGATCCATTAGACGAACAGTGTGTATCCCTCGAACGCAGGATTCACGCTTACGACAAAGCTGTGGTCACACACATGAACTTGTTATGTATTCCATTGAGTCAACGTCTAAGAATGGCAAATGATATGGCTAAAATTTCGATTGAAGAAAAGAAACTTGAGCAAATGGGAGCAAATGAGATGAAACAAGTAAATCCCCTCCTATCACTGCTGGAGGAGGATGAAGATGAATAAATCTGTTGAATATGCTGAAAAAGTTTTGTCAGGTGAAATCGTTGCGCCTTCCCAAGTACGGAAAGCTTGTGAGAACTTCCTTCATGAGTTCAATGTCCTTCAGCATGACCCTAATCACCCATACAAATGGAACAGCAAGATCGAAAAGAAAATTGACAAGATCATCAAGAACCTTAATTTTGCCAGAGGTGCAAAGTCAGCTCAGCCGATGTTCCCAAACTTGGCATTATTCCAATGGTTTATGATTCAAAACATTTTCTGCTGGGTCTACAAAGAATTTCCTACCAAACGGAAAGTACGTGAAGTAGTATTCACTGTTGCAAGGAAAAACGCTAAATCAGTATTGAGCTGTATCATTCATCTGATAGCATTCTTCTTGGATGAAGATAATCAGTCGCATTATATTGGCTCCAATACAAAGAAACAAGCAGAAATCATCTTTGAAGAACTTGTAAATATTATCAAGAGTTCACCGAATATGCTCCCTTTGTTCAATATCAAGAAAACCTATGTGGAGTTCATTCCAAAGAACTGCAAGATCATTGCACTTTCAGGTGACGCTTCCAAAGCAGATGGAACGATGGTATATGTGGCAAGTGTTGATGAACTCGGAGCGTCCAATGATATTTTCAAGATGGTCAGTTCGCTTGAAACAGGTCAATTCGGACCAAGAAACCCATTAATCATTAAGATTTCTACATCCTACCCCATCGAAAACGGCTTCAACTATTGGAATGAAACAGTTGAGGAAATGCGGAAAAATACGTTCGCTGAAAATCCTAATCCAAGGAAATTTGGTCTGATATTTACGATTGATAATCCCAAGGAAAAAATTGAAGTAAATGGCGTGAAAATGGAACGGTGGGAAAATCCTGACGTTTGGCCTGAAGCGAATCCGCTGGTTGCTGAAGTCGATGAACTTGCAGAAAAGCTGATTGAAGATTATAAAACAAAACGTGATATTCCAAAGGACTTTTTCTTATTCAAAGTCAAGAATCTCAATATGTGGCTGGGTGCAAATGAAGGAGACGGAAATTTCTTCGTGGACAAGCATACTCTGTTAAAAGGTAAATTTGAACCAGCCACTGACTGGAATTGGTGGAAAGGCAAACGTCAGGTCATAATCGGACTTGATTTATCACTGTCCAGAGATAATACAGCGGTCACATTTATGTGGTATGACAAAGCCAACGGTCACTATTACACTAAAAACCTTGTCTTCTATCCTAAACTAATGGAAGAAGAAAAAACGAAAGCTGAACGTATTCCTTACGAAACTTGGTCTAGGCATGGATATTGTCAGGCTGTTGGCGAAGATGTAGTAGATTTTGATGAGATCGCTGATATTATCTTAAAAGCATGTAAAGAGTTTGATATTCACATAGCATCTGTGGCTTTCGACACCAAGTATAGTTATACGTTGATTAAACGATTAATCGAGGAAATGCCAATGGAAGTCGACCATACGGAAATTGAACAAAATAGTCGCAATTTGGGTGATGCTATCAGCACACTTCAAAGAATCGTGTACGAAGGCAACTTTAAATATGCTCCTAACCCGCTTATGGAATCAGCTTTTGTAAATGGTGTTATTGAGTTCAGGCAAGGTAAACCATACATTCAAAAATCAAATAAAGAACGGAACAAGATCGACAACCTGTTTAGTACGTTTAATGCCATGAAAATCAGCATGTATTTTGAACAGAATAACTTGTATGAGACTGAAAGAAAGTTCTTCTTCGAACTTTAAAAGGACTGTGTGCAGCAGTCCTTTTTTAAAATTTATTTCAGAACATTCACATAACTCTCTTTACATTCTACTGTTTAGCGTATGTATACTATATAGGCAGTCTGATAATCAGACTTTATTGTAAAGGAGTGACAACATGAAATTTGTAATTGATTACGCATTAAAAGACGTTATGACACAAGAGCAATTTGGGAGATATATAACCAAAGGCAAAATTTTGGATTGTAAAGAAGAAGGAAATAAAAATCAACCAAAAACATTAATTGAAGTAAACCAGCTTCGAGCACAAGAAGGATATGAGCCAGTTACGATTTCATGTGTGAAGTATTATTGGTAAAATCGGAATTTTAGCGTATTCGCTATAGCATTAACAATCGTTTTGGTTCCCCAATGCCTGGTTTGGCGGTTGTTAATGGTGTAGCGGAAACTACTCTAATTTAAATTATTTTGTGTTGATACGATTAATAATCTTGTCAATATTTAGAAAGCATGAGTAGTTGTGGCTCGTGTTTTCGCTAATGCTGACATAATTCATCAGTATTATTTCGATTAAAGAATGATATTCATTATTACCGTTTAGAACTGGTGAGTGGGTTAATTCCATTTCTCCTCACCAGCTCGATAATGTTAATAATTTGCTCCTACTTTTGTAGGGGCTTTTTTTATGCACTTTAAAGAAAGGAATGATTACCTTATGGGATTTCTCGATAAATTATTTTCAAAAGCAGATATAGAAACACGTGCTGAACCTACAGTTGATGGATCATTTTCATTGGACAGTTTATTTGTCACAGATGCCATTACTGAAGAAAAGGTCTTAAAAATTCCTACAGCAAAAGCATGCTTGGATCTAATCACAAGCAATATCGCTCAAATGCCAGTTTATTTATACAAAGAAAATCCTGACGGTTCGATTGAAAAAATCACTGATAAACGAGTGAAATTGCTGAACCATGAGTCAAATGAATTTTTAAACGGATACGGATTAAAGAAAAACATGGCTAAAGATTTCCTTCTTCATGGCGCTTCTTACGTTTCGATTATTGAAGCTGGGAATACGATTCTTGAATTGCATCCACTACCAGCACGTTCAGTACTTGTACAAAAGCGTGTTCAAAACGGATACCGCACAGTAGGCGCAGACATCCTATTATCTTCGTCAGAAAACGGTGCTACGAACGACATAAACAGAAAGCCAGTCAAGTTCAAACCATATGAACTCATGATTACACTTCAGGAAACTCATGATGGATTGACTTCAAAAGGCATTATTTCTTATGGCCAAGATATTTTCAAACAAGCAATGTCTGAAATCGAATATACAAAAAATCTTTATGAACGTGGAGCATTGCCACTTGGTTTATTAAAAACTGCTGGTCGTATGACTGAAGAACAAGCCAATACTTTGAGAACGGCATGGGCTAATTTGTATGGCGGAGTTAAAAATTCTGCTAAAACGGTTGTACTTCAAGAAGGCATGGACTATCAAGCTTTATCGCTGAACCCTGAAGAAATGCAGTTAACACAAGCAAAACAAGGCACAAACAGCGAAATTTGCAAGCTGTTCAATGTTCCTGAAGGACTTGTAAATCCACATGCCAAGAGTTATTACACTTCAATTGAACAGAACCAGCTTCATTTCTTGAAACATACATTGGCGCCTATTATCAGCGTGCTTGAAGCATCAATGGATCGAGCATTACTGCTTGAATCTGAAAAAGACAGCGGTTATTTCTTCCGTTTCGACACTTCAGAATTAGTACGTGCTACTGAACAGGAACGTGTAGAAACTGCTGTAACAGGCATTCAAGGCGGATTGTTCACAATCAATGAAGCACGTACAAAATTTGATTTGCCAGCGATTCCTGATGATAAATTGCTTATCACTCCTGGCGCACAAACAAAATCCACAAAAGGAGAAAATGCTGATGGAAAAACTGAATCAGATGGAGCTCAGGACGATTGATGTTGAGCTTTCAGGCGTAACTCAAGAATCAGGTGACTTGCTTGTTTCTGGTTATGTCAATAAAACTGGCGAATGGTCCCAACTATTAGGACGGGAACAGCGCTTTAAAGAACGTATCATGCCTGGCACATTTAAAAATGCGCTGAACAAAGGCAATGACGTTCTTTTTTTAGCCGAACATGACAATGCGAAGCTGCTTGCTTCCACAAAAAACGGCAGTTTAACGCTTAAAGAAGATGATATTGGCCTTCACATGGAAGCTCGAATTTCTGCTACCTCATGGGGGCGTGATTATCACACGTTGATATCTGACGGATTATTGACGAATATGTCATTCGGAATGCAGGTAGCCAGCGACAAGTGGGAAAAACGTGACGATGGCACTTATGAACGGTCAATTGAAGATTTAACATTGGCTGAAGTATCTGTGGTTCGTTCTCCTGCATATATCCAAAGCACCATACAGGCTCGCTCGATTGAAGTAATCGAAGCTGAACCTGTTTTTTTTATGCCCAAAAACCAAAAAAATGAAAAGGAAGATGTAAAAATGTCAAAAGAAAAACAACTCAAAGAGCTTCGTGCTCAAATGGATGTACTTCAAGCTGAAGTAAACACAGAAAAAGCGGTACAAGTTGAAGAGGTACGTGCAATTCCTGAAGTAGACGTTGAAGAACAAGAAATTCGTGCAGTTGAACAATATATCAAGGGCAATGTGCAAGCGGAAGAAGTGCGTGCAATTATGACAACAGGAACTCAAGCTATTACCGTTCCTAAGACTCTTTCCAGTTTAATTGTTGAAAAACTATACCAAACAGCACCGTTATTCGCTCGTACAAAAAACTTTCAACCTGTATCAGGAACACTTGAAATTCTTCGTGAAGATGATTTAACGGCTGCTGGTTGGTTCGGTGAATTAGAAAATGCTACAGAGTCTGAGTTTTCTTTTACTAAAGTTGAACTTACACAAAAAAGAGCAGCAACTGCAATTTCTTTGTCTAATCAACTTATTAATGATAGCGGAATTGGTATTGTCGATTATGCAGCGAATATCCTAACTCGCCGCCTTGGTCTAACTCTTGACCGCAATATCCTTAATGGTACTGGACAAAAAAGTGGAGCTACTGCTAACGAACTAAAGCAAATGGAAGGTATCAACTTCTCAGCTGAAGTTCAATTAATTGACGCAGCTGCTCCAGCTGCTTCATTAGCTATCACAATTGACGACCTTTTAGATGTATATAACAACATGCACCCAACTCTTGTTCCTGGAGCAGTTTGGATCATGAACCGTTTGACTTTCAACATGATTGCTAAATTGAAAGATAATAACGGTCATTTTTACTTAGTTCGTGACGTTGCTGAAACTGGAGCAGTTTACAAGTTATTCGGTCAACCAGTTCTTATCAATGACGCAGCTGAAAACGTAGCTGCTGGCAAACGTCCAGTTACATTTGCTAACTTGGAAGCTGGTTATGCAACTATGATTAAAAAAGGCGCTGAACTTAAACGTATCTCTGACGATACAACACAGGCGCTACGTGGTTCACAATTGTTAATGCTTGACATCTATACTGATGGCAGAATATTCAACCATGAAGCTATCAAACAATTAAGATGTAAAACTGTATAAAAACTTATGGGGAGCGAGAAATCGCTTCCTTTTTTTTATTTAAAAATTAAATCAAAGGAAGATAAATAATGAAAAAACGACTTGGTGGATTCTCGAAAATCCACGTAGCTAAATTAAATGTTGATGGAACTACTTACGCAGCTCCTATTCCAATCGTTGGTGCTAAATCAATTGAAGCTGAATTATCATACGAACAAGTTCAGTTTTATGCTGACAATGCTATTGATTACTCTGACTTCATCTTTAACGGAGGCGAGGGCACTTTAACTGTGTCTGGCTTAACTATGACTGAATATAACACATTGTTTGGTTCAACTCATACTGCTGGTACTGTTGCTGTAAAGTCTACAGATATCGCTCCTGAGCTTGCAATCTTATTTGAACGTAAAAAGCTTGGATCACAAGATAAAGTACTATATGCGCTTTACGCTTGTAAATTTGCACCACCAGCTATCAGCGCAAGCACATTAGAAGGCGGAGTTGAGGAAGAAACTGTTGAATTGACTTTCAGCATTCGTGAGCTTCCAGACGGTTCAGTATTCTACATGGCTGACACTGAAGTTGCTTTACCTGCTAAAACAGACCCTTGGTACACTGCGGTACAAAAAGCTTAATAACGACTGAAATCAAGAACGTGATTAATTCACGTTCTTTTTTTTGTTTAAAAATAAAGAAAGAGGTACCTATAAATGGCAACTAATTTAACAAACCCTGAACTTTTAAATAAATCAATCTCTGACCAAGTGGTTGAAATCGCTAAAGCTGGCACTTCGGTAGCTGCTCGCACAAACGTATTTCAAGCTAAAGGTCAAACAAAAATCATCGTGGATATGGGCAATACAGCTGCTGGTATTATCGCTGAAGGTGCTTCAGTAACTGCTTCAGATCCTGCAAACTTCAAGGAAGTATTATTGCGCCAAAAACGTATGGCTTCAGCAATCGAAGTTACAGTTGACGCTGTACAAAACAGCGCACTACCTCTTGAATCACACGTAGCTGGCGTTTTAGCTGACCGTATCGTTCGTGGTATCGAAGCTCAAATGTTTAATACTGGTGATGCTGCTGGTACAACTGGTTTACAAAATATCGTGCTTTATAACTCATTAGCTACTGGTGCTAAAATCGAAGACACTGGTTTAGTTACTGGAGCTGGAGTAGGTACGGTTGCTCATGCTGATGTAATCAACGCATTAGCTGTTTTAGCTAAACAACCTGAGAACCTTGAAGGAGCAATTTGGGTAGTTGAAGATATTACGAAGCTTGCTAATGTTAAAGATTCTGCTAACCAATCGCTTATGACTTTTGATAATTTACCTGCTGGTGCTGTTGGTCGTGTAATGGGTATTCCAGTATTTAAAACAGTTGCTTTCACTGCTGGCCAAAAAGTTGCAGCTGTACTTATCAACCCTGCTAAAGCTTATGCTGTATCATTAGCTGAAAATGCTAATGTGAAAAAAATCAAGGGTGATACTTTGAGCGAATTGAAGCAAATGTCTACATTCCTTGGTGAATGTTATTTAGACGGAAAAGTGGTAAATCCACGTGCTGTGGTGCTTGTTAAAACAGCATAAAATAGAAATTTTATAAGAAAAAAGATTGTGAAACTCATTGGTACGCTTGATGTGGTTTTTCACAAACTTGGGATTCTACGGAGTCCCGAGCTTTTTTTATGGTTTCTATTAAGTTGTCAATGAACGTTTGTTTTTTCTTACATGGCTATTATAGTGTGAAGTTTAATTTTGTAAAGGTGATTTTGAAATTTTATTTTCAGATCGTCCTTCCCAAATTCAGGAACACAATATAATAATATTAACTTCATAAAACAATCACCGAAAAGTCGAGTTCCGAAAACGGATTCTCGGCTTTTTACTTGTACACAATTGAATATTAATATTCAAAAATCAATTGTTTAGAAAATCGTAATAAATGCCGTTTAGCTTATACGCACTGGTGGTATTATCAACTTCATCGTAAAACTCCATAAACTGCTGCGTTTCAACTTTTAAGGAAATATAACCAATCACTTTATTTAACGCACCTTTTAAATAGCCCCTGAAATTCCTAATATCACTTTTATTTTTGACTTGTTCCAATATCTTGAAAAATAAAGATTTCTTGATTCCCTTTTTAGAAAATTCCAGATATAATTCGTGAGTAATTTGCTCAACCTCTTGTTTAACAACAGTTTTATTTAAAGGTTTTTGTTTATGGTTATTTGTTTCTTTAGAAACAATATTTAGGTGCTCTACAGGGTGTTCATGTGGATGGTCTTCAGTTTGTTGTTCGATTATGTAAATGTTAGCTGATTGACTGTTATTTTTTCTTTTCGCCTCGTTGATTGAAACCAGTCCTAATTTCTCCATTAATCCGAAAAATCTTCTTACTGTAGATGCAGAAATTTTCATTTCAAAACGTTGTTGGAACATTTTCTGAAATGTGCTGTAAGCTACAGAAAATACTCCATTACCTTTTTTCGCAAGATCAGAAATAAGGTAAATACATCTAATCTGTAAATCACTGTATTCCCAAAGTTCTTTTGCTTTTTCAATGAATTGCTTGGATTCATACTTCAATTTTGAATATTTTACTAATTCTTCAGATTTTCCGTTAATTAACATTTTCCTGCTCCTTTGCAATCTAAAGAGCATTTGCTATAATTGGGAATAGCAAAGCCCTTATGGGTTTTTGTTGGGAAAACGTGTTCTTGGTCGCCAAACTGAGGAACACGTTTTTTATTTTTCATTTTAAATTCATTAAAGGGCTTGTCCGCTGAGCCATTTCCAAAATGTTTTCTGTTTCAATCCCCTGAAGATACCGCTTAGTAACTTGAATATTTTCATGTCCTGCAATTCTTGAACAGCTGTATAAATCCAATCCATTTCTCAAATTTGCTTGGATCGAATAATGTCTAAGCGTATGTGGACTACAGCGAATTTCCTTTCTTACTCCTGCTTGCTTCCCTGCATCTCTAACCACATTTTCAATTTGCACAGTTGTTAAATATCTGCCACTCCGAGATAAAAAGTAATTTGCATACTCCAGTTTCTTATTTTTGAAATATCCTTCTTTAATTCGCTCATATCGAATCATGTACTTCCGCAGCATTAAACTAATCGGAACGTACCTCCATTTAGCTCCTTTGCCAAATATTTTCAAATTCGTTTCATTAATCCAGCCAGTTTCTAAATTGATTAATTCCGAACAGCGAATACCAGTGTCAGTGAACATGGCAATGATTAATTTATTTCGTGCATTGAGATACGTTTTAAAATCGTAAGCTTCAATCATTTTCGACACTTCTTTATCAGTGAATGTCTGAATAACAGTTTTATCTTCCTTCAAAAGCTTGGTACGAGCCATGATGTTTAGCGTGACGTATTCTTCAGCGACAAGGTATGTGTAAAATGCTCTGAGGGACTTAATCAAGCTGTTGATATAAGTTGCCTTATTTCCTATGTCCATTTGATATTGAACGAATTTCTTTATATGGACTGTCGATACATCTTCAAGCTCATTGATTTCATGAAACTCATTCAAATATTTAATCAACTGATTTGAATTATGGCTGTAAGTTTCTATGGTGCGTGCAGAATAATTTTTGATTTTTAAATCGAAAGTAAATTCTCTTAGCAAGTCTTTTATTAACAACAAAAAACCCCCGTTCGTAAGCGATTTTCACGCTTTATAAACGAGGGTTAATGTATTGCTAAATTCAACTTAATGTACTACATAACTCAGAGTGTCCAAATGTGATTTGTACGACCAAGTTCAGCAGTATTAATTATTTTCTTAAGTTGTAGAAAGTGTGGATTCCATCGTATCTAGCTGTGTCACCAAGCTGGTCTTCTATTCGAAGAAGCTGGTTGTATTTTGCAACACGGTCAGTACGTGATGGAGCACCTGTTTTGATTTGGCCAGCGTTTGTTGCTACAGCAATGTCAGCAATTGTGCTGTCTTCTGTTTCACCAGAACGGTGAGAGATAACAGCTGTGTAGCCAGCGCGTTTAGCCATTTCGATCGCATCAAATGTTTCAGTTAATGTACCGATTTGGTTCACTTTGATAAGGATCGAGTTGCTGATTCCTTTTTCAATACCTTCAGAAAGCTTTTTCGTGTTTGTTACGAATAGATCGTCACCAACTAATTGAACTTTATCGCCAAGGCGCTCAGTTAATAGTTTGTGGCCTTCCCAGTCGTTTTCATCTAAGCCGTCTTCGATTGAGATGATTGGGTATTTAGAAACTAAATCTTCGTAGAAATCTACCATTTCGGCAGATGTTTTTACAACACCTTCGCCTGATAAGTGGTATTTTCCATCTTCTTTATTGAAGATCTCAGAAGCAGCAACGTCCATTGCAAGCTTCACTTGCTCGCCTGGTTTGTAGCCAGCTTTTTCGATTGCTTCAATGATTGTTTGAAGAGCTTCTTCGTTTGATCCAAGGTTTGGAGCGAATCCGCCTTCGTCACCTACAGCTGTGTTAAGGCCTTTGCCTTGAAGAACTGATTTCAGGCTGTGGAAGATTTCAGCACCCATGCGAAGTGCTTCGTGGAAATCTTCAGCTCCAACCGGCATTACCATGAATTCTTGAATGTCAACGTTGTTATCAGCATGCTCTCCGCCGTTGATGATGTTCATCATTGGTACTGGCAATGTTTTAGCGTTGAATCCGCCAAGGTATTGGTAAAGTGGAAGGCCTAAGAATTCAGCTGCTGCACGAGCCGCTGCCATAGATACACCAAGGATTGCGTTTGCACCTAATTTACCTTTGTTTTCCATACCGTCAAGTTCGATTAGAAGATGATCGATTGCAACTTGCTCAGTTACGTCGAAACCTAATAATTCAGGAGCGATTACTTCGTTTACGTTTTTAACAGCGTTCAATACGCCTTTTCCAAGGTAACGGGATTTGTCGCCGTCACGTAATTCTACTGCTTCATATTCACCAGTAGATGCGCCAGATGGAACCAATGCACGTCCCATAGCACCTGTTTCTGTGTGTACTTCTACTTCAACTGTAGGGTTACCGCGTGAGTCTAATACTTCGCGAGCAAATACATCAACAATGTATGGCATAATTTATTTCTCTCCTTTTAATTGGTTATTTTTTAATTAATGATTTACCTGTCATTTCTTTCGGAAGGTCTACTCCAAGCAAGTCAAGCACGGTTGGCGCTAAATCACCAAGAATTCCATCTTCTCTTAAGCCTGCAACTTCCTTTGTTACAATTACAGGAACTGGATTAGTTGTATGTGCTGTCATTGGTGTACCCTCTAGAGTTGTCACTTCATCAGCATTTCCATGGTCCGCTGTAATTATAGCCGTTCCGCCTTTAGCAAGAATTGCATCAACAATTTTGCCAAGACATTCATCAACTGTTTCTATTGCTTTAATAGTCGGTTCAAGCATGCCTGAATGTCCAACCATATCCGGGTTGGCGAAATTCAGGATAATCGCGTTATGCTTGTCAGCTTCGATTTCGCCAAGTAACGCGTCCGTTACTTCGTAGGCGCTCATCTCAGGCTTCAAATCATAAGTTGCGACTTTTGGTGAATCGATTAGAATGCGTTCTTCACCTGGGAATTCTGCTTCACGTCCGCCGCTCATGAAAAAAGTTACGTGAGGGTATTTTTCCGTTTCAGCAATCCGAAGCTGGGTTAACCCGTTTTGCGATAGAACTTCACCTAGTGTGTTATCTAAGTTCGTTGCTTTAAAAGCAACATACCCGTCTACTGTTTCACTAAAATGAGTCAAACATACAAAATGCAGGTTTTTCGGATGCTTTGGTCCACGGTCAAATGAACGGAAGTCTTCGTTTGTAAATGTGTTCGAAATCTGAATCGCGCGATCCGGGCGGAAGTTATAGAAAATAACCGCATCGTTCTCGCTGATAGTTGCAACAGGAGAGCCGTCTTCTTTAGTCATAACTGAAGGAAGAACAAACTCGTCGTGGATTCCATTTTTATATGAATCTTCCACTAAGTCAAGCGGATTCGTATAAGTTGGGCCCTCGCCGTATACCATTGCGCGGTACGCTTTCTCAACACGATCCCAGCGCTTGTCGCGGTCCATGGAATAATAACGGCCTGAGAGGGTTGCAATTGCACCAACACCATACTCTTCAATCTTTTCGTTTAATTGCTTAATATAGCCTTCTGCTGTTTGCGGGCCAACATCACGGCCGTCAAGGAAGCCATGGATGTAAACATTCTTGACGCCTTCTTCTTTTGCCAGTCTCAGCAAAGCGAAAAGGTGGTCAATGTGGCTATGAACGCCTCCATCAGACAGCAATCCAAAGATGTGAAGGTTTGTGCCGTTTTCTTTAACGTGATTCATTGCTGAAATGAAGGTTTCATTTTTTTCAAATTGACCTTCACGAATGGCTACGTTCACACGCGTTAAGCTTTGGTATACGATACGTCCGGCACCGATGTTCAAATGTCCTACCTCTGAATTACCCATCTGGCCTTCAGGCAAACCGACGGCTTCGCCGCTTGCCGTTAAAGTAGCATGAGGATACTGATTCCAGTATCGGTCAAAGTTTGGTTTTTTTGCATGAATAACCGCATTACCCTTCTCTTCGCTGCGAAGTGCAAACCCGTCAAGGATAATTAAGGCTACCTGTTTCTTACTCATGTTGTCCTGCCTCCAAAAGCTGTAAGAAAGATTGCGGCTCAAGACTTGCTCCGCCGACTAAAGCGCCGTCGATGTCAGACTCTGCCATGTATTCTTTTATGTTTTCAGGCTTTACGCTGCCGCCGTATTGAATACGTACTGCTTCAGCCACTTCTTTAGAGAACTGCTCTGCCACAACTGAACGGATGTGTGAACAAACGTCATTTGCATCTTTTGCAGAAGAAGATTTGCCCGTACCGATTGCCCAGATTGGCTCATATGCAATGACAACTTCTTTTAATTGCTCGTCTGTTAAACCAGCAAGTGCTTTTGTTACTTGAACTCCTACAAGATCGTTTGTTTTGCCTGCTTCACGCTCTTCAAGCGTTTCGCCGCAGCATACGATCGGCACAAGACCATGCTTGAAAGCAGCAGCCGTCTTTTTGTTTACTGTTTCATCTGTTTCAGCAAACATTTCGCGGCGCTCTGAGTGACCAAGGATCACGTAGCTTACGCCTAAGTCTTTAAGTGCGACAGGGCTTGTTTCGCCTGTAAATGCACCATTTTCTTCGAAATGCATGTTTTGGGCACCGATTTTCACATCAGTTCCTTTAGAAGCCTCTACAAGGCGGTCTAAAAAGAGTGCAGGTGCACAAACTACAGATTCAATTTTGTCAGCAGAAGGAACTAAGCCTTTTACTTCCTCAATGAATGCTGCTGCTTCTCCCATTACTTTGTTCATTTTCCAGTTACCAGCGATAATTGGCTTTCTCATCACGCACACCGTCCTTAACAAACAAGAATTTATTTATCGTTTAATGCGACAACTCCTGGAAGCTCTTTGCCTTCCATGAATTCAAGAGATGCTCCGCCGCCTGTTGAAATGTGATCCATTTTGTCTGCCATGTTGAATTTCTCAACTGCAGCAGCAGAATCTCCGCCGCCTATAACTGTGTATGTATCTTTTGCTTCTGAAAGTGCTACAGCCACAGACTTTGTACCTTCTGCAAATGCATCTAATTCAAATACGCCAAGCGGTCCGTTCCAGATCACAAGCTTTGAATTCCTGATAACATCAGCATAGATTTCGCGGGATTTTGGTCCAGCATCTAAGCCTTCCCAATCACTTGGAATGCTGTCGATCGGCACAACTTTAATGTTTGCATCGTTTGAAAAATCATCCGCTACAACTACGTCAACTGGCATGTAGAAGTTAACGCCGTTCTTTTTCGCCTTTTCCATGAAGGATTTAGCAAGCTCAACTTTATCTTCTTCAAGAAGAGATTTCCCTACCTCGTGGCCCATTGCTTTAATGAATGTATAAGCAAGTCCGCCGCCGATGATCAAGTTATCCACTTTATCTAAGAGGTGATCAATTACACCGATTTTGTCTTTTACTTTAGCTCCGCCGATAATTGCTGTAAACGGACGCTCAGGGTTTGATAATGCTTTGCCCAATACTTCTAATTCTTTTTCCAATAGGAATCCTGCAACTGCCGGAATGTGGTCTGCAATGCCTGCTGTAGAAGCATGTGCACGGTGTGCTGCTCCGAAAGCGTCATTTACATAGACATCAGCAAGCTCAGCAAATGCTTTTGCAAGCTCAGGATCATTCTTCTCTTCACCAGGGTAGAAACGAACGTTTTCTAATAGGAGTACGTCGCCTTCCTGCATTTTAGAGATTTCAGCTTTTACAGAGTCGCCATATGCTTCGTCTGCTTTCGCTACATTTTTGCCAAGTAATTCTTGAAGACGCTCTGCAACTGCGTTTAAACGAAGCTCCTCAACAACTTGTCCTTTTGGACGGCCTAAATGGCTTGCTAATAGAACTTTTGCACCTTGCTCTGTTAAGTACTGAATAGTTGGTAAAGCTGCGCGAATGCGTGTGTCATCTGTTACTTTGCCATCTTTCATCGGCACGTTGAAATCTACACGGCAGAAGACAACTTTCCCTTTAACCTCGATGTCTTTTACTGACTTTTTGTTCATCTTCAGGAATTCCTCCTTTAATTGGAATGGTTTGGAATACAAAGCAAAAGGGAGGGGGCCTGCATTCCCCTTCCCCTTTGCATTCATTATAACCTTAGTTTTGGTTTGAATCCAAGCCTCAGCAGACTTAAGGATTAAAGACCTTTAGAAGCGATGTAATCAACTAGGTCTACTACACGGTTAGAGTAGCCAGACTCATTGTCATACCAAGAGATTACTTTTACCATGCTATCTTCCATAACCATTGTTGATAAAGCATCGATTGTAGAAGAAGCTGGGTCGCCATTGTAGTCGCCAGAAACTAATGGCTCTTCGCTGTAGTTAAGAATTCCTTTTAATGCGCCTTCAGAAGCTTCTTTGAATGCTGCATTTACTTCTTCAGCTGTTACGTTAGTGTCAAGCTCAGCAACTAAGTCTACTAAAGAAACGTTTGGAGTTGGAACACGCATAGCTCCGCCGTTTAATTTACCTTTAAGCTCAGGCAATACTAGAGAAACTGCTTTAGCTGCTCCAGTTGAAGTAGGGATGATGTTTTCAGCTGCTGCACGGGCACGACGGTAGTCTTTATGCGGCAAGTCAAGAATTTGCTGATCGTTTGTGTATGAGTGAACAGTTGTCATCATACCGCGTTTGATGCCGAATTTGTCGTTAAGAACTTTAGCGAATGGCGCTAAGCAGTTAGTAGTACAAGATGCATTAGAGATTACATCATGGCTTGCAGCGTCATATTTGTCATGGTTAACACCCATAACGATTGTGATGTCTTCATCTGTTGCAGGAGCAGAGATGATTACTTTTTTAGCGCCAGCTTCTAAGTGCTTCGCAGCGTCTGCACGCTTAGTGAAGAAACCAGTTGATTCAACAACTACTTCTACTCCGCGCTCGCCCCAAGATAATTTCGCAGGATCGCGCTCTGCTGATACTTGGATTGTTTTGCCGTCAACAATAAGGTTGTTTCCGTCTACTTTCACGTCGGCATCTAATCTGCCATGAATTGAGTCATATTTTAAAAGGTGAGCAAGCATGTTAGCGTCTGTTAAGTCGTTAACCGCTACAACGTCCACATTAGGATTTTTAAGTGCTGCACGGAATACGTTACGTCCGATACGTCCAAAACCGTTAATACCAATTTTTACTGCCATGATTGAAATTTCCTCCTTTAAATAAGTGAGAGATTTTTTTTGTAGCTATATAATTAGAGATTAAGATCCCTTATTAACTCTTTCGCGGCCCCTTCATCCGTTATAAGAATGGAATCGGCTGCCTGCCTCAGGTATGCCCGGATGGCTTTTGCTTTTGAAGCTCCGCCTGCCACTGCAATAACATCCTGAATCTTTTCTAAGTCGTTAAGCTGCATCCCTACTGTCTGCACCTTGTGAACGACTTCTCCTTCTTGATTGAAATAATACCCGAACGCTTCTGCTACCGCCTGACCCTGCTCTATCTTTATGTAGTCTTCTGGCAGTGTTTTCCGGCGTTCCGCCATTGTCTTAGCGTCTCCTATTCCATGAACAACCATACTTGAGGATTTAATGAGCATAAGCAGATCTTTAATTGACGGTTCTTCAATAATAGAGAGATAGGCTTCCTTGCTTAACTGATCTGGAACGTGCAGAAGACGGTAGTTTCCCATCGCCCTCTCAGCCATTTTTGCGCAGATTGTGTTGGCCTGGTTTTCTACATTTTCTCCAAGGCCGCCTCTGGCAGGTACATACAGCTGTTCGCGATTTTTACTGTCCGGCGTCATCATTTCAGCGACAGCGGCAATGGTTGTTCCTCCAGTGACAGCGACGATATTTCCCCCTGTAAGCCGCTCTTTTATGCATGCGACACAGGCTCTGCCCATTTCTTTCTTAACCCATGAGAACTGATCGCTGTCTCCGGATACGACGATGACGTTTTTAAGATTTAAACGTTCCTTTAATGTATTTTCCAAAAACGTTAAACCTAAAACATCTTTCATCGTTTCTTCGAGAATACTTAACAGAGATGATCCTTCCTTCGTTAACATCATGCCGGAGGAAAAAATATCGATCAAATTTTGATCTTTCAAAAATTGAACTTCCCCTCTTAAAACCCGCTCACTGATCCCGAGACTAGATGAAAGACTTCGACGTCCGATTGGCTGCATTAGTCGTATATACTGAAGGATCTGATAACGTTTTTGCATAACTTGAAGCAGATCAGGCAATAATTTTTTTTGGACTTCTATAATTGACCTCATGTACAAATTCCCTTTCAAGAACATACGGGACGAAAAGTGTCCCTCTATGACGTAATATGTCCCACTAACCTAAAAAAAATCATCCCTGCTATATTTTCATTTTAGCAGGGTGAAAATGCTTATTCAACTATTCTTTCTTGCTTTTTATCAAGTAACCGCTTTCTTATAAAATCTTTTTTAATTTTGCCGTATCCAAGCACCAAACCTCCATATTCAACGACAGGAATCATGAGCTGATACTTTTCAAGCAGGGCATCATCATTGTAAATATCAACAACTTCTATTTCTATATTCATGTCGTTTTTCAGTTTTTCAAGTTCCTCTAAAGCTTCAACACAGAGAGGACAGCTGTTTCTTGAATACATTTTTAAAAGCATTATTTTTACACATCCTAATATCGTTTTCTTGCAGAAGAAGAGGCAATCCCTAACTGATCTCTGTATTTGGCCACCGTTCTTCTTGAGACATCAATTTGATGTTCCTCTGCGAGTTTTGTGACAATTTTCTGATCAGACAGCGGTGCAAGTTTATCTTCCTGTTCAATCATTTGTTCTATGATTGTTTTTACAGTGGAAGCAGTGATTTCCTGCGAGGATTGTTCTAATCCATTTGAGAAAAAAAATTTCAGCTCATAAAGCCCATGAGGAGTCTGAACATACTTCTCCCTCACTGTCCGGCTGACAGTTGATTCATGAACTTCAATTGCATCAGCGACAGTCTTTAATGTCAGCGGTTTCATGAATAATTCACCTTTATCGAAAAAGTCAGCCTGCCTCCGCACAATTTCTTTCATCACTTTCATCATTGTCTCTTTCCGCTGATTCAGCGTTTTTATCAGCCATCTGCATTGATTGAGCTTTGAAGACAGATATTGCTTCACATCTGAATCTTCTATAGAAGAATAATTAGATTCATAGGCAGAGTTAACAGCGACTTTAGGTGAAATGTCATCATTGTACATGACTTGCCATTCCCCGTGAACCTTGGCCACTGTCAGCTCAGGAACAATATAGCTGTCATGAACGTGATGATAGGCAAGCCCAGGGCGCGGATGCAGTGTTTTTATAAAATCCTGGACACTTTGAATTTCTTTTAAATCAAGCTTCGTTCTTTTCGCCAGCTCTTTCCATGATTTTTCCGCGAATAAGTAGAAATAGTCGTTCACAATTAATTCGGCTGTTTTATTTCGTTCCGGCAGTCTTGCGAGCTGAATCGAAATGCATTCCTGCAGATTTCTCGCGCCTACTCCTGCTGGGTCAAGCTTCTGTAATACGGTTAGCTGCTGATTTAACTCTTCGGCACTGATGCTGAATTTTTCAGAAAGTACACTAAGATCTGCCTCTATGTACCCGTTAGGATCAAGAGCCTGTATCAGGATATGAAGAGCTCGTTTTTCTGATGCAGTCAGCTTCATCCCCAGCAGCTGTGCTTCTAAATGCTGCTGCAGGGTTGTGCCAAGGCTTGATACGTTTTCAATCAAGTCCGTGTTCTTTGATGAACTTGTCATTTTTGCCCGTGATGAGGTATGATACAATACGCCTGAATCAGGCTTCTCTTTTAATTCGATGAGGGGATTTTCAAGGGTAAGGTCCTCTATATAGGAGGCAAGCTCCATAGAAGAGTATTGAAGGAGAGTAATCGCTTGCTTTAATTCTTGCGTCATATTGAGTTTTAATGATTGCTCTTGAAATAAACCGACTTTCATATCCATAGTTCGTTCCCCCTGCTTCTCATTTTACACGAAAACGGTCCATCATTGTATGGAAAGAACTTCAAAGGAGAGATATCAATGAGTGAATTATTTTCAGTGCCCTACTTTGAGCAAAATTTTAAAGAGCACATTAAACAGAATGAAGGTCAAGTTCCGAAGCTTGATGCCATGAACCGTTATTATCGATCTGTCGTATCAGCGCTGGTTCAGGATCAGCTTACAAAAAACTCAGTGGTCTTAAAACGGATTCAGAATTTGGACGAGGCGTACAATACGATTAAATCCGAAAAATAATTGAAAAATTTACCTGTTCACAAAAAACGTGACATGCTTTAAAATAAGAATTGTTGAGTCGTCAAGCACGGCAATATACACTTCTTGTCCAGTGCGGCTTACTGGACTCTTACATATTATTTCTGTTTCCATTCAATCATGCCCCGCCAGGTTAACTTGGCGGGGCTTTTTTTATCGGATTGGCATTTAAGGTCCCAGCGTCAATATCTGTCTAGATCGTCTAAAAACACTTTTCTTACGGAAATAACCTTCGCCATGTCAGCGGTCCTACAATACCATCAACTTTAAGATTTTGCCTGCGCTGAAAATCCCTTACTGCACGCTCAGTGATTGGTCCATAAATATTGTCTGCCTTAACTCCAAGCTTTCGCTGTATTTCTCCGATATTTACGCTCTTCATATATGGAGACTTCAATCTGTAAAGAGTACCCGGATACGGATTTCCACGTCTTGGTTTTGCCCGATTCAGCTTGCTGAAGGTCTCCGGCCCCACGATTCCGTCAGCCGTTATTCTCTGATCTCTTTGAAACTCTTTAACCGCAGCTGCTGTCTCCGCACCAAACGTGCCGTCTGCACCGAATCTCGGGAGCGCATATCCCAGTGAGATCAGTTTTTTCTGTAAAAAAGTTACCTCCGGACCCCGGTTTCCCTTTCGTATAATGGTCACATCTACCTCAGTGCCTGTTTCCTGCTTTGGCGGCTCTACTTTAATAGGCGTTCCGCTGCTACCCCATGCATCATAATAAACACGCACATCACTTATAAATTTTTCCCATGTCACACCGTGTTCGCTGAACCAGCTGCCCGGATCCGATCTTCTGCGTGGATCAAGTGTACTGTGGGCGACTATTTTTGTCGAAGGGTTTAAATTGAACCGGCGGCAAAGGTACGCGTGGTACCATACATACCGGTCATAGGCTTTATTGAAATCTCCAGTGCGGCAGAGTTCAACTGCAATAGCTGCGTCATTTGCATCATAATCGAAGAACTGATTATCTTCAGGGTTCCGGTAAAGATTGTGCCACGCTTTTTCATCTAATGGGATGATCTCAAGAATTTTACCATCATCTATAAACGTATGAGCAGATGCACTCGGCTGAGAGTTGTTAAAATAATTAAAGTGATCGTCAGCATCAGCCGAGTTATTTGCCGTTTCGTGAGAGACTATAAATAGAGGTCCAGTCAGTTTTTCCCCTGACCGTGCATTTCCAAGCCGGATATAGCGCTGTTCAATTTGATATTTTTGAGAAACACTCAATGTTTATCACTCCTTTTTATAGTAAATGATAGAGAGACGCCTTTTGGAAAGGCGCCTCTCTTGGGTCATTAGTCTATTTTCAAGGAATCTATAATAGAATCTAGCAATCCGAATAGCAGAGCTATGTGCTCAGCTCCGTTTCTGACAAAGAAGCTTTTGTGTTGGAGCTTGTACCTGTCAACTCAGTCCGTATAGGCGGCCTGCTAATCTTTGACGGGCGCACAGAAAGTCTTTTTAGCATAATCCGCTGTTTTATTAGCATAAATTCCATTTGTTCTAGCCGCTTTTTTAGCTATTTTCAATTATTTATTAGCCGGCGAATTATTGGGTTTAACCATTTTTGTGATTAGCTCAATTGATAAGCCTCCAACAAAAAAAGAAAGAGCTGGTTTAATTAAAAACCAGCTCTTTCTATAAGTGACGCGCTCGAAGGGATTCGAACCCCCGACAGACGTGGTACCGGAAACCACCGCTCTATCCAACTGAGCTACGAGCGCATATGAAAATTTATTAGTCAGTAGCGCTATTATACGATAAAAACTACCTATGTATCAAGCGGTATTTTTATACTGCAGGCAGAAAAGGCTAAACTCCTGAAGAAAACGGGGGATTTCTAAGATATAAAGCACTGAACCAAATAGTATGATCATTAAAAAATGCTTGCCTTTTATCAGCGGCCGAACGGAAATATAAAGGATATTTTAAAGTGCCTGCCGAATACTTACGTTACAGTCTGCTGGGGAAAGACCACTATAGAAGTTCTATCATGCGCAGAAAAAATGAGGCATGAAACAACTTCACTCAACCGTTTGAAAGAAAAAATAATTGGGTAACATGGTTACAGTCAGCGACTGCTGCATATATTATAAGGTGCAAGAAAAAGCATCAAAGAACAGCGTTTCGTTTGACCTTTATTGACCATAGTTGTATGATGAGAGTACATAAAATTTACCTTTATTTAAAAGGAGGAAAATACGATGAATTTAATACCTACAGTTATTGAACAAACGAACCGCGGTGAACGTGCATACGATATTTACTCACGTCTTTTAAAAGACCGCATTATCATGCTTGGAAGCGGGATTGACGATAACGTGGCAAACTCAATTGTATCCCAGCTTTTGTTCTTAGAAGCTGAAGATCCAGAGAAAGACATCTCAATCTACATTAACAGCCCAGGCGGTTCTATTACAGCCGGTATGGCGATTTACGATACAATGCAGTTTATTAAACCACAAGTATCAACAATCTGCATCGGTATGGCCGCGTCAATGGGAGCATTCCTCCTTGCAGCCGGCGCAAAAGGCAAACGCTATGCCCTTCCAAACAGTGAAGTTATGATTCATCAGCCTCTTGGCGGAGCTCAAGGACAGGCAACTGAAATTGAGATCGCTGCAAAACGCATCTTGTTCTTGCGTGATAAGCTGAATCAAATTCTTGCTGACCGCAGCGGCCAGCCAATCGAAGTGATCGCTCGCGATACAGACCGTGACAACTTCATGACGGCAGAACGTGCACTTGAGTACGGCTTGATTGATAAAGTGATGACTCGCAATATTCTGCCTGATAATAAATAATAAGATACAGCAGAACGGCCTTAGGCCGTTCTGTTTTTTTGTTTTCTTCTTTGAGGCATGATTTCCAAATCGTGGCTTTTACTTTCCAAATAGTGACTTTTACTTTCCGAAATATCCTTTTTACTAGCGAAAACCCGTAAAATACTTTACAAAGTCAGCGAAATACTTTCCGTTTTCCAAATACCTCCTAATCAAAAAAAAAACGGCCAAAGGCCGTTTTTAAGCTTCTTGCTTCACATATTGAGATAAAACCTCTAATGCTTCTGACTCGTCATGGCCTTCTGCGATAAGAGTAACCACTGAGCCAGTGCTGATTGCAAGACTCATTAACCCCATGATGCTCTTCGCGTTCACTTTTTTTCCGTCTTTTTCTAAAAAGATGTCTGATGAATAACGATTAGCCTCTTGTACAAAAAGTGCTGCTGGACGGGCTTGTAAGCCTGTCTTTAAACGAACTTCGACCTGTTTCTCAACCATATGAATCCCCTCTTCTTTCCCCTTTTTATTTGATCGTTACTGGCTGGCCATTTCTTAGTTGTTCTGCAATCTCGTCAAGTTTTCTCAGACGGTGATTAATGCCTGACTTGCTGATTTTGCCGCTTGATACCATTTCACCCAGTTCTTTAAGTGTAACATCCTGATACTCTACCCGAAGACGTGCGATTTCACTTAATTTGTCGGGCAGTGCTTCAAGACCCATTTTTTCATCGATGAATTTAATATTCTCGACTTGGCGTATGGCTGCACCAATTGTCTTGTTTAAGTTAGCGGTTTCACAATTGACGAGACGGTTAACGGAATTTCTCATATCGCGGACAATCCGCACATCTTCAAAGCGCAGGAGTGCCTGGTGACCGCCTATAATGCTGAGAAAATCAGATATTTTCTCGGCTTCCTTCAAATAGGTAATGTATCCTTTTTTCCGTTCGAGTGTTTTGCTGTTCAAATGGAAGGAATTCATTAATTCACATAGAGAGTCATTGTGCTCTTTATATAAAGAAAAAATTTCCAAGTGATAGGATGAAGTCTCCGGGTTATTTACAGAACCTCCTGCCAAAAAGGCACCTCTTATATAGGATCGCTTGCAGCATTTCTTTCTGACAAGCTCCTCGGAAATACTTCTCTCAAACGTAAAATTCTCTCCGAGGATGCCCAGATCCTCTAATATTTCACGAGCTTTTTCTATCAGCCGAACGATGTAGACGTTATTCTTTTTCAAACGCATTTTCTTCCGCACAAGCAGCTCGACAGAAACGTCATACTGCTTTTTTAAGAGAGTATATATTCTTCTAGCTATTGCTGCATTTTCGGTTTGAATGTCCAAAATTAATTTTCGATTCGAAAAAGAAAGAGAGCCGTTCATTCGGATGAGTGCAGATAACTCTGCTTTTAAACAACAGGCTTTAGACTCTATGTTGGTTAATTCTTTTTTTGTTTCAGAAGCAAAGGACATCTTTCTGCACCCTCCAATCCTTATAAATGCATTCGTTTGCACTCTTTATTTTTTATGTGATCATATCATACAGCAGCTTGGCAACTTTAACCGTATCATGGCGGATGACGTTATTTTCGTATGAAACGATCTTATCATGAACGATCTCCAGTCCCAAATTCCGCAATGCTTCAATGTCATAATAGACGGGTTTAGCCAGTTCCTCTGCATATAATGCTTTCATCATATCAGGTATTTCTTCATCATTCACTAATATTGTATCGATGAACTTGCATTTCATATGTTCAAACAATGCTTTTACATGATCGCTTGCAGTAAAATCAAGGGTTTCCCCTGCCTGAGTCATCACATTGCAAATATAAACCTTTTTTGCTTTTGCCTTGCAAACCTCGTCACCGATTTTAGGAACGAGAAGATTAGGCAGAATACTCGTGTATAAGCTTCCCGGACCGAGGAGAATTAAGTCAGCCTGCCGAATCACTTCGATCGTCTCTTCAAGAGGCTCAATGGATTCGGGTGATAAAAAGACGCGTTTAATCTTCTTGCCGGAGTATGGTATTTTTGATTCTCCTGAAACAATCGTTCCATCTTCCATTTCAGCATGAAGGACGACGCTTCGATTCGCAGCAGGCAGAACTTTTCCGCGCACATTAAGGACTTTGCTCATTTCCCGCACGGCATGGAAAAAGTCGCCTGTAATATTCGTCATCGCTGCCAAGATAAGATTTCCAAGAGAATGTCCTGTGAGACTATTTCCTTTATTAAACCTGTGCTGAAATAAATCTTCTATTAACGGCTCTACATCTGAAAGCGCAGCTAACACATTGCGTATGTCACCTGGAGGCGGAATATCGAGTTCGTCACGGAGCCGGCCTGAGCTCCCGCCATCATCTGCAACTGTAACAATTGCTGTAATATCAACAGGGTATCCTTTTAACCCCCGCAAGAGTACAGACAATCCGGTACCTCCGCCGATTATGACAACCTTTGGCCTATTTGCAGTATCAGTCATTTAATGACGACTTCTGCGCTCAATATCACGATGTGATACGTGCGTCTGATAGTCATTTTTGTAGTGCTTCGCAATGTATTCCGCCAATGTAACCGAACGGTGCTGGCCGCCTGTGCATCCTATTGCAATGACAAGCTGGCTTTTTCCTTCTCTTTTATAGTAAGGCAGCATGAAGGTAAGCAAATCCAGTACCTTTTCTAAAAACTTCTGAGTCTCTGTCCATTTTAGAACATACGAGGAAACTTCCTCTTCAAGTCCTGTTTTCGGTCTCATATGATCAATATAATGCGGATTCGGCAAGAATCTGACATCGAATACTAAATCAGCATCGATCGGCACTCCGTATTTAAAACCGAACGAGAGCACATTTACAGAGAAGGTATGCTCAGCATCTTCCGCAAACTGCTTCAGTATTTTTTCTCTGAGTTCGCGGGGCTTCAATTCAGATGTGTCAAAGATCATCTGAGAACGGCCTTTCAGCTCCTCAAGCAATTCTCTTTCGTTTTTAATGCCTTCTAAAGGCAAGCCTGTTGTGGCCAATGGATGGGACCTGCGTGTTTCCTTGTATCGAGTAACAAGGGTAGCATCCTTAGCATCCAGAAAAAGAATTTGAGGATTAATCCAAGTCGTTTCCGCCATATCATCCAGCGCCTGAAACAGGCTTTCAAAAAATTCGCGTCCCCGCAAATCCATTACCAGTGCAACTTTGTTCATTTTAGAGCCGGATTCCTTCATCAGCTCAAGAAACTTCGGTAGCAGATTAGGCGGCAGGTTATCTACACAAAAATAACCAAGATCTTCAAAGCTTTGAATGGCAACCGTTTTGCCTGCTCCTGACATGCCTGTAATAATCACCATCTTTATATCCTGAACACTGCCTGTACTCATGCAGATTGCCTCCTTTCTCTTTACCCGTTTTTATATTAATGAATGGATCGTTTACTGCGGATCTAACCGATATGCCAGCAGTTCGAAATCAGGTGTGTAAGTAAAGGTGCCATATATCAAACCGGCACCTTTCATCATAAACTCAAGAATATGATGATCGCCCGGAGCCGTCGGAAGGTCACTGACCTCTTCTAAAGAATGCCACTTAAGCTTTCCTTCCTCAGATTCTGCCACATTCTCACCTGTAAATTCCGTAGCAAAAAACGTAAACATCATCCACTCTGAAACAATTTCATTTCCATCTTTAATAATAAAGGTGAAGATTCCTTTAATTTTTGGGTTTTTTAAATATATGCCTGTTTCTTCGCGATATTCTCGAATGACAGTGTCTTTAATCGATTCACCCTGCTCCATTTTTCCGCCAGGCGCCACCCACCATCCTCTTCTCGGTTTTTGCATGAGAAGAATTTTATTGTCCTGTACTAAAACGCAATTCGTTACTCTTTGCAAAAGTCTTTCACCTCTGGATTCGTTCGGGTAGTCTAATCATATTTTCTCACTTTTTATTATACTATTTCAAAGACAACCTCACAATGAACGGAGGCTGCGGACAGACTAATTTTTTAAAGGAATGCCTATCGAGGTTTATATACGTGTAAGCGGGGATAAAAGTTTCAAAGAAAAATGAACAAAAAAAAGGAGTACGGGAAAGGGCGCCCGTACTCAAAAGTTTATTTATAAAAGGGGGTCAATTACTATTTATATAGTACCCCATTATTATTTCAGTGGTGTTACAGGATAGTTAAAACCGAGTTACGTTTTTGTTAACAGTTTAAAGCATGACCGAAAATCAGTTGGCAGCTTTCATTTTTTCCATTAATTCTTCTACAAAATGCTGAGCACTTTGTGCTGCAATCGAGCCATCGCCTGTAGCTGTTACGATTTGACGCAATGATTTTTCGCGGATATCGCCTGCAGCAAAGATGCCAGGCACCTTCGTTTCCATGCGCTCATTCGTTTCGATATATCCGTTTTCGTTTGTAATGCCGATAGAAGCAAACGGTTTTGACAGAGGAAGCATTCCGATATAAATAAATACTCCGTCCGCACTCATTTCAGTCTCTTCGCCTGTTTGAGTGTTTACAAGGGTTGCACTGCCAACCTTGCCGTCTTTTTCATTGATTTCTTTAATCGTATGATTCCAGATGAAATCTACTTTATCATTATCAAACGCGCGCTGCTGAAGAATTTTTTGGGCACGAAGCTCATCGCGTCTGTGAACAATTGTCACTTTTGATGCGAAACGCGTTAAATACACCCCTTCTTCTACTGCAGAGTCGCCTCCGCCAATAACGATCAGCTCTTTGTTTTTAAAGAATGCGCCGTCACAGACTGCACAGTAAGAAACTCCGCGGCCGCCAAGTTCCTTTTCGCCCGGAACGCCGATTTTCTTGTACTCGGCACCAGCTGAAATAATGACAGAACGCGCTTTGTATTGTTTGCTTCCGGCAACAACGGTTTTGTACTCTTCGCCGTCGATAATTTCTTTTATATCTCCGTATACATATTCAGCACCGAATTTTTTCGCATGATCAAACATTTTTGTTGATAAGTCAGGTCCAAGAATATGGTCAAAACCAGGATAGTTTTCAACGTCCTCTGTATTGGCCATTTGTCCTCCAGGAACACCGCGCTCAATCATTAAAGTTGAGAGGTTTGCTCTGGATGTATAAACAGCTGCTGTCATTCCGGCAGGACCTGCACCAGCGATAATGACATCATAAATTTTCTCTTCAGACACACTACATCACTCCTTGCGTTCGCAGCAATTGATCATTTTCGGGATCTTGTGTTTCCCCTACTCTTATCCTATAAAAGATAAGTGCTTTATGCCATTTTTTTGCTCACGACCATAAATTCTTGATGAAAGCTGAATACTTTGAAAGAGTTTTACCTGAAATGGAGTATTGTTTAGCAAGCTCTGTCTGCGTCACTTTATATCCATTTTCTTTTTTCCACACGTATTCCAGTGCGCAAGCCCATGCAAGATGGTTTTTAAACGGCATCTCTTCTCTTTTTGCTTTTAACGCTGTTTTAAAGAAAAACAAATAAAGTCCTTCGTTCAGGGTTTTATTGTTTTCAAACAGGACTTGCGCTGCCTGGTAGGTGAACTTTGATTTTTCAGAGACGCTTTTTTTAATCTCTCCATTAACATGCGCAATTGCAAGATCCATAAACTCTCTTTCGAAGACTGATTGAGGAACTTTTGCTGTTTGGAAGAATTGAATCTGATCAAGCTGCTTTGTTTCAGCTGCTAAAAAGATCGCAAGAAGACGCTCTTCAATCGGCATCGTCATTGGACGTTCCACCGACTTCTTTTCCGCCGACCACGGCTCTGAACCGGCTTTATCAGGATTTATTTCAATTACACGATCCCAGCTGGTTCTGGCAAGTTCTTCTTTCCCGGTAAAGTAAGCCGAATAGGAAAGCCAGTAATAGAAGGTATCATCACCGTCAAATCCTTGTCTGTAAATGGCTCTTAGCCATTTAAAGGCAAGCTCATATTGCCCGACCAATGCAAAAGTCGCGCCAAGCTTATAGCGGTGTTCAAAAAGAATAGGATAGATGTGTCCAAGTCTTTGCGCCAATTCTTCTACTTTCTCATCCTGACGTTCGTAGTAGTAGAACACGAGCAGATTGCATAGAGCATGGAGATTGCCCGGATTTTTGTCGAGCACCATATCTAAATAATCCTTCGCCTGCTGAACGTCGCCCATGTAAAAATAGGCTAACGACAAGTTGTTGTAAGCAGACCAGAATTCCGGAAAATCCGTGACGATTTCTTTTAACAAGGAAATGGCTTCTTCTAATTTCCCATTTTCCAGAAGTGATTTTGCAGCATCCTGCTTAACAATCAGTTCATCCGAATCTAAAAAGGGATCTTCTTCATCTGCCCCTTCAATCGTGAGCAAATCAAGGAGATCTTCTGTTTCTTCGATGAACTCGCCATTCGGCTCTTTAGTCTGATATTCAATTGCACATTTGTAGGCTTCATGAAAGAGACCTAAATGTGCGTAATTATTTGCCATAAAATAATGGCATTCCGTTAAATCTTTATCGATATTCTTAAGAATGTATGTTAAAAGGTCATTAGATTGCTGGTATTTTCCAAGTTCGGTATAGATGGCTGCAAGCTGGCTGAGCATGACAATCTGATTCGGCTCAAGCTGAATCGCACGCTGAATCCACTTGCTCGCTTTTAAAAGATCACGTTCCCGATAGGCTTTCATGCCCTTACGGTAAAAGTACTGTCCGTCTTGGAAGAAAGGGACAATCTGTGCTTTTTGCTGAGTGTTACTCGATTGTTTTCCCACTGAAATCCTCCATTTCTTTACTTCTGCCGTAGGTTAGTATACCACACTGGGGAAGTACAACAATAGGAATGGTAAAAATTATTAAACCGTTTAAAAAAACAAGATTATCGCCTTATGCACATGATCTTATCTTAGGCAAAATGGCCGTGCAGCAAACGGGATTGATGGAAATATTTGAGAGATTTGAAGAAAAGGAGTTTTTAATGGATCTATGAGGACCCAGATTGTTTTTTTCTGGTTTTTGAGGTTTTTAATTAGGAGGAAATTGGCAGTGCTATTGAATAGCGAGCACAAATAAGGCCAACCAAGCACTTTTTTCAAGGTGGAGACCATTTTTATGCTCCATTCCGCCGCTTTGATGCACTTTTTTAAGGTAGAATTGGTTTTTTTGATCCTAAGAAAAAGCCCTCAAAATGAGGACTCTTCCACTATTTTTTCGGTAAATGACGCTCTTCCAATACATTTAGCACTTCATCAAGCGGAAGTTTTTGTTCACGGAGCAGCACTATTAAGTGGAACAATAGATCGGCAGCTTCCCATTTTAGTTCATCTGCATCGCGGTTCTTGGCTGCGATGATGACTTCTGATGCTTCCTCTCCAACTTTTTTCAGGATTTTATCGACGCCTTCTGTAAACAGGTACGTGGTATAAGAGCCTTCAGGCATTTCTGCTTCACGTTCTGCGATCAATTTTTCCAGTGTGTTCAGGATTTCAAAGCGTTCGGCAGGGGCTTGCCTGAAATCGCCAAACACGTTTTCTGAAAAACAAGAGTACGAGCCAGTATGACACGCAGGGCCGGCAGGTTTCACCAATACGAGCAGAGCATCCTGGTCGCAATCGTATTTTAACCCAACAACCTCCTGGGTATTCCCTGAAGTTGCCCCTTTGTTCCAAAGCTCTTGTCTGGAGCGGCTGTAAAACCATGTTTCATTTGTTTCAATTGTTTTTTGCAGAGATTCCTCATTCATATATGCCAGAGTAAGAACTTCTTTGCTGACTGCATCCTGAACGATTGCAGGGACTAAGCCATTTTGATCAAACTTTACCGATTGCAGATTCATCTGACATTCACTCCCCGCGTTTTTAAGTAATCTTTTACTTCTTTTACTGACGTCTCTTTATAGTGGAAAATAGAAGCTGCAAGGGCAGCATCCGCTTTTCCTTCTAAGAATGCCTCTGCGAAGTGTTCAGCGTTTCCTGCACCTCCTGAAGCAATAACAGGAACGGAAACTGCTTCGCTTACCATTTTATTTAAAGCAAGGTCGAATCCGCTTTTTTCACCGTCGCTGTTCATGCTTGTGAGCAGAATTTCGCCTGCGCCGCGCTTAACTGCTTCTCTGGCCCAGTCTGTCACTTCCCACTCTGTTTCTTTTCGTCCGCCATGTGTGTACACCATATATTTGCCGGTTTCATCAGCAAACCTTGCGTCAATGGCTACAACCATGCATTGGGAACCAAAGAATCGCGCCCCCTCTGAAATCAGTTCAGGGCGCATCACTGCTGATGTATTGACGGAAACTTTGTCAGCACCTGCACGAAGAATTTTTTTCATATCGGTAAGCGAATTGATGCCGCCTCCCACTGTAAATGGGATCGCAAGCTGCGCTGCGACACGTTCAACCACATCCACCATTGTTTTTCTGCCTTCGTGAGAAGCAGATATATCTAAAAAGACGAGCTCATCCGCGCCCTCTTTGTCATAAAAGGTTGCAAGCTCAACAGGATCCCCTGCATCTCTCAGCCCCAAAAATTGAATGCCTTTTACTACCCTTCCGTCTTTTACATCAAGACAAGGAATGATCCGTTTTGTAATCATGCGAGCTCCACCTCTTCTAAGGCTTGGGCTAGATCGAATTGATTTGTGTAGAGCGCTTTTCCTACAATTGCCCCTGCCACTCCTTCTTTTTGAAAAGCAGCAAGCATCACTAAATCATCCAGAGAGCTGACTCCGCCAGATGCGATTACTTCTTTGCCGGTAGCCCCCGCCATTTCACGGACAGCGTCAACATTAGGTCCGGATAACATGCCGTCTGTTGCAATATCAGTGAATATAAACACTTCAGCACCTGCTGCAGCAAGCTCCACACCAAGATCAGCAGCCTTTACTGTTGACGTCTCAATCCACCCTTCAGTTGAAACATAGCCGTCCTTTGCATCAATTCCGATCGCTATTTTACTGCCATATTTCGCAAGCATTTTTTTCACGAAATCAGGATTAGAGATTGCAGAGCTTCCCAGGATAACACGGGATATCCCATTTGAAAGATAATACTCTGCGTCTTCCTCCGTACGGATTCCTCCGCCTATCTGCACATTTACATTCAGCTTTTCCGCTACTTCGAGAACATGTTTGTGATTGACTCTTTTGCCGGCTTTAGCTCCATCCAAATCAACCATGTGAATCCATTTTGCCCCTTTATCAGCAAACACTTTTGCCATCTCGTAAGGTGAGTCGCCGTAAATTGTTTCTTTTGTATAATCGCCTTGTATTAGACGGACACATTTTCCTCCGCGCATATCGATTGCCGGATATATGATAAATTCACTCATGATTTCACCTTCTCTTCAACGATTTTGACAAAGTTCCTCAGAATGCCAATGCCTAAATGACTGCTTTTTTCGGGATGAAATTGTGTCCCAAATATATTTTTCTCACCAACAACTGCAGGAACATCGACGCCATAGTCGGCACTTGCAATCACGGTGCTGCTCTTTTCAGCCTTCACATAGTAAGAATGCACAAAATAGGAGTAGCCTTCTTCAAGACCTTCTAGAAGATCGCTTTGCTGGTGCATGCGTAATCGATTCCAGCCCATGTGCGGCACCTTCAGCTGCTCTTTTTTCATAAGATCTTCCGGAAAATGCACAACATTCCCTTTTAAAAGGGTCAGTCCTTCTGTTAAACCATTTTCCTCACTCGAATCAAATAATAATTGCATCCCTAAACAAATACCAAGCAGCGGCTTCCCTTCACTTGCGATTTTCTGAATATAGTCCGTTAACTTTGTTTCATTTAAAATCGCCATTGCATCCTTAAAGGAGCCGACTCCAGGAAGAATATAGCCATCCGCATTTTCAAGCTCTTCCGGATTTTCTGAAATGAAATAGCTGATATTCAAGCGCTCAAGCGCTTTGCTGACGCTGTACAAATTCCCCATGCCATAATCAATTATTCCGATCATTTATAACATTCCCTTCGTGGACGGGACTCCTTTAATCCGAGGGTCAATCGTTGATGCCTCGTCAAGCGCTCTGCCTAAAGCTTTGAAAACCGCTTCAATCATATGGTGAGTATTGCGGCCGTAGTGGACAATGACATGCAGGTTGATCCGTGCTTCAAGAGCAAACTTCCAAAGAAATTCATGGACAAGCTCCGTATCAAAGTTTCCTACTGTAGGACTTGGAAACTCGCCTTTCAATTCAAAGTGCGGGCGGTTGCTTAAATCAACTACTACCTGGGCAAGGGCTTCATCCATAGGAACCATTGCCTGACCATAGCGCTTAATACCTCTTTTATCGCCTAATGCTTCTCTGAATGCCTGTCCAAGACAAATGCCGATATCTTCTGTCGTATGATGGCCATCAATCTCCGTATCTCCAATAGCCGCAACAGATAGATTAAATTGGCCATGCTTCGTAAACAGATCAAGCATGTGTGTCAAAAAGGGCACGCCTGTATTCAATTCGGAAATCCCTTCTCCGTCAATTGAAAGAGACAGGGAGATATCCGTTTCATTAGTTGTTCTTTGCAGACTTGATGATCTTTCCATTGTCAGTACCTCCTATTTTAAGCGCTCTTCAACAGCGCGTGCATGTGCTTCTAAGCCTTCTAAACGTGCGAATGCTGCAATCTTATGTGCTGATTGCTGAAATGCTTGTTCACTGTATGAAATAATGCTGGATTTTTTCACAAAATCATCGACGTTCAGCGGACTTGAAAAACGGGCTGTGCCATTTGTAGGGAGCACATGATTGGGCCCCGCAAAATAGTCTCCGACAGGCTCTGAGCTATATCTTCCGAGGAAAATAGCGCCTGCGTGTCTAATGCTGTTCAGCAGCTCCATCGGATTTTCTGTTAACACCTCAAGATGCTCCGGTGCGAGCTCGTTCACGGCGCTAATGGCTTCATTCAGTGACTCTGCCACATAAATAAATCCGAACTGCTCAATCGAAGGGCCTGCTATCTCTTTTCTCGGAAGAGTCTCAAGCTGACGCGTGACTTCTGTTGATACGGCTTCTGCAAGCTCCATTGAATCTGTTACAAGTACGCTTGAAGCAAGAACATCATGTTCAGCCTGGGACAGCAGATCGGCTGCCACTTCATTTGCTTTCGCCGTCTCATCTGCTAAAACAACAATTTCACTTGGTCCGGCAATCATATCTATATCGACATCCCCAAATACTTCCCGCTTCGCAAGAGCCACATAGATATTTCCGGGACCAACAATTTTATCAACCGGCCTGATTGTTTCCGTTCCATATGCAAGTGCAGCTACCGCCTGGGCACCGCCTGATTTGTAGATTTCCTCTATACCAAGCTCTTTTGCAGCAACTAGTACTCCTGCAGGCAGCGTACCTTTCCTGTTTGGAGGGGAAATCATAACAATTCGCTTAACCCCTGCCGTTTGTGCAGGAATGACATTCATTAAAACGGATGAAGGATAAGCGGCAGTGCCTCCAGGTACATATACTCCAACAGCATCAAGAGGAGTGATCTTCTGTCCAAGCATCGTTCCGTCCTCTTTATATGTAATCCAGGACTCACGCTTTTGCTTTTCATGAAAAAAACGGATATTTTCTGCTGCTTCCCTGATAATCTCAACTAAGTCCCAATCTAGCTCCTGATAAGCTGCCTCTACTTCCGCTTCTGACACTCTCAGACTTGATAAACGGACAGAATCGAATTTTTCCGCATAGGCGAAAAGAGAAGCATCCCCTTTTCTCTTAACATCTCCAATGATGTTTTTAACAGCCTCTCTCTGTGCTTCTGTACCAGAGTCAATCGAACGCTTTAGAGAGGCAAAATTCCCTGATAAGCTTTCAATTCTCATTCGCTTCTCCCTCCACAACTTCTGATAATCGGCTGACCAGTTCATCAATCTGGGCATCCTTCATTCGGTAGCTGACAGGATTGACAATGAGTCTTGAAGTAATGCTGCAAATTCTCTCAAGTTCAACAAGGCCGTTTTCTTTTAACGTTCTGCCCGTTGAAACAATATCGACAATACGGTCAGCCAAGCCAATTAAAGGAGCAAGCTCAATTGAACCGTTCAGCTTGATGATTTCCACCTGTTCCCCCTGCTCGCGGAAATAAGAAGACGCCACACCTGGGTACTTTGTTGCAACCTTTGGGGCAACAACATCTGAGCCGCTCATGTTAGGCAAGCCAGCAACAGCCAGGTAACAGTCACTTATTTTCAAATCAAGCACCTCATAAACATCACGCTCTTCCTCAAGCATGACATCTTTGCCGGCAATGCCAATGTCCGCAACCCCATGTTCAACATATGTTGTGACATCCATCGGCTTCGCTAAAATAAAGCGCATGTTTTCTGCCGGAACTTCTAAAATAAGTTTTCTTGACTTATCGAATTCAGGCGGCAGCTTATATCCCGCTTTTCTGAGCAAGTTTGCTGCTTCATCAAATATTCTTCCTTTCGGCATCGCAATTGTAAGCATATTACCCATCCTGCTCTTCCTTTCTCGATCCAATAAAATAAGCTACATCGGCAAACTGCTTTGTATAGGCATCTACATCATTTACTCCGGATATATCCTGTAAAATCACTCTTTTCCCCTGTCCTCTAAGCTCAGCCGCATACTTCAGAGCCTCTTTTCTTCTTTCCTGACTGTAAAGAACACAATGAATGCAAGGTGTCTCTTCCTGTTCTCCAAGAGATTCAATCAGCCTGTCTAACCGGATTCCAAAGCCTGTAGCCGCTGCAGGTGTATCAAATCGTTCGAAAAGCTGATTATAACGGCCGCCGTTTCCAAGAGGAAAGCCGACATTGCCTGCATAAACCTCAAATAAAACTCCTGTGTAGTAGCTCATATGACTGACAAGATTTAAATCCAGCTTTACGGATTCCAGCACCCCAAAATCCTGAAGATGTGACCACAGCTTGCCAAGTTCTGCAGCAGCCTCTTTTCCTTCCCTGCTTGAAACCAGGTCGGCAGCAACTGCAAGCTGATCCTCTCCGCCTCTCAGCTGCAGAAGCTGAAGCAGCCTTCCTTTATCAATAGACGACAGCGGCAATGACTTTACATGCTCGCGATAGCCTACATAATTCTTTTCATATAAGTATCTTCTTAAAACATCAGCCCGCTCCTGATTTCCGAGAATCTCTAGAAATAAAGCGTCCGCGAAACCTATATGTCCGATTGCGACCTTAAAATCCTGAAGACCTGCCTCTTTAAGAACGGCAATCATAAGTGCAATAACCTCTGCATCTCCGCTTGTTGTTGCATCACCGATCAATTCAGTCCCAATTTGTTCAAATTCAGCAGGACGTCCGCCTTCACGCTGCTGCGCACGGAACACATTCGCATCATAAGCAAGTCTGAGCGGGTAATTTTCCTTATAAAATCTAGAAGCCGCTACCCTTGCTATTGGTGCTGTCATATCCGGTCTAAGAACCAGCGTGTGACCTTCCTGATCAAGCAGCTTAAACAGCTGTCCTTCAAGAATTGCTGACTGAATACCTACCGTATCGTAAAATTCAAGCGTTGGCGTTTCAATAAATTGAAAGCCCCATTTCTCTATTACACCCGTCATTTTTTGACGAAGCTGTTTTTTTGTTTCATACAATAATGGCAATGTATCTCTCATCCCGAGAGGTTTTTCAAACATAAACATGCTGACTTGCACCTCTTTCACAAAAAGTTCCGAATCCTTTAGTTCGCTAATATAGTAACATGCTACCAAAATAAAGACGAGTTCGCAAGTATGAATATCCCTTATCATTCTCTTTCTTTACCGAATTTCCTCTAAAAAGAAATGTTTAAACAAACGTTTGATTAGGTTTATTACGATCAAAAGCGGGTAAATAAATAGTATTATTCCCCCAATTAACATAGAAAACCGGCCAAGCAGTAGTTGGCCGGTCTTTTTTTCGGACAAATTTGTCCTGAGGTCTAAATGCTTGCTGGCGAGTTAGAATGGATTATGAGCGAGTTAGAGAACTGTAAGAGTTTGGAGCGGGGGTTCTGGCAAGCGGATCATTTGGATATCAGCAGGATACTGAATTTTTACGCACGGATGGCTGCCTTGCGAATTGAACAATTGGTTTCGAGAGTTGAAACAGAAAATTCGCGAGCTGGCAGTCTGTTTTTGTGAATTGGATGGCGTTTTTTGTGAGTAAGGTCATCGGGGGATCCTGCTCGCAACAAAGATCCAATGGCCAAAGGCCGCTAGAAATAAGGCATTTCATGATAAAAATATGAAGATTTTCTCATGTGAAATCTTAAATTAACTCATCAAACTGCTTTTCCCGAAATTCAGAACCAATTTCCACGAAATGCAATCTATTTTATAAACAAAAAGACACCAGCTCTAAAAGCTGGTGTCCCTCCGCAAATCCATCTCTTCCTTTGAAAAGATAACTCTCATCGGATTTCCGCCTACAAAGGCTCCTGCCGGAACATCTTTATGGACGAGCGTGCCAGCTGAAACAATGGCTCCGTCTCCGATTTCAACACCCGGCAGAACAGTGGAATTTGCACCGATCATGACTTCGTCACCGATGACAATGTCACCAAGTCTATACTCGCGTATCAAATATTCATGCGCAAGCAGTGTCGTGTTGTAGCCAATCACCGTATTCCGGCCAACTTTGATTTTTTCAGGAAACATCACATCCAGCATAACCATCAGGGCAAATGATGTGTGCTTCCCCACCTTCATTCCGAGAAAATTCCGGTACATCCAATTTTTCATTGAAAGAAATGGGGTGTAGCGAGCCAGCTGAATGACAATGAAGTTGCGGACGACCTTCCAAAATGGGACTGTTTTGTAAACATGCCAAAGCGAATTCGGGCCTTTAACAGGGTATTTCGTTGTTTTTCTCACACTTATTCCGCTCCAAGCACGTTCAGTAAATCACTCATCTTGTTCAGCATGTAGTCAGGTTTAAAGCCTTCTAGATACTCCACGCCTTTTATTGTCCAAGCCACACCGGCCGTTTTGGTGCCTGCTGCTTTTCCGGAATCAATATCATGGTGGTTATCCCCGACCATAATCGCTTCCTCAGGAGAACTGTTCAGTTTTTCTAAAGCAAGCAGGACCGGTTCTGGGTGCGGCTTTGCGTTTTTAACATCATCAAGCGTCACGACCGTTTCAAAAAACTGGCCAAGACCCGTGAGCTTAAGACCCATATTCACGGTATCACGTATTTTAGTTGTGACAATTCCAAGCTTATAGCCCTTTTCATGCAGTGCCTGGACTGTTTCATAAACCGTTTCAAATTGAGCAACCAATTGATCGTGCTGATCATGATTAAACTTCCTGTAGGTGCTGATCATTTCATCAACACGAAGCGGGTCCATTTTTACAAACGTTTCATGAAGGGTAGGTCCGAGAAACGGCAGGACGTCCTCGCGTCCATATTGGTTCGGATAATAAAGATTCAGCGTATGCAGGAAAGATTCTATGATTAAATCGTTGGTATTAATTAAAGTTCCATCCAAATCAAACAGTACGGTGTTAATTCTCATAAGTTGCTTCCTTTCTTCTTGTATGTTCAAATCGGCTCCAAATCGCGCCTACTGCCATTGTCAGAACGACCGCTGTTACAATCCTGATCAATAACAGCGGCAGAACCGGAATGCCTAGCGGCACGAAAATCAGGGTATCCTCCACCACAGCATGACAGGAGACGAGAAAAATAAAGGCGAGCGTTAAATCTTTATAGCTGACCCCGTCTTCTTCCGCTGCCTGAATCATGACCCCAGCTCCGTATGCAAGCCCTATCGTTAATCCGGCTACCATTGTCATGGAGGTGTTTTCATTCATTCCAAGCATCCTTGTAACAGGTGCCATCCATCTCGAAAAAACAGTTAAAAACCCTTTATCTTTAAGCACCTGGATGATGATCATCAGCGGGATCACAATTAAGGCGAGCTGCACAATGCCAAGACCTGCTTTCTGAACAGCACTTAAACCAATTTCAACATAGCCGGCCGGATCGGCTGTATTCTTTGGAATAAACCCATACTGTGCCGTTTCCTGTCCGCCCTGCCATAGTAGATTGATCATAATAGCAGAGCTGACCGCAAGCCCAATCCTTACAGCAAGAATGATCCAAAGCTTGATTCCCACCTTTGCAGCAACCGTTGATTCAATAATCAAGTTATGTGAGAACGATAGCATAACAGCTAAAATAAACACTTCCTTAACAGATAGATCAAGCGTCAGGATGGCTGCTATCCCGGCATACAAGTTCAGCATGTTCCCAAGTACCAGCGGAATGGCGGCTTCACCTGATAAACCGAAAATTCCCATGACTGGCTGAATAAGCCTGATCAGCCACGGGAGTACCGGTGTGTGCTGAAGAAGACTCACAATCAAGGTAACCGGAAAAATAACCTTGCCAAGCGTCCAAGTTGTTTGAAGCCCTGCCTGAAGTCCTTTTTTTAAACTATTAATCAGAAACATCCCCCTTACTCGGCTGATTCTAAGTATCTTTCATTTGAATATCCTTTGACTCTCCTGATAATTAATACTGCAACTGCAAGCGCAATTAATACTAGAGAAATAACTTGTGCAACCCGCAGCGATTCCGTCAGCATCAAGCTATCGGTACGCATACCTTCAATGAAAAAGCGTCCGACTGAATACCAGATGATGTAGGTGAGGAAAAGCTCTCCTCTGCGCAAATTGGCTTTTCTGAGAAGCATAAGTCCGGCAAAGCCTACAAGGCTCCACAAAGATTCATATAAAAACGTCGGGTGATAGTAAGCACCATTAATGTACATTTGATTGATGATGAAATCGGGCAGAAACAATCCTTCTAAAAATTGACGGGTTACCTCGCCGCCATGGGCTTCTTGGTTAATAAAGTTTCCCCAGCGGCCGATTGCCTGCCCAAGGATTATGCTCGGAGCCCCAATATCAGCAATCTTCCAAAAAGAGAGACCTTTCACCTTTGCAAAGATATAGCCTGTTACAAATGCCCCAATTAAACCGCCATGAATAGCCAGGCCTCCGTTCCAGATCTTCACAATTTCCCCCGGGTTTTGAGAGTAATAATCCCACTGAAAAATCACATAATAAATACGCGCACAAATAATCGCGATTGGAATGGCAAACAGCACTAAATCTACAAACGTATCTTTATGAAGACCTCTGCGCTCACTTTCACGGACAGCAAGCCAAAGACCAAGCAAAGCTCCTATTCCGATAATCAAGCCATACCAATGCACCTGTATGGGTCCAAGCTCAAGAAAAATCGGATCGATAGGCGTAAAATTTTCCTCCATTGTCTCTATTCCCCCTTAATGATGATTATGCGTCGTCATGCTCAGTATCTGTTATGACATCTGTTAATTTATTTGTAAATTGCTCAGCTGCATTCAGACCCATGCGTTTTAATCTGAAGTTCATAGCCGCCACTTCAATGATGACCGCTAAGTTTCGTCCAGGGCGGACGGGAACGGTTAATTTAGGAACATCTGTGTCGATAATTTTCATTTTCTCTTCATCAAGGCCCAATCTGTCATATTGCTTCTTAGGATCCCAGATTTCAAGATCAATAATGAGGGTAATCCGTTTATAGCTGCGGACTGCGCCTGCTCCAAATAACGTCATTACATTTATGATGCCAAGTCCGCGGATTTCTAGAAGATGCTCAATTAAGTCTGGTGCATTTCCGACCAATGTATCCTGATCCTCCTGGCGGATCTCGACACAGTCATCTGCAACTAAACGATGGCCGCGCTTTACAAGTTCAAGAGCCGTTTCACTTTTACCGACTCCGCTTTTTCCGACAATCAGCACTCCTACGCCGTAAACGTCTACTAGAACGCCGTGAACTGCAGTAGTGGGAGCAAGCTTTCCTTCTAAAAAGTTAGTCAGATGACTTGATAGGCGGGTTGTTTTTAAAGGTGAACGAAGCAGCGGAACAGACTTTTCTTCTGCAGAGTCTGTTAACTCCTGCGGGATCTCCATTTCGCGTGAAACGATAATGGCCGGTGTTGAATCTGTACATAGCTGATCCATCCGGTTTCTCTTTTCCTCATCTGTCAGCTTTTGAAAAAACGTCAGCTCTGTTTTTCCGAGTATTTGCACGCGTTCTTTCGGGTAATATGTAAAAAAGCCAGCCATTTCAAGCCCTGGGCGGGACAAATCGCTTGTTGTGATGGGACGATTAATTCCTTCTTCCCCGCTGATCAGCTCTAAATGGAATTTTTCAATTAAATCTTTCGTTCGAACTTTTGCCATACTTCTGCTCCTCCTTTTCCTTTCAAGGGGTACCAATAAAATCCTCTCTTATTTTAGCACTTTTACCTTTTAAACGGAAACGGGAATCCTTTCTCATCAATTTAATCTTTCTTCCCTATTTTTTAAAAACATAGGACAATCACCGCTACTTATCGCACATACAGCGATATATTAGTAAGGTAAAGACCATTTAATAGGAGGACTGTACGTGAAGATTGCAATTGACGCCGGACACGGTTACACAACATCCGGGAAAAGAACGGTAGACGGAATGAGAGAATATGAATTTAATCGTGCTGTAGCAAACGAAATGAGGGACCTTCTCGCAGGATATGAAAACGTTACAATCCTTTTCACTCATTCAGACACACGTGATGTTCCGCTGAAAGAGAGAACGGATAAGGCCAATGCCGCAAATGCAGATGTGTTTGTATCCATTCATGCCAACGCATTTGGAAACGGCACGGTTTGGAATAATGTCAAGGGCATCGAAACATATGCTCACGACTCAAAACCCCAGGAATCCATTGCCCTTGCAGAAGCGGTTCAGAAAAAGCTGATTAAAAAAACAAAACGGGAGGACCGGGGGGTTAAGCTTGCCAACTTCCATGTCTTGCGGGAGTCTAAAATGACGGCTATTTTAATTGAGTGCGGCTTTATGACAAATCAAGAAGAAGCGAAGGCTTTAAAATCAGCTGCTTACCGCAAAATTTGTGCACAGGCAATTACTGAAGCACTCTCTGCTTTTTATAAGCTTAAGAAAAAGCCAGCTCCTACAGCACCTGAACCGGAAAAATTGTACAAAGTACAAGTCGGGGCTTTTAAAGAAAAAGAAAATGCCGTAGCCCTGGCCAATGAATTAAAAAATAAAGGGTAAAATGTCATCGTCCTTTACGAATAAAAGAGTAGAGACAGTCTGCATCTTACAACTGTCTCTACTCTTTTAATTTTAAAAGAAACCTCTCCTTTGGCAGAAGCTTCTTAGCCCTGAATTTATTCAAGTATGGCGAATAAGTATCAACCTGAATTTCCTTTTGACCTGCTTTAAAAAACAGAAGACGCATAAAGCCGTTGCCCCCATGCTTTTCAGCCTGATAATTCGCAAGCATCTGAAAAACTCTTTGCTCCTCAGAGATGCGGGTTTCTAAAAAACCCGTTCCGTAATAGTGACCGGATAAAACCAGTTTCACGTTTGGATTTTTCAAAACGACTTTCTGAAAAAGTTCTTCTCCTGCAGGACTTCTCTCATTTTTATAGTTCAAATAATCATGAAAAGCTAAAATCGCCGTGTGATTCCGGTAATCCTTCAATACCTTATTCATCCAATTAAGCGCACTGCTTTTTACATCCCAGCCCATATAAATCATGATATATGGCTGATTGTGGATCTTCAGAAGATCATAGTGGCCGCGATTATTTTCAAAAGAGCCGCCGTAAAACGGCTGCCGAATAAACCGATGATAGCCGAAATGATCTGTAAACACCTTATAAGGCTGTTCTTTATGAACCAAATCATGGTTCCCTGCCAAAACACCATATGGAATCCTCGTCATATCAAGCATTTTCAGTATTTGATCGGTTCTTTCCCATTGCACATCATCATTAGGCCGATCCACAAGATCGCCTGTATGAAAAACATATTGAATGTTATATTTGTCCCGGTTTTCAATAATCCACTGTATTTGTTTAATCATGATTTCCGGATAGTTTTTTGCGTAATATTGAGTATCTGATAGCCAGACAATCGTCGCATCCCCATCTTCAAATGGAAATTTTGCGTGCGCAGGAGTTGTAAATAGACAAAGCAGCAGGACTGCCGCAATAAAAGTTTTTTTCATAACCTTCACCCATTTTTTAGCGTACCCATATAGCGTGTCCTTATGTTCACGATTTACATTTATGATCATTAGTCTATACTATATATGGAAACCAAAACAAGGAGACGTACATATGCTGAAAGAATTTAAAAAGTTTGCCATTAAAGGCAACGTTATTGATCTTGCAGTCGGGGTCATCATCGGTACAGCGTTTGGCAAAATAGTCACTTCTCTTGTGAATGACATTGTGATGCCGTTGATCGGAATCCTGCTCGGAGGAGTAAATCTTTCGGGGCTCCAGTATACATTTGGAGATGCTCCTTTAAAATACGGAGTATTTCTGCAGACCGTTCTCGATTTCTTTATCATTGCTTTCTCCGTGTTTTTATTCATTCGATTATTTGAACGGTTTAAACGAAAAGACGAGCAAAAGCCTGTGCCTACATTAACAAATGAAGAGAAGCTGCTGACAGAAATCCGTGATTTGCTGAAGAAGGATGTACAGCAGGAAAGAGAATATTAGAAACAGAAATTTTGGGCACTCGTTTCGGGATACACGCTATTCCAGGTACCCAAAACAGAAATTTGGGGCTCTCGTTTCGGGATACACGCTATTCCAGGTACCCAAAACAGAAATTTGGGGCACTCATTTCGGGATAAACGCTATTCCTGGTACCCAAAACTGAAAATTGGGGCACTCGTTTCAGGATAAACGCTATTCCTGGTACCCAAAACAGAAATTTGGGGCTCTCGTTTCGGGATAAACGTTATTCCTGGTACCCAAAACAGAAATTTGGGGTACTCGTTTCGGGATACACGCTATTCCTGGTACCCAAAACAGAAATTTGGGGCACTCATTTCGGGATAAACGCTATTCCTGGTACCCAAAACTGAAAATTGGGGCACTCGTTTCAGGATACACGCTATTCCTGGTACCCAAAACAGAAATTTGGGGCACTCGTTTCGGGATAAACGCTATTCCTGGTACCCAAAACAGAAATTTGGGGCACTCATTTCAGGATAAACGCTATTCCTGGTACCCAAAACAGAAATTTGGGGCACTCGTTTCGGGATAAACGCTATTCCAGGTGCCCAAAACAGAAAATTGGGGCACTCGTTTCAGGATACACGCTATTCCTGGTACCCAAAACAGAAATTTGGGGCACTCATTTCGGGATAAACGCTATTTCAGGTGCCCAAAACAGAAATTTGGGGCACTCGTTTCAGGATAAACGCTATTCCTGGTACCCAAAACAAAAATTTGGGGCACTCATTTCGGGATAAACGCTATTCCAGGTACCCAAAACAGAAATTTGGGGCACTCGTTTCGGGATAAACGCTATTCCAGGTACCCAAAACAGAAATTTTGGGCACTCGTTTCAGGATAAACGCTCTTCCTGGTACCCAAAACAGAAATTTGGGGCACTCGTTTCAGGATAAACGCTATTCCAGGTGCCCAAATGCGCAGGCGCCCTGTTCTGACCAAGGATCTAGGCGCTCCGAGCTAGACCAAGGATGCTGGAAACTATATAAATTCTGGAACAAAAAAGGCAGGATCCATGTGATCCAGCCTTTTTTCTATTTCTTTTTACTTTCTCTAAGCGGTTCTATGACGCCTTTTTGAATCAGCAAATGAAGCAGCGAAATCACAATAGAAGCTAAGATCGCTGTGCCAAAACCAACAATGTTGAAGGAGTCTCCCATAATCCCCTGCGCGATCATAAGAGTAATCGCATTGATGACAAACAGGAAAAGTCCAAGCGTCACCACCGTAACCGGCAATGTCAGCAGGATGAGAAAAGGCTTCACTAAAACATTTAAAACAGATATAAGCAAGCTTGCAAGAATAGCGGCCCCTACACCGCTGATGTAAAACGATTCAAAGTACCCTGATACAACAATCAGTATGAGGGCATTGACCAAAATACTGATTGCCCATCTAATCATGTTTAATGACATCTCCCTCATTCGGCACGATGAAGATCATAATCAAATAGATAAGACTGAATGGAAAAAAGGCAGTGGTGATCAGCAAAATCACAAATAAAATCCGGAGCAATGTTACGTCCATGCTTAAGTAATCGGCCAATCCTCCAATGACACCGCCAACCATTTTTTTAGATCTGGATCTATATAATTTCTTTATCATGTTGAATTACCTCTCTTTTAATAGAATGGAGCCTGTTTTAGAATCTGCAAAAACAGACATGGTTTGTTCACCTGCTGTATTTGATTTGACCCTCAGCTCCTTCTGAATCGTCTCATTCTTCTCAAAAAGCACATCAAGATCTTTTAAATCAGCAGCTACTGAACCTAAATTTGATTTAAGTTCACCATTGATTTTCACGTTTTCCGGAATATAAACGTCCACGTTCCCAGTAGCCGTTTTCGCATACAGAGTTTGACATCCCACATCCTCAAGCTTAACGACGATATTTCCATTAAAGCTTTGAACATCAATTCTCTCGCTTTTCCCGTTTAATTGGATGAGCCCATTTATTGTTTCCGCTTCAGTATGGGCTGCCTCGATGTTTGACAGCCGGATTTGACCATTTGCTGTTTCAGCTTCTATTTTTTCACCCTTGAAATTCAGGACAGAAATAACACCATTTGCCGTTTTCGCATTAAAATCCCTTACGTTTAAATCTTCCCCTCTGATTGGCCCATTAAACAGCTTAATTTTAACAAGCTCATACTGCTTTTCTGGAACATACAGGGTCATATTGATTTTTACTGTTTTCTTTTCAGTGTTAAAACGGAACTTCGAACCGTCCACTGAGCAATCAACATTTTGCATAAAGGTTTCTCTTGCAAGCTCCTGATTCTCCGCACGGAATACTTTTGCATCACATTCGACGCGAACATCGTTTTGTGTCCATGCCTGCAGATTCACACTTCCGTTGATTAATTGAATATCAAAATCCCGGATCTCAGCATCCTTGAACTGATAAATGTGCTGAACATTGAGAGAACCGCCAAAGTTTAAATCAAGATCAAGCTCCTTAACCTTCTTCACTGCTGTATCAATAAAAGTCACAAGCTTTGCAGAAAGAGAAGATTGAGAGGATTTCTCTTTTTCAACAAAAGAATCCTTTGAAAAAACATCTGCAGACAACGACGTCATCATTTCGCTTTCTTTATGACTGTATTCCTCTTCCAGCTTTTCAATGAGTGTCAATGCTTCACTTGCCGACAGCTTTCCCTGTTCAACTAAATCCAAAATGCGTTTTCTTTGGTCCTTCACTTTTTCCATCCCCCAGTACTTGAGTATGTATTTGAAAAAAAAGCCTTGAGCAAGAACCCAAAGCCTTTGTGATTAAACCGTTTTTAAAATTCTAATTCCCTGCACAATGTTATAAATAAATACAACAAGATTCACGATTACAACCAGGATAAAGCCAAAAATTACAACTCCAAATGCAAAAGCTTCTGGTGAACCAGACATTCCTGCAAATAAAATCATGAAGAACGGTGCAATTATCGTTACGATTGGAATAATATGTGTCAACAATGATTTTTTCGCATGCTGCTTCACTTCACGTTCATCAGAGATAAAGAAGACGATAATCGGAAATAAAAACGGTGCGAAAAAAATACTGAAATAGCATAAAGATGAGAGCAATTTATTTGTATTCACTTTATTTTCAACTCCTTATAACAAGTATACGATTGAGTATGAGAAAAGTTTCATTAAATTTCTATGCAGAGTTCGGATATCAACTCAGGAATTATCCACCTAATTTTCAATTAATCAATGAGAATTAATGAATCCCCCATAAATCAAAGATTTAAAATTAAAAAGCGTTTACCGCAAAAAGACCCTTAACTGAATGTGTTAAGGGTCCCTCATTTATGCTTTAGCTACAGCTTCTTTTTCTTTGATTGCCTTTTTCATCCGGTCTCGGTCTCTTGTTAGGATAGGCTTTAAATACTTTCCTGTATAAGAACCTTCTACCTTAGCTACTTGCTCCGGAGTTCCCGTTGCAACGATTTGCCCGCCGTGATCTCCGCCTTCCGGTCCGAGATCAATTAGATAATCGGCTGCTTTAATGACATCAAGATTATGCTCAATCACTAAAACAGTATCTCCATTCTCGACGAGACGCTGAAGCACCTTCAGCAGTCTGGCAATGTCGTCTACATGCAAACCGGTTGTCGGTTCATCCAGAATGTAAAGGGAACGTCCTGTTGAACGGCGATGCAGCTCAGAAGCAAGCTTCACACGCTGCGCTTCTCCTCCAGACAGCGTTGTTGCAGGCTGACCAAGTGTAATGTATCCGAGGCCTACATCATAAATGGTTTGGAGCTTTCGTCTGATTTTTGGAATATTTTCAAAGAATGCCACTGCATCTTCAACGGTCATTTCTAAAATGTCAGCAATGTTTTTGTTTTTGTATTTCACTTCAAGCGTTTCGCGGTTATACCGTTTTCCATGGCAAACCTCGCATGGCACATAGACGTCAGGAAGGAAATGCATTTCAATCTTGATGATTCCGTCCCCGCGGCATGCCTCGCAGCGTCCGCCTTTTACGTTAAAGCTAAAACGGCCTTTCTTATAGCCGCGCACCTTCGCTTCATTTGTTGTGGCAAAGACGTCGCGAATGTCATCAAAAACACCTGTATAGGTCGCAGGGTTGGAGCGGGGTGTCCTTCCGATCGGCGATTGATCAATATCGATCACCTTATCAAGCTCTTCAATTCCTTTAATTTCTTTGTGCTCGCCAGGCTTCGTTTTTGCTTTGTTCAGCTTCTGAGCAAGAGATTTATGAAGGATTTCGTTTACAAGCGTACTTTTACCAGATCCCGATACGCCTGTAACGGCCACAAATGTGCCAAGCGGAAACTTCGTTGAAACGTTTTTCAGGTTATTTTCGCTTGCGCCCTTTATTTCGATGAAACGGCCGTCCGGCTTCCGGCGTTCAACCGGCAGCGGAATGAATTTTTTGCCTGATAAGTATTGTCCGGTTAATGAATTCTTATCATTCATCACATATTCAGGTGTTCCTTCAGAAATAATCTCCCCTCCGTGAACCCCTGCACCGGGACCTATATCAATTAAATAATCCGCAGCAAGCATCGTGTCTTCATCATGTTCAACAACAATCAGAGTATTTCCGATATCCCTCATGCTTTGAAGTGTCTGAATCAGCCTGTCATTGTCACGCTGATGAAGTCCGATAGAAGGCTCGTCAAGTATATATAAAACACCTGTTAATCTTGAACCAATCTGTGTAGCAAGCCTGATTCGCTGAGCCTCTCCGCCTGAGAGTGTTCCTGCAGCACGGCCCAAGGACAGGTAATCAAGACCGACATTGTTTAAAAAGCCAAGTCTCTCTTCAAGCTCTCTTAAAATCAGTCTTGCAATCTGCATTTCTTTTTCTGTCAGGTTGACCTTTTCAAAGAAATCGACTGCTTCATGAACAGATAAAGAAGTGACATTTCCAATGTGATTGCCATCAACAAGCACCGATAGGCTTTCCTTTTTTAAACGATGGCCTTTACACTTAGGGCATGCCTGCTGAGCCATGTATTTTTCCATCTGCTCGCGGATGTAGTCTGAACTAGTTTCCTTATAGCGGCGCTCTACATTGCGAATGACCCCTTCAAACAGAATATAATTTTCACGCACCTGGCCGAAGTCATTTTCATAGCGGAAGTAAATTTCATCGTTTCCGCTGCCGTATAAAACCTTGTCCAGCAAGTGGGATGGGATTTCTTTTACTGGAACATCCATCGGGATGCCGTAATGATTGCACACAGCCTCAAGCAGCTGAGGATAATATTGAGAGCTTGTCGGCTCCCATGGTGCCAGAGCATGCTGCTTTAATGATAAATCCTTGTTTGGAAGTACTAAGTCTACATCGACTTCAAGCTTCGTTCCAAGGCCGTCACACTCATTACAGGCGCCAAACGGACTGTTGAAGGAAAACATTCTCGGTTCCAGCTCGCCGATTGAAAATCCGCAAAGCGGACAAGCGTGATGCTCACTGAAAAGAAGCTCTTCTTCTCCAATCACATCGATCATGACTCTGCCTTCGCCAAGGCCAAGTGCTGCTTCAAGGGAATCTGCAAGGCGCGCCGCGATTCCTTCTTTGATGACGATGCGGTCAATCACAACCTCAATACTGTGCTTCTTGTTTTTCTCAAGAGTGATCTCATCACCGATCTCCATCATTTCCCCATTTACGCGAACCCTAACATAACCTTGCTTTTTGATATCTTCAAACACCTTTGCATGTGTTCCTTTTCGGCCGGAGACAATCGGTGCAAGCACCTGAAGCTTTGTTCGATCAGGATACTCTAAAATCCGGTCGACCATTTGCTCAATCGTCTGTGATGAGATTTCAATGTCATGATTCGGGCAGGTCGGTCTGCCGACACGCGCAAAAAGAAGTCTCAGGTAGTCATAGATTTCTGTCACGGTTCCAACCGTTGAACGAGGATTTCGGCTCGTTGTTTTCTGATCTATAGAAATCGCCGGTGAAAGTCCTTCAATTGAATCAACGTCCGGTTTATCCATTTGACCAAGAAACTGCCGGGCATAAGCAGAAAGAGATTCAACATATCTGCGCTGGCCTTCTGCATAAATCGTATCAAACGCAAGCGACGATTTTCCTGAACCGGATAAGCCAGTCAGAACAACAAGCTTATCCCGCGGAATCGTCACATCTATATTTTTTAAATTGTGAGCCCGCGCACCTTTCACAATAATTTTATCAATAGCCATTCTAGTTTCATCCTTCCGCTTTTAGCTCTAAAATCAGATCGCGAAGTTCAGCTGCACGCTCGAAGTTCAAGCCTTTTGCTGCCTCTTTCATCTCTGATTCCATTTGTCCGATCACCTTTTCGCGTTCTTTCTTCGTCAGCTTGCCGAGCTTTGGAGCTTGTGCATCGAATTCTTCCCCGTCCTCCGGTGCAATCGTAGCCCGTATACCCTCGCGAATTTTTTTCTGTATCGTTTTTGGCTCAATGCCATGCTTTTTATTAAAAGCCTCCTGCGTTTCACGGCGCCGTTTCGTTTCATTCAATGCAATTTCCATTGATTTGGTCATTTTGTCAGCATACATAATAACGTGTCCATTTGAGTTTCTTGCCGCACGTCCAATAGTCTGGATCAGCGATCTCTCAGATCTCAGGAACCCTTCCTTGTCTGCATCCAAGATAGCTACTAAGGACACTTCAGGAATATCAAGACCTTCTCTTAAAAGGTTGATTCCGACTAGAACGTCATACTTACCAAGCCGCAGCTCACGGATAATTTCAATCCGCTCAAGTGTTTTGATTTCAGAATGCAGGTAGTTAACTTTGATGCCTATGTCCTTCAGATAATCCGTCAGGTCCTCCGACATTTTCTTCGTTAATGTTGTGATAAGGACACGTTCATTGCGTTCTGTCCTTGCCTGAATTTCCCCAATCAGGTCATCGATCTGCCCCTGAATCGGTCTCACATCAATTGTCGGGTCAAGAAGTCCTGTCGGGCGAATAATTTGCTGAACCATTTCAGGTGTATGGTCAAGCTCATACGGGCCAGGAGTAGCCGATACAAACAGGATGTTATTGATATGCTTTTCAAACTCGTCAAATTGAAGCGGACGGTTATCTTTCGCTGAAGGCAGGCGGAACCCGTGGTCAACGAGAACCTGCTTTCTTGCCTGGTCACCGTTATACATCCCTCTGATCTGAGGCATGGTAACGTGGGACTCATCCACGACAATCATGAAATCTTCAGGAAAGAAATCAAGCAATGTATAAGGAGTGGAACCTGCCGGGCGAAGCGTCAAGTGTCTTGAGTAGTTTTCAATTCCTGAACAAAAGCCCATTTCCCGCATCATTTCAAGATCATAGCGGGTACGCTGTTCAAGGCGCTGCGCTTCTAACAGCTTTCCATTCTCATGAAGCACTTTCAGCCGTTCATCAAGCTCTTGCTCAATATTTGTAATCGCAACCTTCAGCTTTTCCTCGCGGGTTACGAAGTGGGATGCAGGGAAGATGGAGACATGCTCGCGTTCTCCTTTAATTTCGCCTGTTAAAGCATCCACTTCTCTGATTCGGTCGATTTCATCGCCGAAAAATTCAACCCTGATGCACTGCTCGTCTCTTGAAGCCGGGAAAATCTCCACAACATCCCCGCGCACTCTGAATGTCCCGCGTTTAAAGTCGATATCATTTCTTTCATACTGCACATCAACAAGTCTTCTGAGCAGCTGATTGCGTTCAATCTCCATGCCGGTCCGAAGAGAAACGACCAGATCACGGTATTCTTCAGGTGAACCCAATCCGTAAATACACGAGACACTCGCGATGATAATGACATCCTTCCGCTCAAATAAAGAGGCTGTTGCGGAGTGTCTGAGCTTATCTATTTCATCATTAATGCTTGCGTCTTTTTCGATGAATGTATCGGTCTGCGGCACATAGGCCTCCGGCTGATAGTAATCATAGTAGCTGACGAAGTATTCTACTGCATTATTTGGAAAAAACTCTTTGAATTCACTGTATAATTGTCCTGCCAATGTTTTATTATGTGCAATAATCAGCGTCGGTTTGTTTACTTCCTGGATGACGTTTGAAACGGTGAACGTCTTCCCTGTACCTGTAGCACCAAGAAGCGTCTGATGCTTCTTCCCTTCTTTAATGCCCTTGACGAGCTTTTTTATCGCCTCGGGCTGATCGCCCTCTGGCTTATAATTCGAGACTAAATCAAAACGATCGCTCAACAGGAGGACCTCCATTCATATGTAATCAGTATTTATATTTTACCATAAACAGGTGTGAAATCACCAAAAATACGAACTATAGTTCGCATATTTCTTTCGACATTTTGTTTTTGATTCTTACATTATCGCCGGATTTTTCTATTTAAATGCCTGACTTATCTATTTCAATACCTTTTTTAGGAGGTTGGTAAACCGATAGCAGCCCAAGGAAGGGAAGAATGCAGTCCGCTTACTGTTGAAAGTGCTCTTTTTTAGAAAAAGACTATTTCTCATTTCAACAAGCGTGACTTTCCCAACCGATTCCGAGACTTTCAAGCTTTATTCCAAGACTTTTAGAATGAATTCCGAGACTTTGCGGATTAATTCCGAGACTTTCCAAAATAATCCCGTACAAATGTGAACAACTGCTTTGGCCGGGATATAGTCTCAGATAAGGATCGTAAAGCTTTGACTTTTTTCTAGGATTTGTTCTGGCCGGGGAGTTGGGCGATGGAGCCAGTCATAAATGATGGAAACTCTATAAATTCTGGTGTAAAAAAAAACCCGCTCCCAAAGGGAACAGGTTCAAACCTTAATTCGTTTTTTCGCTTGTGCGCCTTGCCATTTTCGCAGCATACAAAAATCCTGCTGTAACAGATATCACATCTAGAACTATGATAATCCATGATTCCATATACCCTTTCGAATAAGCTGCAGCTAAAAGAGCAATGGTCAGGACAGTCGCAACGTAGTGGTTATATGAGACTCTGGCAAACAAAGACAAAATAATAAAAGGCAGAGTCAGGGCCAGTACGGCTTTTATTAACATGGAATCAGCTCCTGCTTACTTCTCTGAAGCAGAAAAGCTTTGGTAGTCGTTTTCCTGCAGAAGATCGATAAGTTCAATCTCTTTATGATTTTCTTTAAAATGCCTGAAGGTAAAATCATTTTCAAAGAGGACAGCATATTGATCATTGCGGTCGCGCACGAGCAGGCTTCTGGAATCAAAGAAGCGCTTTTCGAATTTTTCATTGCCGATCCATCTTGGGATGCGGTCGCCCATAGGAACAAATTCGATCTCAACGTTGTACTCGGCTCTCATCCGGTATTCAAACACCTCGTATTGAAGCTGTCCGACAGCGCCAAGGATGATGTCATCCGTTGAATCCTGACGGAAATACTGGATGGCGCCTTCTTGAACAAGCTGGTCAATTCCTTTACGGAACTGTTTTGCTTTCATGACGTTTTTCACGCGCACCTTTTTAAACATCTCCGGCGGGAACTGAGGAAGCTCATCATAATGATAGCCTTCTTTTCCAACTGTTAGTGTATCACCGATTTGATAAACGTTCGGATCATAAATCCCGATGATGTCGCCTGCGAATGCTTCATCAACCGTTTCTCGGTCTTTAGCCATAAACACCTGCGTCTGATTCAGCTTAAGCGTTTTATTCGTTCTGCTCAGCTGTACGCTCATGCCGCGCTCAAATCGTCCGGAACACACGCGCAGAAAGGCGATGCGGTCACGGTGGGCAGGGTTCATGTTGGCTTGGATTTTAAAGATATAGCCGGAGAATTCTTCAGTCTCAGGTGCAATAAAGCCCTGATTTGTTCTTCGCGGCTGCGGAGGAACGGCATACTGTAAAAACACATCAAAAAATGATTTCACACCAAAGTTGGCAAGCGCACTTCCGAAGAAGACAGGCGTTAATTCTCCGCGCTTAACACGCTCAGCGTCGAACTGGTTGCCCGCTTCCTCAAGCAGCTCCAGTTCATCCTTTGTTTCCAAATAAGTCGGATGGCTGCCAATCTCGCTTGCATCTACTTCATCTGAAGGAATAATATCTTCCTGCTCGTTTCCTTTAAACTGAACGACTGTATGCTGTTCACGGTCAATAATTCCAAGGAATCGCTTGCCCATGCCTATCGGCCAGTTCATCGGATAGGATTCAATGCCAAGTACTTCCTCAATTTCAGAAAGAAGCTCAAGCGGATCTTTTCCTTCGCGGTCCAGCTTATTAATAAATGTAAAAATAGGGATGCCTCTCATGCGGCAAACTTTGAAAAGCTTGATTGTTTGAGGCTCGACCCCTTTTGTAGAGTCGATGATCATCACTACGCTGTCTACTGCCGTTAGCGTACGGTATGTGTCTTCACTGAAATCTTCATGTCCAGGAGTGTCCAGAATGTTTACGTGGAAATCATGGTATGGAAAGCTCATAACGCTTGATGTAACGGAAATTCCGCGTTTCTTTTCAATTTCCATCCAGTCGGAAGCTGCAAATTTGCCGGTCTTCTTCCCTTTAACCGTACCTGCTTCACGGATGACTTTACCGAAATATAATAATTTCTCTGTTAACGTCGTCTTTCCCGCATCCGGATGGGAGATGATGGCGAAAGTCCGTCTCTTTGATATTTCTTTATCTATGTTCATTTACATTACCCTCACAAAGTTTACTTCGTTTGAAATATATCACATTTAGAGCAATAGAACAATTTCACTCTGGTCTTTCTCCTGCTTTACACCGGTGCTGTAAAAAAGAGCACATTCACTGCAGCCATCACGACCGCACCGATAATAATAAATGCTGTATCCTTCTTTTTCATGTTTTTCTCCTCCTGCATTGTTTTCACATAGTTTATCAAGAAATTATGTCTAAATTATTAACAATTAATAATCATGTTTTTTATCAGGGAATTTCAGGATGAATTTGGTGCCGTGATCCTTCCTGCTATCAATCACGATTTCTCCCTGATGAAGGTGAACAAGCTGTTTAACAATCGATAATCCCAAACCGAATTCCCCGAATTGATGGCCGGTTCTGGACATATCCGCCTTATAAAAACGCTGCCACATTGATTCAACCTCTTTGGGGTCCATCCCGATTCCGGTGTCTTCAATTTCAATAATTGTTTCCTTATATCCTTTTTTTCCGCGCAGCCAAACGGTCCCGCTCTCTGTAAATTGAATACTGTTTTTTGTAATGTTAATTAAGATTTGAATGAGGCGGTCATAATCAGCATAGACCATTATTTCTTCATTTACATCAATCTTTAATTCCACCTGTTTTTCCTCTGCCTGAAAAAATAAATGCTCTTTAATAATTTCAAAAGCCTCCGTAAGCTGAATTTCTTCTTTGAATAGCTTCACCTGATTGGAGCGGATTTTTTCATAATCAAGGTTTTCATTCACGAGTCTGATAAGGCGTTTTGCTTCCTGACTGACAAGCTGAATGCCTTTCTCCTTTTCACCCTCTTCAATCATGTTATTTTTAAGCCCTTCAATTACTCCGCTGATTGTTGTTAAAGGAGTCCTTAATTCATGAGAGACATCCGCCATAAATTTTCTTCTTCTATTCTCTAAACTTTCGATTTCCTGATTTGATTGCTTTAGCTGCTCTGCCATATTATTAAAATCGTTTGCAAGCTCGCCGATTTCATCTATGTTGGACGAGGGCACCGAAATATCGTATTTCCCTTCCGCAATCATTGATGTTGCATTTCGGATCCGCTGAATTCTTTTTACATGAACATTTGAGAGAAACCAGCTTAACAAAAGAGAAACGGATAAGGAGATTAAAATGGTATATAAAAGATAGCGGTTAATCTCGCTGATTGTCTCTCTGGAACCTTTAATCGGCGAAACTAACAGAATTCCTCCTGAAAGATTGCCGTTCTCAATATACGGCAGGGCAACTAAAGAAACCTCTTGGTTAAAGCGTTTGATTTCATGCTTAACGACGATTCTCTCGCCTTCCTTCAGATTCTGCCATTCTTCTTCTGTCGGCTGAAACCTTGGAGCGTTGCCTGCATATGGATAGAATATCATTCCTTTATCATCAAAAAGACTAAACCGTATGCCTCTCGCACTGAGCACATGCTCATACTCTCTCAAAGCACGCTCTCCCCTGTTATTTTGCACGTCTGTTAAAATTCTGTTGCCATACTGCTCAAGCTCTTCCACCTTGTTATTATAAACAAAGGACTCCGCATATTGGGCTACAACAAGACTTAAGATCATAAAAGCAATGATCAGAATGCTGATATGACTTAAAAACAGCTGATAAATATACTTAATTCTCATTCGGATCTACCGTTTCATCAAACTTATAGCCCACTCCCCATACGGTATGGAAAAAAGGCCTGGTTTTCGAGCCCAGCTTAGCCCTCAATCGTTTGATATGAACGTCTACCGTTCGTTCATCCCCGTAAAATTGATAGCCCCAAACCCGTTCAAGCAGCTGCTCTCGCGAGAAAACCTGCCGGGGATGCTCCACAAAATAATAAAGGAGATCAAATTCTTTTGGCGTTAAGTTTTCTACCTTTTTATTTTCAAGCAAGACTTCACGAGTTTGTTTGCTGATTTTAAAATAAGCTGTTTCAAGACTGCCTGTCTCTTTTTTAGGTGCATGCGAGACTGAGTGCCTGCGGGACACTGCTTTAATCCTCGCCATAAGAGCAAGCGGGCTGAATGGCTTCGTCACATAATCATCGGCTCCCATTTCAAGCCCAAGAACCTGATCAGATTCGCTGTCCTTTGCTGTCAGCATAATAATCGGAACAGAGCTCTTCTCTTCCCTGATCTTCCTGCAAAGTGTAACCCCATCCATTCCCGGCAGCATCCAATCAATAATCAGCACGTCCCAGTCTTCCCGCTTATATGCATTGTAGCCTTCTAGCCCATCATTTATAAAAGCACCCTGGATGCCTTCTTTTGAAAAAAACATTTCAAGCATCGCACTGACACTCTGATTATCTTCTATCACTAAAACCTTCATATTTACACCATCCAAAAATATGACTTTCTTTTCAAAGTAAAGTGAATTTCAATGTTTCGCAACAGTTTTCTATATTCTTCCCTGTTTTTTAAAGGTTAAGAAATAGTTTGGACATAGTTTGTTCATTTCTGTCCATTAATCTGTGAAAACAAGAAAGTTGTCGTATATATTCTAATACTAAGGAGAAACAAAATGAATTTTATGAAACGCGGCTTTTTAAGTGTGAAAGCACATGCAGGAAAAAGTCTGCTGCAAGTCTTTATTTTTACCGTAATTTGCGTGTTTGTCCTATCAGGGCTTTCGATTCAGTCAGCTGCTGAAAAATCAAGTGTACTTGCGAGAGAGTCGCTTGGAGGCGATGTGACTCTTAATGCAGACATGGAAAAATTGATGGAACAGCAGCGCAGCGAAAGTACGGAGGAAGGCGCGAGAGTTCGCTATCAGCCTGTTCCCATTCAGGAAGAATCAGCTGAGGAGCTGACTTCCTATTCACAAGTAAAAGGCTATAATTTCTTATCCTCTACATTCGGAACAGCAGCGGACTTCGAGCCAATCGAAAATGAATCCACGGATGCTGCAGAAACAGAAGAAGCTGATCCAGGCAGAATGGGAGGCGGGGCAATGGCTGCCGCTGATCTTACACTGCAGGGTGTCATGTTTACGGATTCTGTCCAATCCTTCTTAAATAGTGAGTCTACTATTGTAGATGGCCGCCACCTGACAGATGAAGATTTAGAGAAAAATGTAACGGTCATAGAAAAAACACTCGCTGAAGACAATGAGTTAGCAGTTGGCGATAAGGTCACTGTGCAATCAACAGCTGATGAAGAGACATCTTTAGAACTTGAGATTGTGGGAATCTACGAAACTGCCTCTGCAGGCTCAGATCTTGGAGGCAGAAACGTCACAGCTATGAATCCATACAACCTGCTTTATGTTCCATATACAGCAGCCTCCGCTCTTAAGGGAGCTGAGTACGAAGGAACCATTGATCAGGCAGTTTATTACATGAACGATCCTGAGAAAATTGACAGCTTCGTGGCTGAGGCAAAAGAAAACAGCAGCATCGATTTTGAAACGTTCAAATTGGATGCCAATGATCACACGTATCAGCAAATGATCGGTCCGATTAATAATGTTGCCTCTTTTTCAAAAGATGTTGTGTATTTAGTAACCATTGCCGGTGCTGTCATTTTAGGACTCATCATTATGATGTCTATACGTGAACGCAAATATGAAATGGGCGTCCTGCTTGCGATTGGGGAAAAGAAGTGGAAGCTAGTAGGTCAATTCTTGTTTGAAATTTTAATTATCGCTGTTCTGGCTCTTGGCGTTTCATCTGTAACCGGTCAAGCTGTGGCAAAACATTTCGGAGATCAGCTGCTGTCGCAGGAGATTACTCAAACAGAAGAAACTGCATCAAACCCTGCTTCATTCGGAGGCGGACGAGGCGGCATGGGAATGGGCGGACCGCTTGGCATGCAGCAGTCTGCTGCAGATCCGATTGATGAGCTTCAAATTGAAGTGACCGGCAAGGACTTAGGCATTCTCTTTGGCATTGGGCTGTTAATCGCTATTATTTCAGCATTAATTCCAGCTTTATCTGTTTTGAGACTTCAGCCAAAAACCATCTTAACGAAACAAGACTAAGGAGGAACACTACATGACTAATCTGCTGCAATTTGAAAATGTCAGCTACTGGTACCATCTTGAAAATAAAAAACATGTGATTTTGAACGATGTTTCCATTGGTTTTAACAAAGGAAGCTTCTATACTATTGTCGGACCATCAGGTTCAGGAAAAACAACCTTTCTCGCACTCGCAAGCGCACTTGACGTTGCAAAAGAAGGCTTCGTTTTATATAAAGGCAAAAACATTAAGAAAATCGGCCTTGCCAATTTTCGCAATAAATATGTATCGATCGTTTTTCAATCCTATAACCTCCTGACTTATATGACAGCCCTTCAAAATGTCACAACGGCTATGGAGATCACTGGATCGACCCAGCCAAACAAAAATGAATTTGCTTTGCAGATCTTAGAGAAAGTTGGCATTTCTGAGAAACAAGCAAGACAAAAAGTGCTGACCTTAAGCGGAGGACAGCAGCGGCGCGTCTCCATCGCCAGGGCGCTTTCCTGTCAATCTGAATTAATCATTGCAGACGAGCCAACGGGGAATTTAGATGAGGACACAGCAAAAGATATCGTCCGGCTTTTTCAAGACCTTGCTCATAAGGAAGGTAAATGCATCATCGTGGTTACCCACGATCAAAATATTGCGGCAATCTCAGATGTTACCGTGAAGCTTTCTAAAGGCAGTTTTTATGTGCAGCAGAATAAGAAATTCAATCATAGTAAATAAAAACATACAAAGCCGGCCCCTTTCGAGCTGGCTTTGTTAGACTGTTATCGCCACTTCTTGAGCAGGTCTTTGTTTTTTCTGAAACCTGATTTACTTTCCAAACCAAGGCCATTACTTGCAAGAATGGTCTTTTTACTAGCGAAAACCGCTTAAATACTTTCCGATTTGTCTGATTTACTTTCTTTTTTCCAGCTGCCTCCTAAAAAGATCACTCTTTTACTTGGTTGAACCCCCCAGTAAAAAAGACTGCAGGAATCTGTCCCGCAGTTTGCTTATTATTGAATAGTTCCCGCTACTTCCTCCGTCATCCCCGCAACAGATTCCAAACCGCCGCCTGATAGGTACCAATAGTCAGGATCTAAATAAACAATCTTTCCATTTTTATAAGCTTTCGTATTTTTGACTAAGTCATTTTCCACTACCTGCTTCGCAGAAGATTCTCCGCCGGCAACTGCTCCTCTATCAATTACAAATAGGTAGTCCGGGTCTTTTTCTGCAATATATTCAAATGAAATGCTTTGTCCGTGTGTAGAAACCTCGATTTTTTCATCGGCTGCTGCGAACCCGAATTCGTCATGGATAATGCCGAAGCGTGAGCCTGCTCCGTTTGCACTTACCTTGCCGTCATTTGCAAGGATTATTAAGGCTTTTTCATCGCCTGCTGATGCTTTCTCTTTAAGCGCTTTGATAGACTCTGCTACTTTCGCAAACTCTTTTTCTGCTTCTTCTTCCTTGCCGAAGATCTCACCTAATGTTGTTACATTTTCTTTAAATGATTCCATGTACTTCGTTGTATCCACGCCCATGAAAATGGTCGGAGCAATCTTGCTCATTTCTTCATAGGAATCCTGCTGTCTGCCTGAAATAATAACACATTATGTGCTGCAAACTCGATTATGAAGCACTTATCTCGTGTTGGAGCCCACATAAAGTGCTGCAAACTCGATTATGAAGCACTTATCTCGTGTTAGAGCCCACATAAAGTGTTGCAAACTCGGTTATGAAGCACTTATCTCGTGTCGAAGAACACATTAGGTGCTGCAAACTCGATTATGAAGCACTTATCTCGTGTTGGAGCCCACATAAAGTGTTGCAAATTCGGTTATGAAGCACTTATCTCTTGTCGAAGAACACATTAGGTGCTGCAAACTCAATTATGAAGCACTTATCTCGTGTTGGAGCCCACATAAAGTGTTGCAAACTCCGATTATGAAGCACTTATCTCGTGTTGGAGCCCACATAAAGTGTTGCAAACTCCGATTATGAAGCACTTATCTCTTGTCGAAGAACACATTAGGTGCTGCAAACTCAATTATGAAGCACTTATCTCGTGTCGAAGAACACATTAGGTGCTGCAAACTCGATTATGAAGCACTTATCTTATGCGGTAGCCCTTATTATGTGCTACAAACTCGGTTATGGAATCACCTCATTACTTTGGTAAAGATAATCCTTCTCATTTAATCCTAAAAAAAAGAAGCTCAATCTAATAATTATCTGAAGAATAAGAAAACGTATGGAAAATGTTCACAAAGATGCGACATCTTTTTGTCAAATGCTCCCGACTATTACTTTCCAGTACAAATAACTGTTAATATGTTAGATAATCAAGTATGTTAGTTGAGTTTGGATTTAAAAAGAAAAGGAGAATTGTAATGAAAAGTACAGAGGTAATCGTAGAGGATTCTCTTTCTATAAAAAGCATCTTTTCTTGGAGTAATTTTAAAGCTATCGTCAAAGACGGCATTGTGAAGTCAAACCTTCTCGGAATGTTTGCCGGCCTTTCTGTAGCATTGTCTGTATATAATGTCAGTTTTGTGGATAATATTCTGGTCGTCATTCTTGCTCTTCTAGGTACAGCAGCTGTTGTAGGCGGTGCCGGTGCGATTAATAACTATTACGACCGCGATATCGATTCTCTTATGAAGCGCACGATGGAGAGACCGACCGTTACAGGGACTATTCATCCCAAGTTTGCTTTATGGCTTGGCACCGCTCTTTCAATAAGCGGAATTGTGTTTTTGTACCTAATTTCACCTTTAACAGCTTTTATTGGAGCTCTTGGTTTATTTTTATACCTTGTCCCTTACACAATGTGGACAAAAAGAAAAACGATTTATAACACAGAGGTAGGAAGCTTATCCGGTGCCATTGCCCCACTAATTGGCTGGGCAGCGATTTCGCCTGACTTGTTCCACCCTGCAGCACTTGGACTATTCGTTTTAATGTTTTTATGGCAGCCTCCGCATTTCTATGCGATTGCCATCAGACGTTTAGAAGATTACAAGAATGCAAGCGTGCCGATGCTTCCGGTTGTAAAAGGAACACCGCGTGCTAAAATTCAAACAATCGTTTATTTAATTTTGCTGCTTGCATCATCATTCCTGTTCTTATCGTTCAGCAAAGTCGTCGCTTTCTCCATGTTCGCCCTGACGCTTGCCTGGATGCTTGCCGGGATCATCAGCTTTAAAAAGATGGATGATTACAAATGGGCAACGATGATGTTTATCTTCTCACTGAATCATTTAACGATTATTTTCACTATGCTTATTATTGTTTCTTTCCTATAAAAAAAGTCAGCCCTTCGGCTGGCTTTTTTCTATTCAGTCATGACGCTCCATCCATCTGCATAGCCGCCAAGCGGCTTGGTAATCGCATCAAGCTTCTTTTGCATGGCCGTAATCTCATTATGCTTTAAATGCATCTTAACGGAGCCAAAGCATGTCCATTCTTCAACATCATCGTCATACTCCATCATGAATTTGTAGCCTTTATCAGAGAGTGCCTTTAAAATGGCTTCTCCGTTCTCCTGATCTGGAACCGCCACATAAAAATCAATCATATGAGGCTTCTTAAAATTAAGACCCTCTTTATACAGCATACTCAGTACTTTTCCATCCTCATCCTTTGGAAAATTCATAGTATCTCCTCCTTTTTATAAAAAGTGCATCTTCATTATCTTATAACAACCTGAGATTGCAATCCCCATCTAAAGTCTGAGAAAACTTCAATCCAATGATGAATTTTCTCTAAGAATCTTTTCCATATAATGAAAGTAACAAAAGGAGGCGGAAACGATGGGTACAAACAACTTTTATGTTTTAGAGGAACTGAGAAAATTGCAGCAAGAGGAACTTCATAAACGAATGCAGTTTAACGAAATGTATCAATTATATTCTGATTTACCAAGGAAGAAAGTATGCGCGGACTTTATTTTATTTAAGATTTGCATATAAAACGAAAGCTCAGCCAAAAAACGGCTGAGCTCTGTTTTTACTTCTTATGGCTATCCGCGTAAATAGCCATTGCATCTCTCATATATGCAGCTAACCCTTCACCGAACTTATCAATGTTTTTTGTAAACCGTTCATCATCAACATACATTTGTCCGAGTCCTTTAAAAGCATCAAGCGAATAATCGCCAAATTCGTTCAGCATTACATACCATTCTCCGATTGCAGCCTGTGACTCTTCAGATGAAGGTGAATCGTGACGAAGATCTGCAAGCTTTCTATAGAGATTATTAAAATTTTCCTGCATCTCTTTGGTCATGCCTGCTGCTTTTGCGTTAGCCTTATCAACCGCCTCGTCGCCCCAGCGTTCACGCGCTTCCTGTTCATAAGGATTTTGACTGAAGTCAAAGCCTTCAAATTTTTCTTTCTGTGACATCTCAATTTCTCCTTTCGCATGTTTGATAGTTTTCTCAACTGTTGCAATCATCTGATCAAGCCGGTTCCGTTTCTCAAGCAGCATTTTCCTGTGCAGCCTGAGCGCTTCTTCCCGGTCAAATGAAGGACTGCTGATGACTTCTTTTATTTTCTTTAAAGGGAACCCAAGCTCTTTAAAAAATAAGATCTGCTGCAGCGTTTCGAGATTTTCATTGGAATAAAGCCGGTATCCAGAATCAGTTACCTTATCTGGCGTTAACAATCCGATTTCATCATAATGATGCAGTGTGCGCACACTAATTCCAACTAAATCCGCGACTTCTTTTACTTTCATAAGCTGTCAGCCTCCCTTCACCATTTACTTTAAGGTATGACGTTACGTTAGAGTCAACACGTTTTTATTTTCCCAAAAAGAAAAGACTTTAGCATTATGCTAAAGTCTAGTTTGTCAGACTGCCTCTGTCCCCCACTTCTTCTCATCCTGCACAAACAGAATGCCGAGCTCGTGGTGTTCACCTTTGTAAACGGCCCCCTGGACATAGCGGATCTCTCCGTTTAAGCCGATGACTTCCATTTTGCAGAAAGCACCGTTAATTTGAAGGGCCTGGTAAAACTCATCGACCGTTTTGACAGAGGCTCCATTTGTTTTCATTATGATTTCGCCAACTTCAAGCTCAAGCTTAACCGCAGGTGAATGCGGCAAAATGCCAAGCACCATCAGGCCATGATCACGCTTTGAGAAATAGAAGGCTGCCGAATTATCATTCATCCGCTGGCGGACGGTCAAGAATTCCCTGCCGATGATGGCAAGCAGGGCTGCGGCAAATGCAAGCGGCATAAACCAGATGCTTACGACAGCGACAGCAGAAATAATCAATCCAAGCCAGATGACGCGCTTAGACGTGACCATAATACTTTCTTTAGGCAATGAACCCTGAACTCTTTGATGAAACCCGATGATATACGGAATGAAGACAAAAAGAAACGGCTCATCTCCGATTGTCAGTACCGGCCACCACGAGAGGCTTTCCGTTAAAGATCCTCCTGGAATGAGTAAAAACAGCGGCAGCATCCATGTGCGATTTGCAACATGATTCCCGATTGGAAGACCCCTGCTGCTTTTTAATAGAAACGGAGAAGTCTTTATATGAGCTGTCCGATAAGCAAGGACACCCTCCGCAATCATAAGCAGTCCCATTAAAATAGCCAGTAAGGAAAAGCTTGTCTCATTTAAATCTGGTAAAAAAGAGACAGCATCTGCCTGCATCAAAAGAAATACCAAAAAAATTGTTAATCCCATTGTGTAAGCTGGCGAAAGAAAGCGCAGCTGAAAAGTAAGAGACAGAATAACAGTCACGGCTGCCAGCATAATAATTGAACCGAGCGGCATCATCATGCCAAATCCAAATGTCACTGCAGACAAAAGAAGACCTGTGAGCAGTCCTTTTGAATATGTAAACCGCACTTCTTCATAGATATCTTGAATTCTTGTATGGAAGGATTTACGCTCCCGCTTTATGCGAATAAATCCAAGCACAAGTGAATAAATAAGGAAAAAATAAACGAGAGGATGGATAAAAAACCTTCCCATTGCCAATAGAAATTCTAGCAACCAGTTTTCGAGCAAACTTCATACACCACCTTGATTGCTTTCGTCAGCTTAGTAGGTAAACGATTAATGCTATTTTATCAGATATAGAATAGGATGAATATCATATTCTGACCGAGTTTACTTTAATTTGCTCCAAAGATGAAAATTCGAAAGTGAAAAATCAAGGAGTGAGTCGTCTACTTTAATATCCAGCACTTCTTCAATCAGCTGCATAGACCGTTTTATATCCGTGAGGTTTAACGAAAGACGCTTGTAGTTCTCCGTTAAATAGTGAAAGTATTCTTGAACGCAAACTTGATCGATTTCCTGCAATCTCTTAACATCTGTGTAGTTTGCCAAGTACATGCAGAACAGCTGAACCCATTTGCTGACCTTCGCATGTGAGGAACTTGCAGTTTGTAGTCTTTCTTTAAATTCTTCTGTCAACTGTCGATAAGTTTGTTCTCTCATCACACTTGCCCTTTTTTTCAATTGATCTCCCCATCTTTCTGTTTTAAGAGTGTGTTGTAGAACAGTACTTCTATCGTAAAACGTTTATCCCGATTAATCAACTAGCTAAAGTTTCATTTTTTTGTGCGCGAAAAGTCTGTACTAATTATAAAAATACGGAAATCCCTTCCGATTTTCGTCGTTTTCCTCACAAAAAATTAGAAAATCGTCCTAAATGTAGTTATTATGTTAGAAAATTCCATAAAAATAGAGCCAGCTTACTAGTTTGCAAGCTGGCTCTATTTTTATTTAGATAATGTTTCAATCGCTTTTTCAAGCTGAAGATCATGTTTTCCGTCTAAACGCTGCTCAGATACCTTCTGATTAATGGCTTCTGCTGTTTGAACATCAATATTTCCAGTAGCTGAAAGCTTGTTTTTCTTTTGGAAATCCTTCACTGCTTCAGCCATTTTCTTGCCAAAATATCCATCTTCTCTGCCTGGGTCATAGCCTAATCCTTTTAAAAGAATTTGCGCTATTTTTATTTGCTCATCATTCATATCTACAGCGAGCGGTTTTTCAAGCTGAATTGGCGCTGTTGTAAGATGTTTGGGCTGTGAAACCGTAATAGTTGGTTCAACACCTTTTTTATGGATCCAGTTGCCTTCTGGTGTAAGCCATTTATAAAGAGTCAGCTTGATGTTGCTGCCGTCCCCCATAGGAACAGCCTGCTGAACAGTGCCTTTTCCAAAAGAGGTCTCTCCAATAATCTCATACTGTCCGGCTTCCTTTAAGGCTCCTGCTAGAATTTCAGAAGCAGATGCACTTCCTTTATCAATCAGGACTGAAACCGGATAGTCTTTTTTCTCAGTCAAATTAGAGAAATATCGTTTTTTATCACCATTACGCTCTTCAATTTGAATGTATGGCTGATCCTTGGTCACAAATTGTTTCAGAATTTCTTCCACACTTTGCAAATATCCGCCTGGATTCCCTCGAACATCAAGGACAAGTCCTTTGATATTTTTTTGCTCAAGCTTTGTTAATTCCTCTGTGAAATCTTTAGCCGTATCTTCTGAGAAAGACGTGATTTCAATATAGCCATATTTCGATTTCCCTTTGGTTTTAACAGAGCTGAATACCGTTTCAATCGGAATTTCGTCCCGTGTCACATCAAAGGTCAGTTTTTCTTTTGAACCAGTCCGAAGCACTTCAATTTTCACCTTTGTTCCTTTTTTTCCGCGGATTTTCAGGACGGTATTGTTGAGGTCACTGCCGGCTACAGACTCACCATCAATGGTAATAACCTGATCATTCGGCTGCAGTCCTGCTTTTTCTGCCGGTGAATTTTTAAATGGAGAGACGATAATGATTTTGCCGCCATCCATTCCCACTTCTGCACCGATGCCTTCAAAAGAAGAATCAAGGCTGTCGGAAAATTGCTTGGCTGTTTCTTTATCCATATAGACAGAATAAGGATCATCCAGAGTGGTCAGCATGCCTTGAATCGCTCCTTCAAGCAGCTCCTCCTCGTCTACTTCCTCAACATATTTGCTCGAGATTAAGTCATAAGCCTGTTTCACTTTTTCGAGACCTTCTACTTCTTGATCCCGATCTTGCTTTAATACATCTGTCACAGCAGGAACGGCAAGCTCTTCTGCTTTTGTATCCTGCTGATCATGTTCCATAAACTGCATGCCGGCGTACATGCCGCCCGCACCGAGTGCCATTGAGAGAGTCATCATAAGAGCTGTGACTTTTTGCTTCATCTTGTTCCTCCTTCTAAAGGTTAACTTCATTATGTACGATCTTTACAAATAAACTCGTATCTCTAGTATATGTGAAAAAAGGATAAATCATGTAGGACAAGATGATTTCACTTAAAAATAAAGGAACATGAAAAATACAAATTCTCTACAAAACGATTAGTTTATAATTTCCTAAACAACAAAAAAACTCCTAAAACATAATGTTTTAGGAGTTTGATTATTATTGTAAGAACTGCATTGGGTCAACTGGGTTTTTCCAAGCACCATCGTGAATTTCAAAATGTAGATGCTTGCCTGTTGAACGGCCAGTGTTACCCATGATGCCAAGCTGCTGACCTTTGCTGACAGATTGTCCGCTGCTTACATTACGCGCTTCTAAATGCGCATAAACAGTTGTGTATACTTTACCGTCGATGTTATGTGAAATGAAAACACAGTTTCCATAGCTGCTTGAGTAGTAAGAACGGATAACCGTTCCTGCTGCTGCTGCCACTACTGGTACATTGCTAGCTCTGTTTGCAATATCAATACCAGCATGCAATTTACCCCAGCGAGTGCCATATCCAGATGTAAATGTACCTTGTGCAGGCCACATGAACATGCCGCCAGTTACTGCCGGTGCCGGTGCCGGTTCCGGAGCAGGCGCTGATGATTCATTTGAAGAACTGTTAGATGAAGCTGCTGCTGGCTTTTTAGCCGCTGCTGCTGCTTGTGCATCAGCTTCCTGCTTAGCACGTGCTGCTGCTTCTGCTGCTTCGCGCTTGCGCTGTTCTTCTGCTTGTTTTTGACGTTCCATTTCTTTTTGAATAGCTGCTTCCTGTTCTTTTAAGAATGCTGATTCATCTTCTAACTCATAGATTGCTGCTTCTGTTTCCTGATGCTGAGCTTTAACTTGCTCAATTAATTTGCCTTTTTCTGCTGCTTGCTGTTTTAACTGCTGTTTTAATGTTTCTAACTCAGTTAAAGCTGTTTCAAGCTTCTGAAGCTGGCTACTTAGTTCTGCTTCACTTTGCTCTAGAAGTTTTTTGTCTTCCTCGTGGGCTTTGATAATTTCTTTATCTGCATCGACAATCGTTGTTACAGCACTTACGCGTGTAACAAGGTCACCGAAATCCTGAGCACCTAGTAGCACATCTAAATAGCTTACTACACCGCCGCTCTCCTGAAGAGAACGTACACGGTCCTCTAGAAGTAGATTACGCTTTTTAATACGCTCTTTCACTTCTGCAATTTGAACCTTTAATTCATCAATCTTTTGTTTCGTTTCATCGATTTCAGCTTGACGCTCACGGATTTTCTCATTTGTATCCGCTGTTTGCTTATCAAGTTTTTCAATCTCGCTATTTAAGCTTTTCTCTTTTTCTTCAAGCTTCGATAACTCGCCTTGCTTTTCCTGGATGTTTGAATCTACGCCTGAACGCTCATTTTGAATATCTGCTTTTTTCTTTTCAAGGTCATCGTTTGCATAAGCCTTTTCTTGGGTAATTGGAATAATAACAGAGCTTGTCCCTATTAAAGCAGCCAACCCAAGTGATAAGATTTTCTTTCTCACTCTCTAGTTCCTCCCTTTATCTATCATCCTCTGAACGAGGAAACCAGCAATCTACCAGATTGCCAGTTTATACTCTTAAGAACTTTCGGACAGACATTAAACTTCCCCACACTCCGATTAATCCGCCTATTAAGATCAGAATAGCTGATACTTGGAAGACGAATGGACTAAACGGCAGTAATTGAACAAATGAACCTGCAACTTTCGGTTCAACCCATGTATATAAATAGTTGTACGTGGCCATTACGAGCACAATCGGAATAATTGATCCCATAATTCCAAGCATTAAACCTTCAAGGAAGAACGGCCAGCGGATAAACCAGTTTGTTGCACCTACAAGTTTCATAATCTCTATTTCATGCCTTCTGGCAAAAATCGTAATTTTAATTGTATTTGAGATAAGGAACATGGCCGTAAAGACTAATCCGATGATTAACCCGATGCCGATGTTTCTTGAGATTTCAACAAAATTGAATAGTTTTTCTACTTCTTCTTTACCGTACAGAACTTTATAAGCTCCATTAAAGCCCTCAATCCTCTTCGCGATTTTAGGGGTTTCATGCGGATCTTCCGTTTTGATGACAATAACATCATTCAAAGGATTGTTCTGTTCAAAAAGCTGATAAGATTTCCCTTGTTCTCCCATGCTGCTGATCAGGTTATCAAGTTCTTTTTCCTTTGGTGACAGTTTTGCTGATTTAATTCCGCTGAGGTTATCAATCTTGGTCCTCAGCTGCTTTTGTTCCTCCGGTGTGCTTGTCACATCTACCAGCACCCGTATTTCAACGTCCTCTTCAACCTTAGAAGCAAAGTTGTTTAAGTTCATCATAATAACCAGGAACGTTCCGACAAGGATTAAAGTGACAGTTACGGCACTGACTGACGCAAATGTCATCCAGGCATTACGGCTTAAGCTTTTTAACGTTTCTTTGAAGTGACGCCCAAGGGTTCTAATCATAAATCCCATACTCCCCTCTAGCCTCGTCACGCACAATCTTTCCATCTTCGATCGCGATGACTCGTTTTTTCATGGTGTTTACTATCTCTCGGTTGTGTGTCGCCATCACAACAGTCGTTCCTCGATTGTTGATTTCCTCAAAGATGCTCATGATCTCCCAGGAAGTATCGGGGTCAAGATTTCCTGTCGGCTCATCAGCGATGACAACCCCAGGATTGTTAATAATTGACCGTGCAATCGAAACGCGCTGCTGTTCTCCTCCTGATAACTCATTAGGGAAAAATCTAGCCTTATGCTTGAGCTGAACAAGGTCTAAAACGTCCAGCACTCTCTTTTTGATAATTCTAGGATTCTCTCCAATAACTTCAAGAGCAAATGCAATGTTTTCAAATACAGTTAACTTAGGCAAAAGTTTAAAGTCCTGAAAAACAACGCCGATGCTTCTTCTTAAATATGGAACTTTCTTTTCCCGCAATTTAGCAAGATTTATTCCATTGATCACGATTTTGCCGTCTGTTGGTCTTTCTTCACGGTACATCATTTTAATAAATGTTGATTTACCAGCACCGCTCGGACCGACAACATAAACAAATTCGCCCTGATCTATTTTTACATTTATTCCATTAATGGCAAGAACGCCATTTGAATACGTTTTAAAAACGTCTGTCATTTCGATCATATTTTTATCACCCAAAGCTGTTTATTTTGTAGATTACGTGGTGTCCGCTGGTTCGTATTGTATTTAAGAGTGTGTATAGGAATATGTATCCAATATTTTCATATATTAATAAGATTACCCACAAAAAATATTATAACATCAAAGTTCGGCAAAAATAGACTTAAAAATATTACAGTTTCATTTCAATGTCGTAAATTGTAGAATTTTATCGATTTACAATTGTTTATGGTTCCAATGTTGGAGGTATTGAAACCGCTTTAATATAAATATTAGAACTTTCCGACTAAAAAGACAATCTATTTTTTAGGGATTAAATAATGGTAAATTTTTCTGAGTGTCGAAAGGTTTTACTTGCGAATTGGATAGAATTAGGTTAAATGAGAGGAGATAAAAATAAGAAAACCAGCCATATTTTTCAGGCTGGTCTTTATAGAAGTTACTTTTTCTGCGCAAGCCATTCTGCTACCACAGCTGCGTCTGTTTCATTAATAAGACCTGCAGGCATTCCGCCCTGACCTTTGTTAATGATGCTTTCAATTTTATCTTCATCATATTTAGCGCCTACTTTTTCCAGGCTAGGCGCAGCCCCGCCGCCTTCAAGATTTTGTCCATGACAGCTAATGCAGTTTTGCTGTACGATTTCTTCAGCTTTTGCCGTATCCTGAGTTCCTGAATCTTCTTTAGGCTCTTCTCCGGCATTATCTCCGCCTCCGCATGCAGCGAGCGCAAGAGATGTTCCAAATAATAGTGCGAATAGTTTTGTTTTCATTGCCAAAATCCTCCTCAAATAAGGATATAAAATACATTTTCTATTATATCCTATCTACGCCCGCTTGAAACCTTCGCCGAGCACATCAGAAGCATCCATTACAACTACAAACGCAGACGTATCAATGCTTTTTACGAGTTGTTTCAATTTGGTGAATTCTGTTTGATCAATCACACACATTAAAATCGGCCGCTCATTATCCGTGTAGCCTCCGAAAGCAGATAATTTGGTCACTCCCCTGTCAATTTCACTCAGAATTGCCTTTTTGACTTCTTCTTCTTGATTGGTAATGATCATCGCCATCTTAGAACGTCCAAGTCCAACTTGAACGATATCAATTGTTTTGCTGGTCACATAAAGGCCTACAAGTGCATATAGACCGCGTTCTATATCAAAAACAAAAGCTGCAGTCATCACGATCAGTCCATCTATTAAAGCTACACATGTACCAAGAGAGAGACCTGTAAACTTATGGATAATCTGTGCCGCAAGATCTGTCCCGCCTGTTGAAGCTTTTCCGCGAAAAACAAGACCGAGACCAAGACCTACGCCGATTCCGCCGAAAATGGCGCCAAGCAAAGGATCTGTCGTTGCAGGTTCCATATCTTTCGTTAAAAAGACTACAAAAGGAAGGAAAATGGTTCCTATTAACGTTTTTAAACCAAATTGCTTTCCAAGGAGCAAAACTCCTGCAATAAATAAAGGAATGTTGAAGGCCCACTGAACATACGCAGGTTCAAATCCAAATAAGAAATCTGTAATTGTACTAATGCCGCTGACTCCGCCAGATGCAATGCGTTTAGGCAAGAGAAACAAATTAAAGGCAATGGCAACGATTCCAGAGCCAAGCAAAATAAACAAATACGAAGTGCTCTTTTCTAAAGCCGGATTGTAAGTACGAGTGCGTTTACGCTGAAACATGCTGTATCCTCCATCTATGAAAACACTTGTTTTTTGACATAACCTTTCAGAGTATAGCACCCGTCTGAACAAGCTGTAAATAACAGTGTAATAACGTGCTAAAGAGGTAAAGGGTTGGGATTAGTTTTTGCTAATGATGATGGATTTAACCATATTTGGTTATAGGAACTTACTTTTGTGAAAAATTTTCGTTATTTAGATAGTGCTTACTTTCCAAATATAGAAAATGTTGACTAAAATGACCCTATTACTTGCGAGAATCCATAAAATACTTGCCATTATAAAAGCTTCACTATCTTTTTTACATTTTTCTCCTAAAAATAAAAAAACGGACGCCCTCAAAAGGACAGCCGTAATATCTTCTTATGAAAGTTTAGAACGCAAATATGCATCAATAAATGGATCTAATTCGCCGTCCATGACGCCTTGAACGTTACCGCTCTCCGTACTTGTGCGGTGATCTTTTACAAGTGAGTACGGGTGGAATACGTAAGAACGGATTTGAGATCCCCAGCCGATTTCTTTTTGCTCGCCGCGGATTTCATCAAGCTCTGCCTGCTGCTCATCAAGCTTCAGCTGATAGAGCTTCGCTTGAAGCATTTTCATGGCTCTCTCACGGTTTTTGATCTGTGAGCGCTCCGTTTGGCATGTTACAACCGTATTGGTTGGAATATGCGTGATACGGACAGCGGAGTCAGTTGTATTGATATGCTGACCGCCGGCACCGCTCGCACGGTACGTATCAATTTTCAGGTCCTCTGTGCGGATATCGATGTCGATTTCATCATTGAATTCAGGCATAACTTCGCATGATACAAACGATGTATGACGGCGGCCTGAAGCATCGAATGGTGAAATACGGACAAGACGGTGAACACCTTTTTCAGCTTTCAAGTAACCGTATGCGTTATGTCCTTTGAAAAGAAGCGTGACACTCTTAATGCCTGCTTCGTCTCCAGGCAGATAATCAAGAGTTTCTACCTTGAAGCCTTTCTTTTCGCCCCAGCGAGTATACATGCGGAGCAGCATGGAACCCCAGTCCTGTGACTCCGTGCCGCCAGCTCCTGGATGAAGCTCAAGAATCGCATTATTTTTATCATGAGGCTCGTTTAATAGAAGCTGAAGCTCAAATTCATTCATAGCCGTAGTCAGCTCAACTACTTCATTTTCAAGCTCAGCGTGAAGCTCAGCATCCGGCTCTTCTTTTAAAAGCTCATGCGTCACTTCAAGATTCTCATATGTTTCGTTCATTTCATTGAATTGGTTAACCGCTTCTTTTAAAGAATTGCTTTCATTAATAACGGTCTGTGCTTCATTTTGATTATCCCAGAAATTCGGATGGGACATCATTTCATCTAGCTCATCAATACGAGCCTGTTTGCGGTCGAGGTCAAAGAGACCCCCTAAAAGCCGCTAATTTCTTAGCCATTTTTTCAAGTTCGTTCCGGATTTCTGCTAATTCCATAATAATTCTCCTCTAAAATAGGGTAAAGAGAGGTGTCTGACACCTCTCTTTCCTGATTTACATCCCGCAGCAGTTTTTGTATTTTTTGCCGCTTCCGCATACACATGCTTCATTTCGGCCAATTTCCATCTGCTTTTTAACAGGTTTTTTCTTAGGCGCCTCGTCTCCCTCTTTCAGGTGAACGGCCTGCTGTGGTTTTGCAACTTCCTCGCGCTCAAGGTTGTTGCGGATTTCTGCTTTCATGATATATTTTGCAGCATCTTCTTCAATCGATGCAATCATGTTTTCAAACATCGCAAAGCCTTCCATTTGATACTCGCGAAGCGGATCTGTCTGTCCGTAAGCGCGAAGGTGAATACCTTGACGCAATTGATCCATTGCATCAATATGATCCATCCATTTCGTATCAACCGCGCGAAGCAGTATCACTTTTTCGAATTCGCGCATCTGCTCTTCGCCGAACGCTTCTTCTTTTTCGCTGTAGCGTACTTTTGTTTTCTCTAACACAAGCTCAGTGATTTCTTCAGATTCTTTCCCTTTGAAATCATTTACCGTGAAGGTACCCTCTTCAAGAAGATTGGCGTTGAGATAATCAAGCAATCCTTCAAGATTCCATTCCTCAGGAACCTCGTCCTTAGGAGTGTACATGGCAACAACGCGCTCAACTGTTGATGTAACCATGCTTTCTACGATGCTGCGAAGATTTTCTGAATCGATGACATCAAAGCGCTGCTTGTAAATGACTTCACGCTGCTGTCGGAGAACATCGTCATATTGCAGAAGCTGTTTACGTGCATCAAAGTTATTGCCCTCAACACGTTTTTGGGCAGATTCAACCGCACGTGTAACAATTTTACTTTGAATCGGCTGTGAATCATCCATTCCGAGACGATCCATCATCGCCATCATATTCTCAGAACCGAAGCGTCTCATTAATTCATCTTCCATTGAAAGGTAGAATTGAGTCACACCAGGATCTCCCTGACGTCCTGAACGTCCGCGAAGCTGATTATCAATTCGGCGTGATTCGTGGCGTTCTGTACCGATAACAGCTAAACCGCCAAGCTCTATAACACCAGGTCCAAGCTTAATATCCGTACCGCGTCCAGCCATGTTCGTTGCGATTGTAACGGAACCTTGGTGACCGGCATTCTCGATAATTTCAGCTTCCCGCTCATGGTTCTTCGCATTCAGAACGTTATGCGGAACGCCTTTTTTCTTCAAAAGCTTTGAAATAAGCTCTGACGTTTCAACAGCAACCGTACCAACCAATACCGGCTGACCGGCAAAATAACGCGTCGTTACATCATCCACAACCGCTTTGAACTTGCCTTCCATTGAACGGTATACAAGGTCAGCGCGATCATCACGGACAACATCACGGTTAGTAGGAATCGCTACTACCTGCATGTTGTAAATGTTGCGGAATTCCTCTTCTTCCGTTTTCGCTGTACCCGTCATACCAGAAAGCTTCTCGTACATGCGGAAGTAGTTCTGGAACGTAATCGTTGCAAGCGTCATGCTTTCATTTTGTATCTCAAGACCCTCTTTTGCCTCAATTGCCTGGTGAAGACCATCGCTGTAGCGGCGGCCTTTCATTAAACGGCCTGTAAACTGGTCAACGATGACAACCTGACCGTCTTCAACTACGTAGTCAACATCATTGTGCATCACAACATGTGCTCTTAATGCCATATTAATATGATGATTTAATGAAACATGTGTAAGATCAAAAAGGTTTTCAATTTGAAATGCTTTTTCAGCTTTAGACATACCGTCTTCTGTCAGCTGAACACCTTTTGTTTTTTCATCAAACGTGTAATCCTCGTCACGTTTAAGAGAACGCACAAAACCGTTTGCCTGCACATAAAGCATCGTTGACTTTGCAGCAGAACCGGAGATGATAAGCGGCGTACGCGCTTCGTCAATTAAGATGGAGTCAACTTCATCGATTACAGCATAGTGAAGCGGACGCTGAACCATCTGCTCTTTGTAAAGCACCATGTTATCGCGCAAGTAGTCAAATCCTAATTCATTATTAGTAGAATAAGTTACATCAGCCGCATAAGCAGCGCGCTTTTCTTCTTTTGAAAGGCCGTTCGTATTTAAGCCTACTGTTAAACCAAGGAACTCATACAGCTTGCCCATTTCAACAGCATCACGGCTTGCCAAGTATTCATTGACTGTTACAACATGAACGCCTTTTCCAGAAAGAGCATTCAGATAAACAGGCATTGTGGACGTCAGCGTTTTACCTTCCCCTGTCTTCATCTCAGAGATATTGCCATCATGAAGCGCGATACCCCCCATAAGCTGAACCGGATAAGGGTATAAGCCAAGAACACGCTTTGCAGCTTCACGGACTACAGCAAAAGCCTCAGTCAAAAGGTCATCAACGCTCTCACCTTTTGCAATGCGGCCTTTAAACTCCTGTGTTTTCCCCTTTAGATCTTCATCAGAAAGCTTTTCAATGTCTGATGCTAAAGACTCTATTTGATTAGCCATTTTTTCATATTTATTTAATGCACGTTTGTTAAAATCGAACACCTTATTTAAGATTCCAAGCATTTTATACGCTCCTCTGTCTAATGAAGTGCCATACATGAACAGTATTCATGAGAACCCGCTAGAAATTTCAAAACTAATATCTATTTTACCATATATTTAATGTTTTCAACAGTATTTCGGGTATGCACAAAAAAAGCATGCCGAAAGTTAAAAAATAATGCCATTAATAATTCAGGACAAAATAAAAATGCAGCCCACTCATAGAATGGACTGCATTGGTTTATTGGTATTATTCAGTTGGTTCAATAATTGCATATTTGCCGTCTTTACGCTGATAAACCACATTAGTAGAATTCGTTTCAGCATTTGTGAAAACAAAAAAGTTATGGCCCAGCATGTTCATTTGAAGAATCGCTTCCTCACTGTCCATTGGCTTTAAGTTAAAGCGCTTCGTGCGGACAACTTCGATGGAGTCATCTTCTTCCTGCATCGGCGGCTGAGCCTGTTCACCCTCTGCCTCAACTGCCCCATTTGTGAACATGAATTTTGCTGAACCCTGCTCGCGCAATTTTCGGTTTACTTTCGTTTTATGTTTACGGATTTGACGCTCAAGCTTATTTGTCACAAGATCGATGGCAGCGTACATATCCTCATTGTATTCCTCAGCACGCAACACTAAATTGGTCATTGGAATCGTTACTTCAATCTTTGATTCTTGATCATTGTAGAATTTTAAATTTACATTTACGTTTGCATCGATTGAATCTTCAAAATAGCGTTCTAGCTTGCCGATTTTCTTCTCGACATACTCTCTTAAAGCTGGAGTTACCTCAATGTTTTCGCCTCTGACGTTATAATTCAAAATGAACTCCCCCTTTTGTTAAGGATATGTAAACCTATTTCTCTCTTTCCCTCTAGTATTCCTGCTCAAACGTTAAAATAATGTTAAAAATATGTGAAATTTGTTGAAGATTGCGGCTGAATGACTTCCGGAGATGGATGTGAATAGAATATGACGGTGAATCTTTATTTATGCTATAGAAAAAATTCCACCCGGATGCAGATGAGATTAATGAAGCAGGTATGGCAATAGGTATGCCTGAACCTCCCTTTTCCATTTGATGAACAATACTGAAAGCTATCCTTTTATATATATCTGAAATGAAAGAGTATCATCCTATTCAATGTAAACGGCTTCAATTCGTCGATGATCTGATCAAATAAAAGAATTTGATTTTGGAGATGCTCATCATCTCTTGCCAGGTGGAACATGCCGGAATGAGTGGCATCAATTTGAATGAACGCATCAACAAGATCATCCATGACACGCTCGCCTTCTGTGTACTCCATGGATTCAAAGCTCTGAATCAAATCGTACATGTCCTCCTCAATCCAATTAAGCAGCTCATTATAGGAATAAAAGAGCTCGTATTCACTTTGAGTAAGGGATTTATTTGCGTTTATCATAGTACATGCCGTCGACTGAAGTGCACTGATATGGATTGGCGTATTTTTGATTCGATGCTTTTTGAACCTTGAGATAGGTAATATCGTTTATTATTTCCTGCTTCAGCAGATTCAGCTTGTCATGAATAATAGCGTTCCATTCGGTAATTTCTTTGCCAAGCTGTTTTTCCTCATGATTGTACGGAGGCTTTAGCTGGTTGATCAGGCTGTCACGCTGCTCAATCCACTCCTGGATATTAACGATGTGGCTGTCTCTCATGTCTTTATCTGGTTCACCGTTTACTTCTGACAGCAGTTGCTTTGTAAGCTGATGCAGTTTGTTTACTTCACTCACTAGACTTGACCGCCTTGTCCGAACTGCTGCTTGCGGGCCGATTGAATCACTTGCTTCCAAGAATCGCGAAACTCCGTTACATACTCTTCCACTTCAGCAAGAATAGCCAAGTCGTTTGAAATATTGGCTTCTACTAAACGGCGATTCATATATTTATACATCGACATCATAGATTCAGATACAGCAGCTTTAGGATTTAACGTAATCATCAGCTCCTGAATAATCCGCTGTGCTTTTTGAAGATTGAGGTTCTTCTCTTGCGTGTTTTTCAGCTGAATTGCCTGGCGTGCCTGCTTGATAAACTTAAGACAGCCATTATAAAGCATCAGCGTTAATTCGCCAGGTGAAACTGTACTCACAGAATTTTGCTGATACGCTTGATAAGGGTTGTTAAGTGCCATTTTCAATTTACTCCTTTATTAGCCGAATTGCTGCATAAGATAATTCATTTGGTCGTTTGAACGCTGAATGGCTTTTTCCATCGCCGTGAACTGCGCCCAGTAGCGGTCTTCCACTTGAGTCAAACGGTCTTCAAAACGGATGATTTGATTGTCAATGGATGAAAGATTTCTTCCGATTGTAAACTGCTGGCTAGTAGAACTAGACGTTCCAGCCTTCGCATTCAGCTTGTCCATCGTTGTTTTTAAGTTGTCATAAAGGTTTGAGATAATCCCTTTTTCACCGCTTGTCGGCCCATTGCTTGTGAAGAGCTTTTCAACACCTTCAGGGTTTTCTTCAATCGCTTTTTTCAGCTTCGCTTCATCGATGATTAACTTGCCGCCTTCACGGTAGTTCGAAGTTGTCGAGATGCCAATGTTAGACAAATGAGTGAAGGACGAGCCAGATGCTGATGAAAGAGTGGAATAAAAGTCCGAACGCATCTGACTGAGCGCACCTGTTAGGATTGAATCTTTTCTGAGCAATCCGCTTTGCGCTTTTTCATCCCATTGCTCCTGCTGTTTATCAGTTAGAGATTCGCGCTCTTCATCAGACAGCGGCTGATAATCACGGTAGCGTGTTTCATCTGTTTTGGCCTGAATTTTTGCGATTGTTTCATTATATAAGGTCACGAACTTTTTAATATTGTCGAAGACGGCGTTCGTGTCGTTTGTGACGTTTATTGATACTGCCGGGTCTGCTGCTGCGAATGTGTCTTTTAGTGTGAAAGTCACTCCGCTCATCTCGAAAGTGTTGGATGTCCGTTCGGTTGAAAGGCCGTTGATCGTAAATTTTGCGTTCTGGCCGCCCGTCTCCGTTTCAGCACCAAATCTCAACACATCGTTCAGGAAACCAGCTGAAGTAATGATTTCATTACCATCCGTGTTAAAGTCACCAGTTTCTTTCCTAGTAAGCGTAATTTCATCTGAAAATGAATCGTATAAAGCGGTGACACCTAGTTCAGATGAATTGATTTTATTAAAAACGGTATTTAATGATTCTGTTCCCTGTATAAGAAAATTTTCTTTTATTTGCCCTTTGGACGTGTGCGTTTGCATGTCAAAGGACATGTAGTTGTCTGTGCTGTCTATTACATAATCTACTTTTATAGTGCTTCCTTTTTTGATCGGCTCCCCGAATGTAAGAGTCCCGTCACTATCAATCTTTGCTTCTCCAGCCTGCGGTGTTCCTGTTACAAGCGTAAAAGATTTCCCATCTACTTTAATAACGGCATCTTTATCGAAGTTTTTAAGAACTTCTCCGCTCTCTAATTTGAGATTAAACGTACTTCCATCTGCATCAGCGGTTATCGTCTGATTTTTCACGGTACCTGTCTGCCAGTTGAAATTCTGGTTCGCGAAAGAATCTTTCATTTCGTAAAGTGATTTCGACGGATCAACCTTTGACCCAGATGCTGAAATCGCACCTGCATTTACCTTTGTTGCAGCTGTCGCCAGTTGGTCGACCTTTGAAATACTGTAAGAAGACTGACTTGCAGCACTTGTGGCAGCCGCTGTCACTTTATCAGAATTGGAACTGTTCGTTGAACGTGCATGGTAATTGCTTGTGAGCTTCATATCAAATGTTGCATTACGAAATGCAAATAGCAGGCTGTTCATTTCACGATAGCCGTCCCGCTGCCATTCAAGCGTTTGTTTATTTTGCTTTAATTTATCAAGCGGCATTCTCTCTGCTTTCATTAGATCGGCTACAAGCGAATCAATATCCATTCCGCTTGCTAAACCACCTATTCGAACCATGCTGAATCACCTCTCTAAATCTTTTTGACTACAACAAATCCTCGAAACAATGTCATCGCTGCGTACAGATCGAGCATTTTTCTCGACGGGATTTCCCTGACGATTTCTTTTGTTTGATTATCAACAACCGTTACGTAATATTCGTTCAGCTTTTCGTGAAGCTGGAATTGAATATGTGTATTTACTGGCTGCAGGAAATCGTTAATGCCATTTATGACTTTTTCTAATTCTTCTTTTGGAAATGTGAGTATGTTTTCTTCTTTATTATGTTCTGGAAGTTTAATATGTTTCGTGTCGATTTCCGAGATGCGCGGACCAGGCTGGGATGACATTTTTTCGATCATCTTAGCGGGTCGCTCCTTGGATTTTTGTTCTAATGGTTATATCGGATGGAATATGAAATTTTTACACTTTATATCAAAATTATTTAAGTTGAAAAAGAGGACAAAAAAAAATAAAACTACTATTTCTTCATTTTATTTTATATATAGGAAAACTAATTTTGTATTGCTAATCCTTAAATAAAAAAGAAACCCTCTCATGATAAGGGTTCCCTGTGTTAAAACCAGTATTAACGTAATAATTGTAAAACACCCTGAGGAGACTGGTTTGCTTGAGCTAGCATAGACTGGGATGCTTGAGCAAGGATAGAATTCTTCGTTTGCTCCATCATTGTCTTAGCCATGTCAGTATCTCTTATGCGAGATTCAGCAGCAGTTAAGTTTTCAGATGTTGTTCCAAGGTTGTTAATCGTATGCTCTAAACGGTTTTGAACAGCTCCTAAGTTAGAACGGTTTTCAGAAACAGTGTTAATAGCATCTTGAATTTTTGTTAGGTTAGCTTTAGCAGTAGCATTCGTTCCGTCTAATGCAGCTAAACCAGTAGCGCTTATATCTACATTTAATGTAGCTGCTTTGTTGTCAGTAAGGTTAAGAGTGATTGTTTCATCAGCATTAGCTCCAACTTGGAACGTTAATGATGCATTTGTTCCATCTAGCAGGTTCTTAGTATTAAATTTTGTTTGAGTTGCAACTTTGTCGATTTGAGAAGACAATTCTACTAATTCAGCTTGAATTTTATCTGAATCATCTGTAGTCAATGTTTCGTTAGCTGCTTGAGCAGTTAACTCAGCCATACGCTGTAACATTGAGTGTGTTTCATTTAAAGCACCTTCAGCAGTTTGAATTAAAGAAATACCGTCTTGAGCATTGCGAGATGCTTGATCTAATCCACGTACTTGGTTGCGCATTTTTTCAGAAATTGCAAGGCCGGCAGCATCATCTGCAGAACGGTTAATTTTCATTCCCGAAGACAATTTCTCCATAGATTTAGCTTGTGCGCTGTTTGCATTTCCTAGCTGACGATACGTGTTCATTGCTGAAATATTATGATTAATTCTCATTTTAAAATTTCCTCCTTGAAATAATTGTAGTAATCCACATCCATGTGAATTCTTATATACTCGCAGTCGCAACGGTCGGCCGCCTGTTGGTTCTGCTTGTTACACTTCTTATATCGACATGTTCCGGAGTTGTTTTATAGCATTTAGAAAATATTTCATAAAAAAACCTTAAGCGAATGTGCTTAAGGTTATCTGCTCTTTAATTGAGCAAGCATATCTAGAGATGCTTCTGCCGCTTTGTTATTTTCTTCTTGAATGGAGAGATAGATTTCTTTGCGATGGATATCTACATTTTCAGGAGCACTAATACCGATTTTCACTTGGTCGCCAGCGATAGAGATTACCGTGATCTCAATATCTTCGCCAATTTGAATCGCTTCTCCAGTTTTCCTTGTTAAAACAAGCATCATGCTCCCTCCCATAGACAATGTTTAGTTGTATATTCTGTCTTGTTAAGGATAAGCTGCTTGCCCAATCTTTTTCCTTTATTTAAAATCAACGGACCTTGTAAATTCGCTGTTGAGTTCGTAAACGGGTCACTGACTGTTAAAATAACGTACACTTCGACATCATTCGGAGATTCTATCATTAATAATTCTTTTGAGGATTCATCCAAATCAAATTCATAGTCTTTGAAAAAGAAAAAAGGACTTGTGACGACAAATGCGGTGTTTTGCGATTGAATGGATTGCAGGATAAAGAATGAAGAGCCTTCTTCAAGCGGAAGCAAGATAAAGTTCTTTTCTTCTATAAATCCTGGAATCCCATGTTCAAAGGTGATTTGTTGAGCTTCATCAATCGATATTTCTCCATGATATTTCGTTTGAATTAACATGCTTCACATTCCTTTGTTTTAATCTATTAAATCTTTCTGTCTATTGAAACGAAATCTATTTTCAACTGATTTCTCTCAGCGAGTTCCACTTTGACCTCTCCTGCATTATAGTCCATGATCGGCTTGTTGATTTTGCTCTCAATGATCGGAGCATTTCTCTGCACATCGATTTTCACTTCTGAAGGCCGATAGTCAAGCTTGACGCTGTAATGAGATGGAATAAACCCAATGTTAAATTGCTTGATTTCGCGTTCGCTGTTTTTTTTCGCCTGGTCAGTCAGCGGTTTACCGCCATTTTCAATTCTCATCTGTTCATCGCCTTGCTGGATTCGTCTCGCAATTCCGGAAAGAACGTCCCGGCGCCCCTCGTCTGCTGCTTCTGCAATTCGCTTGGAAATATGCTTTAGATCAACATCTTCCCTGGCTTTTGTTTGATTAATTGTTAGCTTGCCCGGCGTTGTATGAATGGACAGATCTGCTTTGGGCTGCTGGATGGATAGGTCAGCTTTAGGCTGATGAATTTCAAGTGAAGCATTGACCGTTTCTAACCCTAGTTTAGCAAATCTGCTTTCTAACCTGATTTGAGGAATGTTCATAAATTGTCCCCCTATTTAGAAAAGCGTAAGCGCCCGTTTAGCTCAGGCATGACAGATAAGAATCCGGCAGAAAAGTCCGGTTTTGACTTTTCCTGCGGATTTGTTCCGGCCGAGGAGTTGGGCGCTTCCGCTTGCCATCAATGCGCAAAATTTTATACTTTCTTATATCTTAAAAAAGCTATCTTATTAAAGATAGCTTATCTTAAAAAGTCCATTAATGTTGGCTGAATGATTCTTGCGCCGACTGATAACGCAGCCCGATGAATGCTTTCTTGTGCAGTTAAATCCATGATGACCTTCTCTAAATCAGCATCTTCGTTTTCAGATAGAATTCGTGTTGAAACAATCTCTTGTTTTCCAACTCGATCTTCAATAAGCTCCAGGCGATTGTATCTGGCTCCGAGTTCTGCACGTTCCGCTGACATTGAGTCCATTTTACCGTCAAGGTCAGAAAGCAATCCGTCTAATCCAGATGCGTCACCAGAACTTAACGCCTTTTCAATGGAACCTATCACCGCAAATAAGTCCTCGCTGAAAACATTGTCAGAATTTATATTCGCTTTCAATTGAACACCCTTAGAAACCTCAATTTCAAATGGTGATTTATCAATGTTTACTGTTACTGTTCCATCAGCGTTAAGTGTAACAGGCGCTTCTTTCGTCTGTGTCCCATTAAAAATATAATTCCCAGCCACTTGCGTATTTGCAGATCCAACCAAATCTTCCTTCAGCTGCTTCATTTCAGCGCCAATCGCCTTTAAGTCCTCGGGGCTGTTCGTTCCATTTCTGGCCTGAACCATCAGTTCACGCACTCGCTGAAGAACTTGTGTGCCCTGCTCAATTCCCGCTTCTGAGTTCTCCATCCACTGATAGGCCTCAGAGATGTTGCGCCGGTATTGTTCGACTTCGGTTAAGTTCATGCGATAGTGCATTCCCTTCATGACGACAACGGGATCATCAGATGGGCGGTTGATTTTCTTGCCGGTTGCGAGCTGGTCCTGGTAGGTGCCCATTTTTTCATAGCTTTTGCTTAGGTTGCGGAGCGAGTTGCCTGCGAGCATGTTTTGAGTTACGCGCATGATTGTTCACCTACCTTCTTAGTCCGTTAATAATTGTATCGAGCATTTCATCCTGTAATGAAATCATTTTTGCTGAAGCGTTGTATGCGTGTTGGAATTGGATCATGTTTGTCATCTCTTCATCCAGTGATACAGCGCTGACAGATTGACGGCGCTTGTCAACTGCAGAACGGAGCACATCGCTGTTGCTTACCAGACGGTTTGCTTCCTGTGCGTCAACAGCCATGCCTCCGATTAAGCTTTCATAGAAATCCTGGATGGCTGTCGTTTTCCCGCCGATTGTGAAGGTTTGATTTTTTACTTCTGAAAGCGCAAGCGCATTTTTCCCATCACCCATATTGCCGTTTGAGGATGCGGCAATGTTATCAGTTGAGTCTATGATAGATTGATGAAGGGTTAACATAGACGCTGCATCTTTAGGCGGATCTGTCATGTTAGTAAAATCAAAAAACGGTGTACTGCTTGCCCCATTTTCTTCAATCCGCTTGATGCTGTACCCCGCTTCCTGAACTTTGTTCACTTCTGTCGCAAAGCTGTATGCCAATTCATCAAGCTGCCTAAGCATCTCCGGATACAATCCATTTGCGGAACCGTCTGAACTGTATCCGTAGGAATCTATTAACCCGCGAATTTCGCCGACACTTCCAAATTCTTTAACATCTATAGCATTTGAGCCTATCGAAACCGAGTCTACTAATCCATTATCAGAAGAAAATCCGATGCTTAATTCATTGACAGATTTACTCGTGCCATCTACTAAAGTTCCAAGTGATTTACCGTTAGCATCCATGATTTCAATCGTTACAGTTCCTTCTGCAACAGCAAGCGAGTTTCCTCCGCTTTTTCCGTTTGAAATTTTGATGTTGGCAAGACCTGATAGCTGATCGAGAAGACGATCGCGTTCGTCGTACAGATCGTTCGCCAGGTAGCCATGCGGTTCGATTTCAGAAATTTGTTTATTGATGCTGTTAATCTGGTTTGCAAGTGAGTTGATTTCTTTTGTTGATACCACTATTTCACTTTTCAGTTCTCCTTGAACAGCTTTAAGTGAAGTCGATAAGTATTGAAACGTTTCTGCTACTGCAGCCCCGCGTTCGCGGACAACCGCACGTGCCCCCGCATTTGCAGGATTCAATACGAGATCCTGCATGGACTGCCAGAAGCGGTCAAAGCTTTTGGAAAGGCCTGTTTCAGATGGTTCGTTCATGATTTCTTCCATTTTCAAAAGAGAATCAGCACGAGAATCCCAGTAGCCTACTTTGTTATTTTCGTAGCGGAATTGTGTATCGAGAAAGCTGTCTCTCACCCGCTCGATTGTTCCCGCTTCAACGCCTGTTCCAATTTGGCCCGGAAACTCAGGGCGGTTCATGGATGGTGCAGGGTATGCCTCAGTCTGCACAAAATTAACACGCTGTCTTGTGTAGCCGGGCGTGTTAGCGTTTGCAATATTATGTCCAGTTGTGTTTAAGGCGCTTTGCTGTGTAAACATTCCTCTTTTTGCAATTTCAAGTCCTGAAAAAGTCGAGCGCATGGTTCATTCCTCCGAGCATTAGGCTTTTGAGTCAAATAAAGATCTTCGTTTCGGTTCTGAAGCCGTTCTGCCCGGAGGCTTATAGGCTGGAGATTGTTCCTTTGGCATCAGCATGTCCATTGATAAGGAGACAAACTGCAGGGCCTGGATGGTAAGCTGCTGATTCAGCTTATTGGCGTTCTTCAGCTTTTCCATTACATCTGTTAATGACTGAAAAAGATCAGAGAATTTTTCTTTATCTGCTCCCTCTGCTTTTTCCATGCATGCCGACAAAGTTAAGTCATCTTCCCGGTTTAAATAGGCCGAAGCAAGAGCGATCCGTTCATTTTCCACTTGCTTGATGGCCTGTACATAGATTTGTTCCTGCTTGAGTGTTTGCTGCAACACAGTCAGGTCTTTTGTTTTCAAGGCTTCTGTTTTTGTTTGCGCTAATTGGTATAGCTGCCGATTCAGCCCGAGCAGCTTCTCAAGCTTTAGAATTAATGACTGTGCTGACACTGCAAGTCCTCCCGAAATCTATTTTTGGTAATGTTTGATGATGCTGTTTGCGATAGCTTTTGGATCAATGGAATAGGTGCCGGTTTCTACTTGCTTTTTTATTGCAGCTACCTTTTCTTGTCGTGCCTGGTCAATGGCATTTTGCTGCTGAAGCTCTTTTGCCTTTGATGATATTTCAACCTTATCCTGCTTTTTAGCCGGCTGCGCTGCTTCCTGCTGCTTTTCTGCAGTTCGTTTATAAGGATTTATCCCTGCTGAGTTTAAGTGATTAATCTTCATCCCTTTTCCTCCATTCTTTCGTTCTTTCTCGTTACTTTCTATATCGGCTGAAATTAATTGTTATTAATAAATTTAGTTATTTTCAGGCTGAAAGGTATAGTAGGTCGCCTGCTTCTCTGTGACTTTTTGCCGGCGTTCTTCTTCCTGTTCTAATTCAAACAGCTGAGTTTTAATGTCTTCCCCGCAAGAAATACAAAGCTTATTTTCTCTGATCAGCTTTCCGCATTTCTGACAATGATAACCGAGGTTCGGGAAGTTGGCGAGCTGAATTCTGCCCTGTCTGATAAATTTCAGAATCAGCTCCTCTTCAACTCCCGTATGCTCTTCGACATTTGATAGAGTTGCTGTTCGATTTTTACTCTGCTTTATAAACCCGTAAACGAATTCGAATTTACGTTCTTCTTCTTTATAACATGCATCACAAACCGTTTTAAATTGTGTTTTCACAAATAGCTGGTAGCATTCCGGACAGTTCGATAGTTCTCCCATTCGATGATTCTCCTATCATTGTAATATATCTTTACTATCGGAATCAGTTTGAAAACGTTTAGCCTCGAACGAGCGTAAGAGAAGAAACACTTTCAGCACCATGGTCTATAAGCAGTTTGGCTGCGTGTCTGATCGTGGTTCCTGTTGTATAAATATCGTCAATCAGAAGAAGGTTTTCTCCGGAAAATTCAGAGTTGCTATTTATGAAAAAAACATTTTCAGTCTGCAGGCGTTCGGTTCTTGTTTTCTTAGATTGTTTTTCTAAGTGAATACGCATGAGAGGTTCGTGAATTGGGGCATGGAGTAAGTCAGCAAGCAAGCGTGCCTGATTGAATCCGCGTTCATAAAGCCGCTCTTTACTGAGAGGAATGGGGACAAGAAGGGAATTCTTTGAGAAATGCTTAGAGAAGATGTTTTGAAAGGGCTCGTAAAAGAGGTCAGCTAATTGTGCATCGCCTCTATATTTGTATCTGGCGATTAAATCTTTCATAAATTCATTGTATTGATAAACAGAATGATTACTCGCAAGGACGCTGCCAAACAGGGGATCTGCTTGCCATCTTACACAGTCATAGCAAGCTTTTGCCTCAGATTGGGGCCGATCGCACATTGGACATACAGTACCTTCAATCAAACAGAACTTAGATGAACAATCAGCACAGCATGCACTCTCTTGTTCATCTAAAAAAAATACGCTTCTCCAGGATACAGCTTTTTCAAGCTCACCCTGGCAAATAAGACATCTGTTCATTACTCACCTCTGACATAAGTTTCGCACTTCGGTGTATCGGAGACCATCTTTGCACATTCTGCTAATTTGACAATTAAAGTCGTCATTTGCTGTTTGTCGACAAATTCTGCTTTCACATAAGCAACCTTATCCGGGTTGGTTAGGTATCTCGGCTGAATCCTGTTTAAAACAAGGGCAAGCACGTCATTTAAGCATTCCTCACACGTACAATTCATCTGCAGAGCAGTCTTATATTCATCTAATAAATCGACCATGATTCGTTCCATCGCATTAACTACCACCGCTCTACCCCCATCCACATTATCTTGTAGATGATTATGCCACAGAAGGAATATGTTGGATAGAAATAATACCTTAAACAGTTACAAAGTCACTCTTTTCGCCTCAGCATTCATCATTTGGATATGCTTTTTGGCACGAATCATCGCTTCTGTTTTACCGTAATGAAAAAATCGCACATCTCCGCTTGGGTGCTTCGCACTTCTGCCGACACGGCCGGCAATTTGCACCAGCGCACTCTCTGTAAAAACATTGTCCTCTGCTCCCAGCACAGCAACATCAGAATTAGGAATGGTGACTCCTCTTTCTAAAATAGTGGTGGTAATAATAATGGGAATCACTCCATCTCGGAAGCGCTGAACCTTTTCTTTACGAGCAGGGTCTTCTGCAAAAACCCCTTCTATTAAAGGATCCTGCTTTTTTAATAGAGCCGTCGTTTCTTCTAATAACGGTATGGATGGAACGAATAGGAAGGCTTGTTTTTTTGATTCCAAATGGGAGGAAATCCATTCTTGAACGTTTAATGGGAGTTTGTCTTTTTGAAGTGCCCTTTTATAATTCCCGCACCATGAAAAGACAGGTAAAGGAAGCGGATGACCGTGGTATCTTTGAGGGATTTTGACTTGATTGGCAATCTTTTTCTTCAGGCTGCTGGAAGGTGTTGCCGTTAAATAGATGAGGGAGCTTTGTTCTTTTCTTGCCCGTCCCGCAGCAAACTGGAGACTTTGATCAGCTGAGTAAGGAAATGCATCTACTTCATCTATGACCATTAAATCAAACGTTTGTTCAAAACGGAGAAGCTGGTGAGTCGTGGATATGGTGAGGTTAGCCTGCTTATATCGGTCTTCGCTCCCTCCATATAGAGCAGCAATTTCCGCTTGAGGAAAAACGGACTGAAACCTTGGGGCAAGTTCCAGGACAACATCCATGCGCGGCGTTGCGATGCAGACTTGCTTGTTCTCTAATAAAGCTTTTTCAATTCCTTTGAAAAGCATTTCTGTTTTCCCTGCACCGCATACAGCCCAAATCAGCAAATCGCTTTGATTTTTCAGCGCATGCAGCATTCGGTCTGACCCTTTTTGCTGCTCTCTTGATAGCTTTCCTTCCCAGTGCATCGCCTTAAATTTTTTATGCTGAATGTGTGATTCAGGACCAGCCCACCTAAGTAATGGCGTGCATTCACTGACTCTTCCCATAAGAATGCAAGAGCGGCAATACGAGCAATGTTCACCGCACCTTGCACACTTAAAGGAGCCGATCAAGCTTTGATCACTGTTGTTGCAGCGATTGCATCTAAGCCGTTTATTTGTTTTCTCCAAGCCATACGCATACTCAATATAGCCGTTTTCATAATGCCGGTGTATGATTTCTAACGGAAATGGAATTTCATCTATGAGCAGTTTTCTTCCCTGAAGGTGTTTTTGGAGGTCATTGGAATATGTAAACGATGGATTGATTTGGCTAACACGGAGGTGATGCTTTGAAATAGGCAATCCTTCTTTGTTATTCTCTGTGGGTTTCAACAATCCGTTATGTATGTGAAATTTCATTCTTCATTGAACTTGATTTTTCTGAATCTTTTTTCCGCACTGATGGGAGTTCGATTTAGTTGTCTTGCAATATCCCGGAATTTAACACCTTGCTTTCTTAAGTCCATTAACTTTTTGTCCTCTAATGTTGTCCAATGACGGTAGGCGCGTTTCTGTAAGTCAATTTCCTGCATGTGACCACTCCTCTAGTTTAATAAAGCATTATCTAAAGTATGTTAAATTCTGCAGAAATTGTCTAGTCTTGTCACATTAATTACAAAATGCGGAAAACAAATTTTCGGTGCGAATTTCGTTATTTTTTCGTTGATTTTTTAAAATTTGTTGTTTCGACAAGCGAAATAGTATGGAGGTCTCCTATCAAGGAAAAGGCACAGAAATCGGAAGCCGTTGAGCCTTGTTTTTGAAGAGAATTAATTATCAATTCTTCATTTTGGCTTTCAATAAAATTATTTTCTCGTGTGGGACACTTTTATGAGATCTAAGATTTCCCAAAATAATTCCCGGACTTTCCGATTCCAAGACTTTTCCTATTAATTACGAGACTTTCCGCGTTAATTCCTAGACTTTCCGCGTTAATTCCGAGACTTTTAGAAATCATTCCTCAAAATTGTGAAGAAATGCAGATTCATCAAAAAAACTGACCCAAAAAGCAGCATGTTGCAACTTTTTGAGTCAGCCTCTTATCTCTTATACCACCCAAGTCCTATTGCTCCTTCACCTAAATGCGTGCCGATAACCGGTCCGAAATAGCTGATGGAGTATTCTACATGGGGATACTTTGCTTCAAGTTCTTCTTTCATTTGCTGAGCTTCATCCGGGCGATTGGCATGAATGATGGCCGCACGCATCGGGTCTCCAGCGCCAGCGACTTCATCGAAAAGCTCATAAATGCGGTTGATTGCTTTTTTGCGTGTGCGGATTTTTTCAAAAGGGACGATCAGTTTGTCAACAAAATGCAGAATTGGCTTTACCTGCAGCAGGCTGCCGATCAGTGCCTGTGCGCCGCTTAAACGTCCGCCGCGCTGAAGATGTGATAAATCATCTACCATGAAATAAGCTTGAATTGATTTTTTCACTTCGTTTAGACGTGTCATTATTTCCTCAGGTTTAATGCCTTCTGCAGCAAGCTCCGCTGCCTCAATGGCATAAAAACCCTGGACCATGCAGCTGACTTCCGAATCGAATGCATAAACATCAATGTTATCGACCATTTGACCTGCTGACACAGCTCCGTTGTAGGTACCACTGATTCCACTTGATAAATGAACACTGATCACTGCATCATATTCCTTAGAAAGTTCTTCAAATAATTCAACAAATTTGCCAGCAGACGGCTGTGAAGTAGTCGGAAGCTCGCCTCTGTTTCTGACTTCTTCGTAAAAGTCTGCAGCGGTTATTTCAACTTCCTCCCGGTATACTTCCCCGCCAAAAATCACGCTCAGCGGAATCATCTGAATATTTAACCGCTCACGTGTTTCTTTTGGAATATAAGCTGTGCTATCCGTAACTATTGCCGTTTTCATATATGTACCTTCCTTGTAATCGACTTCTCTTAATGTACTTTTCATTCTATAAGATAATGCTTCTAATTTCATTACTTTGTATGTAAATAAATGGTGAAGAAATAAGAAAAGTGCAAGCGCCCGTTTAGCGCAGGCAGACAGAGAAGAATCCGGCAGAAAAGTCCGGGTTTGACTTTTTGCCGGATTTGTTCTGGCCGAGGAGTTGGGCGCTTCCGCTTGCCATCAATGCGCAAAACTTTATACTTTCTTATTTTTAAATAAATCCCTGCTATCTACTATAACAGGGATTTGCGAGATATAGATATGCAACTTTTAAAAAGCGCCGTGAAAAAGCAAAAAACCTGCCGAAGCAGGTTTTATCGCACTTCCACCCAGCCGTTTTTGATAGCAACGACTACTGCTTGAGTACGGTCATTTACGTTCATTTTTTGAAGAATGTTGCTTACGTGATTCTTAACTGTTTTTTCACTGATGAAAAGGGCTTCGCCGATGCCGCGGTTGCTTTTTCCGTCCGCAAGCATTTGCAGCACTTCACATTCACGGCGAGTTAAAATATGTAATGGGCGTCTGATTTCAGTCGTGATGGTTGTTGTGCCCCCGCCTGATCCGCTTGTAGCAAGACGTCTGAATTCATTCACAAGGTTATGTGTTACTTTAGGATGCAAGTATGACCCGCCATCAGAAACGACTTTTACAGCTTCGATCAGTGTGTCTGCATCCATTTCTTTTAACAAATAGCCGCGAGCGCCTGTTTTCAAAGCGTGAGTTACATAGTTCTCATCGTCGTGAATCGACAGGATGATTACTTTTGTTTCTGGATTTGATTCCACCAGCTGTTTTGTAGCTTCCACGCCGTTTACTTTCGGCATGTTGATGTCCATGATGACAACATCAGGCTTGCTGTCTTCAACGATGGCTAATGCATCTTCGCCGTCATCGCCTTCTGATACAACTTCAAAGCTTGGTTCGAAATCCAAGATTCGTTTAACGCCTTCTCGGAATAATTGGTGATCATCGATAATCGCAATTCTTGTCTTCATGCATACGCCTCCCATTTTTTATTCTAGTCTATTACACGGTGATGTCGTCAATATGCCTTTGGTCTATTTTTTCAGACATTGAGAGGCACCTGTATCATAATGAATGTCCCAAGACCTATTTTAGAATCGATTGTGATTCGGCCGTTTAAGAGCTCTACACGCTCTCTCATCCCAAGGAGACCGAATGATTTCTTCTGATTTTGCTTCATTTCTCTTGTATCGAAGCCTTTTCCGTTATCTTTGATCATCAGAATAATATTATTCTGATTCACCTCAACTTTAACCTGAATCTCACGGGCTTCGGCGTGCTTTAAAGCATTCGTGACTGCTTCCTGAGCCAGTCTGAATAACGCTACTTCAAAGCGGGGCGGAAGCCTGTTTTCTTCAAAATCGCCGAGGCTTGAAAATAAGATACGGGTTTTCCCGTTATACTCTTCGATTGTATAAAGGTACTTTCTGAGGGTTGGTATGAGTCCAAGGTCATCCAGTGCCATTGGCCTTAAATCATAAATAATCCTCCGAACCTCATACAGGGCATTGCGGACATTTTGGCGAAGGCTGCGGATTTCTTTAAAACCTTCGTCAGACCCCCGCTCTCTGAAGATCCGTTCAATCAGCTCTGAACGCATCATCACGTTCGCAAGCATCTGAGCAGGCCCATCGTGAATTTCCCTTGAAACGCGCTTGCGCTCCTCTTCCTGTGCTTCAATGATCCTTAGACCAAAAACCTGCTTCTGCTGTGCATCCTCAATCAGCATGCCGACCTGACGAAGATCCTGATGCAGATAATTCAAGACAACAGATATTTGGCTCACAAGCACCTCTGCCCGTTCAATCGTTTCCTGAAGCCCAAGCAGCCTTCTCTCTAAATCATCCCGCCGATCTCTGAGCTGCTTCTCTTTTTGCTGAAGCATGGTGAGCTCCACCTGAAGCTTGTGGGCCTTCTCATAGGCTTCCCTGATCTCTTCCTCGCTGAATTGCTTAAAGTGCTTGCTCACCTCAGACAGACGCTTTCTGGCAAACCTGGCGTGAACCTCAAGCTTGTCTCCCTGTTCAATCACATCATTAACCTGTATCTTAATTTGTTTTAATTCTTCTACAAGCTCTTCATATTGCTGACGGGACTGCTCGCCGATCTTAAAAATTTCGCCTTTGCTGCCGTCAACCGTCGCTACCATCTTATCCAGAATTTGATCAAGCACCTTGCAGTCAAGCTTCTTGGAGTCCACTATATCTCCTCCACTAATAATGGGTTAAAATAAACTTCACACAATATTCCACAATATAATGATTGAAGTGAAAATTTTGTCGCTTTATAATATAAGAATGTGCATTTATAATTCCATTTGCCTTCTATAAGCTTGCAAGGAGGTGTACAAGCATGCTTTCACACTATTATACCGTAAAAGGATACGGAGAGCATGAAATATCCATTCAGAAATCACGTTTTATTTGTTATATAAACCGCGCAACAACCGAAGAAGAGGCGCAAGCCTTCATTCAGCAGATAAAAAAGAAGCATTGGGATGCGACACATAACTGCTCAGCCTATTTAATCGGCGAACACGATCTGATTCAAAAAGCAAATGACGACGGAGAACCAAGCGGAACCGCCGGCGTGCCTATCCTTGAAGTGCTTAAAAAGAGACAATTAAAAGATACAGTTGCCGTTGTCACCCGTTATTTTGGAGGCATAAAGCTCGGCGCAGGCGGACTGATCCGCGCATACGGGAGCTCAACCTCTGAAGCCCTGAATGCAATCGGCATTGTCGAGTGTAAGTTAACGCGCGTGATGCATACTAAGATTGATTATACATGGCTTGGAAAAGTGGAAAATGAACTCAGAAATTCACACTATCAGCTTAACGAAATTCATTACCTTGATAACGTTGAGGTGGAGACGTTTGTCGAAGAAGGCCAAAAGGATCAATTCATAGAATGGATGACAGAGCTGACAAATGGCCAGGGTGAAATCATCGAAGGTACTCAAATCTATTTAGAACAGCCAAAAATTTAAACGGACAGAGGAGTAATTTATGAATAGGCAGGAAGTTAAGAAAATAAAGAAAAAGAAGAAAAAAAGCGTTTTTAAACGAATATTATTTTTGTTCTTCATACTATTTCTATTAGTTGGCGGATATGCAGGCTATGTCTTTTATCAAACCTATCAGGCCGCTAACAATTCATATGATGATTTAGGAAGAGATAAATCCAAATTGCGCGATGAGGCCGTGAGCATCTCTAACGATCCTGTTTCCATTTTGTTAATGGGGGTTGAAAATTACTCAAGCGGAGGATCCGGCGGACGGGCTGATACACTTATGGTAGCTACTTTTAATCCAAAGGATCAGACGATGAAATTATTAAGTCTTCCGCGCGATACACGCGTAGAAATCCCAGGTAAAGAAACAAAGCGCAAAATCAATTCTGCCTATTCAACTGGCGGAAAAGAACTGACAATTGAAACGGTCGAAGGTTTCTTGGATATTCCAATTGATTATTATGCAACAGTTAACTTCGAAGGCTTTAAAAACATCATCGATATCATAGGCGGCATTACAGTGGACGTTCCTTTTGATTTCACACAAAACAGTGATGATCCAAAAGCCGAAAAACTTGAGTTTACTGAAGGACCAATGAAAATGGATGGAAGATACGCTTTGGCCTATGCAAGAATGAGGCTGCAGGATCCTAACAATGACATTGGCAGAAATGAAAGACAGCAGCAGGTTGTAAAAGAAGTCATCAATGAGATTGTATCAGCAGGCACTCTTCTGAAGGTTGATCAGCTGACAAGTGAAATTGGAAAGAACGTAGAAACCAACATGACAATGTCAGAGCTATTAGGTTTTTATAAAAAGTACAACAACTTTAACACGGATAAGATTGAAACTGTGAAGCTTGAAGGCGTAGGAGAATACATCGGCAACGCCGCTTACTGGATTCCAGATGATACAAGCTTAGAAGAAGTCAAAGACGAGTTAAAAGACCATTTAGAGCTTAAATCAGCTGAAGACGATAACTTAGACAGCAATTAATACCGAAAAGCTCCAGCCTTACATGGCTGGAGCTTTCTTTATTTTATAACAAAGCTTTAGCGAAGAGAGAACAGTAAACGACTTTCCTTGCTTTAATGAAAATTTGGCGTCAATCCACGCAGAGCACCCAACTCGCAGAAAATGACATTCATTTAGCAAAAAACCTTATCCAATTCGCAAGAATCCCTGTTCAATTCGCAAAAACGGGCTTCCAACTCGCAAACCTTAATTTCAACGGATAAACTGCATTAAAAATGCCTGTTTTGGCTATTTTATCGATGCTGCTGCTGAAAACGAATGATTTTTAGCTGTGTAGGCATCTCCCTCTCGTATATCAGAGCACGCAACTAGCAAAAAACCTTATCCAATTCGCAAGAATCCATGTTCAATTCGCAAAAACGGGCTTCCAACTCGCAAACCTTACTTTCAACGGATAAACTGCATTAAAATGCCTGTTTTGGCTATTTTATCGATGCTGCTGCTGAAAACGAATGATTTTCCGCTGTGTGTAGGCATCTCCCTCCCGTTTCAGAGCACGCAACTAGCAAAAAACGACATTCATTTAGCAAAAAACCTTATCCAATTCGCAAGAATCCCTGTTCAACTCGCAGAAATGGGCTTCCAACTCGCAAACCTTACTTTCAACGGATAAACTGCATTAAAAATGCCTGTTTTGGCTATTTTATCGATGTTGCTGCTGAAAACGAATGATTTTCCGCTGTGTGTAGGCATCTCCCTCTCGTTTCAGAGCACGCAACTAGCAAAAAACCTTATCCAATTCGCAAGAATCCATGTTCAATTCGCAAAAACGGGCTTCCAACTCGCAAACCTTACTTTCAACGGATAAACTGCATTAAAAATGCCTGTTTTGGCTATTTTATCGATGCTGCTGCTGAAAACGAATGATTTTCCGCTGTGTAGGCATCTCCCTCTCGTATATCAGAGCACGCAACTAGCAAAAAACGACATTCATTTAGCAAAAAACCTTATCCAATTCGCAAGAATCCATGTTCAATTCGCAAAAACGGGCTTCCAACTCGCAAACCTTACTTTCAACGGATAAAATCCCTGTTCAACTCGCAGAAATGGGCTTCCAACTCGCAAACCTTACTTTCAACGGATAAACTGCATTAAAAATGCCTGTTTTGGCTATTTTATCGATGTTGCTGCTGAAAACGAATGATTTTCCGCTGTGTGTAGGCATCTCCCTCTCGTTTCAGAGCACGCAACTAGCAAAAAACGACATTCATTTAGCAAAAAACCTTATCCAATTCGCAAGAATCCCTGTTTAACTTGCAAAAATAGGTTTCCAACTCGCAAACCTTACTTTCAACGGATAAACTGCATTAAAATGCCTGTTTTGGCTATTTTATCGATGCTGCTGCTGAAAACGAATGATTTTCCGCTGTGTGTAGGCATCTCCCTCTCGTTTCAGAGCACGCAACTAGCAAAAAACCTTATCCAATTCGCAAGAATCCATGTTCAACTCGCAAAAATGGGCTTCCAACTCGCAAACCTTACTTTCAACGGATAAACTGCATTAAAATGCCTGTTTTGGCTATTTTATCGATGTTGCTGCTGAAAACGAATGATTTTCCGTTATGTGTAGGCATCTCCCTCTCGTTTCAGATCACATAACTAGCAATAACCGACATTCATTTAGCAAAAAACCTTATCCAATTCGCAAGAATCCATGTTCAACTCACAAAAATGGGCTTCCAACTCGCAAACCTTGATTTCAACGGATATACTGGATTAAAATGCCTGTGTTGACTATTTTATCGATGCCGCTGTGTAGACATCTACCTCTCGTTTCAGAGTACACAACTAGCAAAAAACCTTATCCAACTCGCAAGAATCCCTGTTCAACTCTCAGAAATGGGCTTCCAACTCGCTTAAGCTCCATTTCCAGTGAAGAAAACAAAAAAACCGCACAGCAGCAGCTATGCGGAATTAATTATCTTTTTGAGGCTTTGGCTTAGCCATAAGCTTTCTGAATGCATTTATAAGCGGTTTATGGCCTTCCCCGATTAATCCGACGAGCTCAGCTGTTATCTGGATGAAGAACAGCAGAATCATCATAATTAAGAGAGCCATCCACATCGTTGCATTTGAGAAAAGAATAGCCGACAGACCAAAGCATGCGCTGAAGAAGTAAATAAGCAGCACGGACTTTCTGTGGCTGAATCCCATGTCCACTAAACAATAGTGCAAATGAAGCTTATCGGGTGCAGCGATGTTCTGTCTGTTCACCAGTCTTCGCACAATCGCAAAAAGTGTGTCAAAAATAGGTATAGCCAAAACAATGATCGGAATAATAAAACCGAATAATGTGATGTTTTTAAATAATCCCATTGTCGACAGAATAGAGATGGAATATCCGAGGAACAGCGCTCCGGTATCTCCCATAAAAATCTTCGCCGGGTAGAAATTGTGAATCAGGAATCCGAGCGTGCTTCCGATCAGAATCACACACAGGGATACAACTGCAAATTGAAAATTAGTAAACGCCATGATCAGGATACTGGTCATCGCAATTGATGAAACGCCCGCTGCCAGCCCGTCTAATCCATCGATCAAATTGATGGCATTTGTGACGCCGACGATCCAGAGAATGGTTACAGGATAGCTCCAATAATCAAGATAGATCAGTCCGAAAAATGGAAGGGTAATCTTGTTAATAAGCAATCCGGATGAGACAACGACTGCTGCTGCAGCCAACTGCCCTGCAAGCTTATACTTTGCCGAAAGAGTAAAGCGATCATCAAGAATACCAATGATGATAATGATGAAAGCACCGATTATAATCTCTTTCATATACATTGATTCAGGACGCAAGTACAGGTAGCCTGCCACAACTCCGATAAAGATGGCAAGACCGCCAAGCCTTGGCATTAGGCCCTGATGGATTTTTCGCTTGTTGGGCTTATCAACCGCCCCGATTTTTATCGCAAGTTTTTTTATAAGTGGCGTAATAGATACAGCCACTATAAACGATATTATAAAAGCTATAATATATTTAGAATAATCTAACATGCTTACACCAACTTGTGTGAGATATTTTCACTTCCTCCATCATAGCAAAAATATATAAACTTGCAATTATTATTTTGTTAAGATTTTGTACGCTTTATTCTAAGTATGAACTCTTTTTGAACAAAATCATAATCGCTATTGCTGCTTCAGCAATTTTTTATAAAATGAGACTAACTTTTTTTCTTCAGTTTCCCAATTATAGGTTGTTTCGAAACTCTTTCTTCCATTTACACCAAAATCTTTTGTCTTTTCCGGATCATGCAGGAGCACATTCAATGCTCCAGCAATGGATTCAGGCTTCTCAGGATCAATCAAAAGTCCGCTGTGTGAATTCTCTACCACTTTCCGGTAATGAGGGAAATCAGAAGCCAGAATCGCAACGCCTGCTGCCATGTATTCAAATAGTTTATTGGGCAGACAAACCAAATGATTGAGCTCAGGCAAGTAAGGAATAATACCTATTGAAGCCTTTGACAGATAGGTTTCGATTTCTGAATAAGGCACACTTCCCATAAACTCCACCCGGTCAGCCAATCCATAATCTTTTACCTTCTGTTTGATTTTCCGTTCGAATGCTTCAGACTCAAATCTTCCAACAAAAACAAACCTTGCATCCGGATGCTTTACCGCTGCCAGTGAAAAGGCCTCTGTTAACTGTTCAATCCCTCTGATAGGAGTTATTCCGCCAAGATAAAGAATCATGTCAGGATCTTTCAGCGCAGAGTGATTGAGCGTGAACATCTCAGTCAAAGGATAGTTTTCAATCTTGCAGGAGTTATATCTCTGATACCTCTCTCCTACTTCGTCCGTCGTATAAATAACACCTGACAAAATAGGCAGAGAAATTCTCTCAATGGCTTCGTAAATGAAACGGACAGGTTTTTTCATCCAGCTTTTCAAGTATTTTTTGCTCATAATCGCATTAGGGTAATGCTCATGGGCATCAAAGATTACAGGCTTTCCGGTAAAAATACGAAGCAGAACCCCAACTGGAATAAGCTCTGGATCATGAAAATGATAAAGGTCCGCATTTGTATTTCTTGCTGCTTTGAAAACGGTAAACGTATGTAAAAAACGCTTGAATTCCTGCTTTGGCTTTTCGATTGGAATAAGCGCTATTGAATCTTCCAGCATCTTCTCAGGCTTCGGTGCGACAAGTGAAACATCATACCCCGCCTTAACAAGAGATTTGCATTGCTTATGATAAATACGGCCGTCATATGCGTTATGAACAGACGTGATTACGCAGATTTTCTTCATAGATATCCATTCCTTTTTAAAGTTATAGCAGAGTATAGCGTTTAGCGCATTGATGTTCTCTCAACTCTAAGTTGTAACTTTTCAATTTATACTTTACACTATTATATTGACATATCCTAATTTTTAATAGAAAGGGATCACTATGAAAATCGTTTATATAACACAGCACTTTCCGCCTGAAATTGGTGCAGCACAAGGCCGTGCCTTTGATTTGAGTACGAATCTTTCAAACTTAGGGCATGATCTGCATGTGCTTACGGCCTTTCCAAATCATGAGTCAACTTCTAAATTGTACAGCAAAGAGAAGGTGAACAAGCTTTCCGTTTATCGCTCTTTTCGCATACGTGATACTAAAAAAAGCTCAATCCGGCGTTTAGCCAACTACTTGTCATTCATGTGCTCAAGCATCTTCAGCGGCTTGTTCGTTAAAAAACCGGATATTGTTTATGCAACCTCCCCCCAGCTCTTTCAAGGGGTTACCGGGTATGTGCTGAGCCGCATTCATAGAACAAAGTTCGTTTTTGAAGTCCGTGATTTATGGGTAGACTTCGCTGAAATTTTAGGCCAATTTAAAAACAAAAAATTACTGAATCTCGCCAGAAAGCTTGAGAATTTCATTTATAAAAAAGCGGATCTGATCGTTGTCGTCACTCACGGCTACAAAGATCGTCTGATAGACCTGGGTATTTCAGCAGAAAAGATCATCGTCATTCCAAACGGAGTGAATCCAAATACCTTAAAACCTGTTATAAAAAGGAACGATGTGAAAACGGAATACGGGATCGAAGATAAATTCCTCGTTCTTTATACAGGCAATATTGGGGCAGCGCAAGGTCTTCAGACCATCATAACAGCTGCGGTAAAGCTGAAGGGTGACCCTTCTGTCTGCTTTATGTTCATAGGTGAAGGTGTTGAAAAAGAAGCTTTAATGGAACAAGTGAAAGCAAATGAGTTAACCAACGTGCTCTTTCTCGACAGCAAAAGAAAAGAAGAATTGGCTTCCTACTACGACAGCGCTGATCTTGGCATTGTCAGTTTAAAAAAGCACCCATTATTCGAAATCACCATTCCATCCAAGGTGTTCGATTATATGGCGGTTTCACTGCCGGTACTGATCGGTGTTGAGGGTGAAGCCAGAGAGATCGTTGAGAAAAATCATGCCGGCTTCACATTTGAACCAGAGAATCCGGAAGACTTTATCCGTGTACTCAAGCTCGCCCAAAGCCAGCCTGAAACAATTAAAGAAATGAAGAAAAACCTGCGTCACCATCTTCTTCAATCTTTTAATAGAGAAACACAGGCAGCAGAGCTTTCTCAAGCCCTGCAAGACTACATTGAATCTCAAAGCATCAGCCGCATAAAAAAGACGACCTGATTTCAGCATCAGGTCGTTTTTTTTTTGATTTAAAAGAAATATAAAGTTTTGCGCTTTACTTGTCCAGCTCCACCGCCCAACTCCTCGGCCAGAACGGATCCGCCAAAAAAGTCAAACCTGGACTTTTCTGCCGGATCCTTATCTGTCTGTCGGAGCTAAACGGGCGGTTCCGCTTTTCTTATTATACTTGGAAAGGATCAGGCTTTTCATCACGCTTTTTGAAATAGTGCAGAATGGCTTCCACGATACGTCTGGAAGCTTCTCCGTCTCCATATGGATTAGAGGCTTTCGACATCTCTTCATAGCGTTCTTTATTGTTAAGCAGCTCGTAAGCAAGCTTATAGATCGTTTCCTCATCAGTACCTGCAAGCTTCAATGTTCCTGCTTCAATTCCTTCAGGGCGCTCTGTTGTGTCCCGCAAGACAAGAACAGGCACTCCAAGAGATGGCGCTTCTTCCTGTACGCCGCCTGAATCTGTAAGGATAATATGAGCCTTAGAAGCGAAGTTATGGAAATCATAAACGCCAAGCGGTTCGATTAAATGAATTCTAGGATCATTGCCAAGGATTTCATCCGCTATTTCACGAACAGCCGGATTTAAATGGACAGGATAAACTACCTGTACATCATTATGCTCTGTGATCAGGCGTTTAATCGCACGGAACATGTTTCTCATCGGCTCCCCTAAGTTCTCGCGGCGGTGAGCTGTTAATAGAATCATGCGGTCAGATCCTACCTTTTCAAGCACCTCATGAGTATAGGAATCCTTAACAGTTGTTTTTAAAGCATCAATCGCAGTGTTGCCTGTTATGTAAATCGTCTCGCCTTTTTTATTTTCCTGAAGCAGATTGGCCTCCGCTTTGTCCGTTGGAGCAAAATGAAGATCTGCAATCACACCTGTAATTTGACGATTAACCTCTTCAGGGAATGGAGAGTATTTGTTCCATGTTCTTAGTCCTGCTTCTACATGCCCGACAGCAATTTGATTATAAAATGCAGCTAAGCTTGCAACAAACGTTGTCGTTGTATCGCCATGAACCAGTACAAGATCAGGCTTAATTTCCTTCATCACTTCATCTAAGCCTTCGAGCGCCTTTGTTGTTACACCTGTCAGCGTCTGGCGGTCCTTCATAATGTTCAGATCATGATCTGGAGTCACTTCAAATAATTCCAATACCTGATCAAGCATTTGGCGATGCTGGGCAGTTACAGTAACGATTGAATCAATTTCATCCGGATACTTTTCAAGTTCAAGCACAAGCGGTGCCATTTTAATGGCTTCAGGTCTTGTACCGAAAATAGTCATGACTTTTAATTTGCGATCCATATATACGTAACTCCTTTTATAGTCCAATTTATGCAGCTAGTCTTATTATATCACGTGCCTGAAAAAGAGTATTTTTCTTTATTATTAGAATTTCATTTCATTTTAATTAAATATTTATAAAAAAGATGTGGTGCTTTAACCCCACACCACTACGATAAATTGTCATACATCTGTATCAGCTTTTTACTTTCTGCATCCCAAGTTAAAACCTCTCTGGCAAGCAGGCAGTTTTGCTGATAGTAAGAATATTGATTCATAATCTCCATAATGCCATTTACAATGCCTTCCGGAGTTTCCTCTGCCAGCACGCCGGTTTTGTACTCGCCAATAATGACAGACTTGCCGGGATGATTGGAAGAAACAGCAGGAACGCCTGCCTGAAGGTATTCAAAGATTTTATTAGGCGTTGAATAATAATTGTTCTTAGAAACCTTCTCATACATCACAAGGCCGATGTCAGCCTTCGCTGTATAATGAATTAAATCCTCAGAAGATACCTGATCGTGAAAAAAGACCCGGTCTGACAGTCCAAGAGATTGAGTACGGCTGACCAGCTCTTCTTTCAAAATACCCGAACCAATCATCACAAGTTTAAAGGTTTCAGGAAGCTTAGCCATCGCCTCAATGATCAATTCGAGTCCCCGGTACGGAGAAAATCCGCCTTGATAGAGCAGAATCGTATCTTCTTCCTTAAACCTATAATCCCAGTCAATTTGCTTATCCTGATTCAGGAAATCCTTGTGAAAAAGAGGAATATTTTGAATGAGCACACATGGTTTTTCACCGTTTTTTTCAAATAGATAATCTCTCAGATAAGGATTCACAGTAATAAGATAGTCTATCTTTTGAAAAAGCCGTTTTTCCATTCTGTATCCTACAATGCGGTCGAGCTGATTTCGCCCGGCCATCTCGTTAAAGATTTCATGTGAATCATAGATTAGCTTTGCAGAGAGATCATTTGAGAGCATGTGCCCCTGCCACAGCGTATTTAAATCATGACAATGAACGGCATCAATCAAGACATCTTTTAAATTCGCTTTGACCTTTTTATAAAATTCATAGTAGGCAAGGTAGTCTTTAGGAATTTTAACAATCGGCAGTCTGGCTGTGCGGACGATCAGCTTTTTTACTGCTGATTGTCTTGTTTGACCGCCGGCATTCCCTTTAGACATAGTTGCTTTCATGCTTTTAACTGTAATGTCAATCCGAACCAAGTGAATGTTTTTATGTAAAAAAGGAGCAGGCTCCTGGAATTCTCTGACGCAGGCTAAGTATACGGCATGTCCTGCATCAGCTAATGCCAAGGCCTCTCTTTTTACTCTCGCATCATAAGGAATATCCTTATACAGCAGCATGAGAATATTCATTATCTTGCCTTTTTCATAAACTCATCATATTCCTTGACGATCGGGCCTGTTTCTCCAACAGCCTTTTGCTCGCCAAGGTGAATCCAGACAACACGGTCACAGATCGCTCTTACTAGATTCGATGAGTGGGTTACAAGAATAACCGTTCTTTCTTGTTTGATTTTCTCCATAATTGCTTCACGGCATTTTAGCTGAAAAGCCGTGTCGCCTACTCCTAAAACTTCATCGATGAGAAGAATTTCAGGATCAAGCGAAATAGCAGTAGCAAAAGCGAGTCTTGATTTCATTCCTGCAGAATACGTACGGACAGGTTTATAGATAAAATCGCCAAGCTCGGAGAATTCTATAATATCATCGATTTTTTCATCAATCGTTTTCTTTTTATGACCTAAAAGGAGGCCATTCAGATAGATATTCTCGATCCCCGGCAGCTCAGGCTGAAATCCCGCTCCCAATGAAAGAAGAACTGGATGCTCCTCGTCCATGATGCTGAACTCGCCTTTATCTGGAGAAATCAGGCCGCTGAGCAGCTTTAAGAGTGTACTTTTACCAGAACCGTTTCGGCCGATTACGCCAAGAACCTCGCCTTTTTTCACTTCGAAGTTCAGGCCTTTCAGCGCCCAGAACCGGTCCTCTTTTTTATGAACACTGATTAGTTTTTTAAATGGTTTTTCTGTATGCTCCGGGTACGAAACCCAAAGATCTTTTACTTCAATTATATTTTCACTCAATTAAATCACCTTAGCATATTCTTTTTCATTTTTGTTCAGCAAACGGATGCCTAAATATAAAACGGCCATTGAAAGAATGGTTAAGATAGCCAGCGGCATGAACTCTGGAGGTTTTCCATACACCAGAATGTCCCGATATGATTCTATAAAAACCGTTAAAGGATTCAGATAAAGCAGCGGAATTAATTTTTCCGGAACGGTATTCAATTCAAACAATACAGGGGACAGATACATCATAGTCCTTGTAATATACTGCATCATGTTTTTCACATCGCGGATAAAGACACCAAGATGTGCCAAGAAAATCATACCCCCTAATAAACAAAACGCATTCAGGACAAAGATGAGCGGGAAATACAGTACGTACCACGTAAAGTCGATACCGTAAATAGCCAAAAACAAAAAGAGAACGACTACACTTATCAAATATTTAATACAGTTAACAAGCAAGCGAACCAATATGAAAATAATTTTCGGTACATACACCTGCTGCAGAATATTCCCTTTGGAGGAAATGGAGTTCGTTCCATCTACTAGAGCAGCAGTGAAAAATTTCAGAGGAATTAAACCAGTAAAGATGACGACTGGATAATCTGGCGTGCCTCTATCTAGTATGACAACGACTAATAAGTAGAAAATTGCCATATAAAAAATCGGATCCAGAATCCACCATAGAAAACCAAAATATGTCCTTGAGTTATTCGCTTTAAAGTCTGAAGTAGTCAAGTGATATATTAAATCTTTATTGTTTTTTATGGTTTTTATTGTATCTAATAGCATAAGATGTTCTCCTAACTAGCAAAATGTTGCACCTTAATAATAATATACTTACTTAAATCACCTTTCAAGTTTTACTCCAAATTGTAAAAGGATTGACATGAATTGAAATCGCAGAATAGGAACCCGCTGTACTCTATGGAAATTATTGTCTGCCCGATAGTGCGCTAAAAGCTCTGGATGATACCTCATGATTCCCCAACGAAGCTCTAAACCCAGAATCGGATAACCATTGAGAGCGTATGATGCCCCAAGTAACTCAAAACCCCGAATTGGGTAACCATTGAGAGCGTATGTTACCCCATAACCGCTCAAAACAAAACTAGGGTAACCAAAGTAACCGGATGTTACCCCGTAACTGCTCAAGCCGCAAAATCCGGTAACCACAGAAAGCTCCTTAACAGGCTAAAATTGTCTTTTCTAGCGCAAGACCAACACCAGCTAAAAGGATTTCCCTTTATTTTATCTGTCTAGATTACCCCTAAATTTCGCAGCCCAAAACCTTACAGCAGAATAAAAAAAGACCATAAACGAATATGGTCCATTGGATTCAAGTTTGACTTACTTTACAAATTTATAAAGGTTTCCGAAGTTGATATACGTGATCTCTTCCGGGCACTCTTTTACAATGTTTTTCGTGTCAAAAATTCTCTTTGTTTTCATGCCTGCAAAGTCAGCTGCTTCGACTGATTTGAATTCGTTGTGGTCTGTCAGAACTAAAACAAGATCAGAATGGTTAACTGCTGCTTTAAGGTCTTTTTCTACCCAATCTTTTTGAACATGCGGGTCGTAAGCGATCACTTCGTTTGCACCAGCCATTTTTAACTGCTGGTAGATATCCATTGCAGGACTTTCACGAATGTCGTCTACGTTTCCTTTGTATGTCAGACCGAATACAGTGATTTTTTTATCATCTAAGCCGCCAAGCATTTTAGATACGTTTTCTACAACAAATGAAGGCATCGAAACGTTGATATCACGTGCCTGATAGATAAGCTTCGCCTGTTCAGGAGCTTCAGCAACGATGAAATACGGGTCAACAGCTAAGCAATGTCCGCCAACGCCCGGTCCAGGGTGATGAAGGTTTACACGGGGATGCTTGTTGGCCATTTCGATTACATCAAGTGCATTGATATCAAGCTCGGTACAGATTTTCACAAGCTCATTTGCAAGTGAAATGTTTACGTCACGGAATGTATTTTCCATAAGCTTGGACATTTCCGCTGTTTTTGCATCTGTTAAAATAAGCTCGCCTTCAACAAAAGTGCTGTATACTTTTGCTCCGGCTTTTTTACAAGCTTCTGTCACACCGCCGATGATGCGGTTATTGTGAATTAATTCGTGCATAATTTGTCCAGGAAGCACGCGCTCTGGGCAATGTACTAAGAAGATATCTTCCCCGATCGTAAAGCCGTGTTTTTCAAGCAGCGGTTTTACATGATCGTCCGTTGTACGCGGAGCGATTGTTGATTCAACAATAACAGTGTTGTTTTTTTCCAAGTAAGGAATCATCATTTCAACAGCGCTTAAAACATATTTTAAATCTACAGATCTATATTGATCATCTTTATTTGGAGTTGGAACAGCAATAATGAATACATCTGCTTTTTCAGGTTTCGTTGCCGCCTTGAATTTGCCGGATGCCATAACCTCTTCTAATGCATCCTGCAGTCCAGGCTCTTCGATATGAATTTTGCCCTGGTTTAATGAATCAACTACTTGCTGCTGAACATCTACACCAAGCACGCTAACGCCATGCTTTGCAAACATTATAGAAGTTGGCAGTCCAATATAACCAAGACCAAGTGTTGCGATCTTCATGTGAATTCTCCTCCAGTTGGTTGTTCAAAAAATTTCTCTCATACAACAGTACAGCTTTGAAAACAGCATGTCAATGATTTGAGTTACCGCTGCTCTAAGAGAACTTTCTCATATTTCGTTTCTGTTATTTCTTTAAGTTCTGCCTGAATCATTTTGTTTTTTCCGCATTGATACCTGACGATATGTGCAGCTTCTTCGGATTTTTGCAAAAATGCTTTCGGATGATAATAAAGGTATTCAATGGCTTCGGCTAGACCCATATAATCCTCGCCTTCAGCTAAAAACCCGCAAGAATCATCTATGAATTCAGGAATGGCATATACACCGGATGTTACAGGCACCAATCCGCTCGACATCGCCTCTCCAAGGGAAACACCTTGAGAGTCCATTCTGGACGGGCTCAAAAAGATGCCATGTGACTTATGCTGTTCAGCTATTTCCTGCTGAGATAAGAAATAGTTATGAAGATGAACATTTGGGATGTCTCTGATTGGCTCTACCACTTCATTAAATAACGGTCCCTGCCCGTAGATGTCAAAGGTAAGATCATTAAAAAACGGCTTGTCTTTTAACACAAGAATGGCTTTTACGGTCAAATCATTCGCATACGTCCTTGAAGCAAACGGCCTGATTGTTAAAATCCGTTTTCTTTGCTCTTCCGGTTTCTCTACATAATTAAACAATTCATCATCAATTGCATTGTGGATGATGCTGTAGTTTTTAATGATCGTATTTGTATCTTTTTCAGCAACATTTTCTTTGTACCATTTTGAGACGAAGATAAATTTAATATCGTCATCATTTGTCGTATAAAGATCCGCCATAAAGTCAAGCTGCTCCTGGTTCCTTTTTGCATACTCAAGGCTATTGCGTATTTCTTTGGTGCTTTGGTAGAAATTAAACCAGCGGCGGTACCATTTCGTCGTTTCGAACCCGTGAACCCAGATAAGCTTCGGAGTATAACGGGCTTTTGACTTTCTGACAGCTCTGTACATTCTTTCATTTATGAAGTGAAATAATACTTTCTTGTAGGGCTTTGCATTTAAAAGGTTCGTAAGCGCTTCTTCCCCGCCTATAAAGACAGGTACACCATCATATACATAATGAGCAATACTTGCAGGTGACGTATTCAGCCGGTAAATGGCTGCATTAATTCCGCTTTCTTTATACGCAAGCACCCGTTTATGCACGAACATGTTTTGGTAATACGTGTTCTTTTCAGGATAAACATTTGTCACAATCAGGTAATCCGCCTCAGGATATCTCAAAAACAATTCCTTCTGGCTTTCTTCAGTCGGAACATTGTAGGCAATAACAGAAAAATCCGTAATCACTGCTTCTCCGGTTCCTGAAAGCCTAAGTCCCAATGAATAGCTGGCTACATTTTTCGGAAAGCTCAGGTTCATTTCACTGCCTAATGGATTGTACTGAACATACACCTTATTGTTATCTTTGTCATAACCGACGATAACCTGCTGTACCTGCACGCCGCTGTACGTTTTTCCGTCAATTTTGGCAATATACGTGTACTCAGCGTTCAAGCTGCGGTCAACTTTATTACTTTTATCGTAGTAAAGGATGATCGGATTGGCGTCTTTCTTAAGCTGAGTGATCTTAATATCCAGACGGTCACTGCCCTCTATCTGTACATCAAAGCTTGACGTTGTTTTTTTGGGCCATTTATCAAAAAAGGAATCCGTTTTAACCGGCTCTTTTGTTATCAAGACTGTCCCCTCCCGTCCTCAAATAAAAAATTTGAGACTTACCTCTATTTTCTGCGTTTCAGTTCCCAATATTTCAATTGTAATTTTCCAAGTTTGGAATTTTGCAGTCTTGTCAATTTCGTTCTGAGCTCATTTATTGTCCGGTCTTTTTGTTCTAAAAGCTTTTTCTGCTCTTCCTGACCTGCTGAAATCGTTTCAATGGATATACCAGTTGCCGTTAAACTTGCAGCTTTCTGTTTACTGATGAGCTGACCCAGGTTTTCGCGGGATTCAATGTCATCGGCAATTGCTGCCAGAATTTCCTTGAATTCTTTTTCCATTTCCTTCTTATCTTGAATCAGACGGTCTGCTAACTTGCTTAATCGTTCACATTCGTCTTTATCTGTGCCCGTCATCTGATGATTCGCTGTCTCCATCGTTTTCATCCAGCTCCTTTCAAAAACAACCCCGGTCTTAGGCACTATATTGCTGACTTCATTGTCAGCTGCGCCTGGGAAATTTTTTTGAAACCATTTTTTCAAAAACGCCTGCAGCTGCTTTTGCATCGTCAAGAGGTGATAAGTAGGTAATGCCGTCACTTTGGCCTAAAATACTTCCTTCTTCATACACACCCCAAATATCAGTGCCGCTGCCTTTATAATCACTAAGTTTTGAAGGCAGGTAAGGATTTATAGGCTTGTTGTCTTTCGTAGTTGAGTCATTAACAACTAAGCAGTCAAATTTTGTGCATAGGTTCAGGAACGTATAGAAGTCGACAAAGCCATTGACAATAATGGAATCTTCAAGCGGATCATTTTTCAGCTGATCCTCTAGTTCTGTAGGTTTAGCGGTAAATACATGGATAAGCACCTTGCGCTGTGTATCCTCGTTCGCTTCTTTTAACCCTGAGAACAAATCGTTCAAGTTTCTCTTGCTGTAAAAATTACCGAAGTAGGCAACATTTACATGGTCATCCGAAAGCAGAGGATAATTAAACTCCTCCATATGATAATAACGTTCAGGCAGTGTCGGATGCGGCTCTATGACCGCTTTTTGCTTGATGATTGGCTTGATTTCCTCAATCGGGAACATGTCCATCATATATTGATACTGATTTTTGTTGGTGAAAATTAATTCATCCGCAAAGATATACGGAAGGTATTCACACCATACGAACAAACTGCTGTCGTTTGGTGAAGGGTATCCAGCTTTTTTCACATCTGCTTCCAGCTGTTTTAAATACCCCTGATCTGTGATATCAACAAGACGTTTCTTCGCTTCAATGTCATAGATCAAAGGATCTGAAAACTCAGCAATCCACTTCGTTTGCGGATATTTCTTTTTGTATTCATACGCTAAAAAGTGGGAGGCAGCCCACATTGCACGGCTGAAGACCTGCTTATGAACACCATTTTTCTCAACCAATTCGTTTGCGCCTTTCATGCCCATGTCTACAAACGTTTTTATATGGGCCCAGTGAGAAAAGCTTGAAGGTGAATTGATTGGAAGCCTTGTATGAATTAAATCATCCACCATTTGGTTCAATGATGTATTTCTTGTGCGGACTTTGTCCATCGTATTATAGATAACATCAGATACCTTGCCTGCTTCCCTCATACGTTTCGCCATAACGTTTCCGGCTGTGTCGTTATAAGGCGGGAAGCAATAAGAAACGACCAATTGTTCTACCTTGTCCTTGTTAAGGAGATGATAAGGGAAGTAAGTCAGTCTTTTGGATGAAACTTCTTCAATAATCCGGTCGTATTCATCTTTATGCTGTTCATAGTATTTTACAATGAACGAACTTTGTGCGTTTATTTTACGCTCGACGAAATCGCGTTTTCCATGCAAAAGATCAGGAATCTGCAGAAGTTCATTCAGTTTCGCAATAACATCTGCACGCTGTCTTACATTAAAGTCAAACGTCATAGCTTGTCTGGAGATTGAGTTTTCTCTAAGCGTTCTGTAATAGACTGCCTTTTTGGTTATTGGCGCTACAATAAATTCCAAGTCATTTTTAATAAGGAGCTCCGAGAAGAATACAACGTCTTCGCCGCTTTGCAGACTCTCATCAAACTTGTACTTTTGCACAAATAAAGTCGGAATCAGCTTACATGCGTTAATCGTTAAGACTGTATGAAGCTTCATGAAAGGACTTTGCTTGCTGATGACGGATTTTAAAATCTGACGATTAATTGGATTGGAAGATTGTACATTCCCGTCTGGCTCAACGTTAAAAATTTGAGAAATCACCACGGAATTCGGCTTTGCCTGCTTGTACATGTCTTCTAGAAAATTCTCTGACAGATAATCGTCATCATCAAGGAATGTGCAGTATTCACGTGAAGCAAGTGAAATTCCTTTGTTTCGTGCTATTGATGCTCCTGCTTCATCCATTGTAATGACACGGATGTTTGTCAGATTTCTTTCAGAAATCAGCTGATTGATCAGGTCTTCCGTGCGGTCTTTTTCTCCGTTGATAACAACAATGACTTCAAATAATGAAGCATCAAGGGTCTGATCAGCCAGGGATTTTAAGCATTTAACAATGACATTTTCACCTTTGTAGGTAGGCAAAATAATGCTGATGCCTTTATCATAAAGAGGCTTGTCATTCTTCCGGACATGTTCCTCTTCAATGTCATACCCCATTTTCATAGCTCGTGTTAGTCGGACTTTCTCTAAACGTTTGAGTATTTCCACTTTAAGCATTATTTCTTACCTCTTCCGGCTATTTTTTTCTTTAATTCCCAATACTTTAATTGAACTCTGCCAAATCGGGATTTTCTCAGAACATTATAGCGATGCTCCAGATTCGTTACTTTTCTGTTCAGATCTTCAATTTTGTTTGAATAGGCGAGTGCAGCTTTCAATGCTTCTTCTTCACGGTTAAGCACCTCGACCGTTTCAATTTGCAGCTGACGGATGTATTCATCCTTTTCAGCGATTTGCCTATTAAGGTCTTCGTATAACACTTCTATTTTTTCAGATGATTTTTTCACTTTTTGTATTTCTTTTAGTTCTTTTTCATTTTTCGCAGCTTGACCAGCAAGCGTTCCGATGCGCTGCATATAATCTCTTTCCAGCCAATAAAATCCCTGCTCTAATTGCTTCGTGTTTTCTGCTGTATAAAAAGATTGATTATTTTCTTGAACAGCTGTGCAAATTACACCTGTCCACCTGCCCAAATACTCAAAGGATTCAATTTTGAAATGAGCACCTAATTGTTCAGCTAATAATGAGTAATAATAAGTACGTTTATGATCTATGAAATCATTAATGCCAAAAGGAACGGTTACGATTAATCTTCCGCCCGGCTTTAAATGCGACATCGTTTTTTTCAAAAAGGAATCAGGGTCACTGATATGTTCAAGAACTTCAGTAAGCAAAATCGTATCGTAATTTGTGTCTATGTCCTGATCTGTCATAAAGTTAGAAACTTTAAATGAAACGGAGTCTTGTACAGACGGATGTTCTTTACCAAGCTCTGTTTTTGCATATTCTACTGACTCATGTGAGATATCGATTCCATCTACTTTTTTGCCTTCCCGACCTAATAGTATGGCATTTATACCCTGTGAGCAACCAATATCAAGCACTTTGCTGCCTAAGACATGTGTAACAATCCAATTTATGCGCTCTCTTGTTTTCTTGCTGAAATCTGTTCCTAAAGCTCCATAATATGCTTCATTAACACGATCTATAATAAGTTTACTCAAAGAAACTCCTCCAATTAGCTATGTGAAATGGCAATGACGTAATTTCCATTCTCTTTGATTGTAGTTTTTGCAGATTTATTCTATGTATTCTGTAAGGCCCTACTTATTATATCGAAAATTGTCTTTCGTTAACAACCATAAAAAAAAGCCCGCAATCAAAAACGAAGATTGTTTAAAGATATTGTAAAATATGGATGATGGAAACAGCTACCCAAACTTTTATGGTAACAAAAGTTTGGGTATTATGTCATTTTTGCATCAGAACTAAGTTACGGAGTTTTATTGTAAATCTCAAGGTGTTTTTTCAGTTCATCAGAAACTGTACGAAGCTTTTCTTTGTCAGGTATATAATAGTAAGTACCATCAATTGTTTTACCTTTTCCTTCAATTTTGTGCTGCTCTATATTTTTCCGGGCATCTTTATAATTTGATTGAATCTCCCACATATCATCGAAAGCCAAGTTTGTTTTTACATTATTTTCAACGACTTTAACCATCTCGCCAAATTTCGTGATGGAGGATATGTTTGCGCCTTTTTGTATTATAGCTTCAATTACTTGCTGTTGCCGCATTTGCCGGCCGAAGTCTCCTCGCGGATCTTTACTCCTCATCCGAGAATACCTCAGTGCTTTTTCACCATCCAAATGAAGACGACCTTTTGGGTAATGCACACTGTAATAAGTGAAATCTAAATCATTATTTACTTCCACCCCTCCTACTGCATCAACAATTTCTTTAAAACTTTTCATATTTACCTTCACAAAATAATCTACAGGAACATCTAAGAGATTTTCCACAGAACGAATGGTCATCTCAGTGCCGCCAATCGCATAAGCGGCGTTAATTTTGTCTGTCGTCCCGTTTCCTTTGATCTTTGTGTACGTATCGCGAGGGATACTCATCATATGCATCGATTCGGAATGAGGATTAATCGTTAATAAAATCAATGAATCGGACCGCCCGCGTTTTTGACCTGCAGGTTTATCGATCCCCATTAGCAAAACAGATATCGGATTACCTTCTTTGAAGTTAATTTTTTCTAATCGTTTTTCAGATTTTTTCCGGTCGATATCTTCTTGAATATTTGCCACGGTTGACGTTGCCATGTGCCATAAATAATACGTATAACTGCCTGACCCTAAAATTAATACGCAAATAATTGTTAAAATAATTAGCAGAACTTTTTTTCGATTTTTAGTACCCATTATGACCTCACTTTAAAACCTATTAAAATTGAGTATTTTTCATCAATCTTTGTTACTTATAAAATATAAAAATCATTTGAAATTAAACATGGCTAAGCTGCAGGTTTAGAATCAGTTTGATAATTTCGTCCTGTTCGGGCAACTTTGTTCCATTTTTTATTGAAGAAATAAGAAATGCTTCCATACATTACGAAGTACATCGTTACAAATCGATAGACGAAAATGTCAAAGATGATGGCAGACAATAACCGGGGTACATCTTTCTTTCGAAACGAAAACCCGTGGTATTTCCCCATTCTAATTGCCACCAAATCGTACGCTGCCCCAAATAAAAAAATGTACATCAAATAGAATAATAGATAATGAACATAGGAAGATGGAGGGTTCAATATCCCATTTACCACTACGATGCCTGTCATGGCATAAGAAGCGATGGTGCCTACTAGAAATGACTCAAAAATGTAAAAGAAAGAAACGGCTTTAGTAAGTAAGGTTTTCATGAAAAAGGGCTGGAAATGGATAAAGCAATCAATAAATGCTTTTTGCCATCGTACACGCTGCTTGATTAAATCCTTCCAGGTTTCAGGCAATTCGGTATAACTAACAGCTTCCGGCAGAAAAATAATTTTCTTGTTTTTTTGTTTCGATATGTGCCTATGGATGCGCAGCGTGATGTCAATGTCTTCCCCAATTGTTGATCGGTAACCACCCACATCCAGAAGTACTTGTTTCCTGAAAATTCCAAACGCTCCCGATATGATAGCTAGAGCATGAAAGCGTGCAAGAGACACCTTTGTAATATAGAATGCTTTTAGGAAATCCAAAGTTTGAACTCGTATTAGCATGTTTGCACGGAGTAAAGACAAACGATTTAAAGGTTTAGATGTTTTTGTTTGCAAAACATGCACCATTCCGCCGGCTGCAACGACATCATTATCCTCAAAAGTATCGTTAACAACTGATAAGGCCTGATTTGTCAAAATGGTATCGGCATCTAGTGTGATCACCATATTTTTACTGGAATATTCTATCCCTGCATTTAAAGAATCAGCTTTTCCGCCATTCAATTTATCTATGACGTAAATATTAGGGTAGAGCTCGGACTGATAAAATTCCTCAACCTTTTCATGAGACAGTCTTTTAAGCGGAGATTTTGAACATGGTTTTAACTTTAGAAATCTATTCAAAAAACACATTGTTGCGTCCGTTGAACCGTCATTGATATAAATGACTTCAAATTGAGAATAAGATAATGATTTCATGCTTTTAATCGAAGTTTCTATAATTCCCTGTTCGTTGTAACAAGGGACTAAGATGCTTATTCCCTTATCTATTTTTAGGATTTGTTTGAGCTCTTCGTTTTGACCACGAAACCATGGTAAACAATGGAGTAAATGGAGCACAGGAAACACAACACATAAAAAGAACAAAATTTCGACAAAAATATCCAAAAAAACACTCCTTTATTGACATTAGCAAAGCAATTATTACCCTACTTTCACTAATATCTTTTCATAGGGCCTATATTTTTGCGAGAGTAAAATGGTGAAAGAATACTAAATGCCTACTCACTTTGAGGAGATGTGTCGAAAAAAGTGGAAAAATATTTCTTTGAATAATTAGGTTGCCCTATACAAAATGGGGGTCTTTTTTAAGATAATATGACTGTATTGTTTTGTCGCTATAGTGTGCTATGCTTTTTTAGACGATGATTTTCCGTCCTCCGTAATGGAGGGCGTTTTATTTTTTGTAAAGGGGTGACTATAATCCGCAATTAGATGTTAAAAATTCCAAGTCTAATATAATAAAAGTTTAGAAGATCGCTTTCCGTTTTTAAGTGTAACTTTCAAAGTATTGTGATCAGATGAGGTGAAATCATGTTTAAAAAAGCGACCGGTTTAATAGCATTTATCTTAGTTTGTTTGCCCATGTTTGGGAAACCTGCAATGGCTGAAACTTACACAGTTCAACCAGGAGACACCCTTTCGAAAATATCCGACAAGTATGGAACATCAGTAGATAAGGTGGTAAACCAGAACAAATTACTATCTACTATACTTGAGCAAGGACAACAATTAGAAATTCCTAAAACATATAGAGTTAGTGAAGGGGACACACTCTATAAAATTTCAGTTAAACTCGGCATTTCTATACCTGAGTTATTACTAGCAGCCAACCCGAAAATTAAAAATTCTCATTGGATTTATCCTGGACAAATAATAAATATTCCATTAAAAAATGAAATGATTTATATGGGTAATCCCAGTAAGAAAAGAATTGCCCTTACTTTTGACGACGGTCCAGAAGATATCTATACTCCTCAAATTTTAGATATCTTAAGACAAAAAGATGTGAAGGCAACTTTCTTTGTGGTAGGGAAGCAGGCAAGGGAGTATCCTGAACGACTAAAACAAATTTACAGAGAGGGTCATGTTATAGGCAACCATACATGGGATCACCCGCATGTACCTGATCTCACGAACCAACAATTAATCGAAAACGTACAGTCCACTACCGCAGAAATTGAGAAAATTACAGGGGTAAAAACGAATTTATTCCGACCTCCATATGGTGAAATTAAAGATCGACAGGTAGCACTTCTTAATAATCGTGGATACAGTTCAATCATGTGGACGGCAGATACAATGGATTGGAGTGGAGTGTCTGCCGAAGATATTCTATCAAGAGTGAAGCAAAATGTGAGCCCTGGGGTCATAATCCTTCAACATAACTACCATGTATCGGGGCAATTTGAAACTGTTAAGGCATTGCCTCAAATCATTGACCAATTACGTGCACAGGGCTATGAGTTTGTTACAGTTCCAAAACTCTTAGATAAATAAGAATCAAATATAAAAATAAATACCTTACAATAGGGTAAACTCTATTGGGACTTTTTTAATACACACCAGTTTATCGAAGAATAAGGATTTCCATATAAGTCTTCATTTGGTCCAATTGGTGCTGTAGCCGATAAATTGTTTTTGGAGAAGTATATGAGAGCATTTATTGTTTCTCGTGCAAAGGCACTGAAAAAGATTTCCGGAAATATGGATTTACCTTTTTGTAGTAAGATGTTACAAATGGAGGAACTATCCAATGAAGAAATTTGATGAATTACCAAAATCTATTAAGAAAACAATTCGTTATATTAACCAAGATGTTAATTCGATTAAAAAGCTAGAACATTTAGAAACACTAATTGATTTATATATACAAAAAAGAAAAAAGCATCTAAGTAAAAAAGCATAATAGAATTAACTCAAAAATTTATTTATTAATTTTTTATTTTAAATTATGACAGTTGGTGAGACGGATTGAATATTTCTTTTGATGATTGCAATTTTGAATTGAAGTTTGTATAAACCTGTCTATAGGTAGATTATTGATATATAGTGTGAAACTATGATAGAGTACTGCCCGGGACTTACCGCACAGCCTGCTCAGCTTATAAATCGAGTGAATCCGGGAAATCTTTAGGGTTATTTAGAAAAAAATGTATGGATGTTAATTTGGAGATAGTTGGAAAAAAGAAAGTAAAGTGATGCAACCGGCCAGTATTTCATTTGGTACAGCAAGTAAAAAATCCATTCCGGCAAGTATTTTTCCGGTTTTGGACAGTATCCGGAAGTTTGGGACAAAAAAACAGAAAAAAAAGCCGTCCTCAAGTGTGATGCATCACTTAAGAACAGCCCTCATTAGTCCGTTTTGATTATCTCTTTGCGTCCGACGGATACATAGGTCATCCATTCAGGAATATCTCTCAGCGGATAGATGTTTCTTCCATCAATCAAGATTGGGGTGTTCATTTTTTCCTGATAGATGTCCATAGGAAACATACGAACTTCATCCCACTCGGTCACAATAAAAGCAGCGTCCGCACCCGTGATTGCTTCAGCAAGATTGTCACAATATGTGATCGATTCCTTTAAAACCTTCCGAGCTTCATTCAGAGCAATCGGATCATACCCTGTTACGACCGCACCTTCCTTAACCAACTCCTTCGCAATCACAAGCGAAGCAGCTTCTCTGACATCATCTGTATTAGGTTTGAAGGCTAAACCGAGAAGAGCGATTTTTTTACCTTCAAGAGAACCCAAATGCTTTTTTGCAGACTCGATTAATTTTAACGGCTGGCGATTGTTTACGGTAATGACTGAATCCAGCAGATCAAACTTATGCTGTACGTTGCCCGCTAATTGGACGAGGGCTTTCGTATCTTTTGGAAAACAGGAGCCGCCATATCCGATTCCGGCCTTTAAAAATTGCGATCCAATTCTTGAGTCTTTGCCAATGCCTTCCGCCACATCTTCAATGTCCGCACCTAATTTTTCGCAGATGTTGGCAATTTCATTGATAAAGCTGATTTTTGTTGCCAAAAACGCATTCGCAGCATATTTAATCATTTCAGCGCTTCTTATATCCGTCCGTACTACAGGAATACCCAGCGGTTTATAGATTTCTTCAAGCGCATCCCCGGCAAAAAACGAGCGTGATCCAATGACGATGCGATCTCCGTGAAAAGTATCATGAATGGCAGAGCCTTCTCTGAGAAATTCAGGATTAGAAGCGACTTCTGCATGGGTGGAAGGCGACTTATGCTGATTAACGATCTCAAGAATATGTTCATTCGTGCCGACGGGAACGGTGCTCTTAACGACGATAATCACATCGTTTTGAATCTGTTCAGCGATTTGAACAGCAGCCGCTTCAACATAAGTCAAATTAGCAGAACCATCCTCATTTTCAGGCGTGCCGACAGCGATGAAGATGATTTCGCTCTCTCCATACGCTGTGCTGGAATCTGCTGTAAAAGTCAGCCTTCCGGATTGAACGTTTTTCTTCATTAATTCCTCTAGACCCGGTTCATAAATAGGAGACACTCCATTATTCAGCATGGCAACTTTCTTTCTATCGATATCCACACACGTTACTTTGTGGCCGATCTCAGCTAAGCATACACCCGTGACCAGCCCGACGTATCCAGTTCCAGCAACTGATATTCTCACTGCATAATCCCCTGACCTCTCTCTAACTATTTGAAACTTTATTTTTTATGTACTGCAGAATATCTTCTCTCAGCTCATCGTTATCCATGGCAAAATCGATTGTCGCCTGAATAAAGCCAAGCTTGTCTCCTACATCATATCTTTTGCCGATGAAATGATACGCCGTTACTTCTTCTTTATGGGCGAGCTCTTTTAAAGCATCTGTTAATTGAATTTCTCCGCCTGAACCAGGTTTAAGCTTTGCGAGAATATCAAAAATTTCCGGACGCAAGATATATCGTCCTAAAATAGCTGTATTAGACGGGGCATCTTCCCGTTTTGGCTTTTCTACTAAATCTTTCACTTTATAAACATTGTCAGCCTTTTTTTCTTGTTGATCGTAGCTTACAATTCCATACTTCGATACATCTTCAGTCTTCACATTCTGCACTCCGATTACCGTGCTTTGGAATCGATCATAAACATCAATTAACTGCTTTAAGCAAGGAACATCGGATTGAACAATGTCGTCTCCAAGCATAACAGCGAAAGGTTCATTTCCGATGAATCTTCTGGCGCAATAAATGGCATGCCCAAGACCAAGAGGCTCTTTTTGACGGATGTAATGAATATTGGCAAGCTCTGAAATGCCCTGGACCTTGCTGAGCAAATCCCATTTTTCTTTTTTAATAAGCGTCTCTTCAAGCTCATAGGATTTATCAAAATGATCTTCAATCGCCCGTTTTCCTCGTCCGGAAACGATTAGGATATCCTCAATTCCGGAAGCAACCGCTTCTTCAATGATGTATTGAATGGTAGGTTTATCAACTATAGGCAGCATTTCTTTAGGCTGGGCCTTCGTAGCAGGCAAAAACCTTGTTCCCAAACCCGCAGCCGGTATGATCGCTTTTTTTACATGCATGTGTCTACCCCCTGATTATGTCAAAAGTCTCTCTCTTTATATTACAACATCTATACAGTCTATTCCTTTAACGTTTTATAAATGTTTGGTAAACACGAAAAGCGGAACCGACTGTTTAGCTCAGGCATGGCAGATAAGAAGCCGACAGACAGATAAGAATTCCCCCGAAAAGTCGGGGTTTGACTTTCCTGAGGGAATTTGTTCTGGCCGAGGGGTTAGGAGGTGGTCCTAGTGGTCCCGCACTTTTTGTTAATAATAGCATCATTCTGAAAGAATAAAAAAACTGACTCCTAATACGTTTTTCAACGGTTTTAGGGTCAGTTTCTATTAATAACTTCTATTGAAGAAACCAGTTTTGCAGACTGCTGCGCGTTTGCTCAGAGATGGCTCCTTTTCCGCCAAGGTAATGAATATGCGGAATGAATGTCATGTGATCGTAAATGTAGCTTGAGACAGGTACCGGAACTGTATCTTTTTCTACTAGAATGATTGGCGCGCGACTGTTCGCTGCGAGTACGGATCCAGGAAGAGCGTCAATAAATTCCGTACCCCTTGCAAAGAAGACTTTGCGGTTGTCCAGATTGTATTTTTTCACGATATTTACGCTGGTTTCATACCGGTTTTTTCCGTAAACGCGATCAACATTGCCTGCACCTACTAAAACTTCTAGCTGTGCTTGAACTTTTGCTGAGACAGCTGTCTCACCGCCGACAATCGTTACTTTGCGTACACCGCTGCCTCTTATATAATCCGTTACTGCATTTGGAACAGCTGCTGTTTTTGTGTAAAGAATCGGTATTTGTTCAGCAGCTGCATACGATGCAATCGATAAAGCATCCGGTGAGTCACTGCTGTCAGATGTGATAAAGATCGAGCCTGAGTGGCCTACTTGTTTTGCCACAGCAGCTGCCGTAACATACCGTTCTGATCCGCTGATGCGGTGAACGTTTGCAGCGATAGCCTTAAGCTCGGCTTCGACTGCATCCGAAATTGCTGATTTACCGCCAAGAATATAGATGTTTGCAGGATTCAGATTCGCTAATGTTTGTTTAACTGAATCAGATAATTGATTAGGGTTGGATAATAGCAGTGGTGCATTGTATTTCTTTGCAAGGACGCTGCCAGTTAATGCATCTACCGGGTTGTCTCCTCTTCCGATAAAGACCGTGTTTGCAGATAACCAGCCGAATTCAGCAATGGCTGCACTTGTTTCATAGCGATCTTTGCCTTCAATTTCTTCTACGACTTGATCGATATAATTATCATAGTTTGTGCCTGGGTAATAGAAATTGGTGATTTCCATGTAATTTTGTTTTTGATCGGACATTGCCTTTGCGCCGTACTGGCTCATTCCGACTCCATGGCCAAACCCGCGGCCATTAAACGTATAGACACCTTTTTCATATGTCAGCGAATCAATCAGATGACTTTTGAAATCCATTGTGCCGAACATAGAGCGAAGTGTAGAGATGTTAACGTTTATACCTTCTTTTATGACAGTTTCGATCTTGCCGTCTTTCATTTGATAGGTGCCATTAGCATTTTTGACATAAAATTCAATGCGGTAGCTTCCTGTTTTACGTCGATCTCCGCTTGTTTTTTCATTAGAAACAGCAAGCTTCGTCACTTTAACAATTTTAAGGTCTTTGCCCGTGAAGTTTTTGTCTGTTTTTAACCAGGTCTTAATATTGTTTGAATACTTTGCGTCTTTTTCTTTGACCGTTCCCCACCAATTGCCTGGCTTTGTTAAATCAAGCAATGCCGGGTCAATTTGTGATTCGTTCATGCTGATTGTCCAGCTTATTCTGGGATCATAAGGATCATTTTTTGCAGGAAAATAAGAAAGCGGTGTTCCGCCCGTCCATACATTTGCATTATTTTCTGTTCTTCCTCCATTGCTTGAACTGTACAGTGCGTCAATCAAGCTGCCATTGATCTTCAGAACTTGGCCTTTTGTGCGGTTTACCGCTTCATTCGTATTGTTATAAAGGGAAGATGTCCAAATATACCCTTCATATTTTTGAAAGCTCACCGTATCATCGATCGTTTGGTTCATTCTTTTTAATGCGTACGTTCTAGCTGTTACAGTTTGAGCTTTTAATGCCTCAACAGACCAGCTTGCAGGCATTTCGCCCGGTACAACCCCTTTTAAATAATCTTCAAGCGGCAGCTCATTTTCCGGACGGACATATTGACTGTTTTCAACCTTGAATTTCATCGTGCCTAAATAAGAACGGCCATTGATCTTTATATAATTTTCTGTACCGTATTTTGCAGGCATAAACACTGCAGAACTGTTTAGAGTCTTTTTCTTAACGCTGCCATTATACAAGGACAATGCGCCATTTTCATTTTTTATTTTATAGGTATAGCCTTCTTTTAGCTTAAAATCATTTTCCCCAGACAAATAGTATTCACCTTCAACCAATACCGTTACTTCTTTGGCATTGCCGACATAGTGTTTGAGATTAACAGACACTTCTGAAGGATTACTATTAGCAGCAAACGCATTTTCTTCCGCAAACAAAAAGAATAGTGTTAATGCAACAATTGACATAAAAACTTTATTCAAAAGTAGTTCCTCCGCTACGATAGATTGAGAGCTTTTAACATTAATAGCTTATTCCACAGAAGATAAGCTTGACTCACCTTTATACCCATTTTCACCAGTAAGTTCAAAGTCTTCTTTTACAAGTCCGAGATTAGGAGCATAATATCTTGTAAAGATAGTTTCCTCATCTACTACTTCATTTGATATTTTCTGAATGACGAAAACATTTTTCTGTTTACCGTAAGGTGTTTCGACAGCGGCTGATTTTTCAAGCAGTTTCCAATCCGCACCATCACCCAGCAGCTTTTCGTTCATATTTGGCTCAAATGAATCCAGCAGACTGACAGAATGATCCTGCAGATCACGCTCCTCATATACGAGGGTAATCTCGGAACCTGTCCATTTAAAAATTTGAGTGGTTGTAGAGTCACCCAATGTCAGGGCAATTTGAACAAACTCTTCATTAGCTGCCACTACATTTTCTGTGAGTAAAACGACACCGTCTTCTTTAAATTGTTTTTTCGCTCCTGTCTCAGGACGATATTCCAAATATGGACCTGCCGTACTTTGTTCACTCTCCATTTTTTTATCGGTATTTTCTGGAGATTCTTTAGGATTTTCCGTATTTTCTTCTGAACTAACTCCGCTTACACCGTCTGAATTCTGACCATTTTCTTCTGCCTGATCTTGATCAGGCTCTTCTTTTGCCGGTGTTTGAGTTTGATCAGGCTCTTCATTAACCGGTTCTTCTTTTTCAATAGGTTCAGTCACTGAAGCTTTCTTCTCTTCCTGCCTCTCTTGTTTTCCTGCCTCTTCCTCACTTGCTGCACATCCTGTTAAAAATAAGAGAATCAGAGAAAATATAGACAGCATTTTTTTCATATTAATCATCCTTGACTTAAGAAAGATTCGGGCTAATGCGGGCCCGAATCGATCTGAATTATCTTACTCTGTTGAAAATCTCGCTTGTTATCACATCAGGTACGGCTCCGCCGATAAGCGTAACTTCCTTCATATGATGCTTGCCGCCATATTCCATGATGTATGTTTCCAGAGATTTATTAAACGTTGAACCTGTCAGGATCAGCGGTGCCTTTGTTACTAACGATAAAGGCGCTGCTGATAATGCATCCGGGAAATTGGCTCCGGTTGATACTAAAATAGAATCTGAGTTTAGATATGGATCAAAACGCCACAGCACTTTTGCAAGTGTTTCATAGCGGTCTTTACCAGCTAAACGTGCATAGCTTGATGGAGCTGCATTTTTCACCTGTGCATCAATATTTGAAGTGAGAACGGCATTTCCTCCAAGGATAAGAGCCTGCTTGCCTTTAAGCTTCAGTCTTGCCTCACTTGAAAGACTGTTTGTATCGGACAGCATAATGGCCCAGTTTTTCTGAGCAGCTATAGGCGCTGCGCCAAGAGCATCCGGATAGTTGCGTCCTGATGTGACAAAGTAGCCATCTACATTTCCGATTTGATTTAGAATAAGCTGATTTGTCTCGAATCGATTCGCTCCGCTTATTCTTTCAACCGTCAATTTCATTGATTGAAGCTGTGTGGCAATCCCTTTAGAGACGGCACCTTCACCGCCAATGATGATCGCTTTTTTTGCTTTTAGACGGGTGATTTCATTTGTTATGTAAGAATCCATTCCAGTTCCTTTTACTAAAAGGATTGGCGCTGCTCCATGCTTTCTTGATAGCGGACCTGCTGATAATGCATCAGCATATCCTGTGCCTGTTGCAATAATGATGGTTTTATCCGGTTTGCTGTCTGCAAAACCTGCAGGATACATTTTCTTTGAAACATTGATTGCTGTTTGATAACGATCCGCACCAACTAATTTCGTTAATGGCAGCTTTCTCGTAACTTTATCGTTTGCGATATTTGTGAATACTACTTCACCTGACTTATTATTTACAACTCTCGCATTTGGCGCATTTTTTCCTGCAATGTAACGAGCGTGCTCAAAATCGACGTAGCTTGCTTTCTTTGCACCATTTACATAGAGATCATATTTTTTAGGCAGGAAGTTCGACCAAAGGGTAAAGCCGTTGCTTTTATAGACAAGTCTCGTATTCTTGTAGCGTTGTGCAAAAGCCATAGCTTCGCTTGATGTATAGAACTCTCCTAATTTTCCATTTGTTCTGTGGTGCACTTCATATAGAGTGCTTGTTTTATAGATATCTTTTTGAGCATTCTTATCAAACACTCTGACTGGTTTCGTCTGTTTTTTGGCAAATTGCAGAGCCTGATCCTTCGATTTCGTCGTTAATAATTTATGATTGCTCATATCGTATACTTCGAAGACTTTAAAGTAATTCACGACGGATGAAGCGATGGCTTGAGCTGCCTTATTTTGAAAATCTGACGTTTTAATTCGTGCTTCTTCCTCGCGATTGGTCATAAAGCCCATTTCTACTAGGACAGCAGGCATTTGTGCATTGCGGATGACATAGAAGCTTTGATCATCGGCAATTCCTCTGTCGATTGAACCTAAATTAGCTAAAACAGTTGGATGAATTTCACCTGCTAAACGCTTATTATCTGCTAAGTATTTGATTTGCAGGGGATCGTGAGGATATTCTTCCTTTGCGTGGTCTACGCCATTATAAAAGTAGGTTTCGTATCCTTTTACGTAGGGGTTGCTTGGATGAGCATTATGGTGAATGGAAATAAATACACTGTTATCATTATTCCCTTTTGCAAATTGGTTGGCCTTTTGCATTCTGAGATCAAAGTCACCGCCATCTGTGCTACCGTCCGCATTCTTCAAATATGGTGCAAATTCCATATCTGTATCTCTTGTTAAATAAACTTTAATGCCGCTGGTTTTAAGGTAATCCCTCACTTTTTGCGACACAATCAAATTGGCTTTTTTTTCGCAAAAACCAGTCGTGTTCCCAGTTAAACCGCATGTACCGCTGAATTTTCCTCCATGACCAGGGTCAATAACAAGGACTTTTTCAGCAAAACCTGTATTCGGGGCGAATAAGAGCATTAAAAATAGAAAGATGCCCATTGCCCATGACTTGCTGCTTTTCATCATTCACTCTCCCTTTTCTACATTTTTCGCTACCACTCTCATATTATAGCACCCGAAATCTATCAATTTTATTAAATTATGGTTAATGCGATAAATAGGAATTTGGACATTATATAGCCATAGATCTTTTGGCAGTTAAGCAAAAAGAAGCTGCTGGGCAATTAGGCCCGGCAGCTTGAAGGTACGGTAATTTATTGAATTAATTTGTGGATTTCGGAAAGGACCTCATCAGATACAGCCCCTTTTCCTCCAAACACTTTCACTTGTCCAATTTCATTGCCTCCGAAGAAGTTTTTAACTTCTGAAGATAATGTTTTGCCAACAAGGATTACTCCGCTTTCATGCTTAGCGGCTAACGCTGCTCCTGCTAATGCATCTGCAAAGTTTTGTCCAGTTGCGGCATATACCACATCCAATGATGGCTCAAAGTACTCTGCCAGCATTACACTTGTAGCATAGCGGTCTTTGCCATACACTCTTTCAGCATCTGGAAGCTTTTTATAAACACTGTCAGAAAGAGCCACTTGGCCTCCGACTACCAATGTATGTTCAACTCCCAGTTCTTCAAGAACCTTACTTGACGCAGCAGGAAGTTTATCTTTTTGAGACAATACGATTGGCATACCGTACTGACCTGCATAAGAAGCAACAGCCAGAGCATCTGCAAAACTTGTCCCGTTTATAACAACTGCATCTTCTGAACCATCCGGAGCTACTTCTTTAGCTATTGCTGCTGCAGTTGCCCAGCGGTCTTTACCGAAGATGCGGTCTACTTCAAGCCCCATATTTTCTAATTGATCTTCTACTTTTACAGAAACAGCGCTTGTTCCGCCAAGGATCACAACTGTTTCTGCACCCAACCTTTCAAGCTCAGCTTTTGCAGCTCCTGATAACCCTTTTGAATCTGTTAATAATATTGGAGCATCATATTGAGCTGCAAGTGGAACACCTGCTAATGCATCAGCAAATTCCTGTCCTTTTGCAAGGAAGACAAGCTCCGAGCTTTCCCAGCCTTCGGAACTGATGGCTGCTGCTGTTTCATAGCGGTTTTCTCCGCTGATGCGGCTCACTTTATCATCTCCGCGGTATACTTTTACTTCTTTAACCGTCTTGTGGCCGGCTAGATCAGTGGCTTCTACCATGAATGTATTTTCACCAGGCTGAAGCGCAACTTCTGTCTTGATTTCTTTCTCAATGCCTCTCATTTCATAAGGCTCTCTCAGCATGTTGTAGAAGACCTCGTCTCCGTCAACAGCAACACGAAGCTCTTCAAAATTATCAGAAACATTTGTTGTTAATGTTGTTTTTTCTGTTGCAGCACTTACGCTTGCAGGTGCTTTTACAGAAAGCTCAGGTGCAGTTGTGTCAACGAAGAATTGCTTTAAGAAAGAAATTTCGTTGCCTGCTTCATCTGTACCAGCGATGCGGATTTTATGGAATCCGTCTTCTAGTGTAAGAGTTGTTTCAAACTCATAGCGTTTTAATTCAGCATTCCATTTCAATTCAACAGATTTGCCGTCTACAGTGAAGTTGGTCACTTTAGACTCATCTGTTACATAGCCTTTTACAGGAACTTCATTTGTATCATATGTTCCAAGAGCTACAGGAAGCTCGGCAATGATTGATGGGATTGTCCCATCATTTACACCTTTGAACTCTTTTGCAGATGTGTTGCCTGCATTGTCAGCTGTAAGAACCGTTACAGTTGAACCTGTCGCAAGGTTCTCAAGCTTGAATTCTGTTGTTGCAGGAGCAAGCGTTAATGGATTTCCATCTTTATCTTCCCCTACTACAGATTGGCCGTTAACAAGAACATCAAAGTATGCAACTCCTGAACGCTCATCCGCTGCATCGAATGTTACCTTGTTATCTTTAAACTCTGCATTTAAAGTTGGCTGAATTGTATCCACGATAACAGGAACTTGAACCTTTTGAGGCGCTTTCCCTGCAAAGTCTACTGTTGCGGCAATTTCAAAGTAATATTGGCCGTCTTTTACAAGAGCGTTTTTCACCTTTCCATCCCATTGGTTTGCAGGATTTAGAGTGTAAGGCGTGTATCTTCCGTCGTAGTAATGCTTGCGTACTTCAACTTCCGAACGGATGGTACGCAATTTGTTTTTGTTCTCATCTAGAACATTGTATTTAACTTCTTTAGCGTTTCGCAGGAATGAAAGAACCGGAATTAACTGGTCATTGCTGCCGTCTCCATTTGGTGAGATCGCAATTTTACGGGCATCGAATGGAACTTCTTCATTAAAAGCATCGTATCCAAGGTAGTTGACGTCTTCGCCAGCCTGCGCTACAACTCCAGCCACACCGTAGAATGTTTCGTTTTCTAAATCAAAGTTCATTGCATCAAGTATTGGAGCTTTGCCCCAGTCTCCATTGAACCCTACATAAGGGACTGTAAGCTGTGATAAACCTTCAGCAGAGAATGTCACGAATCCTTCTACAAAGTATCCGTTTTTGAAGACATCCTTCACTGGAACAGGAGTTTCAAAGTCGTCCCCTAAGACTTTTGCATTTGCAGTATCAAGTGTTACTTTTACTGTTTTTGTTTCTCCGGCAGCAACTTCTACTTTCGCAGTGTCCTTGCCGTCTACTTTAATAACAGCATCTATTAATTTTTGGGTTTCAAGCTCATCATCGTTATATCCGAGAGATCCTTTATTAGCGAAATCCGTTTGAACATTTGCTTTTACATCATAAGAAACGGCTTTGTCACTGAAGTTTTCAAGATCAAGAGAAAATTCTACTTTATCTCCCACTTCTTTCAGTGCCACTTTTCCTTCACCTGTTTCTGATTCTGTTACAACTGCAGGTGTATTTAGTGCAGAATAGAGTTTCATTAATCCCGCACCTTGACGGCGAGGAGAATAAGGAAGTTCCCATCCAAAAGCGTCATTAACCACTCCTTTATCGATAACAGGCTGAGACGTATTCATTAAGATGTTTTTCGCCATAAGGACACGATCTGCACCTTCTAAATTGAATAACTCGTCTACGCGCTCAAGAACAATCGCAGATCCTCCAGCCACATGAGGTGCAGCCATCGACGTTCCGCTCATAATTCCGTATTGATTATCATTGAATGTAGATAAGATTTTCCCGCCCGGAGCTGTGATTTCAGGTTTGAAATCAAGGTTAGGAGTCACACCCCACGAAGTGAAGGCAGACATTTTTCCTGCATCAGCATTTGGAGCAGCTACTTTGTCATCTCCAAATGTTACTTCTAGTTTCTTGCCTTCCTTCGCTTCAGCTTCAAGGGCATTACCATCTGCAATGCTTAAAGAAACTAATGGAATCGAAGGTTTCTCCAAAGCCATGCTCACATAGTCGCCATGTGCAGGCAATCCGCGGATGATCACACCTGCAGCGCCTTGTGCTTCAGCCGTTTTTTGGATATTTGCATAGAAATATCCTCCTGTACGAACGGCAAAGACAACTTTACCTTTTACATCTTTTTCATCATATTGTGCTGGCTGTCCATCTCCTACATACACAATATCAAGCTTTTGACCTTTGAACTTATCAAGGAATTTCGGTCCGTCCTGCTTTTGGTACCCAATTGTTCCAAAATCAGCGCCGTCTACTTGAACTTTCATCGCATCAAGATCAATTGTTGAATTTTCTATGGAAGCAACCTGCAGCGAATCATAAGAAAGACCTGGGGATCCAACTACTCCCACATCAGGATTGCTTGCATAAGGATTTGCCCAGCCGTTTCCTAGATGAGCTGAGTTACCTGCAGAAACAGACATGACCACTCCGTTTTCCACTGCTCTTGCAATAGCTTGCTGCTCAGGATCTTCTGGCAGCACGAATGATGCAGTTGAGCCTAAGCTCATATTCAATACATCTGCACCTAATTGAATGGAATCATCAATTGCTTTCACATAGATATCGCTCCATGTAGAAGGCATTTCAGGATCGTTTCCGAAAACTTTCAGAGCTAAAAGCTGCGCCTCAGGAGCCACGCCTTTTAAGCCGCCGTTCTCTTCATCTCCATTTGCGCCAACTGTTCCCCCTACGTGCATTCCGTGCATCGATGCGCCTGGTCCTAAATCAAGAATTTCTTCATTTTCGTCCATATAGTTATAACCATAAGGCACTTTTTCTGTGTAATACTTTCCTGGCAAGTTAAGGTCTGAAACAGCATCACCTACAGAACCTTCTGTTAAAGCAGGAACTGTATCATCACTTAGAATCATGTCTCTGTGACTTGGATCGATCCCTGTATCGATGATACCTACGATCATTCCTTCACCGTCATAGCCTAAATCCCAAGACTCGCGTGCTTCAACTAAGTCTTTACTGTATTTCATTTCAGGCTCTGCAGCCGGACGCTCGTATTCATGAGCGATCGTTACTTTGTTAACGCCTGTTAATTTTTCAAGCAAAGCGATCTTTCCATATTCAACTTCTCCGGAGAAGCCGTTGACTACAGTTGTAAATTCCTGCTCGAATTTCATTCCGATGCTTTTAGTAGCTATTTGGTTTTTAACCGCTTTTTGCTCCTTCAAAGCATTTGCTTTCAGCTCTTCCTGCTTTGATTTTGCAAGAGCATCGAATTTCTTTTCTTGCTTTGTTGCATATGTAATTGCGGGCTCGCCCTCGACTTCGACAATTACACGAACTTTGTCCGTACTCTTATATTGTTTTTCAGCGTCTGATTTTTTAATAGATTGCTTGCCGGCATTTTTCTTAACCTCAGTATTGGCATTTCCCTTTTGCGGTGTCGGAACCGCTGCTAATGCTGCATTTGAGAAAACCAGCAAGAAAGCGAACAGTAAAAATAACGATCTTTTCAGTTTAACCTTCAACTACTTGACCCCCCTAGTAATTTAGCAGTGTGTTTTACTAAAAAAATACTAATTTATCCCTCCTTTAACATATATAGAAATTATTTACTCTCTTATTTTATTTGTAAAATATTGAATAGTCAAACATTTACGAAAACTTTTATTCACTAGTATTCCAAAGACAAATTCCGACAAAAACCAGGACCTTACGATGCTGGTTATACATTGATACATCAATGTTTTAAAGCGAAAAATAGATAAGAAATGCTGGCAGCTCTGCTTCTAAACAAACATTATAAATATCCATTGATCTGTATATTGAGATGGAATTTTGACGGAGGGGCTAAAGTCCTGATGCCGTTCGACTTTACTCAGCCATTTTTCAACACTTTTCCCGGGGAATTATTTTTATTTTACGAAATTCTTTATAAAATGCAGAAAGACTGTCAGATGAGAACCTGACAGTCTAAATCTAGCAGCAGAGTTTAATTTTTTAATAGGTTGATCATTTCATTTTCGATGTCAGCATTTACTGCTCCCTGACCGCCAAGAATAGTAGCTGCTTGATACTTGTCGATTAAAGTTTTTGATGATGTATCATTTACAAGTAAAACGGATGCATTATTCTTTGATGCGAGGACCGCTCCCGAGAGAGCATCAGGGAATTGATCCCCTCTTGCTGTGAAGATTTCGTTTTGCCCCAGTTTTAATTGCTGGGCAACTTGTATGCTTGTTTCGTAACGATTTTTCCCGCTGATTCTTATTGGATTTTTGCTTTTCAGCTCATTAAATACTTTAGCTGAAATGGCATTTTCCCCTCCGATTACGACTGTCTTAGATATTGTTGTTAATGACTTTTTAATCTTTTCAGGGATAGTATCCACTTCGCTGAGCAGAATTGGGTAGCCTTTTTTAGATGCATAAGCCGCAACAGATATAGCATCAGGGAAATTTCTTCCTGTGGCAACAATAGCTGTAGCGGATGGCAGGCTTTCTGCAATTTTAGCTGAAGTTTCAAATCGATTAGATCCCGAAATACGGGTAACTGATAAACCTAATCCCCGAAGCTCGCCTTCTATCTCTAAAGGTATTGCTCCATTTCCGCCTAGAATAATGACCTTTTTGGCTCCTAATCTTGTGATTTCCAGTTTAGCCGGAAGATTATTCTTTGATTGAATGGTATTAGATTTGCCGTCTACTAAAAGAAGAGGTGCATGATATTTTGCAGCTAAAGGCGTTCCTGATAACGCATCGGGAAAATCTCTTCCAGTCGCAAGAACCACTGTATCGGACTGCTTCCAGCCCTCTTTAGAGATTTCTGCAGCTGTATGATAGCGGCTCTCGCCTTCCAATCTTGTTAAAATACGCTTTAAATAACTGGATGCCACATATCCTTTGGTTTGTGAATCTTTCACCTGAACTGGATACCAGACGAAATGGTTAGATGAACCGGCACTGCTGTCATAAACAAATTCCCCAGTGGGTTTTACAGCAATCCCTTTTCCTGCTTTAACTACAGGAGAAGACCCAGTTGCGCCCTGACGAATCTTCGGCTCTGCGGCATCTTCGTTAAACGTGATAAGAGTATCGTTTTTATTAAAAAGATGCTTTGTTTCTGTCATTTGAGCATTCAGTTTAAAATCTGTTTTATTGAAAGTAATATTTTCACTAGATTCACAAGTATAAGTGAAATCTGCAGGCAACATATCAATTAAAGCAATCTTAGTATTGATTTCCTGTATTCCTTTGCCTATATCAGTCTTAATCAGTTCATATAGTTCTTCCTGATAAGCTCCAGAATTTCTTTCTCCATTCCCTTCACATATTGCGAGGGGACTGTTCTCGGGTTTGATTCCGCAGAGAAATACCATCTTTCCAGATATGTACTTGGATCGTCCTTTTGCACGAGAGGTGCAGATTGATTGGAGCCGACAGGTACAGTCAGGTAGTCTTTTAATCTCTTAACCCCAGAGTAGATATTAAAAATCGCATTCTTTTTCAAATTTTCTTCATCTGCTGCAGGGTATACCGTTATCTGCATGATACCAATACCGCCATCGCCAGATAGAATAGGTTCTCCGTTTTTAAATTGCTGCCAGTCTATGCTTTCTTTAGTCGCAACTGCCTTTACAATTTCCGCAGGAACTTCAAGCTCCAGGGCAACATTCGTCAAAAGACAGTTTCCTGTTTGATAAGGGATGAACTTCCCGTATTCTGTTTGCGGATTATACTTGCACTTTTGGCTGACTTTTTGCTGCACGCTATTAAAATCAGGCGTGCTTGCCTGTGACAGTGACGGCAGCAGGAAAACAAAAACAAAAGACATAAACATGAAAAGAGTGATTTTTTTTAGATACATGCACTTTGCCTCCAAAATGTAGATTCTAGTAAAATCTTAACATATAACCCGACAGGTTTGGCATTAGTTTCCAAAATAAGATTAAAAAAATAGATCCCTTTTAATAGGATCTATTCCACGGTTTTCACAAAGTAATTTGTTAAGGATTCTGCCACTATTCTACTTTCTACCATAGAGATGATAGATTCTCCCTGCAAACAAGGATAAGGAAATTTATCATTCATTTATCAAAATTTTACTGTTTTCATAAAAAAGCGGTGAGTCTTGCTCACCGCTTAATTAATGACGCTCTTCACTCCTAAGTAACGCGGTTCAAAGTATACGTTATCCATTGTGGAAATCGTTACGCCTTTTGAAGAACTTGCATGAATAAACTCATTATTGCCGATGAATATTCCTACATGCGACGGGCCTGCTTTATACGTTTCAAAGAATACAAGATCGCCTTTTTCCGGAACGGCTACTACTGTTGCCTCACTCCATTGATCAACCGTAGTTCTTGGAAGATCCACTCCATGCTTGTCAAAAACATATTGTGTATACCCGCTGCAGTCAAACCCTGAAGTTGTTGTGCCGCCGTATTTGTAAGGCACGCCTTGGAGGGATTTTGCCGTTTCAATAAGCTTGTCTACTGGAAAATAAATCGAGGTAAGCACACTGTCGCTGATTGCACCCGATCCGCCGATCACGGTGACGGTCTGTACATTTTTAGCATCGATTAATTTTCCAATTTCAGCTGGAAGGGTTGATTGATTTGTAAGAAGCATTGGAATGTTTTGCTTTGCTGCATAGATAGAACCTGTTAATGCATCAGCATACGTCTTACCAGACACAAGTAAGGCACGCGACGCAGAGAAGCTTGCAAACTTAGCGGCTACCTTTGCTGATGTGTCATAGCGGTTCGCTCCTGCAATTCGCTCAGGGTACGGAAGCTGCGAAGCTGTGCCCGATGCAATAACGCCTGTTCCGCCGATTACATATGATTTAGTAAAACCCTTTACGTAGTTTTTCACTGACACTGGGACGCCTGTATTCTTTACCAGCAGGATGGGTGAGCCCTGCCTCGCAGCAACCGCAGATGCTGAAAGACTATCTGGAAAATTGCTTCCGTTTGCAATGAATGCTTTTTTAGTTGTAGATCCTAATTTTTTAGCAATAGCTACAGATGTTTCGTAGCGATCGGAGCCGGATATACGCTGTACAGTCAGGCCCATTGCTTCGAGTTTGCCGGCTACTGCTGCAGAAACTGCACTTTCACCGCCGAGTATGTATGCATTTTTAGCATGTAATCTTGTAATTTCATTAGTAATTGCTGCAGGCATTGCGTCTTTTCCCGTTAAAAGGATTGGCGCATTAAGCTTGTAAGCAAGCGGTCCTCCTGCTAAAGCATCAGGGAAGTTGTTTCCGACTGCAATAATGACATTGGATGTACCGTTCGGAAAGGTCTTCTTTGAAACCTCTGCTGACGTTTTATAACGATCCTGACCATAGATTCTGCTTGTTGTCCCTGCTTCTGCCTGTTCCGGCTGAGAGATCAAAAGAATCATCAAAAGACTGAGACAGCTCAACATTGTAATAGTTATTCGCTTCATACCATTCTCCTATGATGTTTTTACCCTTTCATATTATATAACAGTTTAATAGTCAGACAGTTTACAAGTATGTTACAAATCGTTGCCTCATTCGATGATAGACAACAAAAAGACAGCGTTTCCGCTGCCTATTGCTTACTATTTACGCCTTTTTTCGACGCGCTGCATATAAGGCAGCACCCGCCATCATGAGGATTGTTCCAAAAAAGACTGACTGATACATTGTTGTTGCTGTCTTCGGAAGTTCATTCTCCCTGATGCCAGAAGCTGGTTTTGCTTTCTCAGGCAAAATTGGCTGATTCGCGTTTTCTTTTTCTGGCTGCTCTTCTTTATCTGGAGTTTCTTCACCAGTCTCCGGTGTCTCACCTGTCTCAGGTTTTTCAGATCCTAAAACAAACTGCAGCGGATTTTTCAAATAGTCTTGCTCTTCTTCAATTTCAAATTCATATTCGTATTCGACGCTTTCACTGTAAACAAAGAGGCTGTAGACACCGACTTTCAGATTGAATTTCCCTTCAGCTGCCTGAAGGTCATCAATCAGCTGGCCATTCTCATCAGAGTAGCCTTCATATACAGCGTCTTCATTGTTTTCATCAATTCCGGCTATCATAAACTCGGCTTCGCCAACCGGCTGTTCTGCCTCATTTATCAGATAAAGCTCAGCCTGCTTCATCCCTTCTTCGTCTTCTGGCAGAGTCGTTACTTCGATCGACGCGAGATTTCCAAACTCTTCTGTTTCACCATAAACTTCAATGAGATATGTTGTACCAGGCTCTAAATCGGTTAACTTGTATGATGTTTTTGATGCAGGCAAAGGCTTTTCTTCTCCTGTATATACTCCATCGACGATTACCGTATAAGATCCTTCTGATCCTTCAAACATTTTATCCCACGAGAAAGAAATGGTATGCTGAGTCACATCTTCAATATGGATCTCAGGATAATTCGTAATGTCAATCTGAACTGTTACGCCTCTCTCTCTCAATTCCTGAACGACAAGGTCAGCATCAGATCCTGCGGACAGATCAAGCGTATTGATTCCGTAGAGTGAGACCAGGCTCAAGGCATCAAGATCCAACAGCTCATCAATATTTGTTAACTCTGTTCTTTCCAATGTGACAACTTCCAGTGACTCAAATCTTTCTAATCCAGTTAAATCTTTCAATGGATTTTTGGACATTTCCAGAGAGATAAGCCCTTCTAAATCAGCATCTCCTAAATGTTCAATCTGATTATCATGCAGCACTAACTCTTCTAACTCATCCAGATTAGAAAAAGCGGAAAGGTTCTTGATCTTATTATGAGAAAGATCAAGATAAGCAAGCTGTTCTGATCCCTTTAAAAACGAAAGATCTTTAAGCTGGTTATTTCTAATAGAGAGGGAAACCAGGTTTTCCATTTCTGCAATCTTTTCATAGCTTTTCAGTTTTGTGTTTTCGATCGATAAATCGAAAATGGATAGCCCGCTAAGAGGGGATAAATCCAGTTCAGACTCATTGTTAAAAATATAGACATACATTAGGTTTGAGGCATATTCCAAGCCAGTTAAATCTTTAATATCCATATCTGCAAGGAATAAATCCTGAAGACGCTCCATATCACTGGCGCGAATATCCCGGCTTAAGCCAAGCTGTTCTTTAATCATGTCTCTTAATTTGTCATCATTAAATTGAACAACAGGACCTTCAGGGGATTTCTCTGTTGTTTCAGTTGTTTCAGCACTGAACAGCAGCTGTCCCTCTGAATCATAAGCCTGAACTTCTATATGATAGGAAGTGTCTGGAGCAAGACCTCTGATCCAATAACTGTACTCATAGCCGTCTACTTTATCTGCTATTCCTTCACCATTGACTAGGACTTTGTAATGATCCAGTTCTTCTTCCCCAAAGTAATCCCATGAGATTTCAAGTGAGTCTTCCGTTGCTCTTGAAGCATAAATCCAAAACTCTTCTTCCTCATAATACTCATACTCAACATTAACACCTTTATCCCTGAGCTGTGTGATGACATCCAAAGACTCTGATCCATCTGTTAGATCAAGCGTTTCTATTTCCATTAAGAAAACCATAACCAAATCATCAAGCGCAAGCAATGGCTTTATGCTTTCTATCGATGTTAACGAAAGATCCAGGTATTGCAGATCTTTTAAAGCAGTCAGCTCTTCAATTCCTGTAATCGATTCATTTTCGCTCAGACTGAGTTCGGTTAATCCTGTTAATCTTTCAATCCCGTTAAGGGAGGAAAGATCATTGCCTCCTATATAAAGAGAGCCTAATTGCTCAAGCGCAGGCAGTTCAGTAAGATCATCCAATCCATTATAAGCAAGACTAAGTGCGCTCAGCTCTTTCAGTGAAGCAAGGACAGAGAGATCTTTAATCCCTGTATCAGAAAGGTCTAAATACTGCAGGTTCGGCCATTTCTTTATGGATGAAAAATCCTGCAGACGGTTTCCGTCCAAAAGAAGGAAGGTAATTCCTGTCAGGCTTTCAATTGGTTTAAGGTTTTTAAGATCATTTCCTGATAAGCCAAGCATTTGAAGATTCTTGGCTGTTTCCAGGCCAGATAAATCACGAATCCCGGCACCCGTCAGGTCAAGCTCTGTCAGATGCTCCATATCGCTCTCTACGATGTCCCGTTTAAAGCCAAAGTACTCTTTCATAGCTTTTTTAAGATTAGCATCTGCAAAAATCACTTTTTCCCCAGACGGAGTTTTTAAGGTAGAGAACATGCCGTTCGTAAAACCGAGCAGCTTCCCTTCCTTACTGAAAGCCTGTACGGAGAAAGAATACTGAGTATCAGGATTCAAGCCTGATGCAACGTAGCTGTAAGACTTTTTGCTTGTTTCTATTTTTTCTTTTTTTCCATTGATAGTCACTTCATAAGCAGCAAGGCGCCCCTCGCCATCATACTCCCATTCAATAGCTGTGTTAAGATCTCCCGGCTTAACTTGAGTGATATACATGTTCAGGCTGTCGTCATATACAAATTCCACCGAGTCTCTAAAAAGGCCGGTCTCATCAAGGATATCGATATAGCAAGATCCATAAATAATGACCTTTTGCAGAGATGGAAGGTTAGCCATCCCTTTAATACTCTTAACATCTGTATAAGACAGATTGATTTCCTCAAGCTGATGAAATGATTCTAAAACAGACACATCTTTAACGCCTGTCCAGCTTAAATCCAAAAGCTTTAAATTCGTCAGCTTCTGAATGTGTTTAAGATCCTTGAAGCTTGTGTCTGCAAGCAGCAGACTGTGTAAGTTCGTTAACGAATTAAGCGGTGAAAAATCAGATGCACCAGACATCGATAAATCCAGGTACCCGAGCTTGGTAAATGATTTTAACGCCTCAAAACTATTCAATCTGTTTCCTGCAAGTTCTAAATGCTGCAAATTCACTGCATATTCGAGTCCGGACAAATCCTGAATTTCATATGGAGAAGCATTTAAATAAGTCAGTTTCTCTAAATCACTTTCCGTGACATCCCTTTGAATCCGAAGCTGCTCCTGTACGGCAAGCTTTAGGTTTTTATCCTTAAACTCAATCGTTTTACCTTTAGCCGCTTCCTTCGTTTTCCCTTTAACTGCTGCTTCGCTGATCATCTTTCTATCTTTATCGAATGCGGCCGCTTTTACCTCATATTCAGTGGCTGCCTTCAAATCAGTGAAGATATTTTCTGTTTCATTTGTTTTCTCTGCCATTAATTTTCCGTCCAGATACACATCATAAGAAACAGCGCCGTCTAAAAACCAGCTTGCTTCAAACGATGAATCATTTACTTGGTAAAAGAACACTGTGTAATTTGGTTTTTGCGCTTCTTCTGTTTGAGCACTTGTTTCTTTCGTATCGAGAAGCTTGTCTCCTGCTATCACTTTCATTGTGAATGCGTAGGTTGTGTCAGGCGCTAGATCCATAGAGACGTATTCGCCCGCCTCACTGAAGCTTTGAACAAATTTCCCGTCCTGAAACAATTGATATTCCACTTTTTCAGTGACATTGTATTTTGGCCAGGACACGATAATAGATGTGCCTTCAGCTCTTGCATTTAAGATAAATTTATCATCGATCACAACAGGTTCACCCGGGTTAACAGGAGTTCCGCTGTCATCAATGCCTTTTTTGTACACAACAGTAATAGCATCTGTCTGAACGGATTCGTCCCCAGCGAGCTTTACAAGATAGGTATACGTTTCGTTTTCCTTTACGTCTTCATCAATGTATTCGTATGTTCTCGCAGTTGAACCATCTCTATTTTTCAGTTCATCTACAAGCTTGGCTTCAATCCCATTCTCCTGATCATTTTTCTTCAGGACAAATGTTTCAGGTTCAACAGTCACCGATGTGGCTGTCCACAATAACTGAATCCCTTTCCCTGTGTTTTTATACGAATGAAACCCAATTAGCGTCCCTGCTTCAGCTGCCGCCGTATAAGGCAATGCCATGGTAATAAGCAAAGATAAAATCATAAAAACCGACAGCATTCTTTTCATAGTAATTTTGTAATCCCCCTAGTTTCTTATAAACATATAAACCTATTATAGTTTTGAAAAAATCGCTTGTATATTTTATTCTATAGACAAAAATCTACAAATTCATGAAACTTTCCGCTCATGAACAACGTCTCATTGTAAGATATCTCTTATTATTACAAAAAAAAGTATTGTTTCCATGATTCGGTAAAAATATAATGTGTATAGGCTATTAATTCAATTAAAGGATGGTACTATGAGAGAGAACCGAAACAAAAAGCGCAAATGGCTTTGGATTGTGCTCAGCATCATTGGATTGCTCGTGCTGGGTACTGGAGGCTATGCCTTTTATTTGTATAAAACTGCATCAGATACTGTTGCGAAAATTCAAGAGGATATTGGAAGGGATGTATCTGAAAAACGTCCTGAAGCTGTGGCTTTTAAAGAGAAAGACCCTATTTCTGTGCTTCTATTAGGTGTTGATGAAAGAAAAGGAGACCGCGGACGCTCTGATTCATTAATTCTATTAACAGTCAATCCGAATAAAAAATCCATGAACATGGTCAGCATACCTCGTGATACACGAACGGAAATCATCGGAAAAGGCAAAGAAGATAAAATCAACCATGCTTATGCTTTCGGCGGCACTGAAATGGCCATTAATACCGTTGAGAACTTCCTTGACGTGCCTGTTGATTATTTTGTGAAGGTCAACATGGAAAGCTTTAAAGATATTGTAGATGCAGTCGGCGGTGTAGATGTTAATAACACGCTTGATTTTACTTATGAAGGTGAAACTTTCAACAAAGGCACTATTTCATTAGATGGTGAGAGTGCCCTTAAATACACAAGAATGCGTTATGAAGACCCGCGCGGTGACTTTGGACGCCAAGATCGCCAGCGTCAGGTCATACAGGCAGTTATCTCTAAGGGAGCTAACATTTCTTCTCTAACAAAGTTTGGGGAGATGTTCAAAGTTGTTGAAAATAACGTGAAAACGAACTTGGACATGAACGAAATGTGGAGCATTCAAGAAAATTATAAAGAAGCCCGTAATTCAATGGAACAGCATCAGGTAAAAGGAAAAGGCGATATGATTGGCGGAGTTTATTATTATATTGTGCCTGAAGAAGAACGAATCGGATTATCCAATCAGCTGAAAGAGCATTTGGAGCTTGAACCCAGCACGGCATCTTCTAATTAATGGAAAGAGCGAATTTCATATGAAATTCGCTCTTTTTTATGAAGAAAAGATGATAGAAAAAAAGACGAAGATTTATCTGCCTTCGCCTTTACAATATAATCAGCTGTTGATCTTCACCCATTCAATCAGCTTAGGATTTTTCAACCAAATATATTCATTCTCATAAACATATTGAACGGCTTCATTTTGATCTCCAATTCCAAAGAAATCAGGTGGAGCAGGAAGCCTTTTCTTGCCTGTCAGATAATCAAAAACAAATGGATTAATCTCTCTCGCCTTATTGACAAGCTGCTTTAAAATAGAAGTGACTCCATTTAGAGCAAATTCTAGTAAAACTCGATTGTAAGCTCCTGATGCCATATGACTTTCATCATACTTCTCCATCAATTTTTCAGCCTGCTTGTACATTCCTAAATCCATATACATGACAAAGAGTGTGTTGCGTACTCCCTGGTTATCATTTTCATCGAGGGCAAGCAATTCCTCACATTGCTTAATGGCTATTTCCAAGTTTCCCGCTGCAGCTTCAAGCACTGCATAATTAAATTTCGCCCGCATATAAGGTCTAGTTTCAGTGAGACCCCAGAACATCCCTTTGTTCTGTATAAAATAGTCCTTACCAAGATCTGTTTCTCCAGCTTCCATTCCCTTTTTGAAGAATTGCAGCTGTTTCTTGAAGTCCCGCTCGGCTTCCCCCAGAATATTGTATGCATCAGGGTGGTAAGGATAAATTTTAATAGCTTCTTCGGCAAGCTTTAATCTCTTCGCCGGATCACTTTCCATGGCCTGAAAAATCAATTTATGTGCTTGATCGCGAGCAGAAGCATGATGTGAAGATGTTTCATGTTGAAGATCCTGCAAATTCTGCTCCATCTCACCTTTTATCTCCCGATACAGCTTAGAAAGGGAGCTTGCGCTTACTCCATACATCTCAGCAAGTGCCTTCTGAGTCAGTCCCGTCTTATGAATGTGTTTTTCGATGAAATAATGCATAGCAGCTGCATAAATTTCATGTTTCTTAATAGTTGGATTCAACCGGTGGAAATAAGAGTGCATAAGCTGTACTGCAAGCTTCCTTACTTTCAGTGATTCAATGTCCTCAAGATAATCTCCTGCAGTCAGTTTTTCTTCTAATAAACGGACTGAGAGCTCATAGTTCATATTATCCCAGACAAGCTCTTTTTCTGACTCAGCTTTCTTCTCTACAGGCACTGTCAGCATGGAAATAATCATCTCTGGGTAGTTATCTTCCATAAATGCTTTCGGATCGATGAATTCACTTTCCTTAAATAAATCTAATGTCAGCTCCGTATTGTGTGCTGTTTGATTTTTCTCAAACTCAAGCTGCATCAAATAATAAGAGTGGTACTCCCCATATGGAAGCAGATAGCCAAGAAGCAGACCGCCCTCTTCAAAAGAGGATGCTCCCTGTGTTACTTTCACTTTCTTTTCTTCATTAGAAAAAATGTCTCTTACAGTAAACCACTCGTCATCCAGGATGTTTTCAATAACAGAAAAGGACGGTGCAGCTTCTGTCCATTGTTCAAGCTGAGACATAGTCGACGGTCTTACTTCTTCTTTCTGCTTCTTCTGAACAAAGGCCTCAATCACCCGCCCGTGAACAAATGAGACGGAAAAGACAGCCCATACTAATAGAGCACCATATACATTTTGATGCTCATCACGATCAAGCTTACCCATTTTTTCTTTAACTGCTTCATCCATTTGCCTTGAAAAATTTGCAGAAGCAAATTCCATCAATTCGACCTGAAGCTTCTCAAGCTCCTCATGGCGGATAGCCTCAAGCGAAGTTTCTTTCTTCATACAGCATTTCTTATATTTTTTCCCGCTGCCGCAATGGCACGGGTCGTTGCGTCCGATATCCATTTTTTAACTCCTTTTATTACTAATTCCCTTGTCTATTGTGCCAGTAAATCGAGCAGAATTCAATGTACGCAAGAAATCACGCAAAATTAAAACCATTTCAATATGAAAAACTGCAAACAACAGGTCTGCGGTTTTGTACGATTTTAATATGAATCATTTTTCTCCCTATTTAAAGTAAGAACCGTCACCTCACTCCTCACCCCAAACCGATAATTCCAATGCGCCTGTCCAATTCCTTTTGAAATATAAAGATAAGACCCTTTAATCTTATGGAAGCCTTGGTAAATCCCTCGCCTCGCTAGCTCTCCCTTTGAGATAAATGTAAAGAAGAATGGAACATTGAATTGCTTTCCATGCAAGTGGCCGGAAAGCATTAAATCAAATGGATCTGCAACTTCAGCTATATCATTTGGATCATGACATAGAACAACATTCGGCTTATCCCCTCTTACATTTGAAAATGCTTTAGTCAATCCGAGCTCATCTTCTCTATAAAAATCCAACCCTATCAAAGTAAAGTCTGTAAGTTCAATCGATTCATTTACAAGAACCTTTACTTGGTTTTCTTCGAGCCATGACCGCAGCCGCAAACTCAGCTGAAAAGTCCGATAGTCGTGATTGCCAAGTACCGCATACACTTCAATCCCATATTCATTGAATACATCTAAGTAAGGTTTAATGCGCGGAATATGCTTTTCTCTAGCCGTAAAATCACCAGTAATAAACACATAATCAGGTTTTTCCTTTTGAAGCAATGCTTTCATTTTTTCAGGGTGAATCCGATTTCTTTCAATATGAAGATCTGATAACTGCAGGATCTTTTTATCAATTCCAAGAGGAACATCAATATGTTCCACTTTCAGCCATTGTGTCGGCAATATAAAAAATAAATAGAACAGCCCCGCACATCCGATAAGACCAATCAATAATTCAGCCATGATATACCCCATTTTTTTCTATTTGTTCTATTTTACTAAAGACAAGAAGGATTTAGTATAAAAAGCAGCCAAATTCCCAAAGGAACTTGGCTGCTTTCTGTTAATAAACTTCATACCCCTCATATGACTCAGCTATACATGAAGATAGTTCCCACATCTCTTCTTGACGGTCCAAATAAGTCAGTACGAGCTGCTGGGCATGTCCGGATTTGGCCAAAAAGCTTTCGACACTTCCATGAATCTCAATTTCCTCTCTATTTCTGCATTCAATAAATGTTCTATTGTTTTTCTCAAAAGCCCGCTTCACATGATGATAGGAGACCCACAAACACTCTTCACTGTCTGGTGATAAAGTCGGAAGCATACATATCCTGTAGCCCGGCGATAAACAGACCGGGAGCATTTTTTTGCCCGGCAAAATAAGCTTCGCTGCATCAACCATCCCCTGATAAGAGGCCCCGGCATGCACACAGCTGAGATTAATAATTTCTCTAGGTGACATCTTCACAATCAGCTTTCTGTACAGCTCATGAACAACAGACCACAACTCCCCATTTTCCGTGTACATCGGTTTCAAAACCATTGTTTCTCTCCAAACTCCATAGCTTTCTTTCATCAGCATTCTCTCCACCTCAATCTTCTGTTTTTATCATGAAAAATTTTCCACAACATTATTTTACAGAAAAATTCCGTGAAAGAAACAAAAACTAGGAAAATTTAACTAGAACTAAACATTACATTTACACTAGATTAAAACAAACAAAGAGACCTCCAATCTAGAGGCCTCACTCATATTCCCACACAATCTTCCAATCTTCCTTATCCTTCACTGCATATACATCCTGAAGAACATCAAATGTTCCGAACTTACTTTTAAAAGTCTGCCTGACTTTAATGAGGCGCGCCTCATTAAACACAGGCGCTCCTTTTGCCATCCTCCACCTTCGAACCTTCTTCTGCTTTAAAATTTCAAAAGAAAACGTCGTCACCCCGTAATGGCTCATATAGATATGAGACCGCTCTGTCACATAAGCATTTTTTGTAAAACGATCCTGCATCAATGGGTGAAACAGATCCCAGGCGCCACCAAAATTTCCAGTCTGTTCAGCTGTATAAAAGAGCTGCACAGCCTTTTTCGGCGCAGATGGCGTGAATAAATGAAACAGCCCGATCAGCAGGAGAATCACAGCTCCGATCATTACGATTGGAATAAGAGGGAAAGGTTTACGCCTTCGCATGATAATCACCCTTTTAAGCATGTCTTAGAAAGTGTATGAGGGAGTTTTAAGGATAATACGAAAAGGTTTGTAAAATAAAAAAAGACCTTTCGAGTGAAAGGTCACACTAAACCGTTTTACTTCTCATAAGCTCATGGCAACACTGACCCTTAACCCTGCCCTAAACGCAGGCTTTGAACAGGTGTCAATTATTTAGAAGATAGCAGTCCATTATAATAAATAGTTATAGTGAATTTTTCAGAAATCTAATTCACTTTTGTTTCACGTTTAATAAAGAGAAGGTTATTTCATTATTTTTATATCTGAATTTTAAATTGAATAAAACTTTCCGCAATTTCTTCCAAATATGTGCGGTTCATATTTAGAAGCATACTGTTTTACATAATTTACTACAATATCAATTGTAGCAGCATAATCTTTACTAAGAGTGCATACCGGCCAATCAGATCCAACCATTATTCTTTCAGGCCCAAAGGCATCAAACACAACATCTAAATACACTTTGAAATCTTTCTCTTTCCATTCGTTCCAATCGGCTTCTGTCACTAGTCCTGATATCTTCACATAAGTATTCTCCCTTTCCGCGAGTAATGAAATGCCAGTCTCATTTTTATAATTCAAATAGATCAATTGTATAATTTTCTTTATTATTGATAGAAAGATGTAACGGACTCCCTTTTACCACTTTTCCACAAAGACTAAGAACAAATTCGCTGAACATAGAATTGGACCAAGAAAACCATTCTCTCGTATACTTTTCAGGCATATCTGCATGAAAACCTTCGTGCATAAAACCCGTATTTCCATCTGTGGAAGTCATGATCTTAAGAATCCTCAGCTTTTCTTCATGTGAAACAGCAGTCATCCCTTGAATGGACAATGCAATAGGCCAGACATACTGTCCAGGAGTATGAGGGCTTCCAATTCCTCTAGCCTTCAGCCCTTCGTAGTAATAGGGATTTTCCCGACTCAGTATATAGCTGCGCGTATTTAAATAAGTTTCGTCCCTAAAATCTGAGTAACCAAGATAGGGGATAGATAATAAACTTGGAACATTCGCATCATCCATAAGGTTAAATCGCCCGAGCCCATCTGTTTCATAAGCATAAATAGAATCAAATACTGGATGATTAAAGACAGCATACTTTTCAATCCCTGTGTTAATTTCATCAGCAAGCTGCTTACATGCCTGCTTCAGCTCCATATCCTTTATTACTTCGCCACATATCTCTGCAGCGTAATTTAATACAACAGCAGCAAACATATTTGACGGTACCAAAAATCCGTATAAACAAGCGTCATCACTTGGCCTGAAGCCACTCCAAGTCATTCCCGTCTTCGCTGTTTTCGATCCCTTTCCATCACGGATTAGTGTGTCATAATAACGGCTGGTCTCCCTTATAAATGAATACGGGGAGTTATTTTCATGATCCTGTTCTGCCGTCCATACATTTATAATCTTTTTCAATGCTTCTACAAATAAATGATCAAAGTGATCCACTCTGCCTGTAGACTTCCAAAATAGGTAAGAGAGCTGAATAGGATAGCAGAGGGAATCAATTTCATATTTTCTCTCCCAAATTTCGGGAAGCATTTCTGTTTGATCAGTCTGATACCCTTTTCCATTTGCAGATTCGTTAAAGGCATTGGCGTAAGGATCTATATTAATGAACTGCAATTGACGCATAATCACCCCTTTGATCATCTCAGCAATATTTTCGTCTTCTTCTGCTGCCATTAGATACGGGCGCACCTGTGCTGCCGAGTCACGAAGCCACATAGCAGGAATATCACCGGTGATGACAAATGTTGTTCCATCTTTCTGAGGCTTTAGAGTTGTTTCATACGTATTAACAAAGCATTGTTCAAACATCGTTTGCAGTTTTGCATCCTCAGGAAACGTTTCTTTAACAAGTGCAATTAATCTGTTTAGTGATGCTGGAATGACTTTATTTTTCATAAATGTTTCCCTCCCTTGCACCCTAGTGTGATAATTTCACAGGGTCTTACCTTTTCCTCAGCAATGGATTGAAACTTTCTATTTTTTCTTCAATTCCATTACTTCGGGTAATAAGAACTTGGCATATTTTAATGAAGAGCAGTTATTTTAATTTGATTTCAATAACTGGGACTATAACATTGGGCTTAATAACTGGGATTTCAAGAACAACTTCACCAGCTTCAACTACCGGCACGTTATGGTGGTGTATATCAGACTCCATATATTCATAGAATTTCACTTCGGAATGATCATGTAAAAATTGAACATATTCTATTTTTCCTGCTAGTTCGCTTAGATGAATTGTCCTGAATGGCCAAGAAAAAATATGAAGATAAATAGTTTGATCTTTTTGAGTTAATCGGCAATCTGGAGGAGTGGGAAACTCACTTTCTCCAGCACCATATATGGATGAATCATGATACTTCATCCATTCCGAAATTCCTTCCATAATTTCCATTGATTTTAAATCCCATTCTCCTCTGGCATTTGGACCGATATTCAATAAAAGATTTCCATTTTTAGATACAGTATCGATTAGCATTTTAATGACCATTTCCGGCGACTTCCAATGAAGTTCATCCCGGTCATATCCCCAGCTACCATTCAAGGTTTGACAGGCTTCCCACACGATATCTAAGCCGTCTTTTTTTATGGACCGTTTTGGCTGATATTGCTCGGGTGTATAAACACCACGATTCAGATCCAGCCGATTATTTAAAATGATATGCGGCTGCAGTTTAAGAATTAATGCTTCCAGCTCTTCAGCCTTCCAATCTTTTGCCCCTTTGCCTTTGGACCAGTCCCAGTCCCTGTCCGGATAGGAAAAATCAAACCATAGATAATCGATTTCCCCATAAGACGTTAACAATTCATGAACTTGTTGATGCAGAAATTTTACATACTTGTCAAACTCTCTTTTTTTAGCCTTTTCTTCTTCGTTTTCACGGAGTGAATGCAAGCCATCAATCGTAAACTCAGGGTGATGCCAGTCGATGAGGGAATGATAGAATCCTATTTTTATTCCTTCCGCTCTGAATGCATCTGCAAACTCTCTTACAACATCTTTTCCATAGGGTGTATTTGTAACTTTATAGTCCGTTGCATGTGAGTCCCACATGGCAAATCCTTCATGGTGTTTTGTTGTGAGAACAGCATATTTTATGCCTGTCTTTTTTGCATTTTTTGCCCATTCCCTCGCGTTAAAAAGATCGGGATTAAATCGATCCATATATTTTTTGTATTGATCTGAGTGAATTTTCTCTTTCGTCATCACCCATTCATGTCTTGCAGGCAATGCATACAATCCCCAATGAATAAAAAGACCAAATCGATCCTCTATAAACCACTGAATATCTCCGTAATGATTTGGCCAGTCATATACGCGCTTCGTCATAAACTCAACTCCTTCTTATTCCAAATACAATGACAGCAGGCAGGATGAACCTCCTGATTTATGTCATCTCTCATAATCAGATGGTTAAAAGGTTACCTCTATGCATTTTTCACTGGATTCATAGATTCCGCAAAGAATCTTCATTATCTCTACTCCATCCTGTACCGGACTAATCGGCTCTTTATTTTCAAGTAAGCATTCAACAAAATGATCGATCTCTGAATGAAAAGCTTCTGTAAAGTTAAAGGTTGCATGATTGATTTGAGGCGTAATATTAAGGATCGTATTGTTTTTCTCAGATACAATTTCTAAGGAAGGCTCTATTTCTGCTCCGCCTTTATCCCCATAAATTTTTATTGTTGTCTCATCTTTTTTTGCATGCAGGGTGAAGCTTGCATCTACAAAAAGAGTAGCCCCATTTTCAAAGCGAATCAGAGCATTTGCCATATCTTCTACATTATTTTTTGAAGCGTCATAATCTGCAGCTTTATAAAAAGAGAGATTCTTAACATTTGAACGATTTCCTAATAAATGATAAGTGTTGCCTGAAATAGATTTGACCTTTGGGCGGCCCATTAAATACCAGCATAAATCTATTACGTGGACACCAATATCTATCAGTGGACCACCGCCGGAACGCTCCTTATCAGAAAACCATCCGCCTGGATTTCCCAAACGGCGAATACTTGAAGCTTTTGCATAATAAATCTCGCCGAGCTCTCCAGCATCAATAAACGTTTTTAAAATTTGGGTATTGCTTGCAAACCGCCTTACAAATCCGACTTGAAGAATTTTCCCGCTTTTTTTGACTGCATCTTCAATTTCAAGAGCTTTTTCAACACTTGTGGTTAATGGTTTTTCTACTAAAACATGTTTTCCAGCATTCAACGCTGCAATGGCAATTTCGGCATGTGTATTATTCCATGTGCATATACTGACAGCTTGAATTTCTCTGTCTTCTAATAATTTTGTATAGTCCGTAAAGTATTTTTCTGCATTGTATTTATCTGCTGTTGTTTTTGCTCTTTCTTCGTTTAGATCGCAGACAGCGTAAAGTTCTGCACGCTCATGCATTGAAAAGCTGCGTAAATGCATTTCTGCAATTGAACCCGCACCAATAACCCCTACTTTAAGTTTCCTCATTGATAATCCCTCCGATTTAAAATCTACTTCCATAACCTTTTGATATTGTTCAAACCAATTTCAATAGCTTTGAGGCAATCTTCCATGCCTTCAAATTCAAGTGAAATGTACCCGTCATATCCAAAGGATTTGAGAACTTGTATAATTCCTGTAATATCCACATCACCTTGCCCTACAATTGCACCTCTTAAAAAGTTTCCAGCAGTTGTCTCGAAGAATCCTTCTCCCGGGAATTGAGTATGCGGACGAGTATAAAAATCTTTAAAATGGACCATTGATGCTAAAGGAATGGTGCGTTTTACTGCAGATAATGGATCTTCATCCACACATAGAAAATTACCAATATCGAGAGTTGTTCTAAAGTTTTTTCTATCAACCGAGTGAACAATCTGTCTAATCCGGTCTGCATGCTGAACATAAAAACCATGATTTTCGATGCTGGTAATAATTCCATATTGAGCAGCATAGTCAGCAATTTCTCGACAAACCTTGATGATAATCGGCAAATCACACACAAACTGTTCAATAGAAGTATGTTCTTTTTCTCTTGATGCAATATCATGGCGCATTCGCTTTACTCCAAGTGCATGTGCTATGTCAACCTGCATTTTCAGCTGTTCTAATTCTTGATTAAATTGAGCTTCATCTTTGTCAACGAAATTGGCGCCTACCGCATAATTAGAAATCTCAATCCCTGCCTCTTTTGCTTTTTCTACAATATCGTTAATCAGTGAGCTATTATCACTTAGCGTAAAACCAATGGGGACGATTTCGATATGTTCTCCGCCATGGTCTTTAAGCCAATCAATCGCATCTAAAATGCTCATATTTCCTGATCGAAGTGCGGAATAAAAACTGTAAGAACTTACACCTAGTTTCATAGATATCCTTCAGTAGTATGAATGGGAATTAAGAAACAATTGAAATCAAGTATATTTTATGTAAACAAATTAATAGTAAGGCTTCATCCCCTTAATGAATGGGAATGAAGCCAGACCTTTTATTTCTCTTCTGTATATCGGTCGTATGCTTTCTGATAGATTTTAACCAATTTATCCACGCCCATTTTATCAATGGTTTTGATGTATTCGTTCCACTTCGAAATTGGCTCTTGACCTGTGATAAACTTAGCTTCCATTTGCTCTACATAAGCTTCAAGATCAGCATTGATAGCAGCAACTTCTTTTAGCTCCTCAGGAGTTAGAAAAACCTGCGGCATTGCTACTCGTCCAACTGGTTTGATTTTATTTTTTGTTTCAGCCACAACAAATGGATCATATGCATTTCCTTCGTATACAATTGGAGAGTCTAAATGAGCCCATGTAGGAACATTTATCCCATAGTTTGGTGTTAAAGTTCCTTTGTAATCTTCAATCGATGTTCCATCTTCACGAGGTATTAGTCTTCTTAGATTCTTATCCTTATCTGCCCATTCCCAAATATCTCCTTCATCCAGAATGCTCAGGAACTCGTTCCCTTCCTTGGAATAAGAATAGTCCACCCAGCGCATAGAAGCTTCAGGGTTTTTATTGACATTGGTAATGGCAAACTGTCCGACACTTTGTCCGGGGCTAATGGCAATAACAGGTTTATCGGCACCCTTGCCGGTAACAGGCTGCATCATAGGGTTTGTTGCATCATTTGGCATACCAAGAAAATCTCCAGGCGCCCAGTTTGCAAACAATCCGACGCGATTAGCTTTTCCTTTTGCCCCCTTTTGGTCCCAAGACTGAGAGAATACTTCATTATCCAGTAACTCTTCTTTATAAAGCTTATTCATATATTCGAGATAATTCTTAAACCCTGGCTGAGCTGCTCCATACTTCACTTTGCCGTCATAGGTGCCTACGCCTATAGACACAACACCAAAGAATCCCATAAACCATTGATTAATATCCCACATCTCAGCTGCAGTTAGCGGAATTTCATCTTGTTTTCCATTTCCATTAGGGTCTTCTGTTTTAATTCGTACTAATAAGTCGTACAATTCATCACTTGTTTTAGGCAGTTCTTTCACATTTAAAGCTTTTAAAAATGAGCCATTATACCACATAGGATGAATATTCCACTGCAAGGTTCTATCTACAGTCGGCAGAGCATAAATATGACCATCCAGGGCAGTTATACTTTTCTTTACGTCCGGATACTCTTTAAACATCGCTTGTATATTTGGAGCATACTTTTCAATTAAGTCATCTAATGGAACTAACAGTCCCTGTTCGCTGTATTTTATAATTTCACTGTTCGTCAAGGAAGCGCCATAAAATAGATCAGGAAGTTCATTACTGGCAAATAAGAGATTCTTTTGTGTTTCAAAACTATCATTAGGAGGCGTATCAAACTCAAAATTAATATTAGTTTTCTTCTCCATCATTTTAAAATACTTCATATCTTCCCACTTCGCTTTGCCAACATTGGGGCCAAACATAGATAATGTAACTTTCTCATCAACAATCGGAAAACCTTCGCTGTTAATCTCTGCACTTTTGCTTTTTTCAGAACTTGCTTCCTGATTGTTTGAACATGCAGAGAACATACCTGCCAATAGAATTGAAATCATTGGTAAAGCTAATCTTTTTTTCACAGTAATCCCCCTCATAATAATTTGATAGTAATAAATGCTAACCTTAGTCTTTAAAATACTGCCTCCAAAAAAAGCAGGCCATTATCCTTTAACAGAACCAATCATCACACCTTTGACAAAGAAACGCTGCATAAACGGATAGATGATGATAATCGGCAAAGTTGCTACAATGATGACGGCATATTTCACAATATCCGCAATTTCAGCTTTTCGCTGCAACGCCTCAGCAGTCGCCCCAGACATAATATCTGCACTCATTTCCTGTAAGACAAGGATTTGTCTTAAAACCAATTGTAAAGGATATAAATCCTGATCTCTCAAGTAAATAAGCGCTCCGAAATAACTATTCCAATGTCCTACTCCGTAAAATAAGGCCATTACAGCAATGATAGGAGCTGATAGTGGAAGAATAACCTTGAGAAACAAATTGAAGTTGCTGCATCCATCGATTTTTGCCGCTTCTTCCAATTCATTTGGGATTGACGTTTGGAAAAAAGTGCGGCAAACAATAATATTCCAGACTGAAGCTGCACCAGGAAGGATTAAAGCCCACATAGAATCCATTAACCCAAGGTTTTTCACAATAATATAAGTTGGAATGAGTCCTCCGCTGACAAACATAGTGACAAGCATCATTCCCATGATAAAGCCTCGGCCAACAAAATCTTTCCTTGCTAACGCATAGGCTGCAGGGATTGTCACCATCAGATTAACTGCTGTTCCTACTGCTGTGTAGATAATGGTATTTTTATAGCCAAGCCAGATTTGCTCGTTTTGGAAGACACGTTCATATCCTTCAAATGTTAGGTTGATAGGGAAAAGCCACATCTCCCCTGAGTTCACAAATTTCGGATCACTAACAGATGCACTGATAATGTAGATTAGCGGATACAATACGATGATAAGTGCCAGTGATAGATAGAAGTAGCATAAAAGCTTAAAAAATCTGTCAGCAGCTGTATCTTTAATCATTCCAACACCCCTCTTTTTACCATAAGCTCGTCTCCGATTTTTTCCGAGCAATTTGGTTAACAATTATAAGCAAGGCTGCATTAATGACGGAATTGAATAATCCGACCGCAGCACCGAAGCTATATTGACCTTCTAAAAGACCGACACGGTAGACAAAGGTAGATATGATATCAGATGCTTCCATATTCAAAGGATTTTGCAGAAGCAGCACTTTTTCAAACCCGACTGATAATAAGCTTCCTGTATCCAGAATAAACAGAATAACCATTGTTGGAACAAGAGCAGGAATATTGATATTCCAAATCCTTTGCCACCTTGATGCACCATCTACAATGGCTGCTTCGTGCAGCTGCTGGTCAACGCCGGCTAATGCCGCTAAATAGATAATGGTTCCCCAACCGGCGTTTTGCCAAATTCCCGACAGTACATAAACAGTCGAAAACCATTTAGGATCTGTCAGAAACGGAATAGGTTCCATCCCCAGCATCACGATAAGATTATTAATCATTCCTGTTGTTGGAGATAAAAATGTAATAATCATCCCAGACATAATAACAATAGAAATGAAATGGGGTGCGTATGTGACGGTTTGAACGGTTTTCTTAAACATGCCATCACGTATTTCATTCAGGGCAAGTGCTAGAATAATAGGGATGGGAAAGCCTACAATCAGGCTATATACGCTGATTTCGACCGTGTTTTTAATCAGGTCCCAGAAATAATAGGATTCAAAAAATCTCATGAAATGATCAAATCCTACCCAAGGGCTCCCCCAAATACCTTGTACTGGATAATAATCCTTAAATGCGATTTGTATGCCATACATTGGCATGTAGTGAAAAAGGATTAAGTACATTACTAAAGGAAGTACAAAAAGATACAATTGCCAATTCTGTCTGACATTTTTCTTGGTTTTCTTTCGCTGTATTCTTTTAAACTCCTGATCTTCCTTCTTTTTTCTAAACTTGATAATCTTACTCGCAGGCTTTAAAGTTTCAGTAGATGCACCCTCATTCTTCTCTTTAAGAACACCCAAGAATTCCCCTCCCTTTATCAGTATTTCTTTCTGTTTTAATTTTTTCACAATTTTGAATACGGGGTAAATATGTCATATATTTTTGTTGTGTAAGCGCTTAAAAACGCTGGAAATCCAAGTAAATAACAGTTTTTACACATTAACGTTAAATTCTACATATGCCGGTTTCGCAAAGACTCTATTTAAAAATCCGCGATTTATTGTTATTCTTATGATAGATTTTATTTAGAATTTTCAATCTTGTTAACGCTTTCTTAATCAGAAATAATTTCGGACGGTGGTGATAGTTAATGGGGTCTAACACTTTGATTGGAAAATTCTACACTCTGGCAGAGTGGATATTAAAAGCTATGTATCTGCATTTGTTGTGGATCATTTTTACTTTAGCAGGAGGGATTGTATTAGGGGTTATGCCTTCATCTGCAGCTGTCTTTTCAATCATTAGGAAGTGGCTTCAAGGGGAGACAGAGTTGAAAACCTTCCCTTTTTTCCTGTCCGTTTATAAATCAAGCTTTAAAACGACGAATTTAGCAGGCTTTATCTTTTTATGTTTAAGCATTGTACTTCTGGTTGATCTGCAGCTGAATGAACTTACTATTAAATCTGCTCTTATCCATTTACCTCTTCTGCTGTTTGGTTTGTTATTAAGCAGCACCATGATCTTATTCTTTCCTGTTTATGTGCACTATGATTTAAAATTCTTTCAGCATATTAAGCAGGCATTTATCCTATCACTGGCACAGCCATTGTGTGTAATCGCCATTTTATTATGGATCGTAACAGCGTATATCCTTTCGCTGTATATCCCTATTATCTTTTTATTCATGGGGATCTCTGTTGTAACTCTTCCAATAATGTGGTTTTCCCTGCATTCCTTTAACAAATTGGAGACAAAATGAATGAATTAAAAGATTAAAAGGGGTGTTGCTATGAAAAAGATGACTTCGAGATTATTGCTGCAATACATCTTTTCTTATTTGATTATATTTTTTGTTCCATTTTCTGTAATGGCCTTCATTTTATATCACAATTCTGTTTCCAGTATAAGAGAAGAAATTGAACTGTCAAATTTGCATAATTTAAATCATGTGAAAAACCTGATAGACAGCCGCATGCAGGAGCTTAGCAAGATCGGAACTCTAATATCATATGATCCAAATCTTACTCCTTATATGATAAAGATGAAGGAAAATCATCCTGAGGCAATAAAAAGCCTGGATAAATATAAAGAAAACAGCTCTATCATAACGGACCTTTATCTCTACTATAATGAGCAGGATCATATTTACTCTTCTGAAGGACTAATGTCAACAAATACATTCATAGAATACAAGACAACCTATACGGAAATGAAGACATTTCTGAAAGATATAGAGTCCTCAACCTACCCTTTTATAAGCAATAATCTGAAATTATCCAACAATACAACCGCCTATATTTATCCGCTTCCCTCAGGGGCTGTAAAGCAATACGGCAGTGTCATTTTTAAACTGAAAGACTCTTTCTTTAAAGACATGATTAACAATATTCTTGGTACATACGAGGGGAAAGTATTTATTTTAGATCATAATAATAAAGTAATTGCGACCAACAATAGGTATTCCGAAACCATCGATTTAAACCAGATCGAAAAGATAGCTTCTTCAAAAAAATCATTTATTGGAGAACTTAAAATTGATGGAAACTCCTATTCTATTTCATCCGTAAATTCAGAAAGAAGCAACTGGTCATTTGTTGCAGCCATACCTACTGAGCAATTTTATGGAAAAGTATCAAAATTCAGCACGTTTATATGGCTGATTATACTTGGGATCGCAGCCGCGGCTTCAATTCTTGCCATCATGCTGGGTTTATACCAATATCGTCCGATCAAAAAAATAATTGAATTTATTAAAAATAAAGATGAAAGCTTACAATTTACGAGTATTAACGAACTGGATACCGTGCGCAGCACTTTAGAAAACATTTATCTCAATCAGGAACAGTTAAATAAAATCGTATTGCATCAGGAGCCACTCGTACGTGATCAATGCTTAATGATGCTTTTGCAAGGACAGATGGATAAATATATACAGTCAGAAGGCTTATTGGAATCGCTGAACATTCAAATTGATGGTCCCTATTCATTTGTATTTACGACAGAATTAACAAGCAGGCAGCTAAGCACCATTGATATGAAGGAACTTGAGCTTTCCTCAAGCAGTTTAATAAAAGAGGTGACTATTTTTAGTGTTGAATTAATTAATAATAAGACTATGGTTTATGTGGCCAATGGAAATTCTGATCATCCTTCTGTTAAAGAAAGACTTATTAATGAATTTCAAAGAATCCTAATGAAGCACAATCCCAATCCCAAAATTGGTGTAGGTGAAACGTATAAAGGAATTAATCACATAAATCGTTCTTTTATTGAAGCATCAGCAGCCTTGGAATTCGCAAAATTAAGCGAGAAAAGAGATATAATTGCATTTACAGAAATAGATGAACTCAATGAAAAAATGTGGATCCCTAAAGAATACCTTTTAAAATTGTCGATGAGCTATAAACAGGGGGATGCTGAAATTGCATCTGAAACAATCATAACTTTGTTTAATTGGCTTCGAGACAACAGTTCATCTATTCATTTACTAAAAGGGATGACCTATGACGTTGTAAACACAATCACTAAAACAGTGAATGACATGAATGTATCCTGTAATTTCGGCAAAATCTATCAATTGATAGAAAGACAGTCATTTATCGAGATTGAAAAAAACTTAATTGAAATGACAATTGATATCTGTGCAGAAATTTCAAAAACAAAAGAATCTCAAAAAAATCAATTAGAGCAAAATATTCTCGATTATCTTACAACCCACTACGCTGAGTACGAATTAAGCCTTGAAGGAATGGCAGAGCAATTTGGCTTATCAAGCTCTTATCTGAGCCGTTTTATAAAAGAACAGACAGGAACAACTTTCTCACAGTATGTATGGAACTTACGGACAGACGAAGTTAAGAAACAACTGCTGCAGACTAATTCTTCAATTAAAAAAATTATATCTGAGGTAGGATATATTGACGTACCGAATTTTATCAGGAAATTCAAAAACTCTGAAGGAATTACACCTGGTCAATTCAGAAAATTATATACAAAAGCCACGGAATAACTGAGGGACAGTCAAAATAACACAAGAAGCCTTTTCCTGAATGTGAAAAGGCTTCTTTTCTTCTTTCTACTTAATGTGAGTGAAACCAGATTGAATGACCGCTGCAGATACTTCATGGTCCCGATATACACCTATTAGCTTTCCATCCTTCCCGGCTGCAAACAGCACAGACCGTTCAGCTTCCAGCAGGAACTCATATGTTGATCCGTTTTGTGTATTTTGTATTTCCATCTCAACATCTTCCCCGCATTCCGAAACAAAGATAAACAGATCCCCAGAATGAAAACTGAGCTTGCGCCCATATATACCTGGGTAATCGCCTTTTATCCATTTTAAATCTTCAGCGACACCAGCAATATTCAAAGCATGCTTATAAAGGCTGGAAATTGGTTCATTTCTTTCGTTTAGTTCAATTGATAACGGTGACCACAAAAGCTTCCCTTTTCCGATATTATATTGCTGAATCTCTGTTGGCTGTATACAATCAAGCGGGATCTCCTTTATAACTTCTGCTATTCGTTTGTCTGGGAACGATGCGAGATGCCTTGTATTATTAATGAACATAAATTCTTCTCTTCTAATATTTCCAACTGAAGTTTTACCGACAATACGCTTTGCTCTTTCAGTCTTATTCCAATACTCATCCAAGCTTATTGGTCCGGTATATAGCAATGTAGCTTCAGTAGCTTCCACTATTTCAAGAAGCTTTTCAAAAGCATTTGTATTAAAGGTATGCGCACTTGGCACTATGATTAATTTAGACGGATTTATCCTTAAATCATCCAGATGATATTCACTTATAGCCCGAAAAGCTACATTTAATTCATAGGCCATAACTCTAGTTAATCGTGAAGTAGAATCAAAAGCCAAACGCCTATTTGAAAAATCATTGGAAAATGGGAAAATAACAGCCACTTCTTCAATCTTTCTTCCTTCAAATATGTGGCTGATGTCTTTCATAAACGCCCCAAAATCATACGATACATTAGCCTCTGGCTTTTCTGTGCCATCGGCTCTTAATGCTCCGATATTAGACTCATTTATATTGTTCATAAAATAATTTGTATTCCATATCCATTGAACAGCGCCAGCCCCGGCCCCAGCGAAAGAATAAGCATATTTCCTTTCGAGAATATTCCTTAACTCTTCTTCGTTTCTCTTTGCGAGATTATCTGGACGCTCGACATACATGATTCCTGTTTCTTGAATTAAATTTGGTTTATTTGGAGCTTTAGTAAAGATGCTGTCCCATAAAAGCTGATCCATAAACCACCAAGAGTGATTCGTTGTATAGTCTACAGCCTCTTCATAAAACATCGGTGAGGGTCTTTGAGACGTCAAAGCTTCATCCTGTCCCACTGTGACCAATTGATCTGGTGTGAAATGCTTAATTGCTGCTGTTAAATCTTTTGCCCATTTATTATGCATATCCATGGTGTAGAAGGTATAGTCGAACCATTTTAGTCCGCGATTTCCCCAAGCCATGTTTTGAATATGTGAATTGATCTCACTAGGTTCAGGGGTATTGATGCTGTTGAAATCAGAAATTTCTGCCGGAGTTACATTCCAATTTTCTTGAAGGTTTTCAATCGTTTGATGTTTACTCTTTAACCAATTGCGGAATTCCTTTTTATCGTACGAATCATGAAGAGATCTCGGTCCTGAAAATCCCCGATTTGGATCAAACATAGATGGCTCATTAATTAAGTCCCAATTTAAATTCTTCGTCTCTTTATGTCTTTGCACAAATGTTGTAACAAACCGTTTTTGCGCTTCTACACTCCTTGGATCTAAGTATGGATTTTCTCCATCCCACATTTCCGGTGTGAATGAGAAAAAGCAGAACGTAACATCAATTTCATATTTTTTCGCACAAAGAACAAACGCATCTAAAGCTCTCAAGACTTCCTCACTTACGTGCCCGTCAACAAACATTATGTTGCGGTAAGCGGTCCAGATGCCTGTTCTTACATAATTAATATTTGCCTTTTTCATCTGGGCAAAATCACGATCCCAGACCGCAGGGTTTGGCAGAAATAAAAAATAGCGCGATACATCTGAGGTCATGTAAGTCATGCCGACAATAGGTAAAGGCTTCCCGTTCTTTCGGAAATAATCCCGATCGACTGTTAAAGGCTCCCCTTTACTTAATAAAGATCGATCCATTCCCCAGAATCCCTGCTTATAAATCCTTTTTTCTCCTTCATTTGATGTCGCCGTACACACAACATCATATAAGCCAGGTGAGATTGTAAGGTCAGGATGAATTCTTTTAAAATCCAAGTAGCTTGAAACAGCTGCATTAAAACTATGAGTAAATACTTCAGCATGATCTTTTGTAATTTTTATCTCAAAAGTCCATTCTGTGCTCTTCTTATGAATTGACTGAAATTGAAGGGAAATTGCCGGTGATTCATTCAATTCATAACAGGCATAATTAGTTTTCAGCCAAATTTCTGTAACGCCGCAGTTAATGTATTGGGAAAGACTTTCTATTAGGTGAATGCTTTGTTCATGATAAAAAGAATTAGACAGCTCTTGATTAATAAAAATCCATCTTCCGCCCGGAAATTTCCCCTTATAATTTTCTATCAATACAACAGGAGCCGTTATTTTTCTTTCTCCCTTATTTTCACCTGTAAGCAAAGGGTAAATCCTGGCATCCATAGGTCCGTTAGAACCCATTTCTTTTTCTATTGAACTTTTTTTTGTTACATGCAAAATAAAATTATAGGTGTCTTCTTTAGAAAATAGAGCTTCAAAGCCATCAAGTAATGGAATTTCCTTATTATGATTCAGGGTTTTTACATCTCCAGATTTTACTGAGAGCGCTTCATGTATGTTTAAATGCATGTGATAACCGGTTTGTTCTCTTTCTATTTCCCACGAACCATTTGTAAAGTTACAAGGCTCGCGAAAAGGAATACCGCCAAGATATAAAAGCCCCTTACCCTTTTCTAAAAATGTCGATATATCGCCCCAGGATCTTTTAGGAAAATAAGGACCATGCATGTGGATAAAACTGCTATATACAGGATTCCTAAGTTCCATTTCCAAATTCTTCGAATCCACAACAGTAAACTTTTCCTTTAAAAGATTTAACCATTCACGTGTTGGCCTTAATCCAGAAAATGGAAACGTTTCATCATAAAATACCAGAACCTGCTTCAACTAAAATCCCCCCATATCTGTAAAAAAATCTATTGCCGATAATAAAAGAGCACCTCATAATTGAAAAGCTCTGCATCAGTTTACCATTCCTAGTGGTTCGTACAATATGTGTATTATGACTAGGCTTTGTAAGAATTTACTTTCCATTAAAGACCGTCTATTTCTGCTAATCTTGTATCAATATATTTCCACAGAAACATCCTATATTTTTTGTAAAAAGACAAATGAAAAAGGGAAAGGAACTTGTTATTCCTCCCCCTGTCCATTGTTTACTTAAACTTTTGTATAAAAGCAATTGCTTCAGTAATATCTTGTATTGGATTTGTTTTAACTTCTCTTTCTATTGTCAGGTAGCCCCTGTAATCTACCTCTTGAAGAGCTGCAAAGTAATCTGTAAAATTCACATGGCCCATACCCAGCGGCACTTCCATAAAATATTCTCCTGAACTAACCATCTCGGCAATTTTCTTATGATCTGTTCCGCTGTCATGGCCAAGGAACCCATAAACATAGCTTGGATCAACTGGTTTGTATTGGATTCCATCTTTGACATGAGTATGGACGAGATACTCTTTAAGCAATTTAACCCCCTCAACTGGATCATCTCCAGTTACCATAACCATATTTGCAGGATCAAAATTAACGGAAACACCATTTGTACTGAGCGAGTCTAAAAATGATTTCAGCCGTTTAGCCGTTTCAGGGCCTGTCTCGATGGCAAAGTAAGCATTCAAGCTCTTCGCATAAACACCCAGCTCCTCACATGCACTTTGCATAGAATCATATATTCTGGAGCCGGGATCCTCAGGTATGATTCCAATATGAGTAGTCACAATGTTTGTACCCAGCTCTACTGCCAAATCTAAAATTCTTTTTGATTTCTCTATTTTTAATGGGTTAAGACCATGATCTTGAAATCCGTGTCCGCCTAAGTCCCCACAAAGGGCACTTATCTCTAAGCCTAATTCTTCTATCATTGATTTAAGATTTTTTCTGGCTGCTGATAATAAATTTTCAGGACTCATTTCACCTGAAACAGCGTAGATCTGAACACCATCCGCACCGAGCTTTTTTGCTGTTATTAAGCCTTCTTCAAGCGGCAATTGCAAACTGTCAACAATAATACCCGTTTTATTCTTTAATTTCTTGGTATCCATTTTAACTCTCCCTTCCTTTATAAGCAGCTCTGTTTTGTCGTACTCACATTCTAGAATTTAACTTCATCCCAGATTCGGCGGACGTTATCCATGCCAATTCTGGTGCCTTCCTGACAGTTTTCCATCCCCTCAAATTCTACCGTTAAATATCCATCGTAGCCTGATTGCTTGACCAGCCTTAATGCTTCACGGATATTAATATCCCCATGCCCAACAATAGCCCCGCGCAGATAATTATTGTTTACAGTTCTGAACCAGTCACCGCCACCGGGATTCTCATAGTAAGGGCGTATATAAAAGTCTTTGACATGGACTGTCTTGGCATATTTTACATTCTTCTTTACTCCCACCAGAGGGTCTTCGTCAATGCATAAGAAATTACCTATATCAAGTGTTGTTTTAAAATTATCCCGTTTTACAGCATGAAGCACCCGCTGTACACGATCACTTGATTGTACGTTGAAGCCATGATTTTCAATTGTTGTTGTTATGCCAAATTGATCTGCATAATCAGCAATCAGCTGACTTCCTCTTACCATCTGCTCAAAGTGCTCTTCAAAATAGTGTATGGTCATTTCTTCTTGCTCTAGTCTAAATGCAGTAACATCATGCCGCATAATTTTAATGCCCATTCGGTTAACAACATCCACATGTTTTTTTAATCTGTCTACCTCTTCTAAAAACGCTTGTTCCGTTTCCTGGATAAAATTAGCCGGGAGGGAATAGGCAGATAATTCTATTCCTGCATCAAGAGCTTTTTCTCTTATTGCATCTGCCAGTTCGGTATTGTCAACTACCGAAAAACCGTATGGAACGAGTTCAAGATGAGTACCCCCATTATCAGCTACCCATTGTACTGCATCCAATATGGTAAGGCTTCCATTTGTAATATCCTTTAATAAGCTATAAGAACTAATTCCAACTTTCACTATGCATACACTCCTTATTTTATGATTCTGCAAGATAAATTTTTTTGCTTGTTTAAAGCTAATTTGAGAGATGAAACTAGTTTACTGACCAGGCAATATCTTTGCACAATGCCGTGCTTCTCGAATGATCAGGGCTAACAGCCAGCAGTTCTAAATAGGTTTTTCGTTCATAATCTCTATTTTTTAATTGATGAATATAGTAAACTTCATCATAAATTCTTCCTACTAACTCGCGATTCCTTTCTCCTGTTACATGGTATATTTCGTAAAATAAGACGTTTTCCGCATCGAAGTCCCAGGATAGGAATACATCGGCTGTTCCCTCACTCATTTTCAGGTGATCAATTGTAAATCCGGTTGGCTCTTTTGGTTTTTCTGTTTTTTCTCCTTTTGCCAAATGAATTTGACCAAGATTCAGACAATAATCTCTTTGGCCGTTAGCAACTTGCATTCCAATGGCTGCAATTACTCTCCCTTTAAAGTTAGCCAGTGAAAGAGAATTGGCAGTCCAATCAGATGTCATTTTTTCTTCACTATCCACCCAATAGAACTGATAAGGCTGATCTTCAAAAATAAGACCAAACTTAAAGTCTTTTGAGTGATCTTTTAGATTGCTTTTGTATGTAAATGAAAGAGAAACATCATCATCTACTGTTAAGCATGTCTTAAAAAGTCTTATTTCTGCTGTTTGATCCTCCGTTAAATCTCCGCTTATTTTAAGTGATGAGCCTCCATCGTAGGCTGTTTGGTAATCATAAGAAACAGAGATTGGATGATCTGACCTGCTGTTTGTCACCCACCATTGCCATGTTGGCAAAATATCTTGAATACTGGCATTATTCCATTCTTCCGTGCTTGCCAGTTTCCCATTAATAAAGAATCTTTTCCCATGCCCTGTATTGAAACTTGTAAGAAAAGGATAGGAACCAATAACAGACCTCTCAGGTATATAATGAGCAACACCGTCCCAGCAGCGAAACTCTTCGGGATTGACTGCTTTATATTCATCTTTGTACGGCTTATATACTGTTCTCCCTATAGGATCTAAAGGACTTTCTGTTGGACCGCACCAATAACGTCTTTCTCGTCTATATACTTCTTCTTGATCTTCTGGGTCCAATTTATTATCATAGCGATTCCATACAAAATCTGTGCCGAACAGAGCCCAGCCAGTTCTAGGCTCACCGTTCTCAGGGAATATTAATCTCGTATCATATGGGGGGTTATATCCATATTTATCATTTTCTGTTCCTGCAAATACTTCTGTATAAGGGTCTAAACCTATTTTTTCAGCATGGCTATTAGAATACTCCAAACGCTTATCGTTCCACGCATAATTTAAGAAAATACTGTTGCTGACCCTTTCTGCCCCATCTCTTACCCAAATCTCATTTTTTTCGTTAAACTCATTCTGATAGTTTAACTTTCCATCTTTAAGAATTGCATCATACCATTGAACATGAAAAGGCTTTGATGCTTTTTTTTGCATGTATTTCATCATTTTCATTAAACTCTCACTGTCTTTTTGTGTGATAGTAGCTTCCTGATTAATAAAGTATCCATCAAACCCGAAATATTCACACATTTCAAGCAGTTTGTCAGCAACTGGAAAGGTATGATCTTCTTTCTCCTCAACCCATTCAGAAAAGTTTTGGCCTTCACGCGGCCAAAACCATTTCCCTAAGCTCAAGACACCGTTCCGATGTGCAGCGTCCGTATAAGCGGGATTAGGTAAATTGATAACACCATATTGAGCACTCTCTTCTTCTGAATGTAAAATAGGCAGCCCGTGCCATGCCCCGTAAATATCTGTATACTGCCAAAATTTAAGGAGGTTCTTCGCAAAAGATTTACCGTATTTAAAACTGATTGCTGATTTATCATAATCTGCAGATAAATTCATTACCTGTGGACGCGAACTGAGTTTGGGATTAACTTGAGCTGGTGCAAAAAATGGAATTCTTTTTGCCAATGGAACACGGGACCGATTATATTTTGCAAAGGGATCTGACTCAGCACTCCAATTTTTAATGTCATTCACATTATAGCCATGCAGACGAACCTGGTTAGTTTCTCTGCCTTTAACACTATTAGTCAATGTTTCTCTCCTCCCTAATAAATAATTCCTCAATGTCACAGAGTGATTTATTAACACAGCCTCCAATCTAATGATTAATTATTTATAGCTTTGCAAATTAATAGCATTATTTATATATGTATCTTTTTTTTAATGTGTCGTAACTGACAATTCTCTGCTAAATTGGGAATGTGTATATTTTAGTTGAGGCGAGCAGAACATATTTTTCAAATAAATGATATTCTCGCATAGTACAGAGCTCTAAGAGTATTTTTCATAACCTAACATACAATCATCTTGAGAAAAACAACCAACACTTTCACTCAATAACAAAACAACAAAAAAAACCTTGAAAATACTCAAGGTTTTTTTTCGCCGATAATTAATAAACTTTGCTTAATAAAAAAGAGCTAGCAAAATACCGCTAACTCTCGTATTGATCAATAAATGGCCTAATTACAATCTTTGAATCAACCAATAAAATGACAGCACAAAAATAAGGCAAGACGTTGAAATCATCATTTTACGATACCATGGGAACCTTCGCAGCCATAGCAAGAAGGGAAGTAATAGGCATAGGACCATGAGCTGGCCCGCTTCCACACCTAAATTAAATGTCAGGAGTGAGCCAATCAGATTTCCTTTTGGAAGTCCTGTTTCAGCTAAAGCCCCGGCGAAGCCCATACCGTGAATCAGGCCAAATATGGCTGTCAATATCCACCGCCATTTCGCCTTTTGAACAAACATATTTTCCACGGCCACGTAACAGATCGTCAGGGCAATCAAGGCTTCGACCCAATGCGAACTGACCTGAATACGGTCGGTGGCCACCAAGAATAGTGTTATGCTGTGGCCGATTGTAAAAGCAGTAACAATTTTCAACGCATCCTTTAAGCGAGATGCGATTAATACTAAGGATAACAAAAACAGCAAATGATCGTACCCGGTCAAAATGTGTTCGATTCCAAGTACAAAGTATTTCCATAGGACGGATCCAGTTTCAGGCTGGGGAGGGTCCTTAGGAAGGTCCTGGGAAAGGTTGATCAGAATATCTCTATTAGTGCTATCAATCATATCCTGCTGAAAATATTCCCCTGCATGGACCATGAGTACACTCGTATGAGCAGGCGCATCGTCAAACACCAGATCGTAATGAAGATTAAATTGTTCGATTTCTTCATCGGCGATAAACGTCAGTTGAAATTCCATGCCTCTTACGGCACCCTTTTGCGCCATGTTCATCGAAACCAATTCCATCGTTAAGGGCTTCGAATCCGCATCTATGCGAAGACCTTTCTGTAGATAGGATTCGATTTTTTGCGAGGCCTGTTCATCGTTCACCAGATTATCCAAGTCAGTACCGAATTGTGGAAACAAGTCTGTTTGTTCTATAAAAAGATCATAGAGAATCTCGTTCCCTTCAATGTTTAAATCCGAGTAATTCATATTTATGGAATGCGCATGTGAAGTTGTGGCAGTCCCAAAAAATAATAAGATCATGATGATGAACATGGACAGAAATGAACGCTGCTTCATAGCGGAACCTCTTTTCATGAAATGTTAGTATTACAATCTGCAATATAGTTTATCCGGTTACGAACGTTCATTCTGCAGCTTGAACATGTTGCTCGACTTATTTCAAGCTGTCCAAGAGTGTTTTTACTTGAGGGTTAAGGTTCAATGCGTACAGAACGATCGTAAGCGCCTCTGCGCGTGTGGAGTTGCCCTTCGGATCAAATAAGCCATTGCCCTTGCCGCTGATGATTCCCGCTTTTTCCGCATCCTTGATTTGATTTGCTGCATAAGAGCTTGCGCTTGCTATATCCGCAAAGTTGCCTTTGGAAGCATCTTTGTCCACTTTACTTAAGTCCACAATACGGGATAGAATAATAACCATTTTTTCACGGTTAATCGTTTTGTTCGGCTTGAACGTCCCGTCATCATATCCGGTAATCACTCCTGCGCTAGCAAGCTTCTCAATGGCGTCTTTACCCCCAGTGTCTGTCAATATCTTTCACAACAACCGACTGGACAACAATTAGGTCAATTTCTACACCGACGGCGCCAGCGACTGTCACATTACATATGAAATATGAGCCGGTATCCCGTTGCAGAGCGAGGAAATGCAGCTTTAGTACACCTTTGATACCATTAATCGTCCAAATCGATGAGGGGGAGAAAATTGATCTCCCCCAGTTTCATTACCGATCCATCCTAAATTTCGATTATGTGATGACACCTGCGTGTATACTTTTGGTTTCAAACACTTGAATTGCTCTACTTTTGTGTCAATACATATTGAGCGTCTCGCAGCAAATATTCAGCCGCTTCGCTTGAGATGTGCTTCCCGCTTTGAGCCTTCAATTTAATACGATTCAATACAATAAATTCTTTTAAGTTAGAAGCTAATTCTTTACAGTTTCTGTTTCAAGGACGCTAATCTCCGCGGCCGCTGCCCAGCCGTTAACACCCGCCGTCGCTTCGAGCTTGACATATGATGCATCTGTAGGATCAAAAGTTGCTACTTTCTCCGCATTGTCGTTTGCCCAAGTTCCGCTTGCAACTTTAGTAAAGGCCACTCCATCTGTACTTACATAAACGTTATATCCTGTAATATTTCCGTTGCTGCCTGATGGCCTTGGTAAATACGCGACCTTATCGATTGCGTAAGTTCCTCCAAGATTTAAGGTGATCGATTGGGGGAGAACATCAGATTTATCCCACTTTGTATGCCAAAACGTTTGTGGGTCTCCGTCAATCGCCATGGATGCTGAATTATTTTCACCAATCGTTTCCTGACTTGTCGCCGTTGCCGTCATTTGAGACTGAGGGATCTTATTAACCGTTACTTTAATGCTTGTTGTCAAAGGCACGTTATTGGGATTTTTCACCCCAGTTGGCAAAGTTACAGTTCCATTGACAGCGAAGGTTTGTGCAGTCTTTACAGTGGGATCATAGTTTGAAGCATCTACATTCCATGTCACATTGGCTTCTCCCCTGCCTGCATCAGTATCCAAGGATACTGTCTTTGGCAAGCCAAGGGCGTCCGCTGTCTTCGCCGTTCCGATTGTCAACCCTGTTAAGTCAGCAGGCGCAGTGATGCTGTTTAAATTAACACTTTGAGCCTCAATGTCAATGTCCTGCGACGAACGGTTATACATGGAATCGTCGGCGAATACCCTGAGTATATATGGAGTAGTCGGCGACAAATCTGTAAACTTATAATGTCTGTATTCATCGAATGGTTTGTCTAGCGGCAGTGAAAGGCTGTTAAACGATTTGTCCACTTTCCCGGTGAGCTTGTTGATAAGCTGAATATTATATTCCAAAACGCGCACATTGTCATTTGCTTGCTTTATTGTAAAAGCAAGTTCGTTGTTTTTGTAGGAATCGACCGTAATACCCTCTTCAAACTGCGGAGCTATGAGTTCTCTTATATCGCTCCTGCTATAGGTAAAGGCATCTTTGCCTTCACCAACGACTTTTACAGAAGGTGTCCCTACATATTCATCTGTACTTAAATTATACTGTTTGATGATAATTTTTGAACCGTAAACCTCTATGAAATTCGCGATGCGGGGTGTGGTATGGTAGTTGATATACGAGCCTTCTATATATCCGCCGTACGGACCGTTATCAATATAACTGGAATATGAACTCGCACCGCTGTCGAGATACGTAGCCGCACCTTGATAGTGAGAACGTTCGTCGGTCGGGTCGTATTGCGTATGACCTGACATATATACCACCTGCGAAAAATTATTGTCCGCAATATATTTACCTACAGCATTACTTCCCGCGCTGCTCCATGCCGATCCCCACGCGGTTCCGCTTATAGGGTAGTGAGAAGATACAAATATCGGTTTGGTTGGATCGTAATCCTCTTCTTTTTTAATTTGGTCGAGGAAATTGTTGGTTTTTCCCACCGTATTGCTGTTGTTAAAATTTCCGTCAAAACCCACAAAATTATATCCTTTTACCTTTACCCTATAAGCATCGTTATAGAAGTTGTTATCGTATGAATTCGTTGACTCGTTCCACGCGCCCGCCGAACCGATAGGTATTAAATTTTGGGAGCCGGCCATATCATGGTTGCCTCTTACCATATAAAGCTTCGTATTGTCAAACAGTCCCTCACTTTTAAGTTTATTGTGTACGTCTGTCAGGTGCTTCATCCACACATATTCCTCAGCTCTGTTACCGCCGGTAACGTCGCCAGGAATAAAGAGTACGTCGGCCTGTGGGAATAGTCTCAGTTCTGTTCTGTAATCTTTTTCAATGCGCGCGTGTGTTGCGGGATTACCACTGATTTCCGGGTCGCTGTCCACAATCATATTTAAACCGGCGGGAGTTAATGTTTTATTGCTTTTTTGATAGATGAATAAGGCGTTTTTTAGTTCACGTACGTAATAATTGATGGTTTCCTGTGTATATAATTTTACTTTTTGCGTTGTTGCAACCGTAGTTGCCGTATTCAAAACCTTTTTCAAATGATCAAAATCGGTTTGGCTGAAGCCTTTGCCGAGACCGTCTGCTATTATTGTATTTGCTTCTGATATTGTGTCGTTAAGTGCATTCACATCTACTTTATTTACAGCGTAACTCTTATAATTAGCTTGAACTACATCGCTGCTAAATGCACCTTTCCAAACATTCAGATCAGCTATATCGAATGAATTACCGCCATGTTTGCCCAATCCGTCGCTACCTATATTTAATGGGTTCGATGTATCTAAAGTTCCGATCCCAAGCGAAGTTTCAGTCATTTTGTAACCATCAATATACAACGATCCGAGCATTTTATCTCTGTCTACAACAAATGTCACGTAACGCCATTCGGAAGCATTAAACGTGTCGCGCCCAAATTTTACTGATGTGGTCGGGAATCCTAAATTCATATTGACCGAATTGGCTGATGTATAAATCGCCCAGCCTTCGTTAGAGCTCTTAGTAAAATCCTTGTTTGATAATATGACCTGATTATTGTTAGTGTCACCCTTATACCAGAAGGATGTGGTAAAACTGTCATTACCAAAATTCAAGCTATGCTTCGTACCGACATAATTGCCGTCTCCGCTTTCTAAGTGCAGAGCTTTGGTCCCGGGTAATACACCGTCTACATAACTATAATTTCCTTTCCCTTCCAAGTTCTCTTGATTTGCATCGTCCTTTAAATTATTGTCGAATTTCATCGATGCAATAAGGGGGTTGGCATTTAATACTGCGTTCGTGGGCAATGAAGTTTTTCTGTCACCATTTGATGGTAAACCAACTACAACGCGTAATTTTTTACCAATATCATTTAACGTTACGGTGTAGCTTTTGGATGTACCACCCGATTTGACATTAATATATTTATCGCTTATACGTGATTCCTGTACTTGCCATTGAAAAGTTAGATTTTTGCCCATTGAATCATCATCCATGATTACACTGGCGGTGATCGTTTGACCGTAAACCGGCTGCATATTGTCGATTTTGACGATATTGTCGTCCGACTTGTTTGTAAGTGCGTCTGCGGTGGTCGATAACATAACGAATATCATCGTGAATGCGAGGGTAATAGATAAAATTCTTTTCATTACAGAAAACCTCCATATTTTAAGTATTTTAAGAGTCTGTTCAAAAAGCTTGTAAAATTGAGTAAAAAACAAAACCGTAGCGAAACTTTGATGCGGAATATTGATTATATCGATCATGTCGACGACTCCATTGTGCTGGAGAAGGTCGCCCCGCTTTACAAAGATGGCGGGCATCCTCCCATCGATCGGGATGAGAGGAGATTTTCCGTCACGGAAATCCCCCTTTCGTTTCCAATATTGGAACCTTGATTTTCTCCTTCTACTGCTCTCATTAAACTGAAATGGTGCCATCTCAAAACAACATAAAATATAACACAGACACACAAATTACCTCTTGTATAAACAAATAATACACAATCATTATTAATTTTCTGTAAATACCGTGTAAATTATTGTTGATTTTATGCAAAATTACACATAAACACACAATTACACAATAAATAGCTGATGGTGGATTTTATTTTCCTGGCTGCAAAAAATAAAGATTTACTTTGCTGCTTGAAATTTGAGGAGAGAAGCTGAAATGAGATAAAATGAGTTTAAAAAACACATAAAAAAAAAGGAAAGTAGACGGCTACTTTTCCTTCAAATTAATCTTATTCACAATTTCAATACCTTCTTTTTTATATTTCTGCAGTACCTTTTCGGATAGATTTGAATCAGAAATAATACGGTCAACCCTTTCAAAATGGCAGACTTTCAATAATGATGCAACATCAAATTTACTGCTATCCGCCAGCACAATGCAACTTTGAGAATTCTCAAGCATTTTCTTTTTCACTTGGAATTCACCTAACCCGTAATCCGTCAGCCCTTCCGTCAAGGAAATACCACTGATGCTCATAAAAAAAGTATCAATGTGAAATCCTTTAAAAAATTCTTCCGCCAAAGAACCTACTAGACATAATTCTTCATTTCGGAGTACACCCCCGGGCATCAAAATCGTATAATGAGGCATTTCTGAAAGTTCTTTGGCAATGATTAAGGAATTTGTTAAAACGGTAAGTCTTTGAAACCTGCTTTTTAATTCTTTCGCCAATTCGGTATTTGTTGTGCTGACATCTAATGCAATGGATTGTCCTTCTGTAACATAATGTGCAGCAATCTTCGCTATTTCCATCTTTTCCTCAATATTTTTGGTTTCCCGCAATGAGAAATTGATTTCTTGACTGTTCGCATTATCTAAAACCGCTCCACCGCGCACCCTTCTTATATACCCTTCTTTCTCGAGATATTCAAAATCCCTGCGGACTGTTTCGGTAGACACACCAAACATTTTTGTGATCGAAGACACCTTGACAGACTTATTTTTCCGCAAGCATTCCATTATATTTTCATGACGCTCATGAGCTAACAATATTTTCACCTGCTTTAGTTATTAGGCAAATTTGGTATTTCTTAATTTTTTTACTTATTCTATAAATAACACAAATTCGCATAAGTTCACAACCTAACTCATGTAAGATTTTTGTAAAGTTTTTACATATGGATATGTACATACAAGCTTTCTCAGTATTTTTCTACAAAGCTATCCAATATAAATAAGATATGTTTGAATGAACATAATTTTTGGAAAAATGAAGAAATAACCAAAAAGCTGGTTTATAGGAGGCGGAAAACATATTGAGGAGAAGGATGGCCGTTTCATTACTGTTGGTATTTAGTATTTTTACTGGATGCACACAAATTCCCCGCGAAAGAGAATCTGGCATTATCAAAACAAAATTTTTTATAAATTTTCGAACTTAATTTTAAATCCACTGCAAGCTTATATTGCAGCCAGTATAAATCGGTATAGATTGAAAAATTGACAGCTCATATGCTGTCAATTTTCTCTTTATTCGGTCTGCTTTTGCAGCAATTTTTGATTATAAGGCAGGTAGTACCATATGTTTTATCATTATTCTTTCCTGGTCCAAGCTGCGCGTTAAGAAATTGACCACTCAGTAAATCATATTCCAATTGGATTTTCACGCCTGCCGTATTACTACTCCCGCCTGAACCTTGATAGTCAGTGGCAACACGCTATATCTACGTGGTTTTTTACTATTATGATTATCCTTAAAAAACATAATAGCACCTCTTTTTTATTAAGCCTAATTCCTAACTTATTAAGAATTTTATCTTTATTCTTTAAAAGAGTAAACCTAACTAATTCTGCATAAATTGCCTTGGAATCATTCCCGCCCCGACAACTCCAGCTTTCTGATCCAATAAAGCAAGCTTTAATTGCAGATGGGGTCTAAGACTAGGGTACAAAAGCGGAAGCACTTTCTCTTTTAATGGATCTAGCATCAAATCCTTTGATTTCATCACTCCGCCTCCAAGAACGATAACCTCCGGATTTAAAGTATGAACAATATTGGCAATCCCCATTGCCAAATAGCTCAGCGCTTCATCAATAATCTCAGCTGCCTCTTGATTGCCTTCTTGAGCAAACAGGAACACTTCTTTTGCACCGTGGCCCGGCCCAAATACAGACTCAGCTTTTCTCCCAATTGCCGTGCCGCTTGCAAGTGCCTCTAACGCTCCTTTGTTAAGGTTAGGAGCATCTATTGCATGTGGATCTACTATCATATTTCCAATTTCACCGCAGTTTCCCTGAGCACCTGGTATTAGCTTGCCGTCATATACGTATCCCCCGCCAATGCCTGTAGAAACGGTAATATAAAATACGCTTTCAGCTTCTTTGCCAGCACCGATCAGTGCTTCTGCAAGTGCAGCTGCATTGGCATCGTTTTCAAGATACACCGGCAAATGCATGGCCGACTCAATCATTTTTGTTAACTCAATATTTTTCCAGCTAGAAAGATTAGGAGGTTCTATAATGATTCCCCTTTTTGCATCCAGTGGTCCTGGCGCACCAATACCTACTGATCGTATAGCATGTTTTTCCTGCAATGATTGAATCATTGCAATGATCTTTTCAATAGCCGGAAGCGGCCCATTCCCCGCTTCTGTAGGGCATCCAAGCTCTTCTAAAATAATCCCATTATCATCAATCACTGCCACCCGAATGTTTGTACCGCCTAAATCGACTCCGATGTTCATTTTCCCCCACCATCCCATAAACTTGTATAAGATTAATCATATTGTCTATGCTTCTCGTGCACAACAGGAAAATTGAAATTATTTTTTAAAATAAAAAACCTCTGGTGAGGATCTAGCTCACCAAGGTTTATTATTTAAACGATCTATTAAAAATCATATGAATGAAGTTTCAATGAAAATCTGAATTTGGCATCTTCTTCGTACCACATTGGAAAATTCGTTCCCCATACATTGTTGTATAAATTAAAATGAAAGCCGTTCTCTAAATTCGGAGGTTTATTATCCAGCTGTAATAATCGTTTCTCTCCTGGAGACACAAGAGGGACATCCTTTGTTTCAATGACAGCCCATCCGTCGGCGCCATGGTAAGTTACTTCCGACTGAATGCCATGAAGGTTGCGGTTGCCGTTTTTTACAACCTCATACGGAGAAATCAGGGTGCCCATTTTATCCATTTTCCAAAGAGACGGATTATCTACCTGCAGACTAAATGAGAACCATATCGCTTCAGGAAGACGGTTTGCATCTTTTCCATACCAATTCATTTCAATATCAATTATTGGCTCATGCTTTAAAAATGTATAGATAATCTCAACTTCTCTTGGAGCACCGTACAGCTCTGCAGCCTGAACTGGCAAACGAAGGTTTACATAGACTCGATCTAAGCTCTGATCTTTATGCTTTGTCAGGGAAATTAATTCAGGACGATAGAGAGTATGTACAGGAATGGGCTCTACCAGCTCCATGCCCGGCTTCCCTTGATCTGCTTCTGACCAGCGGTAGGTTTGATAAAGATTTTCTACATACTGCTTAAACCACGTCTGATAGTTTTCTGCTCCGAAGGATTCATAGGAAAATACCCCAAGCCGATGATCATGATTTGCCCACTCTTTACCTGATCGATCAAGTAATCGGGAGATGGAGCCATCATCCGAGAATGATACTTGGAACTCACCAAGTGAATAAACAGCGCCTGTTCTTATTTCCTCTAAAAAATTCTCATCATTTTTAACAGGCACTAATGCCTCAAGTGCTGTCTTCACTTCCTGCTGTTTGTCAGAAGAAAGCGCGCAAACAGCCTTTTGAAGAAACCCCCTCTGCTCCTTCCATGAGCTTTCAAATAAGCTGTAGCTTCTATTTTCCCATGTGGTTGAAAAAAGCTGCTTGGACATATTATCAAATTCATGCATCGCAAATGAACCAATATAGCCGTATTTATCAGGAACTGCATCTTTTGAAATCAAGTCGCGCTCTCTAGCCGACTTAAAATCTTGTTTTGCATAATGTTTATAGTCATTTAAATACTTTTTTTCATCAAGGCCCCATGTATGCTCAGGAATTAACAATAACCAATCCGAGAACTCCTTGAATTCTTCGCTGTCTTCTTCAAGTCTGCCTTGTGTGATCCATGTATTTCGAAGCCTGATCAGCTCACGGTATTCCGCAACTTTTTTGGGATCGGTGCCGGCTCCATGAACCCATGTATCGCCTATCTCTTCATGTACAACTGGAAGTGTATGCTTGATCGTGAGAAGCTTTTCTGCAAAGGCATCCATAGTAGACGCTTTAATACTGGCATTCGGGAAGCGTTCTCTTAATCTAGTAAACTCTTGTTTGATATCCTCTATTGATGGCGGTCCGCAATTGTCGCCGGTGTGGGCAAATACCATCACCTCATTCAATCCATCAATCCTTAAGACATCCCCATAATTGTCTGCATAATTAACAATGACGTCAGAGCCATCATCCGCTTTCCATACAAACAGGTTAGGGACGGAAGGGACCTTTGAGGCCGGGTTTACTCCAAAATGCAAATACTTGATTCCACTTTCAGCGAGCAGTGGAATCATAGCCTTTGTATGTCCCGGGACATCTGTCATTTTTCCGGCAATCGTCTTTTCCCCATACTTCTTATCAAGATTCTTCGAGATCGTTAATGCGTATTTAAACAGATTTTTGTCCATCAATTCCGTATGTGTCGTGAAAGGAAGGCCGTGCCAGGCGATATAACCTCTTGAGATTGCATCATCCATGACCTTTTTTTCATCAGCATTTGCCCGTTTTAGGTATTCATGAATGAGCCATGAGCCCGTAGTCCATACAAACCCGGCACTGCCTTTCTCCTTCTCAAGCTCCCGGCTTAATTCAATGGCCTTCGGAATATAGGACTGAATATATTGATTCGTGACATTTTCAGCTAAATCTGTAAAGCCGATATCAAGATGTGTTTTAAATACGACATGAACAACTTCAATCTCTTTCAAATGAATGTCACCCCTTGTTTGTCTGCCATTTGGCTGTCAGTTTGATCAGATATGAAAGGCTCTGCTCCAGGCTATCCAATGGGCTCCCTTCACAAATATCCTGTTCAACCGCATACCACTCCGCACCATTTTGTTCTCCCCACATTAGAATTGGTTCAAAATCGATGCATCCTGCCCCTATCTCTGCAAAATTTTCTTTTCCGTCACTTGTCATATCCTTCAGATGCAGAATCGGCATTTGATTTGGAAAGCGGCGAATATAACTTAATGGATCAAGTCCTGCTTTTTTCACCCAATACGTATCAATTTCCGGAAAAATTTCTGGTGGAGCCAGAAGATAATTCAGAGCATATTCCCCATCGATCTCAGTTTGGAACTCGAAATCGTGATGATGATAGCCGATTCGAAACCCCTGCGGCACTGCTTTTTTTGATACGGCGAGCAAGTCTTTTCGGACGTTTTTGTATCCTTCTTCATTTTTTAAATGGTCGTCTAAATAAGGCAAAATGATTTCTGCTGTTTGAAACAGTCCCGCTTCCTGTAACACTTCATCCAGTTCATGCTTCAGCCTGTCTAAGCTGACATGCATGCCGGCCGTTTTTAGGCCTGTTTCATTAAGAACCCCGGCAATCTCCTCAGGTGAATACCCATACAGGCCATCAATTTGAACAGCATCCCAGCCCATTTTTTTTAACAGCCTTAAAGTGCCTGGAAAATCATTCTGAATTTCATTTCGCAGCGTATATAATTGGGCAGCGAATTTATGCTTCATATACTAGTCGCTCCTCTCCTTAAACACTTGCTTCTCGTTCCATCAAATTGAGCCAGTTCATTTCCTCAGCCGTCAGCTTGATGGCGGACCCTGCAACAGATGAAATCAATTCTTCTGTATTTTCCGGTCCTATAATGGCTGCCGTTTGGTATGGCTGATTCAACACATAAGCGAGTGCGATTTGAATAGCCGTGACACCCTTGTCTTCAGCAAGCTTCTTAGCCCGTTCATACCTTTTCCAATTATCCTCGGTGTAATAGACCCGAACCATTTCTTCATGATCTTTTTTATAAGGAGCAAATCTTCCGCTGAAGAAACCGCCCGCTTGAGATGACCATGAGAGCAGCGGCATCTGCGAACCTTTGTGCCAATTCTCCATGTGCTCATCCACTGAAATGCACCCAGGCCATCTTGGTTCCCTGCATTTTGCCAGGCTCAGGTTCGGACTATTAAACGTAAACCCTATTAATCCATGCGCCGCAGCATATTCATTCGCTTCCTGTATGCGCTGATGCGACCAGTTCGAAGCCCCAATCGCGTGAATTTGTCCTGCATCAAGATGCTGATTTAACACATCCATAATCACGCCAACCTCTACACTTTCATCATCACGATGAAGGGCATAGAAATCAATATAGTCTGTATTCAATCGCTCTAAGCTTTCTGAGATATCTTTAGAGATAGCTGCCGGATTCACACGGGGACCTGGTTCACCATCATCATGGTGAGCCCCTTTTGTTAAAATATGAATCTCACTGCGATTCTTCCGCAAATGCAGCCATTCCCCAAAAATAACCTCGCTGTCTATGTACTGATGAGCCATATCAAACATATTTCCGCCTATTCTGAAGTACTCATCCAGCATATCGAATGCCTGCTGCCTGCTGTCATATTGATAGAAATGAGCCGTCCCCATTATTAACCTTGAGCATGCTTTCTCAACATATTTTTGATCGATCATTCCTTTTAAACTGTGAAATTCCATTTAAAGGCCTCCCTTATGAATGATGAATCATTCTTTCTCTTATCATGACGTCAGGAAGATTCGTGTCCATCGCGTCAATTTTCCATTCCTGAAGCGTTTTCCATACACGGATATCGTCGCTCATGCTTCCATGCACATAATAGCCAGCCTGATGAAGCTCTTCTATTAAACTTGGAGATAATTGATTTATCGGCACATTTAATACTTGTGCCTGAAGTTCTTTCAGATAACGGACAGGATCTGCTAATCGCGAGGAGCAGATAACATTTGTGAGGATGCGCTTGCTGTGCCTCCTCGCTTCAGCTAAGGATGCATGGTTAAAGGACATGAGCTGGATTTGGTCTTCCATTTGATAGCTCCGGTTAAATCTGTGACTCTTTTAGCTAATGGTTCTTTCAGGTGCTCCATCTGCTTCAGTTCGATGCTGAGCACGATTTTCCCCTTCGCCCATGCTAAAACTTCCTCGAGTGCCAGGATCTCTTCATCAGCAAACTCCTCTGAAAACCACGCACCTGCATCTAATTTTTTCAAGTCAGATAAAGTGTGTTCGCTCACAAATCCCGTTCCATTGGTTGTCCTCTCAAGTGAGAAATCATGAAAGACAACAGCATGCCCGTCACTGGTCAGCTGGACATCCAGCTCGAGCATATCAGCCTGCAGCTCCTGCGCTTTTTTAAAAGACGACATCGTATTCTCCGGACAATACGCAGATGCACCGCGATGCGCGCCAATTAGAGCTCTGTTCTTGCCTTTAAAAATTCTATCCATCTTTCCACCGCTTCTTATGAAAAATAAATCGGATTGCTGATGACAATCGGAGTGTCCGTTTCCACATCCCATAATTCAGCACGCACATAAACGCTGTTCCCTGGAATCTCAACAGTTCTAGACAATGTTCCTGGGGGTTTATGGCTTTTAAAAACGTTTCCTTGATCCGTAATGATTTTCAAAAGACCGCCAATACTTTCCGGAATATCAATTTTTATAAATGTCCTGTCATGATTCCTTTTAAAAGTACCGCCCATCAATATCTCATCCGCCTGCATTTGAATCCAAGGGGAATTTGGACGGCCTGCTATACACACTTGGCCAGCTGTTAAAGCTTCTAATAGCTTTCTTGGTGTATGCATATCCGAATAAATCCATGTCGTTGGCGTTCCATATTTAATGGTTTCATGAAGGCGATGGGTATCGCTTCCGCCAATCGCCACGATTTTCTTCCCTTGCTGCAATTGCAGATCCCACCATGTTAAAGTCGCTTGATTTTGTTTGCTCCAGGGGCCATTCCAAATCTCCACTATTTTCACATCGAAATGCTCCAGGCCCCAATCCCATGAGCAAAACGAACAGTGCGGATGGTTGATGGAAATAACGGCGCCGTTTGCCATCCCTTCATCCAGCTTCTCTTGAACATCTTCCTTCGTTTTACAGCGAAAATCGGCAAAGGGCTTGTGCACGCCGTAAAAGTTGCAATGCCCGCGGTTTGTCGTCAGTTCAACAGCTGGAATAACAGCCAAATCTTCAACCTGCGGATAGTGGTAGTTTTGACTGAACGTATTATGATCGGTTAAAGCCAGAAAATCTAAATCAGCCTGCCTGACATTTTCAACCACCTCTGCAAGAGTAAAGGCACCATCACTGTGATTGGAATGCAGATGCAGATCCCCTTTGAACCATCTCTTTTTGCTCATCATAAGAGTGACTAGAACATTGATCTCACACGACCCAGGAACACGATAAGCATTCAAGATGACCCCCCACTCGCCGGCAGGAAGCTCACCTAACATGTAGCCTGGCGTGGCACGGTCTTCACGGACAAAAATGTCCTTGCGGGCACCGCCGCTCCACCCTTTAAATCCATTGGGATCCTCCAAACCCAAATCAATCATATTTTCATCAGCATGACTGAAAGACAGCTCTACCTTTATTTCTTCAATATCGTCTGGGACAGAGAAAGGCAGGGTGATGTATTCCCCTTGCTGCGAATGATGGATCACCTTAGACAGGGTGACTTTGTGAACTCGGCTCACGATTCTTTTCCTCCCGAACCCAGTCCTCCCAGTCCTTGCTCAAATAGAGGCTGAAGGATAAAGTACAAGATAATCATCGGCAAAGCAGCAGTGGTTGCACCCGTCATGATTAACGGCCAATCGATGTTATATTGACCCTGGAATGCTTTAAGAGCAATCTGTATCGTATACATTTCCTGCGACCTCGCAATCGTCAACGGCCATAAATATTCGTTCCAGTGACTCAGAAAACTGAAAATCGCCACTAAAGCAATCGCCGGTTTATTTAGAGGCATAATCACTTTCCAGTAAATTTGAAATTTAGAGCAGCCGTCAATGGTCGCCTGCTCATCCAATTCCTTTGGAATGGCAAGGAAATTTTGCCGCATCAGGAAAATGGCAAAGCCTGTGACTGCAAAGGGAAGAATGAGTCCTGCATAGGAATCAAGCCATCCATCAGGTCCAGCGAACGGTACATTTTTCATCATGAAAAAGAGCGGAACAACCATTAAGCCAGAAGGAATCATCATTGTCGCAAGCACTAATAGGAAAAGCTTATCTCTTCCCGGAAAGGTCAGTCTTGCAAAGGCAAAAGCCGCCAATGACGCCAATAATACGTTAATAATTGTAGCTAAAGCTGATACAACAAAACTGTTTAAGAAAGCTCTCGGCAAATTCGTTTCCTGCCAGATTCTCAGGAAATTTTCCCAATGAAATTCTGTTGGCAAAATTTTGGGCGGCCAAACCATGACATCACCCTGAGACTTCACGGCCGTCATCAGCATCCAAATATATGGACCTAAAAACACGAATAAGACAAACGTCAGCAAAAAATACAGGATGAAGTTTTTCAGAATTTTTGACTTTTTCATCGTATTTAGTCCTTTCCGGAAGATAGCTTTAATTGAAGCCAAGTCACTGCAAGCAAGAATGGGAATAGGACAAGTGACAGTGCAGCTCCATAGCCAACATAGTTAAATTCAAACGACTGCTGCCAAATATGTTTAATGACAACCATCGTGCTGTCCATTGGTCCGCCATTTGTCAAAATATCCACAACCGCTACGACCTGGAACGATCCAATGACAGACATAACCATGGTGTAAACTAATATATGGGTGATCGATGGCAGTGTAATATGTATAAACTGCTTCCAGGAATTAGCTCCATCAATCCTCGCTGCTTCATATAAAGATTGAGGTACTGCCTGAAGGGCTGCCAAGAAAATCGGGATATTATAAGCTGTGCCTCTCCATGCTCCAATCAGAATCAGAATGATCATCGCTGTAGTCGGCTGCAAAAGCCATGCCGGCGGTGTTTCGACTCCTGCTATCTTCAATAAATAGTTAAGGATGCCCAGGTTGTTATCAAAAATCCACAAAAAGATCATGGCTGTAATAACCTCAGAGGTGATCGTCGGCAGAAAATAAAACACTTTAAAAAATCGTAAGCCTCTAAGCTTTCTATTTAAAAGCACAGCAACAGCAATCGCGCCGCCCAGCCCTAAAAACATGGAGCCGGCTGTATAAACAATTGTATTTCCGAGACTCTTAATGAAAAGCTTGTCTTGAAGCATTTGTGAAAAGTTCTTCAAGCCAGTAAACACAGCGGGATTCGGCAGGCTATAATCATGAAAGCTCAGCCAAATTAAATAGAGAATAGGCGCTATGGAGAAAATAAATAAGAAACTAAGTGCAGGTAAAACAAAAAGATAAGACCCGATATAATCTTTCAACTTATGAAACTCTTTTTTGGTTTTGATTTCAGTATTTATTTGAGAAGCCATTTCTGTTTTCATTATGATCACTCCCTTTAAAGGAAAAGGGCATGCCTTCACATACCCTTTCAAAATCAACCATTCGATTCCAATGTCTATTTAGCTGAATTCACAGCTTTTTCGGCAATTCCCTGTGCTTCGTCCAGTGCTTTTTGCGGATCAGCTCCGTCAAACACAGCACGCAGAGCTTTACCCCATGCATCATTTGCTTCTGGGTACGCTTCCAATTTATACGGTACAGCATCTTGTAAGGTCTCTACATATGGCTCCAATAATGGATCGCTGTACATTTCATCTTCATATAAGTGTGTTTTCACTGGATGACGGCCTTGCTCTTTTGCTAAACGAATTCCGTATTTGTCCGAAACAAACCATTTCATCAGCTCAAAGGAAGCGACTTTGTTTTTAGATCCTTTTGGAACAAACAAGCTGCCCCCTCCCAATACAGAACCATTTCCATCACCAGGAAGCGGAGCTGTTGCAAGATCTTTATAGGAATCAGGAAACTCATTTTTGATTCTTGCGATATCCCAAGGTCCAGAAATGAAGGAAACAGCTCTTCCTGTTCCAAACATCGCTACAGGATGATCGGTTTGTCTTTCTTGCGGCGGAGGAACAGGAGATGATTTATCAACTGTTGCTAAGCCTGTATATTTCGCCATCGTTTCAACAATCTTTGGATCATTCAGATTTGCTGTCACCTTGTCCCCATCAAACTTCAGCGTGTTCGTTCCTGCTGCAATGACATTTCCAAAGAAACTCCATCCGCTCGCACTCGTCACGATTCCATATCTGGATCCATCTTTCTTCGTCAGCTTCTTTGATACAGCCACTAGCTCATCAAGCGTTTTAGGCGCTTCTTTGATGCCATTCTCTTCAAAAACCTTCTTGTTATACAAGTAGATTGTAGTATTTATATCAATCGGCATTCCGTATTTAACACCTTCCCAGGTCGTATCCTCAATACCGCCTGGAACAAACTTATCCTCTTCGCCCCACTCTTCCCACAGATCATCAACCGGTTCAGCAAGACCCTGTGCACCCATTGCAAAGGCATGGGCATGAGCCATATCAGGAACCGCTCCACTGGAAACCGCAAGCTTCACTTTATTGCTCATATCTCCCCATTCAATCCCAACCGTTTTAATTGAAATGTTCGGATAGACTTCCTTAAATTCCTTGATCGCATCTTGAATTGGAGCAGTATTGGCATAGTCAGCTGCAAGCCAAATTTCCAAATCTGTTTTGCCTAATTCTCCAACCTTTTCATTAAACTCCGGCAAGCCTTCTGCCGCTAAATCACGATCCGGCGCCTTTACAGGTTCCGTTTTCCCGCCCGAGCTGCCCGTGCTCGATTGACAGCCTGATAAAACAAGAAAAACAGCAAGTACTAAAAATAGCCATTTCTTCATCATAATCCCCCTGTTAATCGTTGTTAATTAAATGTAAACCCTTACAATTAAGTATGTAGAATCTTGATAGATTCCAGGGTTCCCCTCCTTTCATGCTTCATCCATTACGCTTCTTGATGATTCATATCTTGACAAGAATCGCGAATAACCAGCTTTGCAGGAATCGTTCTGATTCTTGGTACAAGCTGTTTGTTCAGCATATTAATCAGAACCTCAGCCGCTTCCTCCCCCAACTTCTCAGGAAACAGCTCGACACTCGTTAAGTTAGGAGTCGTCTCTAGAGCCAGGGTTTCATTATTGCTCAAAGCAATCAGGGAAAGATCTCCCGGAATATCCACTTCCATTTCCCTTGCGGCTCTCATCACCCCAAGTGCAACACGATCCGAATCCGCAATGACCGCTGTATATTTCTTCTCTTTTACCTTTTCTAAAAAAGAGACATACCCATATTCAGATGCGTTTGAAAAGGTCGATTGATCATAATAAACAACATTCCCCTCGTCAAACGGCATATTGTAATTATCATAGGCACGCAGCAGCCCAGCTTTTCTGTCCTCTGCTACCGTCATATGATAGGAGGCATTTAAAAACAAAATTTCGCGATGGCCATTGCCGATTAAATACTCCCCGACCTCTTTCGCCATTTCAATATTGTTATTATCAACACATTTGATATCCATGTCCGTTCTGTCTGGCCGCCCGATCAGGACAAACGGCATGCTGGAATCCCTGTATTGCGCAATACGAGGATCATCTTCACGGGGATTTAATAGAATCACTCCGTCAACAGGATCCCTTGAAAAGTTCGACTGGTCATCTCCTTCATAGATGCGGTCCAAAAGAACCCGGTATCCGCTTTCCGAAGACTTTTTCACAACCCCATTAATCACTTTCGTTTCAAAGCTGCTTAACTCATAATCTTTGACAGTCGGCATCTTAAGACCAATAATCATCGTCTTCTTAATAGCCAGACTTCTTGCCATATGATTAGGAACATAATTCAATTCCTTTGCAACCTGAATCACACGCTTTGTCACATCCTCACTTATCGGACGCTTCTTGCTGAATACATTTGAAACCGTACTTTTAGATACTCCAGCCTGCTTTGCTACATCGCCTATTGTGACCATTAAGATCTCCTCTTCCACATTTCGTCGAACCGGTTTCATTGACAGTAAAAAAATAATGAAATATTAAAGAAGTATTTCACGGACTATTGAAGATACTATTAAAATATATTTCTATTTATGTAGAATATGCCTTTTGATGTATCGAACCGGTTTCATTAATCTGACTTCATTATAGTAAATAGTTTTAATTCAGTCAATATTCAGATTAATAAAATTACAGAATACTAAAACAAGGATTCCTGCATCGGAACCCTTGTCATTTTTCATATATGAGAAACGATTAAATCACATTTACCGCTAATCGAAAAAACTCCAGTCTCTGAAGGCAAAATAAAATGGGTTCCTTTTGGAATCGGATATCTTTTACCATCATGAATAAGCTCGCCATCTCCTTCAATCACACTGCAAAGAAGAAAAGGCTGATCCTGCGTAAATGACGCTTGTCCATTTACTTCCCACTTGCCGACAGTAAAATACTGCTCTTCTACAAAAGTCGTAATGGCTACATCTTTCATCTTTGCTACAGCTGGATGATTCTGACCATCAACATGCGGCACTGTACTCACATCAATCGCTTTCTCAAGATGCAGTTCCCGCTTGTTCCCTTCGTCATCCGTACGGTCATAATCATACACACGATAAGTCGTATCAGAGCTCTGCTGCGTTTCAAGCACAAGTGTACCCTCACATAAAGCGTGAATCGTTCCGCTTGGCACGTAGAAAAAATCACCAGGCTTAATTTTGACACGGCGCAGGAGTGAATTCCATTCCCCGCTGTTCACCATTTGAATCAGCTCTTCTTTAGAAGCAGCGTTATGTCCGTAAATCATGTCTGCCCCTTCTTTGCAGTCAATGATGTACCAGCACTCTGTTTTCCCAAGCTCGCCATTTTCGTGTTCATTCGCATACTCATCATTCGGGTGTACTTGAACAGAAAGATCATTGTTGGCGTCAAGAATCTTTGTTAGCAGCGGAAATGTGTTTCCTTCCTCTCCGCCAAACAATTCGCGATTTTCATCCCATAATTGACCTAACGTTTTTCCGGCATATTCCCCATCAGAAACAACACTCTGTCCGTTTGGATGGGCAGAGATGGCCCAGCATTCGCCTGTGGTTTCAGTTGGGATATCGTAGTTAAATTTTTCTCTTAATGAAGTTCCTCCCCAGATGCGATCTTGGAAGAGAGGGGTTAAAAAAATGGGCGTTTGACTCAAATGTATACACATCCTCATTTGTTTAAATCGTTAATTTTAAGAAGAATATGAATCTATTATAGCGTTTGCATTATTAGAAATGAAAGCCCCTGGATATCAGTAAACCGTTTGATAACGGATAGTTATCAAGAAATGCTAATACAATCATCACAACGTTGGATTCAGGATGATCTGTTTCTTGAGACTTTGCTGCCGGCTAGGTTAACAAAAAGAGAATCAATTGCTTATGTTCCAACAAAAAAGGTAATGGACCAATTATAAATGGTCCATTACCTTCTTTACATACGAATACGCGCAACTCCCTGAGAACAGCCTAATAGACTTTCTCTTTAATCATATTCACGAACAGTAGCTTTAATAGCCTTAACTGTCTCTTCATAAGTCTTTCTTCGTTCTTCATCTTCTAAGAAGTGCAAATTAATCCTATCTATTAAATACAATGCACTCATATCAAGTCCTGTTGAAATATAGCTGTTGCACAGCGGATGGATTGTCCATAACACCTCATCAGAAAGCTTTGTTAAAGGCGTTTCACTATAGGCAGTAAAACTGACGAGTCCAACTCCGCGCTCTTTCGCCTTTTTCACAGAAGTTAATAAGTCTTTTGACTGTCCAGATCGTGAGAAGGCAGGATCTCAAGCTTCAGCTCCAACCACATGCCAATGCCTGTTTCTGCTCAAGGATGGCCTTGGCTTCATCACCAGGTCCACCTTGCAGCGCAAGGGTACACCGTGCCAACTGACGTCGGCATTGGCAGCTTTGACAACGGTCATTTATCACAGATTACTAACCCGAAGATTAAGATGATGGATATTGATTTATACTTATTTGGGAAGAAAGCTTTTGAGCAGCTGTTTTGGAGGATGGATAATAAAGAAGAACCTTTTAAGATGTCGTTGTTGCTTTTTTGTGAGGTGGTTTAGTGGTATAAACTAAAAAAGTAATGAACTTAAATAAGTTCACTACTTTTTTATTATTTAGATAATAACACTTTAGAGTACCCTTCTGGATTGTTAGATTGCCATCTCCAAGAATCTAAACACATTTCTTCAATATTTTTTTCAGCTTTCCATCCAAGTTCTTCTTCAGCTTTTGTTGGATCGGCAAAACATTCTCCAATGTCTCCAGAACGCCTAGAACCTATTGTATATGGTATTTTTGTTCCAGTTACTTTTTCAAATGCTTTAATAATTTGAAGGACACTATAACCATTTCCAGTACCTAGATTGTAGACGTTAAATCCACTTAATTCAAAAACTTTATCTAAAGCTTTTATATGTCCTTTAGCAAGATCCGTCACATGAATATAATCCCTTACGCCAGTTCCATCAACCGTATTATAATTGTCTCCAAAAATATTAAGATCTTTTAATTTGCCACTAGCAACTTGAGTTATATATGGCATTAAGTTGTTGGGTACTCCTTTTGGATCTTCACCGATAAGGCCACTTGCATGGGCCCCTATTGGATTAAAATAACGTAAAACTGCAATACTCCACCTATTCTCTGAGATGTAAATATCACTTAGTATCTCTTCAATCATTTGTTTGGTTCTACCATAAGGATTTGTAGGGTTTAACATACTATTTTCTGAGATAGGGACATACTCTGGTAAACCGTAAACGGTAGCAGATGAGCTAAATACAATTTTAAAAACCTCATGTTTTCTCATTGTCTCAAGTAGAATTAAAGTACCCGTTATATTGTTTTGATAATATTTAAAAGGATTTTTTACTGATTCTCCTACAGCTTTTAAACCTGCAAAGTGAATAACTCCTTGTATATCGTTTTCTTTAAATACTTGTTCTAACCTATCTATTTGTAATAGGTCAACATTATAAATTTTTAATTTTTTTTCAGTTATAATGTTTATTCTATTTAGTGATTCGGGATTACTATTAGAAAAATTATCCACTACTATAATTTCGTATCCAGAATTAATTAGTTCTACACAAGTATGACTTCCAATAAAACCGGCTCCGCCTGTAACCAAAATTGCCATTAAACAGCACCCCTTTATATAGCGCTAAGAGAAGTATAAAAATATCAAAATTGCGACAGTAAATATAGAGCTTGAAAAAACATTATGATAATTATATAAGGAAAGTGAGCGACTTTAGATAGCTGTTAACTTCTTAAAGTTTCAAAGCTTAGTTTTTATAAGTTACTAATATACCAATCCATGGTCAATCTTAAGCCTTTATCAACATCAATCTGTGGAAGATAATCCAAATACTTTGTCGCTTTAGAGATATCAGCTAGAGAATGTGGAATATCCCCTACTCTTGTAGGACCGTAATTTGGAGCAATTTCTTTCCCTAACAATTCAGTAATGTAAGAATACAATTCATTTAAACTAATGTTTTTACCATAAGCTATATTAAATGCTTCTCCACTTGCTTCTTTACCTGCAATACAAGCCTTTAGATTAGCTTGAATTACATTATCTATATATGTAAAATCGCGAGTTTGATTTCCATTACCATTAATTGTTGGAGCTTGATTATCCAAAAGCATTTTAACAAATACTGGGATTACAGCAGCGTATGTAGAATGTGGATTCTGTCTCCGGCCAAAGACATTAAAGTATCTTAAACCAACTGTCTCTAGACCATATAAATCAAAGAAGTTCTTAGCATATATTTCATTAACTTTTTTTGTAATAGCATAAGGAGAAAGAGGATTTCCCTCTTGCCCCTCATACTTTGGTAGTGAAAAGTTATCCCCATAAACAGAAGATGAGGAGGCATAAACAAACTTTTTTACATCATTTTCAACAGCTGCTTGCATTAAATTTAGTGTTCCATGTACGTTAATTGTGTCATATGTCAATGGCATTTTAACAGATCTTGGAACCGATCCCCATGCAGCTTGATGTAAAACATAGTCTACCCCTTTTGTTGCTTCCTTACATGTCTTTAAATCAGTTATGCTTCCTTCAATCATTTCAAAGTCGTATAATTCTTTTAAATTATTTATATTAGATCTTAATCCATTGGAATAATCGTCAAGCACCTTAACTTCATAACCTAGATGTGATACAGCCTCTATTAAGTTCGATCCAATAAAGCCTGCTCCACCAGTAATAAGGAACTTACTGCCTTTTGGTATATTAATGTTTTCTAACATCATCTACTTCCCCTTTCTTACTTTCAAATATTCAACTTAGGCTTTGTATTAACTTATAGTCTCCATAATGTTAATTCTTCTGGACATGTTTCTTTATCTAAACAACTTTTTATGTCAACTACAATTCCCTTACCATGTTTTAATAATTGGTTAAATTGTTCCCAACCATTGTTAATATATTTTTGATGAGGGACAGCTAATATCACAGCATCAGCAGGCTTTAGATATTCAAAGTCAATGAGATCTACTCCATATTCTTCTTTTGAATCATTCTTGTCTGCTAATATATCTGAAACTTGAACTTCTACACCAAAATCCTCCAACTCACGGATGACATCTATAACTTTGGAATTTCGAAGATCTGGTACATTTTCTTTAAAAGTTAGTCCTAAAACAGTTACCTTTGCACCCTGAATAGGTAAATTTTTACGAATCATCTCTTTAATTAAAGACTGAGCAATATACTTACCCATATCATCATTTATACGTCTACCTGCCAAGATAACCTGTGAGTGATAGCCCACAGATTCCGCTTTATATGTAAGATAGTAAGGATCAACTCCTATGCAATGTCCTCCTACCAAACCAGGACTAAACTTCAAGAAATTCCACTTAGTTCCAGCTGCTTCTAATACTTCTTTAGTATCTATTTTTAAGTGATCAAAAATTAATGCTAATTCATTCATTAAAGCGATATTTAAATCTCTCTGAGTATTCTCTATTACTTTCGCTGCCTCAGCAACTTTGATAGTACTAGCCCTATATACACCTGCTTCAACTACACTTTCATAAACATTTGCTACTATATCTAAAACTGATTCATTCTGACCTGATACGACCTTTGTTATCTTCGTAAATGTATGTTCTTTATCACCTGGATTAATACGTTCAGGTGAATACCCAACAAAAAAGTCAATGCCATACTTTAAACCTGAAAATTTTTCTAGTACAGGAACACAGATTTCTTCTGTAGCCCCTGGATACACAGTCGATTCATAGACAACAATTGTACCTTTATTAATATGTTTTGCTACCGTTTCAGAGGCTTTTACTAATGGTGTTAAGTCAGGTTGTTTGCTCTTGGTAATTGGTGTTGGAACAGCTACAATGATGAAATCACAATTTGCTAAAGACTCTGGATCTGATGTGAAATTAATCTTTGCTTCGTTCAATTCATTATCTGTAACTTCATTAGTAGAATCGTGACCTGACTTTAACGATTGTATTCTATGTTCATTTATATCAAATCCAGTAATGGTATGGTTTTTTCCAAAAGCTACTGCAAGAGGCAGACCCACATATCCTAAACCCACAACTCCAATATTACGATTCATAATAGTTCCCCCATTTGTTTTTAAGTACCTATGGTGTATTCTTAAATTAATTTGATATCTGTTGATACAATTTAATATATTTGTTTGATATCTTGTCCAAATCATAGTCTTTTTCAATAAATTTATAGGCTGCTTCTCCTATACTACTAACGTCATATTGAGATGACATAATTCCTTCTATTAAATTCTGTAGTTGCTCAATATTCTCTCTTTCAAATAAAAAACCATTTTCACCATGTTTTATTAAATCTGGGTTCCCTCCAACTTTACTAGCTATAATAGTCAATTTGGAAGCCATAGCTTCCAACAAAGCATTTGATATTCCTTCATATCTTGAAGGGAGAAGAAAAACATCTGCATTAGCTAAGTAATCTCTTACATTATCAACCTTCCCCATGTACTCAACGGATTCATCAGTTTGGAATCTAGATATGTCTATAGAGCCTTCCCCCAGTATAATCAACTGACTATTTTGTTTTAGCTGTTTATTGATTCTACTCCAAGCTTCCATTAAAATATCAATACCTTTAACTTTTTCTAACCTTCCTACATATAAAAAAGTTTTCTTTGACTTTAAATGAAATTCATTCTGATTTTTATTTTGATATAGTAATTTATCAATCCCATTAGGAAGAAATACTATTTTTTTAGAGGGTGTATTTACATAATTCAAATCATCTTCGATAGCCCTGCTTATTGCTATAAATCTAGAAATGTGTTTTTGCATAAACTTCACTTTCAATTTACCAATAATATTATCTAGATACATTCTTTTAATTTCACACCCAAGTTGATTCCCTCCGCCTGCTATCTTTGCAATAGAAGGAATACCCGTTACAAAACTAGTTAAAGCAGCAGTTAATCCTGGTGCACTTAGTGCATGTGCGTGAACAACATCTATATCTTTTTTATATTTCCACATATACATTAAGACTTTAATTAAATAAATAATCGGTGCAAATTTCGAGTTAGAAGATACTTTTAGTCTTACAACGTTTAACCCATCAATTTTCTCTTCCGGTTTTAAACCTTTATGCCATCTAGTTAATACCGTTACATTGTTACCTTTACTCACCAAATCAGCGCCTAATCTTTGAGCTTGTTTTTCAGCGCCGCCCAACAATGGGTGAAAACTCGAAATTAGCATTACTATTTTCATAAATTACTATCCTTCCAAAAATATTGAATTAAATATTCTTTTTTTGAAGTCACATTATTAGGAAATGGAGTAGCATTTTGTTGGCATCTATTAATATATTCTTCTATAGTCATTATTACCTTTGCAGGATTGCCAACTGCCACGCTATTAGGAGGGATGTCTTTTGTAACAATAGATCCTGCACCTACAACAGAATTAGCACCAATTTTCACATTAGGCATAATAATAGTTTCTAACCCTATGAAACAATTATTACCTATCTCTATTTTTCCGTATTTTTTTATATGTTTGTATTCTTTTTCCTCTCTAAATACCCACGTACCACCATCATGGTTTATAAATTTCACTCCACTTGTTATAGTGCACCTATCTCCAATTTTAATAAGATAAGGCTCACTACCAAAGGAAGAACTAAGGATTCTACAATTTTCTCCAATTTGAAGTCCTTGTTTAATAGCTCTCTTTAACTTAAAAGCATGTAATAAATTAAAAACCATAACTACCATCTCCACTAAATATTGTATATAATTTAATCACCATAAATACTTAACAACTTCTCCTTCTTTTCTATATAAGCCATGCCTTTTGTCATTATCCCTTCTTTTAAGCACTTTTGAGTATAGGTCTCCAAGTCAGATATTTTTCTAGCTGGGACACCAGCAACTACTGAATTTGGTTCAACATCTTTTGTTACTACTGAACCTGCACCTACAACAGAATTAGCACCAATTCTAACATTTGGTAAGATAATAGAGTTTATTCCTATAAAACAATTATCTTCTATAATAATTTCACCAAAAACATCTATCTTTGGATATTTGTCTCTTATTACCCAGACACCTCCATCATGTGTGACAAACTGCACATTCGCTCCCACAGTAACATGATCACCAATTTTTACCAAATAAGGTTCTGAACCAAAGTTAAATGTTTCTATTCTACAATTTTCTCCGACTTCAACCCCCATTTTTTTCAAACGGCTCATTCTGTCTTTGTAAACAAAATTCGCATATTTTCGTCGATCAATTTTTTTTAATATATGTGCATATATTTTTTTATACATAATTATTCTCACCTACCCCATGAAAATTTGATAAGGCCCAGAAATTTCCCTATTGTTATATAAATAATACTTATCACTAACGTTATAGTAGTTATTACTATGATTTGATTAGTTGAAAACTCTAATATTAATTGTTTTAGATAAAGAATAGAGATTATAACCAACATACTCACAATAGTCATTGAGATTATTAAATTAATTGTTTTTTTCTTTATTTTAAAGTTAATATTCTTTTTCAGAGAATAATAAAGTAACAAACAATTTATAGCGAAACTAATTGAAGTCGCCAAAGCTATACCAACATGTCCAAAGTAATAGCTTAGTAAAATATTTAAGACCAAATTAATTATCAAAGAGTTTATTGCTAAAATCATTGGAGTTTTTGTATCTTCTACGGCATATGAGACTTTCCCTAAAACTTCTTTTATTACCCAAAAAACTGAGCCACATGAATAAGCTATTAGAGCTGAAGATACCATTTCAATTCCAGTCATAGTAAATTCACCCCTATAAAATAACAAAGTAACTATTTCCTTACTCAAACAAATAAATATTACAGATACATATAATGTGAAGAAAGACATATAAATAAGCTGCTTCTCAATTAACCTAGTAAATGTTATCTTATCCTCTTTATATGAAACAGTGAGATTAGGAAAAAAGATGTTAGTTACTGTTAAAACTACAATAGTTAGAGGCAAGGTTTTTAATAAATTGGCATAGTGTAGTGCAGTAACGCTACCTGTAATTAAGTACGATGCAATAAATTTATCTAAAAATACAGAAACTTGAGTTACCAAACTTCCTACCATGACATATTTAGATAGATTGATAAAGTTTTTAATTATTGGAGATTTTATAATTTTTAAGGTGAATTTAAAGGTATATGAGGTTCTAATATTTAATGTATAATAACTAATAAAAACTTGAAAAAGAGAACCAATAATATACCCAAAAATTACAGATATCGGTCCGAATTGTTGGGAAAACGAAAAAAGAATTACAATAATAACCACATTGTTTACTATTCCAGCTGTTTCAAGAGTGCTGAAGATTCTAATTGCTTGTAAAAAACCAGTATTTATATAAAACACACCATATGTTAGTAATAATATAAGACTTAAGTGAAAGTATTCAGTAGTCATACTTATGGCCTCTTGATCAAAGCCCGGTGCAAAAATCACTGCAACTCTATTAGCATTTAGATAAAGAAATCCAGTTAATATTATAAGTATTATTAATATAAAACTTTTTAAAGAATTAAAATCTGTTACTGCTTTCTCCTGATTTATTCGATAACTTTGACTGAATATTGGAACAAATGTTGTCCTAATACTTGTTTGAAAGAACGAAAATAACAAGGTTACAATTGAAATCGCCATTAATAGAGCATCAGTTGTTATTCCAAATCCAAAGTAATTTGTAATCAAGATATCTCGATAGAAACCTAACCCTTTGCTAAACAAGGAAAGAATAATAACTACAAAAAATACATTTTTAAAGATTCTCAAATTTCCCACTTCTTTACATGAATTAAACGCTATTTTATTAGATATTTATTGTAGATACTCCTTAGTTGAAAAACTACATTTTCTATTGAATACTTTCTTATCTTTTCAAAACCATTTTTACCCATTAATCTTCTCATTTCTTCACTCTGTATTAGTACTTCAAAAGAATTTATTAGCTGCTGATAATTATCTAGGTCTACAACTAATCCGTTTTTATTATGAGTAACAAGATCTCTTAATCCTCTTGTGTTTGAAACAATTACTGGTTTAGAAGCGGCCATAGCTTCCATAATACACTTAGGTAAACCTTCTCTTTTAGATAACAATGTTACTATATCCGAATCTTGCAATACAGAAGGTATATCTTTGCGAAATCCCAAGAAATGGATATTATTCAATTTAGTCTCATGCACGTATTTTTTTAAATTATATTCATTCTCACCAGAGCCAACTATTAGCAACTGAATATCATCATATTTTCCACTTAAAATTTCCCATGCTTTTAAAAGAAAAAGATGATTTTTATTAACTGTAAGTTCTGCTACACAACTAACAATTAAATGATTTGGTGGAATATTTAGCTCTCTTCTAATCAATCCTTCGTCAGTCGATTCACTGTTAAAAGTATTTAAATCTACACCAACTCCATTAGTTAAAAAAATATTTTTCCCTGAGGTACGTCCCATTTTTTTACCAGCCTCGTAATCCTCTTTATTCATAACAATTAAACCATCAGTCCATTTATTAGCAATAAACTCAATAGGATAATATAGAAGCCAGTTAATAAACGGAGCACCTTTATAAAAATGGAATCCATGCGCTGTATAAAGTATATTACCTTGATTTTTTAGTCTTGCTAATAAGCGCGTTAAGAAAGATGCAATTGGAGTATGTGTATGTATAAGTTCATAGTAATTAGTCTTAAATAGTTTTAATAATTCTTTCGTTGCTTTAAAATTATTTAAATTAAATGGGTTTCTTGAAAAGGGTATATCCCAGCAAATTACACCTAGCTCCTCTATTTCTTGTTTTCTACCTTCGTTAGGATTGCAAGCAGCATGTACTTCATAACCTCTTTCTTGTAACATACTGATGTATGGCTTATGAAAATTTGCTAAATGCGTATACACAGTTGCTACAAATAATATTTTTTTGCTTGGATCATTATCTTTCATATTTCCACCTTTTTTCAGCGATAAATTCATGGGGAGTTGCTAAATTTGTTTTTTAATAAGCGTTAAATAAGCTTCTTCAAATTTTTGGGTAACTATATTCAACTCGAAATTTTTTATTATTCTCTCTCTAGCTTTATACCCTAATTCACCAAGGCTACTCTCAATTAATTGCAAACTCGCATTTGCTAATGCATTAGAATCTTTAGGTTGTACAACTAGCCCTGTATCCCCTACAATATATGCAGAATCACCTACATCCGTTACTACACATGGAACTTCACATGCCATAGCTTCGCCTATTACATTTGGAAACCCCTCACCGCTAGATGAAGAAATTAATAGATCAAGTCCTGGCATGATTTTCGAAATATCTTCTCGTCTTCCAAGCAAAAATGTCTTGTTTGATATGCCTGCATCTTCAATCCAGGAAACTAGTAACTCATTTTCTTTTGTAACACCATTTCCGCAGAGTATAAATTTCACATTATTTACTTTTTTAGATATTTTTTCAGCAGTCAAAATAAAGTTTTGATGGTCTTTAAGTGGATCCCATCTTCCAACCATTCCTATTAAGAAGTCATCTTGATTAACTTTTAAGAGATCTACTAATCTCGATTTGGCATGAATATCCGGCCTGAATTCATCAAGATTAAATCCATTTGGCAAAATAATCATTTTATTTTTGTCGTAACCAATTTCCTGATGACTTTCTACTGAGGCTTTTGAGCAACAAATGATACTATCCACATATTTTGAGAGTTTACTGCAAACTTTAGCGATTAGAATTGTACTCTTTTTATTCTCATCTAAATTTAAATTGCTATGCCTTATTCCCCAAACTATTTTTGAAACCTTCGCTATTTTCCCTGCAATAAACCCAATTAAATCTGAATGGTACATCCAAGTTTGTAATAAATCCGGTTTTTCTCTTCTTAATATCCTTATTAATTTAAACAAAAAAATTGGATTTGGTACTCCATTTTTCATCCCAAGAGAAATAACAGGTATGCCTAACTCATTTATTTTCTTACCAACGGGTCCAATATCAGTTAAAGATATCACCTTTAAATGGAAAATTGCATTATCTGTACTTGAAACCAACTTATACAGCATAGTTTCAGCACCGCCAATATCTAGCCCTGTGATCAAGTGAATTACTTTTATTTTTTTCATTTTTATCACCTCAACTAATCTCTGTTTAAAAAATTTACAGGAAGATTTTAAATCAGCCCTTTTATTTTCTTGTTTTTAATTGGCCACTTTCCATAATAACTATAGGCAATAAAATGTAAAAATAAGGATTTGTAAGAATATTATGTGTGAAAAATCCCAATATCAGTAGCATAATACACAGATAGCCGCCAATTAAATTTAATTCGTCGGATTTTCTAAGTAATCGAGTTGTAACATTTAGGATGAATATTAAAAGAATTATTAAGATTGGAAGAAACAATATTCCTGTTTCCACTAGAGTATTAACATAAAAATTATGGGAAGACAGATTTAATTCATTGATTGAACTATTTCCAATTCCTACTCCAAAAATTGAATCATTAAAAATTGTTTCTAATCCCTTTATTAAGGCATCATATCTTCCATTAGTGAAATCACCGTTATTATCCCCTTCAACCAACCGTAAAAGAAAAAGAGGATTTATTCTATTGATCAATAGAATAACTGTTGAAAGGACCACAATAAAAGTTGCTATAGCAAACATTTTGCTTTTAGTACTTATACTTTTTTCAAAAATTAAAAGCAAAAAAACACCAATAATTAGTATTAATATCCCACCTCTAGATTGTGTAATTAATAGTCCGAAAATATTTACAGCTCCAATAAAGAAACCTATATAACGGTTTACTTGTTTTCTCAATAATAAAAAAATAATTGGAAATGTCATAAATGTGATTATTTGAGCTTGAAGGTTAGCATTTCCAATGTAGCCAGAAGAACGATAAAAATATCTATCTCCGAATAAAGCTAAGTTTGAGTACCAATCAATAATTCCAAATAAAGATGTTATGAGACCTATTATGCCTAACAAAAGAAAGAATTTATTTTTTTCTATATTTTTATATAAGATTAAAACAAATAAAAGTGTTATTAAATTTTTAAATAATAATTTTATGAATTCAAAAACTTGGTCTGGAGAACTATTAACACTCCCAAATATTAAATAGAACAGATAAAATGCATATATACTTAATAACGAAATTATATATTTCTTATTAAATTTTATTTGCACTTTCTTTATAAGAATAATGAAAATTATTATTATTATTATTAAACTATCAAGGAATACAATTCCATATTCTTCTCTTAGCAATCTTTCTAGTCCAGAAACCTGCATTAATATAAAAAGGAAGATATAAAAGTTTAAAGAGTTAAATCTTAATGAAAAATACATAATAATTGGAATAAAAAAAACTGAGTAAAAAATTGTTTGATTCATATAAATTATCCTTTTTAAAAAGCTCTTAAGTTAACTTTAAAAGTTTTATCTAATAATTTTATGTAATTCACCTAGCACCATCACCAGTTAATACTACTTTGAAAGTTTTTATAATAACCTTTATATCTAATGTAATACAACGATTATTTATATAATATAAATCTAAATCTAACTTTTCTTTTGGAGTGATATCATAACCACCATTTACTTGTGCCCAGCCAGTTAAACCTGGAGTAACATTCAATCTTTCAGAAAAACCAGGGAATTCATTATTAAATTTTTCAGTAAATAAAGGACGTTCAGGTCTTGGTCCAACAATACTCATCTCCCCCTTTAACACATTTACTAACTGAGGTAGTTCATCTATTCTTGTTTTTCGAATAAATGCTCCAACACGAGTAACTCTAGGATCATCTTTAACAGCCCACTGAGCACCTTTTATTTCAGCATCTACTCTCATTGATCTAAGTTTAATAACATTAAAATTTTCCCCTTTAAATCCAACTCTCTCTTGAAAAAAAAATGAAGGTCCTCTTGTTTCAACTTTTATTAAAATTGCAAACAATAAGATAGCTGGAAAAGTTATAAAAAGACCTATTACAGCTAGAAAAATATCAATTAAACGTTTATGGAATAAATAAGATGTAATATTATATTTTCCAGCATTTATTATGGATAAATCTAGACTTTTTGTATGTTCGTTATAATATTCTCTTTTAGTCTTCTTAAATTCCATTCTCTTTCCTCCATTTTAACTCTTAAATAATGAATATTCATTTGTATCAAATACCTTACTATGTACTCTATTTTTCAATCTTTTTTCAATAGTACTTTTTAATAACTTTTCTATTTGAACAACTTGAGTATCAGTCGCATCATGTTTAATATAACGAACAGTTCTAACAATAGTCTTTGGAAATTTATCTAATTCCATCTGTTTACCTCTCTCTAAAATATGCCTAAAATCTTTTTTTTCTTAATTCTGTTTGGACCCGGTTTATAAACAGATAAATTCTTGATTAAAAGCTCTGCATTTTCATTAAAAAAGTATGTAGCATCTACGCCAAATTCTTTATTGAGAACACCATATCCGTCAGTTAACCGAAACGGACGATTTTTTAAACTATGAACATCTGAGGCTATGAAATGAGTTAGTTGTGATTCTATTAATTGCAGTGTAAATTTTTTGATGTTTTTTCCAAAGTGACCCGTAAGGCTCGATGCAGTAATTTGGGTTAACGCGCCCATACTCACAAGCTTATATATCAAGTCTGGGTTTTCGACTATTTCTGAGTTGCGTTCTGGGTGAACAATGATTGGTGTTAGGCCCTTCATTTGGATATCAAATAGCATTTTTTCTGTGTATCTTGGCACATGTCCAGATGGCAGCTCGATAAATACGTAGTTTGAATGGTTAAGAGGCAGGATCACATCCTCTTCAAGTTCATTCAGCAGATCTCCATGAATTCGTGTTTCCTGTCCAGGTAAAATGGTTAGAGGAATGTTTTCTTTGTTTAGAAGCAAGTTTAGCTCATCAACTTTTTCGATTATCTTATTTTTGCTGTTTATATACGTACCATTTTGATGATGAGGTGTAGCAATTATAGTGGTAATGCCCTCATTTACAGCAGCTTTTGCAATCAAGAGTGCTTCTTCATAACTGCTTGCACCATCATCAAGGTTAGGTAGGATATGTGAATGTATATCAATCATAAGAACCATCTCCCCTTGTTAGTCGGATGGGTATTTCACCTTTTGCACAAATCTTCACTGGTATAAATTACCTAAGCAGAAGGCATTATGGGACCTGGGTCAAAAGAGGTGTGCTTTGTTATAACGACTATTTTTTCGCACCATAGTAGTAATAATAATGACTGTCTTCCCGCTTCTTATTATTTAACACCGTGCCAAGAATTCTAGCTTGGGATTGCTCTAATGCATCCTTTGCTTTCTTTGCTGATTCCAATTCTGTTTTTCCGCTGTTTATGACAAGAACTACGCCATCTACTGCATTTGAAAGGATTTGTGCGTCCGATACCGCAAGCACTGGAGGTGTATCAAATAAAACAAAATCGTATTCTCTTTTTACATCTTCAATTAACTGTTTCATGCCATTTGATGCTAATAGTTCAGCTGGATTAGGAGGAATTGGACCGCTCGTTAATAAATACAAGTTTTCCTGTTCTGTATTTTTAACTGCATCATTTAGTGTGGCCTGTCTAGTTAAAACATTCGTAAGGCCAATATGATTATCCGACATGAATGTAAAATGCGCAGTTGGTCTTCTTAAATCACTATCGATCAAAAGCACTTTTTTCCCTTGTTGAGCAAACACAACTGCGAGATTCCCTGCTGTTGTTGACTTGCCTTCTCCTGGTCCAGAAGAAGTAACAATTATTGAAACGATTTCTTCATCCACTGTTGAAAACTGAATGTTTGTGCGAATCGTTCTGAATTGTTCCGCAATTGGTGATTTAGGATTTGTCATTGAAATTAAACTTCTATTTTGCAGCTTAAAAAGCTGTTTTCGGTCTTTACGAGCCAAAGGACCCACCTCTTGTTCGGTTCTTTTCTGAAGCTTTTTGATCTTTTAAGTCTTGGTCTATGTCAATTCTAGTTACAGCGCCAAGAACGGGCAATTCAAGATATTTTTCAATATCCTGTTCGTTTTTAATTGTGTTATCCAGGTATTCAAGCAAGAAAGCAAGTCCGACTCCTGCCATAAGTCCTACTACGAGGGCAATCGCAATGTTTAAAACGGGCTTCGGTTTGATCGGTGAAGGATCTGTACCAAGTTCTGCTTTAGAAAGGACGCTGACATTATCTGCGTTCATAATTTTGACAATATCTTTTTGGAAAACAGTCGCAATCGTATTTGCTATGTCAGCCGCTTGTGTAGGATCCTCATCTTGAACAGTGATGTTTACAACTTGTGAATCCTGTTCACTGCCAACCGTTATCTTGCTGTTTAACTGACTTGCTGACATCTCTAAACCTAACTCTGAAATCACTTTATCCAGAATGGCAGGACTTTTGATAATCACGTTATACGTATTGATAAGCTGCAGATTCGTTTGAACTTCATTGTACTGAACTGCCTGCTGATCACTTTTGGCTTGGTTTACGAGAATTTGTGTAGAAGATTGATAGATAGGAGTGAGAAAAAAGTAACTTACAATTCCGCTTGTTGCCGTGGCCATTGCTGCGATGATGATAATGAGTGAAAGACGCTTCTTCAAGGTGTGAAACAGCTCTTTCAAGCTGATGGTTTCTTCCATGGTACCCTCCAATATGTAGTATGGGAAAATATACAGATATATTTTTAACCAACCAGGGTAATATTCCCTATAAATTCCCCAAAAAAAAATCTATGTTTTTGTCAACATTTAATGTACGTGCTGAATAATGTCATTATAACAAGAAATTGTAAATTGTATATTAATTTTTTTGCAATACCCAAAAAAAGATTCGCCCAGGCGAATCTTCTGATTTTTAAAACTTATTTAATAAAACGGTTACAAAAGCTGTGATCAAGATCGTTAAAAATGGGATAGAAATGGTTAACAGCGCTTTTTTTCTGGCTTTTTCCCGCTCCATTTCTTCCGGGGTCATCCAATTTCTCATAGCTTGTACACCCCCCTCGAAATATGTCGATACTTGTCGAAAAGTATATATAAAATATATCGGGAAGATTATAAATAGTTTAATAGGGATGTTGACGAAAAAAGTCCGCAAATTTATCATTGCGGACTTTTTTCGGTAGAGATCTATTAAGATGCGTATACTTTTCTAAATTGAAGAATCAGCTCATCCAGCAATTCTTTGGTGGTAATTTCATTTGAATGCTCGCCTTTTTGGTAGGCGTGCATTAAAATTTGCAGAAGTTCTTCTTGTTTAAGGCTATTCTCTTTCATTCTACAAATTTTCCTTTCTTTAATTTACAATTTTATACAACAAGCAGATTATACTGCGTTTTGTGTCGACTGGCAACTAATTATATCGTTCGTGTCGAACTATCTTTTATGTCCCCGAATATTCTTACCTCTAAACCTCACCGCCGAAATTTCCCTTTCCGTTTTATCCTTTGTTGATTATCAGTTATAATTAAAGAATTGACTATGAAAAGCACTAGCGCCCGTTTAGCTCCAATAGACAGATGTGTTCTGGGCGATGGAGCTGGACATAGAAGCGCAAAATTATATACTTTCTTATTACTTAAAAAGGAGCGGTGTGCCATGCTTCAGCATGAACTGGATAAAGAGTTGATTCTGCATGCGGGTGAAGAGCTGCAGGATCAGCTTTCGCCTGAGTTAGAAGACGATCGCAATCTTGTTAAAAAAGGGCTGATGCTGTATCGGCAGGGCAGCGTATACAACGTGAAAATAGATGGACACACAATGAGTGCCAATGTGCAGGATGTAACGCCTGTTCGGGTTGTGCTTGAGCTTGATTTTGTTACGATGAGTTCCTGTTCCTGTTCACCAGCTTTTCCCTGCCGTCATGTAGTGGCATCTTTTCTTTATTTATATGCAAGCGTCCAACGAGTCGGTACATATATGGAAGCTTGGAATGCCAAGACGCAGCAGGCGATTCTTGCCCAGCTGAAGCCGGCCAGTCAGATGATACCATCTGTGAGCTGGAAGGATGATTCGCTTTCAAGCTGGCTTTCGTTTTTTGAGTTTGAATACAAGCGCTGGGCTCAGAATCGCCCGCGCAACATTCAGCAGATTCAAAGCTTGTACAACCATTATTATCCCGCGCTGAAGAAGAAGGCTCCGAAAGATGCTGACCTCAGACGGTTTTATACTATACATGCAAACCTTACGACATTGTTCTACATGCTTCGTCTACTTAATGAGACGAAACCAAATGATCATTTGTTACACCATGTTTATCATTCTTATTTTGAAGAGTGTATTGAGTCCATTACATACGAACTGAGGGAGATGCGGAAGTTTGCTTTGCCTTTCTCTTTGGATTCGCTATTTGAAGAGAGCATCGAGGTTTTTCATCAGCTGCTTGATGTCAGCAGTTATTTGCAGTTTGAACGGATTAGTCTTTATCGTTTTCTTTGGATCGGTCTGCTTAATCGGAAGAAGTGGATTGAGCGAGAGGTTGAGTGGCTGAATGAGCAATTAAGTGAACGGGATGTTCCTGAATATCGTCTTGCTTTGATTCATATGGATTTTCTGCAGGGTGATGATGATGCTTTATTTGAGAAGATGAAAGTCTTTAGTGATGGAGCTTTTCCAATTTTGTATGACTGGGTCGGAGATCTTGTTTCCCGGAAAAATTGGAAACGTTCTGCGAAATGGTTTACGTATTTGCTTGGGAAATCGGATGCTTATTTAAATAGTGACATTCCATATGAAGAGAAGCGCCGTTCGATTCGCTTTTTCCTGGATATGCTGTCAGAGTACTCGACTCAGACCAAGGATGAAAGGCTGTATGAGAATGCCTGCCGCAATCTGCTTCCTTTCAGCTATGCAGAGTATCATCATTTTCTCGTAAATCGGAAGCAATATAGAACATGGGCAGAGCTTCATTTGCTGCTTGGGTTTGAATTGTATGAGATTGACCGTGATTTGTTAAAGATGATAGAGAAGGAAAGTCCAGAGTCGCTGCTGACAATATATCACCATGCGATACGCCATGAGATCGCTCTCAGGACTAGAACCAATTATAAACTTGCAGTGCGTTATTTAAAGAAAACGCGCACGTTATATAAGAAGATAAAGAATGAAACGCAATTTGAAATCTATCTTGAAAAGCTTTCACATGAGCACCGGCGCCTGCGTGCTTTTCAAGAGGAGTTGAAGAGAGGAAAGTTGATTCATGCTGAATGATTTGAAGATCTCCGTCCATACGGAACAAATCGAGAATTTTCACTTTTACGTATGGTGCACGACGAAGGATGAGAAAACGCTCGGAACGAATCATATGCGGCGCTACTTGTTCACATGGCATGAATCCTCTTTCTTTGGATCGCTGCTTGAAGATGTGAGCTACATTGGAGTCCCTTCTGTTCTGCTGTCTCCATGGATGATGGTTGAGCTGATCGGAAAAGATACGACGAATTCGCTTGCTGATATTGAGTACAGCGGCGATGCTGTCCCGCTGATTGATGCAGCAGAGGCCATTTACGACTGTATTGTGAACGGCGAGTTTATGCCCGATTTTGAACGGTGGAAAAGTGGTGCCTTTGGTTGGCGTGATACTGCTGGAGAGCTTGAAGGTTTTACGGCGGATTGGCTGTCTGCAGCTGTGAGCGATTTGATTGAGAGGAATCCGGATCTGGGGCGCGCATGGAGTGACATTGTGGAAGCTTACGCCGCTACAGAGAAGTTTGAAGGTCATTTTCTCGATGAGCGCGACTGGTTAGAGAAGATTGGCTTCTTAATAGATGACGCTCCGTTTACGATTGGCCTTCGATTAAATGAGCCTGATTATGATGGCGACGATTGGAAGCTTGAGCTGTTTTTGCGTGACCGCAAGAACCCTGATTCGTTTCATCTTTTTCAGGGACTGAAGGATTTGCCGACTCCATGGAGAGGTTATATGGACCGGATTGAACGTGAGCAGCAGCGGTTTGAGGAAATTGTGCCGTGGCTCTCTTTTCAAAATGGAAACACACATATTACCGAGGATGAGGCGTGGCTCTTTTTAACAAGTGCGAGTGAAACGTTTGTAAATACTGGCGTCGAGATTCTCCTGCCATCATGGTGGCAGGTTGTCCGTGATTCAAAGGTGATGCTGAAGGCGAAGATGTCGTCGGCCCCGCGCGGACAATCCTTTGTCGGTATGAACTCGCTGATTGATTTCAATTGGCGCTTTGCGACGAATGGCGTTGAGATGAGCGAAGAAGAATTCATGGGGATGGTAAATGACAACCGCCGTCTTGTGAATTTTAAAGGACAGTGGATTAAGCTTGACCCTGCTTTTATTAAGCATGTGCAGTCGATTTTGAAAAAAGCAGAAAAAGAAGGGCTCCACTTTTCTGATATTCTCCAGCAGGAGCTGGCTGATGCACGTGATAAGGATGATGAGATTCTTGATTCAAGGGCATTTGCGAATATTCAAATTGAGCTTAGCCGTCAAATGAAGTCGATGCTGCGTCAGCTGACGGAGATAACGGATATTCCTAAGCATGATGTTCCATCGACGTTTCACGGTGATCTGCGCCCTTATCAGCAGCAAGGTGTTGACTGGCTGCTATTTCTCCGGAAATTCCATTTTGGCGCTTGCTTAGCGGATGATATGGGGCTTGGAAAAACGATACAAATGATTGCTTATTTCACGTATGTAGTGGAGCATGAGAAGCGTGAGGCGCCGTTTTTAATTATTGCCCCTACATCTGTACTTGGTAACTGGCAGAAGGAAATTGAGAAGTTTGCCCCTAGCTTGAAGGTTCATCTTCATTACGGTCCAAATCGGGCAAAGGGTGAAGATTTTAATGTATCGCTTGGCGATACGGATATTGTTTTGACGTCTTACGGCCTGTCTCACGCCGATCATGAAGAGATTGCTTCTGTTACGTGGAGCACGATTTGTTTAGATGAGGCACAGAACATTAAAAATGCGCATACGAAGCAGTCCCGTGCGATTCGGAAATTGAAGGGTCTGCATCATATTGCCTTAACAGGGACTCCGATGGAGAATCGCTTAACGGAATTATGGTCGATTTTTGATTTTATCAATACAGGATTTCTTGGCAGCTTGCATAATTTCCATAAGCGATTTGTGCTTCCGATTGAGAAGGATCGGGATCCGGCGATTATCGGAAACTTGCAGCAGATGATTAAGCCGTTCCTGCTGCGCCGGACAAAGCGTGATGAACAGGTTGCGCTGAATCTGCCTGAGAAGCAGGAGCAGAAAGAGTATATCCCGCTTACAGTTGAGCAGGCATCACTTTATGAGCAGCTGGTTAAGGATACATTTGATCAGGTATCACAGCTTGCTGGTATGCAGCGGAAGGCTTTGATTTTGAAGATGCTCGGAAAGCTGAAGCAGATCTGTAATCATCCTGCGCTTTATTTGAAAGAGGAACGTACGGTGTCAGTGACGACACGCTCTCATAAAATTGAGAAGCTGCTTGAGCTTGTGACTGCGATTCGGGAGCAGGATGAAAGCTGTCTGATTTTTACGCAGTATATCGGCATGGGTGAAATGATTCAATCCTTGCTTGAGCGTGAGTTTGGAGAGAAAGTCTTGTTCTTAAACGGCAGTGTGCCAAAAGCAGCACGCGACAAGATGGTAGAGCAGTTCCAGAATAAAGAGTATTCGATTTTGATCCTGTCACTGAAGGCTGGCGGAACTGGTTTGAACTTGACCGCTGCGAACCATGTTGTTCACTATGACCGCTGGTGGAACCCTGCTGTTGAGAACCAGGCAACAGACCGTGCTTACCGCATCGGTCAAAACCGCTTTGTTCATGTTCATAAACTGATTACAACTGGTACAATCGAGGAGAAAATTGATGGCATGCTGGATAAAAAGCAATCCTTGAACGATGAAATCATCCAAAGCGAGAGCTGGATCACAGAGCTGTCCACAGACGAACTGGAAGAGCTCTTCACCCTCTCCATGAGGTAGGAGGCGCGCGACATGAGCAAGAAAAAAGAAGATTTGAAGAAAGAAACAATGAGTGCAGAGTGGAAGAAGCTGTATGAGTTGATTGCTAAGAAGGTTGGAAAATAAGGTTTTGGGGGACCAGTCCGGGTTTGGACTGGTTTTTTTATGTTTGTTTAGTGGTTTTTCTAAATGCAGTTGGGTATTTAAGGTTTTGGAGGTAGCTGTTGGTATGGAAATTCCGTTAGACAGTTGGATTACTTTCCAATATGGGGTTTTTACTTGCCGGAATGGCTCTTTTACTGGCAGGAATCGGACAAATACTTGCCAGTTTGGATTATATACTATCTTTTTTCCAGATACCTCCATCTCTTCAAGCAATTTTTGTCCCTTCACAAGAAAGAACTAGCCGGAGAGGGCCGGCTAGTTAAGTGAGGAAGTGGGGAGTTCGTTGATTCTGTTTCTGTGAGGGGGTTTGAGGGTTTGTTATTTTTCCGTTACTGCAAGTTCACGGGTTTTGCCGCCCATGAAGCGTACGGAGTCAGCGACTACTTCTGTGACATAGACGCGCCTGCCTTCCGAGTTTTCGTAGCTGCGGGTCTGGATGCGTCCGGATACGCCTACGATTGAACCTTTGCGGCAATAGTTGGCTGTGTTTTCTGCCGTTTTTCTCCACAGGGTGCAGTTGACGAAGTCTATGTCCATATCTCCCGCTGCATTTTTAAATGATCGGCTCACTGCGAGTGTGATATTGGCCACAGGCGCCCCTTCTGCTGTGTAGCGCATTTCCGGATCTTTCGTTAAGCGTCCGACCAGCGTGACTGAGTTTATCACCTTATTCCTCCTCTCTTTAGCTTACAAGACTATTGTAGCGGGTATTTGGAATTAGGGAAAATCTTAAAAATGCTGTTTTAAAGTGTTAAAAAGTTATTTTCCTAGCAGAATTTTTGCTTTTTCTAAGAGCATTTATAACGAATTTTTATGTTAGCTGCTATTTTCTATGTATTTGAAATAAATAGGATTGCTGTTCATGGCCTGAAAAAGTGATGCTTTGGAGAATAGCTTGAAATGCTTGTGATGCGATGAGTTCATTTTGAATGGCTGTTTCTTCATAACGCTTGGTTTGATCTGTCCATACGAATGATTTGATGGACATTTCATTTTTTAATAAATCGAATAGGATTCTTACAATTTGAAGCTTGTCTTTAGTCTCGTATAATATTTCTACTGACGCTTCCCTATGCACTTGGAAGTGGTAGTACTTTGTTTTGCCGGCAGCGATCTCCCCTACTTTTAATAATAAAGGTTTATCATCTGATCTTTCCCTCACTATTTCACCTTTTGTTTGCAGATCTTTTACCGAAATTGTTTTTAACTTAATCGTTTCCATTGATCAGCCTCATTTCTTAAAGTTTGCTATTTTACCATAACAAATTTATGAGTTTATGAAAACAACCGAATATAGGCATTTTTACTCATATATTGTCATATTTTGTATTAATCCTTCCTTTTCCTCTTTTTTCCTCTTTTTTTCATCTGTTTAATTGATTCATTCTGCTCATCCCTCCGTTTAGTGCTTCACTCTTTCTGTATGATATAATGTAACAATAACCATACAGGAACGATACACTGGACCAAGGAGGGTATTTATGAAAACGTTTAGACTCGTAGGGCTGACTATTGAAGTGCATGGAGAAAATGGTGCTCGTTTAGAAGAAATCCCCTTATCGGGCGGATTGATCATCAACAAAGAAGACGGGGAAAATCACTGGATGATTGAGGCTCTTTTAACAAAGGAACACCGCTCATACTTTGAAACACTCTCGCAAAAGAATAATGAACTGCGTCTTTATGTGACGATTTCCAAGAAAACCAACAAACCCGCCGAGATCGTGGCGAAGATTAAATCCATCATGGTCCTGGAAGAACATATTTCTGTCTTATTTGAGGGGCGCATGCTCGCGCGAAAAGCAAAGCACGAGCCCGAAAAATTGCTTGATGATCTGCTGACAAAAGGTCTGCACGGTGAAGACTTAAAGCAGGCTTTCATACAAAAGCTAAATGAACAAAGAGAATTAAACGTGAAAAAATCCCCTCAAGTGTGAGGGGATTTTTTTTTATTTATGTGACTATTTGTTTTCGTCTTTCATATCGTTTTCCATGTCATGTTCCATATCTTTCTCGTCTTCTTCCATGTTGTTCTCATCTTCCTGCATGTCTTCTTCCATATCCTGCTCCATGTCCTTCTCTGTTTCTTCCTCAGCAGGAGGCGCATCATCATTTGGCACTTCTTCTTCCATATTGTTATCTTCCGGTGGTGCAGGATCCTGATCGTCCGCACAGCCCGCAATCAGCATAGCTGCTAATAATGTACCTGAAATTTTAAGTAACCACTTCTTATTCATAATCATACTCCTTCCTTAATTGGACCTTTATTCAGCGGTCGTGGTTAGGGTGTCCAGAATGATTAGGTTTATTCGGTAAATTTGTCTAAAATGGGTGCTACAGTATTTATTTACCACACGTCCGAAAATGTAAACGTTTATTTTAAAATGGGGAGCTGGTATTTGCGGTTTTTGTAGGAGCCAGTGTGGTGGAGGTTTAGTACTGTTAATAATTTTGACGCAGAGCTCATGGAGGAGATTCTTAGAAACTGCCTTATTTCTTTATTTGTAATGGTTGGCCCAAGCAACAAAGCGTAATCATTCAAAGAGGCAATATAAGCTTCTTTAGATGTAAACATACATTTTTTGCAAACCCAGCTTCCGCTAACTTTTTTCATCGGGATTGAAAAGCATTTTATGCAATGAACACCCGTTATTAAATCTGACTTTGATAGGTGAAATAGTTGAAGAAGATCTGGGTTATTTGGTGAGTGGTGTTTAATAAGCTGCCTTGACAGCTTATTTAAATCCTTAATTGTTAAAAGCTGGTCTTTATAACGATTATCTAATAAATGAATTTTATCTTGGAGTGAGCCTGCATGTATCACTTTTTTCAACACTGTTTCTGAGTAGTTTGGAATGGTTTTAAGAATCGTTGCGGGATTGCTGATGACGATATAAGAATGTAGTGGCATACTAGGGTAATTGTGTTCAGACAGCCATGTTTGAAGATTTTTCTGTTGGCGCCTCACTTGGAGAATTGGATCAGGAAACGCTTCTTCACGTCCATTTATTGTTCGTATTAGTTGTTTAAATGTTTGATCGAAACATAGTGTTCCACTCATATTTTTCACTTCAAGAATTAGAATATAGGATCTAGTTAAGATAACAATATCTAATTGAAAATAATATTCTTTATTCAGCAGTCGAATATCGTGCAGAACAAGGAACTCTTTCCTTAATAACGGAAGCAAATGATAATCAATAGACTGTTCACCGCGATAGCCTGCCATATTTTTAGCATACTCCTCTTCAATTTTAGCTCTTACTGTATGGTTCTGGGGCAGCCTCCTTAGTAAAGCCTGCAGTTTTTGAATTTTTATTGGTAATTGTTGTTCTTTTTTTATCAAAAAATCACTCCTCTTCTTTTTTAATTTTGTTTATTTCTAGATTTATTAGTAAACTCCTTTGTAGAACGCAAAATAGAATTTTATAATTGAGTTTTGGTTTTTTCTATCGTTTCAAGGGTTTTAAGTTTTGAATGTGATTTGCTGCTCAGATTCAAGGATGAAGGTGATTTACTTTCCAAAATGGGACTTTTACTTGCCGGAATGCCTCTTTTACTAGCGAGAACCTGGGAAATACTAGCCAGTTTGGGTGCAATATTTTCTTTTTTCCAGATACCTCCTAAATAGCGGAGCTGATCTTATTTTCAGGCTCAATTCCTCTATTTCTGCGCTAATATAGACTTTTTTCTAATTGCACTTGGCTATTTAGGCTTTTTCTTTTGATCTGGATGGAATCTGACTGTGGTTTGCCGCTCAGATCTTCTGATGTTTCAGATTTACTTTCCAAAATGGGACTTTTACTTGCCGGAATGCCTCTTTTACTAGCGAGAACCTGGGAAATACTAGCCAGTTTGGGTGCAATACTTTCTTTTTTCCAGATACCTCCTAAATAGCGGAGCTGATCTTATTTTCAGGCTCAATTCTTCTATTTCTGCGCTAATATAGGCTTTTTTCTAATTGCACTTGGCTATTTAGGTTTGTTCTTTTGAAAAGGAGGGAATCTGACTGTGGTTTGCCGCTCAGATCTTCTGATGATTCAGATTTACTTTCCATAATGGGACTTTTACTTGCCGGAATGCCTCTTTTACTAGCGAGAAACAGGTAAATACTAGCCAGTTTAGGTGCAATACTTTCTTTTTTCCAGATACCTCCTAAATAACGAAGCTGATCTTATTTTCAGGCTCAATTTCTCTTTTTCTGCGCTAATATAGGCTTTTTTCTAATTGCACTTGGCTATTCAGGCTTTTTCTTTTTGAACTGGATGGAATCTGACTGTGGTTTGCCTTTCAGATTCAAGGATGATTCAGATTTACTTTCCAAAATGGGACTTTTACTTGCCGGAATGCCTCTTTTACTAGCGAGAACTGGGGAAATACTAGCCAGTTTGAAAGTAATACTTCCCTTTTTCCAGATACCTCCTAAAATCAGCAAAAAAAAAAACGATCCCAACAAGGATCGTCTCAAAAATCTATTCTTTCTTTTCACCCAACGCAAACATCAATTCTGTTTCACATACGACTTCGCCGTTTACTGTAGCGACGCCTTTGCCTTTGCCGAGTGATCCGCGCAGACGGATAATTTCAACTTCGAGGCGGAGCTGGTCGCCTGGTGTTACTTGCTTTTTGAAGCGGCAGTTGTCGATGCCTGCGAAGAAGGCTAGGCGGCCGCGGTTTTCTTCTTTGATCAGCATGGCTACAGCGCCGACTTGGGCGAGTGCTTCAACGATTAAGACGCCTGGCATAACTGGGTATTCTGGGAAATGGCCGTTGAAGAATTCTTCGTTTGCTGTTACGTTTTTTAGCCCGATTGCACGCTTGCCTTCGTCTACTTCAAGGATTTGATCGATGAGCAGGAATGGATAACGGTGCGGAATGATTTCTTTGATTTGTGTGATGTCTAACATTTTAGTACCTCCTCCTAGTACAACCTATTAGTTCTATTATACACAAAAAGGAGGGGTTAGCCCTCCTTATTTTTCGGATTCTTTTTTCACTAGGTCAAAGACGTGCTGCCATGTTTGTTTATCGAAGACGTCTGTTGGCTTTCCATCACCGAGTACACCGTAGCCAATCATCGCACCGCTGATTGCCGCAATGGCCATGAAAAAAAGCAATAAAACAATGCGCAGCCAGATCGGAAATAGCCTGATTCTGATTTTGCTGCTGCTTATTTCTTCTGTTTTTTTCGTTTCTATCACTTCTTCACGAGACTGTTCGTTTGTACTCACTGTAAAAACCCCTTTGCTTATCTGACACTATTGATTAACCCGAGCATTTGATCACCCATGGTGATAGATTTTGAGTTTAATTGATAAGACCTCTGAGCTACCATCAGCTCGGTCATTTCTTTTGATAGATCGACATTTGACATTTCAAGTGCACCTTGCTGAACACCAATTTGATCACGGTTCAAAAACGTGACTGTGCTGTTTGGTGCGTTCTCATTTAAAGCGTACCGATTTCCGCCCTGTTTTTCAAGCATAGATTGCTGATTTACCCCAACTATTCCTAATTGAACGGACTGATTGCCCGGAACTGCCGTTAATCTACCATCAGGTGTTACCTTCAAATTTTCAAACGCAGCATCAAAGAAAATCGGATTTTGATTTTCATCAAGTACAGCGTGGCCTTCAGATGTGACAAGCTGAAGCTGGCCATTCTCTGCTGGATTCAAATATAGAGCCCCATCACGAGTATACTGCACCTCGCCGCCTGCTTCTACTTGCAGGTATTGGCCAGGCTTTGTCAGGGCAAGGTCAAGCTCCCTATCCGTCACCTTGATGCTGCCTTGGGTATACACGGTTTGTCCTGTTACCATCGCGCCGACTCCAGGCCGAACGCCAAGAGCTGTCGACCGCCCAGCAGGGTCGTCCTGAAGTCCGGCATTATTTACCTGCTGATTAAGGAGCTCCGAGAAGCCTGTTTGAGTGCGTTTGTAGCCTTGTGTATCAATGTTTGCCATGTTATTTCCGATCAGATCCAGCTGTTTTTGCAGCTGACCTAATGTATTTGCAGCCGGAATCATCGAACGCAGCATGCTGCTCATCCCCCTATTATCTTACCCTGCCGATTTCATTCACGGCTTTATCCATACTTCTATCGTAAGCCTGCAGCACTTTTTGATTTGCTTCAAAAGCGCGGTAAGCTGTCATCATTTCTGTATACGTTTTGGAAACGTCGACATTTGAGCCTTCCACATAGCCTTGCTTTAGCTGGTAAGAAATTTCAGGATTATTGACCGCAGTCGGCAATCCATTTCCACCCTCTGTCCGGTAAAGACCATTTCCTTCTTTCATCAAGGTTCTTGTGTCACCAGCAAAGACAATTTCGATTTGAGCCTGTTCAACCCCGTCCACTCTAACCGTTCCGTCTGGTGTGATTTCGAATTGATCAGCAGCAATTGAAATGGGCTGGCCGTTTGTTCCTAAAACAGGGTTGTCTGCAAGGGTAAGCTCGCCATTTTCATTTCGTGTAAATTGTCCATTACGTGTATAGCGCAATTCATTAGCTTGAGTCTGCACTGCAAAAAGCAAAGCACCTTTCGCATTCGTCTCCTCATTATAAGGAACAAGCTCTTCAACTAAGGCAACATCGCTTGAGAGACCTGTTTCACGAAGATCACCCTGAGTAAATTGGGGAATCATCTCTTGAAGATACACGCCGGTATTCAGCGTTCCGACAGTCTGCGTGGCAGGAGCAGAAACCTTGCTGCTTTCAACTCTTTTCAGCAGCATTTCCGGGAAGGCCTTTAGCGCTGCCTGATCCGATTTATATCCAGGTGTATTCGCATTGGCTATGTTATTTGACAGCATTTCTGTTCTTCGCTGCTGGGCAAGCATCCCTGCAGTCGCTGTATAAAAACCTCGCAGCATTCTTTCACCTCATAAGAGAGTCATTTTTCATTATATCTAACTATTTGGAACATCACCGTATAAATTTGTAAGCCTCATAAAAAATCGAAGGTACACTCTTAAAATCGGCTTGATTGGCGAAAGGTTTATAGGAAATGAGAAAAAACAAAAAAACACCAGTCCAAAAACTGATGTTTTTCCATACTATTATCCAAGCTTGCGTCTATTAATGCGATCGACGTTATCAAGCATGATGCCTGTGCCGATTGCTACACAGTCCATTGGATTTTCTGCGATTAAGACAGGAACCTTTAATTCTTCTGCCATCAGCTGATCCAGACCGTTCAGGAGGGCTCCGCCGCCAGTTAAGATGACGCCGCGGTCGATGATGTCCGCAGAGAGTTCAGGCGGTGTGCGCTCGAGTACGCTTTTTGCAGTTTGAATGATGAGGGCTACTGATTCACGCAGTGCGCCTTCAACTTCTTCAGAATTAACAGTAATGGTACGGGGCAGGCCTGATACCATGTCTCTGCCGCGAATGGCAATTTCTTCGTTGCGTGCGCCTGGGAACACTGTCGCTACTTGCGTTTTAATATCCTCAGCCGTACGTTCACCAATTAAGAGCTTGTACTCTTTTTTGATGTAATTTAAGATTTCCATGTCGAACTTGTCCCCAGCCAACTTAATAGAAGAGGCGGTGACAATATCGCCCATTGAAAGGACTGCGACATCCGTCGTTCCACCGCCAATATCCACTACCATATTTCCGCTTGGCTGAAAAATGTCCATACCGGCACCAATTGCTGCGACCTTTGGTTCTTCTTCAAGATAAACGTATTTTCCGCCGCTTTTTTCAGCAGCTTCTTTGATGGCTTTTTGCTCAACAGAGGTGATATTCGTCGGACAGCAGATAAGCATCCGCGGTTTCGTGAATAAACCCTTTACATTTAATTTGTTGATAAAATGCTTGAGCATAGCTTCTGTTACTTCAAAATCAGCGATGACTCCGTCTTTTAAAGGACGAATCGCAACAATATTCCCAGGAGTACGCCCTACCATTCTTCTTGCTTCTTCTCCAACAGCAAGAACCTTGCCCGTGTTCTTATTAAGTGCAACTACAGATGGCTCGTTTAAGACGATGCCTTTACCTTTTACGTGAATTAGTACATTTGCAGTACCAAGGTCAATTCCTATATCCCTTGCAAACATTCTTACCATATCCTCCTTGCAATCTGATCCCGGCAATTCCTACTTTGTGCCCTAATTTCATATTGTATCATAAATCACTAAAAAAAGTATGAATTTGTAAAATTTCATGTTGGGATTTGTCGAAATTGCAAGAAAGACAGGTAATTTCTTTATTTTACTGGTTCTTCCTGAAGGATATCCTCCTTCCGATACTTAAGCTTCGTTGCTTCCCCGCCTCTTAAATGGCGTATCGATTTATGATAATCAAGGATTTCTTTCACTTCAATCGCAAGCTCTGGATTAATTTCAGGCAGTCTTTCAGTCAAATCTTTATGGACAGTACTTTTAGAAACGCCAAATTCCTTCGCAATCACGCGAACAGTTTTCCTCGTCTCCACGATATACTTTCCAATCTTGATAGTACGTTCTTTGATGTAATCGTGCACACCACTCGACCTCCCTAAAATGGATGTGAGAAGTGTGAAATGAGACTCGCATACTTAGTTACAGCAGCTATTTTCCGCTTAGCTGAATGTATAATAGCACCATTGCTGCGTTTACGAAAAATATTCACGATCCCTCACCTCATACACTCTCTTTGTTAGGTTTGTAACATTTTATTAGCTTGGGTGAAGATATATGCTAAAAAGTCAAGAGGGACAAGGGATTTGTGCGAATTTTTTTATAAATTGCGGTTTTAGAGGCAGAAAATCGGGTTATTGCATCCAAAAATATGTGGAAAGAAATGAACTTTGGAGAAATTTAAACCAATTAGAATGTTTCATTGCTTTCGTTATTTCCCGAGAAATTTGTCGATTCAGGCCAGGGCACTGAACGTAAAACAAAAAAAATAGTCTATCCCTATTGGATAGACAATCTATATGTTGTAGCTTATTAAGCGTTTTTTGTGCTGATTGAAGCTTCAGATTGGTCTTGTGAATTCCCTTTTTCTGATCCTTCTTTACCAGCGTCTTCTTTTTCTTTTTCTTCTTCAGCACCTTTTTTGTCTTCAGTGCCTTTTTCAGCGTCTTCTTTTTCTTTTTCTTGTTCAGTGCCTTTTTCTTCTTCAGCACCTTTTTCTTCTTCAGCGCCTTTTTCTTCGCCTTCAATACCTTCTTCTTCTTTAACTGGCTGTTCTTTTACAGGCTTAGCTTCTTTTTCAACATTCACGTCGTTTAAAGAAGTAAGTGGTTTGTCCATGAAGTCTAATGGATTGACTGCAACGCCATCTTTGCGGATTTCAAAGTGTACATGTACGCCATCTTCTTCTTGGATCAGGCTTTTTCCGGCTTGTCCGATGATTTCGTTTTGCTCAACTTCGTCACCAGCTGCAACCATCATGCTTGCTAAAGATTGGTAAACAGTTGTCACGCCATCTTTGTGCTCGATTTCAATGACATTTCCAAGTAATGGATCTTTTTCAGCTTTCGTAACAGTTCCGCTTAGTGAAGCTGCAACTTCGAATTCCTTGCCATCTTCTTTTGCCAAGTCAATTCCTTTGCTAGGCTCGTACGTATTATTATAGGAAACGAGTGCTGCTTCTTGCTCTGCTGCTGTTGCATCTTTTTCATAGAACTTACGGATAACTGATACTGCGTCTGAATCAGCTGCCGGCATTGCGAAATTTTCTACAGCTGAGTTCACTTCTTGAGTCGGCTCATCTTGATAAGATGTTCCTTGGTCAATCGGATCATTTGCTGAATCTCCATTGCCTAAAGCCTGATACCATAACACGGCTGTCAAAATCAATGCTGCACTTACTAAGTAGATTGCTGGGAATACCCAACGCTTTCTGAAGAATTGTTGCATTTTCGAGTTTTGAGAAGTACGTTTAGTTTCTTCCTCTCTCATTCTATCATCACCTCAGCAATCATTCTGAACAAAATTCTGAAAATATATACACCTCTCTCAAAAAAAGTTAAAAACTTATTTTCTGCTTCCCTTTATAAAATTATGTATGGATTCTAAAATTTTTATTTCAGTCGTGGTATACTATGTTCCATCAGCAACCTGAAGGAGCACGAAAATGAAGAAACCTTTCCTTAAATGGATGCTGACTCTGGCACCCATCCTTTATATGATTCTCATATGGATTCTATCAAGCTTGCCGGCAGATGCAATTATCAACACGCCTTTTTCATTTGACCACTTAATGAAGGAATCGCTTCACTTGATTGAATTCGGCATACTCTATTGGCTGTTGGCTTTGGCGTTTGCGGCTCATCAAAGCTGGACCATGAAAGCAAGTATCCTTGCAGCCATCGTATCTATTCTATATGGGGCAACAGATGAAATTCATCAATCCTTTGTTCCGTACCGGTCTGCTGCAGTCATTGATTTAGTTAAGGATACTATTGGCGTCCTTGTATCTTTTTATATTATGAAGGTGACGTATTTTGCAAAACGCCATTCTTTTATAACTTCTAGTTTTCAAAAGTTAAATGATGCGGAGTGATCAGCTATGAGTTTACCTATTCGAAAAGCCATGATTGGCGACCTGCCTGCCATCGTTGAGATCTACAACTCTACGATTGAAAGCAGAGCCGTTACGGCAGACTTAACCCCTGTTGCCGTTGAAGACCGCGCGGGCTGGTTTCATCAGCACACAAATCAGCGTCCGCTTTGGGTCATGGAGGACGGAGATCTAATTGTTGCCTGGCTGAGCTTTGAATCCTTCTACGGCAGAGCTGCCTACCAATATACAGCAGAGGTCAGCATTTATATTGATCAGAACGTGCGCGGCAAAGGAATCGGCACCACGTTCATGCAGGCGGCGATTGATGCTTGCCCTAAGCTCGGCATTAAAACGCTGCTTGGCTTTGTCTTTGGCCACAACGAAGCAAGTTTGCGCCTTTTTAAACGCTTCGGCTTTGAGCAGTGGGCGAACATGCCTGGTGTCGCTGAGCTTGATGGGATTGAACGTGATTTGGTGATTGTCGGGAAAAGAGTAGCAGAATAACGCAAAAACGAGCTTCGGCGACTTCAAGCTCGTTTTTTTGCTGCTCCAATCCGTTTATTTTAATGGTGTTTACCGACAATTGCTGATTTACTTTCCAAAAGAAGACTTTTACTTTCCAAAATGCCATTCTTACTGGCGAAAATCGGTAAAATACTTTTCAATTTGAAAGAAACACTTCCCTTTTTCCAATCATTTCCTAAACCAGGATACAAAAAAGCGCAGGCAAAAATCCCCTGCGCTCTCCTTTTAATTCCTAGCCGTAAACTGCGTCACAAACGGCTCAACATTCGCCACTTGTGCTCCCTGGTAGTAGTAGCTGACAATGTCTTTGTATTTTTTTCCGTCCTGTGCCATGAAATTGGCTCCGTATTGGCTCATGCCGACACCGTGGCCGAAGCCTTTTGTGGTGATGAGGACTTGATCGCCTTTAAGCTGCCATGTGAAGTCGCTTGAGCGGAGGCCCAGCTTTTCACGGATTTCTCGGCCATTTAGTTTTTTCCCGTTGATATCGACTTGGGCCACTCGTTTGCCTGAGGTTCGTTCAATGACTTTCCCTACTTCGCCGTCTGAATCGAGCTTCACTCCAAGTTTTTTCTCGAAATCGCTCACTTTGATGGCCATTTGGTCATAGTATTTCGGTGACTTTTCGTCCCATGGACTTTCCACGCTCTTTAAATAAGGCAGGGATGCTGCCCAATAGTCTTCGGAGTTTTCGGTGTATCCGTTGCTGGTTGAGAAAAAGGAGGCTTCGATTGGTTTGTTTTCATATGTTAAGATTTGACCTTGTGTAGTGGCGACTGCATTGTACACCTTTTTGATTTTCCAATCATAATCCTTGCCCCATTGCCTTTTCAGCTCTGCATCACTTTTGAAAACCTGATGAGCTGTCGTGTCACTGACTACTGCACCTGTTGGAACACTTATGGTTTGTTCGCTCATTAATTGCTTTACAATATAAGTCCGGGCTGCCAGTGCCTGGGCTTTCAGCGCTTCGTCTTCAAAATCGGCAGGCATTTCTGAGGCAACGACACCAATGACGTATTCTTCTAATGGAATGTTCTCGATTTTTTCCGCACCGCTGCGATAGACCGGTACATCAATAATTGATTTGGCAAGCATGACTTGTTCATCCTTTTTGGCTTGAAGGTCTTCTGATAGTTCACCTTTGGTCTGGTTCATAAAAGGTGCGACTAACAATGTCGGGATCATTAATATGATGAGAAATAATCCGGCAAGAACTAAAAGTATTGGTTTCAAAGATTTCATCTAAGAGCCTCCATATCCGATATGTCGTTTACCGTCTCTACTCAATACTATGGAGGCGGACAACCATTTATGACTGAAAAGCTCTTAAATCTGAAGAATTCCCTTTTGCTTCCACTGTCTATTTCTACATTTTCCGCCGATTTCCTTCGACAATTTGCACGTGTTTTGAATAAGCTAAAATAATTTTTATTAAAATGATTCCTGCTAATGCCCCTGTCAGGTCGTAAATCATATCCACAATCCTGCCGCTGCGCATAGCATATAGCTGAAGGATTTCTGAGGATACGGCGAGAAATACTGCCCATAAAATCGCTGTACGCATCCGGTACATATAAGTCATGATAAGCGTAAAAAAGCAAAAGAAAAAGGCGTGCCCAATTTTTGTGACAACATAAAACTTACTGTGCAGGGCTATATCATGATAGAGAAACAAGTCGGAAAAATCGGGGTCTCTCCGAATGGTAAGACCGATATAATCTCCCGTCAGCAAAGACAGTAAATCACTCGTAAACGAGAACAATGAAAATGCGATAATCAAAAATAAAGCCGTTAAGAATTTCATGAAAACCCTCCTTCGCATTCATCGTCGTCCATTGCTGGGTATTTTATGCAAAAAACATGATATCTGATGTATAAATCATAGTAGAAACAGCAACACTAATAAAGTATTTTTCTTTTGAAACGAAAAGCGGAAACGCACGTTTAGCTCAGGCATGACAGATAAGAATCCGGCAGAAAAGTCCGGGTTTGACTTTTTTGCCGGATTTGTTCTGGCCGAGGAGTTGGGCGCTTCCGCTTGCCATCAATGCGCAAAATCTAAATACTTTCCTAAAACTAATATAAAAAGAAGCTGGAATCCGAGGACTCCAACTTCTTTAGATGTACGTATGTTTAAGCGTTCATGTCGCTTACAGCCTGCTCGGATTTAATCGTGGTTTCTTCAGTGATGCGTTCGATGTCAGCACCGATTGCAGCAAGTTTGCCGTGGAAGTCAACGTATCCTCGGTCAACGTGCTTAAGCTCAGTTACACGAGTGTAGCCGTCTGCAACTAAACCTGCAAGAACAAGTGCTGCACCAGCGCGCAAGTCTGTTGCTGCCACTTCTGCACCTTGCATATTAACTGGACCATTAATGATAACAGAACGGCCCTCAATCTTAATATCCCCATTCATGCGGCGGAATTCTTCCACGTGCATGAAACGGTTTTCGAAAACTGTTTCCGTGATCATAGAAGTTCCTTCAGCTTTCAACAACAATGCCATCATTTGAGATTGCATATCTGTCGGGAAGCCTGGATGCGGCATTGTCTTGATGTCAATGGATTTCAGTTTTTCTGGTCCGATGACACGAAGTCCGTCTTCTTCTTCAGAAATCTGAACGCCCATTTCTTCCATTTTCGCGATCAAAGAAGTTAAGTGTTCCGGCACAGCGCCGCGAACCAATACATTTCCGCCTGTAATAGCTGCTGCAACCATGAAAGTTCCAGCTTCAATGCGGTCAGGAATGATATGATGCTTAACGCCTTTAAGTGTTTCTACACCTTCAATGCGAATCGTGCCAGTTCCGGCTCCGCGCACTTTGCCGCCCATTGCATTAATGTAATTGGCAAGGTCAACGATTTCCGGTTCTTTTGCTACGTTCTCAAGGACAGATGTGCCTTCTGCAAGAGCCGCAGCCATAATAATATTTTCAGTTGCTCCAACACTTGGGAAATCCAAGTAGATTTTTGCCCCGCGAAGTCTTCCAGAGACTTCAGCGTCGATAAATCCGTTCCCAACCTTAATGGTAGCTCCCATTGCTTCGAAGCCTTTTAAATGTTGGTCAATTGGACGTGATCCAATCGCACAGCCGCCTGGCAATGCCACACGTGCACGGCCATTTCTGGCAAGTAATGGACCCATAACTAAAACAGAAGCACGCATTTTGCGTACATATTCGAAAGGAGCTTCCATATTTAGCTCTTTAGATGCATCTACAAACACTTGATTATTTTCAAAGTGTACTTCTGCACCTAAATGGCGCAGCACTTCATTGATTGTATACACATCGGAGAGCGTAGGCACATCACAAATTATGCTTTTTTGTTCACTGGCTAATAAAGATGCAGCGATTACTGGTAAAACGGCATTTTTAGCACCTTCTACTTTAACAGTACCGTTTAACTTACGACCGCCGCGGACGATGATTTTTTCCAAGGTCTTCCCCTCCGCGTCCCAATTTCTATATATTAATATTCAGACGTTATGATTGGTGTTCCTACTGTAACGCTAGTATTATTGCCCAATCCTGCGCCTCTGAGCGCAATTTGAATATTCATGCTGCCTTCATCTGTTGGAATCAGGTGATCCCAATCTGACGTACGTGCGGACACAGATATGAACGAATCTTCTTTAAGCTGTTCAACTGGCACCGCGTTAAATTGTTTAAGCAAACCATTTACCTTCACTTGCAAAACACTACTCATCTTATCATCAAGCTGTCCATTTACACAAGTGAAAATTGTAGGATTTTCATGGAAAATGTCGAAGCTGCGAGTTTGCGCATACTCATGCAGCTGAATCCAATTTTTCCCTGAACCTTCTCCACTGAGCTCATACAAGATATACGACTGTTTTTGTCCGTTTGTGTCGGTTGACTGAATTTGAAGCTTTTCTGTAAATCCCATCTTCTTGTTAAAAAAGATTCCCGATACTTTATGTATCTTGCCATCCACACTTTCATTCGACCACTTATAATGACGAAATTGAGTTTGTAAAAGTTTCATTATTTCTTTAAAAGACTGATTCTCTGCAGAAATCATTTCCTTTGAAAATAAAGACCACTTTTTAACGTCAATTCCCTGTGCTTCCATGCCTTCTACAATAGTTCCAAGTTCAGCTTCCTTCTTGTCAGACCCAATAGCTTGTGCAACAACCGCACCTGTAAGAAATAATAAAAAGATAATAATTGCCAGACTGACTTTTTTCATCGTAACCCACGTCCTCTCCTTAGTAACATTGTTACCGTTTGAGAGGGGCGTATACGTGGAAAAAGTCGTCATTGTTAGACAATCTCAAGGGTGTTCTGCAGTAATCTGTAGGTCATATTCCCCTGTTCTTTATTAGTTAAACGTTCAAATAACAAAAGCTGATGCCTTTTGCTGACTGAAAAGTTCGTTAAAATAAAAAAGGCAGCTGGCGGGACCATATTAAATAATCAAGAAAAAAGTTGCTTACAGCACCTGAGATGGCGATCGTGAGCAGGATCAGCAGCGCACGCGCTTGCATGATTTTTCCTTTTTTCATGGCCTTTTCAATATGCAGCGCCTGCAGTGCCCACCATGTAACCGGAATGAATACAAGATGTGACAAAAGGCCAAGTAATGCTTGCTGATTAAAATCAAGCATAGGTTTTAACAACTCCTATATGTAGCTATTCTTATAGCAAGCATAGCACTTTTTACGAAAACAAAAAAAGAAGAAGCTTTTACACCTCTTCCATTATATAAAATTCTGCCGGCACTTTGATGTTTTTTTTGTAAAAATTAGTGGCAAATTTATGAAATATTTAAGTTCAGAAAATCAAATGCTGCACCTGGGAAAATTCCAAGCAGCACGGTTGCAATCATACAGATGACCGTCACGATCAGAAGCGGTGCACTCCATTTAAATGGCTCCTCGGTTTCTTTTTTCCTGAAAAAGACCTGTGTGAGAATGCCGAAGTAATAAAAGTACGAGACAACGGTTGTGGCTATCATGATGGATGCAAGAACGATCTGCGGCGTGCTGTTGGTAAATGCATTCATGAAGATGGTTATTTTCCCGATAAAGCCCGCCGTGCCAGGGAGTCCTGCAAGCGATAAGAAAAAGATGGCGACGGCGATTGCCGCAAGCGGTGAACGGTGATACAGACCGGCAAAGGCTGTGACATCCTCTGAGCCTGTTTTTCTTCCGACTGCCTGGACAATCGCAAAAGCGCCGAGATTCATGATGACGTACGATAATAAATAGAACCAGATGGCGTCGAAGTAAAAGTAGCCGCCGAAGGATACAAAACCGACAAGCACATATCCAGCATGTGCAATGGACGAATAGGCAAGCAGGCGTTTGATGTTTTTCTGCCTCAGGGCGACTGTATTGCCGACGATCATCGTAATCGCAGCTAAGATGGCAATAAAGCTTTGATAGACCACCAGTATCGACTCCATGCCGTCTTCATCCGGAATGTTGCCAAAGACAGACAGACATAATCTCAGGATGATAATGAACCCGGCTGTTTTTGATACGGCACTCAGAAAAGCTGTGACAGGTGTCGGTGCCCCCTCGTATACATCCGGTGCCCACATGTGAAAAGGAACCGTTGCGATCTTAAAGGATAAACCGACAAAAATGAGCAGGAAAGAGATTCCGGCGATATAGAGATAGCCTGATTCTGTTAAGGCATTCAGCTGCGGAATCATTTCTGTCAGGCTTGTTGTGCCAGTCAGACCGTAGATATAGCTCATCCCGAATAACGTAATGGCCGTTGAGATCCCGCCGTTGATCACATATTTCAGGGCTGATTCATTTGATTGCAGATTTTTTTTGCGTAAGCCGGCAAGTATATAAGAAGAAATGGACAGCAGCTCAAGCCCGACAAATAAGGTGATTAAATCCCGGCTTGATGCCATCATCATGGCTCCTAGAAGCGCTGCGAGCAGCAAGTAATAGAATTCTCCCCGCTCTTTCAAGCCTTCCTGGGGTTCAAAATCGATTGCCAGCAAGAAAACAATCGCTGCTCCAAGAAGTAGAATGAATTTGAACGCTTTTGCAAAGGAATCCAGTACAAACGTGTCATAAAGAATTACTGCGTCCTTTGCACCGATCATAAAAGCAAGACTTATTACGGCGGCCGCAATACCGGCGAAACCTATCCATCCGAGCCATTTACGGCTTTTGCCATCATCCATAAAAAGATCAATAATTGACAGCAGCAGTGCCGTCCCGAGAATGATGAACTCCGGTGTCATGACACTCCATTTATAGCTGAGCAAGGTTTCCATATCCATTGTTCATCACCCCCCTATCCCTTTCATGATGGTCTCGATTGTCAGCTGCAATGGAACGGAAAGTCCATTCGGATAGACGCCAATCAAAATAATGAAAAACAGCAGCACGATGACCGGGATAATCTCATACCACTTCATATCAACGTGCACATGCTCTGATTTCTTTTCGGCTCCAAAGGTGATCGAAAGAACAGCCCTCAAAAGATAAGCAGCGGTCAAAATGATGCCGATTGCCCCGATTGCCCCAAGCTCCGGATGCTGATCGAAGACCCCCATGAACGCCGTCAGTTCACTGATGAAACCGGACATTCCCGGCAAGCCAAGCGAAGCCATTGCACCAGCTAATAAAAAGCCTGCAGCAAGCGGCATGGCTTTCGATAAGCCTGAAAGCTGATCCAATTGAGTTGTTTGAGTTCGTTCGATTAACACTCCCACTAAAAAGAACAGCAGCGCAGAAATTAGTCCGTGTGAAACGACCTGAAAGATCGCACCCTGTATACCAGCTTCATTTAGTGCACCAAGTCCGATGAGCACGATGCCCATATGTGAAATACTCGAATAGGCAAGCACCATTCTGAATTCATTTTGAATGAGCGCCAGGAAGGCTCCATACAGCAGATTCACAAGCCCAAGCACGATTAAAATGGTGCTTAGCTGTGAAAATTGGTCCGGGAATAAGCCAAGACCGAATTTAATCAAACCGAATGCCCCTATTTTCAGAAGGATACCTGAATGAAGCATGACAATGGGCGGCGGAGCCTGAACATGCACTCTCAGCATCCACGTATGCAGCGGGAAGATTGGAAGCTTCACTCCAAATGCAGCGATGAGGGCAATCAGCAAGCCAAGCTTAAAATCCTCTGAGATTGGCCCGATCAGCTGAACATCTGGCGTATTCAGCATTTGGCTCAGCAGGGCAATATTTGTTGTCCCTGTTTTTGAAAAGAGCAGGATGATCACAATCAGCAAGATCGCCGACCCAAATCCGTTATAGAGCAAAAATTGATACGCTGCTTTTTCACGGGCCATGAAGCCCCATTTTCCAATAAGGAAGAACATCGGAATCAGCGTAATTTCAAAAAAGATGAAGAAAAGAATCAAATTCTGGGCCATGAAGACGCCGAGCATGCCGACTTCAAGAAGGAGCAGCAGCATAAAGTAGCTTTTCCAGTTCTTTTTAATAGAAACAGAGGCCGCTGCAGAAAGAGCCGCAAGAATCGATGTGAGCAGAACCATAATCAGCGAAAAGCCGTCCAGCGCAAGCTCGTAATCAACTGTAAACAAGCCAGGCTGCTTGTCATGGTATTGCCCAAACGCAATCCATTCGCGTTTCTCGGCAAATCGCGCGAGATCATTGCCTATCTGATATTGTGCAAACACGATTCCAGACAAAAGGACGGCAGGCAAGGTCGCCAGAAACCCGACAAGTTTTAACGATGTTTCCTGGTCTTTTTTCATAAAAGCAAGAACGATGATTCCAAGTACAGGCGAGAAAACAAGGGCCGTAAGCAGAATGGATGTCATAAGAAGTTCCCCCCTGTCACTGCATATAGAACAAGTAAAATAGCGAGTCCGACAAAGGCAACGGTTCCATACATCTGCACCTGCCCGTTCTGCATTTTCGAACCGATGGCTCCGGCTGACCGGATAATCCCTGTCACTCCTTTTACAGCACCCTCAACCAGGAATTTTTCGAGGTACTTGCAGAAGACGCTGATTGTGTTCGTGAGCCAGACGATCGTCATTCCATAGAGTTCATCAATGAAATATTTGTTTTTAAGCACTGAATGAATCATCGGCACCCGCGATCTTATTTTTTCAGGAGAGATGGATAGTTTGCTGTACATCATGTAAGCAAGCAAGATGCCAAGCAGAGAGACAGCGGTTGCTGCGAACATAATCCATATTGGTCCTTCAATGTGTCCGTGCCCAAGCTGCGGCGAACCTTCCGTCAGCCAGTCACCAAGAAATGTTCCGAACCAGGGAGTGTTGCTGTAGCCTGAGAAAATGGCGAGCACGGCAAGGATACTCATTGGAATCAGCATATTGGACGGTGATTCTTTTACACTTGAAAGCTCTGTTTTCGGACGTCCAGTAAAAACGAGAAAGAAGAGCCGGAACATATAAAAGGCGGTGAAGAAGGCGGCAATGAGTGCCAGCCAGAAAAGGACAGGATTTCCATGTGTCCACGCCGCTATCAGGATTTCATCTTTACTGAAAAATCCTGAGAAGAGCGGGACTCCGCTTATAGCAAGCGTCCCGATCAGAAACAGCGGTCCCGTGAACTTCAGCTTTTTCCACAAGCCGCCCATCTCATCAATGTTTTGTGTATGAACAGCATGAATCACACTGCCCGCTGCGAGAAACAGCAGGGCTTTAAAAAAGGCATGTGTCATTAAATGAAAAACACCCGCGACATAGCCTGCGGAACCAAGCGCAAGCATCATATAGCCAAGCTGACTGACAGTAGAATACGCAAGCACGCGTTTGATATCTTTTTGCACAAGCCCGATGCTTGCAGCGAAAATAGCCGTGAAGGCTCCAATTGTTGCGACAATTAGAAGGGCCGTTTCACTTGCGGCAAATAGCGGATACATGAGAGCTACTAAATAAACACCGGCCGCTACCATTGTCGCCGCATGAATGAGGGCGGAAACAGGCGTCGGACCTTCCATCGCATCCGGCAGCCAGGAATGGAGCGGAAACTGACCTGATTTTCCAATCGCCCCGATGAAGATTAAGAGGCTGATCATGGTAATCATATCAAGTGATACCTTTCCATCTGCGACACTTGCAAAAATCTGGTCATATTCGAAGCTGCCAGCCTGCCAAAAGAGGAGGAGCATGCCGATGAACAGACCAACGTCCCCGATACGGGTCATAATAAAGGCTTTTTTTGCAGCTGCCTTTGCTTCTTCTTTATAAAAATAGAAACCGATCAATAAGAATGATCCGACTCCGACCAGTTCCCAGAAGATATAGAGCTGAAGCAGGTTTGTCGTCATGACAAGTCCGAGCATGCTGAAGGTAAATAAACCGAGATACGCATAAAAAACGGGAAAGCGTTCGTCTCCATGCATATATCCTTTTGAATAAATATGTACAGCTAAGCTTACAAGCGAAACAATCACAAGCATTAAGGCATTTAATTGGTTGATTTCAAAGCCTGCTGTCAGTTCAAAATCCCCAATTGTGAGCCACACGGTTTCCGCTTTAAAGGTGGGTTGTGTAAACCGCTCAAACAATACAGCTAGCGAACCCGCAAATGCAAGAATCATAAGAGTGCTTCCTACAAAGGCACTGCCCTCCCTCAGGCGTTTGCCGAACAGAAGCAGCACGAGGAATGAGACAAGCGGGAACAGCGGGATCATCCAGGCATATGGCATCATTGTATTCAATCCCCTTCTCGTTTAGAGGTTTTAGTGCTTCATAGAGTTATAGTCATCAATATTGACGGATCTCCGGTTACGGTACAGGGCAAATAGGATGGCAAGTCCCACGGCTGCCTCTGCTGCTGCGATCGTGATCGTAAAAAGAGAAAAAACCTGTCCGGTAATATCCGGAACGACGCCGTATTTGCTGAAGGCAACCAGATTAATGTTGGCAGCATTCAGCATAAGCTCGATCGAAATAAGGACGATGACCGTATTTCGTTTCGTTAGGGCTCCGTATAGACCGATGCAAAAAAGAATCAGCGCGAGAACAAGAAAGGCGGATAATGGAATCGAGCTCATTTTTTGTCCTCCTCATTCTCGTCTTTTTTCGCCAGAATAATGGCTCCGACCAATGCGACAAGCAATAGAACGGATGTTAGCTCAAACGGAATGACAAAATGTGAATAAAGGGAGATTCCGATTTGTTCCGTATTTTTCACATGCAGATTGGCAGTCGGCTCCCCAAGCTTGAGATCATAGATACCAAGATACATAACAAGCGCAAATGCAGCGATTCCGAGAAATGTAATAAGCTTTCTTCCGGTGCCCGCTGCGGACTGCTCCTCGTCCTCATGACGCGTGAGCATAATGCCAAACAGCATGATGATTGTAATCGCACCCGAGTAGATTAAGATTTGGACAGCTGCGACAAATTCCGCGGAGAGAAGAATATATAAACCGGCAATACTCACGAATGTGAACACCAGCGATACGACCATATGAACCACTTTTGTCACATTCAGCATGAGAATGCCGCCCCCGATTGCCACCATTGCGAGTCCGACAAAGGCTACATACTCTCCGGTTATACTCACACCTTATTCTCCTCCCTGATGTTCTCATCATTTTCATCCAGCCACTCAAGATTTTTAAAAAGCTGATCGCGGCTGTACTCCGCAAGCTCAAAGTTATTCGTCATTACGATTGCTTCTGTCGGGCAAACCTCTGTGCAGAGATCGCATAAAATGCAAATTTCAAAGTTGATATCATACGTATCAATGATTTTCCCTTTTTTCGCCGGATCCGGATGCTTCTTCCCTGTCAGTTCAATGCAATCCGTCGGACAAATATTCGCGCACTGATTGCAGACAATGCACTTCTCCGGATAAAACTTCTGAATGCCGCGGAACCTGTCAGGCAGCGCAAGTGCATCGTTCGGGTAATCATACGTCACTTTTTTCTTCGTCAAGTTGTTCAGGGTATACGTTAAACCTTTTGCTAAGCCTCGCATGCTCTCACCCCTTGATTTTGTGAGGATCCTGCCGCTGTGCCGGCTTTAGACCGGGCTGCGGCGGGTGTTTCCTGCTTTTACTTGCCGATTAAGGCTGAATACTGTCCAGAATGCTTCTTTTACTAGCCAAAATCCGGGATTTACTTGCCGATTTTTGGATTTACTTTCTATTTTCCAGCCGCCTCCTAAATCAGCGGATAAAATTCGAAGACGGTTTTGGGTATTTATCTTTAAGATTCACTCTGAATTGGGGTTTGACTAAGATTCCGCAGTTTACTCGCCAATTTCGCCTAAATACTTGCCGGAATGCCTCTTTTACTAGCCAAAATCCTTGATTTATTTGCCGAAATGACGAATTTACTTTCTATTTTCCAGCTGACTCCTATTTGAAGAAAATCTCTTTCACAATCGCCGTTATGAAAATATTCGCGAGTGCGACCGGGAGCAGCACTTTCCATCCGAATTCCATCAGCTGATCGGCGCGGATCCGCGGGAATGTGACACGGAACCAGATGAGCGTGAAGATGACCACACTGAATTTGAGGCCGAACCAGATTGCACCAGGAATGAAATCAAGAAATGCAACCGGATTCCAGCCGCCTAAAAATAAAACAGTTGTTAAGGACGCCATTGCGAAAAAATACACATATTCCGACAGCATGAAGAATGCCCAGCGGAAGCCGGAGTACTCGACATGATATCCGGCAACAAGCTCTGATTCCGCTTCTGGCAAGTCAAACGGGGTCCTGTTTAACTCTGCCACCGATGCAATCAGGAAAATGAGAAACCCGATCGGCTGAAGGAAAATAAACCAGACATCCTCTTGTGCATCTACAATCGTATTTAAGTTCAGGCTCCCGGATAACAGGACAACCCCGATGACCGACATGACAAGAGGGATTTCATAGGAAATCATTTGCGCCGCTGCGCGCATCCCGCCGAGCAGAGAGTATTTGTTATTCGAAGCCCAGCCTCCTGTTACAATGCCAATCGTCGTTAAACCCGATATGGCGATGTAAAAAAGCAGGCCGACACCTAAATCTGCAAACTGGAAGGCGTCAGTAAACGGAATCGTTGATAGAACGATAAACGCCGGAGCAAAAGCGATGACAGGAGCAAGAATAAACAGCGGCCTGTCAGCAAGCTTCGGAATTGTGTCTTCTTTTATCAGAAGCTTTAAAACATCTGCCACCGTCTGCAGCAGACCCCATTTGCCCCCTACCTGGTTAGGGCCGATCCGTCCCTGCATAAATCCCATAACTTTGCGCTCTGCCAGAATCCCGTAGGTGACGAAACCAAGGACGACAAACAGGAAAGCTGTTGCAAGCCCAAAGAATATCGCAAAGTTGCCTATGCCCGGTGATGATTGAAGCAAGCCTTCCACCATTATCCGTCCACCTCCCCAAGGACAATGTCAATGGCACCTAGAATGGTAATGAGGTTTGCCATATTTTCTCCTTCCAAAAGCTTTGGCAGGATCTGCAGATTGTAAAAGGAAGGACGCCTGAACTTCAGACGGTATGGCTCTTTTTTTCCTTCACTTGCAATGTAGCAGCCGATTTCACCGCGTGGAGATTCAATCCGTACATATGCCTCTCCTTTAGGTGCTTTAATGATTTTCGGCACTTTTGCGATGATCGGTCCCTCAGCCGGGAATTGTTCAACAGCCTGCTCTAGTATTTTCAGGGATTCCTCAATCTCTTCCATTCGGCATTCGTAACGTGCGAAAGCATCGCCTTTTGTCCGAACTGGCACGTCAAAATCAAACCGGTCGTAAATCGAGTATGGTTCATCCTTGCGAAGGTCCCATTTTACTCCAGTACAGCGCAGATTTGCCCCGCTTAAGGAGTAAGCAAGCGCCTCTTCTTTAGTGTAAATGCCGACCCCTTTTACACGATTTAAGAAGATTTCATTTCCTGACACGAGATCATGATAGCCCTTCAGCTGCTCTCTCATATAAGGAATGAAATCTGCAACCTTTTCAATCCAGCCCTCAGGCGCATCCCACTTCACACCGCCGACCCTCATGTAATTGAAGGTAAGCCTCGCTCCTGAAAGCTCCGTCAGCAAATTAATGATCATTTCCCGCTCGCGGAAGGCATATAAAAATGGACTTACTGCTCCAATATCAAGCAAATAAGTGCCCCACCAGACGAGATGGCTTGCAACTCTTCCAAGCTCCATCGCAATCACCCTTAAATACTCGCCCCGCTCCGGCACCTGAATGCCTGTCATCGTTTCCACAGCATGACAGATGACATAATTGTTCGTCATGGCAGAAAGATAGTCCATGCGGTCTGTATAAGGAATGATTTGTGTGTATTGAAGGTTTTCTGCAAGCTTTTCGGTGCCTCTATGTAAATAGCCGATAACCGGCGTAGCTTCTTTAATGATTTCTCCGTCAATCTTGATCACCAGCCGGAACACGCCATGTGTGCTTGGATGCTGCGGTCCGACATTCAGGAGCATTTCTTCTGTCCGTATCAAAAGCTACACCTCCACATCATAGGGTTCATAATCTTTGCGAAGAGGATGGCCAACCCAATCATCCGGCATCATAATTCTTGTCAGGTTCGGGTGGCCGGTAAAATGAATGCCAAGCAAATCAAATGCTTCGCGCTCAGGCCAGTCCGCTCCTTTCCAAAGCGGTTCAAGGGAATCAATTTCAGGCTTGTCGCGGTCAAGCTTTACTTTCAGCACAACTGTATGGCGATGGACGTAGGAAAAAAGATAAACGTACATTTCCATATGTGTTTCAAAATCAGTGCCATGCAGTTCAGAGACGTAATCAAATGCCAATTCTTCCTGTTCTTTTAAAAACTTGGCGATGGTAAAATAGGATTCTTTCTTTGCAATAAGTGTCGGAGCATCTTTAGACAGCCTATTAATATAGGATTCTTCCAAAACCTCTTTGCCGAGCTGCTCCTCAATTACTTTTACATACTTCTTTAAAGTGGGCTCATTTGGTGAAGGTTCTTCTTGTTGAGGCTGCTCTTCTGGAGTAAGTTTCTTCGCTTTCGCTACAGCAGCTGCTTTTGCTTTTGCGGCTGCGATGGCCTTTGCCTTTTCTTTAGCCAATTCGTCATCTGAAAGATTTTCACGGGAAGCCTTCGCTTTCGCGGCTGCTGCGGCTTTTGCCTTTGCGACAGCTGCTGCTTTTTGCTTGGCTAACTCATCTGCCGGGGCACCTTCTGATTTTGCTTTTTGCTTCGCGAGGGCTGCCGCCTTTGCTTTTGCAGCTGCGACTGCTTTTTGTTTCGCAAGTGCCAGGCCATCTGCTGATTCATTGCCGGCCCCCTCTTCTGCTTGCCTGGCTTTCTGTTTTGCCAGTGCGGCGGCTTTTGCTTTTGCGGCTGCAACTGCTTTTTGTTTCGCAAGTGCCAGGTCATCTGCTGATTCGCTGCCGGCCCCCTCCGCTTGCTTCGCTTTCTGTTTTGCAAGTGCGGCGGCTTTCGCTTTTGCGGCTGCTGCCGCTTTCTGTTTCGCGAGAGCTGTCTCATCTGCCGGTTCAGCTGTTTCCTTTGCCTTTTGCTTTGCAAGTGCAGCGGCTTTCGCTTTTGCAGCAGCTGCTGCTTTTTGCTTCGCGAGGTTAGCGTCATCTATCGTTTCATTCGCTTTAGCTTCCTGCGCTTTTTGTTTCGCAAGTGCCGCGGCCTTTGCTTTTGCAGCAGCTGCCGCCTTCTGTTTCGCAATCCCTGTGCTGTCTGTAGGTATGTTTTCTTGATTTGCCTGCTTTTCAGCCAGCTTTTTCAGGGCAGCTTCCTTTGCTTTTTGAGCGGCTTCACGTTTTAGCTGCTGGATGTCTTTCTCATCGCTCATGGATTATTTCACTCCCTGTTTTCGCCTCATAACGGATTTTTTCTTTCAGCTTGTTAATTCCGTAGATAAGAGCGGCAGGATTAGGAGGACATCCAGGAATGTACACATCAACCGGCACGATCTGGTCGACTCCTTTTACAACTGCGTAGGATTTAATATAGGGACCTCCTGCTGTTGCACAAGAGCCCATGGCAATGACCCATTTCGGTTCAGGCATTTGATCGTAGAGGCGCTTTAGAACCGGAGCCATTTTTTTCGTCACTGTTCCAGAGACGATCATGACATCGGACTGGCGGGGTGATGTCCGGAAAAAGGATCCGAAGCGGTCCAAATCGTAGTGGGACGAACCGACACCCATCATTTCAATTGCACAGCAGGCAAGCCCGAAAGTCAGCGGCCACAGGGAATTGCTTCTCGCCCAGCCCTTCAGCTCTTCAAGCGTTGTTAAAAAGACGCTGCGCTTCAGTTCTTCCATTTCATCCTGAGGAATATTCGTTCCATTTAAGTCCATTTCAGCACCTTCTTCTTCCATGCGTAGACTAGCCCGATGACGAGCATGATGACAAAAATGAGCATTTCAATGAGGGCAAACACGCCTAACTTCTCATATGCGACTGCCCACGGATATAAAAACACGGTTTCAACGTCAAAAATGACAAACAGGAGACCAAACATATAATAGCGGACATTAAACTGCACGCGTGAATCATGGTAGGGATCAATTCCGCTTTCGTATGTGGTTGCTTTTGCCTCGCTCGGTGCGTTCGGCCTCAAAATCCGGCCTATTCCGAGAGCGACAACAGGAAGCAAAATGCCAAGGAGCAGGAAAACGACAACGATTAAGTAATTATTCAAGTATACGTTTAGTGATTCCATCCATTTCCCCCGTTATATTAAAAGTAGTAGAATACTCAAAATATTATAAATGTAACCGCTAACATTATAACATCATTATCCAATTCGTGTATATAATCCGAAATGCGGAACCGCCCGTTTAGCTCCGACAGACAGATAAGGATCCGACAGAAAAAGCCGATTTTGCTTTTACTGGCGGAGCCGTTCTGGCCGAGGAGTTGGGCGGTGGAGCTGGACACCACGAAATGCGGAACCGACTGTTTAACCCAGGCACGGCAGATAAGAATTCACCGGAAAAGTCCGGTTTTGACTTTTTCGGGGAATTTGTTCTGACCGAGGGGTTAGGAGGTGAAGCTGGACACCACGAAATGCGGAACCGCCCGTTTAGCTCAGGCATGGCAGATAAGGATCCGACAGAAAAGGCGCTTTTTTGCCTTTACTGGCGTAGCCGATCTTAATTTACATATCCAAAATCCACCTCCTTTGTAGCTTTAATGTAAGCTGCTCTATTAAAGTCATCAGGATGCTATGAACAAAAGACGCGAGGTGACAGAATGCTAGAATCTTATAATCATCAAATTGAAACAGATTATGGCAGGAATTTGCCTGGCATTGAAAATGAAGAATTGGCCAAAGTGCATTACTATGATCAACGGAAAGAGAACTTGTCTCTATTAGAAGATATATATGCAGAACTCGGCTTAACATTAAACTATTCTGTAAAAAGTTTAATTAAACTAAAAGAAGTGTACTTTTCATTTTTTCAGGAAAATAAGTTTCGTGACTTTCTGCTGTCCATTGGGGACTTGGAAGTATGCATGAGCATTTACTTTGGTGAAGTCGTCACGATACACTTGGATGGTGCTTCATGGATCGTCAAAGAATATTCGTTTACTGAAGGCGCCTATGCAGTGCGGACGCAGGGCGACTTATTTTTCTAACCTTTTTGAATATCACTACATGACTGCAAAAGACGCTTCCGGACAGAAAATGCATCAATTGTATAAGCGATATGAGAGAAAAGCGATGTAAATGGGACCAAACAAATTTTTTGTTTGGTTCCTTTTATTTTATATGATTATGAATATTTAATCTATTTAAGATGATGGATATTTTTCATTATTTTTGAATTTATTGGCAGAAAAAAGAGCCATGAAAAATGATGGCTCCCTCACTTCCTTATTTGTTCCAAACAATTGAAAATGTGTTTCCTTGATCAGAGGTCTCTTTAAGGATGAGGTCAGCAAACCCAGCAAGCAAAGTAAACAGCAGCCTATATTCTTGATCGACATTCGTTAAATCGGAGGTGTTCTGCATCACAACCATCCAGCCCGTTTGGCTCTTCCCTGATTCAATCGGGGAATAATGCGCCTGCTAATGAAAATCCTGCTACTGATTTTTTCATATGACATCCTCATTCCTCTTCTTTTAGTTTGAGGTTAACATTTTGTCAACCTCGTACTATTAATTTAACGGGTGAATAAGTCAGCCAAATTTATACGCTGATCGTTATTCTCCGCTTTTCAGTATTTGACTGAATCGCTGCTTCGTTCACTGCCGTTAACAGCAGGGCATCCTCATTCGAAATAGATGGGGTTTTACCAGACTGGATGGCATCCGCCCATTGTTCCATTGGAATCGGAAGCTCTTTTGGCAGCTGTTCAATCACATGAGTACCTTCGCCATTTCTAAGCTCCACTTTTCCATCCTGAATCAGCAGGCATCCTTCTGTTCCGTATAATTCGAGATAAAACGGGCTTCCATGTGAAACAAACGAGGTTTCGAGCACGCCAGTTACACTGTTCTCATAGGAAATGAGGACAGAAGCCTGATCTTCAACTTCTTTTGAATAAACGCAATCAAAATGAGCGGATACTTCTTTAGGTTTTCCTGCAAGGCGGTTGAGCAAATAGATCGGATGAGCGCCTAGATCTATGAGAGCCCCTCCGCCGCATTGCTCAGCATTGTAGAAGTGCGCCGGCAGCCATCCTTCAGGGTTTTCCGCTGAAGGCACTGAACCGTTATGAGCGACTCGGCATCTTGCCATTTTGAGTTCTCCAATCAAGCCATCCTTCAGTGCTTTTTCAGCATACAGGTAATAGTTTGTGCTCAGCCTGGGCATTGAGACCACAAGAGAAACTCCCGCTTTCCGGACGGCTTCAAAGATTTCTTTGCAATCCGCTGTTGTTAACGCCAGTACTTTTTCTGTAAAAATATGCTTTCCATGCTGCGCTGCTTTTATGATGACTTCCTTGTGCATGTTAGTCGGCGTGTCAACAACCACCCCTTCAATAGCAGGATTGCTTAGAACCTTCTCAAGCTCAGGTTCAAATGAAACATTCAGTTCATTTGCCCACTGCTGCCCTCTTTCTTTGTCCTCATCCCATATATGCGTAATGTTCAATTTAGAACTGTTATGTATATCTCTTTCATAATCAACGGCATGAACGTGCCATTTGCTCAGCATGGCGACTGAAATCATTTTTTTCCCTCCCGAAAGTTTTTTTACTTATAGTAACTTCCTTTTCAAACACCTGATTTCCTTTTCATTTTTTGGAGTATTTTTTATTAGAGAGGTTTTTTCTTTGGATAAAAGAGGGAATATGCCTGTTATATCCTAAGGAGGAAAACGAATGAAGCTTCATAACGGTTCTCTATATTGGCCTCAAACGGTCAGCCATGTTCAGGCATATCCTGAGCTGCAAGATACAATAACATGCGATGTCCTCATCGTTGGAGGGGGAATGTCTGGTGGTTTGTGTGCTCACACCCTTTCAAGGTATGATTTAAATACAATAGCAGTGGAAAAAAGAACCGTCGGCAGCGGCAGTTCAATTGCAAATACAGGGCTCCTGCAGTTTTCAAATGATACGATGCTGCATGAATTCATCAAAAAAATAGGTGAAGAGAAAGCGGTCCGTTTTTATAAAATGTGTTTAAAAGCAGTAGATGAGCTTGAACTTGCAGCTAAAAGCTTATCGAAAGAAGTCGATTTTCAGCAAACAAAAAAACAGCACCGCCATCAGGCAATGCTGCTCTATTTATTTCTTCTTTTCATCATAGTATTGAACGGGATACATGGAGCCCTCTGAGACCATTTTATTATCTTCAACGTCGTGAGGATCTGGATGACCCGCTTTTTCAACAGGAAATGAATCTGTGTTTTTGCGCGCAAAGCAGGGAATCTTGTTTTTGGCGCTCTGAACGAATCCTGTTACCTTTTGACGGTTTGATTTATCCTTTAATAAATAGGATGTCACTCCGACTCCGACTGTTGATAAGGCAATTCCTGAAATTAATGTTTTCTGTCTCATACAAGTTGCTCCTTTCGTATTGAATTTGTTTCTTACTTTTAATTACCCGCTTCTTTCTTTTGCAAAACATAGAAACTTAAAGAATAAAACGCCGCACAAAAGTGCAAGCGTCAAAAGCTATCTTTTCTTCTTTTTGCGGCTGTATATATCAAACCACACAGCTAGGACCAGAATGCTTCCTTTTACAATCAGCTGCCAGTAGGCATCGATATTCATGATGCTCATGCCATTATCAAGACTTGCCATAACAAGGGCTCGGATGCTTCAAAGAGTTATCCGCCATAATTGAACTTTTTTCAGCCGTTTTTCCGATTTTTACAGACAAATTAAAGACGTTTCTTCTTCAATCAGAATGGGTGTCTTCATCTTTTTCCTCATAGACATAGGGCTGTGCCGGAGGTTTTATTTTTGATGACTTTTTAATTAGCAGATAAGGTACCTCAGCTCCGGAATACATACTTGTACTTAACTCTCCTGAGACGTTAACCCACTGTTTATCGTGAAGAGCTTTTCCATTTTCCATCTCAGAAAGAAGACCATATAAGCCATCATGCTCATCCGTACAGCAAGGATCTCCTTTTCTGGCAATAACAAATTGCGTTTCTGAAAAGTCTTTTTCGCGGAATACAAACCCAGTCATTTCAATTTGTTTTCCTGCAAACTCTTTTGGAAACCTATCTAGAACATCCAATATTGAGATGTAATTTTCATTTGAAAGAATGATTTTATCCATTTTCAGTAAATCATTTTTCTGATTTTCATAATATTCATCAGGTTTATCTTCAGCATGATGATCATCTTCATGCTCAGGTTCATATTTTTCATTTAACTTTTCCATATATCCATCAGGATCTTCTAAATACTCTTTAGCATTCGCTAATGGTTCTTCTTTTTCCTGAGATGCTGCTTGTTTTTCAGGTTCTCTCTCTTCCTTTTCTGGCTGCATACTTATGACAAATACAATACTTGCTATGATCAGAAGACCTAAAACTGCCGTTATAAACTTTTTCATATTTGTTAACTCCTACTCCATTGAATTCCCGGGAACTGCCCTCTTCTAGTTTAACAAAAAAAAGGGAAGTTTCGTTCAGAAGAAACTTCCATTAAAAGCATCATTTTTTTTACATGGAGTCCAATACCAAATAGTGAATCCTTATACTGACTTGGAGACTTCTTGCAGACTTTTTTGAACACACGGCTAAAGTAGTTCGGATCGTTGTAGCCGACTTCAAAGGCAAGCTGCAGGATCCTTTTTTATATGCTTGGTTTGAAACAATTTTTTTCGTGTTCGACCTTTTTTGTTGTGGAATATATTTAGTTTGCTGCACTTTTTTAGGTGCTCGACATTTTTTGTTGCAGCATAACTGGGTTTGTTGCACTTTTTTCGGTGTGCTCGGAGTCCATATTCCTGTGTAAATTAAATTAAGAATGTTCTTCTCCCCAAAACCATTATTTCGCCACTCATTCTGCTGCAAACAAAAAAACCCCCAGGAACCAATATCCCAGGGATTTCATTCTTAGATTTTATTCTGTGATACGTTAATTCGATTCATTGCTCGGCGCAAAGCAAGTTCGGCACGCTTGAAATCGATGTCGTCTGTACTTTTGTTCAGACGCTGTTCAGCGCGTTCCTTCGCAGATTGTGCACGAGTTAAATCAATATCTTCTACAGTCTCAGCAGCTTGTGCCAAGATTGTGACTTTGTCAGGCCGTACTTCTAAAAAGCCGCCGCTAACAGCCACGAGTTCCGTGGATTTTCCTGTTTTCAACCGAACTGCTCCGATTTGCAAAGGAGCAACCAACGGAATATGACCTGGCAAGATTCCGAGCTCACCGCTTTGAGCCTTTACGCTTACCATTTCGACGTCTGCATCGTAAACTGGGCCATCGGGAGTAACGACATTGACTTGTACTGTCTTCATACTCTATACCCTCCTGCGTCCCAAAATTATACTTCTACACCCATGTTCTTCGCACTTTCGATAACATCTTCAATGCGTCCCACAAGACGGAATGCATCTTCTGGAAGATGATCGTATTTGCCTTCAAGAATTTCCTTGAAGCCGCGAACTGTTTCTTTAACAGGAACGTAAGAACCTGCTTGACCAGTAAACTGCTCAGCTACGTGGAAGTTTTGGGATAAGAAGAATTGAATACGACGTGCACGGGACACGACTAATTTATCTTCGTCATTAAGCTCATCCATACCAAGGATCGCAATGATATCTTGTAATTCTTTGTAACGCTGCAGTGTTTGCTGTACTTGACGTGCAACAGAATAGTGCTCTTCTCCAACGATTTCAGGAGATAATGCACGAGATGTTGAAGCAAGTGGATCCACCGCTGGGTAAATACCCATTTCAGAAAGTTTACGCTCAAGGTTTGTTGTTGCATCCAAGTGAGCGAAAGTTGTTGCAGGAGCCGGATCCGTATAGTCATCGGCAGGAACGTAGATTGCTTGAATCGACGTTACAGAACCAACGTTTGTAGACGTGATGCGCTCTTGCAATTGACCCATTTCAGTAGCAAGTGTCGGCTGGTAACCAACGGCAGATGGCATACGGCCAAGAAGGGCAGATACCTCTGAACCTGCTTGAGTGAAACGGAAAATGTTATCCATGAAGAAAAGAACGTCTTGTCCTTGATCATCACGGAAGTATTCAGCCATTGTAAGACCTGTAAGAGCTACACGCATACGTGCTCCAGGCGGCTCATTCATTTGACCGAAAACCATCGCTGTTTTCTTGATAACACCAGAATCAGTCATCTCATGGTAAAGGTCATTTCCTTCACGAGTACGCTCTCCAACACCAGCGAATACAGAGATACCGCCATGCTCTTGAGCGATGTTGTTGATAAGTTCTTGGATAAGTACGGTTTTACCAACTCCCGCACCACCGAAAAGACCGATTTTTCCGCCTTTGATGTAAGGTGCAAGAAGGTCTACTACTTTGATTCCCGTTTCAAGAATTTCTACCTCAGTAGAAAGCTGATCGAATTTAGGTGCTAGTCTGTGAATTGGATCACGACGAGATCCAGCAGGAATTGCTTCATCCAAATCAATGTTATCACCTAATACGTTAAATACACGGCCTAGTGTAACATCTCCAACTGGAACTGAGATTGGAGCACCTGTATCTAAAACTTCACTTCCGCGAACAAGGCCATCTGTTGATGCCATCGCTACGGTACGAACCGTGTCGTCACCTAGGTGAAGGGCAACTTCTAATGTTAATTCTGACGCTGCTTCATTTTCGCTTCGTCCTTTGAATGTAACTTTAAGGGCGTTATAGATTTCAGGAAGCTGACCGCTTTGGAACTTTACGTCAACAACCGGACCCATAACTTGAGTAACGCGTCCTTTATTCATCGTTTTCCCTCCTAACTTGCTAGTGCAGAACATTTCTGTCTATGGAACCCATATATTGGGCCTGTTTGTCTATTCTAGTGCCGCAGCTCCGCCGACGATTTCCGTAATTTCCTGTGTAATCGCAGCCTGACGTGCACGGTTATATGAAAGAGTAAGACTGTTGATAAGTTCTTTCGCATTGTCTGTCGCATTTTTCATCGCTGACATACGCGCAGCATGCTCAGAAGCTTTACTGTCTAAAAGTGCTCCGTAGATGAGACTTTCAGCATATTGTGGTAATAACACTTCTAAAATCTCTTCCTCAGAAGGCTCAAATTCGTAAGATGTTTTCTTAGTAGAGCCAGCTAGATCAGAAAGAGGAAGAAGCTTCGTTTCTGTTACGTCCTGCTGAATAACACTTGCGAAATGATTGTAATACACGTAGATTTCGTCAAATGTTCCATCATTGAACATATTAACTGTGTTTGTTGCAATATCTTTAATCTCAGCAAATGATGTGTCATCTGCAATACCAGTCACTTCAAGAGCGATTTGAACACCGCGCTTCTTGAAGAATTCACGTCCAATCTTACCGATTGCAATTACAGCGTACTCATCTTTCGACATGTGGCGCTTTTGCATTGCCTGGTATACGGCACGCAAAACGTTACTGTTAAGGGCACCAGCTAATCCCCGGTCAGACGTGATCACAAGATACGCTGTTTTCTTAACGGGACGGCTGACAAGCATTGGATGAGACACACCCGTACTGCCTAAAGCTATGTTTGCAACCACCTCTTGTATCTTATCCATATAAGGCACAAACGCTTTTGCGTTGTTTTCGGCGCGGTTCAGCTTTGCGGCTGAAACCATCTCCATTGCCTTAGTAATCTGGCTTGTTTTCTTCGTTGAGGTGATTCTTGATTTAATGTCGCGTAATGATGCCAAAGGTTCTCACCACCTTTTTATAAAAATCAACCTGATTCATTATCTTAAGATGAAGTATGAAGGCCGGCCTTCATACTTCACCTCATTATTCAGTAATCGCGAATGTTTTTTTGAATGCAGCAATAGCAGCATTGAAGTCGTTGTCTTCAGGAAGTCCGCCAGTTGTTCGAATATGATCAAGCAATGCTTTATGGTTTTGATCTAAGAATACATAGTACTCTTCTTCAAAGCGTTTAATATCTTCAACTGGGATATCATCAAGGAATCCGCGAGTTAAAGCGTAAAGAATCGCAACTTGCTTTTCAACTGCAAGAGGTTTGTTCAAGCCTTGTTTCAAAACTTCAACCGTACGTGCTCCGCGGTTTAATTTCGCTTGAGTTGCTTTATCAAGGTCAGATCCGAATTGAGCAAATGCTTCTAGCTCACGGTAAGAAGCAAGGTCAAGACGCAGTGTACCTGATACTTTTTTCATTGCTTTGATCTGTGCAGATCCTCCAACACGGGATACAGATAGACCGGCGTTAACCGCTGGACGTACACCTGAGAAGAATAAGTCAGACTGCAAGAAGATTTGTCCATCAGTGATGGAAATTACGTTTGTTGGAATGTATGCAGATACATCTCCAGCTTGTGTCTCAATGAATGGAAGAGCTGTTAATGAACCAGCGCCTTTTGCATCACTAAGCTTTGCAGCGCGCTCAAGAAGGCGTGAATGCAAGTAGAATACGTCACCAGGATATGCTTCGCGGCCTGGAGGACGGCGTAATAATAATGAAAGTTCACGGTAAGCAGATGCTTGTTTTGTTAAATCATCATAAACAACCAAAACGTGCTTGCCGTTGTACATGAAATGCTCACCCATAGTAACACCAGTATAAGGAGCTAAGAATAATAGCGGTGCCGGCTGTGAAGCAGATGCTGTAACAACGATTGTGTAGTCTAATGCGCCATTTTTGCGAAGAGTTTCAACTACGCCGCGGACAGTAGATTCTTTTTGTCCGATTGCAACGTAAATACAGATCATATCTTCGTTCTTTTGGTTTAGGATTGTATCGATGGCAACAGATGTTTTACCTGTTTGACGGTCACCGATAATTAACTCACGCTGGCCGCGGCCAATTGGAATTAGAGAGTCAATCGCTTTAATTCCAGTTTGTAATGGTTCATGAACAGATTTACGATCCATAACGCCTGGAGCCGGGCTCTCAATTGGGCGAGTATGTGTTGTTTCGATTGGACCAAGGCCATCAACAGGCTGTCCTAGAGAGTTTACGACGCGTCCGATTAACGCTTCACCAACCGGAACCTCCATGATGCGTCCAGTACGGCGAACTTCGTCACCTTCACGGATATCAGAGTAAGGTCCAAGGATAATGATACCTACGTTGTTTGACTCAAGGTTTTGAGCCATACCCATTACGCCGTTTGAAAATTCAACAAGCTCTCCAGCCATGACATTGTCGAGGCCATGAGCACGGGCGATACCGTCACCAATCTGGATAACTGTACCTACATCACTAACTTTGATATCAGACTGATAGCTTTCGATTTGCTTTTTAATCAGTGCACTAATTTCTTCTGCTTTGATGCTCATGAGTTTCACCCCTATCTACGATCTTTTTGCAACAAGTTGTCGCTCTATACGTTCAAGCTTTCCGCTTATACTTCCATTATAAATGCGATTGCCGATACGAAGCTTCACTCCGCCGATCAGATTCTGATCAATAACATTTCTTAAACGAAGAGATGTTTTGCCGATTTTTTTGGCAAACGTATCAGACAGCGCTGTTAATTCATCTTGATCCAGCAGTCTGACAGAATAGACAATGGCGTCTTCTGTGCCGCGTTCGTCATTTGCAAGCTTCACAAAATGATCAGCAAGCTCAGGAATCACATTGATTCTTTGACGTTCAATCAAGAGTAAAATTGTACTTAAAACAGGTTGAGATAAAGAAGCAAACGCTTCACTCATCATGGATTTTTTCTTTTCTAGAAGCACTTTTGGATGTGTAAGCACGTTTAATAATTCAGGATTTTCTTTCGTTACCTTCTGGATAACAAGCAATTCCTCTTCGAACTTGTCAATCGTGCGGTTTTCCTTTGCGATTTGAAAAAGAGCCAATGCATAGCGAGCTGCAACTATTTCTTTACTCATCGGCCTTCGCCTACCTCTTTGATATAATCCTGGATAAGCTTCTCTTGTTCTTTTTCGTTTAATTCTTTTTCAATAACCTTCGTAGCAATTAAAATAGATAATGAAGCTACTTGCTCACGAAGAGCGGCAACAGCTTGCTCTTTTTCCTGAGCAATTTCTTTAAATGCAGACTGCTTCAGGCGGTCTGCTTCTGAACGAGCGACTTGGATGATTTCTTCCTTTTGCTTTTCACCAAGCTTCTTCGCACTTTCAACTAATCCCTGTGATTCAATTCTAGCCTGCTTTAATAGTTCACGCTGCTCTTCAGCAAGCTTCTTAGCTTCCGCGTGTTTAGCTTCAGACGCACTGATTTCAGATGCAATGTGCTCTTCGCGCTGTTTCATCATATTCATAACAGGTCCAAGAGCATATTTTCTCAGCAATGCAAGTAAGATTAAGAAAATGACCAGCTGGAATACAATGTCTCCAGTATTTAAAGATAAGCCTGCACCAACTACTAGATTTGACGTTAACATTGCCCGGTTTCACTCCCTTCAAGAGTTCCATGATGGGTTACTATCAAAAAAAAGCACGAGATTGTTCTGTTTGATTCTCGGCCGCATATTTAAATAGAAACATAAAGCAATGGCGAAGAAGGGTAAAAAACGATCTTCGCCATTTATGTAGAGAACCTGTCTCTTTATTAACTTCCTAATACGATAAACGCGATAACTACTCCGATGATAGGAAGTGCCTCAACTAATGCGATACCGATGAACATGATTGTTTGAAGCTTACCTTGTAGTTCAGGCTGACGAGCAACACCTTCTACTGTACGTGAAACGATAAGACCATTACCAATACCAGCACCAAGTGCCGCTAAGCCGATTGCAATTGCAGCTGCGATTAAATTCATTATATAAATCCCCTCTCAAATTATTAAAAAGTTTTTTGATTCTGATGAAACTGTTGAAACATATTAATTAATGGTCGCTGCTCACTTTGTGAGACATATAAACCATTGTTAACATTACAAAGATAAATGCTTGGATGGAACCTACAAAAATACTGAATGCCTGCCATAACATCATTGGCAATGCGGCAGATAAAGCGCCGATTGGACCAGTTACTGCAAGTCCCGCGAGAAGTCCCAAAAGGATTTCACCGGCATAGATGTTACCGTAAAGACGCAAGCCAAGAGTCAGCGTGTTAGCGAACTCTTCAATGATCTTGATTGGGAAAAGGAACGCCATCGGTCGGAAGAAATCCTTCCCATACTCAGCTGTGCCCTTCATTTTCACACCATAATAGTGTGTCAAAGCCACGACCATAACAGCAAGAGTCAGTGTAATCGTTGGATCTGCTGTAGGTGATTTCCACCATAGCTCATGGTTTACAGCAATTGAAAACGGCAGCCCGAGCATATTTGATACAAATATGTACATTAGGAGCGTCACGCCAAGCGTCAAGAATTTCCCGCCTGTATGCCAGTCCATTGAACTGTTGATGATTCCCTTGACGAAATCAACGATCCATTCAAAGAAATTCTGCATCCCTGTCGGCTTCATTGCCAATTTGCGAGTGGCTAGTACCGCTATTAGAAAAACGATAACACTTGCAACAGTGATCATTAAAACATTGGATAAGTTAAAAGTAAGGCCTAAAAACTCTACTATAGGAGCTTCGTGATGCAATAGATTCACCTCTCTTCCGGCTAAGCGCGTGAGTGTTGAAAAACATAATCTATCATAATGACAATATAAACTGTCATTAATCCAATAATGACACTAACCATATTCAGATATTCGGGAAACTTGATCGCGAGCAGGGCAGCTAAACCAGCTGACGCCAATCGGGATGCAGTACCCAATGACCTGACCTTCCTATTCTGCTGAATCGCTTCACCGAACTGAACTTGCTTGCGCACCATTGACCATAAGTTGAACAAACTGAGTGCTGTTCCAAGCGCCAGCCCCAAAAAGACAGACTGATACTCGGTAAATCCCCAGCCTACGGCATAAAAGGACATTAGGTAGAACATATACTTGCGATATCTGTGGTACATCTGGTGCAAATCAAACATGAATGATTCAGTCTCCTGAAAAAAAGTGGTGGACTAGCTTGATCATCGCGGAAATACCTATTCCGAGCCCAATGAGCAGTCCTATGATCATAAAAAGCGGTTCAGTCTGGAAATATCGGTCGAGCCATCTTCCTGAAAAGATGCCAATTAGTGTTGAACCGACTAGCTGAGATAGAATGCCTGTCATTAGTGCCATGGCCTGCATTGGATGACGCTCTTTTTTGCGCATTCACAAGTCCTCGCTAATAGATTAATAAAGGATTTTTCTGGGGATAAAAGCGGTATATGAAAGCGTTATGAAAACCTTATCATTTACCCTCGTCTAGCATACAATAGGCTCTAGTCAATGTCAATTGCTTTAAAACCAAAAAACTGACAATCAAAAAAGCCTATCACAAAAAGTTCACATTTGATTTTCAGTGCTCTTTTCCCTCAGGGTTTTCGAGGATAAGATCTGTTTCCATTGTATCTTCCTTGCTGCCTTTTCTTGCAAAAATGACCGCTTTATAAAGTCCGTCTTTCAGCTTTAGATCGTCTTTATTAAACGTCTTCCTGACAGCTCCTCTTTGAAGATTCCTGCCCCAGTCAAGAAAGCCCTCAAATCTGAGTGTATCGGGGTCATACAATGCAATACCCATTTCATCAGCTCCGCCCGGCAGATAAAACTCATACTTATACGTTCCTGCAGTATCACCGAATCCAAATTCAAATCCCATCACACGTGGATAATCCGGTTCATCTACTACATATAGATAAGGAAGCTTTTCGATTCGGCCGCCTGCTTCCACATCCATCCATCCATGATGAAGTCCCGCTTCCATCCCATTTGAATAAATATCCAAAGTTACGAATACATCCTTTTGCTGTTTTGGTTCAACCTCCACTTTTTGCGGAATCCCCCATTGAAGACCTTTTGTATACTGGGGGTATTTAAAAGTATAAGCCTTTTTTTCATCTGACTGATTATCAAGAGTCAGCTTCACTTTTTTTCGGATACGGTCACCTCGCAGGGAAACTTGTCCGAATGACAATGAACCGGGATAAAGAAGCGCTTCTGTTTCCAGTGCACGTGTTAAATTGATCCTCCCCGTTCCCTGCTCGACGGGTTCATAGTAGACTCCGTCCTTGTCTTTCAGAGGCTCTGCTGAATTCATTAAGGCAGCTTTGATTTGCTCCGGGTTCCAATCTGGATGCGCCTGTTTTAATAGAGCACTGGCTCCTGCAACATGCGGCGCTGACATGCTTGTTCCCTGAAGACTTAAATATCCCTCCGGAACTGTGCTGTCAATTGCGACACCGGGAGCCACGACATCCGGCTTGATTTCCCACGTATAGGTGACCGGACCTCTTGAACTGAAATCTGCAAGCTGATCAGATTCATTCTGATAGACTGTTCGAACAAAAGCACCATTGCCCAATTGTTTTTTAAGCCATAAACCATCCTCTTTTGAAATGGAGACGACCGGAATACCTGCTTCAATTTCAAGGTTTCCCGCAAAATTACCTTTCATGTTGTTGTAAATGATAATAGCCTTGGCTCCAACTTTTTCCGCAAAAAGGGCTTTTTCAGTAAACGTAATCTTTCCTCTCTCTACAAGAACAATTTTCCCTTTCATATCCGCTTTATACTGATGCTCTTCACCGATGCCGGCAAAGACGATTTCTTCCCCTTGATTAAGTATCCACTCTTTAGACCCTGCAAGGGCTGTGATGGGAACCATTTTTCCCGTACCGCTAAGCTTTAAATAAGGTATTTTTTGCGGAGGAGTGGAAGCCCCGACGGAAATGGATTTGCTTGAAGTGCCGGGCGAGCCGATTGTCCAGACTCCAGGACCTGAATTCCCGCTTGACGTCACGGCTACAATTCCGTGTTCAACTGCTCGATCTAAAGCGAGACTTGTTGGCCAGTCAGGTCCATTGACTGTATTACCAAGCGATAAATTTAATACATCCACTTTATCTTCAATGGCCTTTTCAATTGCTGCTATCACTTGTTCGCTAGTGCCGTATCCTCCAGGACCCAGCGCACGATAAGCAATGATTTCCGCTTCCGGTGCTACGCCCTGAAGTTTCCCATTCGCTGCAATGATACCGGCCACATGTGTACCGTGCAGTGTTTCCGTTCCATCTGTCGCTTTTGTTTCCATCGGATCGCTGTCACCGTCTATGAGATCTGCTCCGCCGTGATAGCTTCGGTTCAAATCCGGATGCGTATAATCTATCCCTGTATCAATAATGCCGACCTTCACTCCCTTGCCTGTCAGCCTTTTATGGTGAGAATCGAATTTTCCGCGAACTTCATTACCGCCGATAAACGGGACACTCTCTTCAAGGCCGGCATGATAGGCCGTAACCGGACTCGCGTGCAATACATGGGGTTCTTTCTGAAGAGCTGCCAGATCTTTATGCTTTCCTGCAACTGTGAAGCCGCTGAATACTTTTTTATAGGTACGGCGAATGTGAACATTTGGATAAGACTGCTTAATTTTTTGGGATACGGCCTCTGTATATTCTTTTTCAACTACGATCATGATCGTTTCTGTCTTATCCGGTGATTCCTCAGGAATAGCCGGGATGGCGGGGAACGTTTCTGCCTGTCCTGAAAAAGAAATCAGCATGAAAAATATTAAAGAAATCGTGCATTTTCGGCCCATTTTTGTCACCTCGCTCTTATTCTTTTCTAAGGAAGGTTCTTTCATGTAAGAAAAGCGGAAGCGCCAAAGCCCGCTCCGGCAGAAAAGTCCGGGTTTGACTTTTTTGGCGGTGCATTTCTTATGTGCTGCAGATTGACAGCGATGTGCAATTTTTTATCCTGTATAAAACTAAAAATCCCCCTTTTTTATAAAGGAGGATTTCGTTTCTATTATTTCGTTCCGAACATTCGGTCTCCGGCATCACCAAGGCCAGGGACAATATATCCATGATCGTTTAATTTTTCATCAAGTGCTGCAATGTAAATATCAACATCAGGATGTGCTTCCTTCACAATCTCCACACCTTCTGGAGCCGCGATTAAACACATGAATTTAATATTTTTAGCGCCGCGTTTTTTCACACTGTTGATTGCTTCAACAGCAGATCCGCCTGTTGCAAGCATTGGATCAACAACGATAAATTCGCGCTCTTCCACGTCAGAAGGGAGTTTCACATAATACTCGATTGGCTTTAACGTCTCTGGATCGCGGTATAAACCTACATGTCCGACTTTTGCTGCCGGGATCAGTTTAATGATTCCGTCAACCATTCCAAGACCAGCTCGGAGAATAGGGACAATCGCAAGCTTTTTGCCAGCCAAAACCTTTGATTTTGCTACTTGCACCGGTGTTTCAACTTCCACTTCTTCAAGCGGCATGTCTCTTGTAATTTCAAACATCATCAAGCTCGCAACTTCATCAACAAGCTCACGAAATTCTTTCGTACCTGTCTTTACATCACGGATATATGTTAGCTTATGCTGAATAAGTGGATGATCAAAAACGTATACTTTGCCCATCGGCTCATCTCCTTTTCTATGACACTTCAATAGATTTTACAGAAAAAGAAGAGCTGTTTCAAGAAGGATGGGAGATTTATTTGCAGGAATTCTTTAAAAGGACCGTTAGAGTGCAGATATTTACCGTTTTTTTATAAATATGAGTTCTTTCAAACATTTATCGGTGTAACTCCGAGATTTATCAATGTAATTCTCCCTTTTATCGGTCTTATTCATGAATGAAAAAACAGCTCACCCCTCAAACAGGCGAGCTGATCTTTTTTAGTTCTGGAAATTAGAAATAGATGTCCCCGGACCGCTTGATGGGGTCGTGTATAAATGGTTCGCTCCGCTTTCCCAAACAACATTTCCGCTTGCATCCTTTTTAATAAACTTAAATTCAATATCGCGCCCAGCCGGCACGCTGACGTCATAATACCAGCCCGGATACTTTGTGATTACCTGGTTATACATCGGTCCAATAGCCCTCGCTGCATCCCAGTTTCCAAGCTCGCTTACATTTCCTACTATATATACTGACTGGCCAGGACTAGTTGTTGCATTGTTCACCATAAACCGTACAGATGACTGCTTTCCGGATAAAACCTCAACTGGACCGTACGTATTGCTTACTGTCCCTCCTGATAAAGTGACAGACACCTGATAATTGCCTTCAGCTAAAACTGGCACCTGTGCACGAATTTCAGTATTCGACCAGGATAATACGGCTGCATTTCCTGTTCCAACCTTCACTGAACCAACAGATGTGCCGAAGGATTCTCCGCTGATTGTGATGGTTCTTCCAGGGACTGCCATGACCGGACCGATTTGACCGATTGTCGGTGCGGCTGCGGTTCCATTGGAAGAATAGACGCCTGCTTCCCCTGGTGATAGGTCAAATGCAGAAACAGCTCCTCCGCTGCCCACTGATAAACTGTTGCCATTCAATAAGGAAGTCAGCTGATCAGAATAACTCCCTGCAGGCAGGGCCGTTGAAAGATTTGTTATGTTGTAAGCTGCTGTTTTGCTTTTATTCACCGCTACCAATACTACATCTTTGCCAAATGTTCTTTCATAGATATAGACATCATTATTAATCCATCTTTCTTTTGTTTTTCCATAGCCTAAAGCCTGGTTCGATTTACGCAGGGCTGAAAGCTTGCTGATGATCTGATAGGCTTTCGTTGTTTTATTGAAAGATGTTTGTTTTTTCCGGTTGTTTGGATCTCCATTGCCTGTCATATATTGCTCGGTTCCGTAATACACGTTCGGCACGCCTCTTGAAGTGAGCATGACAGCTAAAGCAAGATCTGTATTTTTTACATCCGCCCCGTCAAAGTGAAAGCGGTCCATATCGTGATTATCAAGGAAGGTGACCTGATCGGCAGCCTGTTCATACTTCGCTTCCGACTCAGTGATCATCGAGTTAAAGCCATACCAGCTGTCAGAGCCGTTTCTTAATACCTGTCTCAGTTTTTGGCCAAAACGGAAATCAAGCAATGACATTCCTGTGGTGTTGGCAAAGTTATAATAGTTTTGATCCACCTCATTTTCCCCAAGGAACCATTCTCCGAACGTAAACACCGGTTTATAGCTGTAGATGGTTTCCATGAACGTCTTTTGCCAGCCGAACGGCATATGCTTAACTGCATCTACCCTGATCCCGTCGATTCCCATATCGAGCCAGAGCTTCACAGAATCCTTTAAGTATTTATCCACTGTCGGGTTCTGATGATTGAAATCTGCCAGATCATAGAGATTTCTGTATATCCCATCTTCAATAGAAGAAAAATTCGTTCCGCCATTATGATGGAATAAGTCTTTCGTATCGTTTGTATAGCCGCCCACAAGCGTACCGTTATCATATAGCTTCCCGTTTTCCATATAAGACGGAGTGTCTTCTGATGCTTGTGAGGTGTGATTTGGCGCAAAATCGATAATGACCTTTATTCCCTTCTGATGTGCTGTATTGATAAGGGCTTGAAACTCTTGCATCGTGCCGTAAAATGGGTTTGGCTTTTTAAAATCCCGCGCCCAATATCCGTGATAGGATGCCGTGCCTGCTGCATCATTCAAAACGGAATAGACATTTTCGACAGGCTGAGATATCCATAACGCCGTAATCCCCATATCCGTGAAATATCCTTCATTCAGTTTATTGATAATTCCCTGCCAGTCACCGCCGCAGTATTTTCTTAAGTTTGAGCAGTCGGCGCTGAACAAGCTGCCTGTCGGATTATTATTAGCATTCCCATCACTGAATCGATCCGTCATAATTTGATAGATAATATCGTTTGAATAGTTTACTTTGTTATTTATGGAAGCGTTTGCATAATTATCCGCAAACGGTCCATACAAACTAAAAATAAGAACAAATGCAAATAGTAGACTCATTGCTTTTTTTAACATCCAGCCATCTCTCCCTTGATCATGTTTTCCTGAACTTCCTTTAGCTGCTTCCTCCTTTCCACAATAAAACCCCGTTATTCATAAAGAATAACGGGGTTGTTGTCCATATCAGGACAATGCATAGCCCTCAGGTTATGTTGCAGGTATCTAAGAATGATATTAAATAGATTTAATCGTTTACACAATATTCTAAATACTCATTTTCCACTTTCAGATTTTAAGTATTTTGGCCCATCCTCAGTGAATTTCACTTTACACAAATTTACCATTTTCATGAAATTCATAGACTTCTAACTATGAAACGTTTAAAATCATCAAAGAGCGTTTTTTAAATTGAACTAGTTAAAGAGGTGGATTTAAACTTGAATTTATGGGAGATTTTTGTTGCTGTTGTTTTAGGCATTGTGGAAGGTTTAACGGAATTTGCTCCAGTATCCTCTACTGGACATATGATTATATTTGATGATTTGCTGTTTCAATCTAAAGAGCTTTATGGTGAACATGTTGCAAATACGTTTAAAATTGTGATTCAGCTGGGATCCATTCTTGCGGTCGTCATTATTTTCAGAGAGCGTTTTATCAGCTTGCTCGGTCTGAAAAAAGAAACAGCTGAGGTAAAACGAACAAAGTTAAAATTAACAAAAGTCATCGTAGGTTTGCTGCCTGCTGCTGTTCTTGGTCTTCTATTTGAAGATTATATCGATGAACATTTATTTTCTATCCATACAGTTTTAATTGGCCTAGTCATTGGCGCGTTCTTGATGCTGGCTGCTGATTTCGTTCAGCGCAAAAGAACCATTACAACAGAAACCGTGGATAAAATCACATACAAACAGGCTTTGCTTGTAGGGCTGATCCAATGTTTATCGTTATGGCCGGGATTTTCTCGTTCTGGATCGACGATTTCCGGAGGCGTTATGCTTGGCATGAATCATAGAACTGCTTCTGACTTCACCTTCATCATGGCCGTTCCAATTATGGCAGGCGCAAGCGGACTTTCTCTTCTAAAGAACTGGGAGCACTTCACGCTGGACGCACTTCCATTCTTTATTGCAGGATTTATCAGCGCATTCGTAGTCGCTTTAATTTCGATTCGCTTCTTCCTTGACCTTATCAACAAAATTAAATTAGTGCCGTTTGCCATTTACCGCATTATTTTAGCAGCAGTAATTTATTTTGTATTTCTATAAGAGAAAAGAGCAAATCCGGCTCATCTGGATTTGCTCTTTTTTCGGTCAAAAAAAGGGCTGAACGAGTCAGCCCAATCTATTACACATACAAAGAAAACTTAGAAGTTAAAGCTTCTACTCTGCTCTTTGCTTCTTCTAATTTCGCTTCATCTTCAGGGTTGCTGAGTGCAAGACCCATGATCGCAGCGATTTCATCCATATCTTCAAGACCGAAGCCTCTGCTTGTTACAGCAGCAGTACCGATACGGACTCCGCTTGTCACGAATGGACTTTCTGGATCAAATGGAATTGTGTTTTTGTTCACTGTAATTCCGATATCATCCAACACTTTTTCTGCAACTTTGCCAGTCAGATTCAATGAACGCACATCAATTAAAATCAAGTGATTGTCTGTTCCGTCTGATACTAGCGTTAATCCTTGGTTCTTCAAGCTTTCAGCAAGACGATTTGCATTAGCAATGATGTTAGATGCATATGTCTTGAAGTCGTCTTGAAGGACTTCTCCAAATGAAACAGCTTTTGCAGCAATTACATGCATAAGCGGTCCGCCTTGGATTCCAGGAAAAATTGATTTATCAATCTTTTTCGCGAATTCTTCTTTGCAGAGAATCATACCGCCGCGAGGTCCGCGCAATGTTTTATGCGTTGTTGTTGTAACAAAATCAGCATAAGGAACAGGATTTTGATGCAGGCCTGCCGCTACAAGTCCTGCAATATGAGCCATGTCTACCATGAAATAAGCTCCGACTTCATCCGCAATTTCACGGAATTTCTTGAAATCAATTGCACGAGGATATGCACTTGCGCCTGCAACAATCAGCTTCGGCTTATGCAAGCGGGCTTTTTCTAATACATCTTCATAGTTAATGCGATGTGTTTCTTGGTCCACACCATATTCAACGAAATTGTACTGCACGCCGCTGAAGTTAACAGGGCTTCCGTGTGTTAAGTGACCGCCATGAGATAAGTTCATGCCAAGAACTGTATCTCCCTGTTCAAGGATTGTGAAGTACACAGCCATATTTGCCTGTGCACCTGAATGAGGCTGCACGTTAACATGCTCTGCACCGAAAATTTCTTTTGCACGGTCTCTTGCAATATTTTCTACAACATCCACATGCTCACAGCCTCCGTAATAACGGCGGCCAGGGTAACCTTCTGCATATTTGTTCGTAAGGACTGAGCCTTGAGCTTCCATTACGGCTTCTGTAACAAAGTTTTCAGAAGCAATCAATTCGATTTTCGTGCGCTGACGCTGTAATTCATCCTGAATTGCTTCAAATACGCTTGTATCCTGCTTGCTTAAATGTTTCATGTTTAGAATCCCCCTATCCATTTCATCTGATTTTGCAGACAATTTTCACATTCAATTCAACTTTATTGTACACGTTCATGATCAAGATTGTAATAGATTTATGTATATTTTTTATCAAGAACGGTGATTTTTGAGGAAATAGCACTAAAATAACGAATAATAACCACATAATTTTTTTATATTGTTCGTATTTATTATGTACACTTCCTGTTTTCTTCCTTGGCTGCATACACGGCTCTTTCTCCGCCGATCAGCTTCGGACGTGTCTTTGCCATTGTAACACGGGCATGTCCAACCTGATTTACAGAGCTCCTGACAGGAACCGCTACATGCAAAAGATGCATACCGATAAAAGTATCACCGATATCAATGCCGCCGTCAGCTTTTATGAATTCAACCACAACAGGCTCTTTGAAAGCTGAATAAGCATATGTCGCCATCGCTCCGCCAGCCGCTCGTACAGGTGTAACCGTTACTGCTTCAAGGTTATAGGAAGCAGCTGTCTCATGCTCAACAACTAATGCTCTGTTCAAATGCTCGCAGCATTGAAAAGCAAGATGCATGCCTGTTCTTTCTTTAAACGCCTTTAATTCCTCAAAAATCATTTCCGCGGCTTCAATCGTACCAGCCGTACCAATCTTTTCTCCAATCACTTCACTCGTGCTGCAGCCAACCACAAAGATGTTTCCCGCGCGAAAGGAAGATTGCTCTTCTAAATCAGCAAGCATCGTGCGCAGCTGATTCTTCCACTCCCCAATCGTTGTCATTTCGCTTCACCCTTGCCGTTTATTTTCAAATGCAGTGATTTTACTGACGCGATTTTCGTGTCTTCCGCCTTCAAATTCTGTTGTCAGCCAGATTCTTGCAATTTCACGGGCCAGACCAGGACCGATAACACGCTCGCCCATAGCAAGCATATTGCTGTTATTGTGCTCTCTTGTTGCTTTTGCACTGAATGTATCATGGACAAGCGCGCAGCGGATCCCTTTTACTTTATTGGCAGAAATGCTCATGCCGATGCCCGTGCCGCAAATCAGAATTCCGCGGTCAAATTCCCCGCTTGCCACTTTTTCTGCTACCGGCAGCGCATAGTCCGGATAATCTACCGACGTTTCGCATTCACAGCCAAAATCTTCATACTGTATTTTCATTTCATCCATTAGCTGCTTGATTTCCTCGCGGAGATTCAGCCCGCCATGGTCAGAAGCAATTGCAATTTTCATTTTTTTAACCCTCCAGAACGCTTAATTTTCTAATTTTTTAATCAGAAGCATAATCATTTTTTCTAAATCTTCACGGGTCATTCTGTAAATCTCAAGTGAACCGCCGAACGGATCCATGACATCGCGCCGATTCTGTTCATCCTCCATCACAAATTCAGAGAGGGTAAAGGCTTTTTCGATCGCCTGCGGATATCGTTCAAATATCAGCTCTTTATGACTTTCAGTCATTGTTAAAATGTACGTTGCCCAGCGGATGTGCTCTTCATTCAAAAGAGACGAGCGGTGATTGCATACGATTCCTTTTTCATCAAGGGCCTGTTTCGCATGAAAGGAAGCATCACTGCCGCCGCTTGCATACACACCTGCAGATTTGACCGAAAGGAGATGATCGTTTTCTTTCATATGATTCAATAATGCTTCCGCCATGGGGCTTCTGCATGTATTTCCTGTACAAACAAAAAGGATATTAATCATTCATCTGCCTCCTTTCTTTTATTATAATCCAATTAGGGTTAGGAAAGTAGTCATTGGGACTTTTCAGAAAAACAAAAAACAGGCCATTATTGGACCTGTTATCATCTATATTGGAAAAATCAGCTTCAAGCCAAAACCTAATAGAATGCTTCCGCCGAGAGCTTCACCGTATGTACCCAGCCAGTTTTGAACTCTTCTTCCAATCAGAAGGCCAATCCATGTGAGCACCATGCTGACAATGCCGAACATTGCGATTGTCAGGAACGTTCTTGCACCGTAAATTCCAAGACTTAAACCGACTGAAAAGCTGTCCAGGCTTACGCTGAGCGCAAAAAAAAGGAGACCAAAGCCTACCGGTGTAATCATAGGTTCATTATCTTTTTTTAATGAAGCGAAAATCATCTGCACTCCGAGAAGGATCAGCAGTGCACCGCCTGCAATCGAGGCAATATTCCCAAACGTACTGGAGAGCACTTTTCCGATCCACATCCCGGCAAGCGGCATCCATAAATGAAACAGACCGATCGTCAGCCCAATATAAAAAATCTGCCTTAACCGGAGTTTGATCAGCCCCATCCCAAGTCCGACTGAAAAAGCATCCATTCCAAGCGCAAATGCCATCATAAATAAGGTAATGAGTTCCCCAATTAATGCCTCTATATTCATTCTAAAGCCTCCTCGGACACGCTTCATTCAAACTTATGCACGTCCGAGTTTTCTTAGAACATCTTCTAAGTCTTCTTATTCCTTCACAATCTGCTGTCCTGCAGCCTTCAGTAAACGGTTCATCACCGCTTGCCCGACACCTTCATTTGAAAAACTTTCACTGTAAATACAATCTACTTCCGCATCGTCGAATTCACGCAGCACATCGTAGAGTCCGGCTGCAACTGTCTGAATGTCCTCTCTGCTTCCGCAAACTAAAACAGTGTCGGCCTGATAGCTTTCTGCTTTTTCTTTTGTTGCAAGCACACCTACTTTTTTCCCTTCTCGTTTTGCAGCATCAATTGTTTTTTGAAAAAAAGATAATGAGCCTTCAACAATCATTAATGGTGCTTTCGGTGCATAGTGGGTATATTTCATTCCAGGAGACTTTGGAGTAAGCCCTTCCTCTATTAACGCCTGATCCATTAGAACCTTTCCAATTAGGCTTTCAAGCTGTTCCTGCGTCACTCCGCCCGGTCTTAAAATGACCGGAATCTGCTGAGTGCAGTCTAAGACAGTAGATTCCACACCTACACCAGTTGCGCCTCCGTCCATAATGCCGGCGATTCTGCCATTTAAATCATCGTATACATGAGCAGCGCGTGTAGGACTTGGCTTTCCAGAAAGATTCGCACTAGGTGCAGCAATCGGCAGGTCTGTTTCTTTGATAATGGCAAGTGCCAGCGGATGATCTGGCATTCTTACTGCTACCGTATCAAGTCCTGCTGTTACACGATCAGACAGCCCGGGTTTCTTCGGCAAGACAAATGTAATCGGTCCCGGCCACAAAACATCGATTAACTTTTCCACATAAACAGGCACTTCAGCTGCAATTTCATGCAGCTGTTCTTTTGTCGCAATGTGGACAATCAGTGGATTATCGCTCGGCCTTCCTTTTGCTTCATAAATCTTACCCACAGCGAGATCCGATTTAGCGTTGGCGCCAAGGCCATATACGGTCTCTGTTGGGAAAGCCACAACCTCATTCTCTCTTAATTTGGCTGCCGCCTGTGCAATTTGTTGATAACTTAAGGATAAATCCTTTAAATTATCCACAATCCAAACTTTTGTTTCCATTCTTATAACTCTCCTGTCTAACATGTGAATAACTTTGTATTTCCCGACCTTTTCTTCCATTCCTCATGAAAGTATAAAAGATGACCCCAAATAAAACAAGCTTTATCCACATTTTGTGGATAAAGCTTGAGAATCAGTGGATAACTGTGTGGATATATCCACATCATGAGGTTTTTACCATCACAACGGCATGTTCTTTTTCCAATGATTCTTTAAAATGAGCCGAATTTAATAAGTGCTCAGGAATCTCGTTTTGTTCCACTGACTGAAAACCAATCAGCGTAAGAAATTCGATTGAATTTTTCTTATTGGTGACAAGGTAGCTTCCGCAGAGGCCCTTTTCTTTTCCTAATGCATGGATACTTTCAAATAAGGAAAGAAGATGAGCCTGATTTATATTTTCAGAAACGACAAGGGAACGCAGCAAACCGTCTCCATTCACAGGTTCAATTCCCAAGCTTGCAACGATTGTATTTTCATCACTTTCCATTACGACAAAGTATTCGGCAATGTCCTCTATTCCTTCAGAGATCAAACCCGCTTTTTCGATAAATGATTTTATGGCTTGTACATCTTTTTTCTCTGCAATCCGCAATTGATAGTACATCATTTCACCCCGTTTTTCTTTTCTACTTCAAATCTATGACGGGGAATGACTTTTATGCACTCAATAATAAGAAAAGCGGAATCGCCCGTTTAGCTCCGAAAGACAGATAAGAATCCGGCAGAAAAGTCCGGGTTTGACTTTTTTGCCGGATTTGTTCTGGCAGAGGAGTTGGGCGCTAGAGCTAGACATCAAAGCGCAAATTTTTATAATTTCTTAATACTAGAAAAAAAGAAAGACTTAAGGATTTCCCCTTAAGTCCATCATGAGAATAAGTTCGAAAACCATTCAACCAAAAAGAATTTGACTTCTACTTCTTCTTTTTCTTCTTCTTCTTCATCTACAATTAGAGCACTAAGCTCTTCGGACGTTTTTTCAGCCTCTGCACTTTTGTCCTCTTCTTCGATCTCTGCTGCCTTGACAGCCTGTCCGTTAGAAAAATCAAGAAAGCAAAGCGGCGGAAACAGCACGCACCACCAGTTGGCGCCTTTCCCTTCGCCGAGCGTGATCAGGATGGCCTCATAGTCACCTGCCGGGTAAATATAGCTGCCATACATCTTTGTCGGGAAACTGACATTATCAAAATCAACGCTGAATTCCTGCTCCATGTTCTCTTTCACTAAAACAGACTGAACAATTTTCTCAATCTCAGGAAGTCTTGACTGAATTAGTTCGCGTGCCGCCTCTATAGAAGTGAGCTTCGCAACCCACACCGTGATCTCTTTATTCACTTCGTCGCGAATTTTTCGTTTTAAAGCCTGATCCTCATCAGAATCGCTGTTGGCCAAAATGCGGAGGCGAATCGCCTCATCCGGAATCACAACCGGTTCCGATCCCTGCTGCTCGGCACCAGCCGAAAGCGGTTCTTTATATACGTTCATTATTGCACCAATTAATAATAATAAAATATAGATAAATGCGATATGCTGTTTCTTCATTTCCCTCACCATCCCCTTCTAGGAAACAGTATGGACAGGGATTTAGATTCTTAAACTAGTTTTTTGTTTTCTAGTAATCTATTTTTTTGCTGAAAACCTGATTGCGAGTTGGAAGGCCATTTGTGTGAATTGAAACATAATTTCTGCGAATTGGAGATGGTTTTTTGCTAATTGGATGGCGGTTTCTGCGAGTTGGGTGCTCCGGATCCAAGTCTGATACCCTATATAGCTGAATTTCTTTTATTCTGGGCTGCATCTACGATAGAATGGCCAACGGCAGCTAGTAACTGGCATTTTTATCGTCCGAAATCAAGGTTTGTGAGTTGGATGTCTGTTTTTGCGAGTTGAAGCGTAATTTCTGCGAATTGGAGTTGGGTTTTTGCTAATTGGATGGCGGTTTCTGTGAGTTGGGTGCTTCGGATCCAAGTCTGATACCCTATATAGCTGAATTTCTTTTATTCTGGGCTGCATCTACGATAGAATGGCCAACGGCAGCTAGTAACTGGCATTTTTATCGTCCTTTGTGAGTTGGATGTCTGTTTTTACGAGTTGAAGCGTAATTTCTGCGAATTGGAGATGGGTTTTTGCTAATTGGATGGCGGTTTCTGTGAGTTGGGTGCTTCGGATACAAGTCTGATACCCTATATAGCTGAATTTCTTTTATTCTGGGCTGCATCTACGATAGAATGGCCAACGGCAGCTAGTAACTGGTATTTTTTTCGTGCGAAATCAAGGTTTGTGAGTTGGATGTCTGTTTTTGCGAGTTGAATTGTAATTTCTGCGAATTGGAGATGGTTTTTTGCTAATTGGATGGCGGTTTCTGCGAATTGGGTGCTTCGGATCCAAGTCTGATACCCAATGCAGCTAGATTTCCTTAATATCTTTAGCTGCATCTACGATAGAATGGCCAACGGCAGCTAGTAACTGGCATTTTGTTTTCGTGCGAAATCAAGGTTTGTGAGTTGGATGTCTGTTTTTGCAAGTTGAATCGTAATTTCTGCGAATTGGAGATGGGTTTTTGCTAATTGAATGGCAGTTTCTGCGAGTTGGGTGCTTCGGGTCCAAGTCTGAAACTCAATTCAGCTGAATTTCCTTAATATCTTTAGCTGCACCTACGATAGAATGGCCAACGGCAGCTAGTAACTGGCATTTTTATCGTCCGAAATCAAGGTTTGTGAGTTGGATGTCTGTTTTTGCGAGTTGAATCGTAATTTCTGCGAATTGGAGTTGGGTTTTTGCTAATTGAATGGCGGTTTCTGCGAGTTGGGTGCTTCGGATCCAAGTCTGATACCCAATTCAGCTGAATTTCCTTAATATCTTTAGCTGCATCTACGATAGAATGGCCAACGGCAGCTAGTAACTGGCATTTTTATCGTCCGAAATCAAGGTTTGTGAGTTGGATGTCTGTTTTTGCGAGTTGAATCGTAATTTCTGCGAATTGGAGTTGGGTTTTTGCTAATTGAATGGCGGTTTCTGCGAGTTGGGCACTTCTCATCCAATTCTGATCCCCGATGCAGGTGATTTCATAAATATTTTAGCTGCATCTATGATTAATTAGCGATCGTTATTTAGAAAAAGCTAATTTTCAAGTGAAAATGGATGGTGAATGTCCGATATATTGAATAATTCACCTATAAAAAGTTAAATTTTCATCTATAAAAATCCTAATTTGCAGAAGAAGAAGGATTCCAAGCCCTGCCGCAGAAATAAAAAGCAGACTAAAATAAAAGGAGCATTCCATTGATTAAAAAGGAACGTGAAATACCAATTAAATTAAGAAAACTAGAGGCACTTCTTAGAAGATTACCTTCAAACCATCTAAAGAGAAGTAAAATTGAGGAGGAATATGCCAAAATTCGAGCTGGATATCGAGGAGAAAAATCTATTGACTATTATCTAAATGCAATGGATGAAAAGAGATTTTTTATATTTCATGATATTAGACTCCAACATTGTAATAATGAGTATTTTCAAATCGATATTTTATTACTGACAAGCAACTATCTTGTCATTCTTGAAATAAAAAATATGAACGGAACATTGTGCTTTGATCAAAAATTTCACCAACTGATCAGGGCTTTGAACGGTAAAGAAGAAGCATTTCCAGATCCTATAACCCAAGTAAAACGGCAGAAAAAGCATTTGCATCAATGGCTAATTTCTAATCATTTCCCCTCGCTCCCTATCTATCCACTAATTGTTATCAGTAATCCTGCAACCCTTATTAAATCGATTCCAGCATATTCAGACGAAGTAACAAGAAAAGTGATACATGCTTCACAGCTTCACTCAAAAATTGAACAAATCAATCAACGAGTAAAAGATGATGTGCTAAGTACCAGAGAGGTAAATAAACTTTCCCGATTGCTATTAAAACTTCATTCTCCTCATAATCCAGATATACTGTCTCACTTTCAATTACAGGAAAAAGATCTCCTAAGAGGTATTCAATGCCCGAATTGTAATAACCTTGAGATGCTAAGAGTAAACGGTTCCTGGACCTGTTCAAGTTGCAAAATCTCGAGTAAGGATGCACATTTGGCAGCCTTAGATGATTATTGTCTTTTGATTTCAGCTACCATCACCAATCAAGAATTACGCAATTTTCTAAAAATCACGTCTGTTTCCTCTGCTGCATATCTGCTGAAACAGTTAAAGCTTGAAACCACAGGCTCCTACCGCCACCGCAAATACCATCTCCTTCCTAACACAACAAAAACGCCTCATCACTGAGACGTTCCGTTCACTACAGCAAATACCATGCGATCTTTGCCATTTATATCGTATTTTACTTCTGCTTCTGCATGTGGCAGCTTGTCCAGCAGCAGAGCTTTTACATCTTCTCCTTGTCCGGCTCCAACTTCAAATGCGATCAGGGCGCGTTCGCTGATGACGAGCGGAATTTCTGCGGCGAGTCTGCGGTAAAAATTCAGTCCGTCCACACCGCCTGCCAGTGCGCGAAGCGGTTCATGGTCCTTCACAACTGGAGACAGCTCCAAAATGTCAGCATCCGGGATGTAAGGCGGATTAGACACGACGACATCAAGCTTCTTGCCGCTATTTAAAATCGGGGATAACAGATCACCGTGTAAAAATTGGACTTCTGCTCCTAGATTTTTTGCATTCAGCTGAGCAACTTCAAGTGATTCGGGTGCAATGTCGACCGCACACAACTTGAACATCGGATTTTCCAAAGCAAGGGAAATGGCAATGGCACCGCTGCCTGTCCCGATATCTGCTGCTTCTACTGAAGAATATCCGTTAAACAAGTATTTTGCTTTTAACAAGATTCCTTCTACCAGCTCCTCGGTTTCCGGGCGCGGTATGAGGACTTCTTTGTTGACCAAAAACGAACGGCCGTAAAATTCTTCTGATCCGATCATGTGCTGAACAGGTATTCCTTCAGCATGACGGTTTACATCTGTTTTAAAGCTTTCCCAGACTCCGTCAGAAAGATCGGTTCTAAGGTTAGCCAGCATCTCTGCACGGCTCATATTTAGATGATGGCGCAAAAGGAGCTCTCCCGCATTGTGGTCCCGTTCTGCTTCTGCCAAAAAAGAAGAAGCCCACTTCAGGGCTTCGTATATCTTAATCATGCTTACTGGTCTGCCTGATCAAGTCTGCTCGATTGATCTTCAACGATAAGAGCATCGACAAAATCATCAAGTTTCCCTTGCAAAATCTGGTCAAGCTTTTGGATCGTCAGGCCAATGCGGTGGTCTGTAACACGGTTTTGCGGGAAGTTATACGTGCGGATCCTTTCTGATCGGTCACCTGTACCGACAGCAAGCTTGCGGGTTTGGTCGTATTCAGCCTGTGCTTCTCGCTGAAATTTATCATAAACGCGTGCGCGCAATACTTTCATTGCTTTTTCTTTGTTTTTGATCTGGGATTTTTCATCCTGACATGAAACGACCGTTCCTGTTGGAAGATGCGTTAAGCGAACAGCTGACATGGTCGTGTTTACACTTTGTCCGCCCGGTCCGCTTGATGTGAATGTATCTACACGAATGTCTTTTTCATGGATCTCAATCTCTACTTCTTCTGCTTCCGGCAAGCATGCAACGGTAGCTGTTGAAGTATGGATTCTTCCGCCTGATTCTGTTTCAGGAACGCGCTGTACACGGTGTGCCCCATTCTCATATTTCAGCTTCGAGAATGCGCCTCTTCCGTTGATCATGAAAATAATCTCTTTGTAGCCGCCGACTCCTGTTGAGTTTGCTTCCATCACTTCTGTTTTCCAGCCTTGTGCTTCAGCAAAACGGCTGTACATGCGGTAAAGATCGCCTGCAAATAATGCTGCCTCGTCTCCGCCTGCTGCACCGCGAATCTCCATGATTACGTTTTTGTCATCGTTCGGGTCTTTTGGAACAAGAAGGATTTTCAAACGTTCAGAGAGCCCTTTTTCCTGTGCCTGAAGCTCAGAAAGCTCTTCTTTCACCATTTCGCGCATATCTGCGTCAAGCTTGTCATCAAGCATCATTTTTGCGTCATCGATCTGCTCTTTCACAGATTTATATTCACGATATACTTCAACAGTTTCCTGCAGGTCAGATTGTTCTTTTGAATATTCACGAAGCTTCTTAGAATCGTTGATAATATCAGGATCCATCAGCAGCCCATTTAATTTTTCGTAGCGGTCTTCTACAGATTGTAAGCGATCTAACACGTTATTCACCTCAATTTTCGTCCATAACGTTATAATTATAGTATAGGTTAACCCAAGCGTCAAAAGCAAATTGACCAAGAAAAGCCCAAGCGCCTGTTTAGCGCAGGCAGACAGATAAAGATTCGCCAGAAAAAGCGCTTTTTGCCTACAGGCGAATCCGTTCTGGCCGAGGAGTCAGGCGATTCCGCCTGCCATCGAAGCGCAAAATTCATTCTTAAAACCCCAGAAAGAAAGGAAGAAAAATGAAAATAAGAAAAGTGCATCATGTTGCCGTCATTTGTACTGATTATGCCGTGTCGAAGGACTTTTATGTCAATAAACTCGGGTTTGAAGTCATCCATGAATTTTACCGGGCTGAAAGGGATTCTTATAAATTGGATCTGGCTGTTGGGGATCATACTCAAATTGAGCTGTTTTCTTTCCCGTCGCCCCCGGAGCGTCCTTCACGTCCAGAATCAGCAGGCCTTCGACATCTGGCTTTTTCTATTGAAAATATTCATGAGACAGTGAGTCATTTGAATGAACTGGGAATCGAAACAGAGCCGATCCGGGTCGATCCCTTTACAAACAGGCTCTTCACCTTTTTCAAAGATCCAGATGGATTGCCGCTCGAGTTGTACGAGGATCCCGTCGAAACAGAGAGTCACATTTCGTAAAATCTGCACTTTCTTTGACGAATCCATTCTTCTTTTGTCTGCATAGAAGGGATGCATCTTCCCCTTATCGAACATGTTGATTATTGTGTTTCGTATGTTTCGGATCGATTAAGATAGGGGGAAAACCGATGAATACAAGCCAGGTCGCGAAGTTATTGGGTGTGTCGCCGAAAACCGTACAGCGCTGGGTAAAGCAGCTTAATTTGCAGATGGATCGGAATGAGCTCGGCCATTATTTGTTTACAGATGAAGATATTAATACCTTAAGAGATATTAAAGATCAATTAAATCAGGGAATCCTTTTTCATGAAGTAAAGGTTGCGGAAAAGAAACCTCCAAGAATAGGGATTGTGAAAACAGAAGCAGCTGAATCCGGCACTGATTTCGATGAATTATTGCAAAAGATTGCTGAGCTTGATCAAAAAGTAAACAGCAAAGCAGACAGTGTTGTCTCTTATCAGCTTTTGCAGCATCGCAGGGAAATTGAGGAATTAAATGGACGAATTGCCGAACTGGAAGCTAAGATTGAAAGCTTGGAAAAACAAAAAGATAAGCATCCAATCGAGCATGCTCTTGTTTTTGATCATATCAAAACACCTAAAAAACAAAAGCGCAGAAATCTGATCAGCTCCATCTTCAGCTTCTAGCATGGAAAAAACTCGTTTACTATAGAAACGAGTTTTTTATTTTGTTTCAAGGTTCACTTTAATATCGTAGCGCGGAATGATATTCTGCATTTTTGTTTGAAGTTCTGCCTGCTTCTTTTGTTCTTCATCATCTGTGAGTTCTTTATCAGATGTTACATCCACCCATATTGTGTTTCCGTTCATCATAACATTCTCGATTTTAAGAGACTTGTCATTCCGGATCGCTTCTTGAAGCTTATCCATTTCATCTTCATTTTGCTCACGGTTTTTTGACAGATTTAAAAAGTTGGGATTTTGTTCCGTCGTTCCGCGTTCATTTGATACACCTTCCCCTGTTTGTTTCAGCTCACTGCCTTTATGCGACTCAGGGTGAATTTCGGACTGCCTGCTGGGATTTGAGCATGCTCCCAGTAAAAGCAGGATAATAACCATCCATGCAACTTTCATAATGAACACCTCCATTTTTAAGGTGCCCAAATTTCCCATAAAAAAAGCTGCCTGATAAAAAATATCGGCAGCTTTGGTGTTTTATTTTAAGTTCTGAGTTTCCTGCTCACTTCGAAAAGCTTTAGCAGGTTTTTCGGGTACTTCATGATGATGGCGGCATCTTGGCTCGTACGATTCAGATGCACCGACAAGAATGATTGGATCGTTGTACGATGCCGGTTTGCCATTAATCAGTCTTTGGGTGCGGCTTGCAGGAGATCCGCAAACAGAGCAGACAGCCTGAAGCTTTGTTACGAGCTCAGCGACAGCCATTAGTGCAGGTACCGTGCTGAATGGCTCTCCTCTGAAATCTTGATCAAGTCCTGCAGCAATCACACGGTATCCATGATTGGCAAGCGTTGTGACAACATCCACGATGTCTTCATCAAAAAATTGAACCTCATCAACAGCGATAACGTCTGTTTCGGGTGTAATATATTTAAATAGGTCACTTGAAGAGGCAACGGCATGACTGATCATCGCAGTCCCATTATGTGAAACAACCTCTTCATCACTGTAGCGATTATCGATGGCAGGCTTAAACACCTTCACTTGCTGTTTGGCAAATTGCGCCCGGCGGACTCTTCTGATCAGCTCTTCAGATTTCCCCGAGAACATGCTTCCGCAGATGACCTCAAGCCACCCGCTTTGTTTCATAATATACATGAAAACGGCCTCTCCCTTCATATTAAACCTGTTTCTATGGTTGAGCGCCCTTTATGACGTCACATTTCTATCGTAAAATAAACCGCAGCGGTTTATTAGGATCGTATGAATCCATATGTAAAAGTGCTTATTCCACTCTTATTATGGCTGTTTTTCCCAAAAATTCGCGGGAAATGGCGTAAAAAAACAGGCAAGACAGAAATCTTGCCTGTTTCCTTTAATCTATGATTATTTAAGACCGTATTTTTTGTTGAAGCGATCAACACGACCGTCAGCAGAAGCGAATTTTTGACGTCCTGTGTAGAATGGATGGCACTCAGAGCAAACCTCGATGCGCACCTCGTCTTTTACAGAACCAGTTTCAAATTCATTTCCACAAGCACATTTAACCATAACTTTTTTGTAGTTAGGATGTATAGCTGCTTTCATTCCGTTTCATCTCCTTCCGCCCTGAATCGTTTGTCGAAACAGAGTTATCAATTCCAGAAGATTGACTTCCGGAAAAGCACATAAAAAAATTATAACAAGCTTCCAATTTATTTGCAACTAGTTCGGAATAAAATTTACAATCGTTTTCCCGAGACACCTGCCGCTTTCCATTCAGCATCTAAAATGCTGAAGAATTCTTCATTGGATTTTGAATTACGCAATTTTTTAAGGAATTTTTCAGCAAAGTCAGGTGAATCTGACATTGATTTGCGGATCGCCCATAGCTTTTCAAGATGTTCTCTAGGAATAAGCAATTCTTCTTTACGCGTTCCAGAACGGCGGATATCGATTGCCGGGAAGATGCGTTTTTCAGCAAGAGAACGATCAAGGTGAAGTTCCATGTTGCCCGTTCCTTTAAACTCCTCATAGATCACATCATCCATGCGTGAACCTGTATCTACTAGAGCTGTTGCAAGAATTGTCAGGCTGCCGCCTTCTTCAATGTTTCTTGCCGCTCCGAAAAATCGCTTCGGACGGTGAAACGCAGCAGGATCGATACCGCCTGACAGGGTACGTCCGCTTGGCGGAATAACAAGGTTATAAGCACGCGCAAGACGGGTGATGCTGTCCATCAGGATGATTACATCTTTCTTATGCTCGACAAGGCGCATTGCACGTTCAAGTACAAGCTCTGCGACTTTGATATGGTTCTCAGGAACTTCATCAAATGTTGAGCTTACGACATCGCCTGCTACAGAACGTTCTATATCCGTTACTTCCTCAGGACGCTCATCGATCAGAAGAACGATCAGTTCAGCTTCAGGATGATTCGTTGTCACACTGTTAGCGATTTCTTTTAATAACATCGTTTTACCAGCTTTAGGAGGCGCAACGATTAGTCCGCGCTGTCCAAATCCAACGGGAGCAATCACGTCCATGATGCGTGTCGAAAGGTCATTTGGTTTTGTTTCAAGAATAATTTGTCTGTTCGGATACAGCGGTGTCAAAGCCGGGAAATGAACACGCTCTTTTGCAGATTCAGGGTCGTCCCCATTTACTGCCTCTACGTGAAGCAATCCGTAATAGCGTTCGTTTTCCTTCGGCGGACGCACTTTACCGGAAACCTTGTCCCCATTTCTTAAATCAAAACGGCGGATTTGCGAAGCTGAAATATAGATATCTTCAGAACTCGGGGAATAATTGATAGGTCTTAAGAACCCAAATCCCTCTGATTGAATAATTTCAAGAACGCCTTCCATGAACAATAAGTCCTCTTGCTCAGCGTTTGCTTTTAAAATGGCAAAGATCAATTCTTTTTTTGTCAGTTTACTGTAATATGAAATTTTATAATGACGCGCAAGTTCATATAACTCTTTTAATTTCATATGTTCGAGATTGGAAATTGAAACCTCGCTCATGTCAACACCACACTTTATAAATTATAAAAAACATTGTTCTTCCATCTATATTCGTGAAAAAATTAGAAAATGGATCAGATATAGAGAAGAAATAGAAGATAGGCTTGAAGTAGGAAAAGCAGTGTGAAAGATAATCTTTCATTTTCGCAGCACTCTTTAGTTTTACCTTATTTGCTGAATTTAATCAATATATTTCAGATATTGAAATGATTTTGAAATAAAGCCAGAAAAGCAGAACAGACCTTAGATGATTCTACAAAAAAGAAGCGAGCAGCCGGAGCCGCTCTGCTTTTTTCATTATTGTGGTTTTATTTCATTACTAGATTCGGTTTTTTGCTTAAGCTGTGTGTGCCGTCAATGAAACGAACGGTTCCTGATTTTGCACGCATAACAAGTGTTTGAGTTGTTCCGATAGAAGCTTTGAACTGAACCCCTTTAAGGAGTTCCCCGTCTGTTACGCCTGTTGCTGCAAAAATGGCGTCTTCGCCTTTAACCAGGTCTTCCATGCGGAGTACCCTGCTAACGTCTAGGCCCATCTTTTCGCATCTTTCGCGTTCTTCATCATTTTGCGGAAGCAGTTTGCCTTGGATTTCTCCCCCAAGACATTTTAGCGCAACTGCTGCCAGAACGCCCTCAGGCGCGCCGCCTGATCCAAACAGGATATCTACACCCGTATGATCAAATGCTGTATTAATCGCACCAGCAACGTCTCCATCATTGATCAACTTAATTCGGGCGCCCGCCTCGCGAAGCTCTTTAATGATATGCTCGTGTCTTTCACGGTTTAAGATCGTTGCAACGACATCTTCAATGTTTTTGTTCTTCGCTTTTGCAACAGCCTTTAAGTTATCGATGATTGGAGCATTAATATCAATGCAGCCAACTGCTTCAGGTCCAACCGCAATTTTATCCATGTACATATCCGGTGCATTCAGAAGATTTCCGTGATCTGCAATCGCAATGACTGCAAGTGCGTTCCAGCCTCCTGATGCAACGATATTTGTACCCTCAAGCGGATCAACAGCAACGTCTACACGCGGTCCATAGCCTGTCCCAAGCTTTTCGCCGATGTAGAGCATTGGCGCTTCGTCCATCTCGCCTTCTCCGATTACGACTGTGCCTTTCATCGGAATAGTATCAAATACGTCTCTCATTGCGGATGTTGCTGCATCATCAGCTTCATCTTTTTTGCCTCTACCCATCCAGCGTGCAGAAGCAAGTGCTGCTGCCTCCGTTACGCGAACTAGTTCCATCGATAAACTTCTTTCCATTGTTCGTTTCCTCCTCATGTATCCCATGTTGTGATTTTTATTTATTTAAGCTCTTTTCATAATTATTGTCACTTATATCGAAAAAAGAGCACGATATATACGAGAAAATCAAATACGGAAAGCAACTATCTCTGTGAAAACAGCTTTTTATTTATGAGCTTTGCAGCTGCTCAATTTCCTGCTCTGTCAGCTTTTCACGCCAAATTGTTGCCCCGAGGCTTGTCAGCTTTTCTTCAAGCTGGCTGTAGCCGCGGTCAATGTGCTCGAGACCCGTAACCTCTGTCACTCCTTCTGCAATCAAACCCGCTGCCACCAATGCGGCCCCTGCGCGAAGATCGCTCGCCTTTACTTTGGCGCCTTGAAGCTTTGTTGGCCCTGACACAATCGCTGATCTGCCTTCCACCTTAATCTTTGCTCCCATCCGGCGCAATTCATCAATATGCTTAAAGCGCGCAGAATAGATTGTATCCGTTACAACGCTTGTCCCAGTAGACTTCGTTAACAAGGATGTAAAAGGCTGCTGCAGATCTGTCGGAAAGCCTGGATAAACAAGTGTTTTAATATCTACCGCTTTTAGTTCCTTCTGACCGCCGACAATCCAGATCTGATCATTATTTGTTTCAACGTGGATGCCCATCTCTCTGAATTTTGCAATGAGAGATTCAAGGTGAAGCGGAATCACATTATCAATCAGCACTTCATGACCCATTGCTGCCCCGATAATCATATACGTCCCAGCTTCAATTCTGTCCGGAATAATCGAGTGTCTGCAGCCATGAAGACTTTCAACACCATCAATGCGGATGACATCTGTACCTGCGCCTTTTATTCTTGCACCCATGCTGGATAAAAGCGTAGCAACATCAATAATCTCCGGCTCTTTCGCCGCATTCTCAATAATCGTCTGTCCTTTTGCAAGCACAGCAGCAAGCATAATATTAATAGTTGCACCTACACTTACAACGTCCAAATAGATTCGTGCACCTTTTAATTCCTCAGCGCGCAAATAGATGGCACCTTGTTCATTTGTTACCTGTGCCCCTAAAGCTTCGAAACCTTTAATATGCTGATCAATAGGACGAGGGCCAAGATGGCATCCTCCAGGCAAACCGATAACTGCCTTTTTAAAACGTCCAAGCATTGCACCCATTAAATAATAGGAAGCGCGCAGCTTTTTGACCTTCCCGCTTGGAAGAGGCATGGAGATCATCTCTGCCGGATTCACATACATTTCGTTATCCTTAAATTCAGCTGTCCCTCCTATCTCTTCGAGAAGCCCTTTCAAAATATGTACATCCGAAATATCGGGTAAACCTTCAATCGTCACGGGTGATTGCGCGAGGATGGTAGCGGGTATTAACGCAACCGCACTGTTTTTGGCACCGCTTATATTAACCGTTCCTTTTAAAGGATATCCGCCTGCTATTTTTAACTTTTCCATGATAGTCTCCTTTCTCAGAGAAGTTGGCTTTTTGCTCAAGCTAAAAGCCATCGTGTTATGAGATTAAAATGGTGGTTCTTAAGTCTAAAAACCTTAACCTGCACGATTAAAAATGAAAGAGACTCTGGAAAAGATCTCTTTTCAACAAATATTTTCCATTAATGCGGCAAAGAATACAAGTTCAAGTTTTTTTTCTTTTATTCATTATGACATATGAAATTTTTTTAGATACCATTTAATTTAATGAAGAGGTCATTTGGCAGGGGCAAATAATAAGCGAATGGAAGGTTCTTAATTTAAGAGACAAATGGCAAGCACGATGCTTGCCATTCATTTAATCTATAGTCATTGCAATCTATTGTTTACGATTATTCCAGTCTGCTAAAAACTTTTCGATTCCTTGATCTGTTAAAGGATGCTTGCAAAGCTGATTAATAACGTTGAATGGAATTGTGGCAATATGTGCACCGTGCAGAGCTGCTTCTGTCACGTGCATTGGATGTCTGATGGATGCTGCTATGATTTGAGATTCGATTCCGTGAATATCAAACATTTGCGCGATTGTAGAAATCAGCTCCATGCCATTTTGTCCAATGTCATCCAATCTGCCGACAAATGGTGATACATATGTAGCACCGGCTCTTGCTGCAAGCAATGCCTGATTTGCATTGAAAATCAGCGTAACATTCGTTTTAATGCCAAGGTCCGTTAATGCTTTGACAGCCTTCAAGCCGTCTGGCGTCATTGGAACTTTCACTGTGATGTTCGGTGCAATCTTAGCAAGCTGCTTGCCCTCTTCAATCATTTCCTCTGCCTTTAAGGAAATAACTTCTGCACTGACTGAACCTGAGACGATTTCTGTGATCTCTCTTAGGCGATCATGAAAGGATACATTTTCTTTTGCTACTAAACTCGGATTCGTTGTAACACCTGATAAAACTCCGAGAGACTGAGCTTCTTTAATTTCTTCGACATTTGCCGTATCAATGAAAAATAACATTCTTCCATCCTCCTAAGATATCAGAAAAATTGATATTGTTTACGCTTACTTCTTATTGGAAGAGAAACCGCCTTGTCGTTTCTGATGTGTATCAAAGGCGGTTTTATCTTTTTTTGAAAAATTAAGCTCTGCCAGCAGAACCGAATTCCTTCATTTTGCCTGCAACTGTAGCTTTAATTGCATCGCGTGCTGGTCCTAAGTATTTACGTGGATCGTATTCGTTAGGCTTAGCTGCTAATGTTTCGCGAACTGCTTTAGCAGAAGCGATTTGATTTTCAGTGTTAACGTTGATTTTAGCTGTACCGAAAGAGATCGCTTTTTTGATATCGTGTGTTGGGATACCAGTTCCGCCATGAAGAACTAAAGGCATACCTGTAAGGTTACCGATTTCTTCCATCTCTTTGAAGCCTAAGTTAGGCTCGCCTTTGTAAGGGCCGTGTACAGATCCTAGTGCAGGAGCAAGGCAGTCTATGCCTGTGCGTTTTACCATTTCGTCGCACTCTTTAGGATCAGCGTAAATAACGCCTTCAGCAATTACGTCGTCCTCTTGTCCGCCGACAGTTCCAAGCTCAGCTTCAACAGAAACGCCTTTTGAATGAGCATAGTCCACAACTTTAGCAGTTGTTTCGATGTTTTCTTCAAATGGGTGGTGAGAAGCATCAATCATAACTGAAGTGAATCCAGCATCGATTGCTTCTTTACATTTTTCAAAGCTTGAACCATGGTCAAGGTGAATCGCAACTGGAACAGTCACTTTCAAGTCTTCCATAAGTCCTTCTACCATTTTAACAACTGTTTTGAAGCCGCTCATGTAACGTGCAGCGCCCTCAGATACACCAAGGATTACAGGTGATTTTTCTTCTTCAGCAGCTTGAAGAATTGCTTGAGTGAACTCAAGGTTGTTCAGGTTAAATTGACCTACAGCGTAACCTTCGCTTTTTGCTTTATTCAACATTTCTGTCATTGATACTAAAGGCATGTCGAAATATCCTCCCTATGCAGCTAATTTGCTAAACCGAAAAGCTTACGTAACATCTAGCATGACCAGAACGATTGCAATGTATGTAATCTGATGAAATGATATACGGGCTTTTCTCATTAACTAGCATACCAACTTATAAGAAAAACGGCAACTTTTCGACATAAATCTGAATTTTTCGTTTAATATTTAATTCGATCTGATTGGAAGGTACTTTCTCACAGCATCACGAATCTCATCTATATCAAACGGTTTTGCGAAATGCGTAAGCGCGCCAAGGTCTTTCGCTTCCTGAATCATATCGAGCTCTCCGTACGCAGTCATAATGATAACGCGGATGTCGGGCTCAACCACCCTCATGCGTTTTAGGATTTCAATTCCATCCATTCCAGGAATTTTCATATCTAAAAGCACTAAATCAGGTGAATGCTTGTCTACAATTTCCAAAGCCTGAAAGCCATTTGCCGCCTGAAATGTCTGATATCCCGCTTTTTGAAAAACCTCATTCAGCAAAATTCGGATTCCGTACTGATCGTCCACAATTAATATTTTTTCATTCATGTCCCTGCACCTCTTCATATTATGATATTTAGCAAAAACTGCCGATCGTTTTTATTTAAGCTCTTTTCTGAAACATTGTTGCTTTTAAATGATATTTAAGGTGCTCAAGCAGCACTTTCAAGACTCTAATGCTTTACTGGCAAAGAGCACGAAAACCATTTTATATACGTGGTTTTACTGCGAAACAACAATCTATGCGAAACAGCTATGTTTACTTAAACCTGCGGAGAGCTTCCTCTCTAATATAAGACAGTCCGCTGAAACATACGATATTTATTCGGTTCTGCGTATTCTTATTCCTGCTTAAATAAGAAGAACTTTATCGACAAATTCTGAAATGCCCTGTTAGGAGTTCTATTTATTATTCGTTATAATAATGGATGTAAAGGAGTGTATTTTTTTATGATGAAAATTTTCATGACACAATTAAATGGCCACTTCAGCCGGATCCATGAGCAGGAAGAGGCTGCAATAGAAGACGGCGCAAGACTGCTCGCACAGGCTGCAGTCGGAAGCGGCACAATTTATATACATGGATTTGATGAGCTTGGCGGCATTATTGGTGAAGCTGTGTTAAGCGCTGAGCCTCTGCCCGGTGCAAAACCTTTATTCCTTGAGGACGGTACAATGAATAAGCTGACAGATGCAGACCGCGTGCTGCTGTTTACCTATCGGTCGAATGACCTGAAGGCGATAGAGCTTGCTCTGAAGCTGCGTGAAATCGGCGCTGGCACAGTCGGCGTATCATGCTTTATGAAGGATGAAGAAGCAAGTCTTGATGAGCTTGTGGATGTTCATATTGATTCAAAGCTGAAAAAGGGTCTGATTCCCGATGAAGATGGCAGCCGCTATGGCTATCCTGCTTTAATGACTTCGCTATTTGCCTATTATGCGCTGAGTTTTACACTGAAAGAAATACTTAGCGAGTATGAATAGATAAGTGAAGCTGGGCTGCGCAGAAAAACGAAATCTGCTGCATCTTCCAAACAGGCAGAAGCAGTTTTTAGCGAAATTCGCCCTTTTATTAGCGAAAAAGTCATAATTTATAGCCAGTTTTCTATTTTTATTAGCCGATTTTGAGTTTTATTTAGCCGGCGATTTTTTTGATTTATCCGATACATTTAATAATGTGCATTTTTTCTTATTTCCGAGCTGAAATTGCCCTTTATTAGCCAAAATCACAATTGGGGTATGGAATCCATCAAAGCGTATTGCGAATGCATTTTTTTCAGCGGATAATAAGAATAAATGGTCTTTTACTAGAAAAGATCACTCTTTAATTGGATACCCATACTGCTTCAAGCAGCGCGGACGTTTATAGAAAATACGAAATTTCTGAAACAGGCAGATCTTGACCAGGCTGAATCTTATCATACCGCCGAAATAAAGATTTTATCAGCCGATTTATCATTTTTTACAGCCGGTGTTCCCATTCATTCGGCCATTTTCGGATTTTTTTCGGCCAAGCTGATTTTTCTTTCAATCATATAGCTTTTTTCAGCCGATACATTCTGATTCAAAGACCACTTTTCACATGAAACAATTCCGATATAACAAAAAACCCTGACAGCTCAGCTGTCAGGGTTTTTTTTATGATTATTTTTCAGAAGCCATCAATGATGCATTCACGAATTCACGGAATAATGGCTGCGGTCTTGTTGGTCTTGATGTAAATTCCGGGTGGAACTGGGAAGCCACAAACCAAGGATGATCTTTTAATTCGATAATTTCAACTAGCCTGCCGTCAGGGCTTGTACCTGAGAAGATGAATCCTGCGTCTTCCATTGCTTGACGGTATTCATTGTTGAACTCATAGCGATGACGGTGACGCTCATAGATAACTTCATCCTGATATGCCTCAAATGCACGTGATGATGGATCAAGCTTAGCCGGGTAAAGTCCAAGACGAAGTGTGCCGCCAAGGTCCTCGATATCTTTTTGCTCTGGAAGCAAGTCGATAATCGGGTATGGTGTTGCCAGATCAAGCTCAGATGAATGTGCACCCTGCAGTCCAAGAACGTTGCGTGCATATTCAATTGAAGCTACTTGCATGCCAAGACAGATTCCGAAGAATGGAACTTTGTTCTCACGAGCATATTGAGTTGCAAGGATTTTGCCTTCTACGCCGCGATCACCGAATCCGCCTGGAACAAGGATTCCATCCACGTCTGAAAGCAGTTCTTCCGTGTTCATTGCAGTTACTTCTTCAGCGTTGATCCATTTGATGCTGATGTCTGCATCAAATGCATAGCCTGCATGACGCAATGCTTCAACAACGGAAATGTAGGCATCCTGAAGCTCTACGTATTTACCGACGATTGCGATGCGAACTGTTTTAGAAAGGTTCGTTACTTTTTGAACTAGCTCGATCCACTCAGACATTTCAGGTTCGCGTGAATCAAGTTTTAAGTGATCGCAAGTGATTTGGTCAAGATGCTGTTCTTGAAGTGCCAATGGAATGGAGTAAAGAGTATCTGCATCACGGCATTCAATAACTGCGTTTGTATCAATATCACAGAATAAGGCAATTTTGTCCTTCATGTCCTGTGAAATTGGCATTTCTGTACGAAGAACGATTACGTTTGGCTGAATGCCCAAGCTTCTTAGTTCTTTTACACTGTGCTGAGTCGGCTTTGTTTTCATTTCGCCTGCAGCTTTGATGTAAGGAACAAGTGTACAGTGGATGTACATGACATTGTCACGGCCAATGTCACTCTTCATTTGACGGATTGCTTCAAGGAATGGAAGTGACTCGATATCCCCTACCGTTCCCCCGATTTCAGTAATGACAACATCCGCATTTGTTTCTTTTCCTGCACGGAATACACGATCTTTAATCTCATTTGTAATATGGGGAATAACCTGTACTGTTCCGCCAAGGTAATCGCCGCGGCGTTCTTTCTTTAATACAGAAGAATAAATTTTACCAGTTGTTACGTTGCTGTATTTATTTAAATTTATGTCAATGAAACGCTCATAGTGTCCTAAGTCCAAGTCTGTTTCAGCACCATCGTCCGTTACGAAGACCTCTCCATGCTGATAAGGACTCATCGTTCCCGGGTCCACGTTGATGTATGGATCAAACTTTTGGATTGTCACCTTTAATCCGCGATTTTTTAGCAAACGTCCAAGAGATGCAGCTGTTATCCCTTTTCCTAATGAGGATACAACTCCTCCTGTAACAAAAATATACTTTGTCATATGTTCTTCTCCCTTCAAGTGATGTATAAGATTAATGTGCACAAAAGAAAACATTCCCAATCTAATGGGAACGATTTTACTTTATAAGTTTTGATTGGGGGCTATAAAGAAAAGCGGAAGCGCATTGTTCAGCTCCGACAGGCAGATAAGGATCCGGCAGAAAAGGCGCTTTTTGCCTTTACTGACGGAGCAGTTCTGACCAAGGAGCTAGGTGCTGGAGCTAGACATGAATGCTCAAACTTTCTCTCGCCTGTAAATAAATAAAGCGGAAGTAACTTGCCCGGCAGTACAAATGCCCGCTTCCGGCTGCCTATTTATGGCCAGCAGGATATGATCCCCGCTTTGTAAAAATAAGAAAGCTCCCTTTCCGCTTTACGAAAGGGAGCATGGTATATAGAATCCATAGGTATTGCTTTTAAAGAGCCCAAATAAGATTCTACCTAGTTGGTTCCTGAAAGTCAAGATGATTATAAATCTTCTTCCTCATCTTCTTCAAGATCCTCGTCCAGGTCTTCATCTAACTCTTCTTCTTCAAGATCGAACTCTTCTTCTTCAATGACTTCATCGATTTCTTCTGCATCGTCATCCAGATCATCGTCATCATCAAGGTCATCGTCAGTATCGTCTTCGTACTCTTCGATGTCATCATATTCTAATTCTTCTTCATCCACTTCATCGAAGTCATCAAGCTCAAGGTCTTCCGCAACCGCTTTTTTCGCTTTTTTCTTCTTAGGCTTAGCGACTGGCACAACCTCTTCTTCGATTTGTTCATATGGGTACCAGCTGCGCAGTCCCCAAGTATTTTCTCCAACACAAATATAACGTCCGTCGATATTTAAATCTGTGTAAAATTGTGAAATTTTATCTTCAACCTGGCTTTGAGTCAAGCCGATAATTTGGCTGATCTCTTTTACTAAATCTTTAAAAAGATATGGCTGTTTTTTTTCTGTCATCAGGTCGTATGCAACTTCAACCATTGACAATTCTTTAAGCTGGTCCTTGGAATATTGTGAAATACTCAAAGTGAGGCACTCCCTTTCTCGTCGTTCATCTATTGGAGGTGAAAAAACGCAAGCGGCTTTGTCAGCTGGACAGCCTGTTTTTTCTCACCCTATAAGAAATCCGGAAGTGAGATTGATAGCACCGTCCGAATCCTATGTATTCAAGTCATACCATTCATTATAAACAAATTCTAACACTTTATGCTACCTTAATCTTCTTCCTTGAAATAAATCAGAATAATTTTCAGCATTTCTATTAGAATTTAGAACTTCATAGAAAAACTCGGAAGATTTCCCGAGTTTTCAGCGGCTGTTTTTGATTTGTTTAAAGTTGTTCTGAAGCTCCTGAAGGCGGACGCGGCCTTGTTCGCGAAGCTGTTTGTTCTCGTCTTCAATGGCCTTTGTTTCCTGCATTCCTTTTAGGATAATGCTCCAGGTTTCTTCTATTGTTTCCATTTTAATGCTTGGACTTCCTGAAAGTCTCGCAATATCAACACTTTGCTTTGATATATTTTGAGCGTTACGGACAAGCATTTCATTTGTGCGTTTTTCAAGCTCGTTCATAGAATCGGCCACAAGCTTCTGTCTTTTTGCAGCAATCGCGTTGATAAGACCTGTTTTAAAGATTGGAATGGTTGTGACGAAAGCAGAGTTGATTTTTCCTATCAGCTTTGTATTTCCTCTTTGCAGAAGCCGTATTTGCGGCGCTGACTGATAGGCCACTTGTTTGGCAAGCTCCAGGTCATAAACTCTTTGCTCAAGGACTTCTACCGCATTTCGCATTGTATCAAGCTCCATTTGTGCAAGCTGATCCCCTGATGCTGCTTTTGTTTCTAAAGCCGGAAGCTGCTGCTTCAGTTCAGCTGCTTTCATATCTCCGGCCACGATATATTTTTCAAGCTCCATATAATATTGGAAGTTTTGTTCATACAGCTGTTCAAGTGTATTGGTTGAACGCTTCATTTCATCTTCATATTTGACGATTTCCATGTACACTTTATCAATTTCTCCGCCCATCGTCTGGTACTTGGACATGATTTTCTCTACCATCTTCTGACCGCGGTTAAAGATTTTCTTCATAAACCCTTTATCTTCTGCAAAATCCTTTGGATCAAAGCGGTCCATGATTTTGCCAAGATGTTTGAGGAGAGCGCTTGACTCTTCCATACTGCTTGACTGCATCGTATTTAATATTTTTCCTGAAAAAGCGGAAATTTCATCCGCCGGTGCTTTTCCATATTCAAGCATGCCGACTTGATTGCGGTAGTCAATCATTTGCGCAAGCTTTTGAACTTCCGGCTCTTTTTGCAGCTGCACTTTCATATTGTTCGGCCCTTGCTGCAGAACCTCTTCCATTTGATCCACTTTACCCAGTCCTGGTACTTGAGACATATTGGTATCCTCCCTCGATAATAAAATCAGAACATTTTGCGGATGAATTTTTTCAGCCGCGAAGGCTCCTGAAACTCTTCTCCAAAGCTCATTTCATCCAGCCAATGACTGTCAAAATATCGTTCATCTACAAAGTTTTCTATGTCATTATGACCCGGCGGATTATAAATCACAATATCCAGCCCGAATTCATTCATTAAAAGCAGAATGGCTGCATCAGCACGTGTCATAAAGCCGTTATTCTCATTATTGTAAAGCACAACCCGCGGCACATATTGAGAGTAATCGAAATTCTGCAGCAGCTTGATCATGCTGTTTGGAATATTCACTGCTTGATTAAACAAATATAATTGCAGATCATATAAGCTTTCCTGCTCTAGTTTTTTCAATTTAGGATGTGCGCAATATCTCGAGATTGCTTCAGCAATTCCCTTTTGCAGGCCGGTTGGAAGGTTGCTGTATCTCCACCAATGGCTGTTCATCATTTTTTCAGCCTGCAGCTCCTGCTTTTCACCCAGGGCATTTTGATAATGAAAGTGAGGGTTTCCTTTGGCTTCCCAAGTAAAAGGAAATTGTTTAATAACCTCTGCATATTCATAATCGGTCAAGTCCTGAATCTTGCTCCAGTAAGCCCGCCGGTTTTTTGTCATCCCAAAAATTTTTGAAAAGATGGACGGTATATTCACTGTATTGTTCCGGACTTCAAAATTCGGCCTTAAAAATGCTCTTTCTTTTATAAGAATGAAAAGTTCGTCGTATGTTGTTTTCAGCGTAATGGCATTAGGAGAATAATTTCTGAATTGCCAAGGCTTATAAAGCAGGGAATCATCTGAATGAAGAACCTGGTCGATTTCTTTTGATGCTTTGTAAGCAATAGTAGAAGTTCGCTCAGGTCTTGTTTTTGGAAACGCTGTCAGCTGGTGAGTCCCCGGATAGCGAATGATCTTGCTGTTCGCTTCATCCGGATCTGCATCAGCCAGTATATCTGTTCCCTCCGGATGGGCAATAATGACGTCACAGCCGAAAAGAATAAGGAACTTAAGAAAGGATTGCTCGCTTGCCGTCGCATTTCCATACCAGAAAAACGCTGGTATTCCGTCTTCTTGCCTGGCAGTTTTTTCAAGTTCTTTATATAAATGATTCCACGTCCATTTAACAAGATCCACAATGACTCTTCTGAAATCTCCTGTTTCATCCTTGCGCTCCTCGAAAAAGGGAGTCAGCACTTTGATGACACAAGCTCTCAAATGGCGGTTCAATTCAGGATTTTTCAGCATTGGAAGCAGCTGGTCACGGTCCATAAAAGCAACAAACCGGTTCACTGACAGTTTTTCTTTTCCATGCAGAATTAATAAGTTCTGAATCGCCTGGAATTTTTCCTGCGGAATGGTTTTGTCTAGATTTTCACTGAGAAAGTGAAGGTCCAGTTCGTCGTTATGAACAAGATCAAAGAGCATTTGAAAATACTCATCTTCCACTAAAGGTGTTCCCAGCATGCGAATGGCTATTTGAGGGATTTTCATTTCAGAGGGAGTATTCACAAATCCCGAGCGCTCAGGTAACGGCTGAAAAAGAAGCGCTTGCCAATCTGTTTCAAGATTAGCCGCTGCTACTGGCTGATATGTTCGAATCATCTCTCTTCCCTCCCCCAAAAGTCACTTCCAGCTATCTATTTTTTATTTTTACGTTTCATTCGAGCAGAAATTTACCGTTCCAGAAAAGAGCCTATCTGCATGTTCTCTTTTCGCCAAATACGTGCTGCATTCCTTCACCCGTTACAACCCATGTTTTCCCGAATTTCCGAATGGTGCCTTTAGGGAATTCAATCCGTTTACGCAGGGTAGAATTGTCTATTCCCCATTCCCGGCAGGCCTGAGTGGAACTCATAATATTCTTATCCAATAAATTTGTATGGTTCTTTTCTAATGTAACCAATACGTTCACTCCAATAATATCTAAAGAAAATCAATCTTGCAGCCATTTGACATTGGAACACCTATTTTATTATTGTACCAGCACAAGGTAAATATTTCTATTTTACAACTCAGCTGGTGCCGGGCTTACCTTCGCCAATATGTTTTCCAAAATTTCTTCGGAGGCAAAAATCCCATTTTTGTTCGTTCTTTTAATCGTTTCTACTAAACGTGTATTTGATTCGCCCAATTCTCCGTGCAGCGGTGAGAAGGCATGATCTGCACCTTCTAGCATGCATAGATCTAGCAGTGAATCCCCCGCAGTAATGACCGTTTTTGCACCAATTGCTTCTTTGACATATGCAACGGCATCCCATTTGTTGATCGGCTTTGGTACAAAGTACAGCTTTCTTCCTTGCAGAGAGTGCTTCCAGCCATGGCGATCGAGCCACAGGATAAATTCCTGCAGTCGCACTTCAGGGATGAGAGTGCGATCGATTATATTATATAGAAAGAGATTTTCAGCATTTTTTTGTTTTAACACCCAATCATCTGCTGCAATCTCCTGAAACTTGAGGGAAACCTCTTCTAAACTTGTGCACTCATTTTTCATCAGGTTTTCTAAATGTTCTTTCCACTCCGAGTCGAGCTTCCCGTTCTTGAACACATGTCCACCATTGCTTGTGACAGCATAGCCTGGGATGATTTCTTCCTGGAAAACAGTGATGCGCTCGTATTGTGAGGGTGTTCTTGTAGTAACGGGCACAAATGTCATTTGCTCCGCAATTTCCTTCAGCATGGAAATCGCTTTTTTCGTCATAAATGAGATTTCCTGACCTTCGAGCGTTTCGATCAGGCGAATATCAGATTCGCTCACCGGCTCCCGGAAGGACCTTCTTGAATAAATGAGTGTTTGATCCAGATCACTTGCAAAAATCACAGATTGTTCCTCCTAGTTTAGGGGCTTAATAATCCCGCAGCATGAATATGACATGTTCTTATATTCGATTACCGGTACGTTTCTTTCTTTTGCAAGCAGGAAAATGTGTTCAAGATCCTTATTGTTTAAATCTTTCACAAGAATTTTCCAAGGTATTCTGCGCAAAAGTACACGAGTTGTTTCTCCGACTCCAGGTTTAACATGATGAATATTTTCTATGCTGAAATCATCCTGAATTTGTTTAATATCCCGGATGCCTTTCCAAGTCGGTTCTTTATCCTCTGCCTCAAGCTTTAACACTTGCTCGCCGATTTCACCCGAAACATGCGCAAACTCTGAAACGACAACGTCAATAAAATGATTCGAAACATCCTCAGGAAGCAGTTCAGAATAATATTTAGCCCCGTGAAAATCATCAGGTCCAATGAACTGGTCATTTAATACGGTCCTGCTGACCAATCCTGAAACGGTAGAATTTAAGCAGGCACTTGGAATTAAGAAGTCTTCTCTGGTTCCGTAAATCTCCGTGCAATAGCCAGGATCTGCCAAGACAGCAAGTGAATCATTGATATTCATTTCGTATTTCCTGTTGAAGCCGGCGACAGCCTCTGTCAGTTCTCTCGTAATAGCGCCTTTCCCAGTCCAGCCGTCCACAAACTGCACATGATCATTCGGATGATTCTGAGCAATATATCTCATCGCATTTTCATCAATGCCGCGGCCTCTGACGATGGAAACACTATAATGAGGAACGTTAAGATTATAGGTTTCTAGCAGATATCTCTTCATCAAAATGCCGATCGGCGTACCTGCTCTTGCAAGTGATACAAGAACGATGCTGCGGCCCTTCTCTTTAAGGATGCGCTCTGCAACGGCTCCTACTGCAATCGCCAGTTTTTGTTTGTACATATCTAAGGAATGATGAAAAAGCTGTAAATATTCATCTGTCGGCTTGTATTCAATCGGAAGCATTTCTGAGTAATGGGTTCCGCTTTGAACAGCCTGCTCTCTTTCTAAGGTTGATTTTTCAAGGCTGGCCTGACTCAGGTCCTTTAATAAGAAAATAACGTCCTGCTCCGAATAGCTTCCCATTGCTGCCGGTTTTGGCAATTGCTGCTCCACCTTATTCATCTGCTGCACTTCCTTTTTTGTTTGTACTGAAAAAGACGAGATTGATGATTGGAAAAACTCTTTTCAGCTGGTTCATTATTGATCTCATATTGTCACTTAAAACAGCACGTTCAAAAAAGACAAAGACTTCGTCGTATTGACCTTGTTCTGCATTATAAAAGAAATTAGCTGTTTCTCCGTCTTCCGGGTTTGTAAAAGGATAACCGCTTTTCACTGCGTAATCTTCCCTTTCAACCGGGTGAATCGGACTTCTGGTCGTTGATTGATAGAAGATCCCTTCTCCCATAAAGGATGCCGTTTTCATAGGCACATACATAAATTCCCCTGTACCAAGGCATAGAGTTTTCTTTCCTTTACGGAATTCAAGGAGCTTGGCTGCTGCACTTTGACAATAATCATCGACACTAAGCTGCTCCTGATCTGAAAGACCGAATCTGCCTGTGTGTATTAAATAGGGTGCAGAAAGAAGTTCAGAAGAATACGAAGTCGTATCATTACTAGATATATAGATTTCATTTATCTCAGATTCAAACGCTCGTTCTGATCTTTTTTCAGCCTGGTTCTCTGCTACCGGATCCCCGGTTGTTGAAATAAGACCTGTTATTAAAGAAACCGTATGGATCGCAACACCAAGTCTTTCTTCTGTTTCTCTGAATCTTTTTTGGTCCTCTTCTGAACGCCAATCTAGAATAGACACGACTGTATATTCACGGCGAGGATACTTCGATTGGATAGATTCAATGATATTCAGAGCCGTTTTACCTGTTGTTACTTCGTCATCCACTAAAACGATCGGACGGTCATTTTCAAATAGACTCTCGTCCACATAACAGCGGTGAGAGGTCGCATGTGAGTGCTCTTCTTCAAAATTGATGATGGAATCCATTCCAGATACCATTTCCCTTGTTGTATGAAAAAAAGAAGCATTTTCAAAGTTTTCAAAGACTGCATGTCCAAGGGCAGTTGCTGTTTCAGCGAATCCTATAAATAGAGCCTGATCGTTTAATGTGTGGCGGTACTCACTCTTTTGAATCGCTTCCCCGTTTAAACCAGCAAGAATTTGGTCTCTTTCAGGATGTGTTTCTCCGTGTACAACCTCCATATATCTTGCTGCAAGAGCTTGTCCAGTTAAAAGAGCAAGCGCAGGATCAACTGGAATATGTTTGCCGAGGACTTTGCTCACAAATAAGAAGCCGCGTTTTTTATTAATCCGTGCTGCCATTGAAAACAGATTTTCCAAAGGAAGAAGATAAGGATTGCTTGTCAGTTCAATTTCAACAGAAAGCTTTCCTAATAAATCAAATGTATAATTGCTCGTTTGTTGTTTCGCTGATAAGGTCAATAAATGATTGCTGCTCATGGAACACCCCGTATATTTTTGATTTCAAGATGATTTTCCGCGCCCAATTGTAATGGGGTTTGATTTCGTTCATTTTATTTGAAAACTCACTTCTGATGACGCCGTTATAAGATTGCGCCTGATCAAGGATCGACGATGCATCCAAATATTCTTCTTTTGTCACGGCATTCAGCGCGTTTACTATTTTAATATGCAGCGGATGAATAATGGTCTTGCCTACAAGGCCATTCGTATTATCAAGGACGAGTTCATGGATTAATCCATCGTCATAACGGTCGATCAGGTTTGCTCTGAACTCAAGACCCTCGGTGCCGTATGCCTTCTGAAAAGGCGTTTGTCTGATTTGAGGCTTTAAAATCCGCTGGCCTCCGCCAAAATATTCCCAAACGGGTCCTGAAATGACATATTCTTTTTCACATCTTCCAAACACATTAATGATGTCTGTAATGCAGTCACGAATGACGGAAATATCATAAATGGTTGTATCGCGGCTTCTTCTGATGCCGAATAATCCTGATAAATCCGTTCCGCCGAGGCGGACATTCAGAACGAGTTCATAGTAATCATCAAGAATCTCTTTGATGACGAGCAATTCTGCCATACGCGACTCTTTATAAATAATTTCCTTCGTCTCTAAAATTGGCATCCCATACAAAGTGACAGAATAAAGAGCGGCGATCTCCTGCAGGGCTGCATAATAGCCTCTTCCATTTTCAGAAGAGAATTTCGGGAAGACAAACCCGCTTAAAAGCTGGATATGATGCTTAAGCTTTGAGGCAAGGCGTTTCATTTGGTCTTCATTTCTGATCCGCACAAAAATAAGCGGCAGATTTCTCTGATCAAACTGGCCTTTTAAGATGCTGTTTGAGATTACTTCGATTTGCCTGACTGTATTTTCTTCCGCTGATTCTACTTCCGTATCACCGATTGAATCCTCAAGACAAATAACCATTGAAGTTAATCCTTCATGCTTTCCATTAAGAAATTTACCAGATAGTACATCGCTTGAAATAGCTGTCCGATTACCAGGCATGTAGAGAGTCGCACCTAACGTATAGGCCAATGTTTCCCGTTCTGTTTCTTTTGAAAAATGAATTGGTTCGTATAAAAAGATTTCATTTCGCTTTTCTTGAGATAAATATTGAAAATGCTTCAAGCTTGTTCCTCCATTCAGACCCTCTGCGTGATGTACTAGGTGGTAAATTGCTTATTAGAAAAGCGGAGGCGCCTGGTTAGCTCCGACAGACAGATAAGAAATCACCCGAAAAGTCCGGGTTTGACTTTTTGGGGGATTTTGTTCTGGCCGAGGAGTTAGGCGCCGCAGCTGGACAATCGAAAAGCGGAACCGCCCTGGGCAGACTCGGGCAGGCAGATAAGGATCCGGCAGAAAAGGCGCTTTATGCCTTTACTGCCGGAGCCGTTCTGACCGAGGGGCTTGAGCGGTGCCTTCAAACTTTTCCTTTTTAAAAAGGCGCGTTGTTTATAAAAACAACGCACCTCTCATCATGATTTTACTGTCCGGTTATTAAATGTCTAAACCGTAGTCTTTAACAAGTGAACCTAAGCCGCCCTGGTAGCCGCTTCCGATTGCATTGAATTTCCATTCAGCGCCGTGACGGTATAACTCGCCAACTACAACCGCTGTTTCGATTGAGAAATCTTCTCCTAAATCGTAGCGGATTAATTCTTGATTGCTCTCTTCGTTTAAAATGCGTACATATGCATTTGAAACTTGTCCAAAGTTTTGGCTGCGTGATTCAGCATCATGGATCGTGATTGTGAACGCAATTTTATCTATTGTTGATGGTACTTGAGAAAGGTTTACTTTGATTACTTCATCATCGCCTGTGCCTTCTCCTGTACGGTTGTCGCCAGTATGCTCAACAGAACCGTTTCCGCCTATAAGGTTGTTGTAGAAAATGAAATCTGCTTCGCTTGCAGCTTTGCCGTTTGCATCTAATAGGAAAATAGACGTGTCCAAGTCAAAATCATTTCCGCCGTCATACTTGTTTGTGTCCCAGCCAAGACCTACTAATACTTTTGATAAACCAGGATTTGATTTTGTTAAATCGATTTTTTGACCTTTAGATAAACTGATTGCCATTTCGATTCGACTCCTTTTATGTATAAGTTTATTTTAATAATTATGAGTGACGATTTGCAATTTCAGTGATTGATGCATCTTTTGTGCCTGATCCGACTGCTGCGAATTTCCACTCGCCGCCGTGACGGTAAATTTCTCCCGGAATAAGAGATGTTAAGCCGGAATAGTCATCAGACAGGTTGTAATGGACAAGTTCTGTTCTAGTTGCTGAATCCACAACACGGATAAACGCATTTTGAATCATTCCGAAATGCTGCTTTCTTTGTACAGCCTGATAAATGTTTACAACAAACACAATCTTATGCACGTTGGGTGGCACTTTGCTGAGATCGATTAAAACCTGCTCATCGTCTCCATCGCCATCACCTGTTAAGTTGTCGCCTGTATGTTTGACAGAACCGCATTTGCTTGTAAGGTTGCCGAAATAAATCACACTTTTCTTGTCAAGCAGAAGGTCATTTTCATCCAGCATCAATACAGATGCGTCACAATCCACATTGCTTCCGCCTCCGCCGCCGAATAAACCGCCAAGCATTCCGCCGCTTTTTTTCTGTACAGGGTCCCAGCCAAGGCCTACCATTAAATTCTTCAGGCCCGCATTGCCTTTTGTCAGATCAATTTTTTGACCCTTTTGTAATGTAATTGCCATTTCTTCACTCTCCCTCTTGGGTAATGTGGAAACTTGCAAGTCTGAAACCAAGACCAAAGTCACTTTTATATAACAAATGGACCATTTGGTCTACCATCACGATACCGTGACCACAAGTTTAATACTACCAACAAAATAACAAAATTCAAAATAAAAACCTTTTTCAAAGGTGTTAATCTTTCATACGATTTAAATAAAAAAAAGTTTCATATTAAATACTTACAAAATGATTTCTTTTTCTAGGAAAGTCGCTTTAATATCAAGCTTCATTTCTTGCTTCTCCACATTTTCCCCAAGAAGCAATCTGACAGCAAGATACGGGAAGTTCACTCCGGATAAACAGCTGAAATAGAGTCCGCCTGACATTCTTGGGTTGATTTCCAGTAATTTTGGCAATCCCTGATTGAATTTCACTTGAATGTTAAAGATATAATCCAGCTTAAATTCCTTTGTGAAATCCTCGGCAAGTCTGATAAGCTCTTTGTTATTCTCTAAAATCCGGATCCTGCCCCCGCCTTTTTTCCGCGGAACCGCAGCAAGCAATTCCCCGTTATAAGCCAGGCAGTCAATGCTGTATTCTTCGCCTTCTAAAAACTCCATCACCATCAACTCAGGAAATTCCGGGACAGCTCTCAGGCCATCGTACGCTCTTTGAAATGGAATGCGGTAGCTCGGCGCCATTACTTCTTTTAAAGGATCTAGCTCATTATCAATAATCCGAAAACCATAGCCGCCTTCTCCTACAACCGGCTTATAGCAAACGCCAAGGCCCTCGTTTTTCAGTTTTTCATATGTTTCTTTAAATTCTTCAGCTGTGCTTGCCGTATAAAAAGAGGGAATTTCAAAGATACCTTTTTCTTTGCATATATCATAAAATTCATCTTTATTTTCGATTGTTTCTAATAGATTTGCGTCTCTATTTACTAATACCTTTGTGCCGATTGCTTCAAACTCTTTTATGGCTTTGGCAATCGGCAGCATTTTATATCTTGGAACAAACAGTTCAATTCCATATTTTTTACAAAAATTCAGACAATACCGGACGTACTCATCTTCTGTTTCTAGCTTTGGCTCTACTTCAGAATAATCGCAGTTGGCAAGCATAACGTGGTCAGGATCCGGGTGCGTACCGTACACTTCGAACTTTATGCCGTCTTCATTGGCCCGGATCATGTCGATGTAATGATAGGCAACTGAGAACCAGCGATTAAACCATATTTTATATGTACTCATTTTTATGAAAACCCCTCTCTTCAGCGTCTGCCGAAGTTTTCTATGTTCTTTCATTTTATACTAAATATGGGATGAACTAAATGAAAAATTCAAGAAGAATTGTGCTGTCATAAAGGCCTTCAGCTTTGTTTTTGGGTCAGATTGATTCGGGAGCACCTCACAAAAACTGCCTTTCTATTGGCAAGAATACAGAAAAAAATAGATAGTGACCGATTTAATGGCACTCGACGGATAAAAAATAAAAAATCCTCCCCGGAAAATCGGGGAGGCTCTAACACTTACATATTGCGGCGATACTGCCCGCCTACTTCATATAAAGCCTGCGTGATTTGACCCAAGCTTGCGTATTTTACCGTCTCCATCAATTCAGCGAAAATATTTTGATTGTGGATGGCCGCCTGCTTTAAGCGGTCGATTGCTTCGGCTGCGTATGCCTCATTGCGCTCCTGGAACGCTCTTAAGTTTTGAATCTGAGTTTCTTTTTCTTCTTTGGATGCGCGTGCGATTTCCATGTTATCAACTGATTCTTCGGACGGCTTATTTGGATTGATGTACGTATTTACGCCTATGATCGGCAGCTGTCCTGAATGTTTTTGCATTTCATAATGCATGGACTCGTCTTGAATTTTTCCGCGCTGATACTGAGTTTCCATGGCACCCAGAACACCGCCGCGCTCATTGATGGAATCGAACTCCTTCAGAACCGCTTCCTCTACAAAATCTGTTAGCTCTTCAATAATAAAGGATCCTTGAAGCGGATTTTCATTCTTCGTTAATCCGTGTTCTTTTGTAATAATCAGCTGAATGGCCATCGCTCTTCGGACGGATTCTTCCGTCGGTGTTGTGATTGCTTCATCATAAGCGTTCGTATGAAGCGAGTTGCAATTATCCTGCAGGGCCATTAACGCCTGCAAAGTAGTGCGGATATCGTTAAAGTCGATTTCCTGTGCATGCAGAGAGCGGCCTGATGTCTGCACGTGATATTTCAGCTTTTGGCTTCGGTCGTTGGCGCCGTATTTTTCTCTCATAACCGTTGACCAGATGCGGCGTGCGACGCGACCGATCACCGTATACTCCGGATCTAATCCATTGCTGAAGAAGAAAGAGAGATTCGGTGCGAAATCATCGATTTTCATGCCCCGGCTTAAATAATATTCAACGTAAGTGAAACCATTGGCGAGAGTAAAGGCCAGCTGGGAAATCGGATTAGCTCCGGCTTCAGCAATATGATAGCCCGAAATAGAAACAGAATAGTAGTTCCTTACTTTTTCATTGATAAAGTATTCCTGAATGTCACCCATCATTTTAAGAGCGAATTCAGTAGAGAAAATACATGTGTTTTGACCTTGATCTTCTTTTAAAATATCTGCCTGAACCGTACCGCGGACAGTTTGCAGCGTTTTCTCCTTCACTGCTTTTTGCTCATCTGCAGTCAGTGTGCGGCCAAGCTCTGTTTCCTGTTTTTGAATCTGCTGTGCTATCGCTGTATTCATGAACATTGCAAGAATGATAGGTGCAGGACCATTGATGGTCATTGAAACTGAAGTTGCAGGAGCACACAGATCAAATCCGGCATAAAGCTTTTTCATATCATCCAGTGTACAGATGCTTACACCGCTTTCACCGATTTTCCCGTATATATCAGGGCGGTAAGCAGGATCTTCCCCGTACAGTGTAACAGAGTCAAATGCTGTGCTAAGGCGCTTCGCAGGATCGTCTTTGGACAAATAGTGAAAACGGCGATTCGTCCGTTCAGGTGTTCCTTCTCCGGCAAATTGGCGCTTCGGATCTTCTTCTGCACGTTTGAATGGAAAAACGCCAGCCGTATACGGAAATGAACCCGGAACATTTTCTTTGTATACCCATTTCAAAATTTCACCGTAATCTTTGTATTTCGGCAAAGATACTTTAGGAATGGATAATCCTGAAAGAGAAACCGTTTTTAATTTTGTCACGATTTCTTTATCACGGATTTTGGTCACAAATTGATCAGCTTCATATTTCTCTCTTAATTCAGCCCATGAATCTAAAATCCGTTTTGATTCTTGTGAAAGTTCTTCCTCTACACTCTTTTTAATAGCTTCCAATGATTCCAGCACTTCTGGTGCAGCGTCTCTTTCTTTCACACTTTCGATCGCGCCCTGCAGCTGAAATAACCTTCTCGCAATGTCAGCCTGATATTCAGCTTTTTGATGATAGGTGCGTACAGATTCGCTGATTTCTCTTAAATAGTAGCGGCGATCTGTCGGGATAATGACGTTTTGCTTTTCTACATCCTTCACGACTGGAAGGGTTGAAGACCAGCTTTTGTCTGCCTTTTTATTGATTAGATCTAAAAGGGCCACAAACAGTGTATTTGTTCCGGGATCATTGAACTGGCTTGCAATTGTTCCATAAACCGGCAAGTCTTCGAATGGGCTTTCAAACAGCAAGTGGCTGCGCTGATATTGCTTTTGCACCTGGCGCTTTGCATCCTGAGATCCTTTTCTTTCAAACTTGTTGATCACAATCAAATCTGCATAATCGATCATATCTATTTTTTCAAGCTGGGACGGGGCGCCGAATTCGCTTGTCATGACATATAAAGAGAGATCACAGATTTCAGTAATTGCTGCATCACCCTGGCCAATTCCGCTTGTTTCAACAATAATCAGGTCATAGCCCGCACCTTTGACAACAGCAATCGCATCATTTATCGCAAGAGACAATTCAGATCTTGATTGTCTTGTCGCAAGACTTCTCATGTAGACCCTTGGCGAAAAGATAGCGTTCATGCGGATACGATCACCCAGGAGGGCGCCGCCTGTTTTTTGCTTTGTCGGATCGATGGAGATGACGGCAATTTTGATTTCAGGGACTTCATTTAAAAATCTGCGGATCAGTTCATCTGTAAGCGAACTTTTCCCGGCTCCGCCAGTACCTGTTATCCCTATAACAGGAGCGTCTGAAGAAAGCTGCTTCACTTCTGAAATCACCCTTTCGGCTGTTGCCGCTGCTTCGTTTTTGCTTCCGAGCTGTGATTCAGCAACCGTAATCAGCTTGGCAATCGCTCCAACATCACCCGTTTTCAGCTTTTCGATTTCGTCCTCAATTTTAGTAACTGTTTGAAAATCGCACTCTTTCATCATGAGCTCAATCATTCCCTGAAGACCAAGCTCCCTGCCGTCTTCAGGAGAAAATATACGCGCAATGCCATATTCATGCAGTTCTTTTATTTCACGCGGGATGATGACACCGCCTCCTCCGCCATACAGACGGATATGCGAGGCTCCTCTTTCTTTTAAAAGGTCATACATGTATTTAAAAAATTCTACATGTCCGCCTTGATAAGAAGAGATTGCAATCCCCTGCGCATCCTCCTGAATAGCTGCATTTACGATTTCCTCTACCGAACGATTGTGACCAAGATGGATGACCTCTGCTCCGCTTGCCTGCAGAATTCTCCGCATAATATTAATCGAAGCATCGTGTCCGTCAAACAAACTTGAAGCCGTTACAAAACGAACGGCATGTTTCGGTTTATAGGTCTCCTGTGTATGCATACGTCCCGCATCCCCTTTACTCTCGTTATTTCGTTTGATTCCCGTTTTTTCCTACCCCTTGAAGAATCAGTTTTGTCTGAACTTCAATATACTCATCCAGCGTGTAATTTCTTTGCAGAGCCCATCTTCTGAACCCCCACATTTGCCCCTGAACGAATATATTGTGCGCTAATAACTCCCTCTCTCTTGAGGAAAGCGAAATTTCCCCTTTATCCACGCAGCCTGAAATCACTTTTTCAAACATCCCGACCATTTCGATTTCTTTTTGCAGGACGTACGGGAGAGCGTCACGCGACAGTGACTTTACCTCCTGGTACATGACAAGCACCTCATCCTGCATTTCATCGACAACTTTGAAGTAGTTGGCAATGGCAACCTTTAAGCTTTCAATTGTGCCCTGCTTAATATCAATGTCTTTCTCCAGTCTGTCGCGAACCTGGTCATAAATCGTGTCACAGACAAGATACAGCACATCTTCCTTTTGTCTGATGTATTCATACAGCGTACCAATGCTGAATCCCGCCGCCTTAGCAATTTCCCTTGTGGTTGTACGGTGGAATCCTTTTTGCTTAAAGAGATTTACCGCACCTTTAATCATTTGGTCACGTCGTATTTGAACAAGCCGCTCATCTTTGACAGAAGCATGCACTTCACGTTTCGTCATCTTCCACCGCCTCCCTGTTTGAATTGTCCTCTTATTTTGTAATCATCCTCGAGATCACAAGTCTTTGAATCTCCTGTGTTCCCTCATAGATTTGAGTGATTTTTGCATCCCTCATGTACCGTTCTACTGGGTAATCTTTCGTGTAGCCGTAGCCGCCGAAAACCTGAACAGCTTCAGTTGTCACCTTCATTGCCGTGTCTCCTGCAAAAAGCTTCGACATGGCTGATTCTTTTCCATAAGGCAGTCCTTCTGATTCAAGCCATGCTGCCTGATAAGTTAAGAGACGGGATGCTTCTACCGTTGTAGCCATATCAGCCAATTTAAAGCCAATACCCTGCTGCATCGCAATCGGTTTTCCGAACTGCTGGCGTTCTTTCGCATAAGCTACAGAAGCATCAAGAGCGCCTTGAGCGATTCCGACAGCTTGAGCTGCAATCCCGTTTCGGCCGCCGTCAAGTGTCATCATGGCAATTTTAAAGCCTTCTCCTTCTTGACCAAGCAGGTTTTCTTTTGGCACAATGCAATCTTCAAAGATGATTTCTGTTGTCGGCGAGGAACGAATGCCAAGCTTGCTTTCTTTCTTGCCCACAGAGAAGCCCTTGAAGTCTTTTTCAACGATAAACGCACTCGTGCCTTTATGCTTGCTTTCAGAATCCGTTACAGCAAACACGATATACGTATCGGCAATCCCTCCGTTTGTGATGAAGATCTTAGAGCCATTAAGAACGTAATGGTCGCCGTTTAATTTAGCCGTCGTTCTCATGCCGCCTGCGTCAGAGCCTGAACCTGGCTCAGTTAATCCGTAAGCGCCGATCTTCTCGCCCTGTGCCATTGGCTTCAAATACTTCTGTTTTTGTTCTTCTGTGCCGAATTTGAAAACAGGCCAGCCCGCAAGTGATGTATGGGCAGATAATGTAACCCCAATCGACGCGCACACTCGTGAAAGCTCTTCAATCGCAATGACATACGCTAAGTAATCGCTGCCAATGCCGCCGTATTCTTCCGGCCAAGGTATGCCTGTTAAGCCAAGCTCAGCCATTTTGTCAAAAAGTTCACGGTCAAAACGCTCTTCCTCGTCACGTTCTGCAGCTGTAGGCTCTACTTCATTTTTAGCGAAGTCTCTTACCATTTTACGAATCATTTCATGCTCATCTGATAGTTTAAAAAACATCTATTTCATCCCCCGTTTTGATTAATTTAAGATATGTTTACTGATGACGATTCTTTGAATCTCGCTGGTTCCTTCATAAATCTCGCACACTTTTGCATCCCTGAAGTAGCGTTCAACCGGATAATCTTTTGTATAGCCATAGCCGCCATATACTTGAATCGCTTCTATGGCAACCTCCATCGCTGTTTTAGAGGCGAACAGCTTGGCCATTGACGCTTCTTTTCCGCATGGAAGTCCGTTCTGCCTTAAGAAAGCGGCTCTGTATGTCAGAAGTTCAGAGGATTCTACACTTGTTGCCATGTCTGCCAGTTTAAAACCGATGCCTTGCTGAACAGAGATTGGCTTGCCGAATTGAACACGCTCTTTTGCATAGTTGATGGAGTTCTCAAGCGCCGCCTGCGCGATGCCAAGTGATTGGGCAGCAATTCCGATTCTCCCCACATCCAGATTGGCCATGGCAATTTTAAACCCGTCTCCTTCTTCCCCAAGAAGGTTTTCAAACGGTACCTCGGCATCTTCGAAGGAAAGCTGGACTGTCCGTGATCCATAAAGCCCCATTTTGTGCTCATCTTTCCCAATCACAAGACCCTCGGTATTCTTTTCAACTACAAATGCTGAAATCCCCTTTGTTCCACCCTCGGGATTTGTGGACGCGAACACGATATACGTGTCTGCTTCTCCCCCATTTGTAATAAACACCTTTGATCCATTCAAAATGTATTTGCCGTCTTTTTTGACGGCTTTTGTTTTTAAACTGCCTGCATCAGATCCTGATCCTGGCTCTGTTAAACAGAAAGCCCCTAAGTATTCGCCGCTTGCAAGCTTTGGAATATATTTCTTTTTCTGCTCTTCTGATCCAAAATAAAGAATCGGATTTGTGCCGACTGATGTATGAACGCTTAGAATGACCCCGACTGTCGCACTTACTTTTGAAAGCTCGTGGATGGCAATAATGTAAGAAGTAAAATCCATACCTGCCCCGCCGTATTCCTCAGGTATTGGAATCCCCATTAGACCAAGTGAGCCCATTTTACGGAGAATCTCTCTTGGAAATTCTCCCTGCTCCATTTTTTCAACAAACGGCTCGATTTCTGTTTGAGCAAAATCCCGTACCATCTTCCTCATCATTTCCTGCTCTTCTGTGAATTGAATATTCATGTCCCGTCCCCCTGTGATGTCTGATTAACCCTCGTATGAATAAAAACCTCTGCCTGTTTTCCGGCCAAGCCATCCAGCTTTTACATATTTTCTGAGAAGCGGACATGGGCGGTATTTATCATCGCCAAAGCCTTCGTGAAGCGTTTCCATAATATAGAGACATGTATCAAGGCCGATAAAGTCAGCAAGTGTGAGCGGGCCCATCAGATGATTCATTCCAAGCTTCATCACTTCATCAATCGCTTCTTTCTCTGCAACCCCTTCGTACAGAGTGTAGATGGCTTCATTGATCATCGGCATCAGAATTCTGTTTGAGACGAAACCCGGAAAATCATTGACTTCAACCGGAACCTTTTTCAATGTTTTCGTCATATCTTCAATCGCCTGATAGACTTCTTCACTTGTTGCAAGACCGCGGATAATTTCAACCAGCTTCATCACAGGCACCGGGTTCATAAAATGCATGCCGATTACTTTTTCAGGACGCTTTGTTGCTGCTGCGATCTCTGTAATTGGCAATGAAGAAGTATTTGTCGCAAGAATGGTATGCTCTGGTGTAATCTCATCAAGCTTCGCAAAAATATCTGATTTGATTTTCATATTCTCAACAGCTGCCTCAATCACTAAATCTGTTTGTGCTGCATCCTGAAGATCTATGGAAGCAGTCAATCTGCCTAAGATTTCGTGTTTTTGCTCTGCTGTCATTTTTTCTTTATCTACTTGTCTTTGAAGATTTTTATTAATCGCAGCAAATCCCTTTTGAACGAATTCTTCTTTTAAATCATTCAAGTAAACCTTGTACCCTGCCATTGCACAAACCTGCGCTATGCCTGAACCCATCTGACCTGCCCCGATAACCATTACATTTTGAATACTCATGTATATCCCCCCTGATCGTTTTAACGCTTATACTTCTACCATAATTGCGTCACCCTGGCCTCCGCCGCTGCAGATTGCCGCAATGCCGATTCCGCCGCCTCGTCTTTTCAGCTCATGAATTAATGTAATAATAATTCGCGCCCCGCTCGCTCCAATTGGATGCCCGAGAGCAACGGCTCCACCGTTTACATTTACTTTTTCAGGATCGAGCCCCGCCAGCTGATTGCTTGCTAAAGCGACTGCTGAAAATGCCTCATTTATTTCAAACAAATCAATTTCTTCAAGCTTCTTCCCCGTTTTATTCAGAAGCTCAAGAATGACAAGTCCTGGTGTTTTCGGAAAATCCTTTGCTTCAAGCGCAATGGATGTATGGCCGATTATCGTCGCAATCGGCTGCTTCCCTTCTTGCTTTGCACGTTCTTCGCTCATCAGTACAAGAGCTCCCGCGCCGTCATTGACCCCCGGTGCATTTCCTGCTGTAATGGTGCCGGCTTGATTAAAAACTGGTTTTAACTTAGACAATCTTTCAATCGATGTATCTTTTCTCGGTGCTTCATCGTGCTCTATTTTAAGGGGATCGCCTTTTCGCTGCGGAATCTCTACACTCACGATTTCTTCGCTAAGTTTCCCTGATTCGATCGCTGCAACTGTCAGCTTATGGCTTCTTAGTGCCCACTCATCCTGTGCTTCTCTTGTAATTTCCAAGTCTGATGCTGTTTCATTTCCGTACGTGCCCATGTGAACCCCTGTAAAGCTGCACGTAAGACCATCATGGACCATTAAATCCTGAATCTTGGCATCTCCCATGCGCAGGCCCCATCTTGCTTTAGGCATGATGTACGGAGCATTGCTCATAGATTCCATCCCGCCCGCTACAATGACCTCCTCATCTCCGGCACGGATGATTTGATCAGCAAGCGTGACGCTTCTCATTCCTGATGCACATACTTTGTTGATCGTTTCTGTTTTTACGTTCCAGGGAATGTCTGCATGTCTTGCAGCCTGACGGGAAGGAATTTGCCCCTGACCGCCTTGCAGAACAGACCCCATAATGACTTCATCCACCTCTTCCGCGTTTACATTTGCACGCTTTAAGGCTTCTTTAATGGCAATTCCTCCAAGCTCTGAGGCCGTAAGGGAACTGAGGCCGCCTCCAAATTTTCCAAAAGGTGTTCTAACACCGCTTACGATCACTGTTCGATTCATCATTCTTCATCCCCTCAATTTAATTTATAAGAAAACGTTTCCAAAATTCCGATTGAACGCTCGCTCAGGTTACTCCCAGGGAAGAAGGTGAAACGGAATCGCTCCACCTTCCTATATATCTATCTCTGTCATTCTCCATTTATGCTGAAATTCCTTTTAAGCAACGCTCTCTTTTTTCTCGCCGAGAACCGCTTTTTCAAGAAGCTCTGCTACGTCATACGTGCTGACTGTTTCTTCAACCTCTTTTGCCTTCGTTCCGTCGCTCAGCATCGTTAAGCAATATGGACAGCCTGAGCTGATAACGGTCGGGTTCACTTCTAGCGCCTGATTTGTTCTTGCCACATTTACACGTGAACCGGCATCTTCTTCCATCCACATAAGTCCGCCGCCTGCTCCGCAGCACATTCCCGTTTCACGGTTGCGGGTCATTTCAACAAGCTTTACACCCGGTATGGACTTCAGAATTTCGCGAGGCGGCTCATATACTTCGTTGTAGCGTCCCAAGTAGCAGGAATCATGGAAGGTAATCGTCTCATTCACTTCAAATTCAGGAACAAGTCTTCCTTCTTCTACAAGCTTGGCTAGAAGCTCTGTATGGTGGTACACTTCTGCCTCGAGTCCAAAATCAGGATACTCATTTTTGAAAATGTTGTACGCATGCGGATCGATGGTGACGATTTTCTTGATCTCATTCTTCTGGAATTCATCAATATTTTTCGTCGCAAGCTCCTGGAATAAAAATTCGTTTCCAAGGCGGCGAGGCGTGTCTCCTGAGTTCTTTTCCTTGTTACCAAGTATCGCGAACTTCACTCCAGCTTCATTTAAAAGCTTCGCAAAAGATAATGCGATTTTCTGGCTGCGGTTATCGTAAGATCCCATGGATCCAACCCAAAACAGGTACTCAAACTCTTCGCCTGCTTTACTCATTTCTTTTACCGTTGGAACATGAACGTCGTCGCGCACCTCGCGCCAATCTTCACGCTCTTTTCGGTTAAGGCCCCATGGATTGCCCTGGCGTTCGATGTTTGTCATCGCGCGCTGAGCATCCGGATCCATTTTTCCTTCTGTCAAGACTAGATAACGGCGCATATCAATGATTTTGTCTACATGCTCGTTCATAACAGGACACTGATCTTCACAGTTGCGGCATGTTGTACAAGCCCAGATTTCTTCTTCTGTGATGATTTCGCCAATCAGGCTTGGGTTATACTCAAGCGTCGCTGCTGCTTCCTGAGAACCCTGTCCTGATGCCATGGCTGCAAGCTGATTGCCCTTAGTGCCGGCAAAAGCGTACGCTGGCACCCATGGTGACATTGACGTTACTGCTGCCCCTTTTTCCGTTAAGTGATCACGCAGTCTTAAAATTAAATCCATCGGAGAAAGCATTTTGCCTGTTCCCGTTGCAGGACACATATTTGTACAGCGTCCGCATTCAACACACGCATATAAATCAATCAGCTGTGTCTGCTTGAAATCTTCAATTTTCCCAACACCGAATGTTTCCTGTGATTCATCCTCAAAATCAATCTTCTCAAGCTTTCCAGGGTTTGAAAGACGGCCGAAGTAAACATTCGCCGGACCCGCAAGCAAGTGAGCATGCTTTGATTGAGGCACATAAACTAAGAACGTTAAAAGAATCAGCAAATGCACCCACCATGAAATGTAGAAGATAACAGCAGCACCCGTTTCGCCGACAAAGCTCAGCAAATAGGCAAAGCTTGAAGCAATTGGTTCTGTCCATGTTAATTCATGATTGTGCCAGATCAGGTTCATTCCGTTTCCAAGCAGAACGGACAGCATTAAGCCGCCGATAAAGATTAAAACAAGACCTGCTTTAAAGTTTTTCTTTAACCGCACAAGCCTCTCAATGTACCTGCGGTAAAAAGCCCATACTACCGCAACCAGGATCATCAAAGTGACAATTTCCTGAAAGAAAGTGAAGCCTGGATAAAGCGGTCCAAGCGGAAGATGCTTGTCTGGCAGTAAGCCTTTAATAATAAAATCAAGCGCTCCAAATTGTACTAGAATAAACCCGTAAAAGAACATCACATGCATGATGCCGCTTTTTTTATCCTTAAGGAGCTTCTTTTGACCGAAAACATTGATCATAATGTTCTTCAGTCTTTCATTTAACTGCTGATCAAACTCTGTTTTCTTACCGAGCTTGATGTATGCCATTCTTGAACGGATTAAGTAAATAAATAAACTCGCTCCGTAAGCGGTTACAAGTATGAATGCAGCAAAATTGATCCATAACAGTGCTTCCAATTTGTCTCCCCCATTTCTGTGCTGAAATACTCCCATTGCCCCATCATTCTAAAAAATTAAAATCCATGTAATTTTCTGAATCTTACCCTATATTTACATGATAATAATGAATGAGCATTCAGTCAATGGTTTTATGCTGATAATTTTTCAGCCAGACGTAAAACATAATAGGTAGATGATCTAAATCGATAAGGAGGGCTTACGTTGAACGGCATGTTACTAATAGGATTAATCGCATTGATATTTGTTGTTTGGCTGAGGCTCGACTATTACTTGGGAAGAAAAAAGCATCTTCAGAATGAAATGAAGTATCCGCTGAGAAAAAGTGATATTGAACTATTTATTGTGGGTGAACGCTTTTATAAAAGATTGTTTGAGGACATTGAAAATAGCACTCATTCGATCCATGTGTTATTTTATATTGTAAAAAATGACCCTGACAGCGACGAATTTCTTGCCCTTCTCATAAAAAAAGCAGAACAGGGCATTCAGGTCAGACTCCTTCTGGACTATGTTGGAAGCAAATCACTTAAAAAAGAGAAAATTGAAGAGTTAAAAAAGAGCGGAGTTTCGTTTTCGTATACACATAACCCTGCTCCTCCTTTCTTTTTTTATACTCTTCAAGCACGCAATCACCGTAAGATTACTGTTATTGACGGAAAAATCGGTTACTCTGGAGGATTCAATATTGGAAAAGAGTATTTAGGAAAGGACCCGAAGCTTGGATTTTGGCGGGATTATCATCTGCGCATAACAAGTGAAGGTGTGCAGGATCTCCAAACACAATTTTTACGTGATTGGCATGAAGCGACAGGTGAAGACCTTAAGACTGTTCAAGCTTACTTTCCTCCCCTCTCACAAGGGACGCTTGAACATCAATTCCTTTCTACCTACGGTCAAAGTTTAGAAGGTCATTTCTTATCATTCATCAAGCAGGCACAAAAAGAGCTAATAATTTGCACGCCTTATTTTATTCCGGGCAAACAAATACAGGATGAACTGATAAAAGCAAGGAGGCGCGGAGTAGATATAAAAGTGCTTGTTCCTATGAAGGCGGACCATCCTTTTGTCAAAGAGGCTTCCTTTCCTTACTTTGGCCCCCTGATTCTTTCGGGCTGTGAGATTTATCAATATTATTATGGTTTTTATCATGCAAAAGTCATTGTTGTAGATGATAAGCTATGCGATATTGGAACAGCTAATTTTGATAAGCGAAGTCTTTATTTAAATGATGAGATGAATTGTCTTATTTATGATAAGGATTTTATTAAATATGTGAAGGCTACGGTGAACGATGATATTAGAGGCTCTGTGCAGCTGACCTATGACAAATTTACTCAAAGACCTATTTCACAAAGAGGATTGGAAGCAGTTGCCACCATGATTGCTCATTTTTTATAGGCATTTGGGAGCGTTGATTCGGATATGTATCAAGTGCATTAGACTTGCGGGACTGCTCTCCTTCAAAATCACTTACGTTTGCCCGCTATTCCAGGCTTGATGAAGAGTCTGGAATAGAAGCGCTCCATTCGGTTACAAAGCAGAATTTGGAGCATACTCAGCGGATGATTCATTACAATATCGCACATCAAATCGAACTTTACCGTTTCTCATCATCTCTGGTTCCGCTTGCCACTCATCCAGATGTGAAATGGGATTTTCTCACTACTTTCCGGGACAATTTAAAAGAAATCGGGGACCTTGTACGAAAAAACAGCTTTAGAACAAAAAATTCCTATTTCTAACTGCATTTGGCCATTTTATCGTTGATGCAGCTACTTTATAAAAGAAATTCAGCTGCATTGGGTTTTAGACCTGGTCCCAAAGCACCCAACTCGCAGAAATCGCCATTCAATTCGCGAAAAAGGGCATCCAATTCGAAAACATAGATTTGAAACGAAAAAACAATATTAAAATGCCTATTTCTAACTGCAGTTGACCATTTTATCGTTGATTCAGCTATCTTTAAAAAAATTTAACTACATTGGGTTTCAGACCCGGTTCCAAAGCACCCAACTCGCAGAAAACGTCATTCAATTAGCAAAAACCCTTCTCCAATTCACAGGAATCAGGGTTCAACTCGCAAAAAAGGACATCCAATTCGCAAACTTCGATTTCAAACGAAAAAACTACATAAAAATGCCTATTTCTAACTGCAGTTGGCCATTTTATCGTTGATTCAGCTATCTTTATAAAAAAAATTTAACTGCATTGGGTTTCAGACCCGATTCCAAAGCACCCAACTCACTGGAAACGCCATTCAATTAGCAAAAACCCTTCTCCAATTCACAGGAATCAGGGTTCAACTCGCAAAAAAGGACATCCAATTCGTAAACTTCGATTTCAAACGAAAAAACTACATAAAATGCCTTTTTTCTAGATGCCGTTGGCTATTTATCGTTGATGCAGATAACTTTATAAAAGACATTCAGCTGCATTGGGTTTCAGACCCGGTTCCAAAGCACCCAACTCGCAGAAAACGTCATTCAATTAGCAAAAACCCTTCTCCAATTCACAGGAATCTCGATTCAACTCGCAAAAAAGGACATCCAATTCGCAAACTTCGATTTCAAACGAAAAAACTACATAAAAATGCCTATTTCTAACTGCAGTTGGCCATTTTATCTTGATTCAGCTAAAAAAAATTTAACTGCATTGGGTTTCAGACCCGATTCCAAAGCATCCAACTCGCACACCTATCTTCTTCTGTGAACAAAAAAAGAACGGCCATTGGCCGTTCCCACAAAATTACATTTTTTCTGGTGCAGATACACCGATTAGCGACAGTGAATTTTTTAGCGTAATTTGCGTTGCTCTCATTAGAGCCAAGCGCGCTTTACTTTTCTCTTCATTTTCTGGATCAAGTACTTTTTCTGCATTATAGAAGCTGTGCAGAGCAGATGCCACATCATACACGTAATTTGTGATGCGATGCGGAATGCGTTTTGTTGCTGCTTCTGCCACTGCCTGCGGGAATTCTCCGAGTTTTTTCAGCAGTTCGATTTCTTTTTCAGATGAAATATCTGTGAAATTCAAAACAACGTCATAAGATAATCCTAGTTCTGCTCCTTGACGCAGCATGCTTTCAATCCGTGCATGTGCATACTGTGCATAGAATACTGGATTTTCATTGGATTGTGATGCAGCGAGATCCATATCAAAGTCCATGTGTGTGTCTGCGCTTCTCATTGCGAAGAAATAACGAACAGCGTCAAGACCTACTTCTTCCATCAGGTCACGCATTGTAACAGCTTTGCCTGTACGTTTGCTCATTTTCATTTTCTCGCCGTTTTTGTAAAGATGAACAAGCTGAATAATTTCAACCCCAAGAGTATCCTTTTCATAGCCAAGGGCCTCAATAGCGGCCTTCATGCGCGGGATGTATCCGTGATGATCTGCGCCCCAAATGTTAATCAGCTTCGTAAATCCGCGGTCAAGCTTGTCTTTGTGGTAAGCGATATCCGGCGTTAAATACGTGTAAGAACCGTCATTTTTAATTAATACACGGTCTTTGTCATCTCCGAATACAGTTGAACGGAACCATGTTGCGCCATCTTCTTCAAAAATGTGGCCTTTTTCACGGAGTACTTGAAGAGCCTGATCAATTTTTCCGTTATGGTAAAGTGAGGTTTCTGAATACCACACATCAAATGGTACACGGAATTCTTCCAGGTCCCTTTTCAATTTATCCATCTCGAATTTCAAGCCGTATTCACGGAAAAATCCAAGACGCTCTTCTTTGCTTTCATTTGCAAAACGATCGCCGAATTCATCAGCAAGCTTCTTGCCGATTTCGATGATATCCTGACCATGGTAGCCGTCTTCAGGCATTGCTGCATCTTGTCCGAGAGCCTGCAAATAACGGGCTTCAACTGAAAGTGCAAGGTTGTTAATCTGGTTTCCTGCATCATTGATGTAGTATTCACGTGAAACATCATAGCCCGCTTTTTCAAGGATATTGCAAAGAGAATCGCCGACTGCTGCGCCGCGCGCATGTCCTAAATGCAAAGTTCCAGTCGGATTAGCAGATACAAATTCAACTTGAAGCTTTTCTTTGTTGCCGATATTGACCTCGCCATAAGAGTCACCAGCTTCAAGAATAGATGGGATAAGATCTGTTAAATATGAGTTGTTCATATAAAAATTGATAAATCCTGGTCCTGCGATTTCAATTTTTTCTATAGATGCTTTTCCTTTATCAAAAGAAGCGACAATGTCTTCTGCAATTGCGCGAGGTGCTTTCTTGGCAACGCGTGCAAGCTGCATCGCCATATTTGTGGAATAGTCTCCATAGGCTTTATCTTTAGGCAGCTCAAGAATAGCATCCGGAATTTGAGTTTCTTCTGCCAGGCCTGCCTTAATTACTGACGCTTTAATTTCACCTTTTAACCGTTCTTTTACTTGCTCAACGATGTTCATCCTTTTTCCTCCCTAAACATGATATGTAAAGTATGTAAATGCGAATCTTTTTCGCCGATCTGCAATTCATAATCAACTTTGATGATGCCGTTTGACTTCCCTTCCATCGTGCGGACGGAAATCCCTGTAGTATTGGTTTCAAGCTGGAGCTGTCCGAATTGTGTCTGATAATTCGTGATCGTTTCCGTTCCTACAATAAAGCGCTGCTTCATTGAGATGGATCCTGACCTCATAATAAAAACCTCGTCGTCTCTGAATTTAACGACGGTTTTTACTTTTCCGTACTCGTGTTCCTCGTGATAGCTTAAATAGGAGGCGTTATTTTTAACATAGTGTTCACCGTTCGTAAAAAGCTCCAGGTTCTCTGAATCATCACCCTGGCGGATCTCGGTTTTCACGATAATTTGAACTGGTTTACTGACCGTCATTATTTGACACATCCTTTTAAAGTATCCGCTATTAACTTATCTAGTATAAAGATTTCATGGAAAAAGTTCAATAGGATGTCGGGTCGTATTCATGGTTGACGTTCTGACATTATTTATACGTTCCTAAGCAAATCTTCCAATATAAGAAAAAAGCCCCAGTCACACCTGGAGCTTCTCCTCAAATTTAAGGACGCTTTTGCACCCAACCTAAAATCATTTCACGAATCAATTTGCTTGCTGTATTAGCCGTCTGCTCAGAGTTATCATAGATTGGTGCTACCTCTACAAGATCAGCGCCTACTACGTGGATATCCGACTTTGCAATGGCATGGATTGACGCCAGCAATTCTCTTGATGTAATACCGCCAGCGTCTACCGTACCTGTACCGGGTGCGTGAGCCGGATCTAGTACATCAATATCAATTGTTACATAGACAGGGCGTCCTGCAAGCTTTGGCAGCACTTCTTTTAAAGGCTCAAGCACTTCAAACTTAGAGATGTGCATGCCGGCTTCCTTCGCCCATTGGAATTCTTCCTTCATACCGGAACGAATACCGAATGAGTAGACGTTTGCTGGTCCAATCAGATTTGCCGCTTTGCGGATTGGCGTTGAGTGAGAAAGAGGCTCTCCTTCATACTCTTCGCGCAAATCCGTATGTGCATCCATATGGATAATCGCAAGATCTGGGTATTTCTTGTACATCGCTTTGATAACAGGCCATGATACAAGATGCTCCCCGCCCATACCGAGCGGGAACTTGTCCTCTGCCAAAACTTTATCAATGAAATCTTCGATCATATCGAGGCTTCGCTGCGGATTTCCGAATGGAAGCGGAATATCTCCTGCATCAAAATACTTCACTTCTTCAAGCTCGCGGTCTAAATACGCGCTGTATTCCTCAAGACCGATTGAAACCTCGCGGATGCGGGTTGGACCGAACCTTGAACCCGGGCGGTAGCTGACTGTCCAGTCCATCGGCATTCCGTAAAGAACAGCTTCACTGTCTTCAAATGTTGGATGACTTTTAATAAAAACATTGCCTGAATAGGCTTCATCAAAACGCATTCGTGTTCCCTCCCAATTATTTGATTAAGTCTGCTACAAATTTAGGCAGGACAAACGCTGCTTTATGAAGCTCTTTTGTATAATATTTTGTTTCAATCTCATGGAAACGCTCTTCGCTTACTTCTAATGGATCATATTTTTTTGAACCGATTGTAAATGCCCAAAGACCGCTTGGATATGTTGGGATGTTTGCTGTATATAAACGTGTAATCGGGAAGATTTCTCTTACATCACGCTGTACGTTTTGAATAAGCTCAGGCGTAAACCAAGGGTTATCCGATTGGGCAACAAAGATGCCGTCTTCTTTTAACGCTTTTGAAATGCCTGCATAGAATCCTTTTGAGAATAGGTTAACAGCAGGTCCAACTGGCTCTGTTGAGTCAACCATAATGACATCATACTCATTATCGCTCTTTGCGATATGCATGAACCCGTCGCCTACTTTCACTTCAACGCGCTCGTTTTCAAGCTCTCCTGCAATTTCAGGCAAGTACTTTTTAGAGTACTCGATTACTTTGCCGTCAATATCGACAAGTGTTGCTTTCTTAACGCTTGGGTGCTTCATGATCTCACGGATTACTCCGCCGTCTCCGCCTCCGACTACAAGTACGTTTTCAGGATTTGGATGTGTAAATAAAGGAACGTGCGCAACCATTTCATGATAAACAAATTCATCTCTTTGTGAAGTCATAACCATGCCGTCTAAAAGCAGCATGTTGCCGAACTCCTCTGTTTCTACCATATCTAATTTTTGAAACTCTGTTTGCTCTGTATGTAAAGTGCGGTTAATTTTGATCGTGATGCCGAAATTCTCGGTTTGCTTTTCTGTAAACCAATGTCCTCCCATTTTAAAACTTCCTTTCTATATCAATTTTTTCTTAAAGCCCTAGTTACGATTATACCCTATTCAACAAATACAATTCGCCAAAATTCGAGTTCAAAACCTCAGGAAAAAGTATAGATGAATCTAGCAAAATTGCAAGAAGAATTTTAATAGAGAAGGTTTAAAAAACCTTGGAAATTCTCATACTGGTAAGAAAAGCGGATTGCCTTGGTCAGTTCGCGAAGAAAATAGGAATTTCACAGCGAGTTAACCGCTTGAGCTGAACAATAATTCAGGACATGATCTAATACGCTTAATTTAAAAAGAAACAGAACAGATGAGGAAACGAGGTGGAGAAACTTGGAAATCATCACATCCAGACGATTGAAAATCACGATAAAAGCTGTGCGTGCCGCTATTTTTATTGGTCTTATTTTATTTTTCTTAGCATCAATCGTCCTAGCAGCGATTTTGCTCACGGCGAAATGGCAGGGAGCTCCTTCCCTGACTGTTCAGCAATCTTCTATTATGTACGCAAATGATGGATCTGAGATGGGAAAGACCCATCACGGCGGTAAGAGGTACTGGGTTGATTTAGATGAGATTTCTCCTTCCTTAATTGAAGCTACTGTTGCGATAGAAGACCGTCATTTTTATGATCATAACGGCTTTGACTACAAACGGATAGCAGGTGCTGCTCTTGCTGATTTAAAAGCAATGGCCAAGGTTCAGGGAGCGAGCACAATCAGCCAGCAATATGCGAGAAACCTGTTTTTGGTTCACGATAAAACATGGAAACGCAAGCTGACAGAAGCGTTCTACACTGTCAGGCTTGAGCTGAACTACAGCAAAGAGGAGATTCTAGAAGGCTATTTAAATACGATTTATTACGGTCATGGCGCTTACGGCGCAGAAGCTGCGGCCAATTATTATTTTGACAAATCCGCAAGTGAATTATCCATCAGCGAAGCAACCATGCTTGCAGGTATTCCAAAAGCGCCAAGCCTCTATTCGCCCCTTGATAATGAAGAGCGGGCAAAAAGCAGGCAGGCTCTTATTTTGAAAACGTTGGTGAATCAAAAAATAATCAGCCAAACAGAAGCTGATCAGACATATAATGAAGCACTCAGCTACCGTTCTGTGAAAGATGTGAAAACAGCAGACATTGCTCCTTATTTTCAGGATGCGGTTATGAATGAGCTGTCAAAAAAGCTGAATCTTGATCAGACAACAATTGAAACACGGGGTTTAAGAATTTTCACCACCTTAGATCCAGATATGCAGAAAATAGCTGAAGAAAAGATTGCAGATGTCATTGATGAAGCATCTGACATCCAGGTCGGGTTCATGGCAATGGATCCCAAAACCGGCAGTGTGAAGGCTCTTGTTGGCGGCCGTGATTATGCAGAGAGTACGTTTAATCGCGCTACACAGGCAAAAAGACAGCCTGGTTCAACGATGAAACCGTTTCTGTATTATGCTGCCGTAAATAAAGGATTCACCCCTTCTACCCTTTTAAGGAGCGAACCTTACACGTTTAAGTTTGAAGACGGCAAATCAAGCTATAAACCTAGCAATTACAACGGGTATTATGCAAACGGCGACATTACATTGGCTCAGGCAATAGCACTTTCGGATAATATATTCGCCGTTAAGACTCACCTTTATCTTGGAATGGATGAGCTGATTCAGGCATCTAAAAGCTTTGGAGTGACAAGCAAATTATCACATGTGCCATCACTTGCTCTTGGAACCTCGCCGGTGCGATTGGCTGAAATGGTGAACGGCTATGGAATGCTCGCAAATGGCGGCAAGTGGATTGAACCTTCTTTTATTAAAAAGGTTGAGGATGCAGAAGGAAACGTGATTTATCAGAATGAAAAAGTGCAAGAACAAATCTTAAATAAAGAGGCGGCGTTCGTTACCTCGCATTTGATGACTGGCATGTTTGATGAACAATTGAATGATTATACGTCCGTAACAGGCCACACCATTATTCCGAAGCTCTCCCGCGAGTATGCAGGGAAATCCGGAACGACAAAAGCTGACAGCTGGATGATCGGCTATGCTCCTCAGCTGGTGGCAGGCATCTGGACGGGCTATGATAAAGACAAAACGATTGATCTTGTTGCTGAAAGAGGATACGCCAAACAAATATGGGCCGATTTTATGGAAGAAGCATTAGAAGATCAATCAGTTAAAGCATTTAATCCTCCTAAAGGCGTTATTGGCGTTTATATCAATCCTAAAACAGGCAAGCTTGCCTCAGACGATTGCCCGGTTAAGCGATTTGCTTATTTTGTAAGGGGGACTGAGCCGACTGAGTACTGCACTGAGCATCTGGAGCATGGAAAACAGAGCGAACCTGCAAAAGATCCTAAAAATCAGGATGAAACATGGTATAAGAAGGTCTTGAGATGGTGGGATTAACATTTATTCTTGATTTTCCGGATTATCAAAAAAACCATATATGATCGAAAAATCCATTTTAAATAATTATTCAGCAAAAACCGTCACTTTTCTCGCAAACCACATGAAAAACCCCGGACCTCATACGGTCCGGGGTTTTTCGTGTCCTAGCTTTATAAGCTATATTCAGTTTACTAATAAGCGATTTAAAGCTCAAGAATTTGACAATTTGTTCACATAAACGTCACAGAATTGTCACGCTTCCCCGAGCCCTGCTTTTAGCTCCTGATTGGAGTTTTTCCACATTTCTGCATTATGGTTTTTCAGGAAGTTCATTAAAATACCTTTTGACACATCATCCATATGCTCGACCATAATGTGGCGCTTTAAGGATTTATCCATTTTATTTACATGCTCTGGAAGTGATTTGTAGCCTCTTCTGATTTCACGGTCTACTGTCATTTCACAGGCTGTAACACCTGCATAATAAGGTCCCTCAGGCTTGCGGTCGATGGTCACCCATACGAGCCAGAACGGCTTTCCGTTTGGCACCTCTTCTTTGTTCGGAAGAAACTTGATTCCTTTTTCGACAACACTTCTGGCGTGCATCGCACCAATGTCCACAAATGCTTCCCCTTCGGTTACATCAACGAAAACCGGTGAAATGTTATCGAGGCTGAGTGCGCCGACTCCGTATCCGCCGTGACCGTCCGTCGGATCGCTTTTAATGATGTTAAAACCAATCTTTTTTTTCTTTTTATCTTGTTCCAAAGAAATGACCTCCTAGAAAAACGGGTTAAGTATCAATTCAAAAACAGTCATCACGATATCAGTCCCATAAGAGAAAACAGGCTGTATCGTGTATTTGTCCAAAGGTGTTAACACTAAAATTAAAAAGACAACCATTCCGTAACTTTCAAACTGCGTCATTTTTGCCCGGACTCCAGATGGCGCAAGATCTTCAATAATCCGGTATCCATCAAGCGGCGGAAACGGAAAAAGGTTAAAAATGAACAGCGTAATATTCAGGAAGATTAAAATATTGAAAAACTGATGCACGCCTTCCGCCATCCCGGATGATAAGGAAGATAAAGCACCTGTACTTAAAAGTATATACCAAACAGCAAGCCCAATAAAAGCGATGACCAAATTGCTTAATGGGCCTGCTGCTGATACAAGCACACCCGCAAGGCGCGGATTTTTAAAATAAAACCGGTTCACAGGCACCGGCTTCGCCCAGCCAAAACCGGCAATGAAGATCAGCAGTGTACCAATCGGATCAAGATGGGCAAGCGGCGACAGCGTCAGTCTCCCCTGATTCTTCGCAGTCGGATCTCCAAATTTATATGCTACATATGCATGTGCAAATTCATGAACCGTAAACGCAATCGCCAAAACAATCACCACGTACGGAATAAGCTCTAAATCAAACGCCAAAAACTCCACAAATCATTCTCCTTTGCAAGCGGCTTCGCTAAACATTCTATTCTCTATCAAGTATACTATAGAAGAATCCAACTACGATAGAAAAAGGAGAGATCAATATGCCATACGTAACAGTCAAAATGCTTGAAGGCCGCACAGAGGAACAAAAAAAGGCTCTAGTTGAAAAAGTAACGGCTGCTGTATCTGAAACAACAGGTGCTCCTGCAGAAAAGATTGCGGTTTTCATTGAAGAAATGAGCAAAAATCATTATGCGGTGAACGGCAAGCGTTTGAGTGACGAGGATTAAGTACATATGAGGAAAACCGGCCGCTTTGGAGTGAGGGTCGGTTTTTTATTTCTAAAGAGCAGAGAAATTTCGTTTTAAGATTTCGGATTTGCTCCAGCAAATAAACTTTGTTTTCAGCTAAAAAGGGGCATATATAGGTACAAAACTTCAGTAATGGCGAAATACACAAATATGAATTCATCTACTTGGCTTAATGATTCCGGATTTCAGCTAAATAATAAAAGATTTACGCTATAAATCATGGGAATTAAGCTAATAAAATGTCATTTTAGGCTATAAATAAGGTACAGGACTATTCAAATCTGCTCAATTCCAAGTCATTATCATAACTGCTGCATCTTCTTCTTGCGCTTGCGCTGCCCCTCCCTGAGAATAAAAATCCCGCAGCCAAATAGGACCGCGGGAACTCTTTATTGAACAACCTTCGTGCGAATCGACTCTATGTACGCATACGCCTGTTCAATTTCTTCTTCTGTGTATTTCTGCTTGCTCTTCAGGGTAAATACCTTCTCTTTCACTTCTTCTTTTTCAAGAGTGTCAAAGAAAAGGACCGTAGATACGAGCTCCAGGAATCTTGCTGACTGGCTGTTTAAGTCTTCCATACAATCTTTAAGAGGAGGCATCTCAAGGTCATAATGAGTTAAAAATTCCTCGCCTGCTTCTGTCAGGGAGTAGCGGTATTGAAAATAGCCGCCTTTTTTCTCATGCATTTCGTTCAGAAAGCCCAAATTGCACAGCTCTTCAATTCTGAGCGTAAGCTCCTCCGAATAAGGTCCGTAAAAATGAAAGTCATACTTTTCATAAAAAGGAAGATTGATTTTTTTTGCGATATAGATCATTTTCTGCAGCTTTTTCCGTCCGGTGATTTCCCCTGATGAAGAGAACACCTTCATCAGTTTTGCGTGTTCGTTAAGCAAACCCCAACACTCCTAACCTTGTATTTTCACACTATCTCTCTTTTTTTATAAGTTTAACAATTCCAAAATCCGTTTTTTTGCCGTTCGTTTTACTGACATATCTTGAATGAGATCTAATGGAAAATACAGCTTATGGTCTGTTCTGCGTTTTCCGGATATCGCATCTACTATTTCAGACTGACGGGAAAGCTCGCGCAGGTCCCCATTCGGCAGCTGCAAATGAATCGGCAGCCTCTCCTCTTCCTCTCCCGGACGATAGAAGTCATACGGAAGATCTGAAGATGAATCAACAACCAAATAATAGTCAGGATCAATGCCAGCTTTTTTAAAGAGAGCCGTAAGCTCCATCAGCTTTTTCATTTCCATTGTGGCTGCCGGATTAAACTCGGCATATTGAAACAGGTTCCGGTTCATAAATCTTGTGCAAAGATCTCTCAATATAGGATCAGTCTCTTCCTGCCACTGCTGAAAATAATACAGAACAACTGATTCATCCAATTTCAGATAATCCTGAGTTGTCACTTCCTCTTCAAAAATAGAGTAAAAGTGAATGGGATCCTGCTTAAATGTGTAATAGTCTTTGTGCAGCTGTTTTGCACGATGAAGGATTTTTGTCAAAATTACTTCTGCACTGCGGGTTACCGGGTGGAAGTACACCTGCCAATACATCTGGTAACGGCTCATAATATAATCCTCGACTGCATGCATGCCGCTTTGCTTAATCACGACCTGATCCTCGCGGGGCCTCATGACCCTGAGAATCCGCTCCATATCAAAATGACCATAGCTGACGCCTGTAAAATAGGCATCCCGCTGCAGGTAATCCATGCGGTCAGCATCAATCTGGCTTGAAATAAGACTTACAACCTGTTTATTTTCATACGTTTTAGCAATGACTTCCGATACCTTCTTCGGAAAATCATCTCCCATGCGGCGGAGCACCTCATTTACTTCTGTCTCTCCGACAAGAATGTCACGCGTTAACTTTTCATGATCCAAATGAAACACTTTTTCAAAAGAATGCGAAAACGGACCATGTCCGAGATCATGCAGCAGTGCTGCACAAAGCGAAAGCAGACGGTCATCCTCATTCCATTCAGGACGCCCTTTAAACACATCGTCTACAATTCTCCGTACAATTTCATAGACTCCTAAAGAATGATTAAAGCGGCTGTGCTCTGCTCCGTGGAAGACTAAATAGGTCGTCCCTAATTGACGGATTCTGCGGAGTCTTTGAAATTCTTTCGTTCCGATTAAATCCCAGATCAGCTTGTCCCTTACATGAATGTATCTGTGAACAGGATCTTTAAATACTTTTTCCTCAGATAACTTGCCGCTCCGATATGCCATCGCTTTCCCTCTTCCATCTTGACTTGTTTCCATTATATCGATTCTTTTTTGATGCAAACAACCATTTTCGGAAAGGAATTGGCTGGATAAAAAAATCACCACTGCATAATGAGCCAATGGTGATATTATTTACTGATTTTCGTTTCGATCTTAACCATTAATTCGTCCTCATTTGGTGCTGAGAGCGGACGATTATTTACAAATGCAAACGATTTTTTTCTTCCCGGACCGCAGTATGATTGGCACCCGATATCAATTTTCGCTTCGGGATCAACCTTTTTCAGGCGGGGGAGCAACGTCTTAATGTTGGTTGCCTGGCAATCGTCGCATATTCTGAATTCATTTGCCACCTTATTTACAACCCTTTCCTTCTATTGAATCACGTTCAAACACTATTTGGTATTTTACCGTTAATCGACCCTCATTGCAAGCCGGGGGAAATAACTTCTATTATAGACAAATGTAAAAATAAAGAAAATCTAGTATCCTTGTAAAGTTTTTGTATAAAGCCCAGAGTTTCTGGTCAAAATGATAACAGGAAAATACACAACTATCTATCTAAGAAAAGCGCAAGCGCCATGCCCCGCTCCAAAGGTCCGCCAGAATTTTTTGGCAGTGCCGTTCTGTCCAAGGATCTAGGCGCTGAAGCTAGACATCAAGACGCAATATTTTATAGTTTTTAAAAACTTTAAAAGGGAGTTGAGACCATGAAGCAAAGACAAGATGCCTGGTCAGAAGAAGATGATTTATTATTGGCTGAAACCGTACTCCGCCACGTTCGCGAAGGCAGCACACAGCTAAACGCATTCGAAGAAGTTGGCGACAAACTCAACCGCACATCAGCAGCCTGCGGTTTCCGCTGGAATGCAGTCGTCAGACATAACTATGAAAAAGCGCTTCAGCTTGCAAAAAAACAGCGCAAACAAAAGATGAGAGCAACCGGCAAGGGTCAGCCTGCCAAAAAACAATTGCTTTATTCTCCGGAAGAATCAGAAGCAGCACCGGAAATGACAGAAGTTGAATCTTTTGAGATTGATAATGAGGAATTGCCTGCAGTCACCCATCCTGTCTACAAAGAAGAAGTATATAAAGAAGAAGTATATGAAATTCCATATACAGCACGGAGAACACCTGCCGCATCTGCAGATCTTACAATGAGCCATGTTATCGCATTTTTAGAATCTTATTCTTCAAACAATGAACATGTAAATGCCTTAAAACTTGAGAATGAAAGATTGAAACGTGAAAACTATGAGCTATCTAGACGCAATCAGGATCTGGCAGTAAAGGTTTCTCAGCTTGAACAGGATACGGTTATGGTTCAAGAAGATTATGAAACATTAATGAAGATTATGAATCGTGCAAGAAAACTAGTTTTATTTGAGGAAGAGGAGCGTCCGGCTACGAAGTTTAAAATGGACCGCAACGGCAATCTTGAAAAGCTCGCCGAATAGTACGAAAAATGGAAGCAGAAAACGCATCAGAAAGAAACCTGATGCGTTTTTCTATTGCACAGTTCCAAACACTTTTTCATTCCGGTCATACATGCGAAGCAGATTTTTTTCAAACAGCACCTGTTCATCGACAGACAGTGAAGCAGCGTAAATTCTGCCGCTCAGGTCCTTTAAGGTTTTCAGAAACGACAGCATAAGAGTTTGAACAGTAATTTCATCATGAAGCAGTTCGCTCAAGGATGCCATTGTTTCAGGAACAATTTGAGGATATACAAATTTCGTCGGCTCGCCTTTTTTCGCCAGCTCATAAAATCTGCGTATCAATTCCGCCCTCCAAGCTCCGCTGCCGTCGGCACATAGATAAATTTGAACAGCGATGCCCCCGCGCAGTCTTCGCTGTGAAATTCCGGCGAATTTTTTCCCGCCTATGCTTAAGTCATAGCTGCCTGGGCAATAAGATCCCGAAATTTCTCTTGCTTCTATCTCAGTACCATAGTCCGCAAGCATCCGCTTAATCAGATCCCACATCGTGTCATAGCCGCGATTGATATCGATTCCTTTTTCAGTTTCAGGAAAAATCAGCGATATATTAAGAACCCCTTCATCTAAAACAACAGCGAGGCCGCCTGAATTTCGGACGATCACGCGATACCCCTGTTCTTTTAAATAAGTGATTCCATCCTGTAAATATGGAAGCTTCGTATCTTGAATGCCAAGCACAATCGTTTTATGATGAACCCATGTCCGGGCCGTTGCAGGTGAAGTGCCGTTCCCGACCGCTGCACATAACGTATCATCCATCGCAAAGGACTGTCTCGCATCAAAATGAGGTCCGAGACTGGACTGATCGACAATCTTCCATTCATCTTGTTTTAATAAGGTTTCAAATGACATGTTGATGAAATCCTCCCAAGTTTATAAGCATGTATATTATAGCATGAACAATCGGAAATATAGATGCATAAAAAGAGACAGCCTGCAATCGGCTGTCTCTCATTTCTCACTATTAAACAGCTTGTCCCGCAGTAATCAGTGCAAGCTTATAAACATCTTCAGCATTACATCCGCGTGAAAGATCGTTCACAGGAGCATTCAAGCCTTGCAGAATCGGTCCGACTGCTTCAAAGTTGCCTAAGCGCTGTGCAATTTTGTATCCGATGTTCCCTGCTTCAAGGCTTGGGAAAACAAATACGTTTGCATCGCCTTTGATGACAGAGTCTGGTGCTTTTGATTTTGCCACGGAAGGTACAAACGCAGCGTCAAATTGGAACTCACCGTCTAAAACAAGGTTAGGCTGCATTTCTTTTGCCATTTTTACCGCTTCAGCTACGCGCTCTGTTTCAGGTGATTTTGCAGATCCTTTTGTTGAGAAGCTGAGCATAGCAACTCTTGGTTCGATATCAAACATATCGGCTGTTTTTGCACTTTCGATTGCAATCTCAGCAAGATCCTGGCTATCAGGTGAAATGTTGATTGCACAGTCAGCAAATACATATTTCTCGTCGCCGCGAACCATGATGAAGACGCCTGATGTTTTTTTGATACCCTCTTTTGTTTTAATGATTTGAAGCGCCGGGCGAACTGTGTCTGCCGTTGAATGAGCAGCACCGCTTACTAAGCCGTGAGCTTGTCCAGTGTATACAAGCATTGTTCCGAAGTAGTTCTCATCAAGCAGGATTTTTTGCGCCTGCTCTTCTGTAGCTTTGCCTTTGCGGCGTTCTACGAAAGATTGAACAAGCTCGTTCATGCCTTCAAATGTATGAGGGTCATAAATTTCGACGCCATCTAATGTAAGATTCAGCTCCATTGCTTTTTTCGTAATCTCATCATTGCTGCCAACAAGAATCGGTTTTAAAATCCCCTCTCCAGCCAAACGGTTTGCAGCAGTAAGAATACGTTCATCCATTCCTTCAGGAAAAACGATTTTAAGCTCTTTTCCAGTTACTTTTTCTTTTAAAAGAGTAAATAAATCAGACATTAAAAAACCTCCTAATTAGTATAAAACCATTGATCTAAGATTAAGGATACTCCACTTACAGGCAAATTCAAACAGCCGCGGACTGATAGAGCGCTTACAACTTAAATTCTTTATTTTCACAATTAACTAACATTTAAACTTATGTACTTCTTTTATAATATGGACAATGAAGTCTGTTTCCATTATGGAATGGACAAACTATGGTATAGTTAATAGGTAATTAAGAATGATGAAACGGAGTGAACTTATATGAGTGAAGCTGCACAAACGTTAGATGGCTGGTATTGTTTACATGACTTCCGCGCAATAAACTGGGCGCTTTGGAAAACGGTAAGCAGTGACGAGCGTCAAGCAGCAATTTATGAGTTTCAGGGTTTGCTTGAAAAATGGGGAATTGCTGAAGATCAAAAGCAAGGCAGTCAGGCATTATATTCGATTGTCGGACAAAAAGCTGACTTTATGCTGATGATTTTACGACCTACTATGGAAGAGTTAAATGTTATTGAAACAGAGTTTAATAAATCGAAGCTTGCTGATTATACTCTGCCTGCTTATTCATATGTATCTGTTGTAGAGCTCAGCAACTACTTGCCTGCAGGTGAAGATCCATACCAAAATCCTCAAGTGCTTGCCCGTCTTTATCCATCCCTTCCGGAAGCAAAGCATGTCTGCTTCTATCCGATGGACAAACGCCGAAATGGCCAGGATAACTGGTACATGCTCCCGATGGATGAGCGCAAAAGCTTGATGCGCAGCCATAGCATGATCGGCCGCCAATACGCTGGAAAAGTAAAGCAGATTATTACAGGCTCTGTCGGTTTTGATGATTTTGAATGGGGTGTCACGTTATTCTCAGAAGACGTTCTTCAGTTCAAAAAACTTATTTACGAAATGCGTTTTGACGAAGTCAGCGCACGTTACGGCGAGTTTGGCACATTCTTTGTAGGAAACATTCTTCCTGCCGATAAATTGTACGGATATTTTCATATCTAATGAACGATAGTATAAGCCCTTGCCTAAGCCGGCAAGGGCTTTTTAAATATAATAAAACATGATTATGCACATCGATCGCAAGCTTCAGCGCCTAACTCCCCGGTCAGGACGGCCCTGCCAAAAAAGGCAAACTAGGGCCTTTTTCAGCAGATCTTTATCTGCCTGTCGAAGCTGACCAAGTCATTTCCGCTTTTTCTTAGTGTCATAACACTGCCTTTCCCTTCATACCTATTAATGAGTGAGACCTAAATTTTTTTCATCTAATCACCTTATACAACCAGATGTTTTTTCATAAGGCAGGTGATGACATGGGAGTAATTCCCTATACATCAGAGGTGCATGATTGATCGTGCAGAGGGAGAAAAAGATGGCATGCTCGGCATGCTCATGGCTGGAAATGTTGGAGTAAATCTGGCTTGTGCTGCATGTCCCTGACCTTAGGGATATAACATCGCTTGCCAAGATGATCTTCCAAAAGCCGGGTGGATTTGAAGCAACACAAAAGGGTTATTTTTATCAGGCTGCAAGGCAAAGCGATATTAATTTGGCCAAAAAAAGTCATCAGCGGTCAAAGATTTCAACCGGCAGGCAACTCCCTTTGGTTTTTCAGACCTTTCGGAGAATGTCCGGGCACCTGGTATAACCAGCCGAATACAGGAAGATTCAAATCGCACTTCTTCTTTTCGCCTACTCGAGCAAATTGTCCTGGCGTTTATTAATTTTTTCTATCTAAGGAGGTACAACATGAATTCAGCGTACAATCAGTTTGGAGCAGGCTTCAATCCATATGGAGCCGGATATGATTACCGTCAGCAGCAGCCGCAATATCAGCAGTATGGCTATCCTCAACAGCAGCAACAGCAGAGCGGCGGCGGTCAGGGGATGCCCCAGGGCGGCCAGCAGCAAACACCCACTCAGGCTCAAGGCGGAATGCTGCCGCTAGAGGAATCGTACATTGAGAATATACTGCGTTTAAATCGCGGGAAAGTAGCTACAGTCTATATGACCTTTGAAGCCAGCAAAGAGTGGAACTCTAAAATCTTTAAAGGTGTCATCGAAGCCGCAGGACGAGATCATATTATTCTAAGCGATCAAAAAACGGGAAAAAGATACCTGCTGTTAATGGTTTATTTAGACTATATTACATTTGATGAGGAAATTGCTTATTATTATCCGTATGATATGACTTCATATCCTCCTAGATAATCGTACCGGGCATACATTTGAAATGTATGCTCTTTTTTCTTTGTATCTCCTATCCCTTCCAATAATAGCGCTCATCCTTCTCCGGATCTGCGTGGGTTTCTTCAAAGTCACTCTCATTTCTGCTTTGAAACAGGGTAAGCGTCTGTTTTTCGATTTCAGGCGGGGATTCAGCGACTGCCTGTTCTGCCTGTTCTGCCTGTTCTGCTTGTCCTTCTTTTCCTTTAAATGCATCTATTAATCGCTCTATCAGAACGTTGCGCTTTTCTTGCTGTTTTAAAAGAGCTGTGAGACCGAGCAAGAGGCTTCCGGCTGCAAGTAAAGTGACGTAGACGGAGAAGGACGGAATGTACTGCCATATCACTAAAGACGCGGGACTTCCATATTCACCAAGTTCTTCTTCCAGCGACTTAAAAATAAGAGATACATGATTTAATGCACCTAAAACACCTGATAAAATCATCAAACTGCCTAAAATCAAAAGCACTTTCTTCACGCTTCAGCCCACCTTTTTTTCCTATTTTACCATGTATTGTATGATTGGGATAATAGATTTGCAGCTAAAACTCTCTTGATTTTTTGCTCCGATTCAATTCTCGACAGGCAGATCCTGATTCGGAACACTCTTATTATCGAATTCACAGGCTTCTTATCGATTTCTAAGATTTATTATCGAATATCACTGTTTTATTTCGAATTGATTACCACTTCCCTTTTTCAAAAAAAAGAGAGTCCCGCAAAGGACTCTTCTCCAATTTTATAAAAACTTCACAACTGCGATGATCATCATTACCCAGGCAACTAAAAATGAAAGGCCTCCGAGCGGTGTGATTGCGCCAAGAACACTGATTTGAGTTACAGTTAATACGTAAAGGCTTCCGGAAAATAAGAGAATTCCGATGAACATGAGCCAGCCCGCCCATGTCAGCATGCCTGCCTGCGGAAGTTTGTCGATTAAAAACGCGATAACGAATAAACCGCCGGCATGAAACATTTGATAAGTGACGCCTGTCTGCCAGATTTTCAAGTATTTCTCAGGAACCTTACCTTCAAGCCCATGAGCTCCGAATGCGCCTAATGCGACGGCCAGAAAAGCGTTTGCTGCAGCAAGTATTAAGAATAGTTTCACGATTATCTTCTCCTCGATTTTGAAATCAGCCTCTAGTTTTCATCTTACCCTATCATTTCTTTAAATCAAGACAGACAACTGATTCGTCAACAGATGTTCAAATCTTTGAATTCTTGTTTTTATTTTTATCATCACCTTGTCCATCCTCATCCTCCTGCATGTATTTTTCCTCGTGAAAGGCGGCGGGTGCCTGGCGGTCTGCTTTTTCACAAAAATTTTGTATAATCCTATGAAAACCAGGATGATGATGATGATTGGAAATGACGGCTAGGTTTACAAAATCACTCGGACTCATAAAACCGCCTCCTGTTTAAAAATCAAAAATAGAATCCCCGTTCACGCCGTCCTCTTCTTTTTTCTTGTTGTTAAAATTAGATGCCCCCATCATTTTTTGAAGCTGAAGGGAATCTACTTGATTCGGAGAAGTCTGCTTTGTTTCATAACGCTCTTCCGCTTGCTCTTCAAGCACCAGATCACAGAGCGTTTTCACTGCAAGCAATCTTTCTCTTACTTCTGAATCACTTGATCCGTGCATGGCACGGTGAATTTCTTTTTCCATTTTTGCAAGCAGCTTTGAAATATGTATATCCATCCTTATCGTTCCTCCATTTCTTTGGTATATCTATATCGCATGGCACATTATCTTTGAAGTATATTTCATACAGGCTTCACCTGATGATTTCATCACGGTTAAGGAAGGTCTTTCGGCAGATTTAAAACCGTAAGCCCTGCAGCCGTTTGGAAAATCCCTGTCCCAAGTGACATAGTAAAACGTGCCTTTTAAGCAGTTGACCGATTGATTCTTCATCATATCTCCTGCCTTTTTCTTATCCTTGTAACCTATTATAGCAATAGTCGCTGAACATCGCCTGAAAAAAAGTGGTTTAACTTTTACCGGTTCGTGCTATTTAAATACTATGAAACCTAAAGGAGAGTGAATGAAAATGAAACCAGCTGTAAAAGAATACACAAATGACGAAGTATTAAAAAATGACGTAATGGAACTGAAAAGTAAAGGTGTGGACAAGCACGACATCTATATTCTCTCACATGACGATGAGCGTACAAACCGCATAGCTGACAACGCTGAAGCAAATACCATCGGCATCTCTGAATTAGGTCTTGGGAGTGCGGCCGGCAACATTTTCAGCAAAAAAGGCGATGAGCTTCGCACAAAGTTAGAAGAAGTCGGATTCAGCTCAGCAGAAGCTGAACGCTATGAAGAAAAGCTTGATGAAGGTAAAATCTTATTGCTTGTTACAGATCATGAGCGTGTAACGGGCTGGGTATAATCAGTTAAGAGGAGGTGCGGACAGCACCTCCTCTTTTTTATCTGTTTCTTATTTCCCAGTCAATTTCATTCCGTCCCATTTCCTTCAGTGCCTCATTCGCTCTTGAAAACGGCTTGCTTCCGAAGAATCCTTTTCTGGCGGAAAAAGGACTGGGGTGCGGCGATTCAATCACTATATGCCTGGCTATATCAATCAGTGCTTTCTTTTCTGCTGCATGCTTTCCCCATAAAATAAACACGACTGGCTGTTCGCGCTCATTCAGAAGCTCAATGATGCGATTTGTGAACGTTTCCCAGCCCTGCCCTTTGTGTGAGGCTGCCTGACCTTTTCTCACTGTCAAAACAGTATTCAATAACAGCACACCCTGCTTAGCCCATTTTTCAAGGGAACCATGATTTGGAGGATCATATCCAAGATCATCCTTCAATTCAAGAAAAACATTACGGAGCGATGGCGGCTGCTTGACACCTTCCTGAACAGAGAAGCTAAGGCCGTGAGCCTGGTTTGGCCCATGATAAGGATCCTGGCCAAGGATCACTGCTTTTACATCTTCATAAGAAGTGAATTGCAGAGCGTTAAACAAATCGTCCTTGTCTGGATAGATGGTCTCTGTCTCATATTCTGTTTTCAGAAATTCTCTCAGCCTCTGATAATATGTTTTTTCAAATTCCGGCTTTAGCCACGTCCACCAGCCGTCATGAAGCTGCTGTTTCATCTGTTTTCACCCTTTCTTAAGGTTAAATACAGGTTTCTTCTACTAAGATAATTAATTTTTTCAGCAGGGTAACTGAATCTTCAAGTGCTAATGAATAGAACCTCTTCGTGCCCTGCTGTTCAATCGTCACCAATCCCTGATCCTTCAATATTTTCAGATGATGGGAAATAGCTGGTCTTGAAAGCCTGGATTGATCGGCAATTTCATTCACAGTCAGCCGTTCTGTTTCTGCTAATAAAAGAATAATGTCCTGTCTCGCGGGATCGCCGAGAGCATGGAATAATGGGATGCATGAACGAAACGTATCAATGGCTTGGTCTCCCATTTTGCTTCACACCTTTCTTAAGCGCGCTCTTGCGTCTTCCGCACAATGCCTGTTACCGTTTTACGCGGCATGAATCGTACAGCTGCTGCAAGAATTGTATTTTTAAAGCCTGGAATAATCAGCGTCTTCCCTTTTTTCATCCCTTCATATGCCGCATCAGCAACGGTTTTCACATCCATTACTCCGCTTTTAAAGAGCTTGGATTGTCCAAGATTGGCGCGTTCGCTGAAGCTTGTTTTAGTAGGGCCGGGACATAAAACATAGACTGATACACCAGTGCCTTTCAGTTCATTTTCAATTGCTTCACTAAATGATAACACATAAGCTTTTGTCGCGTAATAGACAGCCATCAATGGACCGGGCTGAAAAGCGGCAGTGGAGGCAACATTTAAAACCTGGCCTGATTTTTTTGATATCATATCAGGTAAAAATAATTTGGTTAACAGCGTGATTGATTTGATATTCAAATCAATCATATTCAGTTCCTCTTCCGCAGACGTGTTTATAAAATCCCCATATAAACCAAAACCGGCATTGTTCACTAAAACATCGACATGAATCTTCTTCTGCTGCAATTCCTGAAACAATTCATGAATTTGATTCATATTACTTAAGTCCAGAGCTTTGACGATTGCTGTCGTATTTTTAAGTTCGTCTGCCAGTTTCATTAGTTTCATTTCGTTTCTTGCTGTCAAAATTAGACGGAAGCCATCCTCTGCATACTTATAAGCAAGTTCTCTTCCAATTCCATCTGAAGCTCCTGTAATTAATACGGTTTTCATTTATATAAACTCCTTTTTGTTTATTAGTTTAAATGTTTAAACATATGATATCATAGAGATTATAACTTTGCAATCATCAAACAAAAACTCCTGCCGCAGCAGGAGTCAGATTAATCTCGATATCATTGGCTTCCCGTCCCAGACAAGCAGGCTTAGCGCCTCTCTTGCCTTTAACTCGGGTTCTTCTAATAAAACAAAGAAGTTTTTTTGAGGAAGCTCTCCCAATTGATGCTTTTCACTGAGCTTTTCAAGGTAAGATTGTCTTCTTTCATTAAGAGCTGCAGATTGATGATTGCCTGTATCAGAAAAAGCATAAATAACGCTTGCTACCGGTACCCGCTTCACTTGAAATTTTCCTGAAACTCTTAAAAAGAAGTCCCAGTCCCAATAATTGTGAACCTCTGGATCAAAATATCCGATCGACTGATGGACATTTTTTAAATATAAGCTTCCTGATGGCACAAACGTTGAGAAGCGCCTCATTTCTTTAGCATCATATGTATAGGCAAATAATCTGCGGCTGATTGGCACGCGTACTTTGTTTTGGTCCTCAAACCCGACAATCTCAACATCTGAATAGACAAGATGCGCATCTGTCAGTTCATGAACCATTCTTTCAATATGCCCAGGGGTGAAATAGTCATCATCATCACTCAGCATAATAGCATCGCCTTCTGCCTGTAAAGCTCCGGCGTTGCGGGCATGAACATGTCCTGCATTTTCTTCTAGATCAATGATGCGTATTGGAAGATCATGATAGGCATCCTTTAAAGAGTCTACCGGTTCCCCCCCATCATTCACAACAATAATTTCATATGGGCGGTATGTTTGACGGGCAATAGATTCTAATAGCTCGGCAAGAGTGTAAAGACGGTTATACGTCACAATAATAACTGAAACACGCAATCCGGATCTCCTCTTTTCCTATTTATTTCTACTGCTCATTAAATCATAAAAGGAAAAGATTGCTCAAGGCTGATACTTTAGACTCATTTATGAACCAGCTTGTTTTTAATACTTGTACATTGGGTATTTATTAACTATCAGCAGAAAAAGGAGAGAGATTAAAATGAAAACATTTGTAGTTGAAAATGGTGTTCAAGCAACTGAAAAAATCAATCACCTTGAAGTTGAAGGGTTTGTGAGAGACGATATTTATCTTTTCGCACATGACCCGAACCGCTCAAAACATCTCACTTCCGGTACAGATACTGAAAGTGTCGGCGTTTCCGAGCAAGGCGTATTTTCATCAATGAAAAATGTTTTCCGTTCACGTGGAGATGAGCTTCGCTCGAAAATGGCATCTCTGGGTTTAACAGAGAACGAAGCAGCTCATATGGAAGAAGAACTTGATAAAGGCAAGGTAGTAATTGTAGCACACCAATAATTCATACAATCTATATTTCCCCCTACTAATATAGATGTATAGGCGGGTCTCATATCTCATGAGACCCGCCTTTTTTATATTTTATAATTATTGATGGAACAATTTAACAAAAAACTCCGTCTTATGCTATGAATAGAGTAAAAAGAGAAATGCCTTTAATTATCAGCATTAGACAAGAAGATTCTACATGTTCCTCATTCTTTGTCTGGTAATCTTTTCTTGTACTTTTTTAAATAAAAGGGGACTAGAGAGAAATGAAAAAATGGTTTGTGCTGTTTGCCGCTCTTTTCTTATTTGCATCTTTTGCCGTGCCAGCTAAAGCAGACGCTGTGCCTCAGCTCATCATCATTAACAAGAGCACGAATAAACTTGCATTTTTTGACAGCGGCCAGCTTGTTAAAGTATTTAATGTCGCAACAGGGAGAGATAATTCGTTTACCCCGGAAGGAACGTTTCCAATTGTAAACAAGATTAAAAATCGTCCTTATTACAAAGACAATATTCCAGGAGGCGACAGCCGAAATCCGCTCGGAGACAGATGGCTCGGTCTTCATGCTCTTGGCACCAATGGAACGACTTATGCCATCCATGGCAATAACAATCCTAATTCCATCGGAACTTATGCCAGCGCAGGCTGTATTCGCATGCATAATGAAGAAATTCGCTATCTATTCGACCAGGTACACACAGGCACCTCTGTTATCATTCTTCACTCAAACCAATCCTTTGAAGCAATAGCTGCCGCAAACAACTATCCAAATACTGTACCCGCAGATTCAGCACCTGTTCAGGAAGAAAAGAAACCGCAGTCTCCTGCTAAAGAAAAACCCGCTCCCGCACCTATAGAAGAGCCAAAACCTGAGGCACCAAAACCTGAAGAAGAAGATCCTTTATCGTGTATCAAAAGCAAAATTCAAGGCAAAATCTATTTTCCAGATATTCATGTAAAAATAGATGTTGCGTGTCCTGCAAAAACCAGCTGACCTTAATGGCTGGTTTTTTGCATGGAGGAAATGACTGCTCTTATGCCCAAGTCAATTGGAGTTCTAGGAAGCGGACCAATTTCTTTTTCATATTTGGATCCTGATAAAAGGACCGGTTTTTCAGTTAAATACATCATTTCAACCGTTTCCCTCATTATTTTGTCGAAAAGACCAATGAAGGAAATCATGCCCTTTTTAACAGTTATCACTTTTTTGCTGTAGCCAGTTGCATCACGAACCACTTTAACGAATTCTTTCCCAGTCAGTGTCCCCGCACCTGGAATATTCCAATTCTGCTGATAGGCATGAGGAGTGAGGGCGAGCTCTACTGCAGCTTTCGCACCATCAGGAGTATAAATATACTCTCTTTCAAGATCCAATGAGCCTACAAATTGGGAAGTGCGATTTTGCAGCATTTGATTGAGCGTAAAATGTATATAGGTGTTTTCAGCTTTTGGACCATAATAATCAGGAAAATGAATAATGAGATAAGGAATTTCTGCTGACTTCACCATCTGTTCAAGCTGAAGTCTGATTTTCCCCTTTTTCGTATGCGGTTTTTTTGAGGCTGCCTCTGTGACCGCCTCTGTTTGTCTTCCATAGGCGTATATATTGTCAGCGAGAATGAAGCTTGAGTTTTCCTGTTTAACAGCCTGCAGCAAGTTTTGCATAATATGCGGATGTCCATCCCCCCACTCAGGATAAGGAATATTAATACTGTGAAAGATAAGATCTTTCTTCCTGCAAGCCTCTGCTACTTCATCTTGATTCATTGCATCGCCTGGATGAATATTCACTTCTTTTAAATGACCAAAAAGATCTTTTAACTTTTGTTCATTTCTTGCAAAAGCTGTAACCTCAAATCCTCTGCTTTTAAGTTCCATGACAAGCGCATACCCCATTCCGCCGGATGCTCCAAAAACAATTGCATGCTTCATTTTCATTCTCCTCCCACTTATTAACCAGTGTTCAATTAAAGACAAAAAAATTAAGTTAAACCTTTCATTAGAAAAAGAACATGTGACTTCATCAAAGGCTCCACCTCTTTAAATTTCATCCCTGTCTTGCAGTAATGCGTTACAAATCCATGAAGGGATAAAAAGACAGACCAAATAACAGTTGCTGAAACCTGTTGTTCTGATAACGCATAAATAGACTGAGCAAATTTTTCGTAGCTCACGTTAGGCTCATGAATCAAATAGCTTACAACCTCTTCATCCTTTGTTAAAAACATGAGTTCATACTGACTTTGGTTTTTTAATCCGAATTCAATATATCCCTCCAGTATTTTTTTAATTTTCACTTCGTTATCTAGTCCTTCCTGGTCTAATACATCCTTCAGTTTTTCATCCAGGAGTTTGAAATCTGCTTTAACAAGCGCGTAAAAAAGCTCAGCTTTATTTTTAAAATGATAGTAGATGGCTCCGTGACTATAATTCAGTTCTTTTGCGATTTGCCTCATTGAAACGTTCTGATAGCCTTTTTCATGAAATAATTGATGTGCAGCTTGCATGATGGATTCTCGCGTAAGCTCTTGATCGACTGCTCTTCTTGCTGCCAAATTGACCACCTCGCTTTATTTAACCATTGTTCAAAAATATTATATGGGCATCTTATCCATTTTGCAACCTATTCCTCATCAATGGCTAACCTTTTTCGAAATTGATATAATAGCTTTGAAAGATTCGTTTTCAATCACCTGGATGGAGGTACACACACTTATGACAATGAAAAAAGCCTTAACATTTGCGGGATCAGATAGCAGCGGCGGTGCTGGTATTCAGGCAGATTTAAAAACATTTCAAGAACGCGGAGTATATGGGATGACGGCTTTAACAGTCGTTGTAGCGATGGATCCGAATAATGAGTGGCATCATCAAGTATTTCCCGTGGAATTAGATACCATTAAAGCTCAGGCAGCAACCATCGTTGAAGGAATCGGTGTGGATGCAATGAAAACAGGCATGCTTCCAACTGTAGATATCATTAAACTTGCTGCTGAAACAATAAAAAAGAATAATCTTGAAAATGTAGTAGTTGATCCTGTTATGGTGTGCAAAGGAGCGGACGAAGTTCTGTACCCTGACCTTGCGGATGCATTGCGAGAAATCCTTACACCGCTTGCAACAGTTGTTACTCCAAACTTATTTGAAGCTGGCCAGTTAAGCGGCATCGGGACAATTACAACGGTTGACCAAATGAAGGAAGCAGCAGTGAAAATCTTTGATTTGGGTGCTAAATACGTGCTTGTCAAAGGCGGCGGCAAGCTTCAGCATGAAAAAGCAGTGGATGTTCTTTATGATGGAACTGAATTTCAGATTCTTGAAGGCGAGCGCATCGATACTTCTTATACACATGGTGCAGGCTGCACGTATTCAGCTGCCATCACGGCAGAGCTTGCAAAAGGCGCATCTGTTAAAGAAGCCATCTATACAGCTAAAGAATTTATTACAGCAGCCATCCGCCATTCCTTCCCTCTTAATGAGTACGTTGGACCGACGAACCATGCTGCATTGCGATTATACGAGAGTGAATAAAAGGAACCGGCCTATGGCCGGTTTTTGATTTAGTTACGCCAGTTTAATATGATGTGACACCTGATTTTTATTGCCGAAAATAAAGACTGCTTATCCAAACGGCAGCCTTCCAGCGCATTATAAATCCCATTTCTTCTAATCAAATACTTTATGCATTGTTTAGAATGTCATTTACCTCTTGAAGAGTCGGCAAAGCGGTCATTGCCCCTTTAACAGATGCAGCCAGTCCTCCTGATACACTTGCAAACCGGCCAATGTCCTGTAACTCATTTTCCGAAAGCGAGCTTAGATTTCCATCATACTCATTTAATTTATATAAAATACCTGAAACAAACGCATCTCCTGCGCCTGTTGTGTCAACTGCATTTACTTTCATTGCATTAATTCTTGCATTCACGTTCTGTGTAAACGCATAGCTCCCTTCACTTCCGAGTGTTACAAGCAGCAAAGGAATGTTATAGGCAGAAAGCTTCTCTACTCCTTTTTCAATCGTTGCTTCTCCCGTTAAAAATTCAAGTTCCTCTTCAGAAATCTTGATCAGATCGGCAGAATCAAACATAGAAAGGATCGTTTCACGTGCAGCATCCTCGTTTTCCCATAAGCTCAATCTTAAATTGGGATCGTATGAAACAATCATTCCGTTCTTTCTTGCAAGCTCAACTGCCCGGATCGTGGCGTTTCTAGAAGGCCCGCTGATCATGGAAATAGAATCATAATGAAGGATTTTACTGCATTCAAATAGCGATTCGTTCAATTCTTCCCATTTTAAAAAACGGTCTGCACTTGGATCAATATAAAAATCAAAAGAACGCTCTCCATTTTCAGCCAATGTAATAAATACAGCCCCTGTTCTCGCTTCATCTGTCAGCAGCATATGATCTGTATGAACCCCAAAAGAGGCTAAAGTATCTTTTAAAAAAGTCCCGAGTACGTCATTTCCCACTTTTCCAAGAAAAGCAGACTCAGCTCCAAGTCTGGCTAACCCAACAGCAACGTTTGCAGGCGCACCACCTGGGCTCTTTTGATAGATCAAATTATCTGAATCAACTGGAATGAAATCTATTAATGCCTCTCCTAAACTGATAATCCCTTTTTTCATGAATGCAGCTCTCCTCTCAAGTGAAAAAAATCAGGCACCAAATAGCCTGATTTTTAGTTATAGCTTACTCAATTCTTTTTTTAGATAACAAGTCCTACTTTGGTTTCTTCTTCTTTTCTTCCAACAATGCTGAAAAAGCACAAATACATGTGTTTTTTGTAAATTCGTGTAAACGTTTTTAAAGTTTTTGTTAAATTATTAGATATTCACACCTTATTCCACAATTCGACAACGGTTATCCACAGAAGTTATCAACATATCCACAAATTCTATCCACATTTTGTGTGGGTACAATTGTTCCCCACTATATATGCAGAGGAAATACATTTATTCACAGGTCTGTTGATAAGTCTAAAACTATTGTGGTTAACTCAAATTTAACACAAGAAAAGCGGAACCGCCGTTTAGCTCAGGCATGGCTGAAAAGTCCGGGTTTGACTTTTTGGCTGGATTTGTTCTGGCCGAGGAGCTGGGCGATGGAGCTAGACATCGAACTGCAAATTTTTTTTTGCTAACTATAAAAAACCCTCTTCCATTTTTGGAGAGGAACCAACAGAATGGAACCAGACTATGAAAGAAAAACCCCTCCATAAAGCAGAGCTCCGGCTATGACATAGGCAGGATGAACTTTCATTTTTTCAAGCAGGACGAAACTAAGGATAAAGAGCAGCAGAGTATGCCAAATTCCAAAACCAAGAACTGCATTATCCAGGAATTGATAGGTCATGACTCCAAGCATAACCGCGATGACAGGCCTTACAACCGTGGAAAGCCTTTTTACCTGAGGCGATTCCTTATATTTCATTAAAACCTTTAAAAGAATCAGCATTAAGATCAATGAGGGAGCAATAGTGGCAAACAGCCCAACTGCTGCCCCAAGAAAGCCTCCCTGCTGATAGCCGATAAAGCCGGCCATTTTTGTTGCGATCGGGCCTGGGAGTGCGTTTCCAAGTGCCAGTGTCTCACTGAATTCACTGACGGTCTGCCATTCATAGCGGTCGACAACTTCTTTTTCAATAAGAGGAATGGAAGCTGGACCTCCGCCAAACCCGAAAATGCCCGGAAGGAAGAAAGCCAAAAAAATGTGCCAGTAAATCATGAATGCATCCCCTTCTCGTTCTTTCCACCGCTTTTCTCTTTATAAAAAATAGCCCACATCAGCAGAACGCCAATTAAAATACCCGGATGAATATGAAGAGCTTCCATTAAGACAAGGGATGCTCCCATAAGGATAACCGTTTTAACCAATCCAAAGGACTGCGATGATTTCTTCGCGAAATCCCATGTAAGAGTTAGCAGCATGACAGCAACGACCGGCAGAACGGCTTGAGACATTCCTTTGACCCACGCCTCATCTTTATAAGCATTTAAGGCTGTCAGCAGTAAAATCATCAAGAATACGGTTGGAAGCGCTGTTGCAATTACAGCATTCAGCATGCCTGCATAGCCTCCGATCCGATATCCGATGTAACCGGCCATTTTCGTTGCTATTGGACCCGGAAGTGTATTCCCGAGTGCCAATACATCTGAAAATTCATCATCATTCATCCATTTAAATCTTTCTACCACTTCTTTATGCACAAGCGGAATGGTCGAAGGACCACCCCCAAACCCAAGCATGCCTGACCTGAAAAATGCGATGAAAATATTCCACTGTTCCACAAAAAGGTCACCTCATTCTCTCTTCACTTACCAAGACGCAATTGATCCATCTGCTCTTGGCTCTGTACCGCCAGTAAGCACACCTGTATCAGGATTCCTCCAAATAATCTGTCCGCGTCCAAATTGGCCTGTATCCACTGTCTTTTGAATTTGATGCCCTTTTCGGACTAAAGCCTGGGCAAGATGCGAAGGAAAATGCGGCTCAACAAGGACCTTTTTTTCCTCAATCCACTGCCAGCGCGGTGCATCAAGAGCTGCCTGCGGATGCAGGTGAAAATCAATGGTATTCATGACTACCTGCAGATGTCCCTGCGGCTGCATATACCCGCCCATTACTCCAAAAGGCCCGACAGCCTGATTATCCTTTGTCAAAAAACCCGGAATAATAGTGTGGTAGGTTTTCTTCCCTGGCTTTAAGGCATTGGGATGTGTTTCATCAAGAGAAAAATCATGCCCTCGGTTTTGCATAGAGATCCCCGTTCCCGGAATCACAACGCCTGAACCAAATCCCATGTAGTTGCTCTGTATGAAAGAGACCATATTGCCTTCCCCGTCTGCTGCCGCCAAATAAACAGTGCCTCCCCTTGCAGGCTCATATGCTTCCGGTAAAATCGCCTCATCTTTTATTTCTGCTCTTCTCCTTTCTCCGTATTGTTCTGACAGCAGCTCTTCAGTTGTGATCTTCATCTCTTTTGGATCTGTTACGTATGCTTTCCCGTCTGTAAAAGCGAGCTTCATCGCTTCAATTTGTTTATGGTATGTATCTGCATTGTCCTTCTCGGTTACCAAATAGCCTTTTAAGATATTGAGACCAAGCAAAGCGACTATCCCCTGGCCATTAGGCGGGATTTCCCATACGTCATATCCTTTGTAATGCACTGAAATCGGATCGACCCATTCTGCTTCATAAGAAGCAAGATCTTCTTTTGATAGAAAACCTCCATGCTTTTCGACAAAGGAGCTGATTTCCTCTGCTAATCGTCCGCGGTAGAAGCTTTCCCCGTTCGTTTCTGCTATCTCCCTTAATGTAGCTGCATGATCTGGAGAACGCCAGATTTCCCCGATTTTAGGGGACCGCTGATTTGGTGCAAATGTAGTAAACCACGCTTCAAACTCAGAACCTGTTAGAGTGGTTTTGAATTTTTCATAAGCAAGAGACCAATATTTTCCCAAAATTGGAGTCAAAGGATATCCTTCTTCAGCATATGCAATCGCAGGAGAGAGCACTTCTTGAAGAGGAAGTCGCCCAAACCGCTTTGATAGCTGTACCCAAGCAGCAGGAGCACCTGGAACTGTTATAGGAGTTACTCCATGAACAGGCATTTTTGGGTATCCTTTAGCCTTTACAGCCTCAATGGAGAGCGCTGATGGGGCAGGGCCGCTTGCATTTAGACCATACAGGTTCCCATTTGTCCAAACCAGAGCAAATGCGTCTCCTCCAATTCCATTAGAGGTTGGCTCTAGAACCGTTAAGGCTGCGGCAGTTGCTATCGCCGCATCGATAGCATTGCCGCCTTTTTTCAGGATATCCAATCCAGCCTGCGCGGCAAGAGGCTGTGAGGTTGCGACCATTCCATTTTTCGCAAAAACAGTCTGCCGCTCTGAAGGATATGGGTGATTTAAATAATCAAAGTTCATATTGTCAGATCCCCTTATAGTCATAGTGTTTTAAAATCTATCCATAAGCAAACAATTGTTAAGCATCTTTCTTTTTATAGTTAACTTTTGTAATATCCATCTCCTATTTTAGATTATATCTGAATATGTTAAATATTCAATCTATTCGAGGTGCAAACAGCTCACTAATCTATAATTTCAGTCCATTCCTGCTCTTAAATCTGCGGAGTAAGATGTGGCTCTCAACCCTCGTTATCCCTTCTAAAGCATAAAGCTCATGATTAATGAATTTTTCAAGAGCCGTGAAATCCTCAACAAGCACGTGCATATGAAGAGTACTCGGTCCTGTCATTTGATAGCAGCTCACGACTTTAGGATTGTCTGCAAGCATTTCAGCAACCTCTAGTAAAAAGGCAGGCTCACAATCCACTTCAAAGAATGCAGATACAGACCTGCCAACCTTCTCTGAATTGACGACTACTGTAAATCTTTCGATTACACCCTCATTTATTAATTGATTGACTCTTTCTCTTACGGCAACCCGGGAAAGCTCTAACTCTTTTCCAATATCCACATAGGACATGCGGCCATTATCCGTCAGCAATTTTATGATTTTCCGGTTGGTCTCATCTATTTTCAATCTCCCCACCCCTTTCATTAGAAGCCATGTCTAACCCTCCAAATAATAATTTCATTATACTCACAGCAGCTTTTTTAAAAAAGGTGTTCCATTAAAAGTTTCTCACGTTCCACGTGAAACAAAAACCAACAAAAAAAGACCAATTAAGGTCTTTTTCAGCAGTTTATTTTGATAACACTCTGACAAATTCTTTTGCCGTATTTGTACTTGATTGCGGATTTTGACCAGTAACCAGCTTACCGTCAACTTCTACATGCTCAGTAAATTTTGGAGTGGTCACAAATTCTGCACCAAGCTCTGTAAGCTTTGTTTCTAAAAAAAAAGGCATGTATTGATCCAATTTGGTGTCCACTTCTTCTTCATTCGTAAATCCAGTTAATCGTTTGCCATCCACTAACGGTTTTCCATTTGAAAGGACAGGACCAACGAAACCAGCAGGACCGTGGCAGACAGCGCCAATGACTTTATCAGATTCTGCGAAATGAACGAGCAGATCCTGCAGTTTTTTATTAGAAGGGAAATCAAACATGGTTCCATGACCGCCAGGAAGGAATATAGCTGCATACTCATCTGCTTGAATTTCATCCAGCATCTGAGTATCTTTCAGCCTGCTGATGGGCTCTGACCATATATCCTGTTCCACGCCTTCTAAGCTGCTGGGATCAAGAGGAACATCTCCGCCTTTAGGACTTGCTACGGTAACCTCATAACCATGCCCTGTAAATTCCTCATACGGTTCAGCAAATTCTGACAGCCAAAGGCCAGTTTTATGTTCATCTGTAATTTTGTTTGCAGTGGTCACAACGACTAAAATTTTTTCTGCCATTCTTACCGCTCCTTCATGAGTAAAATCAAATTTATTCATACGAAGTAAGTTTTCCCGGCTTATCTTTTATTAAACCCTTTTGATTCAACAAACTCTTTCATATACATTCTCGCCGGCTTAGAAAGCATGGCTGCCATTAGACTTGTCCAAGTATCCGTTCTCTTTCCTTCAGTCCGCTCATGGTAATAGGAGGAGATGACGCGATTATAGTCTTCTAATTGCCGGATATATTTTCCGCCGTCGGATTCGTAAGCTTCTTCATGGTATATATGTTCCGGCTGAATTCTTGGCTTTTTATCCGGATTTTGGGCCGGATGGCCAACAGCAAGCCCAAATAGAGGCACGACTCTGTCTGGTGTTTTAAGCAGCTCTGAGACCTCGTTTAAGCTATTTCGCAATCCTCCGATATAAACGGCGCCAAGTCCCATCGATTCAGCTGCAATGACTGCATTTTGTGCTGCAAGCGAAGCATCTATTGCAGCCACCATGAATTTCTCTGTGCTCTCGAGCGTTTCATCTAAGTTCACGCCTTCCATCTCAGCCAATACTTCATGCCGATGCAGATCTGCGCAAAAAATAAAGAAGTGTCCGTTCCGAGCGACATAAGACTGATTGCCTGCAAGCTCTGCCAATCTCTGTTTTGTTGCTGGATTTTTCACGCCAATTATGGAATACGCTTGAATAAAACTAGAAGTCGAAGCTGCCTGGGCACATTCAATGATTGTTTTGATTTGTTCATTGCTGAGCGGTCTTTCTTCAAATTTTCGAATTGAGCGATGGGATAAAATCGTGTCAATTACTTGGTTCATTATTCAGGTCTCCTTTATTATTTGTTTTAACTATCTTACCTAAGTTCTGATCATCTTGCAGTTAATAGGATTAAGTAAGTTTTGTACAGGGTATTGTTTACGTGAAAATACAGGAAATTTGCTTAAAAGCATTGGCGTTTTCGCCAAGTTGTATTAAAATAACATACGTTACATAAATATGTACTAGAGTAAGGAGCACACAAATTGACATCACGGACTAAAAGCACAGTGAAATTTATCATCCCTTCTATGCTTGGAATTCTATTATTTATGGTTCCAATTAAATATAATGATGAGGTTACCATTCCAATTGCTATCCTTTCTGGGATTCTTCAGAAGGCACTTGGTGAATTTTTGCCTGCCATTATGACAGTCATCATTATATTAACTTTAATAGGTACTCTTATTGCTAAGACAGCTAAACCTGGTTTTGTTAAAAGAAGCCCCTTCTTTACAGCTTTGTTCGATGTTCCTGTAATATGGGTTTTCGCCAGATTAATTGGAGCTATCTTTGCCGTGCTGACTTTATTTAAAATCGGACCTGAATGGATTTGGTCTGAAAATACCGGCGGACTTCTCTTAAATGATCTTCTTCCGATATTATTTTCAGTATTCTTTTTTGCAGGATTATTGCTGCCTCTTTTGCTGAATTTCGGTTTGCTTGAGCTTTTTGGTTCATTGCTTGCCAAGTTTATGAGACCTGTATTTAAATTGCCAGGCAGATCCTCTGTTGATTGCGTCGCATCCTGGCTTGGCGATGGAACAATTGGCGTATTGCTGACAAGTAAGCAGTACGAAGAAGGCTTTTATACGAAACGTGAAGCTGCCATTATTGGCACAAGTTTCTCTGTCGTTTCGATTACCTTCAGTTTAGTTGTCATCTCTCAGGTAAACCTTGGACACATGTTTGTCCCATTTTATTTAACTGTTACGTTTGCAGGAATTATTGCAGCTTTAGTTCTGCCTAGAATTCCTCCATTGTCCACTAAACCTGATACTTACTATCACGGTCAGGATAAAAAGATCACAGAAGCTGTGCCTAAAGGTTTTACCCCATTTAGCTGGGGCTATAAACAGGCACTTGTTCAGGCAGATAAAAATAAGAGTGTCATTTCTTTCATTCAAGATGGTACAAAGAATGTCCTTGATATGTGGATGGGTGTTGCCCCGATTGTCATGGCACTTGGAACTCTTGCATTAATGGCAGCGGAGTTCACACCCGTATTTGATTGGCTTGGGATGCCGTTCATTCCCCTGCTTGAACTGATGCAAATACCAGAAGCAAAAGAGGCATCCAAAACACTTGTTGTCGGATTTGCAGATATGTTCCTGCCTACTGTATTAGCAAGTGAAATTACGAGTGAAATGACCAGATTTATAATAGCTTGTGTCTCTGTTACCCAGCTTATTTATATGTCTGAAGTCGGCGGGCTGCTGTTAGGTTCGAAAATCCCGGTTTCATTTAAAGATTTAGTGATTATTTTCCTTCTTCGGACATTCATTACACTTCCAATTATTGTCGGAATTGCACATTTGTTGTTTTAAAATTTCAAAAAACGCATGGAACTTTTTTGGTCCGTGCGTTTTTTGATTTGCTGTGAATTCTGCAGTTTTTTATCATTTTATAGATGATTCAGCATTCTTAGATCTTAAGCCGTCACTGCTGTCTTTTCCAATTCAGCCTTAAGCAGCTTGGCAATCTCAAGCATGCCGTACTTCCCTGCTGCTGCCTCTGCATCACCATTATAGTTAGTATTTGTATTTATATCGTACGTATAAATGGTTCCGTTCACATCGCGGATGAATTCGATTCCAGCTACCTTAATATTGTTTGCTTCCAGCATGCTTTCATATTTAGCGATGATCGGATCATAAAAACCTTCTACAATTTGAAAATTTGGTTTTTCCGGCACTTCTTCTCCAACAGGGCAGAACAAGTCTCCAATTTGGCATGCATCAGCAGGGCAGAGCTCAAAGCCTTCTGAAGTATCCACACGCACTGCATAAAGGAACTTGCCGTTTACAAACTCACAGCGGGTGATATATGGCTCTGGAGCTTGAATGTATTGCTGAATTAACGTAATGCCATCCACAGGCTCTTCAAAATTTGGACCTGCAGCATATTGCTTCAAGGCCTCCACTGAATGGAACAGCTGAACTCCAAGACCTTTCCCAGCCCGGTTATGCTTTGTAATAAACGGCTGTCCCTCAAATTCTTTGGCTGCGTTCAAGATGGCTTCTTTACCCACAGCTGCAATCGTTTTTGGGGTTTTGATGCCGTGCTCATTTAATGTCATATATTGAGCAACCTTGCTTACTTCTAATTGAATCGAGCGGCTGCCGTTAATTACTCTGCGATTATGTCTTTCGAGCCAGGACAATACAGATGCCGTAAGTTCTGGAGCAAATCGGTGACCCCTGGTGTGAGAAGATGCACTCATCCGGTTATAAAAAATCCCTTCCGGAGGTGCTTCATCTAAGTTAATCATGCCTTGATCCAAATGCCATTCTTCATAGGGCACCTCAAGCTCGTCCAGCCTTTTTGTCAGGTGAACCGTCCACTCTTTGTTTTCATGAATGATGTAAACTTTACTCAATTTAATATCCCCCATCCACTATCGTTTTAAATTAGTGTAATCCTACTATATCGATCAATTATCTGTCAATTAATTGCCGCCTTAAGTAAAGTTGGATTTTGTTGAATTACTCCGATGACATTAAGACGTACTTAAAAAAGTATACATTGCGAAAGTGAGCATAAAATGCGGAAAAGCAGGAGGACTTTAAACTTGAAGATATGGGAAAGTTTCAGAGAGAAATAATCCAGATAGAAGCAAAAGGAATAAAAATGACTATAACCTATAGGTATTTTCAGTATTTTCAAAATTTATTTACAAGAAATAGTTAGAAGTACTGGAATTTTAATACTGGTATGATATACTAATTGTAACAAAACGTTCACAAAGTGTTTCTCAGTTTGTCACAATTAAAATAAAGTAAGCGTTGACAAGAACTATATAAAAGGGAGTTGTTAAAAATGGATGTATTTTTCGTATATTTACTTATTGTAAGTGCTACTCCGCTATTCTTGTGGGATCAGCGTAAAAATCTGGCACTCCTTCACATACCGTTTATTTTATTGCTTTGGGTGTACTTCGGCATGTACGCAACAATGGATCTGAATATGGCCATGCACGTATTTGGAGGTTCTCTATTTTTTATTAATCTAGTTTTTGCACATGTTGCAGCCTATCTCATTTATGCAAAACCAATCATCAAACGCAAAACAGACCCTAAAAACAATCTCGATCTCATTAAATAAACAATCATGCAAAAACACCCTGACCAATTCCGGTCAGGGTGTTTTTGATTATATTTTAATGGTCGTTCATAACCCATACAGATCCAAGAACTGTTACTACTGCAACAAAGATCGCGAAAGCTGTATTGACTACCTGAACGTTTCCGCTTTCTGATTCCGTCATATGCATGAACATAAATAGCTGGATGCCAGCCTGAAGGAATGCAAGTGTGAAAACAACAGCGATTTTTACTGATAATGCATAATCAGTATATAATCCAAGCCATAAAGCTACAAGTGTCAATACGATCGAGGAGATAAAACCAATTACGTGACTCCAAGGAAAGTGGTTGTGACCCTCTGCCGTTTTTTGCTGATTAGTGGCCATGTGGACTTAATCCTCCCATCATAAGGAGCAAGTACACTCCAGTAAAGATGAAAATCCAGACAACGTCTAGGAAATGCCAGTAAAGACTTGAGATAAACAGCTTCGCAGATGTTTGAGGTGTTAACCCGCGTTTCTTTATTTGCATTAAGATAAAGCTGATCCAGAATATCCCTATAGTGACGTGAAGTCCATGGGTTCCTGCCAAAACGAAGAATCCAGACCACATTGCACTAGCCTGCAATGTAGCACCATGGTGAACATATTCTACAAACTCATAAATTTCATACCCGACAAAGCCTAAACCTAATGCCAATGTGATAATGGTCCACATAATAACGCCTTTTTGATTATGACGACGCAATTCGTGAATAGCAAGACCACATGTGAAACTGCTTGTTAACAGCAGGAACGTCATAATCAGTACGCCTTCGATCTTGAAAAGATCAGTTGGCAGAGGTCCGTCTGCTGTCATCGGTGCTAATACAAAGTAGGTGGCAAAGAGCGTTGCAAACAGCGCAATTTCAGCACCTAAGAAGATCCAGAAGCCCAGAATATTCAATCGGCCAATTTCCGATTGATATTCAAGAGGCAAATTTGGATCATGTTCTTCATGATGATGTGCATGTTCCATAATTCACGCCTCCTTTACACAGATATTTTTTGTTCTGTTTCTTTTATTTCGTCAACACTTACATAGAAACCATGATCTTGTTCAAACGATCGGAGAATCATGCAAGCAAAAATTCCTATTAAACCTGCAATAGCTGGAATCCACCATTGGAAAACAAGAGCGAAACCGCTGATGAAGAAGAATACTGACATAATAAACGGTCTGCCTGAGTAGCTAGGCATATGAATTGGCTTATATTTAACTTCTTTTTTCTTGCCTGTTTCTTTTTCTTCCATTTTCATGTGCCAGAATGCATCAAGACCCTTAACCTCTGGTATAACTGCAAAGTTATAATGAGGAGGAATCATGGTAGTTGTTGCCCATTCAAGCGTACGGCCATCCCATGCATCTCCTGTTTGCTCACGTGGTGAGTAACGGAAGCTGTAGTAGATGTTATAAACAAGAACAACAAATCCTAATGCCATTCCAGCTGCACCGATAGATGCAACAACATTAAGATCAGTCCAGCCGTCTGCTGCGCCGTATTGGGAAATACGTCTTGGCATACCTGCTAAACCTAGGAAATACATCGGGAAGAAGCATAAATTAAAACCGATTGTAAAGAGCCAGAAGCTTACTTTACCGATTCTTTCGTTCAGTTTATGTCCAAACATTTTCGGATACCAGAAAACCAGACCAGCGAAACATGCAAACACAGTACCCGCAATTAATACGTAATGGAAATGAGCAATAAGGAAGTACGTATTATGATACTGATAATCTGCTGCAGCCATCGCAAGCATAACCCCTGTTACCCCGCCGATTACGAAGTTTGGAATAAATGCAAGTGACCAAAGCATTGGTACAGTAAATCTGATTCTTCCTTTGTAAAGTGTGAAGAGCCAGTTAAAGATTTTAACACCTGTTGGTATGGCAATCGCCATTGTCGTAATCGAGAAGAATGAGTTAACAAGCGCTCCTGAACCCATTGTAAAGAAGTGATGGACCCAAACGACAAAGCTCAAGCCAGAGATAGCTACGATGGAGATAACCATCGCTTTGTAGCCGAACAAGGTTTTTCTTGCAAACGTCGAAATAATTTCTGAGAAAATACCGAATGCCGGCAAGATAACGATGTATACCTCTGGATGTCCCCAAACCCAGAACAAGTTTGCCCATAGCATTGGCATACCGCCATTCTCAAGGGTGAAAAACGCTGTTCCGAATAATCGGTCAAACGACATCAATGCAAGTGCAACCGTTAATACCGGGAAAGCGAACACGATAATCAAACAAGTGATTAAAGATGTCCAAGTAAACATAGGCATACGCATTAGCGTCATACCTGGTGCACGCATCTTAAAGATTGTGACCATAAAGTTAATACCTGTCATAAGTGTACCGATCCCGGCAATCTGAAGTCCGAGGAGGTAATAGTTCTGTCCAGGTCCAGGACTTGCTTCTGCTCCCGCGAGAGGCGTGTAGCTCGTCCAGCCTGCATCAGGTGATCCGCCAATAACAAATGAAATGTTAAACAGCATGGCACCAATAAAGAATGTCCAGAAACTTAAGGAGTTAAGATACGGGTATGCCACATCCCGTGCTCCAATTTGCAGAGGAACAACAACGTTTATTAATCCAATCAGGAACGGCATCGCCATAAAGATAATCATAATTGTTCCGTGTGTTGTAAAAATTTCATTATAATGCTGTGCATTTAAAAACTCTGATCCCGGAAGCGTAAGCTGAACACGCATAAGCAGCGCGTCAACCCCTCCGCGGAACAGCATCAGAATTGCAGCAATGATGTACATAATTCCAAGCTTCTTATGGTCGACAGTTGTAATCCATTCTGTCCATAGCCATTTCCACTTTTTAAAATAAGTGAGTACGAAAATAACGGCAATCGAAGTTAATAAAATAGAGATTTGCGCTCCTAAAATCATCGGATCGCCGGTTACAATAAATTCATCCCATTTCATAGTTGGTGTTTCCTCCCTTCTCAGTGAGAATCGTGTGCTGAATGATCTTCAGTCTGTTCTTCTGATTCATGTTCTGAATGATCTGTTTCCTGTTCGGAGTGGTCTTCTCCATGTTCTGAATGACCTTCTGATTTAATAGAATGATCGATGTTCATTTCTTTATTTGGATCTAATTTCTCTAAATGATCCACTTCATCATGCTTGTGCAATTCATAGCCGGATTGCTCGCGGACTCTTACTGCATATTCTGAGTCTTTCGAGTGATCCACCCAGCCAAGATGCGTGTTAGAGAATGTCATTTTTCCGGTTGTTCCCGGAAGCATTAGCTGATCATATTGATCTTGTGTTAATTCAGGAGCAGAGTCTTTCGTTTTCTCTACCCAGTCTTCAAATTTATCTTCAGGCATAGCTTCTACATTGAATGTGTGTCTTTCAAAGCCTTTACCTGTAAAGTTTGCATTTCGTCCTGCATATGTTCCAGGCTCATCTGCCTGAAGGAAAAGCTTTGTCTGCATTCCTGACATCGCATATTTCTGTCCGCCTAATTGAGGAATCCAGAATGCTGTCATCGTATCAGCAGATGATAGTTTAAATTCAACTGCACGATCTTCAGGAATGTTTAAGTAGTTAACTGTTTCAATCCCCTCTTCTTCATAAGAGAAAATCCATTTCCAGTCAACAGATGTAGCATGTATGACTAAAGGTGCCTTGTCTTTTGAAGACTCAGGAGCCTCTTCTAGTGCATAGATGGTTTGCACTGTAGGAATTGAAAGTGCAATAACGATAAGGATTGGAATAACCGTCCATACGATTTCAAGGAATTTGCTTCCTTCCATTTCAGGCGGTTCATATTCCATGTTGTCTTTGCGCTCACGATACTTCACAACAATGATAGTAAACAGAACAAAAACAACAGCTAGAATGAATAGCATAAACCCTATCGACAAGAGAATAAGGTCACTTTGTGCAGCTGCAACTGGCCCTTTCGGATCTAATACGACGAGTTCACTGCATCCGCCAAGTAAAAAAACAGAGAGTAATAGACCTAACGCTAAAAATGGTTTAAACAGCTTGAACACCAGGTTCACCTTCCTTCCTAAATAATAACTGATTTCACTATTATCCGGATGCTAAAAGAGCATGCCTCTAAATTATTTCAGAAAAACGATGATTTCGTTTTCTTTTCCTCTATATGCTAGCAGAGCAAGCTTCCTGATGTGATGCCATTTCTTAAATGTCACGAGAATTTCATCAGTCGTTCAAACAAATGTCACATTTTTTTCATACTTTAGTCATATTTATGTAATTCCTTGCTTTTATTGGAATTAAAAGTGCTTTAATGAAAATTTTTCTTTTTAAGGATAAGTTAGACAGCGGGTTTGTCAAACCTTTTTATACCCTATTTTATATGTGATCAAATTAACAAGAGTCTTCCAAACTCTCAGTTTAGAAGACTCACTGTAAATTTCTGTGAAAGCATGGGAAGACAGTCTCAGCTAAAAAACCAAGTTAAGATTTATTCAAATATAGAAACTACAATTTCTCCTAAAAAGTTAAATGAGATTTCTAAAGAAAATATACGCTTAAAAAAAGAAGTTGAAATTCTCAAACAAGTGATGTCTATTATGTCCTCTAAATAGGAGTGTATGGGCAATTTCCTCCTTGAAATTATGTTATATTAGACGGTAAATAGTTAGTAAGGGAGTTTGAACAAATGTCAAAAAGTGTGGTAATTGCTGAAAAGCCTTCAGTTGCACGTGATATTGCAAATGTATTGAAGTGTAATAAAAAAGGCAATGGATTTTTAGAAGGCGATAAATACATCGTTACGTGGGCATTAGGACATTTAGTTACACTAGCAGATCCAGAGACATACGATATTAAATATAAAACATGGAAACTAGAAGACCTTCCTATGCTTCCTGAACACATGAAGTTAGTTGTCATGAAACAAACTGGAAAGCAATTTAATACTGTTAAAACACAATTAAATCGCAGTGATGTGAATGAAATAATTGTGGCTACTGATGCAGGGAGAGAAGGAGAATTAGTTGCTCGTTGGATTATTGATAAAGCAAAAGTTCATAAGCCTATCAAACGTCTCTGGATTTCTTCTGTAACAGATAAAGCTATTAAAGATGGATTCAATAACTTAAAGCCTGGTAAAGCTTATGAAAACTTATATATTTCTGCAGTAGCACGTTCCGAAGCTGACTGGTATATCGGTTTAAATGCAACTCGTGCTTTAACAACAAAATTTAATGCACAATTAAACTGTGGACGTGTTCAAACACCAACAGTTGCAATGGTTGCAGCACGTGAAGATGAAATTACGAATTTCAAACCTCAAACATATTATGGAATTGAAGCCCAAACAGATGGACTTACTTTAACGTGGCAAGATGCAAACGGAAATAGTCGTAGCTTTAATAAAGAAAAGACTGATGCAATCGTGAAATCACTTGGAAGTAAAGATGCAAAAGTTGTTTCCATTGATCGCAAAGCAAAGAAAACATTCGCACCTGCTCTATATGATTTAACAGAGTTACAACGTGATGGGAATAAACTCTTTGGCTATTCTGCTAAGGAAACATTAAACATTATGCAAAAACTGTACGAGCAACACAAAGTCTTAACTTATCCCCGTACTGATTCACGTTATTTATCTTCAGATATCGTTAGTACGCTTCCAGAGCGTTTAAAAGCGTGTGCTGTAGGTGAATATCGTTCTCTTGCAAATAAAGTGTTAAATAAACCTATTAAAGTGTCAAAAGGGTTTGTAGATGATAGTAAAGTAAGTGATCACCATGCCATTATTCCAACTGAGAGTTATGTAAATTTTTCATCATTTACTGACAAAGAACGCAAAATATACGACCTTGTCGTGAAACGTTTCTTAGCTGTTTTATATCCTGCATTTGAATATGAGCAATTAACAGTGCAAACGAAAATCGGTGATCAAAAGTTTATCGCTAAAGGAAGATCAGTGATTAATTCTGGCTGGAAAGAAGTTTATGAAAACCATTTTGATGATGAAGAATCAACAGATGATGTAAAAGATCAGCTATTACCTCGTATTGAAAAAGACGATGTATTAAAGACAAAATTAATCACTCAAACGTCAGGCCAAACAAAGCCCCCTGCACGCTTTACTGAGGCGACTTTACTATCAGCAATGGAAAACCCCACGAAATATATGAAAACAAACGATAAAAAGCTTGTAGACACGTTAAAATCGACTGGTGGACTTGGTACAGTAGCCACTCGTGCTGATATCATTGATAAATTATTTAATTCGTTCTTATTCGAAAAACGTGGCGGTAAGGAAATCTATATCACATCTAAGGGACGTCAGCTTTTAAATTTAGTGCCAGAAAAATTAAAATCTCCTGCGACAACAGCTGAATGGGAACAAAAGCTTGAGCTAATCGCAAAAGGGAAACTGAAAAAAGATGTGTTCATCAATGAAATGAAAGATTACACAAAAGAGATTGTCAGTGAAATTAAAACTAGTGATAAAAAATATAAACATGACAATATCTCAACGAAATCTTGTCCAGACTGTGGTAAGCCAATGCTTGAAGTGAATAGCAAAAAAGGCAAAATGCTCGTCTGCCAAGATCGTGAATGCGGTCATAAAAAGAACGTCGCTCGCATAACTAACGCACGCTGCCCTCAATGTAAAAAGAAAATGGAACTACGTGGTGAAGGCGACGGTCAAATCTTCACATGTAAATGTGGATATCGCGAGAAACTATCTGCTTTTGAAGCAAGACGTAAAAAAGAGTCTGGTGGAAAAGTGGATAAACGCTCTGTCCAAAAGTATTTAAAACAACAAGAAAAAGAGGCTGAACCGATTAATAATCCATTTGCAGATTTATTAAAAGGGATGAAGTTTGATTAAATTATCAAAATAGAAGTGCCTATCTAGAAGTTTAGATAGGCACTTCTATTTTATTATGTAAAATGTGTTGAGAGATAATAAAGTTTGATAAGACACGCCTAATAATCTTGATAAATAAACAAACGAAAAGAGATTGTTTTGAAAAAAGATGATCAAAACAGGCTCTTCTTATATAAATTTGAATAATTCTTTTATAATAAATTTCGATCATTTTTGTGTTCCTTAATGAACTAAAGCACCTTATAGTTTAAGTACATTATTTCACAATCTTTCTTAAGGAATAAAAAAAGCGGCCTTCATCTTAAAAGGTCACTCATCGTTAGCTGTCCATAAAAAATTGAATGTTGAAGCCAGGAACTGCCCTGTTAGCCAACCATGCTGCACTTCATAGCACCACAGATAATGAAAGACTTTCGTTCTTTCATGGGAGTTGAAGAAGGGTCACCATAACAATCGTTATAGGAATTAATCTACTAAAAAAGGTCTACTTAACGTAACCTTTTTTAGTACAATCATTTTCTATTTATTTTTGACTTTAAGGGCCTTAATTACTTCTTCTGTTGCCTCAGCAATAAGCTCGTCGTTATAATCAGCATCTTTTTTATCACGACTTGAAAGTACAGCAAGAACAATAGGATCTCCTTTTGGTGGCCAAATGATCGCAATGTCATTTCTCGTACCATATGATCCTGCTCCAGTCTTATCAGCCACTTCCCAACCTTTCGGCACTCCAGCACGAATTAATGCATCTCCAGTAGTATTTCTTTTCATCCAATCTATTAAAAGTTCACGTTTCTCAGTTGGGAGTGCATCTCCCAGTGTAAAAGCCTGAAGACTAGTAGCAAGTGCTCTTGGTGTACTCGTATCATGAGTTTCACCTGGATTAACTTCGTTTAACTCTGGCTCATATCGCTCAGGATTGGTAACATTATCACCAATTTCCTCCAGTGCTTTCTTAAATCCAGTCGGTCCCCCCAGTTGCTTAAGTATGAGATTCGCCGCAGTATTGTCACTGTATCTAATAGAAGCATCGGAAAGCTCCTTAAGAGTCATCCCCGTATCAACATGCTTTTCTGTAATCGGATTATAATTAACAAGATCCTCACGTGTATAGGTAATTCTTTGATTAAGGTCTTCTATTGATTTCTGTTGTAAAAGTGCTCCTACAGCTAGAGCCTTATGAGTAGATGCATAAGCAAAACGCTCATCTGGATGATAGGTTACTGTTTGGTTTGTACCAGTATCCAACGCAAAGACACCAAGTTTAGCATCAAATTTTTCTTCAAGCTTAGCAAAATCATGATTATTGGCAGTTTCTTGTTTTTGGGGTTTAGTTAATTCAGCATGAACGTTATTGTTTGAACAACCTACAAGCGTTGCACATGAAAGAAATAGTACAGCAATTTTTCTGAATGTGGAAGTACTAAAAATGTTGCTCAATGATTTCATTAAAATTCAACCTCTTTCTAAAAAATATTTATTATGTATTCTCCTGGGATAGCAGCCGGATCTTTAACTCTTGCACCCTATCTTTTGTTCATGATGTAGACCTCCTAATTATTTGATTAGACTCTTATGTACGAATTGAAAAAACAACCTCATGCAAGGAGTTTTAACGGATTACATTTGTAGTCTTATTACATCTGTAGTATAGTATTACATATGTAATCAAGTAAAGTCAATTCTTTATTTTTTTACCATCAAGCCACTATAAATATGCTATATACCTGTTTTTTGAAATTTAAAAATCAAGAGAGTTGGTATTGAAGGACATGTTTTTAACTCATTTTATAATAGGTCTATTGGTGTCTTCATTTTCCGTTACTGTTATTCTACTTATACGAAAATGGTTTGGAAGACAATTAACAGCAAAATGGTACTATCATTTGTGGATGTTTCTTTTTATGGCTTTAGCACTTCCATTCATACCTACTGATTTATATAATTTTAGTTCTCTCTTTAGCGGTGGGGATACATATCAGACTAATGCACCCAGCTCTAATATGGAAACAACTGGAACAGATATGATACAGGGCCTACACCTAATACAAGACTTTTCTGTATCGGTCAATCGGCTGGACCTGTCCTTACTTAATATGGGAGTGATGGGTTTATGGATGTCAGGGATGCTTTTATTTACCTTTACTATGGTTCGTGGATGGCTCACACTTAGAAGGATAAAGAATTATTCTTCTGCGTTTTCCAATCAAGAAGTTCTCGTGCTTTTCGAAGAATGCAAGAAAAGACTACAGATTAAAAAATCAATAAAGATTGTTATTTCGAAAAGAGTCCAATCTCCAATGATATTCGGACTTTTTCAAACATATATCGTCTTACCTTCTCAGCATGAAAACTGGCTTAGCCTGAAAAATTACGAGTATATCTTTCTTCATGAACTGAATCACTATAAAAACAAGGATTTGCTGACAAATTACGTGATATTGTTCTATCAAATCATTTATTGGTTTAATCCCCTTGTCTGGCTTGCTTTTAGAGAAATGAGATTGGATCGGGAAATCGCATGTGATACATCTGTTTTACAGTTACTAGATGATAATTCATTTAGTGAATATGGAAATACAATCATTAATTTTTTGGATCTTTCAAAACGGTCAAGCAAGCTACAGTTAGTGACACAATTAAAAGGTTCGAAGCTTCAAATCAAAAAACGAATTGAACACATTTCTGCCTATAAGCATTCCGCAAAAAAATCAATAAGAAAAAGCGTCTTTATTTATGTGTTGGCCAGTATCATTTTGACAATCCAATTACCTTTCGTTTCCGCATTTGCGACGGAAAACGACCGATACTATTTTAATAATGACGGAGCAGTTTATGAGGATTTACATCAATTCTTTAAAGGGTATGAAGGAAGCTTTGTTTTATATGATCATAACGCACAGCAATATCGCATTTATAATGAAGAGAAAAGTACGTTGCGGGTATCACCTGATTCCACATACAAAATCTATAGTGCCTTATTTGCACTAGAATCAAATGTGATATCACCCGAAGAATCCACCCTTTCATGGGATGGGACGGAGCAACCCTATGACGCTTGGAATATGGATCAGGATGTCTCATCTGCTTTACAAAAATCTGTAAACTGGTATTTCCAAGAATTAGATCGTAGAACAGGATTTGAAACAATACAATCCAATCTACAAGAGATAAACTATGGAAATTCCGATGTATCTGGGGAATTTGGTGAATTCTGGCTCGAATCCTCATTAAAAATTTCTCCAGTCGAGCAAGTCCAACTGCTGCAAGCCTTTTATTACAATCAATTTGGATATAAGGAAATGAATATCCAAGCTGTGAAGGAAGCACTACTCTTAGAAAAGAATGAAGAAGCTCGCCTATCAGGAAAAACAGGTACAGGAGCAGTGAATGGAAAAAACATCAATGGTTGGTTTATCGGGTATGTAGAGACGAAGAACAATACTTATTTCTTTGCTACCAATATACAAAATGAAGATGATGCATCTGGAAGCAAGGCAGAAGAAATTACTTTATCAATTTTAAAAGATTTAGGAATCTATAAAGAAAATGGAGGGGAGAAATATGGAGAAAAACATTCCTAGTATATCAGAATCAGAATGGGAAATCATGAACGTGCTTTGGGATAAAGCCCCTCAAACAGCGAATGACATCATATTTTCCTTACAGGAGAGTACCGATTGGAAGCCGAAAACCATACGCACTCTTCTCGATCGATTGGTTCAAAAAGATGTAGTAGGTGTCAATAAAAATCTAAGAGTTTACACATTTTACCCGCTCTATACACAGGAAGAGTGCCAGCGTGCCGAGACCGAATCATTTATCAACCGTATCTATGGAGGTACCCTGAAATCCATGCTTGTCCAATTCATTCAGGAAGATACCCTATCTGATGATGATATCAATGAACTACGCTTTATTTTAAATAAGAAACCTAAAAAGTAATAATATTAAAAAAGTCGATTTGGAAATTTTTCCAAATCGCTTTTTTCGGTCGAAATCGAAATAGCGGGAGACATATTTCTCATGTAATTATTGCATTCTTCTCTGTAAATACTACGCCCGTTAGTCATAAACTAAAAAACAAGTGTAGAGCTACACACGAAAGGAGCCATTAACTATGAAGGATGTACTTTATTCAAGATTTTGGAATCACATTAATTATAGTTTAAATAAGTTAAACTAAAAAAATTGAAACAGATTGCTTTATTACTTAAAACTTTAAATTATTCTCACCCCATATTGACCAAAAAAGTAGTTATATGAAGTCTTTTATTTATGTGCATTTTCAATAATCTAAGATATCGCTGTTAAATCAAGATTAAAAGGAGTTTTAGAGTTTATGTGCAGCAGTGTTTTATAGAGATAAATCCACGTCTGTTGCAATAACGATTTCCGTTACGTCTTTCCGGTTTAATAAAGCTTTAACTGCGTGAAATTGTTTGCTTGTTTTTTTAATAACGACAAGCTTCAGTTCCTGCGGCAGCATCGGCAAGTCTTCCATTTTCCACGTTTTATAAGAATCACTGTAAGCCTCTGGATCTGCATGCGTCACAAGGTGCCCAAGCGCCCAGGTAACAATGTGCGAATTGCCTTCAAAGTATCCGTTGCCTTTTTTTCCGCATTGTAAGACTCTTGCTAAATCCCTCCCTACAGAGGGTTTTTCTGCAAGTACGACGATTTTCCCCATAGTCACACTCCTCACTTTCATTCGATATTATATGGTATCACAAAATGCTGCCAAAAGATTTGAACCAATCATGATAGGGATCACCAAAAATTTAGCGGTTAAAATCTATGCAGCCTGCGTACTCTCCATTTCTGACTATAAAATTGGCAGGATGGAAATCATCAAGCAAGAGAACGCAGGGACGATCTTTCAAGATACTTGAGTTTTCATCGATGAACCTTATTGTTTTCTCGCCATATTCTAAATGAATACCGCTTTCTTTGTAATGCTTTCAGATAGCGCTCATGCTCCGCCGAAGCCGTCTCATACCAGGAAAGAGGCGATGATGGCGCTTGAATTTCCAGAATTCAGCAGGAATGGAGGATTTTATTTTAAGTTTTTCTATCTCTTTTAATATCAAAAATTCTTTTCATTTTGCTTCGTACTTTTTCAGTTCTGCGGTACGGAGGACATATTTTTTCCGCTTTTAAAAACAGCTATAACCTTTAAGTGGTTTGAAAAACCTTTATATACTTTTTTCTATATTCATAAATCTGTCAAAATACATGGCTAAATCAGTTTCTCTCATCGTCTTTCCCTTTTGCCTTAAACCAAGTTTCCCCTTTTATGTTACCATAATTAAAAGAGATTCGTGATTTTGACAAGCAGAAAGTGAGGTACCTTGATGCACTCCGACGTACAGCTTTATTTCCGCAAAGCAAAAGAAGAACATCTGGAGGATATGCACATGCTCCGGACAAAGATTCTCTCGGCCCTGCCCGAGGCAAAAGAAGGATTTGAATACGGATTTCCCGTTTATTACATGGACGGTGAGCCCATCGTCGGCTTTGCCGGCAGACAAAAAGGTCTCATGTTTTATGTAATGGACCCAAATATCGTAGCAGCCTATCATGAAGAACTTGCAACCCGAATTACAGGGAAAACCTGTATTATTATAAAAGAAAATTCTCAAACCTCTAAGCAAACCATTTTAAGATGCATAGATAATATGCTTGCAGATTTAATGAATAAGCATGTCATGTAACAGCGGAATCGCTGCTTTTTTTGTTTATAAGCAAGCTTGATGGGATTATGAAGTGGTGCCATAATGTTCCGGCTTTCCGGTATAGCTTAAAACATAAGGATTTAGTATGATGGAAGAATGAATATTTTAGAATGCAGCGGAGGGTTAAATAGAATATGAGTTTACTTACAATTGAGAAGTTAAGCCACAGCTTTGGTGACCGGACATTATTTAAAGACGTTTCCTTCAGACTTTTGCCTGGAGAGCATGTTGGTCTTGTCGGCGCAAACGGTGTTGGGAAATCGACCATGATGAACATTATTACGAAAGAGCTGATCCATGATTCAGGCAAAATGGAATGGACACCCGGCGTTCATTACGGGTACCTTGACCAGCATACTGTGTTATCAAAAGGAAAAACAATTAGAGACGTTTTAAGAGACGCTTTCCTGCCTTTATATAAAAAAGAAGAAGAACTGAACGAAGTCATTGGACTTATGGGCAGTGCGAGTCCAGAAGAACTGGAAGAGCTGCTTGAGAAAATGGGGGAAATTCAGGATCACCTTGATGCCGGCGGATTCTATTCCCTGGATATTAAGGTAGAGGAAGCAGCACGCGGCCTTGGCCTTGATGCAATTGGACTCGACCGTGACGTATCTGCACTGAGCGGAGGACAGCGGACTAAGGTTCTTTTGGCAAAGCTTCTGCTTGAACAGCCTGAGGTTCTTCTTCTGGATGAGCCTACCAACTATTTAGATGTTGAACATATCCAGTGGCTGAGCCATTATCTGAAAGAATACCCGAGCGCATTTTTGCTGATCTCCCATGATACTGAATTTATGAATGGGGTCGTTGATGTTATTTTCCACTTGGAATTTTCCAAACTGACACGCTATACGGCTACTTATGAAAAATTCCTGGAGCTTGCGGAAATCAATAAAAACCAGCATCTTCATGCTTATGAAAAGCAGAAGGAATTCATTAAAAAGCAGGAAGATTTCATAGCTAAAAATAAAGCGCGCTACTCAACTACCGGACGTGCAAAAAGCCGTCAAAAACAGCTGGACCGCATCGACCGGATTGACCGTCCTGAAACAGCGATGAAGCCGACCTTTGAATTTAAAGAATCACGAGGAAGCAGCCGATTTGTGTTTGAAGGTAAAGACGTTGAAATTGGATATACACACCCGCTTCTTCCAAAGCTCTCAATGACCATTGAACGCGGAGAAAAAATTGCGATTGTCGGGTGCAATGGAGTAGGTAAATCTACTCTGCTCAAAACAATCTTAGGAAAAATAAAGCCATTAGGCGGTACGATCCAGCTTGGCGATTTCCTTTTCCCTTCATACTTTGAGCAGGAAGTAAAAGCAGAAAATATCACGCCAATTGATGACGTCTGGAATGCATTTCCCGGCCTTGATCAGCATCAGGTTCGTGCGATGCTTGCACGAGTAGGCTTGAAGAATGAGCATATATCCCGTCCATTAAATCAGCTTAGCGGCGGAGAGCAGGCAAAAGTCCGCTTATGCAAATTGCTCCAGTATGAAAGCAACTGGCTCCTTTTCGATGAGCCGACCAATCACTTGGATGTAACAGCCAAAGAAGAATTAAAGCGCGCATTAAAAGCATACAAAGGCACAGTCATTCTCGTATGTCATGAGCCTGACTTCTACGAAGACTGGATTACAAAGGTCTGGAACGTGGAAGAATGGGCGGAACAGGCTTAAGAAGTTTACATTAGCAAGAAAAACAGCCGGCATGTGTTTCCGTCGTTGGGACGTGGCATGCCGGCTGTTTTTCTTTTTCTGCTGTGGGTATTCAGGGCAGGATTTCTAAAATATGTCTTCTTCAGCGAGGAAATAGAGATTTTTGCTGATACATGATTGTTTTGGCGAATAATCCGTCATTAGAGCAGTATGAAAACCGTCGAAAAAAAAGATTAGCTATTAAAGTCATCAAACAGGCTTTAATTTTTTCAAAATCGGCTAGTATAATTTGAATTTTCGCTAGTAAAATCTCGAAATCGGCTATAAATAAAGCTCTGGTCAGGCTGAACTAACCGATCATGCACTCTTTTTGCCTGAGCCTAAGCTGATGGAGAATTTCTTCCTTGACTCGTCCGCTTTTCTGCTATATCTTCACAGACTCATGCACAGAAGCTTTTGGATGCACTACAAGCGTTCCAGTATATTCTATCGATCCTATTTCACAATTTTCACCGATCGTTATGTGATTTCCCCTAACTAACTTAGCTTTAGTATAATCAAGCTGGATGTTGTCTCCTTCAATAACCTCCGTGTGAAGACAAGGGTCTGATTTTAAGAATTGGAACAGCCGCCTAAATAGATTAAAAGACTTTTCATTGCTGACCGTAATCTTCTCGCCGCCAATTTCCTTCACCTTAGAAATATGCTCCACATTAATCTGTATATCATCAGCGCTTAATAGTCCTCCGACCTGAATTACGCCGTTTGAACGGAAGAATTCTGCTTCGCAATTGCCTTCCGCTGTCAACAGGCCGTTTACTTCGATCCGTTCAGAACTGATTTTCCCAAGAACTTTGCCTGAACCGTTTATCGTTAACTGACTTACCTTTACATCCTTCAGCATCTTTGCAGAGCCATTTACAGTGAGTTCCTGTGCTGTTACTTGATCCTCAAGCTTTGTACTTCCATTAATTTTCACTTTATGGGCATCTATCGCGCCTTTTAAAGAGGACGATCCTGAAATTTTGATGCTTTCTGCTTTTACATTGCCTTCAACTTTTCCAGAGCCATCGATCTTTAGCTGAACACACTCTACATCTCCATTTATTTTGCCGCTGCCATTTATGGATACGTTTTGAAAATGTCCGCCGCCTGCAGAGCCAGATCCATTTATCTTTAAATCTTGTAATTTGGTTGACTGTTCCATTTTAATCTCTCCTTTTTAATGAATAACAGATAGCCGAAGCTTTAATTGATTCACTAATTCTCCCAGGCTGATCCTGATAAATGTTTCAGACTCGCTTATGATTTGGACCGGCGGGCTGATGAAAACCCAAAATATGACGTCTTTTTTTCGAAACGCGATAAGTTCACTTGATTTATTTTCAACTTCTTTATACCTTTTCATCATAAAATCAAGCAGTTCTTCACATTGTCTGATCTCAAGTTTTTTACTGTTCACCACTTCCTCGGCAACTGTTAAAAAGAGGATAGAGTTAAAATCAAAACGTTCATTCACGAACCTTGATTTGAATGCAGTCATGGTTTCAGATTTTATAACCTTATGCTTCAAAAGCGCAGCTGCTGATAGTGCCACATCCGCCGGACGAGGAGAAAAGAATGCCGATAGATCATCTAATGAATACTCATCTTTCATATCCTTGATGGCTTCAATCCGCTTTAAGATTTTCTTTTTTGGAAAAAAGGTTTCCTGTCCTGTAAAGCTTGATTTTTTTATAAACCAATCTTCAGGAATGATATTTTTTCTTTTCCACCTGTACAGCTGTCCATATGATATTCCCGTTAGTTTAAGCAATTCCTTTTTTGAAATGGTCTCTTGTTCCACATGCAGGCTCCTTTCGAAGAACAAAACATTGTTGCGTTATAATTTAATGTAACATAACATTGTTTTGTTGTAAGCATGCAATCTTTACTTGAACAAAAAAGAACTGAGTTCATTTTATTGAACTCATTCTTCCTTGGTACACCGTATCCCTCTCTCATCTTGAAGATCAATCAATTCCATATTTAAAAAGGGGAAAAAACAACAAAGTTTACGCAAAGAGCAAACAAAAAAAGACCAAGCCCATTTTAAGGGCTTAGCCTTCAACAACTCATCGCATGCTTTAATGCTTTTTCAATATTTCTTGTCAGCTGCGAGTCACCCAGATCGATGCCATAGATAAAGAGAACCGCAAGGGTATAAACAGCTTTAAATCGTGCTAATTCAGACGCTTCTTCACTTATTTGCCCGTATTCTTTAAAAAAAGAGGACCTTGCTTCTAAAGGAAGAAGGCTGTAAACAGCTGACAAATCGATGGCAGGATCCCCAATATGAGTGTCTCCCCAGTCAATTATGCCAGACAGTGAACCCTTTTCGTTCACTAAGATATTTCTAAGATGCAAGTCTCCATGCACTAGACACTTTTCAGATGCTGGACCAATTGGGACAAGCATCTCTGCATACTTCTGCAGCTTCTTGACACTATTACTTTCCGGACGAAGACTGTACAGCTTTTCTGCAGTTTCATTTAGCATCGGAATCCGTTTGTTCATATCAAGTCTTCCGAGGAAATCATACTTAACTCCCGCCATCAGCGCTTTATCCACAGGAATTGCGTGAAGTGTTTTTAAAAACTTAGCCAATGGAATAGCCATGCTGGCGCGCTGCTTTTCCGTTAATTCAACTGGAGGCTGACCTGGAAGAAAAGAATAGCCAAGATATGGCCATTTATAGTCAAATCCAGGAGAACCACTGAAAATAGGCACTGGTATCGCCATTCCCATGTCAGGCAGTATGGGCAGTAGCTGCTTTTCTGTTTGCAGTAAATCGACAGCAATCTGCCTGCGCGGGAACCTGAAAACATAACGTCCGTTCACTTCGAATACCGTATTGTCAAATCCTTTTCCGAGCAGTTTCGCATGAACAGAGTGAAGTTCGGGAAAATCCTTTGTGATTAGCTTTGCAGCCAGGGACTCTGATACTGTTTGTTCCGGAGACCAAGGATTTCCCACAGTATTTACCTTGGCCTTCTTGGTACTTTTCCGCGTTTGGATTGTGATCCTCTTTTTGCTTTTTCAGGACGGTAAACCTGTTCTTTGTTTTTGGGCTGAGATGTGTATTCGGAAGAGGGAATGTCAATCTTTTGTCTCGGAAGTATTAGCGCAATCCCCTTTTCAATTGTATGGAGATCTTCCATATCTTTTGGCGCGGCAAATGTTACAGCCACACCTTCATCACCGGCTCTTCCCGTTCTTCCAATCCGGTGAATATACGTTTCTGCATCGAGAGGCATATCATAGTTATAGACATGGGTCACCCCTTCTACATCAAGTCCTCGTGCTGCTACGTCTGTGGCAATCAAATATTGAATTTTGGCTTCGCGAAAAAGTTTCATTACCTTTTCTCTTTTAGCCTGTGAAAGATCGCCGTGGAGCTCTTCTGCTGCATAGTTCCGAGCCTTCATGGCATCAAACAGTCTGCCTGCCCTTATTTTCGTCCTGCAAAAGATGATCGCAAGGAAGGGACGCTGCTCGTCTAAAAAGCGAAAAAGAGCCGCCTGCTTAGCCCTGTCGTTCGTTTCAACTACAAGCTGTGTAATTTTTTCAACAGTAATCCGCTTTTCCTGAACTGTAATATCTTTGGGATTTGTCATATATTGCTTGGACAAGTCTCTGACTTTATTCGTGATTGTCGCTGAAAACAGCAGTGTCTGTCTGGAATCGAAGGTTTGGGCTATGATTTCTTCAATATCTTTCAGGAAGCCTGCCTGAAGCATTTGATCAGCTTCATCAAGGACAAGCGTGGATACTTTTGAAAGATCAATTGTCTCCCTCCGTATGTGATCCAAGATGCGACCTGGTGTCCCTACAGCAATGTGAATGCCGCGCCCCAGTTTCTTAATCTGACGCTCCACATCCTGTCCTCCATAAATGGCAAGAACACCTGCCTCATTCAGTCTGTCTGTAATCTTCTTTATTTCTGCCGTGATTTGGATGGCAAGCTCCCTGGTCGGAGTAACAATCAGCGCCTGAACTGCTTTATCCTCCGTATTGATTTTTTCAAGAATCGGCAGAACAAATGCAAGCGTCTTTCCTGTTCCTGTCTGGGCTTTCGCTATAATATCAGCCCCTTTAAGGACAGCAGGAATTGCTTTCTCCTGTATTTGAGTAGGGCTTGAAATACCTTGGTGCTTTAGTGCTTTACTTAATCTATCGGAAATTCCTAATGCTGAAAACGTCATTCTTCTATCCTCTCTATTATCCGTCGTTGCTTAGATTCTTATTGTACACTGTATTTCATGAAAAAACTCAGACAAGTAATCGTCTATTTCCCAGAAAATATGTTTATCTTTTTAATGCAGTCATATGAATCCCGTTTTTGATGCGGAGAGAGACAAGCGGTTCAGGCTTCAGAGCTCGCCTTTCATCCGCAAGCTCTAAACGAAAATGCTTTAGGACTGCTGCAGAGATCAGCACAGCTTCCATCATGGCAAATTGGCTTCCAATGCAGCCTCTTGACCCGCCTCCAAATGGAAAATAACCGTACAGGGGAATTTGATCCTTCTTATCCTTTGAAAAACGGTCAGGAACAAATTGATTTGCCTCAGGAAAATAAGCAGGATTGCGATGAATCACATAAGGACTGATTAGAAAAATTGAGCCTTTTTTAAATAGGTGATCACTGATTTCAACATCTGTTTTAGCCTCTCGCAACATAATCCACGCAGAAGGATAAAGTCTGAGTGTTTCCTGTATGATTTGATTGGTAAAAGAAAGAGTTTTTAAATCCTCAAATTTCAAGCTGTTTTGAAAAAAGCCCAGCTCTCTAAGCATTCTTTCCTCAACATTGGGATGTTTGGCAAGAAGGGCAAAGACCCACGTTAATAAATTTGCAGTCGTTTCGTGTCCTGCAATTAATATCGTGACAATTTGATCTCTTATTTCTTTTTTTGATAATGATTGACCGTTTTCAAATATTGTTTCAAGAAGCAAAGACATAAGGTGATCTCCTGAAGATTGCTTCATTCCTTCTTCAATTAGAAAATCAGCCAGTTCATCCAGTGTTTTGACTCCCTTTTTGTAGTTTCTATTTTGAACAGTAGGCAAAAAATCAGGGGGAGGAAAGGGTGTCAGCAAGGATTTAGCCGTTTTTTCAATGATATCGCTTACAGCTTTAGTAATATGAGTCGTATTTGGAGAAAGCTCGACTCCAAACATTGTTTTGACGATGATCCGAAGCGTCAGATTCATCATATCTTCATGAATTGGCCTCGTTTCTCCAGATTCCCATGAGCCGATCAAGTCCTGAGTCATTGAGGTTACAGTTTCTGCGTAACCGGCGATTTTTCGTTTGTGAAAGGCAGGCTGCATCATTTTCCTCTGCTGCCTATGCTCCTCGCCCCCGCTTGTTAAAACACCGTTTCCAAGTGTTTTCCCAAGTGTCCGTGCAGAAGAACCTTTTTCAAAATACTCTTCTTTTAATGTTAAAATCTGCTTAACAGCGTCTCTGGAATGGATTATGTAAGATGTATTCTTTGAATGTGGATTTATAGCAACAATGTCCCCTTGTGTATGGGTATTTAAAAGAAAAAGGAGAGGGTCTTTTCGAAATTCTATATAGTTCCGCAGCTGGCTTCCGCCTAAAGGTACATTCATATCGACGCTCCTTTTCAAATTCGTTACTAATAGTATACAGCAGCCCTGTAAATTAATCAGATTCAGGGAATGCTTTCAGAGAGAGTTCTATTTTTATTTTGTGAATGATAGTATAATGACTGTACATCTTAATCTAAAAGGGAGGTTTGTCCTATGTCAGAAAAGAAAATGACACTTGAAGAAGCGATTAAACAAAAGCTTGCCAGCAAAAAACAGGCACAAGCGAACGGAAATGCCAGTATGAAAGGTTCTAATCAGACAAAGAACATGAAGAGCCAGGTTTCTAAGAAAACAAATAATCAGCGCAGAAGAATGGGTGTTTAAATGAACGGTCAAAACCGCGAACATATTAAACCCGGTACGCCTGTTCAGATTGTCCTGAAGCAGGATCAGCGATCTGGAAAGCTTACGGGCGGTGTTGTAAAAGATATTCTGACAAAATCTGCTTTTCACCCTCACGGAATAAAAGTGCGCCTTCAGGATGGTCAAATAGGCCGAGTAAAATCAATTGATGCTCCTTAAGATATTTCAGTATAAATGATTTGCTGATAAGGATCATAAACGAGGATATAAACGGTCAATTGCCCTTTTATCACCTCTATACTCTGTGATAACCGGAATCCAAAGTGTTCGTAGATCCTGACATTTCCCAGTGTTTCCATCTCCAGAACGCTGAATATCCTCCTGAATTCAGCCTCTTTTAGCGCCGCTCTATTCTTTTGACTCATAAACTTTTGGCCTCTATATTTATTATCAACTGTGACCATGTCTACTACTAGATGTGGTTTTTGTCTTTCATAAAAGCCATTCTTTGTGAAATAATGGACAGTTTTCCCGCTTTTTTATAATAGACACTAACGGCACGTCCTTTATTAGCAGCACGCTTCTGAAAATTGTTTTTAAAATTGCTTTGTATAATCGCTTTAACCAAGACAAAGAAGCTAACATCCGCTGTTAGCTTCTTTTAAGATTAAGGGAAGTATAAAATTTTGCGCATATATGTCTAGCTCCATCGCCCAATTCCTCGGCCAGAACAAATCCGTCAAAAAAGTCAAATCCGGACTTTTCTGCCAGATTCTTATCTGTCTTTCGGAGCTAAACGGGCGCTTCCGCTTTTCTTATCATTTATTCATTTTAGAAAGAAACCCGCCGATCAAATCATCCGCTGTTTCTTCTTTTACTTCTTCTTCTGCTGATGAAGCTGACTCCTGCAAAGCTTTTTCCCAATCGAAATCATCAAGCCCTGCATTTTCATCAAAATCCTCGTCAGGCTCAGGTTCCTGCATAGCCGGACGGCTGCCAGACGGAAAGGCTGTTTCCTGCAAGTAAAGGGCCTCGTCAATATCAAGTGCCCTGCTGTTAAATGAAGCTAGAAGGGAAGCTGCTCTAATTGGATCAGCAAGAATCTGATACACGATGCTTCCAAGCAGCGCTTCAGAGTGCTCGTGTTTAATCCAGTCTCTCTGCGCTTTGCTGAGTTTTTGCGGAAGCGGAATTGTGATGCTTTCCTTCTCTTTAACAAAAGAATCACCGACTCCTTGTGAGACAAATTCAGCAATTTTGCTTGAGAAGTTCCTTTTTTCCGTTTCTTTCAGCTTCTGCAGCTGTTTTATTATGTGCTCAGGAGTATCTGAGGGGATGCGAAACGTAATCGCCTGTCCCCTTTGAATTCCTGATGAAGCGCCTTTATTCATAAAACCACCCTATTATTTGGTAGTAGCTGCTTTTTTATCTTCACTGCTTTTTTCTTTGTTTGACTTGCGGTAAAAGTCAAAAACGAGCTTATAATAAGCATTTGCCATCATCCAGATGCTTTCATTCTCATCTTCAAAGAAGTCAATATTGTAGCCGTCAAGATTGTTATTAAGCGTTTTAAGGTAATCTTTCAGAACAACCGCTCCTCCGCCGACAAAATAGCAGATTTCAGTTTGTGAATTCTTTTGCCAAACGTTGCGCAGGTGGCGATATTGCTTCTTCGCAAGATCTAAGAGAATGCGATCCGTAATATCATGAACGCTTGTGCGGCTACCCCTTACATAGATATGATTGCGGTCAGTCTTCTTGGTGATGATTTCTACTACATCACGGCGGCTGTCAAGTTCAACACCATGCTTAGAACGGATCTCTTCGCGGATTGCTTCAAGTGATTCTACAACGCCAAGGTTAAAGCCCTGTGCTTTATCGTCATCTACATTGCGGTTTTTAATCACTGCGATATCAGTAGAAAGGCCACCGATATCCTGGATGATGATGCGCTTATCAATCAAGTCTTTATTGATGATGTTTAAATCCTTGTCCATCACTAAGTTGATATAAGCTGCAAATCCTTCAGGATATACTTTCACTTCGTCAAATTTGATGTTTACTTTTAATCCCTGATATTTAGGAGTAATCAAAAATTCAACCTGATGAACATTTCCAAGAAGCTTAGAGCGGTAACCGACATCCTTGCCTTCTTTTGCTTCTCTTAATGGAAGTCCAGTGCCGAGAGTATATGTTGCATCAATGACTTTGTTATTTCTGCGGAACACCTTTTCATTTTCAGGTTTTACTGCATCAAGTGCAATTGAAGCAAACAGCATAACTAGCGTTTGATCTTCTTCTGATTTGCTGCTGCCAGGATCAAGCTCAGAAGCATTGTCGCTTTTTGTAGCTAAGTGTCCAACACGGTAAATAGCATTATTTTCTTTTAAAGCAGGGGAGTGAACTTTAATATGGATTCCATCAAGCGGATCCTTGCTGTCTAATTCTTCGATTCCAATAACCGGACGATCTTCAATGTCTCTTGCAATGACATTCGGTATGTATAGTTGAGAGTCGTATTTTCCGAAAATTGCTTTTACTGCATCATTTCCAACATCGATTGCTGCGATTCTAGAATTACTCATGAACACCATTCCTTTCACTTCATGAATTAGTATAAAAATCCATTCTATTAAAGAGTATTAGAGATTGATAGTTTCGTCAATAGAGTTAAAATGATTACGTTTTTGTATACTTGTTTACAAAAGTGTTTACAACGTACACAAATATGTTTACAACGTCAACATTTTGTATACATCCCTTCATACCAGGATGCGTACATACTTGTATACATGTATACATTATTTGAAAACAATTTGTTACATTTTGTTTACAAGTACACGTGAATTGTATACATGTATACATTGTCCCTTAATATGGAAATCGGTGGCGGTCAGCAACAGCTAATTCATTTTGTTAATCTTGAAATTAGTGAAAATAGTGACAGGTAAAAAAGCGTTACGCGTCGAAATAGATCATTTTAAAGGAGAAAAAGGAGAACGAAAGAAAATGACATCATTTCCACAATTAGAAACAAACCGTTTACGGCTAAGGGGTATTGAGAGTTCTGACGCCGTGAAATTGTATGATTATTTCTCAAACAAAGAGGTAACAAGGTATTATGGAATGAATTCTTTTAAAACATTAGAGGAAGCAGAGACTCTGATTCATACGTTTCAAATCGGCTATCAATCAAATAAACTCATACGCTGGGGAATTGAACTCAAAGAAACAAATGAACTGATTGGAACTTGCGGATTTCACGCACTGTCAAAGAAGTACAAACGAGCTGAAATAGGCTATGAAATTTCTCATCTACATTGGCACAAAGGCTTTGCATCAGAGGCCATTAAGGCCGTACTTGCTTTTGGGTTTAAGGAGATGGAGCTAATCCGAATCGGGGCGGTGGTTATGCTTGAGAATTCCCCTTCCAGAAGCGTTCTTCTGCGTTTAGGCTTTAAAGAGGAAGGAAGGCTAAGGAATTATATCATCCAGGATCATATGCCATGCGATGTTATCATGCATTCTCTCCTTGAGGAAGAATGGAAAAAAAGCAGCTTCAGTTGATTGCTGCTTTTTGATTATATTGGTTACATTTCAGTCTAAAGCAGGCTTTCAAGCCATCTTTAACGACAAACATAATTAGATTTCATTATTAGCAGGTAATGTGCTGAGCCCCCCTTTTCATTGAGAGGGATAAAGATTGTCCTATAAGAGAAATAGCAGAACCGGTTGGTGCCGTACCATAAAAATAATCAACTTCTCTGAAAAAAGGCACACAACAGAGTCTAATTTCTTCATCTTCTTGTTTCTTTTTAATCAAATATCATTCTAAACTAATCTGAACCAAAAGAAAATCCAGTCATTATTTGACTGGATTCAGCTTTTCTATAAACACTACTTTTAAATAATTTCCCTCTTGGAATTCTTTTATCGTTTTAAAGTCATCCGGCAGAGAAAACTCTTCTTTTATCTTGTATTTTCCGCCAGCTTCTTTAAAGGCGGTGTCGATAAAAGCTTTAAATTTCTTCATTGAGAACGTGCTGCAGTTTGTTGATGCGACAATGACCCCATGTTCTTCCGTTAAAGCAATGGTTTCTTTAAGCAGGTCCTTATAGTCCTTTGCAGCACTGAAGGTATATTTTTTAGATCTTGCAAAGCTTGGCGGATCAAGAATGACAAGGTCAAACTTCAGATTTTTTTTCAGTGCATATTTAAAGTAATGAAAAACATCTTCAACAATAATATCCTGTGCTTCATAATCAATCTCATTTATGCTGAATTGCTCGATGGTTTTGCCGAGACTCCGGTTTGCAAGGTCAACACTAGTTGTTTTTACAGCTCCGCCGAGTGCAGCAAATACAGAAAACGCACCTGTATAGGAAAATAAATTCAGAACTGTTTTTCCTTTTGCATAACGGTCTCTAATGGTCTTTCTTACATCCCTTTGATCAAGAAAAACACCAACCATTGCGCCATCGTTTAAATATACAGCAAATTTCACGCCATTTTCCTTTACGATTAACGGAAATTCAGGCCTATGCCCTTCTACAAACCCATCTTCCTCAACAAACTTTCCTTGTGAATCAAACCGTTTTTTCTGATAGATCCCGCGGATCTCAGCACTCTTCTTTAAGGCCTCAAGAATGAAAGAATTAAATTGGTAAATCCCTTTACTGTACCATGTCATCAAATAGTAGCCGTCAAAATAATCGATTGTTAATCCGCCAATACCGTCCCCTTCACCGTTGAAAACCCGGAAGGCTGTCGTTGCTTCGCTTTGGAAAAGGTTCTTCCGGAACTCGATGGCAGCTTGGATTTTCTGATCAAAGAAGGCTTGATTCATTTCTTCCCTTTCACTTGAAGTGAGAATCCAGCCGATTCCTTTGTTTTGCTTTCCGTAATATCCCCTGCCAATAAACCGCTGCTGATCATCAACCAGTCTGATAAGCTCGCCTTCATGCTTTAAGTTAGAAAGATTAACGACCGAATCCTTTTGAATCAGGGGGCTGCCGTTTTTCATTTCCTTCACATATTTAGATTTAATCGTGAGTGCTGTCTCTGTTTTCATAGTTCCGTCCCATCTCAAAAAAATTATGCTTATCTTATTGTTACCATACTACATGAAACAACTTGCACTTTCTAGGAAAGTTCTAATTAAAAGAAAAGGAAATTTTTATAAAAATTTCAGCAAGATGTTTCTTTTCTAAAAGGCAGGGGAATAACAGCCATAGAAATAAATACCACCCCATCTTAAGAAAGGCGGAATTTAAAAATGGGCTTTATTTTATATCTTATCGTTGGCGGATTAATCGGATGGTTAGCAGGAGTTATTTTAGGTAAAAACGTACCTGGAGGCATTATAGGAAACATCATTGCCGGTATCATTGGTGCATGGATCGGCGGAGAACTTCTTGGCACATTTGGACCAACTTTAGCAGACATCGCCATTATCCCTGCATTGCTTGGAGCTATCATCTTTGTTTTCTTATTAAGCCTTGTATTGCGATCAATGCGCAAAAAAACTTAATGAATTAGAACGGAACACCTGCTGAAGAATCAGCAGGTGTTTTTTATTTGGAAAAAAGCATTAAAAAAACCACTGCTTTTTTTAGCAGCGGTTAAATGTTTATTAGTAAGTTGTGCGTTAGCCATTTTTACGCTTGTTAAGCATTTTCTTTACAATAGGATAGACGATTGGAGCATATTTTATCGCTTTTCTAATCAGTTTTTTCAATGTAAACTCCTCCTCTTTTCATATTATTTTCCCAAAAAGAATGCATAGTAAACACCTTAAGAACCAAAGTACAAGTGGTAATGTGTTTGACAGCCCGGATTAAAGGCAGACCGGCACTTGGGACAGGTATTGCCGCTGTCCATATATTCTTGTATCGTCATCACATGACGGCAAGAGCCGCAAAGTACGGCAGGCATGTCCCGTTCTGCTTTATCCCATACCTCCGGATTGTGATCTGCAAGCTCCCCGTGGCATTCAAAACATGCATAGTAGGTATCACAGCATTTAAATTTAATCGCAATAATATCTTTGTCAGTCGCATAGTGACGGCATCTTGTATTTGCATCAAGAGCCACTCCTTTAACGGTCATTAAACGCACACTCCATTCTAAAAAAGCTTTAATTTAAAGAATAAGGATCCATAAATATCACTTATTCGAAGAATAAAAAGGGTTAATTATCAGAATAAGCCAGAAACAGGGCTATATGCACCGATTTAAGTATAATAAGGTTACCTTATAATCCACACGAAATGAAAGCAAATAGCGGTATCAGAGCGTCAAATAACAGCATCTTAAGCTGTGGGAATAGATATTGAGCGATGGAGCTAGACAGCAATGCGCAAGATTTTATACTTTCCTCTATCTGAAAAAGGGGCTAATTAAAAAAGCAGCCTCCTCTTTATGGAATTAAAACAATTTTCCCCGTACTTTTTCTGCTCTCTAGATAACGGTGCGCTTTAGCGCCATCTTCTAGAGCAAATCGGGCAGGTTCAGCCATTTTAAGTGAACCTTCCGCAATCCACCCGAACAGTTTCTGTGATCTCGAAATGCGCTCTTCTCTGGACGTAAGTACATTCCAAAGATCACCTCCTGTCAGCGTTTTTGAAGTATCCATCAGCATTCTCGGGTCAATATGAACAGGGTCTCCCCCTGCCATTCCGTAGAAAACAACGGTTCCGCCAATGCGGGTCGCATTAAAGCTGTCCATCAGCGTTGAACCGACTGATTCATAAACAACATCTGCTCCTTTTCCATCTGTCGCCTCAAGGACTTTCTGCTTCCAGTCATCGTTGTAAACAAATGCCTGCTCTGCACCTGCTGATTTTGCGACCCTTGCTTTCTCATGAGCAGATACAAGCGCGATGACTTTCCCGCCCAATAAGCGAATGATCTGAACGAGCAGCTGCCCTACACCGCCGGCTGCAGCGTGAACGAGTGCCGTATCACCCGCTTTTATCTTATAGCTGTCAGAAGTCAGATAGTGGGCTGTGAGCCCTTGAAGAAGCACGGACGCTGCTGTTTCAAATGAAATCTCATCAGGCAGCGGAATCACCTTTTTATGCAACGATTACCTTTCCTTTAGACCGTCTTGATCTTTTCCATATTTTTTATGGCCATAGTTTTTCATTTTTTTGCCCTCACTAAGTTCTTATAGTATTGTCTTCGTTAATTCCAGCCAAATAAATGGTTTTCGGCTCCCTGTGATATAATAAACAGATTGAATCGATTATCGGAGGAAATGTATGCTTACTTTTGAACAAAAACTTGCTGTTATTGAATCATTTAAAGAATTGCAAAGAAAGAACGTTTCCCTTGGAAGAATCAACTTTCATTTTGAGGAAAGTATTTACGATAAGAAAAATGTTGTCTATCATCTTCATCCAAACGGAAATGGTTTCGTTTATACTGAATATGTAAAAGGGTACGCTGCGAATGATAAAGGCATGGTTAACATTCGTGATTTTTCTGAAGAAGAATTGCGCAGCATCATCAAAAAATCTATTCACTCGCTTTCTGTGCATGAAGACGAACAAATAGAAGAATTTGAAGAAGAAAAATGGACAAATGAGGATGGACAGACTCTTGTTTTGATTCAGGAAGATGATATGTGGAATGTCTACGCTGGGTTAAACCTTGACGGCACGTTTACCACTTATAAAGAGGCTGCAAATTACTTGCATGAAGAAGGATTTTCAGCTTAAAAAAGAACCGCGGGCACATGTGATGTGTCACGCGGTTTTTTCTTTAAGCAAGCCTGCTCATCAGCTCTTCAATCTCATATACAGTCAATTCGCGCCACTCCCCGCTGCTTAAGCCTTCTACAGACAGATTCATGATCCTCTTTCTTTCAAGCCTGACTACCCTATGGCCAAATACTTTGCACATTCTGCGAATTTGACGATTAAGTCCTTGAGTAAGAATGATGCGGAATTCGCAATCGCTGATCCTCTCCACTTTACACGGTTTAGTTGTCACGCTGAGTATTTCTACTCCGCCTGACATGCCAAGAATAAAGTCATCGTCAAATGGCTTATCTACCTTGACGAGATATTCTTTTTCATGGCCATGTTCATATCGCATGATTTTGTTTACGATTGCTCCATCATTCGTGAGCAAAATTAACCCTTCTGACGCTTTATCCAGCCGGCCAACAGGAAAGATCCGTTCGGGGAAATCCATAAATTCGATAATATTTCCCTTTACATCTTTTGCTGCTGTACACGTAATACCCACTGGTTTATTTAAAGCCAGATAGACGGGCATGGCTTTAGGCGGGATCGGACTGCCGTCAATCAATACGATATCCCCTTCAGTAACCGTGTCGCCGGCCTCACACGTGACTCCATTAATGGTTATCCGGCAATCAGCAATAAGACGGTCGGTTTCACGCCTTGAGCAGCAGCCTGTTTCACTTATATATTTATTTATTCTCATAGGAATGTTTCTCTTTCATATTCATAGATTCCTTTCATCATAGCACGAAGGATGTTTTTTGCTCTACATCCAAAATAAGTAAATCATTACTTAATCCGGCAAGCAATGATAGAGTCTTTTAGCAAAAATCGCCCATTTATTTGCGAAAGCTGTACTTTTATTAGCAATTTTCTTCATTTTTATAGCGGATTAATCAACTTTATTAGCGATTCGAATTTTTGATTTATCCTTTTACTTACTGCTTCAGCCGTTATTCTTTCCAATCCTTACTAGCGGCATGCTTGAGGCGCGCTGAATCTAGATATCGAAGCACAAAAAAAGACAGCTTATAAAAAGCTGCCTCAATCTCTTATTCTGTTTTTTTGCCTTGTGTCATTTTTGGAATCAAAAGCCCAATCATTAGGATGACGCCAATGGCAATCAGGAGAATATACGTCATCATTAAGCCGGAATTTTGGCTAGTATCTGTATTTTCCGTTGCGGTCATACTCATCGATGGTTCTGCAGTGCCGGAGAATAAATCCATTTGTTCAGCTTTGGATTTAATTGTGTTTTTCTCTTTTGTGTAATTAGTGAAGAGCTGTTCCTGCAGATCATCCTTTTCATCCCTTGATGGCTTTTCAAAGGTTAGATCTTTTTGCTCTTCCGGTATTGAGTTTCTTTTTTCATAAAGTGATTCTTCATGCAGGTAATCCGTGTTTTCCTTAAGTTCTTTTTCCTCATAGATATTAGGATCGAGTTCCTCAAGGTTTGCTTCTGTCTCTGCTTTTACTGCAACCCCGCTGGTCAAACTAAAGATAACCAGAAATAGGGTTAGCGAAATGCCTGTTTTACACTTCATGGGCATGTTCCTGATTAGCCTTTTCGTTTGTGTTTTTAAGAGCATTGACAACAAACGGCAGGATGGTCAGAACAAGGAGGATGCCGATCAGCACAATCACTCCCTGAGTAAATAAGTTATTTGCGTCATATTGGATCGAGATGTACACCTTAGACATCGGATCTTCATACGTGAAGTTAGGCGCTGCTAATGCAAGCAAAGGACTGATAAAGAACGCAACAAGACCTACACTTGCAAGCCAGCCTGTAAAATTGCCGAGCAAGAACGCTACCCGTACAATTGTTGATGCTGCAAATAACAGGAGGACTGTAAAGATTGACCATTGAATAGCACGTTCATCTGTAAGCGTGTATATATTTAAACCGAATACGCTTATAATGAGCCCCACAATTAAGTTTAAAAGGCCAAACATAGAGCCTCTTACTAATAACGGTGCTGCTTTAAAATAATGACTGAAGAATCCGATCAGCAAGCTGCTGATTAGGATGATAACCAGAATAACGACCGGCGGAACCGCTTTTGCCTGAGCAGCCGGTGCTTCCCCGCTTATTTGCAGCGGATTGGCAAGATGCTCATAAACATAGCCGTTGTTCTGTCCGTCTACAAACGTATTGCCGAGAATACTGAAAACGTCATCTCTGACAAGCTGTGTTGAAGCTACATTCGTTGCCCATTTATCATTTAATAGATCTGCTTCAGATTGAACTTCATTCACTTTTTTCTGGAGGACATCCGTACTGCTTACAACCGTCTCCTGTCTGTCCCCAAGCGAGTTTATCAAGTCCGTAATCATAACCAATTCCTGACTGATATTTTGCTGATTGACAACAAGTGTTGTACCGTCCGAATTTTCAAGCGGCATTCTAGAAGCTGTATTTTCTGATTCCTGAACTTGGCTGAGTACGTTATTTGCGCTCTCTTCCATAGAAGCAAGATCCTCTAATATAGCTGTCTGCTGAGCATCGAGCTCCTTGCTGTATTCATCCATGAATGCAAGAGCGGAAGCCTGGACTTCTTTCATTTCTTCTTCAGCAGCCGGCAGCTCCTGATTCAGCTTGTCCCATGCGCCTTGTTCTTCTTCATTGATTGATAGAATGCCAGCCACTTTCGTTTTTTGCATTTCATCTGCAAGGACAGCATCTTTGGCCGGATCTGATGAGTTATTCATACGCTTGGCGGCTGCCTCATACTGGGACAAAATCGTATGGTATTTCAGTACATCGTTCATTGATGCATTTCCGATAGGCCTGCTGAATACACTCTCAAGTCTTTGCTTTCTTTCAGGACTGAGCGAGTTAAGAATGGTTTGTTCTTGTTCCATGATGGCAGCTGAACCTGAGTTCATATTACCTGTCAGCTGTTTGATCTTTTCTTCCAGTTTGCTGTTTTCATCTTTTAGAAGCTGATTTTCTTCTAATAGTTTTGCATTGTCTTCTGTCAGCTTTTCATAAAGAGCAAGTAATTTATCATACTCGGCTTTCCATGAGTTCTGATCTTCTTTTGACTTAATCGATTCTTCGATTGCAACAAGCTGGGCTGACATAGCCTCTAATTCAGTTATCGCTTGTGTTACTTGATCCGGTTTAGGGTCCGGAATGGTTTCCAGAATTGTCTTCAGATTTTTCATCTGTTCTGAAACAGCAAGAATGTTAGCCCGCTCCTCTTCCATGTTGGCAGGACTTTCATTTTCTCCAGGAGTTTCTGGTTCTGCGACCCCTCCATCATCATCAGGAGGCCCTTCCTCTCCGTTACCTGGTTCCTCCCCAGGACTTCCTTGCTTAAGGTTTTCCCTAAGAGGAATGAGCTCCCCTTCAAGACGGTTCAGTGTATCCTGGTTATCCTTCATAATATACATGTCCACATAATTACGGTGAACAGTCTCAAGCTCTCTTGCCTGGCGTTCCACTTGGCTGAGCCTTACACTGCCAAGGTTTTCTGCTGTTTTTTGATTCTGATCAAGCTGCTGCTGAATGTCAGTCATTCTTGATGCAAGCATGCTTCCTTGTTTGTTAAATGCCTGCTGCGTTTCATTCTGTACTTGATCCACTTCCGCACTGCCACCCTGAATGGCCGTTAAACTTTCCTGCTGGGCCAACGTCAGAAGCTGCTGCTGATCTTCTTGATATGCCTGATATTCTTCAACATACTCTACGAATGAAGCAAGGTTTTTCTCAAATTGCTCGACCGTGTTTTTTTGTTCAGGCGTTTCTTGTTCAGCCTGTTTTATTGTCGTTTGCAATTGCTCAAGCATTTGCTTTTGCTGATCTAATTCCCCAGCCAGATCTTTAGAGCTTGGTTTATAAAAATTCAGCATGGCATTTTGAAAGGCAATTTCCTTTTCAAGAATGCGGTCAAACTCTTCTCTTACATTCTCCATGTCCTGTGCGACATAGCTCCAGTACAGCGAAGACATTTGCTTATTTACGCGGCCTGTAGCGTCTTCCAGTGCGCGGAGCACTCTTTGTCTGTTTTCAGCATTCAGCTGATTTTGGACCACATATTCAAATTCTGCTTTTGAAGGCTGCTGTTCATTGTAAGTTAATATGTTGGCAGAAAAATTGGAAGGAATATAAATGACAGCATCGTACTGCCCGTTTTTCAGTCCGTTAACTGCGGCACTTCTGCTTAAGATTGTCCAGTCATACTGGGAATCCTCGTCTAGTATCCCTGCAACTTCCTTTCCGAATTGAACAGGTTCAGCTTCTGTATTTTCCCCTTCAGCCTTTTCTGTTCCGATGTCCTCATTAACGACAGCGATGTTTCTTGTAGCTTTCTCCTTTATTTCCAGCGGGTTGTCCCCGATGACTTGGAAGAAAAGAGCAGGCACTGCTAAGATAAGCAGCACCGCAGCTATCATTTTAATCGTATGTTTTCTTTGATCTGTCATGTGTAGATCTTCCTTTCAATGACACAAAGAGGAATTTGTATTTTCGTTTCTTTGCCATTTTCCACATAGTATCCGAAGCCTGGGTGAATATCGCTTTCTTTCCGGCTGTAAGGCAAGGTATATAGGGTTTGCTCTGATTTTTTCATTAAAATGAGCGCCTGGCGGATTTGTTTGATTTCACTTGTGAACGCATCAAATCCTTTTGTCAGCTCGTTGTTATTTCCTGAAACAATGACATTAAAGCCGAGGTGGCTGTAGTTTTTCATAAATCGTGTCAAACGGTCTTGCAGCATACTGTCAAGAGATTGCTGGAATCTTGAATAGCCGTCAACGACAAGCATAACCGGCGAGAAAGCTAAATTATTTACAATACCCTGCTGGATTGCTGTAAGGTAGGTTTGTTCTCTGTCTTTAAGAAGTTCTTCTGTTCGATCAAGCCACGACGATATTTGTTCTTTCGTGTCAAGATAAGCAACCTTTTCTTCAGAAGCATAGCTTGCCAGTCCGCGGTCAATCGAATCGAATATACCGATAGATTCAGTTGGCTGAAGCAGCGCTGTGTTCAAGATGACTTTAAGAACATTTGTCTTCCCTTTTTGAGTCTGGCCGAGGATGATGCAGTGCTTTGTTTTCGCCAGATTCACGCTGACAGGCAGAACATGCTCTTCATCAAGTCCGATTGGAATCACGCCTGTTTTATGAGCATCAGCAGTGAACTGTGTAAAGTTGATCATGGTCAGTTCAGCAGGAAGCATTGGGACAGGACGAGGAAGCTTGGCATTCTTGTGCTTCACCTTCAGCATTCCAATATCTTCTTTAATGGAATCAAGCAGCTCATAATCATCCTCTCCATTAGCAGGCAGGAAAATTTGAGAGAAATATGCCTGATCCTTCTTGATAATGGCGCGTCCCGGAATTGGTTCAGGCGCAAACGGAACTTTTCCAATGGCCATGTATGTTTCAGTCGTATCCATAAGGTAATGAAGGATTTTCGTTTTCATGCTGTTCATTAATGATTGTCTGACAGACTGTACCCTTGTGGCAGTAAAAATCATAAAGATGCCCAGAGACTGGCCATCACGCGCAAACTGAATCAGCTGCGTTTCAAGCTCCTGCATTTCCTCTTTCACGAGATCAAAATTATCAATGGCAATATACATAAGAGGGAGCTTGTTTTTACTTAATGAATTGTACATTTTGATGCTGCTGACCTCTTGCTGCTGAAACAATTGCTTCCTCCGCGAAATCTCATCTTTTACGATTCTCATAAACTTATCAATTTTCAGCTCTTGATCGAGCTGGAAATAATCCGCTGTATGCGGCAGCTGTCTAAGCGGCAGCAATGTCCCATTGCCGTAATCTATGACGTAATAGTGGGCTTCCTCAGGGCTGAGCCTTGCCGCGATGCTTAAAAGCAGAAGCATCACAGTATGTGATTTCCCATAGCCGGAAGAACCGAAGATGGCGATGTTGCCGTCATCCATCAGCTGATACGAGTATGGGGTCTGGCTTTGCTTTTCAGGCTCATCAATCAGACCAAGATATATTTCCTCATGCTCCTGGGAAGCATATTGATGGCGTGAAATTCTGTTTTCAAGCGGCGGGAGCCATGGGCTGTTCAGCTTGCGAATACCCATTTTCGTCTGCAATTCTTCAATTTTATCGACGATCACTTCAATCTGTGATTCCGTATCTTTTTTATGCTGTTTAGAAGATGCGACATTTGATAACGGCTGCAGACCAAGGTCTGTCACGATCGCTACCTCATCTTCCGACTCTGATGTTTCTTCTAGATAAGGCGCCCCGCTCCATGCTGATTGGAACAGCTCGTAAACCTCATTATTGCCTACCTGCAGGTAGCCTCTTCCTGTAATGGTAATAGAGGCGGCATCTGCATTTTTCAAAATCTCTTTACTGTCGCTTGCATCCTGAACCTTAAGGGCCACTCTGAATCTGGCATTACTCCAGATTTGATCATCGATGACTCCACCAGGCTTTTGTGTTGCCAGGATGAGATGCACGCCTAAGCTTCGGCCGATGCGCGCTGTGCTGACAAGCTCCCTGATAAAATCAGGCTCTTCGCTTTTTAATTCCGCAAATTCATCGGAAATTAAAAATAAATGAGGCAGAGGTTCTCCGGCCTGATTGCGTTTATAAAGACTTGTATAATCATTAATGTGATTGACCTGATACTGATCGAATAGACGCTGGCGCCTTTTCAGTTCACTTTTGATTGATGCAAGGGCACGGGCACTGAAGTTTTTGCTGCCTTCAATGTTTGTGATCGTGCCAAGCAAATGCGGCATGTTTTTAAACGGCTGCGCCATTCCTCCGCCCTTGTAGTCAATCAGCAGAAAAGCTACCTCATGTGGGTGGAAATGAACAGCCAATGACAGAATATAGGTTTGAAGGAATTCACTTTTCCCTGAACCGGTAGTACCCGCTAATAGACCGTGAGGCCCATGAGCTTTTTCATGAAGATTTAATTCCACTACATCTTCCTTGCCCTTTAGTCCTACTGGAACAGCAAGAGATTTTGCCGATTCCCGCGTCTGCCAGTTTTGCTCAATCGGAAGATCATCGACTTCTTTTACATTGACCATCTCTAAAAAGGAAACGCTTTTTGGAATCGAATTTGTCATTCCCACTTGGTGATCTAGCGTACGAAGCATCCGGGCGAACGACTCATTTCCCTCACGCTTATGTATATCCAGCTTAAAAGGAATCGCAGCCGCTTTTTTCTCCTGAATGAGAATGTCTCCTTCTTGATCGTTGACGTACCTCACAAGCGTGTGGATGTTATCAGACAGGCTCTCTTTCGCTTCGGCAGCAAAAATAACGGAAATGCCCAAATGTGAAAACTCGCCTTCTAAATATTCCAAAATCACATGATCAGAAATAAGCTGCTGATTAGTAATAACAAAAATAATGTGAGGTGCAAACCTTGTGTTTTCTTTCTTTTCTTCCAGATCACGCTCACGCAGCATTTCATAGATCGAAGTAAGCAGCTGGTCTCTCGTCTGCTCGTTATAAATCATGCCTTTTGCAAATGCGTGCGGAAGCTGAAAATGCGGAAGCCATTTCAGCCATTCCCAGCTCTTGTATTCTTTTTCATTAAAAATAAACACAAAGCGGACATCATGATAGCTGTGTGAAAAAGCAAGCTGTCCAATTAATTGATGAAGTTCATTTTTCATGATTGCTTCTTTCCCGATCAGTCCCATAGCACCCTGAGAAAGGTTCACACTGATTGGCACTGAACCAATTTCCCTGTATACCTTTTCCATTTGCTGTGACTGTTCAAGCAGATCATCCACTTCTCTGTTCGCCATATCGTTTGAGCTAAGTGAAATTTGATAGCTTGATTTAACGGTGCCCGTTCCGATTCGAAGCTCCAGAAAGTCATTGCTTTCAGGCGTTCTTTCCCAAATTCGGTCTGATATTTGCCGCGTCATATACTTCATTTGTTCAAAAGAAGGAAAGTGGTAAGAAAGAACCTGGCGCTGCTTTTCAGCCGCCTCCTGAAGCTCATGGCGTTTGTTTTCAAGGTATTGTGTGTATACGCGGAGTCTGCGCTCTTGGCGTTTCCTGTAATTTCCTTTTTCTCTGAAATATTGCGCCGTTGACGTGATCAGCGTCATCACAAACATGACCATGGAGACGATGATAAAAATGCCTCGCGGAGCAACAAGAGCGACAATTCCCATCGCAATCATCATGACAAGCGGCGGCAGAATAATCAGCCACAGGCTCCGTGATTGATCGTCCCCTTCCTGCGCTGGGAAAGTGAGCGAAATTTTATCTTTCGGAAGCTCATAGATCATCCGCGGCGTGCGGCGGTAGATCGGATATTTTTTGCTCATTTCAGATCTTGGTTTTTCCGTATGGGGCAGGCTTGAATGAAACTCGTCTATGCTCAAAACCTGTATCAAATCGGCTTCTATCAGCCGGACCGTCATAAACGGCCAGAAGAGAATGTCCCCAATTTGCAATTGCGTGAGACCCTCTATCTTCCTTCCATTCAAATAGACCTTTTCACCCTCAGGCGAGACCTTCCAATGACTTCCTGCTTTTAACAAGGTGAGAGAGCCTTTTCCAAGAACGGGAAAAGTACCCTTATCTTTATAAATGTGAGCCTCTTTAATGGTCGCTGAAAAAGAAATTTCTTTTTGAAATCCAATATAGTAGGCTTCTGCTTTTTCAGGCGCCGGTGTTAAATAAATTGTCAGCTGTTCTGATTGATCGTCAAGACGAAATGGCTCTTTTACTGCAGCCTTTCCAATGGGTTTGTCATTCTGAATAATGACAAATCCATCTATTTCCTCTGTTTTTGCAACGGTTAAAGCTCCTTCAGAAAAAGGGAAATTCCTGACTGTCAGCGTGTGCTGAATCTCTGATCCGATGGAAATCGGACGGAACGCATCTTCGTTCACCTCATATTGCTGATAGGATTCACCGTGAAAAACCCATAAAATACTCATGAAATCACCTCCTGGTGCCTATAATCGTCAGTCAGAACCCGATTTTGCAGGAGCGGCTGGCTTTTTCTCCGCAGCTTTCGCCTGCTCAGCTGCTTCCTTTGCCTCTTCTTCTGCTTTCTGCTGTTCTTCCACTTGCTCTTTCGCCTTCTGTTCTTCCTCTAACTTCTGTTCTTCTTCTTTCTTCTGGGCTTCCTGTTCTTCTTTAAATTGTTTTATTTCTGCATCAATTTTTTGAAGTTCCTGCTGCTTTTCTTCACTGTTCATTTCGGTATCTGCTTTTATTTGATCCTGGTATTGAATCAGTCCAAATACAATCAAATCCCGGTCCTCAAGATTTCTTGCAAGTTCGAGTGCTTCTTTAGCCTCGCCTCTTCCAATATGTATCCAATACTCAAGGTACTGCGGATCGGATTGAAGGGTCAGCGTGTTTTGCACGCTTTCCTTTTGGTCTTCTGTCAAAGATTCATTGACTATGTAAGACGAAGCTAATTGAAATTTAACAACATTAGGCATTTCTTCTATGCTGTAGCCTGCAAGGGTGCTGACTACTTCACTGTAATCGTTGCCCAAGTAGTATTCATTGCTCTCTACAAATGCTTCTTGTTTAGGGTGAAGGGAAAAAAGGGAATAAGCTGTATAAACAAGTGCGGGAACAAGCAAAACAAGAAAACCCAGAGCTATGTATCGTGTAAGCTTCCATTTCTTTTCCGGAATGGAGACAAGAGCTGCATTCTTCTTGTCGATTTCCCTCATGTTCTTTTCTATCAGGGTTAACAATTCAGGATAAGTGACCGCTGAAAGCAATTCCCTTGATGCTGGTGAAATGTCCAAAGTTTCATTGAATTTCAGATATTGCATAAAGGTATATTTGGAATCAACTGCAGCTGCAACGCAGGCTTTCAATTCCTGCCAAAGCCTGTCACCGTCCTGTTCATACGGAGGAATGCTTTCCATTACGCCGTAATGAAGAAAATAAGGCGTAAAGCTTTGATCAAATAAAATGTTTTCAGGACATACAATCAAATGAAGCCGCGATAACGAGTGGTTTTTCACCTTTTTTACCAGCTGATAGGAAAAATTCCACTTGCTTCGCTCTTCTTTTTTAATTAAACTGGAAAAACCTAAATAAGTCTCAGGCGGCTGAACATGAACCCTTAATTCATCTTCAGTCAGAACGATTTCCCGCTTAATGGATGGATCCATTTCTTTCAGCATATCGATTTCTGCTGCTTGATCCAGTTTTACTTTTTCTGTTTGAAAGATGAAAGTATAGCCATCTTCCTTCGTTATGACAGCTTCAAGCTGCTGCTCTAAATATGACGGTTTTTTTTCTGACATTGAGAATGACTCCTTCATAGGATTTCAAAACGATCTCCTGTTGTAATTCCGCATTCTACAAGCTTATGGTTGCCTGATAGGACAATCTGCTTATTGGGAACGCGCACCCAATACCCTTCTCGAGGTGGGTCAGAAATGCATCTTGTCTGCCATACTATATCCACTACTTTTTTGACAGAGTGATAATTTGATAGACGCAAATCAAATGTTTCTCCTGTGTAATGCTTCAAATCGATTGTCACTTCAATATACATGCCTTTTCACCTCAAAATGAAGAAGCGCCGTCATCTGATTTAGAATGGGCGCTCCTTTCTGCACTTCATTAGATTGTCAGATCCTATTAACCGCGGATTTGGCCTGCAATGTTTGCATCAGCCTCTTGAAGAGCGTGTGCTGTCTTCTCTAATTGTCTTGAAATATCTTCTACTAAATGCTGCATATCTATGAAAGAAGGCTTAAGCTGTTCATATTGATCTCTGAAAGCGTTGCTTGCTTCCCCTTCCCACATAGCCTGTAATTGACCAATCATGCTGTCTAGGCGTCCAATAAGAAGACCAAGCTCTCCACCTTCATTGTTATAACGTTTTGACATATCGACAAGTTCTGCAGGGGTAACGCGAATAATTCCTGACATTTTCATCTCTCCTTTTACACGAATTTACATTAATTGTATAAACAAAGACCATGAAGGTCAATTGTTACTTCTAGAATACTAGTAAAATAGTACATTATATCTACTATTATGTAATAGAGGAAGAATATTACTGGATTTATCATTTCTGTTATTAATTACCCATGTAATTTACCAATAAAATCTATTTTAAGGGAATTTTTATAATATTTTTCCATACTTTTAGTGGGAAAGTCCTATTCTTGATTCCCGGATTATTTGTATTAGTCTAAACCAATTAATGAATTAATTTTCATATTCTATATATAGAAAAACTGGATTTTTTGAAAGTAAATGACTGAGTGCGTGATTTTATCCAACCGGTTCTTTCTTGTTTGATCACCACTCGTTTTTTTGATTTCGTTCGTAACCAAATCATTAAATCTAGAAGCATGTCTATACTGATTTGTGCTTTGGCCTGTATATATGCCTAATGCATTGTATATCCAATCAAGCGGTGCCCCATCCTTGCTGTCTTTTTCGCTGTGCTCACTTCCTCTAGTAATAGTATAGACTTGGTTAATTCCCTTTTCTGTATCGAAAAAATGGATGATTGTTCCATCAAAGCCCGAATCTAAGTCACCTTTTAGGAATTCTTTTTTATATTCCTTAGAATGGTAGACAGTAATCTTTTGAGGTGGTTCAATCCCTGTCTCTTCAATAAATATTCTTCGAATAACTTCTTCCGACAAAAGTTCATCATTAGGTCCGTATTCTAAGCCGGTAATCCGGGCTCTTAATAAGTCGGAACTCAACACTTCTTCTGAGTTATTTTCCACTTCTTTCACCTCGAATTATTAATCCAGGAAATGAATTGATTTCATAAACCCTAATGTTTTTTCTTCTTCATTTACTGAATTAATGTCACATTTTTTCTTTGTGTCGGAACACATGACATAATGTATAAAGCTCACTGCTTTATCGCTGTCCTTTGACATTATATATCCAAAAAATATGTGTGTTGCTGAATCTTCATTTTCAGGTTTATACTCTTTTTTTCCAAAATAAATCGTTTTATCTTCAAATTCTTCTTTACTGTATTCACCTTCATACTTCACACTATCTGATAGCAAAGATAAGTTTGCCTCGACCTCTTTAGTTACTGGTTGATCTTCATATGTTGCAATTACATAGTATGAAATATTTGAAGATTCATTGGTTTCACCAAAATTAACTGTTTCAAAATGATCTTTTTCTCTTTCGTAAAACATCTCATCTAATGTTGCGTTATCAGGAAATTTCATAGAATAACCATTCGTTTTTGATTTGAATGTATAATACCCTTCTTCAACCTCTTCGTTTGAAGCCATAAATTCTCGTGTAAACTCATCTTTAAAGGCTTCCGTTTCAGGCATTGAAGAAGGATCTATTTTACCGTTTTCTTTTTCTTTGCTCATTCCGCAACCCCCAGTAATGATCAACATTAAAACCAGACTAAGCTGTATTATTTTTTTCAATGGATGGGCTCCTTTCGGATATCTCGTATGTACTCCATCTAATTACCACCACATTTTCCCACTAATGTTCAATATGAAACCTGAATAATGAAAAACTAACTACTTAATACATGTGAGTTATTGCTTATTAAATTCCATATAACCCCTTATTTCCCAGCAATTATATGACTATGTTTCTATTAGATTTAAACTTATCTTTTCAAAAAAACCTCTTCCAAATACGGAAGAGGTTTTTTTACTTAATCATTTCATTGACTCCTCACCTAGCTATTTGCAAGCCTGGCAAGTGATTCTTTCAGCACCTGTACACCTCTGATGCAGTCAGGGAGTGATGTCCACTCCTCCGGTGAATGGCTTTTCCCGTTTAAGCTCGGCACAAAAATCATTCCTGAAGGCACATATCTTCCTAGTGTCATTGCGTCATGCCCCGCTCCGCTGGGAAGAGAGAGCGAGGTCATTCCACTCGCTTCAGCAGAAGTTCGGATGATTTCCTGTATATGATCCGGTACGATCACAGGCGAGATATTGATGCCGTCGTTTATGTCGACAGCCACTCCTCTTTCCTTTGAAAGATTCATTGCTTCATCTTTTAATGCGGAAATCATAGCATCTCTGGCAGCCAAATCAATATCCCTTGCATCCACAATGACCTCTGTTTTGCCGGAAATGACGTTCGTTCCGTTTGGGAAGACGTTTATTTTTCCGACCGTAGCAACAGCCGTTTGGCTGAACCTTCCCGGCGCCTGTTCAACTTTTAAAATAAATTCAGCTGCGGCCGCCAGTGTATCCCTGCGAAAGTTCATCGGCGTATTACCCGCGTGATCTGTTTCGCCTATAAACGTAAAGGATATCCAGGATGGACCGGCAATGCCGCTGACGATGCCGATGTCTTTATTTTCTGACTCGAGGCGCTTGCCCTGTTCAATATGAAGTTCAAGAAAAGCATAAATATCCTCTGGTTTTCTGCAGGATTCTTTAACTCGTTCAGGCTCATGCCCGCACCTTTTCAATTCATCATATAGAACGTTACCTTTATCATCTTTAAATGATTTGAAATCAGCTGCGCTCACTTCTCCCATCATGACTCGGCTTCCAAAAATTCCGTTTTTAAATCGCGCTCCTTCCTCATCTACAAAGACAGCAAGCTCAATTGAACGCTCCGGCTTCTCTTGTTTAGAAGCGATGGCCTTTATCGCAAGCAAACTGCTTAAGCATCCAAGCGGACCGTCAAATGCCCCGCCATTTGGAACACTGTCCAAATGAGAGCCTGTCATCACGACCGGAAGATCAGGCGAGCTTCCAAGAAGCGTGCCGAATAAATTTCCGATCGCATCTTCCCGGACGTCTAATCCAATTTCCGACATCCATTCTTTGAAAACGGACTTTGCCTGTTTCTCTTCATTTGTATAAGGAAATCTTGTTACGCCTCCATCTGGAGTTTTTCCGATTTCTGCAAGGATGGATAATTTATCTGCCAGTTCATGTGCATCTATTCCCTCGAACTCTTGGCACTGATTAAGCTCTTCCAGCAGTCTTTCTTTCGAAAATATGGAAGCCATTTATAATTCCTCACTTTCTATGGTGAATGTTTATTGCATCCGGACAGGACAAGTCTTTACAGAATTTTATAATATTTCTTATTATAAAGAATTCCATTTATTTCGCAAACCGTAATAACCCAAAATTGTATGCAAAAAAAGAAAGTAGAAAATTTTTAATAAATTCTGCTTCATTTTCTACTATTAAGGGTAGAAAGTAGGATAACAGAAAGACAACAATGAAAAGGGGAATTCGGGATGGAACAGAATCACACAATGATGCAGTTTTTTGAGTGGCATGTACGACCTACTGGAACACATTGGAACAGGCTGAAAAAGTTAGCGCCGGAGCTTAAGGAAAGAGGCATAGATTCCATTTGGATTCCTCCCGTTACAAAAGCCCAATCTAGAATTGATGTCGGGTATGGTGTGTATGATTTATATGATCTGGGAGAGTTCAATCAAAAGGGGTCTGTCCGAACGAAATATGGCTTAAAGAAGGAATTAATTGCTGCCATTAAAGCCTGTCACGATAACGGCATTGCCGTTTATGTGGATTTGGTTATGAATCATAAAGCAGGAGCCGATGAGACGGAACTATTTAAAGTGATTGAAGTGGATCAGGAGGACCGCACTGAAGAATTATCGAAGCCGGTTAATATTGAAGGCTGGACAAAATTCAACTTTCCCGGACGAAAAGGAAGGTATTCGTCTTTTGAATGGAATTTTGAGCATTTTAATGGAACGGATTACGATGCGAAAAACGATAAAATCGGCATTTTTAAAATTGTCGGTGACAATAAAGACTGGAATGAAAATGTTGATGGGGAATTCGGCAATTATGATTACCTAATGTTTGCCAACATTGACTATAATAATGAAGAAGTTCAGGATGAAATGATTTCATGGGGCAAGTGGCTTGCAGATACGCTTCAGTGTGATGGGTACCGCCTTGATGCCATTAAACATATCAATCATGAGTTTGTTCGGAGGTTTGCTGAAGAGCTATATGAAGACCGCGGGGAAGATTTTTATTTTGCAGGCGAGTTTTGGAAATCAGACTTAAAAGCATGCCAGGATTTCCTTGATAAGATTGACTTCAAAATGAGTTTATTTGATGTGTCTCTTCACTACAAGCTTCATGAAGCATCCATGAAAGGAGATGAATTTGATCTCTCAACCATTTTTGAGGATACCCTTGTCGGCTCCCATCCAGAACATGCCGTCACATTTGTTGATAATCATGATTCCCAGCCGGATGAAGCGCTTGAATCATGGGTTGAAGATTGGTTTAAGCAAAGCGCCTATGCTCTGATTCTTCTCAGAGAACAAGGCTATCCTTGTGTATTTTATGGTGATTACTACGGAATTGACGGAGACAATCCAATCGATGGCAAAAAAGAAGCGATTGATCCCCTCCTCTATGCCAGACAAACAAGAGCCTATGGTGAGCAGGAGGATTACTTTGATCATCCAAATACAATCGGCTGGGTAAGACGCGGCGTTGATGAAATTGACCGTTCCGGCTGTGCAGTCGTCATTTCAAATGGCGGTGAAGGGGAAAAACGGATGTGTGTCGGCGAGCACCATGCAGGTGAAGTATGGGTGGACTTAACTGGCACCCGTGAAGAGCATATCACTATTGATGAAGATGGCTTTGCGACGTTCCCGGTTAACGGAAAAAGTGTTTCTGTCTGGGCTCGTCCAGATGAAGATGTTGAATAGATGAAAGTGAACAGCCGGTATCCTGGATATGGAAACCGGCTGTGGTTTTTGGGTCTAATTCTTGAGAATGCCGTTAAACTCGCCGCTTTTTAGATTCATCACTCAGCATTTTTTAAAATATCCAATACTTAATCCCATCACTTTTAAAAATAATTCCATGACTTTCATGATTATTCCCATTACTTTTGAAAATGATCCTTTATATTCATCTCACATAGCAATTGAGCAGGTCATTCCGCATCCAACGAGATAGTGACCTTAAATAAATCTCCATCCACTTCAATCTCCAATCTGCCTCCGTGAAGCTCAACAATCGATTTGGCAATCGTCAGGCCCAGTCCGGATCCTTCGGTATGACGTGATGAGTCTCCGCGTTTAAACCGTTCAAATAATTCATCTGTGTTTTCGCTGAGCTCATACTTCGTTACATTCTTAAAAGAAATAAGGACTTGATCCCCGGTTTTTTTAACGGAAAGGTACACTCTAGTATTCTCTAAGGAATACTTAAGGATGTTGCCAATCAAATTTTCAAACACTCTCCACATTTTTTGCCCATCTACGACTGCATAAACAGGTTCATTCGAATGAGTCACCCTGAATTGCAGAGAAGACTGGCTGATTGCTTCATTATATTCAGCAAGCGCCTGCTGCAGAAGCTGCGCAATATCTACGTTTTGTTTTACTAGATCAATATTGCCGCTCGCCATTTTTGACGCCTCAAACAAATCATCAATCAGGATTTTCAGACGCTGTGATTTGCGGTCAACAATTTGCACATAGGAATCTCGTTCCTCTTCTGACAGATTCGGATTTTTCAATAATTCCGTATAGCTGATGATCGAAGTAAGCGGTGTCCGCAAATCGTGGCTGACATTCGTAATCAGCTCCGTCTTAAGCCGTTCGCTTTTCACTTGCTTTTGCTGTGAGGTTTTTACCCCATGCTTTAATGCATTAATATTCGCTGATAGATTAGCCAGAACGGTTTTTCCCTTAACCGGCAAATCGGTTTCGAGATTCCCGATCATAATGGCATCTGTGTTCGTGACGATCTGATTGAAATATGCCAGCCGTTTGAATAAAAGCAGCACAACGGGAAGGCCAATGATCAGGAACAGCGGGAAATAAATCAGGATATAAACAGGCTCAATGATGACAACAATGGCACCTGCGCCAAAGGCAAAAACAATGAATAATAGAATCATCAGCTGAACACCTGTTTTTTGAATAAGGAAGGCTCCTGATGCGATTTTGAACAGCTTATAGAGAAGGGCAGTCTTCCATTCAGATTTCAGGTCTGCTTCATTCCTAAAGCGATTGAAAAGCAGGGCTGCCTGAATAAACAGAGCGGCAATAAAAAACGTTCCGGCCATCAGGAAAAGCAGGGAATAAACCCACTCATATCCAAACCGATATGGATAATAATCACTTATATCAAATGAAACAAGTAAAGCTCCCATGAAAGAGATAAAACTGAGCAATATTCTTATATCCAGGGGAATCCGATGATAGGTCTGACCCCATCTGCTTTTTTGCAGCCCTTCATAAAACGGCCGTCTTCTTAATAAGAAAAAGCTTATTAGAAGTGCCGCCAGTCCGCTTATGGAATGGCTGTAAAATAAAGTCTGTGATTTTTGAAAATCTCTGTATTCAGTCATTATTTCACTATCATCAGGTGCTGTCTTCGGCAGAGCAATTTGTCCGGCAAACCTTGATTCTTTCATATCAGACATGGTCCCTATCACTTCACCGTCTCCGAAATAATGAAACCCATCATTTGATGTGATATAGCCTTTAGAACCGGGATAGCTCTCTATATAAAGCATTTCTTTATTATTCATGTATTCTTTAGAATCTTCATTCTCATCCATGTTTAAGTTTGTAAACACTTCGCCTGTATCAATATCTTTCAGGTAATAGACAAATAATTTCTCATTCCTATTAAATTCAGAACGCATATACTCGTAGTCTTCTCTATAAAGCTTATCAATACGGGATTCTTTTTCTTTGATAATTTTTTCCCGGACATATTCTTCATCTTTAAAATTCTTTGTAATATCTTCAATCTTCTTGTTTCTTTCCTCCGTATATACCTCTTCAGCAGCCTTATTTCCATTATTCTTGGCTGATTGAATCTGACCTTCGTATTGACTTTCAATGTCCATGATTTGTTCCGTTAAGTCGCCATATCTGTAGCGGTGTTCTTCTATTTCTTCTGCTGAAACGGTGATTTTCTTTTTGGCCTCTTCTTTTGTCATGCCATTTAATTCAAACAGACTGATCAAATTAGCGAAATAGCTGACTCTATCCTGAAATTCATAGGATTGAAAATAAGTCTTAAAGAGATACCGCTCTCCCTTTGACAAACCTGCAATCACACCGCTTAATCCATATGTCAGCAAGAACATGACAATCAAAAACTTCAGACTATTTTTCCATTTTGTACCCAATTCCCCATACCACCTTTAAAAACCTCGGATTTTTAGGATCGATTTCAATCTTCTCTCTTATCTTCCTGATATGAACCGCCACTGTTTTTTCTGCATTATAGCCAGGCTCATTCCATACACGTTCATAAATTTCATTAATAGAAAACACGCGGCCGGCATTCAGCATCAATAATTCGACAATGCTGTATTCAATGCGGGTAAGCTTTACGTTCTCACCGTGCACCGTCACTTCTTTAGCTGTTTGATCAAGGGTAAGACCATTCAGATCTACGGTCTTTTTCACCCCTTCATATGTACCAAGCGTCACATACCGTCTTAACTGTGATTTCACTCTGGCAATCAGCTCCATGGGGTTGAACGGTTTGGTCACATAGTCATCTGCCCCGACCTGCAGGCCTAGTATCTTATCGGTGTCTTCACTTTTGGCACTCAGTATAATTATCGGAATGTTTTTTTTCTCGCGGATTTTAAATGTTGTTGAAATGCCGTCAAGGCGCGGCATCATAATATCCAATAGAATCAAATGAACAGAGTGCTCATTCAGTTTTTCAAGAGCTTCTATGCCGTCTTTTGCTTTTATCACAGTTATGTTTTCATTCTTTAAATAGATTTCAATCGCATCGCGAATTTCTTTATCATCATCCACTACTAAAACGTTATAATTTGTCATTTTCTCACGCTCCTTTCAAAAGTATATCTGTTTTCATGTTATTATCTACAGTCTAATAGGAAATTCTTAACACTCTGTCTATGGAATGTTTAAGAATTTCTTAAGAAAATATTCTTTATTAGCTAAGAAAGAATGACCTATGCTTTTCTTTAACAATACGGGATAATGCAGAAAAGATTTGAGGTGAATGTTTCTTTGGAAACTTATAAGAATTGTCAAAGCTGCGGTATGCCTTTATCCAGAGATGAACACGGAGGCGGAACAGAAGCAAACGGAACAAAAAGCAGTAAATATTGCAGTCATTGTTACCAAAATGGAGCCTTTACAATGCCCGACATCACTTCAGATGAAATGAAAGAAAAAGTAAAGAGTAAAATTAAGGAGTTTGGTTTTCCTGGGTTTCTTACTGGTTTATTTACACGCAATATCCATAAGCTTGAACGCTGGAAATAAAGGTGCTTCTTATTTGCCGAGGTGTTTTGCGGCGGAGATTGAAGCAATTTACTATTTTCATCTGATCATGATAAAAAAGCTGCCTCCTGGGAGACAGCTTTTTTAACTGAAATTGTTCCTCTTTGAACCCGATACAAACCGGTTCCCGCTCACCCAGAATCTCCATGGATATTCTCTTGCCTCTCCGCTGTTGTCGATTCCAATTCGCGGTCCTGCAGATGTAAGTTCAGGTTCTCTGCCTTCAGCGATATACAGTGGCGCCTCCCATAAAGGACGTCCATAATCTTCTTTTACAATCCCTAATGCTTTAGTCAGTTTTCCGGGCCCATTTGTGAGATCTTGCTCCCTTTTAACCGGACCTCGCCGTTCATACATCAATTCAAGTCCTTCAACCGGCTCTACACCTCTAATTAAAATGGCTTCAGGAGAATCTATCACTCCACTTACAACATTTACAAGGCAGTGTGTGTGCATGACATATGTATATGTATACCCAGCTGGACCAAACATGACTTCTGTTCTTGCCGTACGCCGGTTATTGAAGCTGTGTGCAGCCTGATCGCCTGGTCCGATATAGGCTTCAGTTTCAACAATTATTCCTGCAGCAATGCCTTCTGCTGTTTCTTTTACCAGAATTTTTCCGAGAAGAGCCTGGGCTAATTCCAGTGTAGGCTTATTAAAAAAGGACGAATGAATAGGCTGATGAATCAAGTTGTTCACCTCTTTAAAGATTTCTCTTTAAATCATACCAAATGGAATTAATTCAAGCTAAACTTTCGTAAAAAGGAGGCAGCCGCCATCTCAAGTCTATGCCTCTTTACATAACCCGCTGGCGTTTCGCCTGTAAACTTCGAGAAAAGGCGATGGAAATGATAAGGAGAATAGGTGGAAACCTTCGCTAAATGAGCTAATGTTAATTTCACTTGCAAATTTTCTTCTATATAATTTTGAACTCTTGAACTATGGGTTCGCTGTTCTTGATCAAATACAGTCATTCGCTTAACTCCTATACTGAATCGTACTTTATACTCCCTAATTATCAGCCAGCATACCAGTTAAAACGGATTTTCACTCTTTCTCTTTTTTCGAATGGATACTATGAATGCATCAGATTTCTTAATATAATTAATTATCAGTTTTATTTTCAGAAAGGCGGACTATAAATGATTAGGGCAGCTATTATCGGATTAGGTGCAATCGGACAGCGATTAATAAAGAACTTTACAGACCATCCAGATATCATTATTTCAGCTATATGTGACCGGAATGCTGAAGTTACACGTGAAACATCTGAAAGACTTAAAAATGTGTCTTCATTTACTGACCATGCAAAAATGCTTGATGAAGCAGAAATCGATCTAGTTTATGTAGCAGTTCCGCCCAAATTTCATCATGGGGTTGTAACCGATGTAATTGCAAGGGGCAAACATGTCTTATGTGAAAAACCTTTGGCAAACTCATTGGAAGAAGCAGAAAGTCTTTATATCCAAGCATAAGAAAAAGGAATCATCCACGCAATGAATTTCCCTTTGAATTATAGTGCTGGAAGCAAAACCTTTGCGTCCCTCATAAAAGAGGGATATGTTGGAGAACTGAGACGGCTTGAGTTAAAGATGCATTTCCCTGAATGGCCGCGCCCGTGGCAGCAAAATGACTGGGTAGCAAGCCGTGAACAAGGCGGTTTTGTACTGGAAGTCGGCGTTCACTATATTCAGCAAATCCAAAAAATCTTCGGTCCTGTCCATGTTTTGAATAAAATAGTTCAATATCCAAAAGATCCAGCTGGCTCTAAAATTGGAATCCTGGCTCAAATGGAGCTGCAGGACGGCACGCCTGTCTTATTCGACGGCCTGAGTCAAATTGCAGGAATGGAAGAAATCCGATTTACTGCTTATGGGACAGAAGGAACTCTATCCTTGCTGAACTGGTCGGCACTCGAAGGAGGCAAGCATGGCGAACCTATACAAGGGATTGATTCAGACAGTTCACTTGCCAATTCTTTAATTGATGAGCTTGTAAAAGCCCTGAAAGGCGAAAAAGCTGAGATTATTGATTTTGAGGCAGGCTATCAGGCACAGAATATTTTAGAAAAATTAAGAAGATAAGAAGGGTTGATGAAAAATGAAAAATGAAATCATTGAACGATTTACTTCCTATGTAATAATTGACACACAATCTAATGACAGCAGCGAAACATGTCCTTCCACTGAAGGGCAGCTGACACTCGCACGAACACTTACAGAAGAACTGAAAGCAATTGGCTTAGAGGATGTAAGCATAGACGAATTTGGGTATGTGATGGCCACTCTTCCATCCAATACAGATAAGCAGGTTCCAACGATCGGCTTTTTGGCACACATTGATACCGCAACTGATTTTACCGGGAAAAATGTGAATCCGCAGGTTCATGAAAACTATGACGGACAGGACATCCTGCTGAATGAATCAGAACAAGTGACTCTGTCTCCAAAGGACTTTCCTAATTTATTAAACTATCAAGGCCATACCCTTATAACAACAGATGGCACCACTCTGTTAGGAGCTGACAATAAAGCGGGTATAGCTGAGATTATGACAGCGATGGACTATTTAATCAGGCATCCTGAGATGAAGCACGGCAAAATCAGAGTGGCTTTTACTCCTGATGAGGAAATCGGACGCGGACCACATAAATTTGATGTGGCTGCTTTTGATGCGAAATACGCTTACACAGTGGACGGCGGTCCTCTCGGAGAGCTGCAGTACGAAAGCTTCAGCGCAGCCGGGGCTTCCATTACAATTAAAGGCACCAACATACACCCTGGAACGGCTAAAGGAAAAATGGTGAATTCCATTAAGATCGCAATGGAGCTGCAAAGCAAGCTGCCGGCTGAACAAGCTCCTGAATTAACAGAAGGCTATGAAGGCTTCTTCCATCTTCTATCTATAAGCGGGGATGTTGAGCAAACGAAGCTAAGCTACATTATCAGAGACTTTGATAAGGAAGAGTTCCAGCAGAAAAAGCAAACGATGGCCGGTGCTGTTGATGAATTGAAGGAGAAATACGGAAGCGAACGCATCGTCCTTGAGATGAACGATCAGTACTACAATATGCGTGAAAAAATCGAGCCTGTTAAACAGATCGTCGACATTGCATACAAAGCGATGGAAAACCTGGACATTCAGCCAATTGTTGAACCGATCCGCGGCGGCACAGATGGATCCCAGCTCTCCTATATGGGCCTTCCTACCCCGAATATTTTTACAGGCGGAGAGAATTACCACGGCAAGTTCGAATATATTTCAGTTGATAATATGCAAAAAGCAACACAGGTTATTGTAGAGATTGCGAGATTGTTTGAAGAGAATGCAGCTGACTGATTTGACAAATAAAAAACGCTTTGGGTGAAAATCCAAAGCGTTTTTGATATTCATTTACGCTATTAAAGGGAGCTAGTTTTCACTGTTTTCTTTCCCGCCATTTCATGTATAATTATTCATGATAAATATGGAAAAATTGACCGTTTTCTTTAAATATTTCTTTGTTAAAATCCGAGCAAACTAAGAGGGAGAATGATATGACAAACACAATTATTCAGTTTAAGCAGGTTACAAAACAATATGACAATGATCCTGCCGTCCTCAATCATGTCAGTTTTGAAATCGAGCGCGGCAAATTTTATACACTTCTTGGTCCTTCAGGCTGCGGCAAGACAACAATCCTGCGGCTGATTGCCGGATTTACTGAAGCTTCTGAGGGAGAAATTCTTTTTAACGGAAAAAAAATAAACGATGTTCCTGCTAACAAACGCCAAGTAAATACCGTGTTTCAGGATTATGCACTGTTTCCTCATTTGAATGTTTTCGAAAATGTTGCATTCGGACTGCGCATAAAAAAAATGAATAATCGGGATATTGAATCGAAAGTAAGAGAAGCCTTAAGCTTTGTAAACCTTGATGGATATGAAAAAAGGGAAATTCGGGAAATGTCCGGAGGCCAGCGCCAGCGGGTCGCAATTGCACGTGCGATTGTCAATGAGCCGGAAGTTATTCTACTTGATGAACCTTTGTCAGCCCTGGACTTAAAGCTTCGGACCGAAATGCAGTATGAGCTGCGCGAACTTCAGCAGCGTCTTGGCATTACCTTTATCTTTGTCACTCATGACCAGGAAGAAGCACTCGCGATGTCAGATGAAATTTTCGTTCTGGACAAAGGGAAAATACAGCAAAGCGGGACTCCAACAGATATATATGATGAGCCGATTAACCGCTTTGTTGCTGATTTTATTGGCGAATCCAATATTGTAAAAGGGACCATGCTTGAGGATTACCTTGTAGAATTCACCGGCAGAAAATTTGAGTGTGTCGATCAGGGTCTGAATCCAAATGAACCTATAGAGATCGTCATTCGTCCTGAAGATTTGGAAATCACTTCTTTGGAACGCGGGAAACTCCAGGTACGCGTTGATTCCCAATTGTTCCGCGGTGTTCATTATGAAATCAGCAGCTATGACAAGGATGGAAACGAATGGCTCGTTCATTCCACAAAGAAAGCCACAGTCGGAGATGAAATCGGCCTTTATTTTGACCCGGAAGCGATCCATGTTATGAGATTCGGTGAGACCGAAGAGGAATTTGACAGGCGTTTAGAAGCCTATGCAGATGGAGAAGAGCATGGAAAATAAGCTGACCCGAAATTTGTATATGATTCCCTATGCTCTTTGGATTGCTCTCTTTGTTATTGCACCGATTGTTCTTGTTCTTTATTATTCTTTTATTGATATCGAAGGAAACTTATCGCTTGCCAATTACCAGAACTTCTTCACACCGGTCTACATGAAAATGACCTTGAGTTCATTTTGGTATGCTTTTTTGATCACAGTTCTTTCCCTGCTTATTGCATACCCAACTGCTTATTTGCTGACTTATACAAAGCATAAGCACCTTTGGCTGCTGCTGATTATTGTCCCTTCCTGGATTAATTTATTGTTAAAAGCCTATGCTTTTCTTGGCATTTTTGGTACGTACGGTGTTGCTAACAGCTTTTTAGAAGCAATCGGCATTGGCTCGCAGCAGTTATTATTCACCGATTTCAGTTTCATTTTTGTATCGGTTTATATCTTTATCCCATTTATGATTTTGCCTATATTCAATTCACTGAATGAATTAAATCCAACCCTGCTGGATGCAGCGCGTGATTTGGGCGCATCAAGCTGGACCACCTTCCGCAGAGTCATTTTCCCGCTTACGATTGATGGCGTTAAAGCTGGCTGCCAGCTGGTCTTTATACCCGCTCTTTCCCTGTTCATGCTGACAAGACTGATTGCGGGAAACAGAGTGATCACACTCGGCACTGCGATTGAACAGCATTTCCTTGTGACTCAGGACTGGGGTATGGGGTCGACCATTGCTGTCTTTTTGATTATTTTTATGTTTCTGATTATCTTCCTTACCGGAAATCGAAAGCGGGGTATGTAAGTTGGATAAGAAAATATCCCCTCTATCCAGGGTCTTTTTAATTTTGATCTTTCTCATCCTATATACGCCAATTTTCTTCCTTGTGTTTTATTCGTTCAACAGCGGCGGTACGATGTACAACTTTGAAGGATTTACGCTTGATTGGTATAAGGAGCTTTTCACAGATACGAGGCTGCTGATCATCGTGCTGAACACACTCGTTATCGCCTTGCTGTCAGCACTTATTTCCACCATTATCGGTGTTCTTGGAGCACTTGCCATTCATTCTTTTAAAAGCAGACAAACCAAAAACACATTGCTTTCATTGAATAATGTGCTGATTGTCAGCCCTGACGTTATTATTGGCGCTTCGTTTCTAATCCTGTTTACGATGGCAGGAATCAAGCTTGGATTTTATTCGGTCCTCTTATCTCATATTGCATTCAGCGTTCCGATTGTTGTCTTAATGGTTCTGCCGAAACTGATGGAGATGAGTCCAACCTTGCTTGATGCAGCAAGAGATCTTGGCGCAAGCAGCTGGAATGTCCTGACTAAAGTGACCTTGCCATTTATCACACCGGGTATTTTTGCAGGATTCTTTATGGCTCTTACGTTCTCTCTTGATGATTTTGCTGTTACCTTTTTCGTAACCGGCAATGGATTCACTACGCTGTCTGTTGAAATCTATTCACTTGCGCGCCGGGGAATCTCATTGAATATTAACGCCTTATCAACCCTGCTTTTCCTTTTCACAGTCCTGCTTGTGATTGTTTACTACTTCATCACGCAGCGAAATAAGCAAAGCGGATTGGGGGTAAGAAAATGAAGAAGCTGGTCCGCGTTATCTTCGCGATTATTCTCGTGTCGGGCATCCTTATGTATGCTGTTTCAGAGTTGAACTCTTCACAGGGCTACTCAAGCGGCAATACGCTTACGATCTTTAACTGGGGAGACTACATCAATTCCGATCTGGTTGACCGCTTTGAGAAAGAAACAGGCATTAAAGTCATCTATGAGACCTTTGATTCCAATGAGGCGATGATGACAAAGATTGAACAGGGCGGAACGACTTATGATATTGCCGTTCCATCTGAATATATGATTGATAAAATGAGACAGGAAGATTTGCTTATCCCTTTGGATCATTCAAAGCTTCCGAACTTGAAAAATATTGATGACCGGTTCATGGATTTGCCATTTGACCCTGAAAATAAATATTCCGTTCCTTATTTCTGGGGAACTGTCGGCATTGTCTATAATCCAACGATGATAGACGGAAAAAAAATCACGAGCTGGAATGACCTTTGGGATCCCGATCTGCGAAATGAGATCCTGCTGATTGACGGGGCAAGAGAAGTGATGGGAATGGGCCTAAACAGCCTCGGCTACTCTCTAAATGATACAAATAAGGATCATTTAGAGGAAGCAAAACGAAAGCTTGATTCCCTCACTCCAAATGTCAAAGCAGTTGTTGGAGATGAAAGCCGGATGCTGCTGGAAAATCAGGAAGCAGCAATTGGGCTTGTATGGTCCGGGGTTGCATCAGAGATCATGTATGAAAATGAAGATCTGGAGTATGTAGTTCCTGAGGAAGGCTCAAACTTATGGTTCGATAACATGGTTATCCCGAAAACAGCCAAAAATGCGGAAGCTGCCCATCAGTTCATCAATTTCATGCTGGATGCTGAGGTAGCCGCAGAAAATACCGAATATGTCAGCTACTCCACACCTAACAAAGAAGCCTTAAAATACATGCCGGAAGAAATGGTAAACGATGAGCGCTTCTATCCCCCGCCTGAGCTGACGGAAAAACTGGAAGTGTATGAGAACCTTGGCAAAAAGAATTTGGCTTATTATAATGAGCTGTTTTTAAAATTTAAGATGCATCCGAAATAAGAGAAAGGGAGTCCTGGTTTTCAGGACTCCCTTTTCTGCTTATTTCGCACTTTTAAGGTTTGTTTCTTTTTAAACCATTATTTTGCAAATATCATTCGTAAACTCTACCGGATCTTCAATCGGCAAACCTTCGATCAGGAGCGCCTGATTAAATAACAGGTTTGTATACAGCGCTAATTTTTCTTTATCCTTTTCAAAGGAATCTTTTAAAGAAGCAAATACTTCATGATTTCGATTAATTTCAAGAATTTTTTCAGCCTGTATATTCTGGTTGTTCGGCATCGCCTTCAGGATCTTTTCCATTTCCGTCGTCACTTCGCCTTCTGTTGCGATGCAGACTGGATGCGACTTCAGCCGCTTTGAAATTCTTACATCCTTCACTTTGCCGCCAAGAATCGTTTTCATCTCTTCAAAGAGTTCTTTATTTTCTTTCGCTTCCGATTCTGCACTCTTTTCATTCTCGCCTGCTTCTATGCCTAAATCTCCGCTTGAAATCGATTTGAACTCTTTTTCCTGGTAGTTCATCAGCATTCTGATCGCAAATTCATCCACTTCATCCGTGAAATATAAGATATCATAGCCTTTATCAGCCACAACCTCTGTCTGCGGAAGCTTTTCAATTCGTTCATAGCTTTCTCCTGCAGCATAGTAGATGTATTTCTGATCTTCAGGCATGCTTGAAACATATTCATCAAGAGTGATCAGCTTTTTCTCTTTTGATGAGTAGAACATGAGCAGGTTCTGAAGATCTTCTTTGTTTGCACCAAAATCACTGTAAACGCCATATTTCAGCTGTCTTCCGAAAGAGTTATAGAATGTTTCATACTTTTCTCTCTCATCTTTTAATAAACTTTGCAGCTGGCTCTTAATTTTATTCTTGATATTTTTTGCAATCAGCTTCAGCTGGCGGTCATGCTGGAGGATTTCTCTTGAAATGTTAAGAGATAAATCCTCAGAATCTACCATTCCTTTTACAAAACTGAAATAGTCAGGAAGCAGGTCTGAGCATTTTTCCATGATTAACACACCATTAGAGTAAAGCTCTAGTCCCTTTTCAAACTCTTTAGAGTAGTAATCATACGGAATCTGCTCAGGGATATAGAGAATTGCATTGTATCTGACGGCACCGTCCACACTGATATGGATATGTTTTAACGGTTTATCAAACCCATAATGTTTTTCTGCATAAAAATTCTCGTAATCTTCCGAAGTGAGCTCATTTTTATTCTTTCTCCAAATCGGAACCATGCTGTTGATCGTCTGTTCTTCTAGAACCTCTTCAAACTCTGTTTCGCTGTCTTCTTTGCGTTTTCTCTCCGTTACGTCCATCTTAATTGGGTAACGGATGAAATCAGAGTATTTTTTAATGATGGCTTTTAAGCGGTATTCTTCTAAATATTCATCATACGAATCGTCTTCTGTGTTTTCTTTGATGCTAAGGACAATCTCCGTTCCGACCTCTTCCTTCTCACAAAGCTCGATCGTATAGCCGTCTGCTCCCTGAGAATGCCATCTGCAGGCATCTTCACTGCCGATTGTTTTCGTTGTCACAGTGATAGCGTCTGCTACCATGAAGGCTGAGTAAAAACCAACCCCAAATTGACCGATAATGTCATGGCCATCCTTCAGCTCATTTTCACTTTTAAAAGCGAGAGAGCCGCTTTTCGCAATAATTCCAAGGTTGTTTTCAAGTTCTTCTTTTGTCATCCCAATCCCCGTATCTGAGATTGTTAATGTTCTTTTTTCCTTGTCTGCCCTTACCTTTATGTAGTAATGGTTCTGGTCAAATGATAGGCTGTCATCTGTTAAAGCTTTGTAATAAATTTTATCAATCGCATCACTCGCATTTGATATCAACTCTCTTAAAAAGATTTCTTTTTGAGAGTAAATTGAGTTGATCATCATTTCCAATAGTCTCTTAGACTCCGCTTTGAACTGCATTTTTTCCATTGTCATTCTCCCTTCGAACTGCTTTTTAGCACTCTTTTCATGAGAGTGCTAACCACTATTTAAATAACATATATTCCCGTTTTGTGTCAATATCCATCTTCAGGTTTTCGGCTCGTAGACAATCAATGACTGTTTTTGTTATAATAGTTACCTAGAGTAACTATTATCAAGGGTAACTATTTATTTAATGAGGTGTTTCCTATAAAAACATATCAAAAGTTTTTTCAGCAGCTTCTGCTGTTATACCGTCCTTTTGAAAACAGACTGAATATGGAGCTTGCCAAACACGATTTATACAGAGCTCAATGGTCTGTTTTGCATTATTTATGGAATTACGGAACAGCTGCGCTTGTTGAGCTTGCCGATTATCAAAGTGTTGAAAAGCCTACCGTTACAAGAACCATCAGCCGCCTTGAGGAACTGGGGTATGTAGAGCATGTTCCCGGCAAGGATAAGCGTGAAAAGAGAATGCAGCTTACGGACCTTGGGAGAAAGGTATACGGGGATGTTCGAGTAACAATCGATGACTATGAGCAGGAAATTTTAAAAGGAATTTCAGAAAACGAACAGCTTGAGGTGATCCGGATCATGAAAGATATTCGGAACAATATTAGAGAGTAAGGTGGCAAAAACGTGAATCAGACAACATCCAAATTATGGACGAAAGACTTTATTGTCGTGTCGTCCATCAATTTTTTCTTAACGTTAATCTTTTACTTATTAATGGTGACTATTGCTGTTTTTGCAGTGAATGAGTACAGTGCCTCTACGAGTGAGGCGGGACTTGCAACCGGTATTTTTATTATAGGCGCATTGATTGGCCGGCTTTTAATTGGAAGGCTCATTGTAACTTTCAGCCGTAAAAAGATCCTGTATACTGGGCTTATTCTATTTACCCTGACAACAGCCTTTTATTTCTTTGAATTTGGACTTGGCTTCCTTCTTTTCAACCGTCTTCTCCATGGAATTACCCTGGGTATGGCAAGTACAGCAACAGGCACTATAGTAGCACAGATTATTCCCGCTTCGCGAAAAGGGGAAGGCATCGGGTACTACAGCATGAGTACAACTCTTGCAACAGCCATCGGCCCTTTCATCGGGCAATTGATAATGATTATCATTATATATAAAGACTGAAATTAATGCAATGGCTTTTTGAAATTCATAGATTAGAGGGAATCTCATTTTTCAAACAAAAAGCCTTATTTATTTTTGATAAATTAGAGAAGTGGTTAACGATTGGGAATTAACAGTTTATAGATTCTTGTTCAAATACATTTTCAGGAATCAAGAACAGATTTTATGATTTCAATATACCTCCCCCTATAGCTTACAAATTTATTTTGCTATACAATTATTGTAAAAGAAAGCTGACAGTGTGGTGATTTTATTGTTCAAACTTTTACTGATCGAAGATGATATAACGCTCTTTAACGAGATCAAAGACAGGCTTTCTCAATGGTCGTATGAGGTATACGGAATTACGGATTTCAGCAGGGTCATTCAGGAATTCTCAGAAGTAAAACCAGATTTGATCATCATTGATATTCAGCTGCCGAAGTTTGACGGCTTTCATTGGTGCAGGATGATCCGGTCGCATTCGAATGTGCCGATCATTTTTCTTTCCTCGAGGGATCATCCGACTGATATGGTCATGTCTATGCAGCTTGGTGCTGATGATTTTGTTCAAAAGCCCTTTCACTTTGATGTGCTGATTGCGAAAATCCAGGCCATTCTCCGCCGTGTTTATAACTACAATACAGAGCAAGTAAGTCTGAAAACATGGTGCAATGCTGCGGTTGATTATGAGCGAAATACCGTTACGAATGAAACAGGCTCCGTTGAACTGACAAAAAATGAAATGTTCATTCTTAAACTCTTGATTGAACAAAAAAACAAAATTGTCTGCAGAGACAAGCTCATGAACAGCTTGTGGGATGATAAACGCTTTATAAGCGACAATACGTTAACAGTGAATGTCAATCGCCTGCGAAAGCGCCTGGATGAAATTGGTCTTGGTCATTTTATAGAGACAAAAGTAGGCCAGGGATATCTTGCGGCAGAAGAGGAAACGGTATGATCCTCCGTTTCTTAAAAGAGCGCCGCAGCTGGATTCTGTTCTTTATTATGATCCATTTATTTATTCTCTTTATTGCTTTCATTGACTCAGCCATTCCAGTGCAGCCAGTCCTGTATATGGTTTTTCTTTCCATAATTTCTTTTATTGTCTTCTTAGCCGTTCGGTACAATAAAGAAACTGCATTTTATAAAAGGCTGGAAGATCGGGAAAACAACCTTGATATATCAAGCATTCCAGCTCCGGATAGCCCGTTTGAACAATTGGTTGAAAAGACGCTCAGCGAACAGGCACAGGCGCTGAAAAAAGATGCTTTGCACAACAGAATTTCGCTTGAACAGGAAAAGGATGAACTTTTATCGTGGATTCATGAAGTGAAGACTCCGCTCACTGCCATGCATTTAATGATCGAACGCATGGAAGACGATGTGATGAAAACTCACTTGACGTATGAGTGGCTGCGGATTCACCTTTTGCTTGACCAGCAGCTGCATCAAAAACGGATTCCGTTTATTGAAAATGATTTATACATTGAAACAGTTGATTTGGAAAACGTGATTTTCAGTGAAATTAAAACACTTCAAGCATGGTGTATTCAAAAAGGGATTGGTTTTGACATTCAGCTTGATCAAAAGGAAGTCCTTAGTGATGCAAAATGGCTTGCATTTATTATTAGACAAATTTTAACGAATGCAGTGAAATACAGCGAGGCGTCAGACATTATCATAAAAAGCTGGAAGCAGGATGATCAAATAAGAGTTCAGGTGAAAGACTACGGCCGGGGCATCGATCCAAAGGACCTGTCCCGCATATTCGATAAAGGCTTCACATCGACCATAAACCATCATGATCATGCTGCTACAGGGATGGGGCTGTATCTGGCTAAAAAAGCAGCCATACCGCTGCTGATTGATCTTCACGCGCAGTCTATTATCCACACAGAAACAGCATTTACGTTAACTTTTCCAAAAAGAAATGATTTTACAGCCGTCATTAGCGTGTGACAAGAATGTCACATGCTTTTCTATTTTGTTCGCACAATAAAAGGAAAAGGACCTTTCTTCTTTTTATAATTAAGATATCGAATTAAGAGGAGGAAGCAAGTATGGCGATATTAGAAGCATCAAAGCTCCATAAAAGCTACGGAAATAAATTGAATAAACAGGAAGTCCTTAAAGGAATTGACCTTACGATACTAGGAGGCGAATTTGTCAGCATTATGGGTGCGTCCGGCTCGGGCAAAACAACGCTGCTGAATGTTCTGTCTTCAATTGATAAAGTGAGCGGAGGGACCATCCAAATTGAGCACAAAGAAATGACGGGCATGAAGGAAAAGGAGCTTGCTGAATTCAGAAAGCATCATCTCGGATTTATTTTTCAGGATTATAACCTTCTGGACACGCTGACAGTAAAAGAAAATATTCTGCTGCCGCTTTCCATTTCAAAGGTACCTAAAAAAGAAGCGGACCAGAAATTTCATGCATTAGCAAATGAGCTCGGCATCTACGAGTTAAAAGATAAGTATCCGAATGAAATTTCCGGCGGACAGAAGCAGCGTACTTCTGCAGCACGTGCCTTTATTCATGAACCAAGCATCATTTTTGCCGATGAACCGACGGGCGCACTTGATTCTAAATCCGCTGCTGACCTGCTGAATAAATTGACCGAACTAAACGAAAATAGAAAAGCAACCATTGTCATGGTCACGCATGATCCGGCTGCGGCAAGCTACTGCAGCAGAGTCATCTTTATAAAAGATGGACAAATCTACACACAATTGAACAAAGGGGAGCAAACAAGACAGGCTTTCTTTAAAGATATCATCAAAACACAAGGCGTCTTAGGCGGTGTGCAGTATGAACATTAATCAGCTCATCGTCAAAAATCTGAAAAAGAACCTGAAGAATTACTATCTTTATATCTTTGCACTCATTTTCAGCGTAGCGCTTTATTTTGCTTTTGTCACTCTGCAGTATGATCCTTCCATGGACGCGGTAGAAGGTTCTATCAAAGGCGGCGCCGCCATCCGGGCTGCATCTGTCCTGCTGATTGCCATCGTGACGATCTTTTTGCTCTACGCCAATAACATTTTCATTAAACGCCGCAGCAAAGAGATTGGGCTGCTTCAGCTGATCGGATTGACAAAGCATAAGATTTTCCGCATTTTAACGGCAGAAAACTTCCTGCTGTATTTTGGATCTTTGGTTCTTGGTATTTTCGCTGGATTTGCGGCATCAAAATTGGTGATGATGATCTTATTCAAAATTACCGGCGTGGATGACGTAGCTAAACTCCACTTTTCCAACCAGGCGTTCATTCAGACACTGATTGTCTTCCTCGTCATTTACTTTCTCATCATGCTGATGAACTATCTGTTTATTAAAAGACAGAGCATCCTCTCGCTGTTCAGAGTGCTCTCATCCGCAGAAGAAAAAGTTAAAAAGATGTCCTTTTTCGAAATGGCCATTGGCATTTTGGGCATCATTATGATTGCGGCCGGGTATTATGTTTCCTCTAAGCTTTTTGGCGGAGACTTTAAATCCATGATGGCTCTATATGGCGCCATGTTGTTTATTCTCGGTTCTGTCATCCTTGGAACCTATCTTTTTTACAGAGGGTCCGTCAGCTTTATTTTCCATCTCATCAGAAAGAAAAAAGATGGCTATTTGAGAGTTAGCGAGGTTCTGTCTCTTTCATCCATCATGTTCCGGATGAAATCAAATGCCCTGCTGCTGACAATCATTACGACTGTCTCAGCACTGGCGATTGGGTTGCTGTCCTTGAGCTACATCTCTTATTACTCAGCTGAAAAAACCGCAGAAAATCAAGTGCCCGCTGACTTTTCCTTTACTGAAAGCGAAGATGCTGCACTGTTTGAAAAATCTCTGGAATCTGCTGGGATAGCGTATAAGGATGAACGAATTGATGTATTCATGGCTGAAGTGGATATCAGCGACATTTTCAGTGCCAAACTTGAAGGGCTGAATTATGATCCGAGCAAGATGACTCTTCCTGTCATCAGTGAAAAATCCGCAGGAAAAAACCTTTCAAAGGACGAAACGATTTTCACAGGCTACAGCGATCTGCTCCAAAAATTCATGCCGCTTGATGATAAAGGAACCGTTACGCTACTTGGAAAAACAACAAGCATTCAGCAAACGTACTTGGGAATGGAAAAAGATTCTCCCGTGTCCTGGTATTTTACAGCCGGAGGAATGCCGACAGCCATTGTCGATGATTCGGTCTTTAAGCAGCTGAAAAAGGATATGAATCCTGATGTTCAGCAGCCGGCATCTACTTATATTGCTGTTGAAATAGCGGATCAGGACGAATTAAAAGAAGCCAATACCATTTTTACGTCCTTAAAACTGGGCGAAAACGCACCAAACGATTCCCAGCTTGAAGTTCTGAACAGCCAGAAGCGCAACATGGGGATGGCCATGTTCATCGTCGGCTTCCTTGGGCTGTCATTTCTGGTCACATCCGGATGCATTCTTTACTTTAAACAAATGGGCGAGAGCGAAGAGGAAAAACCGAATTACACCATCTTACGTAAACTTGGCTTTACACAGGGAAACTTGCTGAAAGGCATTCAGTCCAAACAGCTTTTCAGTTTTGGGATTCCATTAGTGATCGGGCTTTTGCACAGTTATTTCGCCGTACAATCGGGATGGTTTTTATTTGGAGCTGAGGTTTGGACACCAATGATCATAGTTATGGTGCTGTACACTGGATTGTATTCGATTTTTGGGGTGCTTTCTGTGCTTTATTATAAGAAAATGATTAAAGAAGCTTTGTAAAATGCAAAAAAGGCTCCAGCTGCGTCTGGGGCCTTTTTCTTATGATCCGAAGCAACAATTGGATAAAAAAGACCTACCTTTTCGGTAAGTCCAATGCTTGATAGGCAAGCTGATATTTTCCGCCTTCAGCAACTTCTGCATGGTACAGGGCTTTGAGGGCAAAGTTTTTCTCAAGGCTGTGTTCCTTCATCATTCCATTCAGCTTAACTTGCAATTCCTGATTTTCTTTAATCAGCTGTTTCATCTGTGATTTTAGATACTTCATATGAAAGTTAACTCCTTTCAGATACCCAATTTATCTACCAAGAGCAGTTTTAATCTTTTAAAAATACAGCAACGAAACTGTCAAAAGTTCAGGAGCCAAGGCACCTTCGTTTTTATATCATTATTTATTCCTTCGATATAAATCCCGGCTCTTGAAACCCTTCCCAAGAATCATTTTCATTTCATCACGCCGTTTTGCTCTTGTTCCCCCTTGTTTTGCGCTATAAACATAACGGGCCCAATCCTTACGATATCCTTGGGTGAGTGATTGATAGAAAGCAAATAAATCTGGAGTATCCTGCAAATCTTTCTCTACATCTGATATAAATCCGATATAATCATCAACACATTGACTTGCTTTTGCAGATGTGTGATTTTTGCTTTTAGAGTCTTCTTTTAGACCAACAACCGTAAAGACATCATCCAATCCGACCATACGGGCAAATTTTATGCTGCTTGTCCCAACATAGCCATTTTCATCTGCCCCTAAGCCAACTAATAATTCATCTCGATGGATATAGGCAGGATATACTTTATTTCCCTTTTTAGGATAAGCCAAAAAGAGATAGCCGTTTTTATTTAAATGATTTTTATCGATAACCTTTTTTACAAGTTTCTTTAAAGAGTCCATATCTAATACAAATGCAAAAATAAGGTCATAAGCATGATCAGCTAATTCTGTGTCATAATCCGTTAATTCTGCTAAATAATCTGCACCATTTGGTAAGTGCAGTACAGCTGTCTCTTTATATTTTAGTAAGTTTAATTTTTCTGTGATTTTTTTGGCCATCGTTATTCACCCGTTTCATTTATTCTAAGATTTTTTTGTTTAAGAAAAAATTGCGGATGCTTTATTATGATAAGGCTCACCGCACCATTCTAACGGCGAATTTCTATTATAAGCTATGGGAACAAAAAAGGACAGAGAGTCTCAAACCCCCTGTCCGCCTGGTATGAATTTTGTCTTTTGTCGGTACCGGACACCATTGCCCTTATACGCTGACACCATAGCTAATTACGTTATTTTAAACCTAACTGACTTAACACCATATCCAACGTAACACCCTTATACGTATCTTTCGCTTTAGGGGCATTTGGAACAGAGTCATTTTGTAATCCATAGTTTTTAATTACATAGTCCATATCCTTTTTATCAACAGTGCCGTCGAAGTTCAAATCGGACCCTGATGTATTTTTACCCCAATTTTTTTGAAGTTCGATTGCATCTAATACATCAATGACATGATCTTTATTAACATCTCCCGCTTTAGCTGGAGATAATAAGTAACCCATTCTTCTACCGATTGCTTCTCCTCGAGAGTCATACGATAATACTAATGGCTTATACATCGTAAAATGACCTGGTACATCTACCTTAAGTGTATAAGCATTTTTATCAGCTTTCAGTCCATCAGCATTGTAGCTGCCGGATTTGTTTGTTAGAGGAGCTTCAGCAACTGTTGTTCCATCATAAGACGTGACTATAACTTTTGCACCAATAGTTCTATGGTCTAAAGCGTTGTTACGTTCGCCTGTTAAAGGATTCAACATTCCCTCAAATTGCATTGATCCCTCTAACCTTGAAAAAGTTGAATTCAGTTTAAAAGTCTCAATATACGTATAAACATTATTAGTTTGTACATTGGATTGATCAATGGTCGTTCCCTTCATCTCATTATCAAACCAGTTGATAGGCGAACTTTTCGAATACATATTAGATGTTTGTAAGTCGAAATTTACTAACTGCATATCTTCTGGTAAAGCTTTAGTTCCTAAATAGTTAAATGTAATCGTATAATACTTATTTAAAGTATCTGATGTGGTTGTTACAGTTACTTCTGCATTACCATATTGCTTCACTGCATCACTTACAACAACATTTTTAATGGTGCCATAGTCTCCATAGTGTTTCATTACCGGAATGGTAATCTTTGCCGTTTTTAAGTTTTTAATATTGTTCGAACGGAAGGAATAATTTACTGTTTCTCCAGTCGAAATAGATTGTTTATTTGCTTTTAAATAATAATATGGGGTAGTATCAGTAACAAAAGCAACCCGCAGCATTGCCGTAGCATCTGCAGTAAAGTTTCTCGCAGCATCCATAGCATAGAACTGAACTTTTAATGGTGTTGCTTGTTTTCTCACTAGGATTTGATCCTTGTAATCCCCATTTTTATCAGTGTAGATTGGCTCATATGGCCATGGTCCATTGTAAAAGGAAACAACTGAATTGTTTGATTGATCAACAGGAATACCTAAGCGCTTTGCCTCTTCTGCTTCAGGATCATTTACATTGATATTAAAGTCATATAAAAATTGTCCTTTTGTATCAAGCTGACTTAAATTATATTCAATCACTTTTTGATCTAACGAATCAAAGGTGGAGGTCATCGTTGGTTCTCCAACCTCGTAGATGAAAGCGGCTTCTTTAGTGAATGTTTTCCCTTGATTATTTGTACCAATCATTCTTAATTTGTATTGACCCGTTTTGGCAATGACAAATTGACTGTTAATCGGATTTTTCTTATCACCCGTATACGGGTAGTAAGCCCCTGCGAATCCGCTAGGATTACTTAATAGTTGGTTTTCATTCAATAATAGAGCATTGTAAGATCCAACTAAACCAAGATCTTCACCTGTTTTAGCATCTTGTAATACCACATCTAAAGTCCTCATATGTGACTTTAATTGGAACTTAAATCCAAGGTAAGGAACTGCATTTTCTGGCCAAGCTGTATCACCAGAGTACATAGGATTAGTAATCGTAAATGTATCGATTCCTTCGTTTACTACTCGACCGCCAAATGGAATTTGGTAGGTTTCTGTTGGATCTTCATCATTTGTAAATACAATATATCCCTCATATGTTCCTTTTTCAGCTGTTTTAGGAATAGACAGATTAAATTTGATGACTCTCTGGCTATTTCCTTCTATATTGACTGAAGTTGGCCCATCTAATGTGACATTATTTAAAGCTGCATCCTTTGAGTCTCTTATTCCAGTTTGGAATTTCACATTTACATTAAATGTTTTAGCTTTTTCACTTCGATTATTTAACATGAAATTTCTAACTTCTGAAATATCCTGGTGTAGACGTTCTAGTCCATCATAAGGCGCATAATTCGCAACATTTGCTTCATCCGCTTTTAACTGTTCGCTATTCGCGGTAGGTGGGTCTATCGAAAATGTTGTATTGCTCCAAACTGATTTTACTGCTTTTGATTTTAATAGATTTTTAATTTGGTTAGCTGGCAGGCTCATCGATACACCATTAAATGCATGTTTATAGGAATGGTGAATCTTGTAATCTACCGCTTTATTTTTTTCGTCTGTTAAAATTTGTCCTAAATCCTGAGTGAAGGTTTCATGATTTTTGTACTAAACTTGCTGCTTCCTCTTCAGATAATGATTGACCCTCTGCAGCTGCCTCTATTTTGGCCACTTTAACAGGCTTATTGGCAAATTCCACAATAACTGATGTTTGTTTGTTTGACTGTAAGTCAATATCCGATGAAATTTGGAGTCCAGATGTTTCATTGGTAGAAAGTTCATGAAGAGCCGCTCTTTGTTCAGATGTTAAATTAGCAAGCAAATTTTCAGTATTCGAATAACTAACCGCTTTCGCAGTAGTTGGTACTTGTCCAATAGAACCTAAAATAAAGCTAGATGATAGAGCAGCAATAACTAAGCTTTTGACAATCCTACTTTTGCGTGCTTTTTTTTTCATTTTTTTCCTCCAAGTCACTTTATTACATATGTAAGTGCCGATAGATAACGAAACGATTTTAAAAGATAGTTTTAGACCTCCTGCCCTTCGTTTTTCCCATAACAAATTACTTATGTATTTATAACTATACAAAGTATTTTAAATATTGTAAATTGGGGGAAATTTAAATAAATGGTTATTCAAAAGAACGCATATTTCATTAGCATTTTTATGAAGTAAATAGTCAATTAATATCAAAATTTCAATAATTTCACAGAAATAAATTATAAAATTTGTGGTAAAAATAATTTTTTGAAATTTTTGTAAAAAAATAAGGACAAGCTTTACCTGCGATTCCCCCAATACCCTTCATGAAAATTTCAAGCTATTATATTTATTTTTCTGAATATTTAATATGAAAGAAGTCTTTTTTTATTTATTTTGAGAAAAACAGGGGGTTATAAAGATGAAAGGATTATGGAGAAAAATTTTTCAAGCTACAAATGTGCTTACATTAGCCAGTAGTAGTATTTTGGGAACTTCCGTGATTAAATAGATTCCTTTATCCATCATTGCTTCTCCATTAAGGTATACCCTAGTGCCATTACACCCCCTCCTTCAATTTGTCCCTGATACCCAATAGGGCATGTATTATGAGATTCTTGTTCCATTACTAATGAGTTCATCGGGCTTTAAAAGAACAACATCCCCCTCTTCCGGAACCCCACCTATTACCAATACCTCAGATTTAAACCCCGCAATACGCATTGGCGGAAAATTAACTACGCCTACCACTTGACGTCCACAAAGTTGTTCAGGATCATATCTACGTGTAATTTGAGCGGAAGAATGTTTTATGCCAATCTCTTCTCCAAAATCAATTTCTAGTTTTATAGCAGGTATTCTTGCTTCAGGAAAAGATGTTGCATTGATGACCGTGCCAACACGAATATCTAGTTTTAGAAAGTCTTCAATATTTGCCATACTGATCTAACCACCTTTTTACAATTTCCAATATCACTCATTTCTGAGTTACCCTCAGTTCCTTTTCGCTGCCAGAATTTTTAGACGACCATATTAATATTCCGATTCCTAGCATTAAGAGGAAAATCCCTAACCATGAAGTTATATTTAAGTTTTCGCCTAATATGAAAACTCCTAATAATGCTGCTGTTAACGGTTCTGCTAACGCAAGTGTAACTGCAGTTGATGAAGAGACATGGATAAGACCTTTGGCAAAAAGGAAATATGCTATCCCAGTCGCCATCATCCCAAGTTGAAGACTTACACTCACACCTCGAAAACTCGTTATCCAAGACATGTCAAAAACAAATAAAAATGGAGATAAACAGATTGCACTAAGAGTGAAAACGACTGCTACTACTGATAATGACGAATGGTTTTCAACTAAAGTTCTACTTATAAGAGTATAACTAGCAAAGGATAACCCAGCCCCAAGAGCCATTATTATTCCAACAGGGTCTACATATACTGATTCTTTATTGTCAAAGAGCATTAGACAACCTAATATTGATAGGAAAGTAGAGTACCACCAAACTTTTGATGGACGAATCTTTAAATATAACCATTCTATGAGACCTGATAAAATAGGTGCACTCCCAATTGCTACCCCTGTCCCAATGGCCACTCCCGTAATCGAAACTGCCGAGAAAAATAATGGCTGATACAATGCCATACTTAAAGAAGCCATTATCGTTGTCTTGATTGGCCAATTTTTAAAGTTGAATTTCCCTATTATCAGAACAATTAATACTAAAAATATACCTCCTACCGCTAAGCGAGTAGCCCCAATAGCAATCGGGTGTGCTGTTTCCGGCGCAAGTGCCTGAGTTGTACCCGTGGTCCCCCAAAGTATTGCTGCAAGTAATATTAAAAAAGGAGACAATTTTCCCTTCATTTTGCTCACCTCAATAAAAAAGATAAAAAGAATATTCAAACTTATAATAGAAAATTCCTTAAAAATTTTCTTTACCAAGTTTAATATCCTTTTTATCCATTATTAAGAATTCTATATTTTTGTGGAGATATTCCCTCACAACTAACAAACCACCTTGTAAACGATGAAGAATTCTCAAAACCTAATTCCTCACTAATCCTCGACATGGACCATACTGTTGAATTTAATAGATGTTTAGCCTCTTTCAAACGCAGTTCAGATATATAAACTTTTAGGCTTTTCCCGGTTTTTTTCTTAAACCATGCAGAATAATATACTGGATGGTAATGCTCCATTTTTGCTAAAGTTTCTAATCTAATTGGCTCCTTATAATTTTTATGAATATATTCAATAGAAGGGGGTTTAGAGATTTGAAGTTTGTTGGTCACATATCTAGTCAAATCTACTAAGGAGGATATGTTCTCCTGACTCTTCGCCTCTTCCAATAGCAAATAACGGATAGAAGCCCATTGTTTATCCAACTGTATATACATGCTGCTTGTATTCTCTGGTAAATATTGTATTGGAATATCTAAGATTAAAAATTCATTTCTGTCTTTGGATCGGTAGTTATGATCAAACTTTGGAGGAAGATAAAAACAGTAATCTGAGTTAAGATTTATCTCTTGCCACTTCGTTTGTATATCTAAGGTGCCTTGTAATGGAAAAAGAAATTGGCCAAACTCATGTTGGTGAGATTTAAACTCTCTAGAATAGGACCTTTTCTCACAAGTTACTTGGTTGACACTTTCCATTTTACTCCCCCCTTAATCTTACTTTAGATATATTATAATTCTAAACAAAGATCTAAATAAAGAATTTGCAAAAAAAGGGAGCACGAATTGATTTAAATCTTGTTTAGGATTTCTTTTCCGATAACAACTTCAACCCTCTGCTAACCACTATTTGTGATACGGTTCACCGCAACTAATCTAAATGAGGTTAATAAACTTGATTACTATCATATTCTACATCATTTTTATTAGTAAAAAGAATCACTTAAAATCCTTTCCACGTTCTAGCGGATATCTTAATCAATAAAAAATAACAAATGCCAAGACGTTGCCTTGGCATTTGTTTGCTTCTGTTACTTTTTCGGTTCAAGACCGATTGCACGTAAGTAGTCTTCTAATCCTTTATTGCCGTGTTTTTCTTTTGGTTTTTTATTTTTTGGAGCATCAGGTCCTACTCGTAAGAAGTTCTTTTCAATGAAGCGAACATCTATTTCGTCAACAATACCGTCTTGATTTAAGTCTTCTTCCTTATGATCCTTTCCGTAAAAAGCAACCACTTGGATGACATCAGAAATATCAATCATTTTATCGCCATTCACATCTCCCGCAGCAGCTGTAGGCTGTTTTGCCGCAGCGAATACATACCGTCCAATATCCTCGCCCCAAGTCGTTTTTGTACCTAAATTCACTTTTTGAATGCTCTTTAAATGTCCAGGAGCTTCAACAACAATATCGTATGGTTCTTTTGAATACGGGATATTTTTCACACTGAAAAATCCTTGTGCTTGGTCAACTGTTCCTGGATATTTCACTCCGTTAGAATCCTGCGCGTATACTTTTGCTCCAACCTTAGTTAAATCTTTAGTCGATTGACCGCTGAATCCTTCAAGGCGCATATATGAATTAACCCATGAATGCTTTGGAATAATTTTATAGCTGTCAATTTGGTTGAACAGAGTCATTTTTGTTGGTTCAGACTCTCCAAACTTCGTGTAGCTGAAATCTTTCGTATTTTCTTCTCCGTCCATAGTATCCCATAGAATATAGAAATGATCGTCTACTAGCTTAAACGTTACATCAAGGAACGGGCTGTCCCCGCTAAATCCTTGAAATCCATTTCCGCTTATATGAGCTCCTACGTTAACGCTCTTTTTAGACCAGGTATAAACTGGGTGCTCCTTTACGACTGGTTGGTCTACAGTTACAGTTAAGCCTTTGTCTTGTGCATATTGTTGGAACTCTTTATTCACTTTTACATCTAAAAATTCAAAATTCTTATAAAAACCAAGATCGTACGTACCTGACATAAGTTTCTCAACATTGTTCAAACTTAACGTCATTGTTAACGTATCGTTTTTATAGACTTTTTCTTTATCGTAGGTCGGCACTACATAAGGCGTACCTTCCTTAACAAAGGCATACGGATAGAATTCATTTAATAAATGGGCGTTTGTAGCCTTATCCATTGGGAATAAAATAACGGTTGCAGGCCCATTCTCAATGTCTTTCTTCTCAATACCAAATTTCACGTCTCCGTTCGCTTCAACAGGAAAATCTCCATCTGGGAATACTTTCTGATTTAGATAATACCAAAGTGTGTTCGAAGACTGTGTCATGCCAAGTGGTGCTAATTGTTTTGTGCCTTCATCGTATAGATTTGCATGAACCCAAAATGCGTTATGAGCTTCACCGTTAAGTGTTTCTTGTGTAAAGTCTGAATCTTTTAACTCATACACCTTACCTGGAGCTTTATCTTTAAAGGTAAGCTTAGGTAATGTATTGTCAACAACAAATATTTGCTCTTTCTCGTAAGTTTTACCGTCAGCATCTACTGCTCTAAACTTCAGTGTATATTGACCTTCTGGTAATACTGATTGTGGTAGGTTAATATCCGTTATCTCATCTTTCGGATCTCCAATAAACGGATAGTAAGAAGCGCCATAGCTTATAAATAAATCTTGGTCTATCGGTGCTGTTGCAGCATCGATAGGTGTTGGACTTGTGCTTCCTAGTGCACGACCGTCTTTGTCATAGATAATCGCTCGAACATTTTTCATCGGGCTATTTATTTTGAATTTCAAAAATCTCGTAGGACCCGCCATAAATGGATGTACAGGATTCCATAACACGTTGCTGATGGCTGGACTATCCGTTTCAATACTTTCAATCCCTTTATCAACTGCACGAACAGCGAACGGCACACGATAGCTTTCTTGTGGATTTGCATGATTGACAATATTCACATAACCTTCGTATCTGCCCGTTTTTGCTGTTCCTGGTACACGAATCGTCGCTGTTAAATCAGCCGATTGTCCCGGTTCAACAGTAACCGACTGAGCAGATGCCGTCATTTCTACCTTATTGGACACTGCGTCAAGAACACCACTTTTAGCCTTGGAATATTCATAACTGATATCAAAAGCTTTTTGCCCGGTTCCGTTATTTTTAATAACCATTTTACGACTGTCTTCATTCGTATCGTTTTCTTTTTTATAAATCGTACCATAAGCAATTGAACCTGTTTCTTCGTCAATCGTAACAAGATTGCCATTATTATCCCTATTTTGCGTCTTGTCCATAACTTTAACAGATACATCTGCATGAACGGATTCTTTTACATCGACTAATCCTGCTCCTACTTCATATACAGAATAATCGCCAGTTAATTTATCTGATGTATTCATTAACGCCGCTTTCACATCAAACGGAGTGTAGTCTGGATGTGCTTGTAAAATAAGAGCAGCCATACCAGCTACATGAGGCGATGCCATTGACGTTCCAGAAATACGTGCGTATGCAGTCGAATAGTCGATTCCATCTTCTGGACTATGAACGTATTCCGGATAAGTGGAATAGACAGATACACCAGGTGCTACTACATCAGGTTTGATGTCATAGTTCTTCGTAACAGGTCCTCTTGAGCTGAAGCCCGCTAGATGATTTCCTTCTGTTACAACTGAACCAACATTACTAAAAGTAATGGAAGAAGATTCTGATGCTGCTTTTAAACGCTCTCCATCTGCTTTCGTTATACGGAAAGCAGGGATGAAATTGGTTTCATTAGCCAGATAACTGTCGATTTCGCCATCGACATTGTTATACACAATCACAGCGGCTGCTCCCGCTTTTTTAGCATTGACCACCTTTTCGGCTAACGCGTACGCTCCACGCTGAATTAAAGCTACTTTTCCTGTTAAGTCAATTGGTTGACCATTTGCATCTTTAAAATCGTTCTCCCCACCTAAACCAACATAGACCACAGGATACGATTTGTTCACTAACGTTTCTAAATGATCATGATAACCTTTACCCAACAGCTTCATGTTGTTGAACGTTTCACTGCCAACGGTCGCTGATGCTGTAGGAATGCCCATTGGGAAGTCGCTTGCTCCAACTGTAATAGCAAACGCTGCTGTTCCTGGAGAACCAAGCGTTTTCTCACCCGGTCCTGAGTTACCTGCTGCTACTGTACATGTCACACCAGCAAGTGTAGCATTATTAATAGCAATGGATTCTGGCATTAACGGATCGTTTACGGGAGCACCCAAAGACAAGTTAATAACGTCCATTCCATCTTGTACAGCTTTATCGATACCTGCAATAATATCAGTAGACCATCCGCTCCCCCATGGACCTAACACGCGGTAACTATATAAATCAACATCAGGCGCTACACCTAAAGACGGAAAATCAACACTATTTTCCCCTTGACCTGCAATCGTACCTGATACGTGAGTACCGTGAGACGTATAATATGAACCGTTAGGATCAGTCGGCTTTCCTGCATTTACCCAATCTTGATACGTCGTTTCGGTTGGATCAGCATCATTATCGACAAAATCCCATCCCTTTACAGTTGCCGGATCAATAGTCGTTGAATCTTCTCCATCTTTTTTACGATATCCTTTATATGCGTCCGTTAAATCCGGATGCTTATAATCAATACCTGTATCAAGGACGCCAACTTTAATTCCTGCACCCTTAACGTCTTCTCCATGCAAATCTTCAATACCTGGAAGAGGAATATAATTCTCTTTCAACGTCTTGGTAGAAGTATTTTGCGCAGACACACTGAGCTTCTCTGATAACGATGTCGTTGTGGTCGATTTTCCATTACTAGCTGTCAAATCATTCGTATTGGAACCTTCTGGTCCGACTGGATCAATTTTTACAGCGCGATCTGCAAAAATTTGGCTTACTAAGCCAGACTCTAATAGTTTTTCCACATCTGTTCCTGGGAGCGTCATCGCTACTCCGTTAAACGCGTGCTGGTATTCTCTAGTAATCTTAATTTCTGGTTGTGAAGCAGGAGTAGACGGAGTGATGGCATTAACTCCTGCTTTTTGTTGCTCCATTCCTTGAACAAACTCTTTAAACTTTTTATGATTATCCTTTACCTTTTTAGTAGCTTCTTTCAACGAAATCTCGTTTCCATCTATTTGCTGCTGAATGACTGCTACTTCTGCTGGAGCTTGTTTAAATTGTACAATAACGCGAACTTGCTCTGAGCTGTTGACGTTGATTTGTGGTGAAATTTTTATTTCACTCTCAGTGCTAATTTTATTCATTGCCTCAATCTGTTCAGGCGTTAAATGATATGTCCCTGTTTGAGAACGACTTGGAATCGGACCTTGAATCGCGCTTTGGATTTGGTCATCAGCCAAAACCTTAAATGGAACGATAGAAGACATCAAAATACAACTAATTGCTGTATTAGCAACTATTTTTTTAAACTTATTTTTCCCCAATTTACTTCTCCTCCTGAAAACGACATGATTCGTTTGTCTTTTTAAAATATTTCGATAAATTACTTTATTTGTTTTATTGTACTTAGGAATTTTCGTATAGTAAATGGGGGGATTTTAATGTAAAACTCATAAAAAATGGGGGATTTTAATGCTAAAATATTGTAAAATTTCATCTTTTTGTTTTTGTAGTTAGGTTTTTACCTAATTTGAACTTGGGGGAAATCCATTTTGGAGGAATTAATTATTATAATATTTTACCAATTTCATATTTTTGTTTTTAATTTGCTAGGATTAGATTTGCCTCATGATTAATTCATTTTTTTCTATTATTGTTATTTCCTTTACTTCATGATAGTTTCTTAGTTCCTAATGATAAAATTCCTTCCTATGATCTCAAATCCATACTAACGAACCTCATTTACTTACTAATTTTCTTAATACCTACTGCTACCAATAGCATTATCAACAGAAGTGTGCTTTCTTAAATAGTTTTCTGCTAACTCCCGTTGCATTGTCGTTCCTGTTATCCATTAACCTCTATTTGATAAGAAAGGGTTTTTCTCGCAAAAATATTTTATGGTAAGATGTTTAGGTCGTGTATCTACTATCTGACACATTTACATTCATCTAAGAAAAGAGGTATTTATGCACCCCACAAAATTATCCAAGCGACATTGGTTGCTCATCTTAACACTTTCTTTATTAACATTTGTTCTCGGGACAAGCGAATTTGTTATTGTCGGAATCTTAACCGATATTTCCTCGAGCCTTCATATGACAAATGCAAAAGCAGGCACACTCGTTTCTGCGTTTGCAATTACATTTGCCATCGCCACACCACTAGTGATGTCAGCAACAAGTCATTTTCCAAAGCGTAAATGGATGTTGTTTTTGATAGGATCTTTCATCGTCCTGAATGCTTTGTGTGTAATCTCGACAAGCTACATCATGCTCCTTGCACTTCGGATTATGACAGCGATTGTAACAGGAGTATTAATCTCTCTAGCCATGATTGTTGCAAGTGAAACCATGCCGATTAAAAAACGCGGACTTGCTATATCATTCGTTTTCGGTGGTTTCACACTTGCAAATGTCGTTGGAGTGCCAATTGGTATTGTCATCTCCGAATCGTACGGCTGGAATGCCACTTTCATGTTAACTACTTTCCTAGGAGGATTGGCGTTTTTGGCATCTTTTTTCGTCTTGCCTACTAGACTCAGCCAAATACGCAGTTCGATACGGGATCAGTTTTCTTTAATGACCAATCCAAGAATTTTGATGGCTTTTTTCATTCCTGCTCTCGGATTTGGCGCAACTTATACCGTCTTTACGTACCTTGTTCCTATCTTGAAGGGAATGGAAGTACCAAATCATTCAATTAGTTTAATCTTATTTGGTTACGGATTTATCTCGATTTTCAGCAACATCCTCGCCGGTAAAATTGCCAGCCACAATGCAATCGGTCGCCTTCGGTTTGTTTTTCTCGTGCAGGCAGTTGTTCTGACAAGTTTATTTTGGACTACAAATCATTTTATTTTAGGACTGGCAAACATTGGCTTGATGTCGTTAATGGCCATCCTCTTAACAACATCTACTCAGCTTTATTTAATAGACCTCGCCGGAATTTATCAGCCAAAAGCAACAGGACTCGCTGCTTCACTTATGCCAGTGGCAAGCAACGTAGGTATCGCTTTTGGTTCTGCATTAGGCGGAATTGTATACCATCAAGGGAATTTAATGAATGTCACATGGGTCGGTGGAGTAGTTGCAGTCTGTGCAAGTCTGCTAACTTTCTTTTGTCATCTTTTAGATCAAAAACAAAAGAAATCAGCATAAAAGGGAAGCAACAAACGCTTGGCATGCTTCCTATGGTATCTCCAGAAGAACCAAAATCTTTCCATGCCATAATTAATGATATTACAGTAATCCCTTTATAAAAAATTGAAAAAAAGAAGTATCAAGGACGTTTAGTTGTTCTTTGATACTTCTTTAATAAATACTGCTTACTATGATTGGGTTTCGCTTTTATTAACAGTGACTATTCTATACAATTTTAACTAATATTCTTTATTACTTTTCAAAGTTATTCTTATTTTTATTTAGAATCATCATTATAGTTTTTATTTACATATTTATAATGTAATTATTTACTTCCTAAGAAGTGGGAGTTTAAATTAAACAATCAAATTTATGCCGGGTTAATCTCTCAAGCAGGAGCTTCTATACAATTTCAAGGAGCTGGAAACTGGATTGCAACTCTTCCAAAATTGCAGCAGCAACAAATTTTCAGAGAAGACTTTACTATGTCTAGTAGATGGGATGAGGAGTATGGTGATCGCCAAACGGAGATTGTTTTATATGAATAGGACTGAAATTGAATCGGCTTTGGATAATTGTTTATTAACGGATGATGAAATGAGCTCAGACTGGTCATTATTTGAAGATACACTCCCACCATTTATAAGTGCAGATTAAGTTAATGAGTTCATCCAAATGAACAGTAAGTAAAACGCCCTTTAAGTGCATCTTGTGCTTCGGATTAAACATCCACTACACTATTACCGTTTGATTTAGAGGATGTTTGTCCGTCGCTCTCTTGGAATGTGGATAGGCATGGTGCATTTACTTTAGATAATGAGAGATAAATCTCTTCCTACTCTTTTAAAGGCTTCCGAAGATACAATTTCGGAAGCTCTGCGCTTCACTATCAATAGATACTACCTATATTTTCTCTATTTCCACTGACCTAAATGACATGCCGATGAATCGTTCTATAACTCTTTTCATGAAACCTTCAGCTGCTTTACTCAAATATTTGTCGTTACGGTAGAAGATATCAAGTTCTCTCGTTGGTGCATTTTCAATAGGTATTGATCGAATACCTAGCGATTGGAAGTTTTCGATAAGTTGGCTGGGTTGAATAGTAGCACCAATGTCTTTTTGAACGAGTTGAAACAATGATGTAGCCGAGCCGGTTTCCATAACACTATTAATCGTTATTCCTTGTCTATCACACCATCTATCGATTAAGTCACGACCGCATTTCCCTTGAGGATACATGACAAGTGGTATATCTACCAACTCTGATCAGTTTATTCACAAGTAGAACCTTCAATGGCTTTTCAATTTGGTCTACCCTTATTATTAGTAAGGGAAGAAGATACTGACGCAAATAATGGAATTTGGGCAGGGGGAATTGCCCCACTCAACCTGTTTATAGTTTGGCATTCTGAAACTCAAACTGTAGATCAATTCTTTAACACTCCTGAATGGAGATCAGCCTTTGCAAATTGGTGTGCACAAGTAAGAAATGCTTTTTATTTTCAGACAGAGCCTCAGTTCAAGTACAGATGTGACTGATAAACTGGAACTTTAGCAACAAGTCGAAAATATACAAGGTTTTGTTCACCTTTATATATTTTCGACTTATTCATACAAAAATTTTGTTATCAAAAACAAAATGATTTACTTCATAAAAACAGCTTTTAATGAAAGTAATTCACCAGTTGAAAGATGTGTCAAGAACAGTGAATCGTTCTTTAAAATTTTCACTAAAAGTAAATTTGTGCTTACTTATGATACGGTTCCCCCCGATTAATCCGAAAAGCCCGATAAACCTGCTCCACCAAAATCAATCGCATTAACTGATGAGGAAACGTCATTTTTGAAAAAGAAAGCGTATCATTCGCCCGCTTCATGACCTCGCTGCTCAACCCCAGTGATCCGCCAATAACAAATGCAACTTTGCTTTTTCCATAGGTAGCAAGGCGATCCAAGTCAGATGCAAGCTGCTCGGAAGATTTCATTTTTCCTTCAATCGCAAGGGCGATGACGTGGGTGTCTTCCGAGATTTTGGATAAGATCCGTTCGCCTTCCCGCTGTTTTACCTGCTCCATTTCGGATTCGCTTAGGTTTTCAGGCGCTTTTTCGTCAGGCAGTTCGATGATTTCGATTTTTGCATATGGTGTTAATCGCTTTAAAAACTCATCGATTCCCTGTTTTAGATATTTCTCTTTTAACTTTCCGATTGTACAAATTGTTATATTCACAGGCTATCCCCACTTAAGAACAGATTACCAACAGATGTTATCCACATTTGTGCACAACTTATCCACATTTAGTGTCCGAATATTAGTTCCCCACTATATATACAGCAGGGTTTGTGCACAATTCACAGGTTGTGGATAACTTGTTGATTTCTCTGATTTTTTCGATTTCTGGCGCAATTTCATGCTCGTCTACATACATATCAATGGCTAATTCTATGTGTTCTTCACAGCATTTCATTTGTTTTCTCCTTTTATCCACATGTGAGCCTAGAAAAGCGTCCGTTTAGCTCTGACAGACAGATAAGAATCCGGCATGACTTTTCCTAACGGATTTGTTCTGGCCGAGGAGTTGGGCGATGGAGCTAGACACCAATGCGGAAATTTATATACATTCTTCTCGTACAAAGAAAAAACAGGAGCTTTAACCCTCCTGTTCTTCTCCAAGCTTCAGCTTAACCGATTGTTCTTTTCCTTCCCGGTAAAAAGTAAGTTTTACACTTTCACCAACAGCTTTTTTATATAACTGTTTTCTAAGGTCGATAATATCTTTTACTTCTTGGCCATCGAATTCAGTAATAACATCAAGCTCCTTCAGTCCAGCCTGGCCTGCCGGTGAGACCGGATTTACGCTCATGACCACTACACCTGACCGTACTTTTTCCGGAAGCTTCAGTGTTTCTTCCCAATGATAGCTTGATACTTCATTTAAAGAACGCATGCCGATGCCAAGGAACGGGCGTCTGACTTCTCCGTACGTTTCTAAGTCATCAATAATTGGAACAGCAAGATTGATCGGAATAGCAAGCCCGATGCCTTCTACTGCTGATTGGGCAATCTTCATTGAGTTAATGCCAATTAATTTTCCATCGATATTCACGAGCGCTCCGCCGCTGTTTCCAGGGTTGATAGCAGCATCAGTCTGAAGAACTTCTGCATTCCAGTCAACCTCTCCATCATTATTGGAATCAACGGGAATGGCTCTTTCTGTACCAGAAATGATGCCCTGTGTGACTGAACCTGAAAATTGAAGGCCTAATGGGTTACCAATGGCAATGACGGGTTCTCCAGGCTTCACATTGTCAGAATTCGCAAATTCCGCGACTTGCTCCACTTGTTTGCTTTCTGTTCGGAGAACGGCCAGATCCATCAGCTCATCGCTTCCGAGGACTTCAGCAGGTACACGGGTTCCATCACTTAAGCTCAGTTCAACCTGAGTGGCTCCGGCGATGACGTGATAGTTGGTGACCACGAAAGCATTGCCGCCTTCTTTTTTGTAAATGACACCTGATCCTGTTCCAGCTTCGCCTTTTTCATTCCAGAAACCGGCTTCCTGAATATTAACCACGCCAACGACAGCTTTTGAGACTTTGTCGACAGCTTGGGTAACAGCCGTGCTTACATCGACTGAAATGTTTTTGGAAGGTTCGGTTGCGTTCGGAGTCTGATCCTCAGTTTCCTCTTCGTCATCTCCTAATGCCAGGTCATATGGAAGGATATCCATATTTGCAAGCACAGGAATGGAAAAAATGACAAGAAGACCTCCCAAAATAGCGCCAAGCAGGCCTGGCAGAAACTTCCCGCCCCGGTTTCCCTTTTGTCTTCGATTATCCTGTTCATAGTCCTGATCGTAATAACCCATCGATTTTCTCACCCATCCTTTCACAAAGCAAACCCTGTATGAATAGTGTGTATTTCTTAGCAATATTATACTCAAGGATATCCAAAAAAATCTATTTTTATATCTTAGACCTGAACGAGGGGCGTTGGGTTTTTAGGATCTGTATCGTACAGTTCAAACTGTTCGCCGGACATAAATCCTTTACTTGCAAGAGTCTGCTCCACAGACATCCTTGCGAGCTCTTTCATATTGTTGTCTTTGCTTAAATGCGCCAGGTAAATTCTTTTTGTTTTATCTCCGATTACATCGGTCATTGCAAGCGCAGCATCTTCATTTGAAACATGCCCTACATCGCTTAAAATCCTGCGTTTGACACTCCACGGATAGTGACCCATTCTGAGCATGTCCACATCATGGTTGCTTTCAAAAACAAAGGTATCCGCATTATCGATGATCCCCTTCATTCTGTCACTCACATACCCTGTATCCGTAATTAGTGCCAGCTTCTTTCCATCATGGTGAAAGGCATAAAACATAGGCTCTGCTGCATCATGTGATACGCCGAATGATTCTACATCTAGTCCTCCAAATGACTGAACGGTGCCCGTCTGGAAAATAAACTTTTGATCAGGATGAACGGCTCCAATCTGCCCTTCCATCGCATTCCACGTTTTCTCATTCGCGTAAATCGGCAACTTGTATTTTCTTGCAAGAATCCCTAAACCTTTAATATGATCACTGTGTTCGTGGGTAACCAGAATACCGGATAACTGATTGATTTTCTTTCCGATCATCTGAAACAGCACTTCCATTTGTTTTCCGCTGAATCCCGCATCAACGAGCAATGAATGCTGATCTGTTTCTATATAAGTGGCATTGCCCGTGCTTCCGCTTGCGAGAACACTGAATTGCAAGCTCATCGTCTCTCACTCCAATTTTTCATTAGAACGGATCACTTGTCCTTCTAATGCATTTACATAATAATCTTCTTTCTCATTTACAACGATATGCCATGTCGGCGCTAAAATCTGTTCTCCTGATAAAGGAAAAGGTGTATAGTAGCCAAATTGCACCTCTGTCACTTTGCTGTTTGGCTTTAAATCATTTTTGTTGTAGAGAGCCTCCAATGCCTTAATGGCAGGGAGGGTGTCCTGTCTTTCTTCCAAGTCCTCAATATTTTCAAGCATTGTCTGCTCATAGCTGACAATCTGATCCTTATCATTTAAATAGAGGGTCAGCATTCCGATGTTTTGATCAGTAGAAAGGTCCTGAAAGACCATTCTATCATTATATGTTTGAATATAGACGATCGTATTTTCGACTTTATCTGTCTTCCATAAGACATATTGATCTCCGTACAGAATGTTCTCGCGGACTATCTGATTCAATTTGCTTTGAGTATTTGTCTCAGGCAGTCCAATCGGCTTTTCAAATTCTGCTTTTAATCCGGTGAAGTTATTTTCAACATTAAGAATCTCCTGATTGGATAATGCCTTCAGTTCTTCCTCTGAGAAAACCTTGCTTTCGGCTGTGATGTAAGCCCCTTTTTCATTTCCCTTAGGAAGCTCGCCGTAGGTAATTCCCTCAGCTGCAAGCTGTTCTTCAACCGTTGCTTTTTGAATGACGTCATATCTGCTGTTTGTAATGATAATATTAAAATATTGAATCGCTAAAAATGTATTCAGAACGAGAAATGCCAGTATAAAAATGGATTTCGTCTTACTCCAATCCATCACTTTTACCTCCAAGCGTTTCATTTCCTGTCTGCAGCTTTATAAATTGGCCGCTCACCGTTTCTGCGTACCAGTACGGCTTAAGTTCAACAATTCTCGGCTCTGCTGTTGCAGACATTTCATAAGCAGGAAATACCCTCTTCACATTTTCTTTTTCAATGGTCTTTGTCTGCTCAAGCAGAGTCAGGATTTCTTTGCTGTTTGGCATTTTTACTGCATTCCGAACAAATCCTGTATCCAAACTGTATAGAGGGCGCAAATATGTTGCAATTTCGTTATTGCCCCAGCGCATGGAAATTTCAGTCGGTCCAAACGTATTGGTGTTATTTTCAAACACGGGAATAAAGTCTACCATTAGACGAAATGAGACAAGCTGGCTGTCAGGATCCATGTTGTAAAACTGATACTCATCTGTCCAGCCGCCATGATCGTTTAAGAACTCAATGCTTTGTTTCATAGCTTTGCCCCGTTCAATAAACATGCTCGGATCAATGGTCGGATTGACAAACCTTAATCTCTCCTGGCTTGGATAAACGGTCAGTAAGCTTGTTCCGTCTGTATAGACGTTCTGAGTAGGCTTCATTTCTCTTCTGACATAGCTTGGATTCGTAAAGAGCGCCTGTTTGAAATCCTCACCGTTAATGGATTCAATGATATACTTCCTCTGATCCAATTCAATTTTGCCCTCTGGAAGAAGCAAGTTCTTATCATCTAAGAGATCTATTGAAACATAAGGGTCCAAGTTTTCCTTTTTTTCAATGATGGATGCAATGAAGTTTCTTGCATTTTCGTTGCTGATCGATGCTTCATATACCAGTCTTTGCTCTACAGAAACGAAAATGATTTTTTGCGGCTGATTTGCTTTTCCCTGCGGCAGAACAATCCGGTCAAAAGAAGAGTAGATTGTTTTTTGCGATTTATATTGAAAGATAGATTGAAAGATTTCAAATGGAATTTTGTCACTGAAAACAAATTCTATTTTTTTTGTTTCACTTTTTCCATTCAGCCACTCATCAAGCTGATCAGAGGTATATCGGCCTGAGACATTTTTCACTTCGCTGATATTCCAGTTTCTCAGCTGATTCCATACAAAATCAATATTCTCAGCTTTAAACGTCCCATAATGCTCCGCATTTTGATGGACAAACATCTGATAGGGACGGATCACATTGGCCGGCTCTTTTTTCTCTTGGCTGATAGGTTCATTTTCTAAATACTGGCTGTTTTGTATAAAGTCATAGTTAGGCTTAAAGGTCCACAGGTTATACGTAAAAAACACACTGGAGCAGACCAGCAGCACTAATATAACTGTTTTTGCTTGTTCACGATTCATCCCAATCATCCTCTTGATCCCGGGTAAATGGAAGAGTAAATAAGATCGTTGTCCCTTTGCCTTCCACACTTTCCGCCCATATTTCCCCGTCATGCGCACCGATCATCTCTTTTGCTATAGCAAGGCCGAGACCTGTTCCTCCGAGCTTTCTTGTCCGCGCTTTATCTACACGGTAAAACCGCTCAAATATCTTGTTCTCGGTTCCTTTTGGAATTCCCATCCCCTGGTCTGTTACGCTGATTTGAAGCTTGTCCTCATGAACTTCAGCCTTAAAAGTTATCAGACCGCCCTCTGGTGAATACTTGAGAGCATTGGAAATAATGTTATCCAGCACTTGAGTAATCTTATCAGAATCAATGTCCACATAGAGTTTTTCTTCGGGCAGTTTACGCAAAAAAGTCACGTGCTGTTCTTTTGTCATCTCAAAGCGGTCAATAATCTGATTGAAGAAATTGGTAAAGTTAATCCATTCTTTATTAAAGCGATAATCTTTGCTGTCAAGCTTTGAAAGCTGCAGCAGATCATTAACAAGACGAATCATTCGTTCTGTCTCATTTTGAGTGACATTTAGAAATTGAGGAGCGATTTCTTTGTCTTCCCAGGCCCCATCGGCAAGTGCTTCTAAGTAGCTTCTCATCGTCGTAAGCGGCGTTCTGAGTTCATGAGATACGTTTGCTACAAATTCGCGTCTTTCCTCATCAATTTTTTCCTGTTCGGTAATATCATAAATGACGGCAATCAGACCATTATTCCATTTTTGCTCTTTTTGAATAACTGAAAAGTTTACTCTCAGGATGTACGGCTTATCCTCAGAGCTTGCATCCAAAATAAGTGAGTCCTGCTGTTCAATTAAACTATCAAACGTATACTCATCTTCAATTCCAAGGATTTTAGTAATTGGCACCTCATAAACGGTTTCACGTGAAACATTAAGCATTTCCAGGGCAGGATTATTAACTAGTATGACTTCCCCAGTTCGATTTGTTGCGATGACGCCATCGGTCATATGCGCAATAACAGATGCCAGCTTCTTGCGTTCTCCTTCTGTAGATGCCTGTGCTTCTTCAAGTTTATCTGTCAGATTATTAAACGTGATAGCAAGCTGTCCAATTTCATCATCACCGTATACTCTAACTTTTCTGGAGAAATTCCCCTTAGCAAGCTCAATCGCCTGTTTTCTCATATCAGACATTGGCCTTGTAATAGTACGTGCAAGGAATACACCCAGAATAGCGGTAATTGCCAAGGAAATACCTGTCCCTGTTGCTAAGATTCCATTAATCACCCGCATTTGAGAAAATACTTCTTCCATTGAAGCAACTAAGTAAAGAGCACCAATGGTTTCTTGGTCTATATTTTTAATAGGGGTTGATGAAATCCATACCCGTCTGCTTGTATCACGTTCAATATAGACTTTTTCATCAGGCTTTTCGAATACAAGCGTCCGTTTTACGAGAACTTCCGTTGTCCGTTTCCCGATAATATCGCTATTATTCGGATCTGATGTAGCGATTACGCGGCTGTTTTTATCAATGACTCTAATTTCCTGGATTTCATCCTTTGCAAAATCCTTTAAAATAGCCGTGATATCCTCTTCAAGTGTCGGCTGTGTGCCGGCAGAATCTTCTGTTCGTTCTTTTGTCATTTCCTGTTCTATGCTGTAATTAATGAAATTAATTCTTTGTGTAATGGAGGTGTTGAAGTTTTCTGTTAAAGATCTCTCAAGCTGCTGTACAAAATAGACTCCAATGATTTGCATGGCAATCATGATCAGGAGCACATAAACCATTACGAATTTAAAATGGATTGATCTAAAAAAACCTACTTTATTCATGAAACCTACTCCTGTTCAGGGTTTCGCAAGTAATACCCGACACCTCTTCGTGTCACAATCCAAGTCGGATGACTCGGATTATCTTCGATTTTCTCCCTAAGTCTGCGAACAGTCACATCTACAGTACGGACGTCACCAAAATAATCATAGCCCCAAACGGTTTGAAGGAGGTGTTCGCGCGTCATGACTTGTCCAATATGTTTGGCTAAATAATGAAGCAGCTCAAACTCACGATGAGTCAGTTCAATCGTTTCCCCGCGTTTAGAGACAACATAAGCATCAGGATGAATCGTTAATGAACCGATTTCAATTTCATTTTTATCTGTTTGCTGTTCTGGAGGAAGAGCCTGCAATCTTCTTAAATTGGCTTTTACGCGAGCTAAAAGCTCTCTGGTGCTGAATGGTTTTGTCACATAGTCATCTGCGCCAAGTTCAAGTCCAAGCACTTTATCGATTTCGGAATCTTTTGCTGTCAGCATGATAATTGGAATTTCGTATTTTTTCCGGACTTCACGGCATACTTCCATTCCATCTTTATTCGGGAGCATAATATCTAAAAGGATGAGATCAGGCTGAATTTCTTCTACCATTTCCAATGCTTCATTTCCATCATAGGCACAAAATACTTCATAACCCTCTTTTTTTAAGTTAAATTGCAGAATGTCTGCAATCGGCTTTTCATCATCAACAACTAAGATTTTCTTTTCCATGGCCAATCGCCCCTTTTATATAAGGTGTTTCTTTCCTTATTCTTAATTTACCACTTCTACTTAACAGATTCATCCTTTCAAGGCGTATTTCTTTTTAGCTATTTCCTAAATGTTCCGCGGTGAACCAGCGGAAGTGCGAAAAAAGGTTTGCAGCTGAATCACGTAAGAACTCACTGAAATTCACCCTCACCCTTATTTCTTTTCAGTGAAGACAAAAACTCGGCATTTTGCCGAGCTAAAAAGAGGAAAACCTCTAGCAAAGCTAGAGGTTATTTTTTCACGTAATCAAGCGGATTTTTCAATTTTCCATTTTGATAAACTTCGAAGTGCAAATGAACACCGGTAGAACGTCCAGTAGATCCCATCACACCGATTTTCTGGCCTTGAGATACTGTTTGACCTACTGAAACCGAAATAGAGTCTAAATGGGCGTAAACAGTTTTCATTCCATTGCCGTGATCAATCTCTACTTTATTTCCATACGCTCCAGAGTTTCCAGCTGAAACGATTTTTCCATTGTCTGCAGCTTTTATTGTTCGATCGCTTGGACGGGCAATATCTATCCCTTTATGCATTTTCCCCCAGCGGGTTCCGAGCTTGCTTGAAACATAACCGCCTACAGCAGGCCATGCTAATGAACCATTTCCGCGAGAAGGAACGACTTTCGTGCCTTTGACGATAATTTCTTTTACTGGTTCAGTAAGTGTTTCATCTTTTGTTGTTTCGCGTTTCACTTCATTGCCATTTTCTTTAAAAACAATATAATTTAACAGCTTTTGACCGTCTTTACCTTCTTGCTTCGTTTTCATGTCGCCTTTGAACATAGAAGAATCTTCAATCACTTCTGTTTCATAGACAATCGCTTCTTTCTTTGATACTTCTTCTTTTACAAGTACATTTGTAAATGGTTTATATTCTTTTACATTCAGTTCTTCTCCAGGCTTAATGATATCTTCATCTTTTAAGCTTGGATTCAGTGCAAGCAAATCTTCTAATGTAAGCTTATATTCAGCAGCTACTTTACTGAGTACATCTGTATCATTGACTTTATGCTTTTTCTCTTCAAGAGTTCCTTTTTCAAGAAGCTTTAAGCCTTCCTCAGCAGCAATCAGCTTGTCGGGAGAAACTTTTTCTTCAGTAACTGAAACTTTATCAGAAAAGGAAACGTCTAATATACGTGATTGGTTTTCTTTAATAGGCTGCAAAGGCACGGTGGATTTTTTCATCGTATCCAGCTGCTTTAAAACTTCCTCTGAAACATATTTGCCTTTAAATTTGTTTAATACGCTTTCGGCTTCTTCTTTGTTTTTGAAGTAAGCAACGTTTTTATCGTCTACTTTAATGGAAGCAGCTACTGCCACAACATCAAGTTCTGCATTCAGTTTAGTTAATGTTTCATCATTATTCGAAACAGGACGAAACATTTGTTCAGGGATGATTTCAATTTCTTCAACCGTTAATTGATAATCTTTATAGTTCTTTTTGGCCTCATCAATTTTCTGCTTTGAAAGGTCATCAATTAACTGCTGACTGTCTACTGTACCTGCTAGATCTCCATCTAAATAGACATGATAAACGGTTTCAAGATTTTCTTCTGCAGATGCAGATCCAATGCCAAATGACAGACCGCAAGCCATTGCCAAACTAAAAAAAGTCTTCTTCATTATGCTGTTTTTTGTATATTGAACGTTGTTTCCAACGAATCCATTTATGCGCTTAAACACGATTTAATTTCCTCCCAATTAACCACTGCTAAGTACTTTATCTATCATTTTATAAGCAAATAGTTCTATTTCGACAAAATTCTATTTTTTTACCGCTATATTAAATTAGCATATTATCAGACAATTACCTAGTGGTTTTGAAAAATGTAACATTTCTGTATTATTGGTGTCATAATTTACTGTTTCCTGTAAATATATGCCCATACAAGAAGGATTTTTCATGATAAAAAAGTCAGAAAAAAAAAGACATGCATCCTAAAAGGATCATGTCTTTTTTGAGTGGCTCGGGACGGAATCGAACCGCCGACACAAGGATTTTCAGTCCTTTGCTCTACCGACTGAGCTACCGAGCCATGTTTAAGTATGAGGTACAACATTTTTTTGTTCTTGGAACCTTCGCCCAAATTTCAGGAAGATTAGCCAAGCAGCGGCTTAATTTGTGCGCTGATGTGAATACTTCGCAGCTTATTCGATCGTGCTCTACCGACTGAGCTGCCGAGCCATGTTTAAGTTATGAAGTACAACGTTAACTATGTAGAACCATCCATAATGTGATGTAAAACGTTGTTTATTACCGGACCTTTATTATTATAATTCAAGGTTCGCAGAAATACAAGGAAATTTTCGAATATTAGCGGCAGATTATTTAATTTGGCAGTACTTATCATGTTATATAGCCAATTTTAGGATTATTACAGCCGAAAATGGAAAACTTTCAACTGTTTTTTTGATTTTTCAGCTGATACTTGAAAATCTTTCAGCCTGTTTCGACCTTTTATCGGCCTAACTGCAAATTCCAGCCGCTCAAGCTATAAAAAAATCGAAAGGAGGCTAGCCCCTTTCGATCAGCTGCTTAGCTATATACGCTTCTTACAACGTTTGTTTGTGTTCTGTCAGGGCCCACTGAGAATACAGAAAGAGGGATGCCTGTAAGCTGTGATACACGCTCGATGTAGTTGCGGGCATTTTGAGGAAGCTCACCAAGGTCGCGAACGCCTGTGATGTCTTCTGTCCAGCCTGGAAGCTCTTCATAGACAGGCTCGCACTCAGCTAATACTTTAAGGCTTGCAGGGAAAGATTCCATGATTTCGCCTTTGTATTTGTATGCTGTACAGATCTTCAATGTTTCAATGCCAGTTAATACGTCAATGGAGTTTAATGATAAATCCGTAATTCCGCTTACGCGGCGTGCATGACGGACAACGACGCTGTCAAACCAGCCTACACGGCGTGCACGGCCTGTTGTTGTACCGTATTCACGGCCGACTTCACGGATTTGATGGCCAATTTCATTATCAAGTTCAGTTGGGAACGGGCCGTCACCAACCCGGGTTGTATATGCTTTAGAAACACCGACAACATGGTTGATTTTCGTTGGTCCTACACCAGAACCGATTGTAACTCCTCCCGCTACCGGGTTTGAAGAAGTAACAAATGGATACGTACCCTGATCGATATCAAGCATAACACCCTGGGCACCTTCAAATAATACTCGTCTGCCGCCGTCAAGAGCATCGTTCAATACAACAGCTGTGTCACAAACGTATTGCTTGAACTGCTGACCGTACTCATAGTACTCATCAAGGATTTCATCAATCGTGAATCCTTCTGTCTCATAGTACTTTTCAAGCATGCGGTTCTTTTCTTCAAGATTTCTAGTTAATTTTTCTTCAAAAGATTCACGGTCTAATAAGTCAGCGATGCGGATTCCTACGCGTGCTGCTTTGTCCATGTAAGCAGGGCCGATTCCTTTTTTCGTTGTACCGATTTTATTGGCGCCTTTGCGTTCTTCTTCTACTTCATCAAGCTTTAAATGATAAGGAAGAATCACATGCGCGCGATTGCTGATGCGAAGATTGTCTGTGCTGACTCCGCGCTCGTGAAGATAAGCAAGCTCCTTAATTAGAGCTTTCGGATCTACTACCATTCCATTGCCGATTACACAGGTCTTTTCACTGTAAAAGATACCTGATGGAATTAAGTGGAGCTTATATGTTTCACCGTTAAATTTAATCGTGTGTCCAGCGTTATTGCCGCCTTGATAACGAGCGATAACCTCTGCATTTTCTGAAAGGAAGTCGGTAATCTTTCCTTTACCTTCATCTCCCCATTGTGTTCCAACAACTACTACTGAAGACATTAATGTGCACCTCCGGTTTTTTGCAACTCTTTCTCTTTTCGCACTATCAAACAAGCTAATTTTACCAGCAAACTTCGCTAAAGTCAACGAAAAGACGAACGTTAATGAGATTACAATTTCATTTCGTTCGTAATATAACCTGAAAAGTTAAAATAATATACCATCTTCACATAGAGTTCCCCTAATTAAGGGTTTCATTCTTAAAGGTAAAGGGTTAAAGTTTCAAAAAAAAGAGCCGTCTTTATAAAGACAGCCTAAGCACCTGGCGGAACGCCGGCATCATCGAATCGCCGTTCCAAGTTTACGAATTTATTGTATTCCTTTACGAAAGCAAGACTGACCGTACCAACTGGACCGTTACGCTGTTTTGCAATGATGATTTCGATGATATTTTTATTTTCGGATTCCTTATCGTAGTAATCATCACGATATAAGAAAGCAACAATATCTGCATCCTGCTCGATACTTCCTGATTCACGGATATCTGACATCATAGGACGCTTGTCCTGACGCTGCTCAACTCCGCGTGATAGCTGCGATAGGGCGATAACAGGCACTTTTAATTCCCTTGCCAGGGACTTAAGTGTCCGTGAAATTTCAGATACTTCCTGCTGACGGTTATCTTTATTTCGTCCGCTTCCCTGAATCAGCTGCAGGTAGTCAATCAGAATCATCCCAAGACCGCTTTCCTGTTTGAGGCGGCGGCATTTTGCACGGATTTCACTTACCCGGATGCCTGGAGTATCATCTATAAATATACCTGAATCAGACAAGCTTCCCATTGCCATGGTAAGCTTTCCCCAGTCTTCAGGAGTTAAGTTGCCGGTACGCAAATTCTGTGCATTAATATTGCCTTCTGCACAAAGCATCCTCATAACGAGCTGATCTGCCCCCATCTCAAGACTGAAGATCGCAACGTTCTCATCTGTTTTCGTTGCCACGTTTTGCGCGATATTCAAGGCAAATGCGGTCTTGCCGACAGAAGGACGGGCAGCTACAATAATCAGATCATTTCGCTGAAAGCCGGCTGTCATTCTGTCAAGCTCCGTAAAGCCCGTGGCAATTCCAGTGATGTCTCCTTTTCTTGTGTGGAGCAATTCAATGTTATCGTACGTTTGAACAAGAACATCTTTAATATTCTGGAAAGCTCCGGCGTTTTTCCGCTGTGAAACCTCCATAATGTTTTTCTCGGCTTCATTTAATAAAACATCTACTTCATCTTCACGGGAATAACCGTCTTGAGCAATCGTTGTAGCTGTTCGGATCAATCTCCGCAAAATCGACTTCTCTTCTACGATTCTTCCATAATATTCGATATTGGCAGCAGTCGGAACCGCATTTGCCAGATCACTTAAATAAGATACTCCGCCGATTTCCTCTAATAAATTGGCATCAGCAAGCTCAGAGGTTACTGTTACTAAGTCAACAGGCTCCCCTTTATCCGCAAGCTTCAGCATCACATTGTAAATCTTCTGATGAGATGCTCTGTAAAAATCTTCTGGAATCAAAATTTCAGAAGCGGTGATTAGAGATGCGGGTTCTAGAAAAATCGCTCCGAGAACAGCTTGCTCCGCCTCAATATTTTGTGGAGGAATCCGATCATCAAACATTTCATTCATGATGATCACCGTCCTTATCATTTAATTAGAAAAGCGCGAGCGCCTTGGTCAGCTCCGGCAGGCAGATCCGTCTGACCGAGGAGTTAGGCGCTGCAGCTAGACATGGATGAACAAAACCTTATACTTCTCTATAATAGGAAAAAATGTGATGCTGCGAAAAGAAGCAGCATCCATTCACACATCACATTTTTTAAACTGATTATTTTTGTTCTGTTACGTGCACCTTAACAGTTGCTGTTACTTCCGGATACAGTTTTACCGGCACATTTGTATAGCCTAGAGCACGGATCGCATCCGGCAGGTCAATTTTTCGTTTATCTACTTTATGGCCATGTGATTTCAGAAGCTCATCAGCGATTTGCTTGCTTGTAATGGATCCGAATAAACGGCCGCCATCTCCTGATTTCGCCTTAAGTTCAACCGTTAAGTTTTCAAGCGTTTCTTTTAGTTCAACCGATTTTGCAAGCTCTGCAGCAGCTTCTTTTTCTTCTTTTTTCTTTTGGCCTTGAAGCTTGCTGATTTCTGCCTGATTGGCTTCAATCGCAAGTCCCTGCTTAATTAAAAAGTTATGTGCGTAGCCGTCAGCTACATTTTTAACTTCTCCTTTTTTCCCTTTACCTTTTACATCTTTTAAGAAAATAACTTTCACGACTTAGTTCCTCCTTCTAAATACTCTTCGATCGCACGTTTTAATCTTTCTTCTGCTTCAAGCAGCGATACATGTTCAAGCTGTGTAGCCGCATTTGTGAGGTGACCTCCGCCGTCTAAAGCTTCCATGATCAACTGCACATTGATATCCCCAAGGGAACGGGCACTGATTCCGATTGTATGCTCATTTCTTCTCGCAAGAACGAATGACGCCACAACACCGCTCATTGCCAAGAGCGTATCTGCTGTTTGAGCAATGATGACTTGATCGAAATAGTCCTCTGACTCGGGATCTGATTTTGCAATGGCGATGCCATCTTTAAGCATGTTGGTATTTTGAATGATCTTTGACCGCTTTACATAGTGATCAATATCTTCTCTCATAAATTTTTGCACAAGAATCGTGTCAGCCCCTTTAGATCTTAAATAGGAAGCTGCATCAAATGTACGGGAACCCGTTCTGAGAGTAAAGCTTTTAGTATCGACTATAATGCCCGCAAGCAACGATGTGGCTTCAATCATGTTCATTTTCAGACGTTTGGTCTGATATTCCAGGAGTTCTGTCACAAGCTCTGCTGTTGAAGAAGCATATGGCTCCATGTAAACCAGCAATGGATCCTTAATAAACTCTTCCCCCCGGCGGTGATGATCAATGACGACAACGTTGTCCACTTTATTCAGCAGCTTTTCATCGATGACAAGTGACGGCTTATGGGTATCCACAACAATCAGAACTGTGTCATCTGTAGAGATTTCCAAAGCTTCTTCTCTTGTTATAAAACGGGACCACAAATTAGAATGCTGCCTTACTTCCTGAATCAGCCTCTGCACGCCTATATCAATCTCGTTTTGATCAAGAACGATAAAGCCTTCCTTTTCATTTACCTGAGCTACTTTCAGAATGCCGATGGCTGAGCCTATTGAATCCATATCAGGGTATTTATGGCCCATAATGATGACTTTGTCGCTTTCTGAAATAATTTCTGTCAGCGCATGCGAGATCACTCTTGCACGTACTCTTGTTCTTTTTTCCATCGGATTCGTCTTGCCGCCATAAAACTTCACTTTTCCGTTCGTCTGCTTAATGGCAACCTGATCTCCACCGCGTCCTAAAGCGAGATCAAGACTTGATTGAGCCAAATCCCCAAGCTCAGTAAGAGAAGGCACACCTGAGCCTATACCGATGCTCAGTGTGAGGGATATATTTTGAACAGTTGTCTGTTCCCTAACTTCGTCAAGAATAGAAAACTTTCCTTTTTCAAGCTTTATTAAAATATTTTCGTTGAGAATCGCCATAAACCGTTCTGATGACGTTCTTTTCAGAAAGATGCCGTTGTCTGTTGCCCATTTATTCAGCAAGGAGGTTACTTGACTATTAATTGTGCTTTTCGTCTGGTCATCCAGGCCTTGCGTGACTTCATCGTAATTATCAAGAAAAATAAGAGCAAGAACCGTCCGCTCATCCTCATACTGCTTTTCAATTTCTGTCTGCTCCGTAACATCAAAGAAGTACAGCAGTCTTTCCTCGCGCTTGATGATTACTTTAAACTTCCGTTCGTGAAGAGTTATGGTTTCTGTATCGACTTCCTGCTTCACAAGGGGCACAAGTGATTCGGCTACATCATACATGGACCTGCCGACCAATGTGTCTTCATGGAAACAGGATGTCAAAAACGGATTAGTCCATTCTATATGATAATGTTCGTTAAAAAGCATAATCCCTATAGGCATTTCCATTAAAGCTTCTTCGCCAACCCGCTTCAAACGGTAAGAGAGAGTCGAAATGTAGGTTTTCATTTCAACCTTCAGCTTTTTATCGGCTATTTTCAAAAGAAATAAGATCGCACCTAATAGAAAGACTCCGGCAACACCAATCATCCATTGATAATAAAAGAGGAGGATGATGGCAATCGCGGTCAGGCCAATTAATGCAAATAGGGGATACCTGATAAACGGTTTTTTGTAAAAACTGGGCATTTTGTTTCAGCTCCTCAAACAACAGTGAAACATACGTAAGACTGCGGCTTACTCCTTCTGCGCACTGTATAAATCTAGTTTATGCGCCATAGTGCTATTTCTTCACGCGGCCCCGCAAATTAAAACCTAAATCAATTATACCTAAGATTCGCACAAGATACATCAGGATCGGCAGAATCAAAGAAAGAATGATTGCTGTAACAGGTATGGCTTTCGAATAATTTTTCACATGACAGTAAAAGAAAACAAAAGAGAAGCCCTGTACCGCCAACAGCACCTGCAGAACAAACAGCAAGTTAACAGCAGCAATATATAGAAAGCTGCCTGTATCCAAATTTAAAAAGAATAAAAAACTGACAATCAAGTAATACCAGACAATGCTTGACGGCAGCTTCCACTCTCTGAATGGCTTTAGCGGCACCAGCTGGATTTTCAGCCTTTTAAGAACAGGAATGGTTACAGCATGAGACAGTAAGGCAAAGATAAATGAAGCACTTACAAGCAAACTTGGAATTAGGTAGCCTATATACTTCATTTGCTCTTCTAATTGATTAATCGCTGCTTCATTTGCTTCCAGACCAATTGCAGCCATCATTGACTTTGCCATATCAATCGTTTTGTCCATGCTGCCTGTCGCTTCTTCAATTGGATCGATTTGAAAAAATGCCACAGAGGCTGCATACATGACGACAAAGCTGATGAGAAAGGCAATTGTGCCCCCGATCAAAGCGCCTGCCGTTTGCCTCTTCTTATAAAAGTAACCCATCACGATTCCGCTCAAGGCATATGTTAAAGTTAATGGCAAAGCAAACAAAGAACCAACTATCAATGTAATGAAGATAGCAGCGGCCATTAAAGTGACAGCAGCTTTAATCCCATGTCTCACCGTATAAAGAATAAACGGCAATGGCAAAAAGACCATTAAAAATGCCCCAAACAGCGGCAGATAAAGTGTCATTAATGTTAATAAAGTAAAGAGCGCAAGTAATATCGCACCTTCTGTCAATATGTTAACCCGTTTCACAGTTTCACCTCTTTTATACTTCCAAGCTTATTTTAAATGAACCGTGCGTGACAAATCAAATGGTTGGATAAAGAGTAAATAAAAAAGCAGCAAGGAATCCTCACTGCCTTTTTCATCTTATTATTCGCCAGATACGTATGGAAGTAAAGCCATTTGACGAGAGCGTTTAATAGCAATCGTTAATTTACGTTGGTATTTAGCGCTTGTTCCTGTTACACGACGAGGTAAGATTTTACCACGCTCAGAAACGAATTTTTTAAGCAAATCTACATCTTTGTAATCGATGTTTGTGATTCCGTGTGCAGTGAAGTAGCACACTTTACGACGTTTTGCACGTCCACCTTTGCGTCCGCCTGCCATAGTTATTTCCTCCTTCCATTATGAAATGCACGTACTATATGTTTTAAAACGGTAAGTCATCATCAGAGATATCAATCGGCTTTCCATCATTAGCGAATGGATCGTCATCAAAGTTCGAACGGCCTTGATTACGCTGATTCTGATTTTGATTTTGATTTTGGCTGAATGGATTTTGCTGACCGCCTTGTCCACCTTGGCCGCCGCCATAATAATTGTTGTTTCCGCCACCGCCGCCGCTGTTTCCACTGCCGCTTTTAGGTTCAAGAAACTGTACGCTTTCTGCAACCACTTCGGTTACATAAACACGTTTGCCAGTCTGGTCTTCATAGCTGCGTGATTGCAGACGTCCATCTACTCCTGCTAAACTTCCTTTTTTAAGGAAATTTGCAACATTTTCAGCCGGACGGCGCCATACGACACAGTTTATGAAGTCCGCTTCTCTTTCACCCTGCTGGTTTGTGAAGGAACGGTTAACAGCTAATGTAAAAGTAGCAACTGCAGCTCCAGCTGGTGTGTAGCGCAGTTCTGGATCTTTTGTTAGTCTGCCGACTAAAACAACCCGATTCATCATCAGAATCATCCTTTTTTAAAGATATCTAATCTATATGAATTACACTTCTTTTCTAGTTACCATGTGACGCATGATGTCTTCGTTGATTTTCGCTAAGCGGTCAAATTCTTGAACAGCTTCCGGCTTTGATGCAACTTGAAGAAGCATGTAGTAACCGTCACGCAAATCGTTGATTTCATAAGCAAGGCGACGTTTGCCCCACTCTTTTGTTTCTTCAACTTCCGCACCATTGTCAGCTAAAATTGTGTTGAAACGCTCAACTAGAGCTTTTTTAGCCTCATCTTCAATGTTTGGACGGATGATATACATGATTTCGTATTTATTCATCTCTTACACCTCCTTTTGGTCTAAACGGCCCTAAACGGGCAAGGAGCAATTAAACAATTCAATTACTCACAAGTTTAAATTATAGCAAACAAAACGACTTTAGGCAACCAAATTAAACATTAAAACGGAAATGGATAACGTCGCCATCATTTACGATGTACTCTTTTCCTTCTAAACGCACTTTCCCGGCTTCACGTGCAGCTCCCATTGTTCCTGCATTCAGCAGATCTTCATAGGAAACTGTTTCAGCGCGGATAAATCCGCGTTCGAAGTCAGAGTGAATAACGCCGGCACACTGCGGAGCCTTCATTCCTTTTTTGAAAGTCCACGCGCGGACTTCCTGTACACCCGCTGTAAAATAAGTCGCAAGACCGAGAAGATTGTATGAAGCTTTAATAAGCTGATCAAGACCTGATTCTTCAATGCCAAGCTCTTCAAGGAACATTTCTTTTTCCTCTCCATCAAGTTCGGCAATTTCGGATTCAATCTTCGCACATACAACAATGACTTCAGCTTTTTCATTCGCAGCGAATTCGCGAACTGCTTTTACATATTCATTGTTTGAAGCATCAGCCACTTCATCTTCAGAGACATTAGCTACATACAAAACAGGTTTGCTTGTCAGCAAATGAAGATGCTTAACAATTTTCATCTGTTCATCTGTGAATTCCACAGAGCGGGCCGGTTTGTCGTTTTCGAATGCATCTTTCAGCATTAACAGAACCTCGTGCTCATAAACAGCATCTTTATCTTTTTGCTTAGCAAGCTTGCCGACACGCTCAATACGCTTGTCTACAGACTCTAAATCCGCTAAAATCAACTCAAGATTGATTGTCTCAACATCATCAATCGGATCTACTTTTCCTGAAACGTGAGTAATGTTGTCGTCTGCAAAACAGCGCACAACGTGACAAATGGCATCTACTTGACGAATATGTGAAAGAAACTTGTTTCCAAGTCCTTCTCCTTTACTTGCTCCCTTAACAATCCCTGCAATATCCGTAAATTCAAACGCAGTAGGAACTGTTTTCTTTGGTTTTACAAGCTCTGTAAGCTTTTGAAGACGCTCATCCGGCACTTCTACAATCCCTACGTTAGGGTCAATTGTACAGAATGGGTAGTTTGCTGATTCAGCACCAGCCTGTGTAATGGCGTTAAAAAGCGTTGACTTCCCTACGTTCGGAAGTCCAACAATACCAGCGGTTAAAGCCATGGTTATTTCCACTCCTCTATATGAACAATATATAATCGATTAATCCGTTTATTTTTATCTAACCAATCTTCAACAATTATAGATACTAACGCATGAAATGACAAGCTTAAGAGGGGAAGTCTTTCATGGTAAAAGTTCATTTTTACTCATTAAAAAAAGGGGAAAACCAAACGGAAATCAAGGTTTTCTCCCTAAATAAACCAATTTAAAGCCATAAAAACAGTTATTCTTCATGCTTGACTAATCTTTTTTTCATTTTCCGGGCAAATTCTCTTCTTGGAATCATCACACTGTGAGCACAGCCTTCGCATTTTATGCGGATATCCATGCCCATTCTGATGATTTTCCAGCGATTCGCACCGCACGGATGAGGTTTTTTCATTTCGACAACGTCATTTATGCCAAATTCCTTGTCCACTATTCACTCATCCTTTCCTTTTGTTTAGCACCTTCATCCTGTCTTGTATACATGACCATGCGAGGGTATGGAATTTCAATGCCATGCTCATCAAGTCTCATCTTAATTTCTTTTCTCAGCATACGCGATATATGAAAATTCTTCATAGGAAGGACCTCACTGACTACACGCAAGACAACTTCCGATGGTCCCAGGTTTTGCACGCCAAGCAACTCAGGAGGTGCAACCATTTCTTCATACTTATCCGGCAGCTCGAGCAATAAATCTTCAATCACTCTTTCTGCTTTTGGAATATCCCCTTCATAGGCAATACTGACATCTACAAAAGCGACGCTGTTATTGACGGAGAAATTAGTCACTTCCGTTATATTTCCGTTTGGCAGAATATTGATTTCTCCTGTCCAGCTCTTAATCTTAGTCGTGCGAAGTCCAATTTCTTCAACGGTTCCTTCAAATTGGCCGACACGAATCATGTCACCAACTGAAAACTGATCTTCAAAAATAATGAAGAATCCTGTAATGACGTCCTTGACAAGATTTTGTGCACCGAATCCGACGGCGAGCCCGACAATTCCCGCTCCGGCGAGCAGAGCCTTTACATCAAAGCTTAATGTCTCAAGGATCATCAGCAGGGCAACAAAATAAACGAGGTACGTTAAAATATTATTGAGCAGCTTGACCAGCGTATTTTCTCTCCGCTCTGAAATGCGGAGCGGTGACTTTGTTCTTAGCAAGAAAATTTTTTCAATGACTGTATTTCCGACTCGAATAAGAATCGCTGAAAGAATCATAATGCCAATAATCTTCAGCAGTCCTTGTACAAAGTTCAGCCAGAGATCTTCGTTTAGAAGAGAGGCACCCATTTTATCTATAAGCTTATTTAAAAAATCCACATCAGATCAACCTTTCCTTTATAAAGAATTACACGCTGCATTCATAAAGATAGATTTTATTTTAACAACTTTTCTAAGCAATTTACAGTGCTTAGTAAAAACTCTTATTATCTCTTAAATATGTATAGATTTCTATATTCTTCCGTATACTGTTACTACTATATTGAAGGAGTGAAATGATGAATTTTAAATCTGGCTTTTTAAAACCGCAGCGAGACCGAATTTATTATGAAGATGACCATGCGGCTGAACATTTATCATCAGAAATAAAACTCCTTCTTTCTGTACGGAAACCCATCGTTGTCCTATGTATTGGAACAGACCGCTCAACCGGTGACTGTTTAGGCCCTTTAGTAGGCACTAAGCTTATCGATGCTGATCTCAAGCATTTCCATGTTTACGGAACACTAAAGCATCCTGTTCATGCAGTCAACCTTGAAGAAACCATCCAAGAAATAGAACGAACGTTCGATAACCCTTTTATCCTTGCGATTGATGCCTGCTTGGGAAGACTGAAAAGTGTGGGGACATTCCAGGTTGGATCAGGTCCAATCAAGCCTGGTGCTGGTGTAAACAAGGTGCTTCCCGAGGTAGGAGACATTCACATTAATGGAATTGTAAACGTCAGCGGGTTTATGGAATTCTTTGTATTGCAAAATACAAGACTGCATCTCGTTATGACAATGGCTTCTATTATTGCAGAAAGCATCATTCTGGCTGATCAGCAGATAGAACTTAAAAAAATCCCGCTAAAGACGAAGACCTCCTGGCTTAATCAGGCCAAGGGTGCAAACTTCAATTAAACAAATTTCATTAAAACAATAATGACTGCAACAACTGCCAGACTTGGGAGCAGGTTTGCTACACGAATGGCTTTTATGGCAAGCATATTGATTCCAATGGCAAAGATCAGTATCCCGCCAACAGCCGTAATCTCTGAGATCAAATCCTCAAGCAAAGATTCCGGTACATACTGATGAATCACATTCGCGAATATAGCGATGCCTCCTTCATATATGAAAACAGGAACCGCTGAAAGAAGAACACCGATGCCAAGCGTACTTGAAAGAACCATGCTCGTAAAGCCATCAATCATCGACTTTGTGTACAAAATATCATGATCCTGTCTCAATCCGCTATCAAGTGATCCCACAATTGCCATTGCACCAATGACAAAAATAAGGGTAGCGGATACAAAGCCTTGTGCAAAATCACCGGTTTGATTTCTGCTCAGTTTTTTCTCAAGCCAATGTCCCACCTGATGCAGCTTCTTTTCAATATCAATGGCTTCTCCAATGACCGCCCCAAAAACAAGACTGATAATCACAATAAACAGCTGTTCACTTTCCAGTGCCATATCAAGGCCCAATACCATGACAAAAAGACCTATGCCAGTCATGACCGTCTGTTTCATAGATTCTGGTATTCTGCGAAGCAATAAACCTAATAGGGATCCTATGATAATTCCAGCTGCATTTACTAAACTTCCTAATAATACCACTTTAATCCCTCTCTCTATTTATAAGGAGCAAGCCCCTTCGTCAATTTCGGCAGGCAGACAGATATCCGCCATAAAAAGGCGGATCCTTTCTGAACGAGATGTTAGGTGCTGGAGCTGCTTTTTTATTAAACATAAAAAGAAGCCATCTATGCTGCAAGATGGCCGCTTAAGATGATTGCTCAGCTTCAAGCAACTCTAAAATTCTTTCCAGATCCTCTTTTGAAAAAAATTCAATTTCAATTTTCCCTTTTTTCTTCTGCTGCTTAATCGTAACAGAAGTGCCAAAATACTCACGCAAGTAGGATTCTCTTTCTTTAATGAAAATGTCCTGACTGCCAGCTTTCTTTTTCGTTTCACGTGAAACATTTTCGTTTAGCTGCTGAACAAGAAGCTCAACTTGGCGGACATTAAGCTGCTCTTTCATAATTTTGTCCGCTAAGGCTTTTAGCTTATCTTTTTTCTTCAGCCCGAGCAGTGTTCTGCCATGACCCATTGAAATCTTTCCTTCAGAAATAAGTGTTTGAATGGTTTCAGGAAGAGACAATAACCTTAGATGATTCGCTATATGCGGTCTGCTTTTCCCTAGACGTCTGGCAAGCTCTTCTTGTGTAATATGCAAGTGATCAAGCAAAGCCTGGTAAGCTCCCGCTTCTTCGATTGGAGATAAGTCTTCGCGCTGCAGATTTTCAAGAAGCGCAAGCTCCATCATCTGCTGCTCTGTTAGCTCTCTGATAACAGCTGGCACAACATGAAGGCCCGCTGCTTTTGCTGCACGGAAACGGCGCTCGCCTACGACAATCTCATAGCCTTTAATACTCTTGCGCACAATGATTGGCTGAAGGATACCATGCTGAAGGATGGACTCTTTCAGTTCTTCAATCGCTCCTGGCAAAAATGTTTTGCGGGGCTGATAAGGATTTGGACGCAGATCTTTAATTTTAATTTCCTGCAGTGTTTCGTCATTGCTTACTTCCATATTCGTAAACAAAGCATTGATTCCTTTACCTAATCCTTTAGCCATTTACAACCACTTCCTTTGCCAATTCTAAGTATACGTCAGCGCCTCTTGAGCGCGGGTCATAAATAATAATCGGCTGTCCATGACTTGGTGCTTCGCTTAAACGGATGTTTCTGGGAATAATTGTTTTATATACTTTGTCGCGAAAATATTTTTTGACTTCTTCAATAACCTGAATTCCTAAATTGGTTCGTGCATCAAGCATTGTTAAAAGAACGCCTTCTATCATTAAATCGGTATTTAAATGTTTTTGAACTAATCGCACAGTATTCAGCAGCTGACTCAATCCTTCAAGTGCATAATACTCGCATTGAACTGGAATAAGCACGGCATCTGAAGCTGTTAAAGCATTAATTGTCAGTAATCCTAAAGAGGGAGGACAGTCAATAATCATATAGTCATAATTATGTTTTACTTTTTCAAGCGCACGTTTCAGACGGACTTCTCTAGAAATGGTTGGCACAAGTTCAATTTCGGCACCTGCCAGCTGGATAGTGGCCGGAATTGCATCCAAATTTTCGACAGCAGTTGGCTTAATGACTTCTGTTACATCAACATCATCAACTAAAATATCATAAACACAATGTTCAACATCGGCTTTTTCTATTCCTATACCACTTGTCGCATTTCCTTGTGGGTCAACATCGACGAGAAGAACTCGTTTTCCTATATATGCTAAGCACGCACCAAGATTAACGGAAGTTGTCGTTTTGCCGACCCCGCCTTTCTGGTTCGCAATGGCAATAATTTTCCCCACGATGTCACCTGCTTTCACTAAACATGAACTCTATCATGCTCTCTATTTTATCATGAAACTTTGCCAATGGTTTGAACTTTTTTGCAATTTGTAAAAATGCAGCTTGAACGGAAATCTTGAAATCTATGAAACTTCAAAAAGAAAAACCCTCTGCTGAATTTGCAGAGAGCTACTTTGGAATTTTTATAGTGAATTGAATGTATTCTTCAAATTCTTCTTCTTCAGCATTTATTTTTACGCCAGTATCCGCTACCATTGTCAACGATTGACGGATGGTATTCATCGCAATACGGGTATCCCGGCTGAATGCTTTACGTTTTGGTTTTGCTTTTGGGCTGGTTTTCTCAAGCATTTTGACAACGCGGTCTTCTGTTTGTTTGACATTTAACTGCTTTTCTATGATTTCAGAGAGCAGTGTAATTTGCGGATCTGGTTTTTTTAAAGGAATGAGTGCTCTTGCATGTCTCTCTGTTATTTTCTTTTGGAGCAATGCATCTTGAACTTCATGAGGCAGCTTTAACAGCCTAAGCTTATTGGCAATTGTGGACTGTCCTTTTCCGAGACGCTGGGCAAGGGCTTCTTGGGTCAAGTCGTGAAGCTCCAGCAGCTTGGCATATGCAACAGCTTCTTCAATCGCTGAAAGTTCCTCGCGCTGAAGGTTCTCAATTAAAGCAACAGAAGCTGTTTCTGTGTCGTTGAAGTCCTTCACAATTGCTGGGATTGTTTCCCATCCTAGTTTTCGGACTGCTCTATACCGTCTTTCCCCGGCAATAATTTCATATCTTCCATCAACCTGACGTACAACAATCGGCTGAATAATCCCGTGTGTACGTATCGTAAGCGATAATTCTTCAATTTTTTCATCCGCGAAAACCGTACGGGGCTGAAAACGATTAGGCACGATTTCCTCCACGGAAATCTTCTTTACCTCATCAAATACTGAATCATCAATCTCTTCTGTTTCAATTACTGCTGTTTTTTCTGCTGTATCTTCTTTTTCTCCCAAACCGAAAAAACGAGAGAATGGATGCTTCATGAGCCTACACCACCTTTAGAAACTGCCATCATATTAATTCTCTTTCAATTCTCTATATTCCTGCATGCTGAACGAACTTTCCACCTGAATGTTTTTCTATTCTAATGGAAGTTTGTTAGGCGTACCCGGTTTGCGGGGATATTTAGCAGGTGTTGATTTTTGTTTATGAATAATAATGATTGAGCGCTCACTTTTCTCAAGCGGCAGCTCAAAGGCATACTTTTCCTTCACCTTGCCGCCAAGCGTACTGATTGCTTTTTCAGCATTGATTATTTCTTCCTCAGCTGATGCGGCTTTCATTGCTACGAAGTGACCGCCTGTTTTAGCAAGAGGCAGGCAAAGCTCGCTCAAAACAGATAGACGCGCTACAGCCCTTGCCGTCACAACGTCATACGTTTCTCTGAATGCTTTGTTTTTTCCAAACGTTTCTGCTCTGTCATGGTAAAGAGATACGCCTGAAAGGTTTAATGATTTCGTCAGATGATCTAAAAATGTAATTCTCTTTTGAAGAGAATCCACAATTGCAATTTTCAGATGCGGAAAGCAGATTTTAATCGGCAGACTTGGAAACCCTGCGCCTGCGCCTACGTCACAAATGGATAACGGTTTTGTAAAATCAAAATAGAAAGCAGCAGAAATAGAATCATAAAAATGCTTAAGATAAACTTCTTTTTTATCTGTAATCGAAGTTAAATTCATTTTTTCATTCCACTCTACAAGCAATTCGTAGTAAGTCTCAAATTGCTCCAGCTGTTCTGCGGAAAGAGAGATTCCCTTTTCCTCAAGACTGGATTTAAATAAAGAAATGTCCATACTCAAAACCTTTCTGATCTGCTTTTATTCGCCTGAAACACGCGCTATTTTTCCTTGCTCCAAATAGACGAGAAGGATGGAAATATCTGCAGGGTTAACCCCTGAAATACGGGATGCCTGTGCCATTGAAAGCGGTCTGACCTCTTTCAGTTTCTGTCGTGCTTCAGAAGCAATACCTGAAATAGCATCGTAATCAATATTTTCTGGAATTCTTTTGTTTTCCATTTTCTTCAGCTTTTCAACCTGCTGAAGCGACTTTTCAATATAGCCCTCATATTTAATCTGAATTTCAACCTGTTCGGCTATTTCTCCGGAAATATTTTCGTCAGCAGGAGCAAGAGCATGAATATGCTCATAGTTCATTTCAGGGCGTTTCATAAGATCTGATGCACGGATTCCGTCCTTCAGTTCACTGCCGCCTGCTCTTCTGATTAATTCCTGTGTCTGCTCATTTGGTTTGATTATGACCGAATTCAAGCGTTTTTTCTCTGCTTCAATCGCTTCTTTTTTAAGCAAGAAAGTCTTGTAGCGTTCTTCTTTTATAAGTCCAATCTTACGTCCAATATCCGTTAAACGCAAGTCTGCATTATCATGGCGAAGAAGCAGGCGATATTCCGCTCTGGAAGTCAATAAACGATACGGCTCGTCTGTACCTTTTGTGACTAGATCATCTATTAATACTCCGATATAAGCATCAGAACGGCTTAAGATGACTTCTTCTTTGCCAAGGGCTTTGCTGGCAGCATTAATTCCGGCCATTAAGCCTTGGCCCGCTGCTTCTTCATAGCCAGATGTACCATTGATTTGTCCGGCTGTAAATAGGCCGGGAACCTTTTTCGTTTCAAGGGTTGGCCATAGCTGTGTAGGTACGATGGCATCATATTCGATTGCGTATCCTGCACGCATCATTTCCACTTTTTCAAGACCGGGAATGGATGATAGAATTCTTCGCTGTACATCCTCCGGAAGACTTGTTGATAATCCCTGCACATAAACTTCCTGTGTGTTTCTGCCTTCTGGCTCAAGGAAAATCTGATGACGCGGCTTATCATTAAAACGGACGACCTTATCTTCTATTGAAGGACAGTAGCGCGGTCCAGTTCCTTTAATCATGCCCGAATACATTGGTGAACGATGAAGATTATCGTCGATAATTTTATGAGTTTCTTCACTTGTGTAAGTCAGCCAGCATGGAAGCTGATCGGTAATATATTTTGTCGTCTCATAGGAAAAAGCGCGGGGAACGTCGTCACCTGGCTGAATTTCTGTTTTGCTGTAATCAATCGAATGACTGTTTACACGCGGCGGTGTTCCCGTTTTAAAACGGACCATATCAAGTCCAATTTCCTGCAGATGCTCTGATAATTTTATAGAAGGCTGCTGGTTATTAGGTCCGCTTGAATATTGCAGTTCACCTAAAATAATTTTCCCTCTTAAAAATGTGCCTGTAGTCAGAACAACTGTTTTCGCACGGTATTCCGCACCCGTTTGAGTAATAACGCCCAGGCACTCTCCGTCTTCAATAATAAGACGGTCTACCATTCCTTGAAGCATTGTAAGATTCCGTTCATTTTCCATCGTCTTTTTCATTTCATGCTGATACGTAAATTTATCAGCCTGAGCACGCAGCGCACGCACAGCCGGTCCTTTGCCTGTATTCAGCATTCTCATTTGAATATGTGTTTTATCGATATTTTTAGCCATTTCTCCGCCTAAAGCATCGATTTCCCGCACTACGATTCCTTTTGCCGGTCCACCTACTGATGGATTACAAGGCATAAAAGCAACCATATCAAGATTGATCGTCAAAGCAAGCGTTTTTGCACCCATTCTCGCAGAAGCGAGGGCTGCCTCAACCCCTGCATGACCTGCACCGACGACAACTACATCATAATCACCTGCATGATATCCCATGGTATTTACCTCCTTTATGAATTAAGCACTTTTCTATTTTTTAACCTAAGGTAAAATGTACATGATTCTTTATATATACAGCCCTTATTTTCCTAAACAGAACTGAGCAAACAGCTGATCAATCAGACTTTCATGAACAGCATCTCCAATAATTTCACCGAGCAGCTCCCACGTACGTGTCAAATCGATTTGTACAAGATCAATCGGCACTCCCGCTTCAATCGCTTCAAGTGCATCTTCAATGGTACGTTTTGCCTGTGACAGCAAAGCAATGTGCCTTGTGTTTGAAACATAGGTTAAATCCGAAGCGCCAACGCTGCCTTCGAAAAACAGCGAGCTGATGGATTCTTCAAGCTGATCAATTCCCTGTTCTTCAAGCAGAGAAGTCGTCACTACAGGAGATTTTTCAGCAAGCTCCCTCACCCGTTTCAAATCTACTTTTTGAGGAAGGTCTGTTTTATTGACGATAACAATTACGTCCATTCCGCTTACAGCTTCAAACAGCTGCTCATCCTCTTTTGAAAGAAATTCACTGTAGGTTAAAACGAGCAGGATAAGATCGGCCTTTTTCAATACCTGTCTAGATTTCTCAACACCAATCCTCTCGACAATGTCCTCTGTCTCCCTAATACCAGCTGTATCAACTAAACGAAGAGGCACGCCCCGAACGTTTACATATTCCTCAATGACATCCCTTGTCGTTCCCGGTATATCTGTTACAATCGCTTTATTTTCGTGAATCAGACTATTCAGAAGCGACGATTTGCCTACATTAGGTCTGCCTACGATGACCGTTGAAAGACCCTCTCTTAAAATCTTGCCCTGCTGAGATGTTTGGAGCAGCTTTTCAATCTCGTTTTTGACGAACGTTGCTTTTTCAATCAGCATGCTGTGCGTCATTTCTTCTACATCATCATATTCAGGGTAATCTATGTTTACTTCCACATGTGCAAGTGTCTCAAGAATTTCCTGGCGCAGACGCTGAATGAGCTTTGATAGTCTCCCTTCCATCTGTCCAAGGGCGACATTCATTGCACGATCTGTTTTTGCTCTTATTAAATCCATCACCGCTTCAGCTTGCGACAAATCAATTCGTCCATTTAAAAACGCTCTTTTCGTAAATTCACCAGGTTCTGCAAGCCGCGCCCCATGGTTTAATGCAAGCTGCAGTACACGGTTAACTGTTACAATCCCGCCGTGGCAGTTTATTTCTACTATATCTTCCCTCGTAAATGTCTTAGGGCCTTTCAAAACCGATACCATGACTTCTTCTACAATTTGGGCAGTATCAGGATCTGCAATATGCCCGTAATGAATCGTATGTGAAGGTACCTCTGCCAATCGTTTCCCTGAAGGACCTGAATACAATCTGTCCGCAATCTTGATCGCATCGTCCCCGCTTAGTCTGACGATGGCAATCGCTCCCTCTCCCATTGGTGTGGATATTGCTGCAATTGTATCGAATTCCATGCGTTTCACCCCGCTTCTTTCAAAATAAATCTATATAGAAATTTCCCATTATATACGCAGTCAAATTTATAAGATATCATAGTTATTTCTTATTGGAAAGAAAAAAATATCGAATTATCCACAGACTTAAATTCCGCACAATTCTCTCATTATCATTTTAACTTATCCACATGTTAATAACAATATTTCCAAATGCAAGGTTTCTAAGCCCTTAAGCATAAAAGAAAGCACAAAAAAACCCGCTGATTAAATACCAGCAGGGTTTTGGTGTGTCAGATGAGTATTGTTCGGGCAAAGTCCCGCTAATCGCCTAATTCCTTGGCAGAACAAATCCGCAAAAAAAGTCAAAGTGTCGGATTCTTATCTGTCTTCCTGCGCTAAACAGGCGATTTTGCTTTTCTTATTTAGGAGCAATCACCAAATGACGATTAGGTTCTTCTCCAACCGAGTATGTTTTGATCTTGTGCTGCTGGTTAACTAGAGCAGCATGGATAATCTTTCGTTCATATGAAGGCATTGGTTCTAAAGGAACCTCTCTTTTAGTACGAACAGCCTGATGTGCAAGCTTCTGAGCGAGCTGAATTAATGTTTCTTTGCGGCGGGTTCTGTAGTTTTCAGCATCTACTGTAATGTGCAAGTAGTGATTAGAATGACGATTTGCCGCGAGCTGTGTCAAATATTGCAGAGAATTAAGCGTTTGGCCGCGTTTTCCAATTAAGAGCGCAACCTTCTCTCCTTCAATTTGAAACGTGACATTTTTGCCTTCCTGAATCATTTCAACCTTTGCTTCCACATTCATATTTCTGATCACTTCTGTCAGAAAACGATGCGCTTCTTCAGCAGGATTTGGAAGTTTTACGGCTTTTACCATTGCAGGTTTTGCCCCAAACAGTCCTAAAAATCCCTTTTTCCCTTCATCAATAACGGTAATTTCTACTTCTTTATCGCTTGCATTCAGCTGTGTTAAAGCGGATTGTACTGCTTCTTCGACGCTAAGTCCGGTAGCAGTTATTTCTCTCACTTTTTCGTTCCTCCCGATTTTGAAAGTGCTTTCGCTCTAATATCAGGTCCGTAGATGATCATTGTCTGCACGATCATGAATATATTTCCGACTACCCAATATAAAGATAGTGCAGCTGGGAAGCTGACAGCAAAGATGACGATCATAATTGGCATGATATATAAAAGCATAGCCATTTGCGGATTTTGATTTGCTGTTCCCGCCATTGTCAATTTTTGTTGGATGAATGTTGTAATACCTGCAATGATCGGAAGCAGGTATATTGGATCCTTCGATCCCAGGTCAAACCATAGGAAGTTGTGATCTGCAATTGCTTCTGTTCTCATAATTGCATGATAAAAACCAATCAGGATTGGCATTTGAACTAATAATGGAAAACACCCTGCAAGCGGGTTCACTTTATTCTTCTGGAATAAAGCCATTGTTTCCTGCTGCAGTTTTTGCTGTGTTTTTTGATCTTTAGAGCTGTATTTTTCACGCAGCTTTTTCATTTCTGGCTGTACTTCCTGCATCGCTTTTGAGTTTTTGATCTGTTTAATCATTAAAGGCAAGATCGCAAAACGTATCATCAGCGTAACGATAACGATTGACAGTCCGTAGTTGTTACCCATTAATTCTGCAACATATATGATCAGCCATGATAACGGATACACAATGTAGTGATTCCAGAATCCCTGACTTTCTTCTGTGATTGGCTGATTCACTTCTGTACATCCTGTAAGAAGCATCATGATGCTCACTAAGCCAAGCACTAACAATATTCTCCTTTTCAACCGGTATTCCTCCTAACAAAATAACTAAACCTGCAAGTTCTGCCGACTTTATTCAACACTTATTTTAACATCTTTTAAAAAGGAAAACTTCTTTCATTTTTCACTTTTCTATGTATTTTTTATGGAGTTTTCACGCTGGGGTCTTGCTCTGTGGACTTTTGTTTTTCTGAAAAGGTGCAATAAACTGCTTTTGACTTCATGATAGTCCATTTCGGATGCCGGCTTTCTGGCAATTACTATATAATCAATGCCTGTTTTTAAGCTGTCCTTTTCTTCGAGAAATACTTGCCGGACGAGGCGCTTAATTCGGTTTCTTGTGACGGCATTCCCTATTTTTTTACTGACTGATAAACCTAAACGGAATTCTTTTTCTTCAGGCTGACCCAGCATGTAGATCACAAATTGTCTATTTGCCATCGACTTACCATGCTTGAATACTTTTTGGAAGTCTTCGTTTTTTTTGATGCGGTTTTTCTTTTTCATTTCCTCACTCCGGATCCTTGCCTGAAATTCTCCAGCCTGTTGAGAGCTTTTCCATCATTATTTCTTTAACAATATCTATTTAAACAGCTGTTTTTGAAAAACATGGCCCAATCATAAGTAGGATTGGGCCATGTAAAAAAGACCACTGATACTTTTCAGTGGCCTATGCTGATAATACTTTTCTTCCTTTACGACGACGTGCAGCTAGCACTTTACGTCCGTTTTTTGAGCTCATGCGAGCGCGGAAACCGTGAACTTTACTATGTTTGCGATTATTTGGTTGATAAGTTCTTTTCATTATAGACACCTCCCTGAGGAATAGCTGTTAAAGACAGTCTTTCTAATTATAGAGAGTGACCTAGTGAATTGTCAACCATATGACAAAAAAGATCTCACACTGAAAGACTGTTCTCATATAATTTATTGTTTTTATATAGAAATTTTCAAGTCAGGGAAGATCTTTTCCACTTAAATTAGCAGAATCAAGATAGATTCATTCCATTAAAAAAATTTAAAATTCATTTTTGCATCCTGAATTATAAAGTTTTAATAAAAAAGCCTAACTAATGATTGATGTACAAATCTATTAAACTTCATAGACTGTGAATAGTTTTTTCGACATATTTTTTATCCACACCCGTTATCGACAGGTTTCACACAGAACAAACATATGTGGACAATTATTCTCAACAAAGAGCCGGATATGTGGATAAGTTTAATAAAACCATTGCGCCGCTTCGTTTAATTTGATATTATATTTGTGTTTTCACTCTGAATATCGGAACGTCAACATCCGCTTTATCCACACTCTGTGGATAACATGTGGAAAGATTATAAACACCCTGTTAAAAAACTTGTCCACATTTAAGGGTTTATGTCGAAAAGACGTTTTTCTACTATATTATATATTTATGCACATTTTGTTCGTTTTGTATTTTTATTCACGGACATCCAGCTGTTGTACAAAACATGTACACATTCATTTTATAGAAAAAGGAGGGAGATGCCTCAT